>DXOL01000052.1:0-97797 GCA_019412825.1 Bacteroides thetaiotaomicron | reverse complement strand
AAGTAAAACTTTTCTCTTAATTTATAAGAAAGAGGGACATTTACTGAATATCCCTGCAAAACAATCGTAGAACATCTGCAAGGAGATATTTTCGTTGAGTCGGAAACGGGAAAGGGCAGCCGATTCACTGTCACTCTGCCATTCGAAAGACAATCGGAGGACTAATGTCCTCTATATTCCTGCGGAGTAATACCGGTATGTTGCTTGAAAAACTTGTTGAAGAAAGAAATATTATTGAATCCTAAAGACAAAGCAATATTCTTCACCGGTTCGTTGCCTGACTTTAAACGCGATTTGGCATCCATCAGAATGACAGAAGCAATCACCTCCAACGGAGTATTCCCGGCCGCCTTTTTGATCGTTGAACAAAAATGAGGCAGACTAAGTCCCAACTGATCGGCATAGAAAGAGGCACCATGATGAACTGTATAATACTTCATGACCAGTTGCAGGAACTCCTGATAAATCTCGTACTTCCTCGATTGAGATGATAAATACCACTTGTTCTGTAATTTATAAATCTCGGTAGACCCTTGAAGAAACATGGTGAGAGTGGCCTTTGTTATTTCTTTATTTGCTTGCGCTATAGGTGAAGTGTGTGAGAGAATCAATGATTCATAAAACATCTTATAGCTACATGCTTGTAGTGGAGATAAGATTACTACCGGATTCTCCATCATGGTCAGAAGAAGATGTTGGGTAGCCTTCATCAGATTAATACCTTCTATTAATAAAGGAGAGAAACCAGCATAATAAAAATGGATGTCGGGCGAAAATTCTTGTATCTCCATTATATGATTAGGTGGCAAAGTCAGCAAGGCATTTTCACCAATATTGTAGAGACTGCCGTTAATAGTTGCCTGAATCGTACCTTTTACACAGAGAATGAAAAAACCGGATTCCGTCTTACTAAGATAGTTCTTATACCCATTTAGCAAATTCGCTTCAAATGCTTCTCCAACAATATAATCAACCTCCAAATCATACATAGGTATATCGCTTCCCATCGTTTTGTTCTTTTTTGATTTCAAATATATGAATTATTCAAAACCTATCTTCCAAAAGATTAAAATTTGAATACCGATTCTTAAAAAAATAACATTTGTATTCTATTTTATAGGAAATCGTTTGAATGCAGAAGACGGGATACTGAAAGTATGCAGAACTTTCAGTATCCCGTCTTTATTACTCAGTTTATTTCAATCACCGGTTTATTGAAGCAACTATTATTGAATATCCAGTGCATCAAAAGCCAGACCGTCCATATTTTCCGCTGAAAGTAATACTTTATAATGTCCGGCATTGATAAAAGTTCCGGTAGTGGTACTCATCATCTTCCATTTGTCCGGTGTCTCCGGGAAAGTCAGAATGTCTTCTTTGAGCACTACTCCCTTTGAATCGATGAACTTCATTAAAACAGGTATTGGTTTTCCGGTAGCATTCATATATTTAAAGCGAAGGGCATAAACCTGTGCCAGTCCGGTAGAGACATTCCATTCAATGCTGTTCCCTTTTCCTTTATCAAAGAATACTCCCGTTTGCTTGCGATGTTCTTTCTTCCGGAACTTGCCTTTCAGGGTTGCCGTTTCAGCTTCATACGCTACACTGACACGGGCATTCTTGTCTTCGGGAAGCAACTCTTTCGGAGTTTTCTCCATGACTTCTTTGCCGGCCTTTTCCCAGCTCCAGTCGGATGCGGGGAATACTGTAGGTTGCAGATTCGAATCAACAGAAGCAATGGCAATACCTGAAATCAGCCCCTGTCCTGCCTTTACTTCCGGAAAGTGAATTTTCAGTATTCCACCTTTTACAGTAGCATACACCACTTTCTTACATACTCCGTCGTGGCCACTCTCTGCCCAAATATCAAGATCATCCAATACTACCGAATCATTTACTGCCACATCGAAGATGCGCAATCCCTCGCAGTCGGTGGAGGCACTGCCTCCCGTCCCATGCCAAGGCTCTGTGAAATAGAGTTCAATCCGATATGTTCCGTCAGTTACCGGGAAATTGTACTCCAGTTGATGACGTCCAAAACGGAAGTGTTGGAACAACTTCCAGTCACGGCTTCCCCGAATCGGATCATTCGTCGTGCGCTGACTGGCAAGGTATGGATTCAATTCTTTAAAGTTCGCTGCCCATGAACGGGAATAATGGGTATTATCCTGCATCCATAACTGACCGAAACTATCTGTATAGTCGTCTCCTCCACAGTTGATACGGTACAGGTAATTATATCCGTCTTCTCCTTTCAATACAGGTTTAGCATTCTGATATAGTACGTCAAAGTGGGGAGCTTGCTCCAGTCCGTTGAGTACAATTATGTCTTCGGCGACCGGCTTCCCTTTGTAATATCCTACAGCACGAAGTACATTATAACGAATATCCCGATTCTCCCACATGAAGTGGGTGCCTGTTCCATTATTCTTTTTGCGTCCCAGATAAGTCACTTTGTCATTGATCATGTCGTTATAAAGCAATACGGAATCACAATTGCTGTAAGCCTCGATAGTAGCCCGACGACGTCCTTTCTCGAAACGATCCGCCCAGGTATGTGATACCAGATATACCATCGGGTCCTTTGCCGCCGGTACATAGTTGGCACGATACATATAATATACATCCAGTGGTTCTTCCCACGGAGTCACCAGTCCTTTATAGTTGAACGGACCTACTTTATCTATTTTCCGGAATGCTTCATCCGGCTGGCGACGTCCGGGATTGTCGTGGCTGCTGAAAATCCATTGGAACTGTCCGCAAACACTGTCTTTGGCCTGTTCCGCCAGACGAATCTTTGTTTCCATCAACTGGCACATACGACTTTCGCTCCATACTCCATTTACTTCAAATTCGCCGGGTTCCGTATGCAGATCAATACTTCTCCATGCACCGTATTCTCCATTCAGCAACTGGTTCTTCTGCGAAAGTTCCTTTCCGTATTTCGTAACGTCTCCTCCATACGTGCCGCTCCAATTCTGAATTACATTCCAGTCGGTTCCTTCACCGCCGTTGCAGGTGGTGATGATACGCATCGTACGTGCTGTCGGGTCCATTTCGCGAATGATTTCACTGCATTCCTGCGAAAATTCACGAGGCAATGTACTTTCATTCTGCAATCCCCATATCACTACTGACGGAGAATTACGGCGTTCCTTCACCCATTGACGAAGCAGCTTTTTAAAGTTCTCACGAAACTCCGGTGTGTCATACCATACATGGGCAGAAAGCTGTGTCCAGAACAAGACGCCTTCTTCATCCCAATATTTCTGATAATCGAGATGATGGGGCTGATGGGCATCACGGAAAGCGTTGAAGCCTGCCGCACGCATTTGTTTCACTCTCGCAGCTACCTGCTCCTGACTGAAGGCATGACTTTGCCCGAACTGATGTTCATACTCGCATACACCATTAATAAAGACAGGCTTTCCATTCAGATAGAAACGACCATCTCCATCATTTCTCTTTACCGGCCAACTGATTGTACGGATACCGAAGGGCGTAGAGATCTCGTCCGTTGTTTTGGTATCACGCTTAATCATACTTGCCAATTTATAAAGATAGGGATTCTCCGTATCCCATAAAACAGGATTCTCTACAGGAGACTGTTGGCGAATCACCTTTATCTCTCCCGGAGCCAATGTAACCTTCTCTACCAGACGGAATACTTGTTTACCGTCCGCATTGCTCAACTTATTGACTACTTCTATTGTCTCCGCAGTCTTGCCATAGTTCTTTACTTCTGTTTCGACAAAGACATTAGCCGCCTTTTCGTCATTCCAGATGTGTACTCCGAAAGGTTCAATACGGATCTCATCTGTGGCCTCCAGCACCACCGGACGGAATATACCTAACGGCTGAGATCCTTCGCTGAATCCCCACTCCGACGAACAGCCACCACATACCCACGGCATATCGGCTATCATTTCCGGATGCTCTGCTTTTACTTCCAGACGGTTCGTTCCTTGTTTCAATGCATCGGTCACATCCAGTGTCAACGTGGTACGTCCTACCGGATAACGTCCGAAATCATGTCCGTTCACTTTAATAGTAGCATACGTACCTACCCCCTCAAAACGGAGGAAATAACGTTTTTTTAATTGAGAATTGACAGTTGACAATGGACAATTATCGAGGGAGAAGTCTTTCACATACATGGCTGTTCCGTGCAGGTTGCCATGAGTCAGTTGGCGATAACCGTAATAGTCATCCCAATTATGAGGTATTTGACAATTAATAATCGGGGATTGATGATTGCTTTTTGAATTGTCAATTGTCAATTGTGAATTGTCAATTAACCAAGTTTTCCAGCCTTCATTCAGTTCAGTGATCATCCGGCGATTCTTCGTTTCCGGCTTCGGGAAGCGAACGGCAGAGCGTCCCATCGGCTTACTTGTAGCAACAGCGATACCACGCTGTTCGGCATTGTTCACCGCGCAGTAGAAATGATAAACCACTCCATCGTGTTTGATCACATAGCTTTTATGCGCAAATAATTCGTCGTAATTCTTGGAAGGAATGATCAAATCAGCTCCATGCCAGTCTGTCCAGTTGACGAGATCATAACTGGCAGCAAACGTATTAAAGGCTTTATACTTGCGTGACGGCTCAAAGGCAGAGAAATAAAACATCACGTACACGTCACCCATCTTCTGAATATGAGCATCACCGGTGATCGTTCCGTCCGCTTCGTGTGCAAAGACCGGATTGCCGGGATAACGTTTCCAGTTTTTCATATCCTTGGAAAGTGCGATTCCTACCCGTTCACCCTTTAAATCAGTTTCCGGATGACGTCCTCCCGCATTGTAAAACATCACAAACGGAGCACCCAGTGTTTTGTCTTTATCCCAGTAAACGGTACTTTTATATTGAGTCAACTTTTCCCACCACTGCGCATCTTTATCATGGATGCTCAGAATCGGTTTGTCCAGAGATTCCCATTCATGAGCGGTGGAAATATCTCCTTTGGTAGATGCCAGTCCGACAAAGAGTGGTGCCTTTACAGCTTCATAACCTGTACCTTCTCCACCGATGTAAGTCATCCAGTGGCGGCCTTTGTAGGTCTGAAGTTCGTAGCTTCCACCCCACTCCATATCCGGCAGCGCGGGAAATCCTCCACGCTGATTACAATCCCATTTACCGTCCCGATAAGAAAGTATACGTCCTAAAGTACGCCAATCAAGCAGATTATCACTTTCTGCAATCCAGGTTTCGTATCCACGACCATCCGTGCCGGTTTTGCCATTATAAACGACATAAGTCATCAGCCACTTGTCTCCCTGACGAAAGACAGTAGGACAATCAATCTTATGATAATTGTCGGTCGGGGCAACAGCAAGTCCGTACTTATAAGGTGTCTTTACCTCTTCATAAATCTGCTCCATCCGTTCCTGCTTGACTTCACGTTGGGCATACAGTGAGCATACGGCAGCTATACTTAAAAATGTCAGTAATAACTTCTTCATTATACTTTTGTCTATCATCTTTTTGTTGAGTTGCCGCTATTTGTTTCAAGCTTTGAAACTAAATAGCGGCTTACAGCAATTGTTCATTAGTAAAACAACCAGTCCATCGTTTCTTCGTCTCCGGCAAGTCCGGCATTACGAGTTTTCATATCCGCAGCCGTAAATCCAAGAACTTGAAGGTAGCCTTTGGGCAACATCAACGTATGTTTTCCTGCCGGAAAGTTATATGCGTGTACATTTGCTAATGGCATTCCATTGATATGGATTGCATTAGTCAGTACAGGTTCCGCCTGACCGTAATCATTGGCGGATGCATCAATCTCCAGCTTCGGAGCTTTGGCATACTTCTTCTGGTCGTCTTTGAAATAAGCCACCAACAGTTTGACCGGAGCATTCGTCTCAAAGATAATGCTTGTTCCTTTTTCCCGTTGTTCATTTCCATTAAAGCGGAATGCCTTCATTCCCATCAGTTCAGGAGCTATTGCTTCTATTTTGCCCGGAAGATCCGTGAACAAGGAAGTTCCTTCATTCAGTTTCACTGTCGGATAATTCGATATTAAGTTCACATCCGCAGGAGCCCAGGCAGCGATCTCTACCGTTTCAGTCACCGCATTGCCATTTTGCTTATCTTTCAGCATGGCAAGGTTCGCCTTGAAGTTCTCCAATTCTTTTTCGTAGTGTACCAGCAGTTCTTTCCATGTCTTATTATGACCATCGTCTCCGCCGATAGGAATACGGCGCTGGGCAGTCTGCATACTGTTGGCATATAAATAATGCTCGTCTGTCAGTTCCACCAGTTTGCGGTAATGTTCCAGACTTTGTTCCATCAGAGGGATGGCTTCTTCCAGATTCTTCATGTCTTTTCCCCATTGATAGTCCAATACCAGTTTCGCAGCTTTCACTTTCAGATTAAACGCATAGGCAAACTCACGGTAACAATGCATATCATTCTGCAAACGTGCGAATTCTTCTTTGTTGGAGGAGATGGAACCGGCTGCCTTGTCAATCGCTGCTATTGCCTTATCACCGTGTTCAATCACCTGAGCGACAATATCCAGCGGCATCTCACCTACATGAGGCTGATTCTTCCATTCTTTCTCTACAAATTCGATCAGCTTCTCGCCTTCCGGTCCGCAGCTTTCATAGAATCCCGGATAGATGGTATATTTGTACGGATTGACAAGCTGGCTCATAAACATACCCAACAATAACGTCTGACGGTTTCCTTCTGTGATACCAAAACGACGTAATAACTTCGGAGCAATTTCTCCGCTTTCTTCATAAGCAATGCGAATATTACCTGCATTCTCGTCGGATGTTCCGTAGAACTGTCCCAGTTGATGATTCCAGTAACCGATCTCGTCAGCACGATCCCGATGGCTGTTCCATGCATAACGTCCCCAAGTCTGATACCAGATCCAGTCGCGGTCCAGTTGGAATTCCCGTTCGCCATTCGGCAGTTTATCGGCTGTATATGGCCAATCCCAGTACGAAGCCTGCGGATAAAGGTGCAGTGCATTGGCACCGTGCACGTTGTGCATCGCTTGTACCGCCTTCTGTACGAAGTCCGGAGAGCCCCAACGGAATGGTTCCAGATTTGCCAGGATATGTACATTACTGATATGAATAGATCCTAAAGAGCTTAAATCCGTATGAATCTTCGACCAGGGGCCACGAGGCTCGTAAGTTGTCAGTGATTCACCATTATACTTATGCATCGTATAAAGGTTTTTATATATCGGCAATGCCGCATCCATTACCAGTTTGCAGTCCGTATCGTGTGCGCGCAGCAAAAGAGGCGGTTCGTCGGTACGTCCCAATGCCTGTAATCCGTCTTTTACACCCGGAATGATGGTCTTTGTGAACCATTCCACATCATCTTCTACCGTACACATGGCTTCACCCAAACAAACCAGCAGTCCCACATTCGGATATTTCTCTATAAATGCGGCAATGCTTTTACGGGTATAGTCTGCAATCAGAGGGGTGATGGGACGGTTACGGTCCTGCGTTTTCAGTCCATAATGTTCCGCAAATGGCTTGGAAAGGATGATATTGTAGAACATCTGTATCACGAAGATACCACGTTTGTCCGCTTCTTCCGTAAGGAAAGAAAACATCTCTTCATTCTTCTTGAACGTCTCTTCGTCTACTTCCAGCGCAAACGGATAATCTTCCAGTTTGACTAACGATGCAAACGGATGACCATTCCAGAGATACAGGGAATTCATGCGGTTGGCTACCAGCATATCGAGGTATTTAATCCATTGTTCCTTATCATAAAACCAAGGGAAACTTTCCGGAGTATACGGATACTCATACACACCGTGTCCCGGCAGGTAAGTCATCTTCTGCAGACCGACACAAGCACCGCGAAGCACCATTTCCGGACCATCTTTCAACTCTTCCGGAAAGTCAAGCTTGCCATCAGAGTCGTTCACACGGTCTATCAGTTCGCGACTTCCGTAGATAACTCCGCTTCCGTCTCTGCCGCTTACTCTTGTCAGATTGCCGGTAGTCGTAATATGAAAGCCTTCTTTCTTAATCGTCGTATCATTCACTTCCGTCAGCAGAATCGTCTTTATTTCAGGATCGGAGAATGTGGTATCCCCTTGTTGCATCATTACCTGATAACCGGCTTTATCCAAGGTAGTCTGTAACTGTTCCGCACTGAACAGAACACGGTTTGACGCATCCGGCGGAGTCATTATTTTCACGGTTTGCTTACCACACGCAGCTAAGAAAAGGGTGCATGCCGCAAACATGAACAATTTGGTATTTTTCATTCTTCTGATATATATTATAAAATGTATAATTTCGTCCTTTTATAAAAGAAAGACGAAGTAAGTCCTTGTTTGTACTCATTTGCTCACTCTTCCACTTTTTGATACCGGATTACCACATCGTCCTTTCAAAACATCTGCAATCCCCCTTATTCTTTAAAATAATATCTATATTTGCCGGACAGTATTCTATAATTAAAAAAGAAAACAGGAGCAAACAATATGGAAGGGCAATTGAATTTGGACTGTGAACGATTTCAACAAATTACTCAAATGGCGAAAATGGGATGGTGGGAATCAGATGTAAAAAATCAACAGTATATTTGCTCTGATTTTATCGTTGATCTACTAGGGCTTGAAAGCCATCGGATCAGCTTTAAAGAGTTTCACTACAGGATACGCGAAGATCACCGCACACGTCTCAGAAACGAATTTATCTCTCATTCAAATCTTGAAACTTATGAGCAAATGTTCCCTATCCGGGCTAAAAACGGAGAAATATGGATATATTCCAAGATCAGTTTCAGAAAACCTGATAAGGCAGGATACAGAGACATATTCGGCTACCTGCAATATGTGGACAAACCTGCGGAGAGTATATGCGGAAACATCGACTTCTTTCATGTAAACAGCCTGCTTTATCAGCAAAACAGCATTTCCTATTCGTTGCTCGCCTTTCTGCAATCGGACAATATAGCAGAGATTATCAATCAAATCTTAGATGATCTTCTCCGGCAGTTCGGAGGAGACCGCACCTATATCGTCGAGATAGACAGAAAGAAAAAGGTTCAGAATTGCACGTATGAGGCAACTGCAGAAGGTGTATCCGAAGAGCGGAATAATCTGCAGAATATACTTTGGGATGAGTCTTTTTGGTGGAACAGACAGGTTTCAAACAGGAAATCCATCATTCTGAATACTTTGGACGATATGCCCCAAGAGGCGCAGGAATATCGCAATCTGCTCGAATCACAGAACATTAAGTCACTAATGGCGGTTCCGCTTGTATCCAAAGATAGAGTATGGGGGTATATGGGCATCGATATGGTGAAAGATTATCGTAGTTGGACCAATGTAGACCTTCAATGGTTTTCTTCATTGGCAAACATTATCAGCATCTGCATAGAACTGCGTAAGTCAGAACTTCAGGCGAAAGAGGATCGCCTGGCACTGGATCATAGCGAAAAGATTCTCCGCAACATCTATAAGAATCTGCCGGCCGGCATCGAGCTTTACGATAAAGATGGCTATCTGGTAGATATCAATGATAAAGAACTGGAAATATTCGGCTTGGCTGATAAAGGTGAGGTCTTAGGGGTTAGTCTGTTCGACAATCCTAATATTCCGCAGGAAATCAAAGAGAAGCTGAGGGCTCAGGAGGATGTAAACTTCTCCATAAGTTATGACTTCTCCAAAGTAAATAAATATATAGAAACCCACCGGAAAGGGATCATTAACCTTACTACTAAAGTAACCACGCTTTATGACTCTCAAAATCAGTTTATCAACTATCTCTTTATCAATATAGATACGACGGAAACCACCAATGCATACACCAAGATACAAGAATTTGAGAATCTGTTTCTCTTGATCGGCGATTATGCCAATGTGGGGTTTGCACACTTCAATGTACTGACCAGGGATGGATATGCACAAGATACGTGGTATCGGAATTTAGGTGAAAAAGAAAGGACTCCTATGCCCGAAGTTATCGGAGTTTATTCGTATGTGCATCCCGAAGATCAGGCGGTTCTGAAGAATTTTGTTCGCGGAGTCAGAGAAGGGAAAGCCACCAGTTTGCGGAAAGAAGTCCGTGTCTGCAGGGAGAACGGGAAATATACATGGACCAGTATTAATGTTATGGTCAGAGATTATCGTCCGGAGGAAGGTATTATCGAAATGCTGTGTATCAATTATGATATTACCACTCTGAAAGAGACTGAGCAGAAATTAATTATCGCCCGTGATAAAGCGGAAGAACTGGACCGTCTGAAATCTGCTTTCCTAGCCAATATGAGTCACGAAATCCGTACTCCGCTGAATGCGATTGTCGGCTTTTCCAGCCTGTTGGCAGAAACTGAAAGCAAGGAAGAATGTCAGGACTATATCAAGATTGTACAGGATAATAATGACCTTCTCTTGCGACTGATATCTGATATTCTCGATCTTGCGAAGATAGAGGCAGGAACATTCAACTTTGTATATGCGGACTTGGATGTAAATGAAGTCTGCTCTGAAATTATCAAGTCCACTGGTATGAAAGTGAAAGGAGATATCAAGCTCCTTTTTGAAAAGCAAATCCCCGAATGCCATATCTATACAGATAAGAACCGGTTTATGCAGGTGATCACTAACTTTATAAATAATGCGCTAAAGTTCACCCATGAGGGGACTATCGCTTTGGGATACGAACAGATATCTTCTCAGAAAATAAAGTTCTATGTACGCGATACAGGCGTTGGTATCCCTGCCAATAAGATAAACAGCGTATTCGAACGTTTTGTAAAACTGAACAATTTTGCCCAGGGAACAGGACTGGGACTTTCTATCTGTAAAAGCATCATAACACAGATGGAAGGAGAAATCGGGGTAGATTCAACTGAAGGAGCAGGCTCCTGCTTTTGGTTTACACTTCCTTACCACACAAATGAGTAAAAAAAGGTGTATCTTTGCACCTCATTTATTACCATTATTATGCAGACCTACATAGAAACATCCCGTTTAATTCTCCGCGATTGGAAAGAAGAAGATATTCCGGCTTTTGCCCGCATGAATGCCGACCCTCATGTTATGGAGTTTTTTCTCCATCCGCTGACTCCGGAAGAATCACTTGCTTTTTATCACCGTATCCAAAATGAGTTTCAGACCTGTGGCTTTGGCTTGTATGCTGTAGAGCGTAAAGAGGATCATGCTTTTATGGGATATACCGGACTGCATCAGATCACATTTGACGTTGATTTTGCTCCGGGTATAGAAATCGGCTGGCGATTGGCGCACGAATATTGGGGACATGGTTATGCTCCGGAAGCAGCAACCGCTTGTTTGGAGTATGCTCGTAAGAGTTTAGATATCAAAGAATTGTTCTCGTTTACTTCTCTCCCCAACCAACGCTCGGAAAGGGTGATGCAGAAAATAGGGATGGAACGGGTTAGAGAATTTGGTCATCCGCTTGTTCCTGCTGAGCATCCGTTACATAGACACGTGTTGTATCACATAGATTTAAGAAAGCATTCATCGTAAGGTATTCAGTTCAATGACACAAAAAGAGAAAGAGAGTAGTGTAGCAATAATTTATCAATTTACTTAGAAGATACAGAACTTTTCAAAATCAGCACCAACATCTATACGAAATACATTGACTAACGATACAGTAACTTCCAGTCATTTATTAATAAATTCTTTCATCGTTTATTATAAACGTCCTCCAAGTTTATTATAAACTCTAATTTCGATCTTACAGCAAGGAATATCCATTTTAAGCAACAAAAAGGGCTGCAATTCCCATAAAGAATCGCAGCCCTTAGCTTGTGTCAGACTATCTAACAAGCATTATCCGGAGTGGAAATGCCTGCAAACTGTTATTATATTATACTTATTATTGCTCATTTTTCGTCTATATTATCAATGTTATCGAATTTACTTCCGGTTTTCACTTACAAAGATACAACATTAAAAGCGGTTTGTCAAGTCCTCCATGCTTCTTTCATACATCCATTCAGACTTATTCCGTCTTTATAATCTCCGCAGGATTAATTCGTGCCGCCTTATTCACTTGCCAGAACAATGTGCCTGCGGAAATAGCTACGACAACCACCAAAGCTATCACAAAGATAGAAATGCTTACCGGAGTTTTGACCACAAAATCTGATGTATATATGTATATCAGATAGTATGATAATGGCATCGTGAGTAATGTTGCACCGCCTATAATCCATATATATTTGCGGAACAGGATGGAATAAAGATTCCTGAGCCGGGCACCATTCACCTTCCGGATGGCTACCTCCCGATAACGCTGGCGGATATCAAATAACGAAAGACCAAATAATCCCAAAGCGGAAACAAATATAGAGATAGTGGCAAAAAGGGTGAAGACGGTTGCAATGCGGCGGTCGTCCCGATACAATGCTTTTATATCATCTTTCAGCCAATGATAATCGAACTCATTCGTATTGTATATTTCTTCCCTGCATTTTTTGAGATAATTAATCAACTGCTTTTCTTTTCCGGGTGCACAAGCTATCTGATATTGAGAACCCACTGTCCCTTTTGATACCATATATACAATGGGGATTTTGCCGGCAGTCAAATGCCCTGCATAATAATCTTTCACAATCGCTTCTACCGGCATCAATGACATTCCTCCGTTTATCACTGTTCCATCCATAGCCTCGAATCGCCAAAGTGGATTTTCCCCCTTGATAAATGCTTCTTCCCGTTTTGTATAGCCAAATGCTTTCAATGCTGCCTCATTCATGACCACCTTATAGAAATCGGACATATTTGTATAAGAGTTAGCATCGTCAGGCAATGTACCGTCAATAAATTGCAAATCGTATATCTTGAAAAAATCTTTCGTTATCCCCATCATCGCCATCATGCTTATTTTATCTCCTTTATCGTTCACCAAAGTGATGGTACTTCCTGAAGATAAAATTCCAAGGCGGTCCACATCGCTGGATACCCAATGTTCAATGTAAGGACATTCATCCAGTTTCTTCTCCACAGCTTCCTTATTGCCCCAAAATTTCTTTCTCTCCTCTACATTTTCATCCCACCATCCATTAGACTTTTTAGGTACTATGTCGGCACATAAAATTCCTTCGGTTCTGAAGCCCGGAGGAGTATTCAGCAGGAAATGAAGATGGTTGCTAAAATACAATGACAAGATGATCAGTAAAAGAGTGATACTATATTGTACAAACAAGAAAAAGGTGCGTGTTTTCACCGACTGACGTGAAGTGCCAATCGTACATATAGACACGACCGGAGGCAAATAATTGTATTTAAGATAAGGATATATCGTTGTCAGCAGCGGCAACAATATAAATATTGCCAAAGAGAGCTGCCAATCGAAGGCTGTATACATAACATTGCTTTCCAGCAAACGATTGGCATATCCTGAAAACATCTCTATCAAAAACCAGGCGAAAAATAAGGCGACGATAACCATCAGGACATTCTCCGTCCATAACTGAAGAAAAAGTGTACGACCTCTCATGCCAAATACTTTCTTAATGCCATACTCTTTGGAACGCTTCAGCATAAAGACCAGATAGATATTGACGAAATTGAGAATACCTGCCAAAAGGAGCAACAGGCACACACAGGACAGCACCCATAAATGAAACCGGCTGCTGTAATGCCACATTTCCGGTGCATCGGCTTTGGCAGCCAATGATTTATTCCAATAAAGCTCGCTGACAGGACTAAATTCATAACGTACACGATAGCCGGCATTAGACTGCCGATAGATATTGCTCATGGCATTAATGGCATCCACATCCACTCCCGGCATAAAACGGATAAGTTCAACCAGCATCCTTCCCCATCCTCTTTCTCCATTCTTGAGTTCGAGGTTTAAAACGATGTCAAATGTCAACGAAGATTTACATGCCGGTTCATCCAATACACCACAGACGGTGAGAAGATGACCACCGGAATAATTCAGTTTCTGTCCAATTGGATTTTCCTTTCCAAATACACGCTCGGTAAACTGGCGGGTAACAAGTACATCATTGGGAGCTTTCATTGGTGTACCACTGAGGGGATACGTGAAGAAATGAAAGAAAGCGGTATCTGCCGCTAATAATTGTACGGTATACGGCTTTCCATTTATGGCAACATTATCATTGCTGAAAGTCACAAAACGGGCTTTTTCCTTTACTGCTTCCGGAGAGTAATAAGCCGTGTCTACCCCAGTATATTCGCCTGATGTATTGCCTGCAAATACATTTCCATCAATATCCCGAAGCGGTATATATACACTTTCAGCATCTATGCAATGAGTATTTACTTGTGTCTCCTGATGAATATAACGTACCAGTATGATCGTACACGCCAGACTTAATGACAAGCCGACAATATTGATGACTGTATATGATTTGGAGCGCACAAGGAAACGCCATGCATACTTTAGTGTTTTCATTATATTCTGTTGTTTGCAGAAGAATACTTCAAATCCTGTGCCAAAACATAAAGCGTTATATACTAGCAATTTGGATTTATCAGAATATATTCTTTTTGTGCATATACGCACAAAAAGAGTGCGATAATGCACAGATAGAAAGACCTCCGGGCTATTGCCGCTATAGCAATACAACCGGAGGCCTTATTTCAATCTGAATCTCTGACTACAAACGATAGGTAACAATCCTTTCTTCCGGAGAATCAATCCAAAGGCGCCATACACCTTCCGAAACCTTCTCCACTGTTCCCATATTGGCTTTTGGCTGACGGCGACTCTGAATGGTCAGATAACCTTTTCCTTCCGTGGCCTTCACTTTAATGGTTTTATTATCCATGTAGACATGAATGTCTCCGTTCGGGGTAGGTACGGTGCCTTCCATCCATTTCAAGCCTCCCAATACCGGACTGACAGCAAACTCTTTATAGCCCTCTTTCGTTGGTTTGACTCCCAGATAGTATTTACCCAGCAGATAAATAGGGCTTGCTCCCCAAGCGTGGCACAAGCTCTTTCCGTATGGGCGGCCATACATGGCAAGATGCTGCGTTCCGCTTTCCTCCGGATTATATTTCTCCCAAAAAGAGGTTGCTCCTTCTTTCAACATTCCACCCCAGTAAGCTTTCATTTCTTTCATTACAGTCTCCTGCTCACCAAGAGCACAAAGGGCCTCCAGTTCGTAAAAACGCATATAAGGCGTCGTTATTTTCAGAATCTCATCATTCAGGAGAACGGACCGTTTAATGGCCTGCTGCTTATCCGCATTCAGATAATCAAAGAAAACAGAGAACATATTAGCGTATCGGGTTACGGCATCACTCTGACGTCCATCCACACAGTTGTGCACAAATGCCTGTTTCTGATTATTCCAAAAAGCCGGCTCTAATTTTGCTTTCAATGCAGAAGCTAACTTCTCATATTTTTGTTGTCCGCCCTTATCTCCGACTAAATCTGCGCAAAGTGCCATCGTCTCCAGACTCCGGCAAAACAAAACCTGTTCGAAAGAAAGTTCTCCCTTTTTGTCTAAATAGCCGTCCGCCCAGTCCACAAATACCCAGTCGCCGGACATTCCTTCCACCATACCATTCTTATTCGTACGTCCCAATACATAATCCATCATTGTTTGCATACGTGGATATAGCTGGTTGACGAAATGCCGGTCACCGCTATACATATAATAGTCATATACGCTTAAGAACCAGTAGAAAGTGTAATCCATAATGGTGTTGCTATGGCTGGTCACCGGATCTTTTCCACGAAGTAGCCAGATGGTACGCTTCACGGACTCACTGTCAAAGAACAGATAGTAATTCATCAGATAACTCTGGATGGCATCGCCACTCCATACCCAACGGTCGCGCTTGATACCGTCTATAAAAAACTCGCGTGTAGTAAGATGCATTGTGTATGCTCCCACTTCCCAGATACGGTTCAGTTCTTCGTCGTTACAACGGAAGTTACCACGATATTCTTCGGGAAGATATTCATATTGCATAGATACTTCACCAATCTGTACTTCCGGTTCGTGAGTGATGTATACATAGCGGAATGCTTTGCTGTTCTCCAGCGTATATTCATTATCAGAATGATGCAAAGGAGATGTGCTGCGGATAGCGAGATCAGTGATCTGTCCCGGCTCCAGCAGGAGTTTATCCAATGTTTCGCAATATGCTTTGTCTTTCGCTTCTTCCGGACTTTCACCATAATAGAGGTCAATCTTTCCTTTGCCCGAAAGATTCTTCAATGTGATAAATCCGAAAGTTTCTTTTCCAAAATCATACAGTATGCCTCCTTCCGGTTGTTCTGTTTTAGCGACAGGTTGCTGAGGTTCACGCATCAGGCTGAATTGGGAAGGACGTTGAGTGGCACCGTCAAAGTTCCAGCATCCGGCATCCATATAGATGGTGGCAGATGTGTCACTAGCCTTACCGCTTTCATCGATCCATTCCTTATCTTCATAAGTTACCCGCCAGGACGAATCAGAGTTTACCGTCTTTCCTTTCACATAGATAGTGGGAGGCGTTGCCTGATTCCATACTTTAATATTCAGGCTATGTTTTCCTGCCGGAAGCAGCAAGGTTTCAGGCATTCCGAACTGAAGTTTCCCGTCCAGCTTCACATTATATGTTCCCTCGGCAGCAATAAACACTTCTTCCGGTTCGGAAAGATTCAATACTTTGCTGAACTCTACGACTACATAATGACTGTCCGTTTTCCAAAAAGGAGGAAAAAAAGCACCACGTTCCGTACGTCGGTTGTTCATCTGGTTGCCCAGCCAGATTTCATAGTCCCCCGGATACCATATCCAAGTTTGGGCAAAGGTGCTGCTTGCCAATGACAAGGCACCCAGAAGTATCATGCATTTCTTTTTCATTTTTTCTTATTTCTTCAAGTCCCTATATTCGGCTTCCAACCCTGCACGTTCACGAATGACTGTATCTACCTGCGGACCATTGTTCTCCCATACATTTCCGGGACCGTTCGCATTTTGCAGATACTTCTCCCCTTCCGTCCAGTTATCGCGTACAGTGATAAAAGAAGAACCTTCATCCGTATAGAGATAAAACCAATGATTGGGATCGTGTACATAACCTGGCTTATAAATGCTATGTACGCAATTCTCAGTTACATAACTTTTCGGCTGCGAGCCCAGCGTATAAACTCCGGCTACGTCGTACATATGCTTTGCATAGTGATGAATCAGATTCGCGTGCACTCTGTTGTTACGCATACAGTTCACTGTCTGCGTCCAGCCCCAGCCAAGGCTGATGCCGCTATAAGGAACTTCGCAGATTTCATTGTGTTCTATATTAATCTCTTTCACATACCCCGCAGTAATGGCTAGACATCCCCAATCTTCATTACCCACTTCGGTAAAGTAGCAATTACTGATTTGTTGATGCGCGCATACTTCCCGAAGGTCGGCAGGGTCATAAGGCAAATGTGTTTCATGGGCAGTCGGAGAGAAACTGCCGACCACCAGTCCGTTCCCCGCAATATCACGGAAAAGACAACCACGAACGACACCGCCCTGCACGGCTTCTTCATAATCCAGTCCGGTTGAGCCTAAATGCTCGAACCGGCAGCGCTCAAAGTCGATCTGATTGGCAGCAGCCACGCTTACAGCCGCGGCAGGACGTCCCAGCCATCCTTGATTATCCAAGGGATGATTCAGATAGTTCCGTTCCATTTTCGGGTCAATACGATAACCGTCTGTCAGATACATTCCTGCCTGAAGAGGAACATGGCCTTTTTCAGACGGACGCATCCAAGTTGTATAAGAGAACGTAATTTTCTCAAAACGGATATGTGAAACAGGACGGTCGAACGTCCCTTTTACTTGTATCAATGTCTCTATGGCAGGCACTATCACTTCCGTGCCGGCATCCTGCATCTTCTCTCCTTCCCGAGGATAATAATAGACCTTACGGGCATCTATATCGTGATACCATTCTCCCGCTACATCCAGTAGTTCACGGGCATTCGTCAGATAAAAAGCAGAATTATGCCCATCTGTCGTTACCATCGGACGCGGCCAGGGATGCTCAAACTGAATCCGGCTCTCAGGCTGATGAAAACGTATTGCGGCACTGTCTCCAGCCAGTTCGACAGAACGAATACGAAGATTGGCCACACACCACATCTGATGCAATACCATCTCTGCATATTTGGCCTTCAAAGCCCCTTTTCCGTCTACCAGTCTGCGTATGGCAACCGCAGGAACATAAAGAATCTCATTCTTCTCGTCCACACTGCAAATGCGGTTCATCTTCTCAAAATCCTCTACGTCACGGGCACGGACAGCTTTCTTACCATTCACCCATAACTGACGGAAATCCAATGGCCGTCCGTTGAACATGGGCACATCCGCTACCCAAAGTTTTCCCTGCTTCTTCCATCCATCGATCCGGATGCCGCCACTCAACACCACTTTTTCATCAGCTACCGGACGGATCACCGTAGGAGAATCCTCCGTCCCGCTGTCTTCCGGACGAATAAACACCGGCTCATAGAGTGCATATGTACCGCCTTCCATGCAGATCGTAATTCCTCCCCGCACCCGTTCATCATCTGTCCGGCGCCATTCGCGTGCCTGACGCAAAGCAGAAGTCAACGTCGCTTTCGGAGATGGACGTGTGCCGTCATTGAAATCATTCCCCTGCGGCGAAATCCAAATCTCGCCTGCTGACAGCAGATGTGCCCCCAGCAAGCATATAGTTGTTACCAATAACTTTTTCATTTTTCTTTTGTACAATGGGTTATCTCGCAAGCGGCATCCAGACTGTCATCTCTCCTTTACCTCTGTTTCCCCATGCATAATAAGGAATCAGACGAATATCCACTGTTTTCTCTGCTTGGACAACCGGACGATAAAGCACGCCTTCCCAAGACTCGGACGATGCCAGACGCGCTTTCCCTTCCAGGGCTACTATCGAACTGCCTTCAATCGTCGTTTTCTTCGGAGTCAGCTTTATGTCGGCAGGAATCAAGATGTTATCGATCTTTTCTCCATTTGCAATGTCCATACTCTCCAGGCAGTAAACCAACGGGCCACGTTTCACTACTACCTGATTACGGATTTCTTCTGCCAACGGATGAGCTTCGAGCAGACAAACAGGCATATCCATGACCAGTTCTACCACATCTCCTTTCTTCCATGTACGGTTCACTTCCGCATAGGTATTTGCCTTGGCATTCATGGATACCGGTTGACCGTTCACTGTCAACGCAGCTTTCCCGCACCATTCCGGAATACGGAAGAAGAGGGAGAAAGCACCTGCTTTACGGGGCACTTTGTTCAACGTTACACGTACATTACCTTCCCAAGGATAGTCCGTTTCCTGCACCAAAGCA
Source organism: Bacteroides thetaiotaomicron (assembly GCA_019412825.1). Lineage (GTDB taxonomy): Bacteria > Bacteroidota > Bacteroidia > Bacteroidales > Bacteroidaceae > Bacteroides > Bacteroides thetaiotaomicron_A. The sequence continues at coordinate 78,511 of DXOL01000052.1, read as the reverse complement.
AGTTCACCTTTGTCTTTCCAGTTCGTAGTCAATGTATTTGCACCGTACAGGTTGCAATAAATCCCTTCCGGACTCAATGTGTAAGCGTAATTCTGCGCCTGACAAAGCGTACGCAATGTATTGGGCGGACAACAAAAACAACTAATATATTCCGTCCGTTCTTTCGGCCAACGGAGTGTATAAGGCAGATCGGCACTGATACGAAGAGGATTCGTATAAAAATACTTCTTTCCATCCAGACTTATGCCACTCAATACACTATTATAAAGACAAGTTTCCACAAGCTCAGCATACTTGGCATCTCCCGTTACTTCCAGCATACGCCAGTTGAACAGCATATTGCCAATGTTGGCACAAGTTTCGTTATGTGCCGTACTGTTCGGCAACTGATATGGACGACCATAGCTCTGATGCACTTTCTGAATGCTATCCGGTTCATAGCACGTTCCATCCGGTGAGGTGCCGTCATACAAAGCACCGCAAGCTCCGGTCACGTACATCTTTCGGGTGACAATATCGTTCCAGATACTAGTCAGGTTCTTCATCAGTTGTTGTTCACCCGTCTCTGCATACACATCTGCCACACCTGCATACAGGTAATTGGCACGTACGGCGTGTCCCATCGCACGATATTGGTCACGGAAAGGGATACGGTCCTGATTATCATCCGTACCACTTTCTACCATACCGCGAATGTCAATCAGGTTTTTTGAAAGTTCCAGATAACGGGGATTTCCTGTAGCACGATACATCTCCACCACTCCCATATAGTGCGAAGGGCAAATAGCATTGCGCGCCAACTCGGCGGAAGCCGTCTCATAGAAGTGACAAAGGAAATCCGTAGCTTTCACGGCAGCATCAAAAAGAGTCGTTTTTCCGGTAGCGCGGTGATGAACGATACCTGCCATCATCAGGTGTCCCAGGTTATACGTTTCAAAATTCAACCGATTGGCAAATGCACCTTTTTCGTCCTCGGAGCCTACTTTCGTACCAATCACTGTCTGTTGTTGGGAATCAGCCAGCGTATGGCTGTCTATTCCCTTATTCAACTCTTCTATAACAACCGGCGTATGTATATAACCATCTGCACGCTGGGCTTTTACGACACAAGCAATAAAGTTGTCCATTAACTTGTCCAGTTCCGGATCTTTATTGACAGCATACACAGAAGCGACTCCTTCCATCCACTTGTACATATCTCCATCATGGAACGGAGGTCCCCAATGTTCTCCCTTGCATACACCGGCAGCAATCTCAAAATTACGGAAACCATGAGAAACTTCCGGCGTGTTCCATGTATTCCACATACTCTGCAAGGAAGTTCCGCTAAATACATTAAAACGCTCTCCCCAGAATCCATTCGTCCAGTGTACGGCATCTATTCCGGTATTCGCCATCTTTGCATAACGGCTCTGACTCATATCCGTCAGCCCATTGCTCTGCGCAAATGCTCCCGTGACGGAGGCGGAAGCTAAAAGAAATAACAGCTTTATCTGTTTCATTTAATATGGATAATTTTAAAATTTACACACTATCTCTTTAAGGAGAGACGTGATTATCCATATTTTGTACTCAATAAAGGGATGTGAAAGCTGTCCGACAGCCTTCGCATTCCTTTATTCCTATTTGTTCTTTCGTTATTTTTCGGGAGTATAATTCAGTTCCGCTTTCCTCGCCTGTGAGTGCTGGAACTGTCGGGCGACTTTATACTCATGCCCGTCTTTCAACAGATAACTTCCTGTCTGCTTGAACCAGAAACCGACATGAGCTTCCACACACTGACGGCGGATGTCCAACACCCAGTCATAATTGCATACGCGGGCTTCCTTACCGGACTCTCCTCCTGCCACTACCTGCTCTACCCATCCTTCCAGTTCTCCCCTGAAATCAATCTGACTAAGAAGGGGTTCACAGATAATGATTTTATGTTTAATAGGACTTTCTTTATAAATAGGTAAGCGATAATCGACTCTGTCCTGATTCTCCATTGTACAACAAATCGTCACATTGTCGTATCCATCTCCCCAATCCGGTGGCAGGCACTGTTGCAGTCTGTCTATCCGCTTCGTAATAAACATAAAATGAAGGTCCTGCCGTATTCGCATCATTTCCCATGCTTCGGCACGCCATTCATCCGCATCTTCAATCAGAAAATCAGAGGTAAAACAGGTATATACCAGATTTCCCGAGGGTATCTTATATTCTCCATTCTTTTTCTTCTGCAAAGGCAAACCGAACTTTTCCGTCTTTGTCACCACCGAACTGTCTTTTCCGTATTTGCCATCCGTACGATATACATAGCAGTGGCGGCAGCCTTCACTCCATTTGTGACAGCCGTGCCATAAGTTCCACATTGATGCTTTCCCGCCCATCTTCTTTTTTTTCTTCAAATGTATGCTTTATCTGTTTCATAGGCAAATTTTCATTCAATATCCGATAGTCAGGGTAGATAGATATAAATAGTGCATCTTCTTTCTCGCTTGAAAAAAGATGCACCAAACACAAACAAAACAAACAATAGAGCTACCTTCACAGGCGGCCGGTCCGAAAGGACCAATACTTTTGATAGTGAAATCTCACTTCACAAATATCCGTATATTTGGGGACTAGCCAAACTCCATCCATGTCGGATACAAACAATCAATGTTTCGAAAGGTGACTAATACTATGACTCAAGGAAAGAAATGTTGCGGAATATAAAAAATAAGACCGGAGAAGAAGATTCTTTTGTACTATTTGTATAATCAAGAAAAAATAAATTTCATTTATTAGAATTCGATTAAATCACGTCGGTAAGCATCGTTCATCCCTTTACTCCGGCGGATTATGTAAACTAAAACGGAGATATGCCAGGCATATCTCCGCAAATCTGATTATCTAATAGGATTCACTCTAATATTAATTGTTATCTGGTTAAAGCAACCATCGTCCAATATTCCTTTTCTCCGCACTGAACTCCACTCCTACTTTCACTACTTCACGTCCGTCTGCCTGATAAGGAATCAGATAGCCTTTTTCATCAATCTGCTGCAAAGCCTGCTCGGCAGTTCCATTTAGTTTGAATTCAAATACATATATATATTTAGGCGTTTTTACTACTGCATCCGCACGTCCGCGGGCACTGCGAACTTCCGCATCGGTAAATTGTCCCATCAGTTTAAATACCAGATAGAATACAACCTGATAATGGCGTTCGGTCGCATCACTCAGTTCATAAGGAAAATCTGCGAAGAAGGCCTGCAGACGATTTAGGAAGGCATCTACCTCTCCACTCTCCAATTCACGGACAAACTTACCTATATAAAAACCCCGTTCATCGTCTACTACTGATGTGTAATAGGGAACCAAGAAATCCATAAAACCATAACGTACTTCATCATTGGGGAATTTCAGCAAGTAGTTTCCAAAACGCTTGTCATAGTCTTTGATAGTCAAATAACCACTTTGATAAATCAATGGAATCGGATTATTGGCATCCACCCGATATTCTGTAAATGAGGAAGCACTGGCTTCTATTCCGTCTATCAAAGTGCGCAAATCATATTCGCTCTCTTTAAGCAGTTCGACAAGGAAAGTAGGCGTACCGGTCTGAAACCAATAGTTACTAAATTTATACCCGTCAAAAACATTTAGTACACTGAACGGATTGAATACACCTTCTGCAAATTCACAGAAATGATAACCGTCATATAGAGCCGTCATTTTATTCAATGTCTCTTCATAGGTCAATCCGTTCGCTTCTGCCAACCGGTTCAATTCCGGAGCAAAAGTCACTTCCAGTTCTCGCTGTGTAATACCACAAACTGTTGCGTACTGGGGTTTCATGCTAATATCATTCAACTGATTCAAATCACTGAACACGCTGACTTGCGCAAACTTAGTGACTCCTGTGAGGAAAACAAAACGCAGATAGCGGTCTGAACTCTTCAGCACTCCATAAAAAGCCTTCAGAGTCTTACGGTAATCATCCAACAGGGAATCATTCCCCAAAGCCTGCAACAGGGGTTTATCATATTCATCCACCAATACCACTACTCCACAACCAGTCTGTTCACTGGCACGACGAATCACTCCTGCAAAGCGTCCGGAAAGAGTTTCCTCATCCTCTCCTTTTCCATATTTCACCTCCCATTGTGTCAAATGTCGGCTAAGAATCTCAACCAAAGCTTGAGATGAATCGTATTTTTCCGCATTCAAATCCAAATGCAACACCGGATATTTTTTCCATTCTTTCTCTAGTTCAGTAATGGCAAGCCCTTCAAACAATTCTTTCTTACCCTCAAAATATGCTTCGAAAGTGGAAAGAAGAAGACTTTTGCCAAAACGTCGGGGACGACTTAAAAAATAAGGTTTACCTGTATTAGCTATCCGCCATACAAAAGCTGTTTTATCTACATAGAGATAATTTTCTTCACGGATTTCCGCAAAAGTCTGTATCCCAATAGGAAGTTTACGCATTATGCCATCCATCATTATTCTTCATTTTTTATGATTCAAAGATAACCATTATTCCAATACCCTTTACTTATACTTCTCTATTTTAAAGCAACCATCGTCCAATATTCCTTTTCTCCGCACTGAACTCCACTCCTACTTTCACTACTTCACGTCCGTCTGCCTGATAAGGAATCAGATAGCCTTTTTCATCAATCTGCTGCAAAGCCTGCTCGGCAGTTCCATTTAGTTTGAATTCAAATACATATATATATTTAGGCGTTTTTACTACTGCATCCGCACGTCCGCGGGCACTGCGAACTTCCGCATCGGTAAATTGTCCCATCAGTTTAAATACCAGATAGAATACAACCTGATAATGGCGTTCGGTCGCATCACTCAGTTCGTAAGGAAAATCAGCGAAGAAGGCCTGCAGACGATTAAGGAAGGCATCAACCTCCCCGGCACGCAATTCCTGCACAAATCTGCCAATATAGAAGTTTTGTTCACCTTCATTGACAGGAGTATAATAAGGTATCAGAAAATTAAGGAAGCCATAACGCACTTCATCATTCGGAAAAGCCAGACGATAGAGCTGGAATTCCGGATCATACTCTTTTATTGTCAGATATCCACTCTGATAAATCAATGGAATCGGATTATTGGCATCCACCCGATACTCTGTAAATGAAGAAGCACTGGCTTCTATTCCATCTATCAAAGTACGCAGATCATATTCGCTTTCTTTGAGCAATTCGACAAGGAAGGTAGGTGTACCAGTTTGAAACCAATAACTGCCAAATTCCAGTTTAGCAAACGAATTGAGGATACTGAACGGATTGAATACGCCTAAACCTTTCGGATGAAAATGATAACCATCATATTTACGAGTCATCATTCCTATCACTTCCTCTACTGTCATCTCATTGGCTGCTGCCTGCCGTTCAAGTTCGGGAAGAAAAGTAAATATAAGTTCCTCACTTGTAACACCGCAAACCGTTGCATAAGCTAAATCCAAGCTAATATCATTCAACTGATTCAAATCACTGAACACACTGACTTGCGCAAACTTAGTGACTCCTGTGAGGAATACAAAACGCAGATAGCGGTCTGAACTCTTCAGCACTCCATAAAAAGCCTTCAGAGTCTTACGGTAATCATCCAACAGGGAATCATTCCCCAAAGCCTGCAACAGGGGTTTATCATATTCATCCACCAATACCACTACTCCACAACCAGCCTGTTCACTGGCACGACGAATAATATAGCTGAACCGTTCTTCCGGACTGCGATCCTTTTTCTCATCTCCATAGACAGCCTCCCACTTTTCCAAATGTTGATTCAGCATGGCAGGCAAATCACCTGAACTTACATATTTCTTAGCATTCAAATCCAAATGCAACACCGGATATTTTTTCCATTCTTTCTCCAGTTCAGCAATGGCAAGTCCTTCAAACAATTCTTTCTTACCCTCAAAATATGCTTCAAAAGTGGAAAGAAGAAGACTTTTGCCAAAACGACGGGGACGACTTAAAAAATAAGGTTTACCTGTATTAGCTATCCGCCATACAAAAGCTGTTTTATCTACATAGAGATAATTTTCTTCACGGATTTCCGCAAAAGTCTGTATCCCAATAGGAAGTTTACGCATTATGCCATCCATCATTATTCTTCATTTTTAATTATTCAAAGATAACCATTATTTTTATACTCCATTGTCATAGCTTCCGATTTTTAAGCAAGTTTCAGTCTGCGATTCTAAAACAAGACCTCCATAGCAGTTTATATAATGTATAAAAGTACACTTCCTGCCCCGCCGGACACAGAAGTGTACTACAAAACAAACAATATAGTCACATTAATAAATCTACTTTTGTTCTTGAATACAACGTAAATTTTGAGCATCAGTGCTATACCATATACTTGAAACATCATATCCTCTATGGTTAGGATATCCACCAGGATTAATGCATAACATCGTGCAGTTTTGCCCTCCTGTATGTTCCCTGCACCAAACATTACCCTGCAGTCCAATATAATTAAATAGATTCACTTTTTCCTGATATCCGGTCAGGCGAAAATAAGTAGTAATCGAATTACTTGCATCACAATAAGCTAAAACACCTCCATTATTCACATAATTTCCTGCTGTGTTTTTTGAACGCATTGCTCCCGAACCATTACCATTCTGAAATAAATGATAATAATTCTTGCCTTCCGGCACACGCCATCCTTGTGGACAAGGATCATAAAAGGTTTTATTCGTCCCAGAGCCCCAATATTGTGCTTCCGGAGTATACCATGTACCATATGGATTATAAACAACAGTCGGATTTGTACATGAAGTTTCTATTGTAACACGAGAGGACGATGTATTTCTTGATAAAAACGTATATCCATCGGCACTATATAAATTCAGTAACCCTTCTACCGGAACTGAAGCGTTCGCCGTTACCGATGAAATTGTCTTAATTGTATAACTTCCCGGAAACGGGTCTTTCCGTCCCCACTGATAATGCAATCCATTAGCCATCGAACGCTCGATCTCAGTGGCAGGAATATCCACATATCCCGCACGCGCTCCTAGGTTACGGTCCATCATCGGAGGCTGATCAATATCCGCACGGAATGTATATTTCATCTTCCTCTTTGCGGCAGGCTCCAACACAGTCGCATCTCCACTCGAACCAGGACTATAATCCGTCACCCAAAGATGCCAGCTCCAGAGTATTTTTCCCGAAGCGTCATAAGCGGCAATAAGTCCGTTTCCTCCTGTAGTATTGGCAGCCACACGACAATATATCCGGCATTCACCGGGTAACTTTGCAGGAGTCGTTTCAATGGAAGTGCCATCCGTACGCTTAACCTCGACAATATTGGAATGATCCGTACTACTATTCACTATTCCTACTACGGGGTCCCCCACGTCTCCGTTTTCGCGAGTTTGCCACACTAATTTGACAGAGGCGATTCCACCTCTGCTACCTTTAGTCCATCCGGTCAACGTTGTATTTTCAATATCCTGGCCTACCTGATGAAATAAAAACGGATCGAAATTGAAGTTACCTCCCGGTTCTACCATAAAACAATTGGCGGTAGGCACAGGCGTATTGTTATTCTCTGATGCCGATATGCCTCCGTTCAGATATTCTACCCGATCATCCTCTTTCCAGATATCTTCACTGACATGGCTAAAATTGAGCTGATAATTGTAATTAGTATTATCCAGTACATTGAAGTCAGTTGTCGTATTCCCTCCCAAATAAATTCGGTATACCAGCTTCCTTTTAGGATTGGCATTGTCAGTAGCTACAAACTTTAAATAAGCGCTCCCTACAGGTGCATTATTCTTTCCCCGACGTATCGGACTGGTAATGTTAACCGTCCCACGCACATTTCGGGGCATCCAATAGGAGAAGGAAACAGGTGCAGGCTCAGGAGTTTCTCCCCTCACATAGATAGCTTTCGTTGTAAACTGGTCAACAATACTTGGATAAGCAGCTTCCGTCTGCGAAGGAAAGGCAATATAATTCAATGGTATATCTTGCAGAGTGACTTCCTGAAGAGTATATCCTGCCACATTATAATTCCATGTCACATTCAGACGGGCAGCAAGACGTTTCATCCGCATACGGACATCCTCCCCTGTCACATTTTGAAGAATACCTTCGCCCGAAGTAGTCCCCGCAATCACTTTTACGTGTTTCAGATGAAGTATATATGGCATATTTTTCATGGTTGTTTCATCCGTTATCCCATAGATACGGGCGGCAGGCACTTTGAAAGTAGTCCGATTACTGCCATTAAGCGAACCTCCGGCAGCTCCACTCTCACTGCTGATTCCTCCACGAGCATAAAGAATCAGTTGGCAATCATTACTGGCAGCCAGTTTTAAAGTCACTTTCTTTCCGGGTACGATAGGCGTATCCGCCACATAATTAGTTCCTGTATTAGTCAGCACTCCTCCGGATTGATTCAGTTGCAGTATATGTAACTCATATATTTTTTCCGGCTTCGCTGTTTTCAGAGGATCCTCCGTTCCGGTCAGTCTTGTCGGTACATCAGGAATAATACGCACATCCACCGCACTTTTGTTGCCTTGCGCGCGGGTATCAGAATGCTGCGGAAGCAAGTCATATCCATCCGTCCCATCTTCAAGTTCAACAGGAAGTTCCACCTGTACCATGCCTTCCGGCAGTTCGGAAAGGCCGTTCCCTACTTCCAGTGCTTCCTCCCTGCACGAACCAAGCATTCCGCCAATTATCAGAAAACACAGTCCTGTCAGGTATAATCTATATCTCAAAAAGTACATCATATTTCTATCTATATTATATTCTTCTTAAACTCCGCAACCTAGTTAAAATCCATCCCATTATTCACATTATCCGGATCGTCAAAAGTAAATACATTACCATCCGTAATATTCACGCGCGCGTCTGCGCTGTTGGCCCCTTTCAAGTTGACCGTCAGCGTATAATACTTTCCACGTTCCACATCATAATTACGAACCATATCCGATCCCAGATAGAAACGATATTCAACCTCAATCGGCGCAGAATCCGCATCTTCCGGATAATAATCGTATGTACCTTTCAGTACGATACAGGTGCATCCATCCAATGTGCCACCGGGACCTTTAGCAGACAGATTCTTATCAGTTTCGGTGATAGCCGAACCGTTCCCTTTCAGATTCTCGGGCATATAGAAAGTAACTTCCTTACTGCTTGCCGGAACAATAGAAGAAGCAGGCAGATAACCCACAGAAGAAACAGAGGACGAAGAACCGCCGGCAGATACTTCCGGAAAAGGATAAATCTTATCCGGTACATTTTCTATATCTACAGAAGTGATTTCTATCCCTGTCGCCAGCGTATATTTTACCGTTACCTTGGCATATGCCCTGCGAAGTTTGGCAAGAAGCGCCACAGGTTTGGTCGAGCCTTCGACTTTGGTATAATCGACCGGACCGAAAGTAAGTATATCGGGTTCTTTGGTAATATCAGCAAAATCAAGGGAATAACTTTTCAAAGCATTTTCTGCAGTAACGGCAGAAAGATTACTTCCGGCATTGGCTACGATATAAAAGCGGCAATCGACATTCGTGAAATCATCGATTCCTGTATTTACGGTAATCAGTCCACCGTCAGTCTCTTGTGTATACCAGTCCGGCGACCCGCTTTCCGTTTCCGAATATAGTTTGCTTTTCGCCTCACCTCCCGCCGTCACCGGAAATTGCAGCACCCGTACGTCTTTCAGTTCAATTCCGTTTCTAACCGGATTCGCCCTTGTAGTTACTGTCAGAGGATTGGGAAAGCCTAAACAAAGTGAAAGACCTAAATTGGACGATGAAGCAACAGATTCCGGCATTACAGCATCTTTGCCGCAGCCGGTCAGGACAAGACACGCCACCCACAAAAAGCAAAAGCGGGAAAGAAGTGTTCGATAGCGTAAATGAATGGCAGATAATTCTATCATAGATAAAAGAGAATTTGACTGTTATATTATGGTTATGGGGCTGACTTTATTTATTGTGATTTGATTTCATTCATCACCGCCTACATCCCCCGGAGTCAGGTCTACAGGTATATAGTCCTGCACATCGAGCGTCAAGTCAGCGGGCAGATATTCACCATAGAAAGTGAGAGTAAACACAAAGTTGTATGACATTGCGGGCAGCAGGGCCTTTTTCAATTCCATATCTTTTGATTCAAGTGTCGCTATTGCCGACTGGCTATTCCGGTCGGTATAGCTTACTGACATGGACACATCAAAAAATAGCGGAGCACTTTCATCCAGCGGAAGCAGGAAAGCGTCGGTAGGACTGCCGAACGTTACCGGAAAAGTGGATGCCCCCTGAATATTACTCAAACTACCGGACTCGATAAGCGAAACCGTATTCCCGTTTTCCCGTGCTCCCAAAGTTGTGAAACTCTGCGAGAGCCACGTATAGGTATTGGCGGCACGCAGGTTTTTGACGTATATTTTCAGGTTCGTGATTTCTTTCGGAGCTACAGGTTGTTCTTTGGGGACTTCCAGCGTTGCTTTCACCCGTGAGCAAAGGTGTCTGAACGGATGCCCGTCCATAGGAATGGTCAGACTGGTCTGTCCGTCCTTGTCTGCCTGAATGATAATCTGCTCTAAGGTGGTGCCCAGGAAATCATTCCCGTTGGAGACATCGACCGTTTCGCCTGCGGCATCGGGCACTGTACTTGAAGAATGGTAAGACAGGAAATACAAGTCATAAGTGCCACGAGTCAGTTTCAGCGCTTCCGAGTCCGAACGTGGAATCGCTTTTGTACCTCCCGTTCCCACTTTATAGACTCCTTTTCCTACAAAAACAGTCGTTTCGGCTCCGCTTCCTTCCGTCTTGCTTCTTTTATAAGCACGTACACTGAACAAGGTGCCGTCGGAAAGCAACTCCGTCCCGACACTTCCCTGAAGCGCACGACTATGGGGAAGCATACCGTTCAGGGATTCTTCTTGGGGAAGATTAAAATTGATTGCAAATTCTTCCGTTTCCTCTGACAGCAGTATGTCGTTTCCTTGACAGCCGGACAGTAACAGGATAGCCGACAGGGAAAAGATAAACAATCCAATTAATTTCATTTTCATTATCATACGGTTTAAAGGTCAGGAAATAGGGAGATGTGTATCTGCGTAGTCACCCCACTGATACACCTTGATACCGGTGATGGTTGCCGCCATGCCATCCAGTATGATCGTAATCACCAGATGTTTTCCGGCTGTCCAGCGGTTTGCCGCAAAGTTTGTTTGCTGCGTAAGGAAGGTCTGTTCCTGTCCTCCGGTAAGCGTAGTCAGATAGAAAGAAAGGTATTCGACACCTCCGGCTGGAGCCAGCAGGCAGAATGGAGAGGCGGTAGTTTTACCTCCCGTTTCCTCTGTCTTTTGCAGAATTTTCGTTTTCTGGTCATCCGTTGCAGTTAATGTAATGGCGGACACACCGTTCAGTCCCTGCAAAGTACCGTTTTTCAGCAGCATGGTTTTATCCGTTCCGGTCTGAAGGGTGGTAGAGTAATCACGTATCTGAATTCCGGTCAGAAACATTTCATCGGTCAGCGAAGAGGCTTTGTAAACCTTGAAGGTCAGTTTCGCCAAAGCGTGTTTCAAGGTAAATGTCGCATTACTTAAATTTGCACTTACTGTCGCAGGAGTTACCGGATAGAGATAGTCCGTCTGACCTGTAGCGGCAAAGTCGTCTTTAGAAAGAATATTAATGCCGGTCAGGTAGCTATTGCCACCACTTTGATAAACAGGAATCAAGTGTTCTTCCGCTGCATACCATGCATAGACGCTTAAACTGCCGGATTTGGGAAGACGGAGTTGTCGGGAAGCATCCGTTATCCCCCAAGAACCGGAAGTATAGGTGTAAGTTGCCGGATTGACGCCGTTCATCGGATCATATTGCGACAGGTCAGAGCGGACGGCATAAATTCCCAGTTGATTGCCTTCGGTCTGCACGGTAGTAGTAATGCTACGGGTAGGCAGACTGTTATCGGCCGCGTCTTCTGTGTCGACAGAAAGGATACGCAGGATCTCTGAAGGATAAGCTGTCTCCAAATATTCTTTTTCCTCTCCGCTGCAACCCGTACAAACAGGCAGGCAGAGAGACAGGGTCATTAACGGACAGAATAAACCAAATCTTTTCATATCAGTCATTTTTTAGGTGGCAGGTATTTCATTTCCTGCAGAGGTACCGTCTCCATAATTTTCAACGGTGATTTTTCCGATTTCCAGGCGGTCGTCTACGAGGGTAAGGGTATATGCTATATGACTACCCGGCAACCATTGCGGCGAGGCTGGAAAATAAGAAGTAGCGGTCAGTTCTATAGCAGAGGACTCACCCGCTTTTTGCAATGTATATGTCAGTGAAACCGTAAAAGAGCTTGCATCACCGACAGGAAGCAGAAAGAACGCGGCAATCACATCTGTTTTGGAATCCATATCATCCGGCACGGGTACGGTGATGCCACCAGTGAAAGTTTTTTCGGCAACGAACGAAGACGGGGTACCGGCAGTATCGATTGCCCAGCTTACTTTTCCGTCCGCAGTGAAGGAAGCCGTTCCTGTTCCGGATACATGGACAGTCAGTCCTTTTACTATCTTTGTAGTACCACTATCTCCGCTCTTTACTATAAATTTTATCTGCGAAAGAACATGGTTCATCTGAAACACAACAGTACCGTCAGTCTTTTTCTTGTTCATATCGGCACCCATAAGCAAGTCCTGTCCTTCCTCCTCTTTCAACGGAACTGTATAAGTAATCTTCGGTCCGGCAACATTACTTGCAGAAACAGTAACTCCTGTCAAGTCAGCAGGGGCAAAAGCAAAAAAGCTGATTTGATCGTTATTATTGTTCGGCCAGTATTTTACAGGACTATAGTTCCAGCTACCGGAAGAGGATTCTTTGCTCATCAGTTGCTTGTACATGAAATTGGGCAGACAACTGGTTTGCCAGTGCGAAGTACCGGTATAGGAGGCAAAGACATACATCTTATCAATATCAGTGACTACCGCTCCCGTCCCCCGTACTTCCGGCAGGGAAGATACAGAGGAAGAGAAACCGATAGGCACATCCCTGCCGGAAGATAAGTCCGAACCAGAATTACCTTCCTTGCTACAAGATGCCAGCAGCAAAAGTAAGACAACGGCTGGGAAGAAAGTGGGAAATAGACTCATGGATTTCTGTTTCATTCTGTTCATTATCGGATACTGCACAGTTAATTTCTTATTGTACAGGAAAGTTACCTACTTCCGGTCCCCACGGAGCGACTTCCGCAGCAGATACTTCAATCTTCTTCAAATTAATGGTGAATGTATAAACGTACGCCTTGTTTCTCTTCATGTGGTGTGCAGGAAGGGAGACTGCCGTTTCGGCATGACTGACAAGATATTGGTTTGTATTATTAGTAGATTTTGTTACAATATCATAGTGGAAGCCAATCTTGATATCTCCTTCTTTACAACCACCTGAATCTTTATTGTCGTCTACCGTTTCAGTAGTATCACCAATTGGAATAAGATACAAGAATTCATTGGATTTAAATAAGTCTTTTGCAGTAGTATTTGTTACTTTAATTCCAGTGATAGTGGTAGGATTGTTACCATTTTCATCAACTTCCGTTATACCCGCGTCCACGTCCATAAGTTGTTTTATATCAAAATCATCATTCGAAACAACTGCATCAGTATAATCCCAGTGTAAGTCTTTCCATGCTGCCTTTGTATAGAACTTGCTATCTGCATTTTTCAGCGGATTATCAGAATCTGACAAATTACCTGTCTTTCCGACAATCCACATTTTAGTAACATAGATGAAACTGTTGCCTCCATCAAGTCCCTCGTAATCATCACCGGCTTTCACTTTAAAACTGATTTTGGAAAGGGTGTGCGAGAAAGGGAAAGATATTTTTCCGTCAGTCGAGGTTTTATCCAGCGCTTTGGACACAACAAGGTCAACCATCTTGGTAAGATTATCCTTGTCTTTAAGCGTAAAGACAATTTCCGGAATTCCGACTTCCGTCCTTGCCGATACTTTAATCCCATGTTTGTTTCCATCCGGCTCATAGGGTGCATAAGCGAAGAATGAAACTTTATCCTTGGCATTGTTCGGCCAGTATTTTACAGGAGTATAGGTCCATGATGTTTTCGCCTTATCATATGTAACCAACTGGTTGTACATAAAGCTCGGTGCCACTGTTCCTTTAGCCTCACTCCAACTTTTACTGCCCGTAAAATATCCCATAATACCGAATCCACCGTTATGAGTGTCATCACAGGCATCCTGCATGGTGGTGTTAGTTACATCCTGTCCCTTAGTCTGTACGCCTGTATACACTCCGAAACCAATTGTCGGATGGGCATCCGGACTAACTTCTGTAATCTCATTTTGTGAGCATCCCGCTGCCAGCAGGGCTGCCATCATTGCCATTAAATTCTTTGTTTTCATCTTTTATGAATTTAGCTGTTAGTTATTTTAAATGATTATGTCGCTGTTTACTTCATCTCCCCAATCGCCCACATCCGCATCGAACCCGGAATCGGAACCTCCTTCGGGTTTCACATCGGGAATGGGGCGGGTTTCTATTTCGATGGAAAAGACGATTCTTCCTTCTTCATCCGTTTCCTTGTCTATATCCACTTTATCAAAACTTTCCTTGTACTTGGTTTTACCGTCCACCAGTCCGGCTTCAACACTGACCGCATGAAGTTCGTCCTCATTAAAATTAAAACTGTTGAAGGTGGCATCCATCCTACCATCGAAAGGAGAATCGGGATAGAAGGTTTTATTGCCCAGGTCAAAGTGCTGTGTTACTGTTTCCCGGGAAGTTTCACCACTTGCCAGAAAAACGGAAGCCGAGACCCCGTCTATGGTGGCGGAAGCACTGCGTACATTGTTCAGTCCCTTTATATGGAGGGTCACTTTCATTTCTTTTATCAACTTGCGCGGGGTGAAGCAGAGGGTGCACTCCTTCTTTGTTTCTTCCGTTGCAGAACGCTTGGTCATCGCCGTACTGTAGTTTCCCAGCATATCTTCTGTCACTTCGAACCCTTCGATACAGTCCGATGCCAGTTCTTCCGGGCTATGAGTAATCTCTTCCACACGGGTATCCGTGCTACTGGCGTAGGCTTCGAGCTGGTCGAAACTATCTTTACCACGAAACCCCACAGTGGAGAAATCGTCAAAAGAGCGATTGAAGAGAATTACGTTGTAGCGTCCTTGGGGAAGTCTTACTTTCTCATAGCTGCGGTTTCCCATCAGTACGATTCGGGGAGCACCTCCGTTGACGGGGTAGAATACGGCGGTGGCACCGTAGTTCGCCTCCCGGTCAGCAAGTGCTGCCTGACTCCAGTCAGCATATATTTCTATTTCAGCTTCCAGATAATAGGTAATGTCGCGACGGTCGCAACCGGATAGCAGCAATAAGAAAAGCAGGGTACTTATCACCTTCCACTTTCCATTTTCAATTGAGCGAATCATTTTGCACCCCCTTTCTTAATCTTCCGATTCAGCAACCATACAAGTGATATTTTCGCTTTTGTAGGGCCGAACCAAGTGTATGTTCCGCTGTTCTGCCACAGCAGGGTCTGATAATTGTCACGGGCATGATAAAATTCATAGTTGGTGCGCAGCAACCCGATGCCCAAGTTAAATTCCAGACGAAAATGTTTCGCAATGCTAACAGCGTAGCCGTAACTGATACCTGCGGCGATGAAAAACTCTCCCTGATATCCTTTTTCCTGCCATTGAAGATCATACTTGCCACCTCCCGCATACAGCCCCAAAAAGTGTCCGGTCAGTATTTTACGATTTTCACGGTTCCGGTGGCTACCGAGCCAGTAGCGTCCTTCCAGTCCTCCGGCAAGGATTTGCATACAATACCTGTCACCGTCCAGCAGCCACCAAGGAAACATCAGTTCACCGTTCAGTGACCAGCGTTTGTTGACAGGAACTTCAATTTCGATGTTAGGCATTAGTGCAGCGTCAAACAGGAGATTGGTTTTCAGAGCAAAAAGAGGCCGTTTTATGGTGGATGAAGAGACAGGCAAAGGGTAGGGAGATACTTCCGTTTTCAGACTCCCACGGTATAGTTCATTTGTACGGGTGATATCCGGACGGAAGATATCTGTTCTGTCAAGAAGTGGAAGCGGGTCTTTCAGACGGACCGTACAGACAGAAGCATGGCGAAGATTATGCAGGATATGTTCACGAATATAAGTATAAGAAATGCCGCCGTCCAATCGACACAGCTGTTCTTTGCAAAGTCTGGAATCAGTATTCTTGTTTAGAATCTGAAGAACTTCCTTTTGATGAGGAACGGCGTAATCGGCGGCAATCAGGGATCGGAGCCCCTGCCAGTTTTCCCCCTGTGGACGGACAGCGATGCGATACTGATTTAGATGAGGGTACTTCCAGACAAGATATCCTTTTACTGCAACAGAACGTTGTCGGGCAAGACGCAGGTTATAGGACTCGTCACCATCGGGGGAGGCATAAGAAGTGACAATCACAGTGTCAATGCGGGAAGCCAGTGCGCTATCAGAAAATATCCGGTGGAAAGCTTCCAGTGTACGTGTGTTGTCCATGTAGTCACGCTCAACAGCAGCACAGTCGATCCGGAAATAAAGCAGCATTGGCCGCATCTCTTCCTGAGCATGGGTAATGCCTGTAACAGGAAGCATAAAGCAGACGACGGATAATATTTTAAATAATTCTTTTTTCATATATTTAGTTGGGAACAATACCTCGTTAATGAGCGGAAGAAGCGGATATTCTCTACAAATCAGTCAGTGAGATATTGGAGAGATATAACCGGGTCATGTGATTGATTATTCCAAGTTTATTTGCTGCACGCCGAAATTGATGATACATCTCTTCATTAGTGGGATGATTACAATTCAGATGTTCTCCCGTTGCTTCTAGAATATCGAGTAGGGATATACGGTATGAAGGACGTTTAAGCTGATAGGACGCAAGAATTCCTTGCTGGCATCCCTCTTTACAATAGACCAAACCTCCGGACTCCAGTTTTGATAGTAAATCCGGAACAGAGGGAAGATAAGAGGAATATTGTTCCAAACGGCAGGGAAAACCTCCGTTGGAAATATCGTAGAGTAATGCGATAGCAGTTTGTGTCAAGGGTGTAAGCATAAGGCGCTTTTTTATTTGTTATTGTTTGGTGTACGGACTATATGAGCCCAAAACAAATCTGTTACTTACCAAGTAACGGCAACTAATCTTTCAGAACTATAGGAAAAGGCGTTTTCCAAGTGACTGTCAATTGAAAAAGGACACTTTACTTAGACATTAGGTAAATAAAAGTACAGTCCGTTTTTGAAGAGTCAAAGATGGATGGCAGGCTTTATGCACTTTTTTTAGTGGTAGCGGTGGGCAATATTGTGTTTTCAGGGTTTGTGTCTCTGTTTATGAAGATTTCTTAGCGCTTTGACATAAAAATTAGCGTTTTATTTGGTTTAATGGAAAAATATTTTCAACTTTGTCGCCGGAAACAAACCGTTACTTGGTAAGTAATACATCATACTAATCGCTGGTATACAGCGCATTGCAAATTGTGCTTTTTGCTAAATCCCGCCTCACGACCGAAGTAATAAGTTTATAATTCGCCCGGTCTATCCGTTCCCCGGCAAAAGGCTTAAGGTAAGTTTCAGTGACACGAACGGAAGAATGCCCCAACGCTTCACTGATGATCCCAACAGGAGTACCCAAATGATAGGACAATGTAGCCCACGTATGCCTCGCTACGTAAGAACTTAACTTCACACCGGGCAAGAGTAACGAAGCAACTTTCACCAAACGACCGTTAAAGCTGCGCAAGGCATCCAGATAGCAATGGTGAAGTGCCGCCCCATTACTCAGACTACTATCCAAAATGGAGAACAGGTAAATAGAGCCCGGACGCCTGTCTGCAAACTTCTTCATTAACGGTACAGCCTCCTTGGGAATGCGAACTGTCATTTGACGCCCGGTCTTATGACGGCAATAAACAATCACATTACCCTGAACGTCACGCTTACGCAAATGGGCAAGGTCAATAAAAGGCATCCCACGGAAAAGGAACATCAGCAGGAAATAAGCAAGCGCGCGTCCCGTATCCTCCGGCAATAAGTTTATATCACTCCCCAGCAGCAGGCGCATCTGTTTCTGTGTCAAGGCACGCTTGGTACGGGATTCCACCTTTGTATACACATCATTGAAAAGCCCGGGAATATATCCGGAACTGCCTACGGGAAAGATACGGTTGAATACCGCACGCAAGGTACGCATATAGGTGGAAATGCTATTCCAACTCAATGACTTGCTCAAAAGCCACTCCTGATAGGCTTTCAGACGGCC
Source organism: Bacteroides thetaiotaomicron (assembly GCA_019412825.1). Classification (GTDB taxonomy): domain Bacteria; phylum Bacteroidota; class Bacteroidia; order Bacteroidales; family Bacteroidaceae; genus Bacteroides; species Bacteroides thetaiotaomicron_A. Next base: position 60,204 of record DXOL01000052.1, on the reverse strand, counting down.
GGGAGTAAACAACTCGCATACAGGCAGCAGTCCTGCCGTATCACCGGAAAACTCGGTAAAGGAACGCAGCGTACAACTATACGTATGCACAGCGGCATATTTTCCCGCAGCCTCCAGTTCACTGATAATGGCTGACATACAAACAGGAAAGCCAGTAACCATCCTTTCATTTACAAATTCTTCTTTATCCATAATTTCACGATTTTATATCCGCGCGATATGCGCATATTTTTCCAAACAGGCATACACGGAGATTGTTTGTAAACGCAAAATAAAGGATGTGAGCAAGTTATAAAAGAATCAGAAGGCGATGAATAACACAGGGAAGTGATTCGGCTGTAATAAACTTTGTTAAATACGCTGTGTACAATTACTGTACTATATATTGACATCGCCTCCCGCGTATATACGCGCAAATTTAATTGGTAACAAAAGGTTCTTATTTCATTACACATTAATATCAACCGGCATTTTCCTCATTTTGAAAAATACGAATATTCACTCTAGCTTTGCACTTCGGTTTTTAACCAATCGCCCGTTTCTCACCGAGAAACACCCTCTTGGTTTTAAAGAAACGGGTCATTGGTTTTAAAGGAACGGCCCTTTGTTTTTATACCAAAAACAGGTATTTGTAACCATTTGATTTTCAATTTTTTATAAAAGCAGAATTCCGTCCCCGTAACCCATGGGATTTTTCTCAACAAACAAAACGGAATTCATGACCCGAAGCGGTCTGATGCATATAAGATTTATTTACAGTTAAGAATTGAAATCCCATGGTTACAGTTACGATTACCATCAAGCCGTATCTGGCAAGGTATATGTACGTACGCTACGCGCAAAGTCTAGAACCCGAATCCGAAAGTCGCTCCTCGCCTTCCTCGCCGGCCTCTCCCCCAAAACCGGTTCCCATCCGTCTCTCCCACATCACTCCTGTCTATCATTTCCTACACCGCCTGTCCGTCCCGCATCCACTTAAAACATCCTGGAAAGAAACTGGGAATATCACGTTTGTACTGCCTAATCCAACCTATGGAAAGAATCCTGAAACGTATAATTATATAGGGAAAGAAAGCGCATTGATCATAGAAAAGGAAATCGAAACGGAAATGAAAGCGGAACTCTATTCGTTTTTGCTGGACAGTAAGTTCAATAAGGGGGTGATGTTCAAGAAGTCAATGGCACTATTTGTGGAACATTATGGAATGGTGGAACTCGTACAGGAAGAGAGCCTGATGAAAGCATTTCAGAGATGGAGGAAGTTGGTAAAAGAAGAAAGAAGGTAATACCTTGATTTTTTTCTTCTCTGAATGCAGACTAATAGATATTACCCGGTAAATTATAATCCGGAAGCATAAAGAGGATTCGATTGCACTTATACAATTTACAGAAGTCCATTAGATATGACTCTAGTTTCTTGTAGAAAGGAAGTTGTGACTTAATTTCCTCACTGTAGAATTTTGTACCATGAAACATATCTCCATAAAAACTTATCTACCGTGGTAAATTTAAGAAATTATATTCAATTCTGCTAATTCCCTTATTCTAATTTTTCACCTTATTACCATGAAGACTCAAACTCTATAAATATGAAAATTTCAATAACATCAAATCTTACGATAAACTTCCTCAAACGGTACCCTGCACCGTTCTCCCCAAATTCCTTTATTTCCATTCCGGACTCCACAAGAAACTACCATATTTATTTCAGCACTATGAGGCAACTTAAGCAACCTTTTGAGCCGTCGGCTATCCAAGCCTTCCAAGGGGCAGGTATCATATCCTTCGTTCGCCATAGCAATCATAAATGTCTGAGCAGCAAGTGCACAGGATTTATGTACCACTACACGCACATCACCTTCAGATACTTCGAGCATCATAGGGCGGAAAATGCTGATAATATTAGCAAGTAGTACTCTGAAAAGTCCTAAGATACCGCAGAAACGGGCATAAACAAACGGCATCAATATCCCATAGTACAGTTTTCTGTCTTTAATACGTTTCTCCTGCCTGTCTATAGGACTATTCCGCCGTATATTTCCTGTCTCGAAATCAAGAACGAATTTCGCCCGCTTCCGATACAAGTCACGACGTGTGACGAAAACAACAATCTGCGAAGCCGTGGAAGTTGCTTTTTGGTCAAGACAAGCTCTTGATACCTTTGCCATCAATTCAGGCTGTGTGATGTGATAAAACTCCCATAGTTGCATATCAGAACTATTGGGAGCCAAAGTTGCCAATTCCAGGCAATGCTTTACTTTCTCTGTATCTATTTCCTTTTCTTTATCATATACCCGTACAGAGCGACGATAATTTAAAACTTCATCTAAATTCATATACTACTTGACTTAATTGAATAATATTTCATAATGTGCAATATCAGAAAATACAGATAAGCCCATATAAATAAAACAGATCTGCAAGTTAATTGTATCTTGGCTAACTATATTTTTAACATATTGTCATTGCATATACTTCGATAGAGATCTATGAATGTCTAAATAAAAGCGGGCAAATATGTGATAAATAACATATTTGCCCGCTTTTTATAAAAAATAAGATTCGTATCTTACTTACCGATAATCGAATTTTTCTTCCCCTGCTTATTTACAACTGAAGGGCTTCCTTTATATTCAATATCACCGCTACCACTAACTCTCGCATCCAACTGTCCGGAAGCGTAGCACACTATATCACCCGAACCGGCAACTGTAGCAACCACATTAGTTGCAGCCAGTTTTTCAGCACTAATATCCCCGGAACCATTAACTGTCAGTGTCGCTTTCTGTGCAGAACCTTTCATATTGATATCACCGGAACCATTAACTTCTGACATCACAGTAGTCACTTTCACATTTTTCAAATCAATGTCCCCGCTTCCTTTTACCAAAGCATATATATTAGTATATTGCAAATTCTCCGCTTCGATATCTCCGGAACCGGCTATATTCAAATTCAAGTCATTCCCTTTGATCGTACCTTTCAGATATACATCTGCCGAACCTTTAATATCTACCTGATTCAATGAAGGAGAAGAAGCTATCACTTTCAAACGACGTTCTCCACTAAGAATCTTGACACCCTTTTTGATATTCACCTGCAATACTCCATTTACTGTAGAAACTTCTAGCAAGTCTACCAAATTATCCGAACCGTATATAGAAACTGTCGTTTTAGAACCATTACTCTGACGATACTCAACATCAGGACTGCCTAATACGCTGATTGAACTGAAGTTGCTTACGTTATTCAATTCTTTTGTGATATATTTCTTACTGGGAGTAACGGTCTGCGCCTGTATTCCTGTGACCAACAGAAACATCAGCACTACCAACATAGATGTAACCTTTGAATTTCTCATAATTTCTTTTCATTAAATATTCTAATGACAAATATAGGAAGTATATTTCAAATTACAAGAAAAGAATTACAATTTTGCCAACCATTCTCCAAGCTCCTGAAGCCACTCCTGCTTATACACAAAACTATCATTATAACCGAATCCATGTCCTCCCGCAGGATAGATGTGCAGAGAAATGGGGATATCTGCTTTCTGTAGTCTGGCAGCATACATAATACCATTCAGAGGGCTTACCACAGCATCATCTGCAGCTGCTACAATGAAAGCGGCAGGTGTGCCGGAAGTAATATGCTCAATCGGTGAATACTGCTCCATCTTATCCGGTGAATAGGAATGGCCAAACATTCGTTCACGGCAAGGAAAATGTGTCAAACGATCATCGACACTGACTACCGGATACATCAATATCTGAAAATCCGGCTTCTCATCATCAGGCAAAAGCGTAGCTGAAAAAGTTGCCAGATATCCTCCGATAGAAGCCCCCATCACTCCCAGTTTATCACAAAACTCCGGAAACTTTTCTCGCACAACCTTCAATGCCAACCGGATATCTTGTTCGGGAACATCAGGATTACCATGAGGCATTCTATATTTAAAGACGATATATGTAATTCCCAGCTTCGTAAACCATTCGGCAAAATCAATACCTTCATTCTCCAGATTAGTCTTCAGAAATCCACCTCCGGGACACATAATAACACTGCTTCCATTGGGCCTGTCACAAGTAAAAACAAATAAAGTTCCTTCGGAAGCATTTTCTACGATTCCAATCAGTTCGGCATTGTCCACTTCCGCCAAATCATAGGTCGCCATGGATAAGTCCTCATACAAGCTAATACAAATTAATTTCTTCATATCGATTAATGTTTAAGTTTCTTCCCTATTTTATGAACAACAGAAGGACCGGAATAGATAAATGCCGAATAAATCTGTACCATATCGGCCCCTTGGGAAATCATATCGGCTGCATCCTCTGCTGTCATTATTCCTCCTGCCCCGATAATCAGAAAGTGGCGGTCGGTGTGCCCGGACAGATAACGCACTACCTTCTGCGATTTCTTTCCGATACCCCTACCACTGACGCCACCGTTACCGATCTTTTCCAACTGTTTTGTTTTTGTCTGATGCAATTCTGAGCGGTCCATCGTCGGACCCGTGGCTATAAAGCCTTCTATGGAATATTTATATGCAAGGGAAATGACCAGATCCAATGCCTTCTCATCGATATCCGCCGGGAGCTTAATGAAAATACTGCACCGTTTGTTCACTGCCTGACGAAATGTTGTGAAGTTTTCTAAAACTTTAGCAAATGATTCATTATCTATACTACCCCAGTTCAACGTAAAATAATCTACACTTTCATATAAACGAGTGAAAACCAGCTCAAAATCTTTGATGATCTGCTCACCGGCAGAAAGCGGATTCTTATTGATATTTACTCCGAGTATGTAAGAATGTTTTCTGTATCTTCTGATATGCTCCAGAGCTACATCGACACCGCAATTATTGAAACCAGTACGTGAGATCAGTGATTCGTCTTCTACCAGCCTGAAGATACGGGGAGAAGGATTTCCCGGTTGATAATCAGGAGTTACAGTCCCCACTTCCAGAAATCCGAAACCAAAATCTGCCAACTCATCAAATGTTTCCGCATTTTTATCGAATCCGGCAGACAAGCCTATCCGGTTTTTGAATCGCAGGCTTCCGTATGAAAAAGGTTCGTCCACTTGATAGTGTCCTCTTATGCAGGCACGAACCGGAAGCAGATAGCGATAGATTCTTAACCAGTTCAAGAGCATCCGATGTACTTTTTCAGGATCAATGAGAAATAATAACGGTCTAACGATTAAATTATACATTTTCAATTATCTGTTTTTTAGATTAAAGATATGAATCCACACTCAGGAAATAACTTCTTCCTAGTGCTCTTACGTATGCAAAGTAAGACCTTTTTGAGCAGATATTGAAGTTCATTTTTTTTATACCCGATAACTTTTGATTATCCCTGCTTCTTATTGCCTGTATATTGGGTACAAAATTCCTTTTTAATCGTCCTCCTATAAAAGTATAAAAGCGATTAGATGAAAATGAATAAAAAGAGATTAATCGGATATCTGTTTGTAATGGTCTCTGCAGGATGTATTCATGCGCAGGAGAAAAAAGTACCTGCACAGGAATATAAGCTATGGTATGACCGCCCCGCACAGGTATGGACCGAAGCTTTACCCTTGGGAAACGGGCGTCTGGGGGCAATGGTATATGGAACGCCGGGAACAGAACAAATACAACTAAACGAAGAAACCATTTGGGCAGGACGCCCCAACAACAACGCAAACCCGAACGCACTGGAGTATATTCCGAAGGTACGTGAACTTGTTTTTGCCGGAAAATATCTGGAAGCACAAACGCTCGCTACGGAGAAAGTGATGGCAAAAACAAATTCGGGAATGCCTTATCAGAGTTTCGGCGACCTGCGAATTGCTTTCCCCGGACATACCCGCTATTCCGATTATTATCGGGAACTGAGCCTGGACTCGGCACGTGCCATCGTCCGTTATGAAGTAGACGGAGTCCAATATCAACGTGAAACGATCACCTCATTTACCGATCAGGTAGTTATGGTACGACTGACCGCCAACCGTCCGGGACAAATTACCTTCAACGCACAGTTCACCTCCCCTCATCAGGATGTAATGATTCACTCTGAAGAAGGAAACTGTGTGACCCTTTCAGGGGTGTCTTCCTTGCATGAAGGACTGAAGGGAAAAGTAGAATTTCAGGGAAGGCTGACCGCCCGCAACCAAGGAGGAAAAATAGCTTGTACCGATGGCGTCCTCTCTGTAGAAGGAGCTGACGAAGCCACAATCTATGTGTCTATAGCCACCAACTTCAATAATTATCTGGACATCACAGGCAATCAGACAGAACGTGCAAAGAGCTATTTGTCCGAAGCGCTGGTTCGTCCATTCGCAGAAGCCAAAAAGAATCACGTAGAATTTTATCGTCGATATCTGACCAGAGTATCTCTGGATTTAGGGGAAGACCAATATAAAAATGTGACAACCGACAAACGTGTAGAGAATTTTAAGGACACACATGACGCGCATCTGGTTGCCACTTACTTCCAGTTCGGCCGTTATCTGTTAATCTGCTCGTCACAACCGGGTGGACAACCCGCTAACTTACAGGGTATCTGGAATGATAAACTTTTCCCTTCCTGGGATAGCAAATATACCTGTAATATCAATCTGGAAATGAATTACTGGCCATCGGAAGTGACTAATTTAAGTGACTTGAACGAGCCACTTTTCCGGCTGATAAAAGAGGTGAGCGAAAGCGGAAAGGAAACGGCAAAAATCATGTATGGAGCCAACGGATGGGTATTGCATCATAACACGGATATATGGCGTATCACAGGAGCACTGGACAAAGCCCCTTCGGGTATGTGGCCGAGCGGCGGTGCATGGTTATGCCGTCATCTATGGGAACGATATCTGTACACCGGAGACACAGAGTTCCTCCGTTCCGTTTATCCTATATTAAAAGAATCCGGACTGTTCTTTGACGAGATTATGATGAAAGAACCTGTACACAACTGGCTGGTAGTCTGCCCAAGCAACTCCCCCGAAAATGTACACTCCGGCAGCGACGGCAAGGCAACTACAGCCGCCGGATGCACGATGGACAATCAGTTGATATTCGACCTTTGGACAGCTATTATTTCAGCCTCCCGAATTTTGGATACGGACAAAGAATTTGCCGCTCATCTGGAACAACGCCTCAAGGAAATGGCTCCTATGCAAGTAGGACATTGGGGGCAATTGCAGGAATGGATGTTCGACTGGGATGATCCGAACGATGTACACCGCCACGTATCCCATCTATATGGATTATTCCCCAGCAACCAGATTTCTCCTTACCGTACTCCGGAACTATTTGACGCTGCACGCACTTCTCTGATTCACCGTGGAGATCCGTCCACCGGATGGAGCATGGGATGGAAGGTTTGCCTGTGGGCACGCCTCCTTGATGGTGACCATGCCTACAAACTGATAACTGACCAATTGACTCTGGTACGTAACGAAAAGAAAAAAGGAGGTACCTACCCTAATCTGTTCGATGCCCACCCGCCTTTCCAAATCGACGGAAACTTCGGTTGTGCTGCAGGTATAGTCGAAATGCTGATGCAAAGTTACGATGGCTTTATTTACCTGCTTCCGGCACTTCCGACTCTTTGGAAGGACGGTTCTGTCACAGGTATCATCGCCCGTGGAGGTTTCGAACTTGATTTAAGCTGGAAGAATGGAAAAGTAAATCGTCTGGTTGTGAAATCTCATAAAGGTGGTAACTGCCGTCTGCGTTCACTCAACCCGCTGACCGGAAAGGGATTGAAACGTGCCAAAGGAGAGAATCCGAACCCTCTCTATGCAGTCCCCACGATCCCCCAGCCATTGGTGAATGAAAAAGCCAGCCTGAATAAAGTGGAAATTGCAAGGACTTACTTGTATGACCTGCCTACCAAAGCAGGGCAAGAATATATATTGATTGGAAAATAATAACTCTACCTATATGAACAGAAACTTGTTAAAACTGATTGTTGCTTGCGGAGCTGCTTGCTTCATCGCCTGCACAGCACCTCAAAAAGCAGAAACAGAAAAATGGAGCGAACGTATGGCACGCTCTGAGATGAAACGTTTTCCCGAACCCTGGATGATTGAAAAAGCAAAAGTACCCCGTTGGGGATATACCCACGGACTTGTTGTAAAGTCTATGCTGGAAGAATGGAAACATACCGGAGACAGCACTTACTATGAATATGCCAAAATCTATGCAGACAGTCTGATTGATACGGACGGCCATATCAAAACGATGAAATATCTTTCATTCAACATTGATAACGTCAATGGCGGCAAGATTCTTTTTGACCTTTATGCACAATCAAGAGATGAACGCTATAAAATAGCCATGGATACCCTACGTAAACAGATGGCAGAACAACCCCGCACAAGTGAAGGAGGATTCTGGCATAAGCTAAAATATCCCCATCAGATGTGGCTGGATGGCATCTTCATGGCTTCTCCTTACTTGGTACAGTATGGCAGTACTTTCCAGGAACCGGCACTATACGATGAAGCTGTGAAACAGATTCTTCTGATAGCACGCAAAACTTACGACCCCACCACAGGACTTTACTATCACGGATGGGATGAAAGCCGCGAACAGAAATGGGCAAATCCCGAAACCGGTTGTTCTCCTAATTTCTGGAGCCGCAGTATCGGATGGTATGGAGCAGCCTTGGTAGACGTACTGGATTATCTCCCCCAGGAAACGACCGGACGAGACAGCGTAATGCAGATTCTTCAGGGATTGGCAAAAACTTTAGTGAAATATCAGGATCCTCAGTCCGGCACCTGGTATCAGGTAACTGATCAGGGAGCGCGTGAAGGAAATTACCAGGAATCTTCGGCAACCGCCTTATTTATCTATACACTTGCCAAAGCTGTCAATAAGGGATATATCGGCAAGGACTACATCCAACCTACCCGCAAAGCTTTTGATGGAATGGTCAAGACATTTACCCGTCTTGAAGAAGACGGCAGCTATACCATTACGAATTGTTGTGCGGTAGCCGGACTGGGCGGAGACTCCAAAAGATACCGTGACGGTTCATTCGAATATTATATCAGCGAACCGGTTATAGAGAATGACCCGAAATCAGTAGGATCGTTTATTCTGGCGGCCATCGAATATGAGAAAATGACAGACAAATAAATGTAAAGATATGAACTCCAAAAACGATAAAGTACAATGAGAAAATTTAAGATTCTTCCTCTCTTATTGCTGCTGTTGACATTGGCAACCTCTGCCGCAGCACAAAAGAAAACACAAAAGACGTATATCCCATGGAGCAACGGCAAACTCGTCGTTTCTGAAGAAGGACGTTATCTGAAACACGAAAACGGCACTCCTTTCTTCTGGCTGGGAGAAACCGGCTGGCTGCTGCCTGAGCGTCTGAATCGTGACGAAGCCGAATATTATCTGGAACAATGCAAACGCCGCGGATATAACGTGATTCAGGTTCAGACATTGAATAATGTCCCGTCTATGAATATCTACGGACAGTATTCCATGACTGACGGCTACAACTTCAAGAATATCAATCAGAAAGGCGTATATGGTTATTGGGATCACATGGATTACATTATCCGTACCGCAGCAAAGAAAGGTCTTTATATCGGCATGGTCTGCATCTGGGGAAGTCCGGTAAGCCATGGCGAAATGAATGTAGATCAGGCAAAAGCATACGGCAAGTTCCTGGCAGAACGCTATAAAGACGAACCTAACATTATCTGGTTTATCGGTGGGGATATCCGTGGTGATGTGAAGACTGCCGAATGGGAAGCATTGGCAACCTCCATCAAAGCAATCGACAAGAACCATCTGATGACATTCCACCCGCGTGGCAGAACGACTTCTGCTACTTGGTTCAACAATGCACCGTGGCTGGATTTCAATATGTTCCAGAGCGGACACCGCCGTTATGGACAACGTTTCGGTGACGGAGATTATCCCATCGAAGAAAATACGGAAGAAGACAACTGGCGTTTTGTAGAACGCAGTATGGCTATGAAACCGATGAAGCCCGTTATAGACGGTGAACCCATCTACGAAGAAATACCGCACGGTCTGCATGATGAGAACGAATTACTTTGGAAAGATTATGATGTACGCCGGTACGCTTACTGGTCTGTATTTGCCGGTTCTTTCGGACATACATATGGTCATAACTCCATCATGCAGTTTATCAAACCGGGCGTAGGCGGTGCTTATGGTGCTAAAAAGCCTTGGTATGATGCTCTGAATGATCCCGGATACAATCAAATGAAATATCTGAAGAATCTGATGCTGACTTTCCCATTCTTCGAACGAGTACCGGATCAGTCTGTCATCGCCGGACAGAATGGCGAACGTTATGATCGTGCCATCGCAACACGCGGCAATGACTATCTGATGGTATATAACTACACCGGACGCCCGATGGAAGTTGATTTCAGCAAAATCAGCGGTGCCAAGAAGAACGCATGGTGGTACACTACCAAGGATGGTAAACTGGAATATATCGGTGAATTTGACAACGGTGTGCACAAATTCCAGCACGATAGCGGCTACAGCAGCGGAAACGATCATGTCCTGATTGTAGTAGACAGTAGTAAGGATTATGTGAAGAAAGACTGCTATCAAATTGACACTCATGAATAAAAAGATACTTATATTATCATTCTTATCTGTTCTGTTTCTTGCAGCAGGTCCGATACGCGCGGCCATAGACGTAACCAATCTGCGGACAGAGCAGCTAAAGAATCCGTCGGGTATCGATACGCGCCAACCCCGACTGGGTTGGCGTATCGAATCGGACGAACAGAATGTGATGCAAACCGCGTATCACATTCTTGTTGCATCTTCCCCCGAGCTATTGGCACAAGGGAAAGGAGATATGTGGGATTCCGGAAAAATAGAAACAGATGCTTCCCAATGGATAACCTACCAGGGAGAAAATTTGAAACGCAATGCTCCCTACTTCTGGAAGGTGAAGGTTTACACCAATAAAGGTGAAAGTGATTGGAGTAGTCCGGCTTCCTGGAGCATGGGACTATTCAATGAAGCAGACTGGCAAGGTCAGTGGATCGGTCTGGACCGTGCAGCTCCGGGGGACAGTGAAACTCAATGGAGCCGCCTGGCAGCCCGTTATCTTCGCAAGGAATTTGCCTTGAAGAAAGAAATAAAGCGTGCCACAGTGCACATTGCCGGAATGGGATTGTACGAACTGTTCATCAACGGACAACGCATAGGTGATCAGGTACTGGCCCCCGCTCCTACCGATTACCGGAAGACAATCTTGTATAACACATACGATGTCACTTCCCAACTTCAGCAAGAGAACGCCATCGGTGTTACTTTAGGCAATGGTCGTTTTTATACCATGCGTCAGAATTACAAGCCATACAAGATTCCGACCTTCGGATATCCCAAACTACGCCTGAATCTGATTGTTGAATATGCAGATGGCAGTAAGGAGACAATCGCTACGAATACTTCATGGAAACTGACAACCGAAGGTCCTGTCCGCAGCAATAACGAATATGACGGCGAAGAATATGACGCCCGCAAAGAACTGGGAAACTGGACGCAGACAGATTATGACGATACAAAATGGATGCCGGCAGAACGCGTCAGTATTCCTTCGGGTACACTTCGTGCTCAAATGATGCCGGGGATGAAAGTAACGGAAACGCTGAAACCTGTTTCTATCCAAAAAATGGGTGACAAATACATTATGGATACCGGTCAGAATCTGGCAGGATGGGTACGTTTCCGCATCAAAGGTCAGGCAGGCGACAGCATTCGTCTTCATTTTGCAGAACGTCTGGAATCAGATGGAGAAATCTTCACGAAAAACCTGCGCGACGCACATTGCACGGATATATATGTAGTTAGCGGACGTGAACCGCAAGGTGCCACCTGGGCTCCCCGTTTTGTATATCATGGTTTCCGTTATGTGGAAATCAGCGGATATCCGGATGCCAAAACCGAGGATTTCATGGTGGAAGTCGTAGAAGATGAGATGGATCATACAGGCTCTTTTTCCTGTTCGGACGAAATATTGAATCAAGTTGTGCGCAATGCATTCTGGGGGATTCGGAGTAACTATAAAGGTATGCCGGTAGACTGTCCCCAGCGTAACGAACGTCAGCCCTGGTTGGGAGATCATGCAATGGGCTGTTGGGGGGAAAGTATGTTCTTCGACAATCATGCCATGTACAACAAATGGGCACGTGACATCCGCGAAGCACAGCGCGAAGACGGCTGTATTCCTGATGTAGCTCCGGCTTACTGGAACTATTATTCGGATAATGTCACATGGCCTGCTACCCTGCCCCTAGTCTGTGATATGCTCTTCACCAATTATGGAGACATACGTCCGATAGAAGATAATTATCCGGCTATCAAGAAATGGATATCGCACATCCGTGAGTATTATATGACAAAGGACTACATCATCACCAAAGATAAATATGGAGACTGGTGTGTTCCACCCGAATCGTTGGAAATGATTCACAGTCAAGATCCTGCCCGCAAAACGGATGGTGCCTTGATCGCTACCGCCTATTACCTGAAAGTGTTGCAACTGATGCATCGCTTCGCCAGTCTTCAGGGATTGACAGCGGATGCCAAAGAGTGGGAAGACCTGGAACATAAAATGAAGGATGCATTCAATGCACATTTCCTGCATATAAAGGAAGGTACTTCACTTGTACCCGGTCATACTCTGTATCCGGATAGTGTTTTCTACGGGAATAATACTGTAACAGCTAATATTCTGCCACTTGCCTTCGGTCTCGTGCCCAAAGCGCATATCAAAGAAGTAGCAAAGAATGCAGTAACCACCATTATTACAACGAACAAAGGGCATATCAGTACCGGAGTAATCGGTACGCAATGGCTGATGCGTGAATTGAGTCGTCGGGGGCATGCAGATGTAGCTTATCTGTTGGCCACCAATGATACATATCCTTCATGGGGATATATGGCAGCACAAGGTGCCACCACTATTTGGGAACTTTGGAACGGTGACACGGCAAATCCCGGAATGAACAGCGGAAATCATGTTATGTTATTAGGAGACTTACTCCCCTGGTGTTTCAACAATCTGGCAGGTATCCGTGCCGACCGTTGGAAATCCGGTTACAAACATATTGTTTTCCAGCCTGCTTTCGAAATTCAGGAATTGAGTAATGTGGATGCTTCTTATATGAGTATCTACGGAAAGATTACCAGCCGATGGAAAAAGACTCCTATGCATTTGGAATGGGATATCGAACTTCCTGCCAATACTACAGGAGAAGTACATCTGCCGGATGGACGAAAAGAAAAAATAGGTTCCGGAAAATATCATTTCAGCGTAGATATACCGACACGGAATGCTGCCATCATCAGCGATGAATTTCTATACGAGAAAGCTTCTTTCCCGGAATGTCACGGGGCGACCATTGTAGAACTGAAAAACGGTGACCTCGTTGCCTCTTTCTTCGGTGGAACCAAAGAACGTAATCCGGATTGCTGTATCTGGGTTTGCCGCAAGCCCAAAGGTGCCAAAGAATGGACGGCTCCCAAGCTGGCTGCCGACGGAGTTTTTTCACTCAAAGATTCGCAGGCTGCTTTAGCCGGCATAGATTCGACCTGCACTTCTGTTGTGGATGCCAAAGGAAAACTGACTGCCCGCCGGAAAGCTTGCTGGAATCCTGTACTTTTTCAGATACCGGGAGGAGATTTAATTCTGTTCTACAAAATAGGACTAAATGTAGGCGACTGGACCGGCTGGCTGGTTCGTTCAAAAGACGGTGGGAAAACTTGGGGCAAACGCGAAGCCTTGCCGGAAGGATTTCTCGGTCCTATCAAGAACAAACCGGAATACATCAACGGTCGCATCATCTGCCCGTCAAGCAGAGAGGGCAAAGGGGGATGGCGCATTCATTTTGAATATTCGGATGATAAAGGCAAAACCTGGAAAACGACAGAGTCGGTACCTGCCGAACTGTCTGTCCCGACTCAGAACCGTAAAAAAGGTGGTATTAACGTAGATGATCAGGAAGTGGGAGAAGCTATTCAGGGAGAAGGGGCACAACCGATTCTTGCCATCCAACCCAGTATCCTAAAGCATAAGGATGGAAGATTACAGGTACTTTGCCGTACACGCAATGCAAAGATTGCAACATCCTGGAGCAGCGATAATGGTGAAACATGGAGTAAAGTGACATTAAGCAATGTTCCGAACAACAATTCCGGAACAGATGCCGTGACAATGAGTGACGGACGTCACATTCTCATTTACAATCATTTCTCCACATTGCCAGGCACACCGAAAGGTCCCCGTACTCCTCTCTGCGTAGCCATATCAGAAGATGGAATCAACTGGAAACCGATTCTGACATTAGAAGACAGCCCTATCAGCCAATATTCTTATCCAAGCATTATTCAGGGGAAAGATGGAAAGTTACATGCAATCTATACCTGGCGTCGCCAACGGATCAAGTATGCGGAGATAGATCTTTCAAAGCTTAAGTAGTAGCTGAATAAAAGGAAAACAGATTCTCTGTTATCATTATACCGCACTGACAATAATCGTATCAGTGCGGTATTTTGTTGTTTACAGGTTTATCAATACTCCTTATTGCTGTATAAATTGCATACACCACATAAATATATTATTTTTGCTCCTCAGATTTAAAAGTAAAACAATCATGGCAGATAATTATATAGAAAGACAACAAGAGCAATACGAGGCCAGAAAAGCAGCTTGGAAACAGGCACAGAAATATGGGAAAAAGAAAACGACTACCAGCAGTCAAGTCAAAACGGAGGTAGCAGGTGAAATTGTTTCAAAGCCGGATAGCCTGAAAAAAAGAGTATTCGTGACAGGCGGAGCGGAAGGCATAGGGAAAGCAATAGTGGAAGCTTTCTGTAAAGACGGACATCAAGTAGCCTTCTGTGACATTAATGCTGTGTCCGGTCAACAAACGGCAAGAGATACCGGAGCCATATTTCATCCTGTTGACGTTAGTGATAAAGAAGCACTCGAAAGCTGTATGCAACAGATACTGGATGATTGGAAGGACATTGACATCGTCATCAACAATGTCGGTATCAGCAAATTTTCTTCCATTACAGAAACAAGTGTCGAAGATTTCGACAAGATTCTTTCCGTCAATCTTCGTCCTGTATTTATTACTTCACGGTTACTTGCCATTCATCGTAAGGCACAGTCTGATTCTAATCCTTATGGAAGAATCATTAATATCTGCTCAACACGTTATTTGATGAGTGAACCGGGAAGTGAAGGTTATGCAGCTTCCAAAGGTGGTATCTATTCTCTGACTCATGCATTAGCTTTATCATTGTCCGAATGGAATATCACAGTAAACTCCATTGCTCCGGGGTGGATACAAACACAAGATTATGATCAACTCCGACCGGAAGACCATTCTCAACACCCTTCCCGACGAGTGGGCAAACCGGAAGATATTGCCCGTATGTGTTTATTTCTCTGCCGGGATGAGAATGATTTTATCAACGGTGAGAATATAACCATTGACGGAGGTATGACGAAAAAAATGATTTATACGGAATAAAGTTCTGTATTCAACGCATCCCGGGTAATCTCTATTCCCGTCTCGACAATAGAAGCTGCATGATGGAACTCCAGCATATCATAAGCATTGCCGGACATCTGAATTAAGATATCCGGCTGGCAACGTTCTATCTGATAACGGGTAATTTGCTGCATCATCATTCTTGAAGATTCTGTCAACAAGTTATAAGGACTCATTTTCTTTTTCTTACCGCAACCAATCGGAGCATTGACATCGACTGCTATCAGAATATCCTCTTCCGTACGATGCACCTGATTCAGCGGAAGGGGATTCAGTATTCCTCCGTCAATCAGAACCATACCATCTTTCCGTAAAGGCCGGAAGAGCATCGGTATAGAAATAGTAGCACGGATAGCATCATACAAATTACCACTATCGAACCTCACTTCCTGATCGCAAACAATATCAGTAGCCATTGCCACGTATGGTATAGGCAATTCTTCAATATTCATAACGGGAATAATCTGCTTCAGTTCTTTGATAAAACGATCCCCCTTCACCAAGCCGTCCCGACTCAATGTCAGATCCGCCAGTTCCCACATCTTACGTTTATCCCAGCTATAGAGCCATTCTTTACATTCCTCCAGCTTTCCCGAAGCATACATTGCGCCTACCATCGCCCCCATCGAGCTTCCGGCAATAGAAGTTATCTCGAAATTATGACGTAACAATTCTTCAATGACTCCAATATGCGCAATACCACGTGCGCCACCCATAGAAAGGACTAATGCTACTTTTTGCTTATCCATATAATATACGTTTTTATTAGCTGTCCACAATATAACACATTTTCCGCAATAAAAGATGTCCGACCAGTTCTATTATTCTAGAAGTAAATGAAGCAAAAAGCAGCAATCCTCTCTATGTCAGAGGTATTGCTGCTTATAGTACGCATTAATAAAAAAGTATCTTTGATTCTCTATTTCCCTTCTTTTGCTTTTTCCGCCTTTCGCTTTTCTGCATAGTCTTTATACATTTGGCGCCAGTTACGGCCATGTTCATAGAAATACAGTTCGATCTTCGTTTTATAAGCTTTAAAGATAGCAGATATCTGTTTCATGCTTTTGTAATCAACAGCTTGTTCGCGAGCCAGTTTCAGCTGTTCAAGTATAAAGGCTGTTTCTTCCTCCGTCATATCAGGAACAATCTCCTGATACCCTTTCATGGTAAAAGCGACTTTGCCAACTGTATATTTATCTAAAATCTGCTCAACTTGTTCTTCCGTCAGTACTCTGCGCAGCCCTTTCATCAGTCTTTCATGAACCTCCTTGGGCATAGCTGAGTCTGCTATTATCTCACGTTCGAGTTGAGTTAACGGTTTGCCCGTTGTAGGATTGATACCCGCAGGTATTGTCGTATATGGATGATCATTATGCCAGTCTCGAACCTGGCGAAGATGATTATAGATAGTCGTCACGGCAAAACCTGATTTCTTTTCATCATCCAGATTGAGTGAAGCTACCCATTCCATTGCTTTCTTTTCAAGAGAAGCATCCGATTTCAATTTGGCAAAAGCCTTCTTATCAAAATAAGCAGCCACCTTGTCGAACGAACGAATTGCATTTCCCGGTAGTAACTCTCCTTTCTCTCCAAAGCTGTACATGGCAGACTCCGGTTCGATAGTTACTTTACTCTCATCCAACATCTTTTTATCTAAATCGAAGACTTCGGCAAAGAAATCATAGACTGCATTTCTTTTATTCGGACCGAAATCATGTTTTTCTTTGGGAAGATGAACGTTCGTCACGTTGTCTTTCGCATCATAAAATCCATAGATACGCTGCAAATACGGAAATTCAAGTGCAGGAACACTTGCTGTCCAGTCCCCGCCATCAGAAACCACTAATTGCGGACGGGGAGCGAATGTTGCAGCCAGTTCAGCATTACAAGTACCTCCTGCCGATAGCTGAATAGGCATACCGCTTTCACAAGGACAACCACCATCGAAATGAGAAGCCAGACTAACCACCGGGGCAGAAGCAGTAAAACGGCCATCCAACGTTGTCAGTAGTACAGTATGCGTTCCACCACCGGAACCACCGTTGGCACCAATACGCTTAGTATCGATATCTTTACGGGAAGCGAGCATATAATCGAGAATCAACAATCCATTCATTGCCTGAATAGTATGTGCCGCACTACTGCGATGCGCCGCACTTCCCACCTGGAGAATTGATTCTCCCCAGCCAAACAAATCATAATCGACACAAACAGCTCCCATGCGAGCTAATGTGCCCATACGCTGCTGCTGATCTTCCCGATAACGACCGCCACCAAAATGTCCGTTCGGACAAATAATCAGAGCGTGTTTCCCTTTCGATTGAGGCGTATAAACAGACCCGCAAACATACAGTCCCGGAAGTGTTTCAAGTGCGAAATTCTGCACAGTATAGCCATCAAACTTCCGTATTTTCGATAGAATGGGGGTTGAGTTTACACATAGGGCCAATAAAGTATCGATCCCCAAACGTTGACGGACCTCTTTTCTCAGTGAATCGGCACGAAGTTCAAAAGCCTGCTTATCCGCATAAAGCGTATTGAGATAAGCCAGCATTTTTTCTCCGTCAACATCTGTACGACGAGGATATTCATAAGCCTTCAACTTATATAGATTACCGCTCTGTCTGACAAATTTATAATCGAATGGTGACAACACATTCGTCAAAGATTCTTCTACAGAATAAGGGCGGATACGGAAATCAGCATAAGATAAAATCTTCCCTACCGTATCGATATCATATTTCAGACGGATTCCGAAACGATTTTGAATATCTGTCAATACTTCATTCAAGGGACGGGCAAATTCCGTCTCGTATGTCTGCGTCTGTGCTTCTGCCGAAAGAGATGCAGCGAGAAGCAATGAGAAAAGGATTCGTTTCATTTTCTTATATTTATAAATATGTAACCTCCCAAGAGGTTTATTTCAGTTTCATTTCTTCACCGTTAATGATTACGTCATCCATAGTGATACGTTCACAATCTTCAAAGATACACTTCTGTCTGGCTCCCTGAATATGGATGTCACGCAATACAATGTCAGAAATCGGAGCTTCTTCCAGTCCTACTATTTTAATCGGAGTCTTTACATCCGTCACAGTCATACCGCTGATATGAACATTACGAAATATCGGAGTACGCTCACTCTTTGCTTCTGCAGGCATTTGGCTGTATTTCAGATTTAAGACGACAGCCTCCTGCTTGATGTTACTCATTACGATATTGCTGACACGGATATCCTCTACGACTCCTCCCCTTCCACGGGTTGACTTGATACGGATACCACGGTCGGTTCCGTCAAATACACAGTTAGAGATCGTGACCTTTCGCACACTGCCACTCATTTCACTGCCGATCACTACACCACCATGACCGGAAAGCATCGTACAATTGGTAATAGTAATATTCTCACACGGCACTCCCAAGCGGCGGGCTTGTGCGTCTCTTCCGGATTTAATCGTAATGCAGTCATCGCCTACAGAAATATGGCAATCACTGATATGTACATTCCGGCAGGACTCAGGATTGATTCCATCCGTGTTGGGTGAAGGGGCATTATTTATTGTGATCCCTTTGATAGTCACATTATCACAAAACTCCGGATTAACAGTCCAGAAAGGAGAATTGACAATTTTCACTCCTTCAATCTTCACCTTCTTGCAACGAACAGGCTGAATGAACGGAGGGCGGAAAAAACGACGCTGCAAAGTGCTGACATAATCTTTATTCGTCTCTGCATAGATGGTAGTCGTATCATTCTGAGCATCCCACATCGGCTGATATTTATTAATATCACGCATACCATTATCTTTTAGGTCAATCATTACACGAAAGAACTCCATCCACCACTTCTTACCTTGACCATCCAGTGTACCTTCTCCCTTGATAGTGATATTTTCCGCATCAACCGCATAGATTAACGGCTGGAAACTTTTCATCATGACTCCTTCATGACGAACTTCTACAAAAGGAAGATAATCGTCAAAGTTGTCTGAAAAAAGCAGGGTAGCTCCGGCTTCCAGTTCCAGTGTAATGTTACTTTTCAGATGGATACTTCCCGTCAGATACATTCCGGCAGGAAAAAAGAGCGTACCTCCGCCTCCACGATTCAAACGGTCAATCGTTGAATTTATCAGTTTTGTATTGAGAGCTTTCCCATTTGCTTTTGCACCCGCTTTCAACATATCGACGCGTTCGGCACGAAGGATCGCTGTTGCGCAAAGGCAAAGAAAAGCCAAAAGAGTAATTCGTAAATTCATATTCTATATTATTAAATAGTTCTTCTTTTTTATATCTTATTCGGCAGCAACAAACTTATATGTCCCGCTTTGTACTTCTTTCGGTTCTTTTTCACCCGGAAGATAAACGATAGCAGTGGTATTCACCGGTACAGATACATTCAGAGTAAAAGTACCGCTCTGACGAGTCCAGTCTACCAGAATCGTACCGTAGAGAGTCTCGTAAGTTGATTTAACGTATTTTAAGTCTCCTACCGGCTTCGGAGCAATGACAAACTTCTGATAACCTTGCATTGGCTCATCCTTTTCATTTACAGAAGCTGATAATGTTGTAGACGGACGAATACCAATCAATGAATTAAAGAACCATTCATCAATCTGTCCCATCATAAAATGATTCCATGAAGAACCCTGACGCGGGTCCCACTGCTCCGTCAATGTAGTTGCACCAAACTTCAGCTGGAAGCCGTATCCGGGAGCTTCTTCATGATTGAACATCTTATAAATAAGCTCATGCTGTCCATTATGTGCCAATGTCTGAATCAGATAGCGGTTTCCCACATCTCCGGTAGTCAAACGATTGCCGTGCGATTCCACATCTTTAATCAGATTCGTCAACACTTTGGCAGCCAGACTTGCATCCGGCGTGTAATCTCCTTTATCTCCTGTACTTTGAGTCATCTGAAGGAAGATGGGAAGTGCATTACTAGCTTGACTCCCTGTACCATATTGTGCTGTATTACTATCCAGAAACCGTTTGTTAAACGCTACCACTATATCGTATGCCAATGAACTGTAATAACGAACGTCAAATTCATTGCCTACCATTCGGGCAGCCTTTATCAGATACATGACAGTCATATAATAATGTGCCGTAGCCACCAACGGAACAGGTGTATTACGGGAGAATCCGGCGCGGAAATCTCCATAATCATACCAGTCACCCAATCCGAAAGAAAGAATACCATTATCTGCCCGAGTCTTAAGATAGTCAGTGTAACGACGCATATGCTGATAATACTTCTTTATCAAAGAATCATCTCCGTAAGTTTCATAGTACATAAACGGAAAAATAACCAGTGAACCTCCCCACTCCGGGGATTCGGCAAAAGCATCCATTCCGGGACCTTCAAAGACTACATACTCCGGAGCCGTTGTGGGCATTGCCCCATTCGGATGCTGGGCGTCTGCCATATTCTGCATAATCTGTGGAGCATACGCTGTCAGATCATAATTATAGAGCAGCCCCGGTCCATTGAGGTGCACCTGTTCCAGCCATCCGAGTTTCTCCCGATGCGGACAATCAGTAAATACGGATTGCATATTACTGCGAACCGCCTTCTCAATCAATCGATGAGCTGCATTGAATATTCGGTTGGAAGATTCGAATGTAGAGACTTTCTTTGCCGAATTATAGATAAAACAGGATTGAATGTTTTTAAGGACAGGCAGTTTCTGAGGATTTTTCTGCCCTTTCAATACAGCACCTTCTACCTGAATGTACCGAAAACCATAATATGAAAAACGAGGATGCCAGATTTCGTCACCTTCACCTTTCAGTGTATATTCATAATAATGCTGACGCCCTGTCTGACGCTGATTACAAGCTCCTTCATCCGTCAATGCTTCCGCTACTATCAAGGTGACTTTCTGTCCTCGTTTACCACGTACGGTTATCTCCGGAAAACCGGCCAGATTCTGTCCCATATCCAACACAACTGCAGAAGGGTCTACTGTTCGTTTGGTAGATTTGGAAGCAGCCATCACCTGTTCTGAATTCAACTTGGTTACTTTCTGAATATCATACCGTTCCATAATCTTCACCGGAGGTGCCATCTGCGGACGGAGCACTCCTTTCGGCGCTTCCTGAACCACTACCGGACGCCAATGACTATCATTGAAACCAACTTGATTCCATCCTTTCTGTTCGCGACGGGCATCATAATCTTCCCCTCCATAAATACAATTAAAGGTTATCGGACTCAGATCATATTTCCACTCATGATCCGAACGGATCGTCTCGCGTGTTCCATCCTCATAATTGATCACTAATTCAAATAAAAGTGTGGGAGGACCAAAACTAATCTGTAATTTGCGATAGCGCCCTCCCTGTACATTGTAGAATCCATTCCCCAATAAGATTCCTACAACATTCTCACCATGCCGTAACTGCTCCGTTACATCGTATGTATTATAATATACACTCTTATCATAATCGCTCCAAAGCGGAGCAAATTCACTATCTCCTATTTTTTTGCCATTCAGAGAAAACTCATAAAATCCCAGGCCACAAACATACGCAGTAGCTTCCACGATTTTCTTTCCGGATTTCTGATTCGCATTCTTCTCTTTTGCCTCTCCTGTCTGAAACGTTCTTCGCAAGCAAATACTTTTCTTTGCCAAAGTATCTACCGCTTCCCAAGCAGCTTTCACCTCCGGTTTCTTCAATTCGCCACCATGAAACTTTCGCCCTTCGGGAAGGTAAGAATCCTTACGAGTGATGGCTCCGATCCATTTCCCTGAAGAAAAGTCATCGGATGCCAAACGGAATTTTGCTTCCCGACTCCATTCGGAAGGAGTATCCGTCTCATCCCAGACACGCACACGCCAACTATAATTAAATGGATTATTCAGACGTATATCCGCTCCTTCAGTCGGAACCAGCTGACTCTGTGAAGAAGTTACCTTTCCACTATTCCAGACGGAACGTCCGGTAAAAGTCTCTCTAATCTCTATTTCATAAGCAGTCTGTCTCGTTCCATTCTCCGGTGATTCCATTGCCCATCCCAAACGGGGACAGCTTTCAACGACCACCAGCCCTTCCTTCATTTCGCAGGTAAGGCGGCTGATCGTTATATTCTTTGCCTGTACGAAGCATGGCAGACAAAGTAAAAGAAGAAGATATTTCTTAAAAGTCATTATTGCTCTGTCTCTTATCTGTTATAAATATATCACTTTAATGCATTCTCGCAAACAAGTCTTGTCAACGTATCTGCATGTCCTGCTTCTTTTCCATTCACAAAGATACGCAATCCCTTTCCACAATGATAACGATCGCCATTCTTATCCCAAAGAATCGTCAGATTATGACCATGATATAAAACATTATCCAGACAGAACCAATCCCATTTATCTGCCGGAATCAGCGGATTAATCTCGATCGTATCATCCAGACGCGGACGAAGTCCGATCAATCCGGTAATCATCAGATCATTGAAGGTAGAATGATTGTAATAGCGGCTACGCTCCTGATCGCCTTTCAGCCAATATCCGGTTACTTCGTCCAGATACTCGCCAATATATGGACGTCCACGATGATACTGCGACTCTACATACAATTCCATCTGACGGAAATATACGCTGTCAGACAAAACAGTCTGAGGATAATTATTCATGAAATTAGCCATTGCAGTTAACGTCTGTGCAGAAGCAAACGGCCAGATAGCCCCGTCCCATTCACATTTACCGACTCCGCGCGTGCGGAACTCAGGATGACGGCGTTCTGCCGTAGTCAATCCATAAGGAGCAGAAAATCCTTTCTCGTCCATAATTTCTTTCCAGGCAACTTCATATTTCTCTGTTGTATCCGGTAAATTGAAATACCACGGGATATACCCGATTGCCTCGCGCACATTGGCGGAAGAGTCAGTACGCATCGTTTCAAAGAACTGATGGCGTGTATTCCATAAATCGTTTTCTACGAGACTCTTTAATGTATCCGCTCTCATACCATACCTCATAGCCATTCCTTCATCACCGGAAAGGATTCCCATTATCGAAAGGGCTTTTGCATTACCATACATATAGCTGTTAATCGTCGGACGGGCATATTTCTTTTTTCGGCCGCCACTGATGGATTCCTCCATGCCATCCTGTACATCACCCTGCCAATACAGTCCGTTCTTCAAGCGGTTGGTACGTTCCCAACGCTGATATTCCGTTTCCAGATCCTTCGTCATATCCAGCATGAAATCTTTATCGCCATCTACCATATAGCGTGCCAGTACAGCATCTGCATTCCATGAACTGAACTTATCCATCTTCTTCATCGGTCCTCCATCATTGCCACGATACCATGTATGGATAATCTGATCCAGATATTTCGGATCACGCAGCCAACGACTTTCATAAATATGATGTCCGATAGCACAGGCAATCAGGTTATACTTATCCGAATAAGAACGCTGAACCAAAAACTCGGTCATACCATATCCGACGGGAGTCTCCTTGATATGCTTACGCAATGACCACCAACGATAATAATACATTTCTTCAAAATTACGCTGCGGGCATTCAAACAAAGGGATATTTTCTTCCATCCATTCCGAAGCCTTGGCATTGGGAATAGCCTGAACAATATTTTCATCTTCCATGCCATTGAAAGATTCGGCATAATGACTAAAGTCTGCATATTTCAAAAAAGCGGAAGAAGCGTCCTTATCGGTGGACGAAGTCTTCACATTGGCTATACGATATTCTGCCAATGGTTCCTGTCCGCCTGCATCGGGCAAATCATAGGTTTGGTCAGCAGGAGTATCCACAGTCGGGAATGTACGCATTTCTCCGGTACGGAAAACAATCCGTTCAATCGTTGCTACTGGAGCATAGAACATACGCAGCCCTACCCTCTTACCATCCACATATACTTGAATATTACGATCGGCAGTCGAAAGAACAGCTTCTACATGATAAGTCTTTCCTGCTTCATAGTTCATCATATTTGCAAAACGTGAACCACCTTTCATACGGAAAATACCGTCCGGAGTGAGTTCCAATCGTGAACAGGCAATGCTGTTCTCATCCAGGAAATCAATCTGAAGTATACCTTTATCATTCTGTCCTGTCGACAAATCAAATGAGACTTTCAATTCTTTCGAAGCCGGAATCTTACGTTCTACCTTCGCATAGTCGAAGGGATCTTTATCTTGTAGCTTCAACCATTCTCCTTCTAAAGAAACGGGTGCCCAAACCGGAGAATAAATATTCCAATTGGTCAACTCAGCTATTGATCCCGACTTTAAAAAATCATCATCCGCGTGCGCAGAAGCATTAATCTCTACCGGAACAGGAATGCGGGAAATCCACATATCTTCTTTATTCACGCTATATGAAACCCATAAATCACCATCTGCAGGCACTCCGTTTCCTTCCTGAATGCCACGGGGATATTGAGGACCATATGATTTGTAATTTCCTCCATAGCGCATCGGAGTAATTTCACCATGTACCAAGTTTAATGTAGTATACTCCAATCCGTCCTTACTCAACGAAATAGCCAACGGCCAGCGGAATTCCGACGGATTATAAACCGTAGCATAGGTTCCATCGCTCAGACGTTGTCCCCAGATTTTTGCATTACTGTTGACAAATCCTTTTGCACGAAGCACAGGTTCTGCCCAGGTATGTCCCCCATCTTCACTGATCGAAGTCAAAGCGTGTTTCCAAAAACTCGCAATGCGTCCATCGGGCAATGTATAGCAGTTGAACGCTTTATATCCTTTTTTCAGTGGAATGATCGGATCTTCACGGTCAGCTTCTTCTACCCATTGCATCATATAAAGCGGATTATCCAGTATTTCCTGACAAGCCTTTACAAACTCCCGGTCTTTGCTCTTTTTAAAATAGGGATAATCGGTATTCTTTTCGTTGAATCCATGATTGTAATAAATGAAATAAATCGGTCCGAACGAACCGTCCTTCTTTATCTCACGTACTACCCGACCGATACCGTTCCCGTCGTTCGGGTCGTCTTTCTTATCCAAAGCTACTCCGTAATTTCCCATCGTAATCAATCTGCCCGACTTAGCTACATAAAAGCCTACACGCTGGTGCATGATAGCAATCAAGTCTTTTGCCTGCATACCCGGACGGGATTCTTTGGTATATCCGTCCGGCACTTTGTAAGGAGGAAACACTATTTCCGGATTTGTCCATTGATAACCGTCTTTCGAGGTCATGAGGAACGTTTGGGAAGGTGGTATATGTTCATCTGACGGGTCTGCCAGATACTGATAATAAAACTGACCGTTCCAGTAAGCCAACATAGGCTGATGATTGTAAGTCCATCCATTGCCGTTCGACGCTTCCGGATGCTCGCGATTGGCACGCACCAGTTGAATATTATGCACTCCCACTACCGGAGATAATTGTCCGTCATGATAGGTGGGATTCGATAATTCTTTTCCTGTGTAATGGATTCTGTCCTGCGGAGTCTGCGCCTGAATGGTAGTCGCCATCCATCCGGCAGCCACTACAAGAAGAATCTTCGTTGAGTTGTTCATGATTTATTTCAGGTTTTAGTTTATTCCGGATTCAACTTATCCGGTTTAAGTTTATTTCTTCTTGCTTTCTTCCAGCAATGTTTTAACATCTGATTCTGAAGCTTTAAAGATGGTTCCATGTTTATGCCCGACAGGCACACTCACACTTTCTGTGATATCCGTGAAGTTCTTAAAATCACGGGTACGCATGGCACCGTATATTTTCTTTTTATAAACATCAAAATAGATCAGATAATCATCACCTAATTTCTCGACAGTCGGTCCCTCTACAAACGATTCGGTAAATGGTTGTGATGACGGCGAATAAGGTCCTGTCAGAGAGTCAGAAAAAGCAATTTTCAGATTACGTTCGGGACGTGTATTATCTTTGAGCACCATTACATAATCATTTTTCGCCCGCTTCACAATGACAGCGTCAATCGAGCTGAAACCGGGATCATATAATACTTTCGCCTTGGATACTGTCTTAAAATCCTTTGTAGTGATGTAGTATAAACGATGATTATTCTCTTCTTCTTCGATTCCCTTTTCAAAACGACCTGGTACACACGAAGCCCATACTACCATAAACTGTTCGCTCTCGTCATCATAAAAAATCTCCGGAGCCCATACATTGACAGTGGTCGGTTCGTCTGCCATCACGGGAATCATTTGTTGCTCCGACCAGTGAATCAAGTCTTTGGAATTTGCATAACCAAAGCCTAAATCCCCTTTCCAGCTGGTGGTCCATACCAAATGATAAGTACCATCCGGTGTACGCACCATGGAAGGGTCACGCATCAGGCGATGTTGTCCCAATTCCGGCTTCAGCCAGACACCGGGAATACTGTCCCAGTGCATTCCGTCTTCACTATACAGATATCTCAAACCTTCATCAGCCGGCTCATGAAATGAAGTGAACATATAATAATCTTTATTCCCTCCACAAGAAGCTAAAAGCAGGATGCTTATTGCAGCTAATGTATTTCTTAACTTTCCCATTTCTATGATTCTTTTACACTATACTAATATCCTTTATACAGAGACGATGAAAAGCCGAATTTGTACTCAAATAGATTGGAAGATTCGTCAGAATCAAAATTTAGAGACGATAAAAAGGGCGACTCTCCGAGCCACCCTTTCCTCCATCAAACAAACTAACCATTTAATAATGGGAAAGAATTCCACTTCTTTTTATAGTATCTCATTGGTTACCAATCCTTTTTTTACCGGATTCTATACTTTTACAGCGTTCCTCCCCGTGCTTTCACACGTTTGGCCCACTCTTCACGTTCTTTCGTCAAATTATATCCCCGCTTAGCCAGATAATTGTTGATACGTCCTTTGTACTTGCCGAAAGCCGCATGTTTCTTGTTTGAATTTTCCGCATCCATGGCAAACTCACGCGCTTCCACCAACCAAGCATAGATTTGTACCTTTTCTTCTTCTTTCAAAGAAGGAATCATATCAAGCGTAGCTTCATAAGTCACTTTCACCACACCATAAGTCATTCCATCTTTCACCGCTTCTATCTGCTCTTCATTCAAGAAAAGAGATAAACTGGCAGGAAAGGCAAAATGAGAACGGTACAAAGCCGCATCTTTTTCGTTTTCAGCAGCCTTCAATGCTTCATTTTTCGCATCACCGGTCAAACCCGATTCTTTGACTGTTTTCACCTTTGCATCCCGTATTTCATAAATATCATTCAATTCGAAATAGCGATTGGCAATCACATTACAAACATCTTCAGCCACTTTTGCATCCGTCAGTCCGAGTTTATCTACAATCTTTTGCGAACGGTTGACGATAGACTCCACATATTTCGGATCCCGATTCTCTTTATTCAGATCGACCGCTCCGGCAGATATCCAACCGGAAAGAAGCAACAGGGACATTAAAACTATCTTTTTCATTTTATCTTATTATTATATAATATGCCGAAAGGAAACCCGGTTCCGGCACCTTGCCGGTGCCGGTGGCAATTACATTAATTTTCCTTTTTCAGCTAATGTATCGTAGTTGTTCTTCAAATCTCTCCAGTCTACTTTATGTTTTGTACTGATACCATTGATATATTTTTCGATATTCGTATATCCGTCACCTGTACAATCCTTATTGGCATCACTCGGATCATTCGGATTCAATCCGTTGGCTATTTCCCATTCATCCGGCATACCGTCACCATCAGTATCTACATACGGAGTTCCTTTGTATTCGGGGAAGCCACCCATCTGACGAATATCAGTAATAATACCTACCTTATAAGAATCTTTGGGTAAACGACGATATTTAAACTGACCATCCTCTCCCATTGACTTAGGAGACAAACCTGTAAGATCACCATTAGCATCCTTCGCAAGTTTCTTGTCATAATAAGGAATACCTGTTTTTACTTCTTCTATGATACGTTCGTCTACGATATCACGGCAAGGGATGTTGGCACCTGCATGTTTCGTTACATAATCATAAGCATCATTGGCAGATGTTATTTTGATATAAGGCATTGCAAACGGCTCATAACTCCGCATATTTTCAGTATATCCGTCAGTATTTGGCTGACTCTCAATTTGGATACCACCATTCCAGTTATCTTTCGTGATTTCCGGATAGCCTTCCATAACGTTACCATCAGCATACACGCGACCGTATACCTTATAATTCAGTTTACTGCGTCCGGCTTCCGGTTTCAGAATACGGCAACCTACCGTATTGTTCTTTGGAGTAGCAGGACCGGGTTTATAATAGTTATTGATCATATTGAACATGGCGGTATAATCACCACCGTCAGATGAACGATGCACCCAGTTAAATACTACATTATTAACGAAGTTGAACACTCCATTCCAGCCTACAGACGGATTACGGCCTGAATTGCTGGCCCAAAGGTTACGCATAAATGCACAGTTCTCACCTCCTAGCGTACTACCGAATGCATGATTATAGGTATCCAGAGCTTTTGCAGAAATTGTATTTTGAATAGTCACATTGACTGTCGGAAGTTTCAAGTCCTTGCTTTCATATTGACCTTCACTCGGATCGTACATATGACGGTAGAAAGAAATATTTTCGTCCAGTCCCCATGTACAAGAACAGTGGTCTATCATGATATTACCAATCGGATTACCACCGAAAGAGTCGTCACGATGCCATACTTTCGTTTCTCCACGACGGAATCTCATATGACGTACAACTACATCATGCGTATCAACCCAAAAAGATTCTCCGGCGATGCAGACACCGTCACCCGGTGCTGTCTGTCCGGCGATAGTAACATAAGGAGCACGAACGATAATCGGTGAATTCAATTTGATAATACCGGCAACATTAAACACAATAATACGGGCACCACCAGTCTCACACGCCTCACGGAAAGAACCCGGACCACGGTCATTCAGATTCGTAACCGTAATTACCTTACCACCACGGCCACCGAAACTATACATTCCGCCTCCTTCAGCACCCGGAAACGAAGGAATTCTAGCCTGTGGCAAATCATAAGGACGGCCGGCCCATGAAATATAGGGACGTCCCTCTTTGGCTTCTTTCAGTACTATTGGTAACGCTTTCTCCCATGCTTCATCAGAGAGACGACGTTCTTCTGTCATCATCTTTTTATAATTTTCTTTGGCTTCGTCGGTCATCTGCGGGTATTGCGCCCATACAACGGTCGGAGTCAACATTGCAGCAGCAAAAGCTACTAAAAGTACATGTTTCTTCTTCATTTTTATTGGGTTTTGTGAGATTGTTAATTCAAAAATACAATAATAAGACGAGAGAGGAAAGATTTTGTAATCAGGAAAAACAATATTATTCAAAAAAAATAGGAGAAAATATAATAAAATGATATAGCGTTTCAAACATTCCTCTATAAGCGAGGAACTGCCTGAAACGCTATATACAAAAAATAGATTAATATACCGAATCTTTTATTCGGCTAATGGGTCAAAAGTTCCATTAGAACCACCATTCATATAATCTCCCCAACCAATAGTTTGTTTTAAAGTAGAGTTAGCACTTTGTGCACTCTGATATAAACCCAGGAAATAATATTTAGGATAGAATTTCATATACTTTTCTCCCTTGTCTGGAGTATAAGCATCACCTTTCTTTTTCTTACGAGTTAGATAGGTATAGTAGAAATTCTTCAAATTTTCTTGCTGAGTGGAAATGCTCTCCTTCAAATCTAATGCTGTCGGACGATCCACATCCTTCAATGGATCAGGATTTTTTGTTTCATCATTTACAGGCCAGCTATTACCACCAATTCCGTTATTATAGTTGTTACTTACACGGAATTCCAAATTATCACGGCGTTGTCCATTCAACTGTTTAAAGCCTAAATATGTGCAGGTATTCCCATTCCAGCCAGTTAATGTCCATGAATCGGGTGCTCCGTCGACTCTTTCTGTACCTCCGTCAAACAGCATCCAACGACGCAAATCATCAAAGCGTTTACCTTCATATGCAAATTCAATCTGACGCTCATATAAGATAGCTGCAAAACACGCTGCCTGATCGCTTCCTATATTCGCGGGTAAACCATAATTATTAGCTGCAGTATACCCTACACGTGCACGAATTTTCTTCAATTGCTCAACAGCCATATCCAAATGATTAGCACCACATGCTGCTTCTGCATAGTTCAACAAAACCTCAGCATAACGAATCTCCATATATGGACTTGCACAATACTTGAAACCATTTGATGCATCAAATAAATATCTCGGATTCGAATTCACATCACGGTCATCCGTGCGTTTACGTATATAAAAACCTTTGGCACTGGATAGTAAATTATCTGATCCATATGCATTACTGCTTTCCGCATCATCCCTATCTGCAGTAGAAGTATACCAAACATAATTCCATAATTCATATTCAGTACCATTATATGGATTATTGTTTTTATCTCCTCTTGGATCACCATTAAATGCCCAACGCACACCTGGAAAAGCAAATGTCCGATAAAAACGTGGATCACGATTCATAAATGGTACATTTGCATCATAGGAAATTTCAGATGCATCTAATTTAGTATACGTATCACAGCTGTTTGGTCTTTTACCATCAGCCATAGGGAACATATCTACCAACATCGCAGAAGGGGTTTTACCTCCACCACCAGAAGTGTTAGATGGACGGATACCTTGTTCCCATGGATTATTTTTACTAAAATCGGCTGCACTACTAGAAGTATTTGTGTTATAAAGTGTTACAAATACCGCTTCTGTATTTCCCTGCACTTCAGAGAACATACTTGCCCATCCTGAAGCATTGACTCCCGGATCACTTTCATGAGCTAGACCGTATCCACAAGCATTTATTGTAGCCATTGATTCACTAATATCTTTATAAGCCTGTTCCCATCGAGCTGCATCATTTTTACGATTAAACAATGGGCTCGCATAAAGAAGAAGAACACGCCCTTTTAATGCTAGTGCTGTACCGGAGGTTACACGGCCAAAATCACTCGTTGGCCATCCACCATTTGTAGTGAAAGGTTTTAGTAATTCAGCAGATAACTCCAAATCTTCACAGATAAATTCTATACATTCTTTAGTAGTCGCACGAGGAACAACAGATTCTGCAACAATATCCTGAACTTCTTTAATAATAGGCACACCACCATACCATTTTACCAAACTATAATAACACCATGCACGGAAGAAATAAACCTGTCCTAATAGCTGATTCTTTTCATCTTGTGACAATGTACTGCCTTCAATTCCTTTAATAACATCGTTACAATTACGAATACGTCCCCATGCCATTTGCTGGATATTACCCGAACTTCCATGAAAATAATCAGGTACAGGATTATTGCCTGATTGGTAAGTCATCTCTGCATCTGGATCTACAAAAGAGCCAAAGCCACTATATTCTTCCGTTGATTGAGACTGAAGATCAGCTGCACCCGTACTGTTATATTTCCAGCTTGGATTTGATCTAACATCTGGTAAACACCATGCATATATATCAGCTACACGACCTAACGCTCCACTGAAATAGTTATATGAGTCAGCACTGGCACTATCATAGTTTTTCTTATCTTGCAGAAATTGATCACTACATGATGTAAAAACTGTTGATGCCATAAAGGCTACACTTATGATTAATATATTTTTTCTTTTCATTATGGTTTTCTTTTAGAATGTAACATTAACACCAATAGTAAACTTGCGCAAAGTCGGGTAACTACCATAAGAAGTCATCGGATCAATAAAATTATCAGGATAAGGATTGTAGAAACTTAATAAGTTTTGTCCAGTTACATTAAAGCGACAACTTTCAATACCTACCAATTTAGTAATCCTCGATGGTATGCGATATGCCAATGTCAAACGGTTTAGTTTAACTCGGGTACCACTTATTCTCCAAAAAGTAGAAGTTACACTATTTACACTGCTCCATCTCAAATTTGGATATTCGGCATTACGATTTGCTTTTACTACAACATTACCTGCTGCGTCAACTATATCATTGTAAACATACATATTATCAGTATTCCAAAAAGAAGGCATACTGGTATATTCCAAATCTGTGTAGCTATTTGATCCTGAACCAACCATATTACCAATTTTAAGAGCTGATGAAGGTACAAAGCTATATCCACCCCAACTTGCGCTTATCTGTGCGGACACAGAGATTCCCTTCCATTCTGCACTCAGATTAGTAGTTAATCCATAAGGATTGCTCCGGTTTGACAAACGCACCTGGTCATTGTCTTTGTCTACAATACCATCTGGAGCAGCATATGTACCATCTGTTTGTAAAGCTCCACGAACATCTTTATATATCAGCATACCTGGTTTTACATTTTCCTTGGTCATACCCATATATGAAGTAATATTATACTTCGCAAAATACTCATCGATATCCTGATAATTACGGAACATGCCAATACACTGCATGCCCCATGTACCTATATCCAATCTGTCACCTTTAGCAATACTCTTGAAAGTCATTGGATTATCCCAGTCTCTTTCTAATACCTTATTATCTGAATAACCTGTATTTACAGAGATTCTATATTTAAAATCCTTACCAATTTTGTCTCTCCATGTCATAGACAATTCCACTCCATATGTATCCAACTTACCATAATTAATATTGGCAGATTGTGAACCCACTGTACCAGGAATTGAAGCTATATACGGAAGTAACATTTCACGGTTCCATTCATAATAACCATCCAAATTGAATGATAAACGATTATTCAATACATTAAAATCAATACCAAAGTTCGCTTTATATGATTTATCCCAATGTGCGTCACGATTAACAGCTGAATTATTTTTGTTCAATGTTATATGGCTACCTGCATTTTCTGAAGTTCCTGTTCCAAATACCGGACCTTTATCTTTATCCGTTCCATAGTTCTGCATCCATTGCCATGCTACCGTATTATCACGGCCTGTTAAACCGAATGAACCGCGTACCTTCAGATAATCAACCCATTTCACCTTATTCTTAAACCAGTTTTCTTGCGAAATCACCCAACCTCCAGAAACAGAAGGGAACACCCCCCAATAGTTTTCAGGAGCAAACTTGGTGGACGCATCCGAACGTAACAAAAATTCGAACAAATATTTATCAGCATAGGCATAATTAATACGACCAATATAAGATAGCGTACCAGATTCTGAACGTGTGAATACCGTGCCAGGCTCACTACCTGCGCCTACAGAATTAGACTGTCCTGTAGTAAATTCATAAGGATATGTAACACTACCATTCAAGTACTCACTTTCAGCTTCAGATCTTTCGATAGAAAATAAAGCACCTACATGATGATCACCAAAGTCACGGTTATAAGTTGCCATAAAGTTCATCTGATAATTATCTGTACGGTTCATATCACGGGATAAATAGGATTTATCACCATTATAAATAGTTGCCCCTCCATTAGCTAACAAAAAATTATTCTCATTCAACAATGCTTCATAAAGGGATTCTTGGCCTGAAACTGGCGTATACAAGTGACTTCCACTACCTGCACGATCAGCCATATAGTAAAGTTCATAAGAAGAACCATACTGATTATTTTTCGACGTATTAATACTCTTAGAATAAGTAAACTTCAATCTTAAGCCTTTCAACCATTTATTCCAACCGAAATCATACTCCAAACCTGCGTTTATATTCATATTCGATGTCATTGTCTTATTATAATCACCTAGATTCTGAAGGACGGAGAATGAGTAATTCTGAGAGTTACTGACCTGTTTGTTGCTAATACCATAAGTAGCAAGAGGATTACCATCCACTGTTTCAGGTATATAACGTGGATGCATCAATAAAAGATTATAGTCTGTTTCAGAATTAGTACCTCCTACTTTAACATTTGGTTTATTCTGTTTACCGTAATCACCTGAAACTTGCAGATTAGCTTTTAACCATTTACTAATTTTCACATCAACTCCGGCACGATAATTCCATCGATTATAATCCAACTTACCAAGATTACCATCCTGATCAAAGTAAGAAATACCTGCAAAGTAACTAGCTCTTTCCGTAGCACCGCTCAGGTTGACACTATGTTGCTGCGTAAATGCTGCTTTCCAATATTTATCCAACAGGTCATAGTTTAACCCTCTCATAGTACTCAGTTCATCTGCCTGAAATAAATCTGTCAGCGGATTAATAGAGGTATCTGTAGGATCTGCTACACGTACAGCATTCCATAATTTACCATATTGATATGCATTCAACATCTTAGCACGTGAAACTTCATCAGTAATACCAAAGGTTCCACTATAAGAAATCTTTGGTGCACCTAAGTTTCCTTTTTTTGTTGTAACCAATACAACACCATTTGCAGCACGAGCACCATATACAGCGGCAGCGGCATCTTTCAGAACAGAAATACTTTCTATCACTGATGGGTCCAAATTATTAAATGCCGTAGCACCTAAATTTTCTGTAACATTACCCACCTTAACTTCTGTCGGATAGATATATCCATCAATAACGTATAATGGCTCCACATTTGTCGCTTTCATTTCCGTTAATACATTATTTTGACGGATACTAATTCTAGCCGTTTCACCTGGACGGGTATCACCACCACTTACACTAACACCATTAACCAAACCGCTTAATGTATTAGCCAGGCTACCTGATGAAATGTCTTGAATTTCATCTACAGGTACAGTAGCAATAGCACCTGTCAAATGCGCTTTTTTCTGTGTACCATATCCTACAACTACAACCTCATCAAGTTGCTTTGTATCCTCTTTTAGTACAATTTTAGTTTGCTTCAGATTGGATATTACCTGTGGAATATAGCCAATATATGATATTTCAACCTGTTTTCCAGCAGGTACGTTCACAACAAACTTTCCATTCAAATCTGTAATTGTTCCTGTAGTCGTTCCTACCACCTTTACAGAAGCGCCAATAATAGGTTCTTCAGCTTCATCAACAATCACTCCTTTATATGTTTGAGCATTCTGAGCTAAAGTAGGAAAAGCCGTTACAAAAGCCAGAAGTGTGCATAAACACAAATTGAATATTCTCTTATGTTTCATTTTTATAGAATTATAATTTCTCACTTTTACTCAAACCAACGGGGATCACCAGCTCTATTCGCATAAGCCTTTGTGCTACTAGCCGGAACAAAATTAACCTTATCCGGATCTTGATTTACAGGACCGACAAACTGTGGATTTTCTTCAGTTCCGTAAGTCTTGTCAGTATTATCCAAACTACCGACATTTTCCCCTCCGTCAGAATAAAGATAATTATCACTAATTGCCTTTGTAGTGTTACCGGCTATTTTCTGCACCCGATAGGTATTATAAAAGATATTATTCTTAATAGTAGTAGTCACTGTATTTACACTCGCCATATTATTAGCAAAGTCTTTGTTAGACATTGTCTGATAAAATGTATTATTTGTAATAGTAACACTCCCGGAAGTATCATTCCAAGTTTTATCAGGTCGGGCATTACTTGCGTTATTCATACGAATAAAATAAGCCTTACTATTAGTTTGAAGATTATAGAATGTACTATTTTGAATGGAGATACTCTTTATAGCTCTACCACCATTATCCTGAAAATTAA
Source organism: Bacteroides thetaiotaomicron (assembly GCA_019412825.1). Classification (GTDB taxonomy): domain Bacteria; phylum Bacteroidota; class Bacteroidia; order Bacteroidales; family Bacteroidaceae; genus Bacteroides; species Bacteroides thetaiotaomicron_A. The sequence goes on along the minus strand of DXOL01000052.1, from coordinate 24,071 downwards.
TAATAGGACTACTTGTACTTCCATTATTCATTTCAACAATACAATCAAGAATACGAAAATCCTTCAGTGCCCATGGTCCATTATCCTTACCTGCATAGACAAGACTATTATTAATTTCCTTAAAACTACATCCCTGAAAAACAATAGAATAATCAATAAGATATGCATTTCCTTTTTCAGTACCTGGAGCTCCACTTGCAGGTGCATTACCCAAAGTCAATACACCAGTCTGAGCTTCCATTGCAGAACAATCAAAATTTACATACTTAATTTTCAGACCTCCTTCAGTAACAAATCCGCCTTCAGTTCCAATAATGACAGTTGGAGGATTGTCTTGATTTCCACGGAATGTCACTGTATTTAATCCAAAATCAGCTATACTATTTAAATAATAAGTCTTTCCTGCTTCTAAATTAATACTCTGTTCTTGATCTTGACTGAAGTGCTGCATTGAATTATTAACATAAGTGGCAATATCTTCACCTTCATGTAAAGTTGCAACTGCAACAAATGCCTTATAGTCTTTTTCTGTTAAATCTTTAGAATCAGTATTATTCAGTTTCTCATTACCTACAGTCTGAACAGTCACCAAGTAGTTAGTATCTTCTTGTTTCACAAATGCCATTGTACAGCCATCCACGACACTGTCAGTTACTTGAGCTACCGGATTTGACGGATCATTCACATTATAAGCATTTACCTTATAGCCACCTGCTCCCATAACTACAGGCCATGACAATTTTAAGCTTTCTGAGCCATCAGAATTTGTCAAAGTCGTAATCGTTATACTTTCCGGTGATTCTAACTGGGCATTTGTCACTCCCCCCGAAAACCGCTCGTTATCATCGAAACCTTTTGCGCATGAGGCAGCAAAAAGAATCATCGACAAACAACATATGTCTTCGACAACCTTAGTTTTAATCTTCATCTTACTCTCCATAGATTAAATTTTAATTAAACAAAAATAATATATTATACTTTAAATCTTCAAGATCTTTTAAGAAAGACGGATAACCTCAAGCAATGTAATCACTTTCCTTAAAGATTTCCAAACTTCTATAATAGAACCTACTCTATTGAAACACCTTTTTCAGATATTCAATATTCGTTCCATAATTCTTCTTCACGTTTCTCACATCCTCTTTATCCCGTGAGCGTTCTACGACCAGCCAGCCACTCCAGCCCATTTTGTCAAGCGTCTTTTTTACTTGATTCATATCCAGCCGCTCATTAAAAGGAAGAGTCACTCCATCTGTATCTGTACAGTGAATCTGGCAAATTCTATTTTTTCCAAGAATCTTGAGTTCCTTACATAGATCCCTTCCATTCTCTAATGCATTCTGAAATTTAAAATAGATCTTGATACCGGGAGAATTAATCTCTTTCAATAGTTTCACTTCTTCTTTTGCATCCAATTGAGTTTCAATGCCAATTACGACTCCTTCCGAAGCAGCCATATCCCCTACTTCCTTCAGCCGTTTTACTAAAGCAGTCCGAAGTTCCGGAACATCCTGCCAGCCTGCTTTCACTCCACCCAAAGGGAGAAAAGCGACCTTGGCATCCATTACTTTCATTGCATCCAGACAATCCCGGACTAATTCTTTATAATTAGCACGATCTAAAAAAGACTGTCCATAAAAACCGGACATAGCCATAGAGGGAACCTCTAAATTATAGTTCTGAGCTGTTTCACGAAATAGCTGTTGAAAATGGGGCTCACGCAATTTATTATCGAACATTTCTCTTTTACCGAGACTGCCCATATCCAACTCGACTCCATCTCCTTTCAACTCATGCACCAATTGGAACGAACCAATCTTCTGACGTTTCAATATCATCCAGTCACATACGGCGATCTTGTAACGTTGTTCTTTTTGTTTTGATGCGGCAACAGCCAGCATTGGAAAACATTCTGCTACGATTAATATCCAAAGGATATGTTGAAATAATTTCTTCTTATTCATCATCTTATTATACACTGGTCGTATAAAAGACGGATGAAAGGTCGCTTTGTAATCGGCTACATTCCAAATATTTAATACCAAAACGGAAGAAGAGAAATTTTATGAAGATAAGATGATGACACTATCCCAAGTAAATGGTGTCACTATACTATTCATATAGTGTCATTATCGCAGGCATATAGTGACACTATCTTTTTGAAAGGATTATTCAGGTAGGATGTAAAAAAAATAGGCTGCCGAACCCTGAAAAGTCCGACAGCCTCGTCAACCCAAAAACGATACCTATGAAACACTGTGTGTTATTTCAAATCAAATATCAAGCGTTTACCATGAACAAGTTCATCGTGGGTAATGCGGTATTTATTGAACTTCTTACCATCCAATAACACCTTATTTATATAAAGAGTTTCCGATCCGGTACGATTACTCTCAATTACCAGTTCATTTTCTTTATACCATTTAGGATCCAGACGGATCGTAACTTTATTAAATACCGGAGTAGTCAATGTATATTCCGGCAATCCCGGGCAGTCGGGATAAAAACCTATCATATTGAAAATGGCCCATGCAGACATCGTACCCGTATCGTCATTTCCGGGAATACCATCCGGTTTGGTCGTAAAGTACTTGTCCAGCAACCGCTGTGTCTCTTTCTGTGTGCGCCATTCTTCACCTTTAAAGTAGGAGAACAGATGAGCGTAAGCAATATCCGGTTCGTTAGCCGGATCATATAGTCCTTCATCAAATACCATTTGTAGCTTATTGATAAAAGGTTTCTTTCCCCCCATCAGTTTAGCCAGACCATACACATCGTGTGGCACATAGAAAGTGTAATTCCAAGAATTACCTTCATGGAAACCGGGATTCGGTTCAAAGTTCTCTCCCTGTCTTGGATTGAACGGACTGTAGAAAGTTCCGTCCGGAAGAATAGGTCGGAATGTACCGAACTCCTTACTATAATAATGCTTATATCCCAAAGAGCGTTTATAGAACATTTCCGCATCTTTCTTCTTTCCCAAAGCATCCGCAAAACGGGAAAGGGCAAAGTCTGCGATATAATATTCCAATGCATGAGATACGGAGTTATCATATTGTTCACGAAGCGGCACGTATCCTTTTGACATATAGTCATCATTGTCCGGACGCATCAGATTTTCCGCTCCGGGTAATGTAGCCGACTTGTACATTGCTTCGTAAGCCAGATCTACGTCAAAGTCACGCAATCCTTTCATCCATGTATCCACAATCACCGGGATACTTGGATCACCTTCCATCGTAAGAGTCTCTCTTCCATACAATTCCCATTTAGGGAACCAACCATGTTCACGATACATATCGAGCATGGTACGTACCATTTCCATCTGACGTTCGGGATAAACCAAAGTCAAAAGCTGATGTACGTTACGATATGTATCCCACAAAGAGAATACAGTATATCGGGTACCTTTCGTTGTCAGAATCTGATCGCTCTCCATAGCCGGATATTCACCATTTACATCCTGCAGGACGTTCGGATGAATCAGCAAATGATAAAGTGCCGTATAGAAAACAGTTTTCTGCGCATCCGTTCCTCCTTCTACTGTGATACGTGACAAGTCATCGTTCCACTGTGCACGGGCATCGGACAGCACCTGTTCAAAATTCTTTCCCGACTGTTCCTTATCCAGATTCAAACGGGCGTTCTCTATGCTTACAAAGGAAACTCCCATCTGTACTTCGACCTGTTCTCCTTCTTCTGTTTCAAAAGTGAAGTAAGCGCCCACATCGTCACCTGCTATTTCTTTTCCATAGCGGGTATACAATTTATACTTGCCTTGGTCGCGATCCCATTCCGCTTCCACACCTGTCATCGGACGTTGCTTTTTCCAATATCCGGTTGTCGCGGGAACTTTATTCACTCTCATCACAAAATAGATAGGAAATACAGCCTGGGGATTATAACAGAAAGTACCCAATAGTTTCATTCCCTCTATCTCACTGTCGCTTACACGGCGAAGCATGGCTCCACTCTCATTGGTCAGGCCTTCGCCCAAATTCAGAAGTATATGACTCTTTCCTTTAGGAAAAGTGAAACGGGCAATACCTGTACGAGGAGTAGCAGAGACTTCTGTCTTTACGTTATATTTCGTCAGATAATTGGAATAATAGCCGGGAGAAGCCTGTTCGTCCTTATACTTGCTCCCGTATTCCTTATAGTCTACATTCAATTCTCCGGTAGTAGGCATCAGCAATAAAGAGCCCAGCTCAGGACAACCGACACCACTCAGATTCACATGAGAATATCCTGTAAAGAAACAATTGGTATGTTCATAAGGCGTCGACCACCAACGTGCATCTTTATCGTATGTATTATCGGCAGAACCCATCACATTAAAAGGTACTACGGACATCATTCCATTCGGGCAAACAGCTCCGGGATTGGTGGTGCCGAAGTTTGTCGTTCCAATAAAAGGATCTACATAGTCTATCAACAGACTCTTTTCCTTATTCATAGGGGGGGCCTTACCCTCTCCCCCAAATACGGGGAGAAGGGTGAAAGCCAGTGTGCAAGTTAATAATATACGTCTCATATCCTTCTTAGATAATGCTCGTTCGTTTTGTAAAATCAATTATTTCCTGGATATAGCCGAAAGCCATTCCTACAACGGTATCTGCAGCTCCATAATAAACAGCTACACGTTCACCATCCTGCAATGCCGCACATGGGAATACCACATTGGGCACATCACCTTGAAGTTCATAAGGTGCAGCCGGACCTATCAGATATTCACGGGTACGATAAAGTACCTTTTCGGGATGATCCTTATCAAGTATCGCCGAACCCATTGCATAACGGAAACCGTTGCAAGTAGTGATAACGCCATGATAGAAGAGCAACCAGCCTTCATCAGTGAGGAAAGGTACTGAACCTGCACCAATCTTGGTACACTGCCAGGCACTTTCAGGGAAAGGAGTCACTTTCATCACACAACGGTGCTCACCCCAATATTTCATGTCCGGACTGTAGCTGATATAAATATCACCGAACGGTGTATGTCCATTATCACTGGGACGGCTTAACATAGCATATTTCCCATCTATCTTTTGCGGGAAAAGTACTCCGTTACGATTGAAAGGCAGGAAAGCATTTTCGCATTGGAAGAAATCTACAAAATCAAATGTATAGGCAATACCGATAGTAGGTCCATGATAGCCGTTACACCAAGTTACCCAATAACGGTCTTCAATCCACGTAACGCGAGGGTCATATTTATATTCGGATTCAATCATTTCCGTGTTACCGGCTTTGAACTGAATCGGTTCATGACTAATATCCCAATGAATACCATCTTTACTGAATCCTGTGAAGATATTCATCTGTACAGCTTTGTTGTCACAACGGAATACGCCGGCGAATCCATCTTTGAAAGGTACGACAGCACTGTTGAAAATACTATTGGATGAAGGAATATGATAGCGTCCGATGACCGGATTTTGCGAGTAACGCCACATGACATCTGTACATCCGACAGGACGTTCTTCCCAGGGAATTTGAATCTTATTCATAATAATTATTTATTTAGTAATTGGTTATCTATTATCACTCAAAAATAGCAATTTATTTTTTCTTTTTTGAATCATCATACGTAAAAGGTATAAAATAGGTCATCAAAAAAGCAGGAATTGTTGCGATCAGTACATATATAAAGAAACTACGGTATCCCAGTAAATCACTAAAATAACCGCTGATCATTCCCGGAAGCATAACTCCCAGATTCATGATTCCCGAAGCAAATGCATAATGTGACATCTGATGTTTGCCCGGAGCAATCTGCTGCATCATGAACAAAGTCAGTCCGACAAATCCGAAACCATAGCCGAAATACTCCATTGTGATACACGTTCCGATCAGATAAAGACTGGTCGGCTGGACTACAGCAAGGAAAGTATAAGCTATGAAAGGAAGGTTGAACACGCAACAAAGCGTGAATAATGTTTTCTTCAATCCATATCTGGCAACAAATATTCCACCCAGCAATGAACCGATAACAAAGGCGGCAGAACCAAAGACACCATTCAATGTTCCTATTTCTGTCAATGACAACCCCAGACCTCCGACCTCTCTGGAGGCACGCAGAAACAGAGGAGCAACCTTCATTATAAATCCTTCCGCCAATCGGTAGAGAATAATGAAGAAGATATAATATACTATATGTTTTTTAGTAAAAAAGTTCCCAATCACATTTACCAAATCCTGCATGATTTCTGAGGTAGACTTCTTGCCGGTAGCGGGAACTTGTGTAGAAGGCAACATCTTTATATGATAAAGACCGAGCAATACCATTACTGCAGCAATTACGGCAAAAATAATCATCCATGCAGATGAGTACGCACCCTTATTGGCATCTATAGAAGCTCCTTCTATCGCCCCGAAATGTTCGGCCAGCATACCTGCCAAAGCAACTAATCCACCGTTGGCAACCAATTTTGCCACATTATAGAAAGCTCCCTGTACCCCAATATATTTAGCCTGATCCTCTTTATTCAGTTCCGCCATATATACACCATCGCAGGCAATATCATGTGTGGCTCCACTGAATGCAATCACCGCCATGGTGGAAATACTGATAGCAAAGAAATAATCAAAGAATAACGAAAAAGCTACCACTCCAAACAATATACCGCTCAACAGTTCAGTTACCAATACAAAAAACTTTTTGGTCCGATACATTTCAAGAAAAGGGCTCCATAAGAATTTGAGTGTCCAAGGCATCATGATAAGGGAGGTCCAAAACGTTATCTGAGTATCAGAAATACCCAAATCCTTAAACATGAATACAGAAACCAGATTGATGGCAATAAAGGGAAGTCCCATTGCAAAATAAGCGGTAGGTACCCAATAAACCGGGTTGATAGTTTTTCCTTGAGAAGCAGTTTTATTCTGTTGCATAGTTCAATAGTATATAGATGAAAGGGTCGTTTTTCTGACCCATCTATATATAATACAACTAAGAAGGGCAAACTACTAACGCTTGCCCCTACTTTTTTTTATTTTATTGTTACTTCGTCGATAAAGAACCACGAAGGATGCCCTACACCATAATGCCATTCGGGACATTCTTTCGTACCGGTGACCTCAACTTTCACGTAACGGGCATGCACCGGCGTATCCGATTCAGTCTTCACTCCGCGGAACTCCACTTTGCCCGAACGGTTTTCCGGCATATCGTGTGTTCCCCAATGTGTATAGTTCTCTCCATCTTCAGAATAAGAATAAACCACCTTCAGAGGGAAAAGAATCCAGGCGCCGATCTGATGCAGGAAATCCGTCTCTATACTATGTATTTCTTTCTCCTTACCCAAATCTATAACAAAAGCACCGTCTGTTCCTTCCCAGCCAACCCAGCTTTCAACGAAAGTAGATCCTCCGAATAGTCCGTCCACTAATGCCGTTTTTCCGATTTCTACATATTTACCGGTAGGAGGAATAAGATAAGTGACCTTCGCTCCTATCGCAACGCTTTTTTCTGCACGGGGCATATATCTTTCCCGATACAGCTGGCAATATTCCACCGGGGAATTGGAACGTTCATTCAATGTCGGAACATTAAATTCTTTCACCCGTTCTTCAAAGAGTGCCAATTTCGGGCTGATTTCATTCATATCCGTACCAGTCTCAGTACGGGCAATTTCCAATTCCGAATACTGAACGGGCAAGCGGGCACGCTGCACACGCTTCAGGAATTTATTATCTTCTGCCACCGCTTTCTCTGCATCATCAAACAGTTGATTATAACGTCGCATCAGTTGTGGTTTCAGCATTCCGTATTTATGGGAAACAGGGGAATCATAAATCCACAATCTTTGTCCGCTACCTATCAACGCTCCCTCCATCACCTTGATGTACTGATAAAGGTATGGTGCAGCTTCTCCATAGTATCCATGCAGGAAATGCTGCATCAAAGAATCAACATTCGCTTCAGGATTCCACATTAACTTAGATACCAGATAGGCACGCAACTCAGCGAAGTCTCCTCCCCTGCTTCCTGCAATCTGTGAGAAATGCATAGTGGCATGATTCTTTTTGAACAGACGGATATTATCCTGCAAGATATGAAAATTAGGGAACGGAGCCAGATAATTATCAAAATTAATGCCATAATCCCACACGAAAATATTATTAGTGATGGCAGACCAGCCTTCCATTGCTTTCACAAACTCTTTACCTGAAGCATTTTCCGTCAAAGTCACTTCACGGTCACAATCTATGTCACAAAGCATGATATTCACATTCGGCAATGGCTTCACGTGTTTCGGAGGATTCATCGTATACAGATAAGCAAGCGTGGAAAATTCCTTATCGGGAAAACGGGCAGCCAGCTTATTCAAAAAAGTAATGATACTTCCTGAGAGTGCTCCTTCATAATCATCTATCGCTTTGCAGGCATCACATGTACAATTGGTATAATTACCATCATTCTGACTCACAGACATAATATGCTTATCCGGATTTGCCTTAAAAATAGAATCAATCCGCTGAGCCACGATTTCAAAGACTTCCGGGTTACTCAGACACCATTGGCTTGCTTTCCCCGGATGGCGTTTGCCTTTAAAATAAGAATAATATTCCGGATGGTCTTTTCCATATACGGAAGCAGGAAGCAACTTATCAAAAGTATGCACCCAATAACCGGCAGCAAACACTTCGTTCGGCTCTTCCAGCCTGTTCCACCATTTATATATAGAGTCTGTACGAATAGCGTAACATTGTGTCTGGCGGTAACGGAAAGCCGGATTATCTATTTTATCAATAAACGGCAGTTCGATCGTCTTCGCAGGACGAAAAGAGTATTCGTTTTCTCCCCAATAATCTACTCCAAGATATTGTTCGAGTAAAGTTACAACTCCGTAGACTGTTCCATTCCCACTGCCTGAGATACGTAAGATTCCATCCTTCGTAGATAGGCTGAATCCATCTTCTGTCACTCCATCCGGGGTTTCTCCTCCTATAACAATATCTCCCTTTGTTATTTTTTGCTGCCCAATAATAATAGGAAAATTACAATTGGTCATTTTTTTGATAAACATTTGGAGAATTTCAGCAGCAGTCTTATTTACAGAAGTTTCTTCTGCTAAAAAGATTTTAGACTTAGACTTACTATTATTCACTAATGTGACTTGTGCTGAGACCACAGTACATATACAGACTCCCAGCAAAGAAAAAAGTAACTTCTTAATTAATAGATTCATGTTTTTCACTTTAGATAATACAATGTTTATAATTAGTACAACTGGATATAGTTAACTACTAATTATATTTATTCAATAAAAGACTTATTAACAAAAAAAAGTGCCGGAGACATTGAACACCGGCACTTATATTTCTATTAATAAGTCTCTACTACTTATTGATGTAAAGATTTAACTCAGATAATCCTGTAAAATCCGATGGAGAAAGAATATTAATTCTAAATTCCTTAACATGTTCAATCGTTGAATTTAGAATAACATATTGAGGAGTAGAACCGCTAAATGATCCATATTTATAGATATCCTCATAAGTGGTCCATGCAGTATCTCCTTCTTTTTTAATTTGTATTGTTGACTGTTTTACACTATAACCGCCACCAAATGCATTCTCTTTCGTGATAGAAAAGCCTACCATATTTATTGGGGAATCAAGTTCTACATTCAACCAACATTGTCCATCATTATAGTCTATACCGTATCCAAACCAAGTAGAATTCATATCGTCATCAATTGCATTTGTAGCCGGATAAGAATTTGAATAATTATGGCTGGCAGTAGCCTTCCATCCGGATCGATTCACAGTAATCCAATTACCAGGCATTGTAGTAGCTATTAAAGAATAAGCTCCTTTAGAAACCGCAATCAACTTCGTATTCTGGATATTACTTATACGCAGGTCTTTTTCCTTTGCCTGAATACCAGATATAGACACTTTAAGCTCGTATTCCATTTCGTCTTTCTCATTTACTGCAAAAGACCAATCGGACATATTAACAGTAACCTCCTCTGATGTCTGTTCTCCCGCTTTGATAGTAACTTGTTGGGGTGATAAAGAAATTAGGCCGCTTGGTATATGCTCACCTTGAGCTTCAAGTGTTACTATAACGTCATTATCAGTTGGATACTTCAACTTCACTACAAAGGTTTCCGTTACAGCACCTTCAATGCCTAGTGGATTATGAACCAAGATACTTGTTTTATCCGGAAGCAGATAATCCTTTTTTTGCAGATAAACATAATTAGCCGACCATTCATCTACAACTTCATCATCATTACTGCAAGCATTAAAAGTTATCAGACTTAAAAGACCCGCCAAAATGACAATAGAATTTTTATATATATATTTCATGATATCTATATTTCTTAATTTGCAATTAAACTATTTACCATCTGATCTAATTCCATCTTGCCATCCGACTACTCCATTCAATGCTACTCCTTCATTTCCATTACCGGTGGCATCTTTAAAAGTAGTACCAGAACCCTCATTCAATTTCCAATACGCCTCCAATCCTTCTGATTTAGGATTAATTGCATACATATTATTTTGAATTTGTGATTGTGAGATCGCAGTTGTCCAAAAACGAACTTCACTAAACATTGCATCAGTAACCATCCAGCTTCCATTACAAAGTCCAAAACTTTCCTTTACCAGTCGTAAAGGTTTATTTGGAAGATCTAGTACAGCATCCACATTCCCATTCACATAAATAGTCATTTTAACACCGTTGCAGACGAAAGCTAAATGATACCATTGGTTATTCTTAAATTTGGTGGAACAATTTATTTGAGTTCCTTGTGTCTTTACTTGTAATATATTACCAGGAATCGGTCCATCACCAAAACGAATATAAATTTCACCATCTGCTGCTGTTCCCGTACTGCCAGGTCCGGCTGAGAATATTGCTTGATTTTGATAGCTTGGAGGACCAGGATAACCAACACCTGGAGTTACTCCATCACCAAGTTCACTCATATTTACGCGCATTTCTAATGACCATTGAGTTACTTCATAATCTTTACGCATATTCATTTTTATGGATTTCTCTCCTGTCAAAATCGGTACAGAAGTTATAATCACCTGATCCATAATAAAGATCATTACATCAGCACCAATCAAGGTCTCTGCATCCCCAGATACAGAAGTTATAGCTACAGGCAACGCATATTTATTACCCGAATCAATCATTTCCTGAGATAACGGCTTTATGGAAATTTTAACAGTCGGAGCTAAAGATTCACCTTTCTTAATGACTACTTTATTGTGTTCTAAAGTAAACAACTCTTCTGGTATAGCAATATAATTTGTTCCATTTTTCGCATTGTATATATCTATTGCTTGAGGATTGAGACCTAAAGTAACTTCTACATCATTCACTACATTTTTACCAGCTCTAGGAGTAACCGATACTACACTTCCTTTGTCATCTACTGTCACTTTTTTAGCTTCATAAGACAAGCTTGTAGACTCAGCGATATAAATTCGACTATCAATAGCATCATTCTGTGCATCATCACACGCAGCCAAACAGAACATCAGATAAACTATAGGACAAAGCCATAGTTTTGAATTGAATATCTTTTTCATATTTGTCATCTTTAAAGTTATTATTTTATAGGAGGATTCATGATGCGTGTAGCATTTCTCAAATAAGGATAGGAGCCGTCATAGCCACTTATCGTAAATTCATATTCCATATGATAAGTTCCAACACCACCCTTTGCACACTTTTTATCATTAATGATAGGAGTCCAACGGGCCATTCCTTCTAATGATTTCATTCTGTTTCCGTAGCGATCCCGAAAGTCAGCACCACCAGATAAAGCCCATTTTTCAAAATTCTCAGTAACAACGTATTTTTTTGCTACTTCTTCGGGGGATAAGATGCCATCAAAATTACTGATTGTTGAGCTTAATCTGCTATCCAAATCCGAATCTCCTCCTGAATCGTATGCTTGTACAATGAAATAATCTATAAGCGGTCCAGCTTCTGATACAATCGTTTGTGGTTCCCCGTCCAGAACTATAAGTTTACCTGTCTCAGCCTTAGTGCCCAGCCGATTCCGAAGGGTTTGTATGAACAATAACATATTTGCATCATTACCAGACATATTGCCCCTATGACCATAATTAGGTTCATAATCAATATCAAATCCATCATAATCATAGTAGTCAATAGTATCACAAATAGCATTAGCATACTTTTTGATTGCTGCTTCGATAGCAGCCGGATCATTATCGTTCCAACCCCAAAACTCTTTATAGTCTCCTTCATAATCTTTCGGAGTCAATTGATCACCAATATTTTGAACAATAAAGCACATCAAAGCTTTTGTACCTTTTACTTCCTGAACATATTTCAGATCCTGTTTCTGTGCATCATTTAGGCTTCTCCAATTACCCCAAATAGAAATGAAATCTACACTATCGGGTAGTCCGGCCATACTTTTTTCCAAACTGGCACCATTACCAGTCCAGTTACCAAACCAACCAAAAGTTATAGGATGGTCGGAAGCTTTGTAAGCACGAAGGGCTGCATAATATTCATCTGTAAAAATTGAACCTGTCATATTTTCCGAGTGTTTAGGCTCAACTTCCGTCCAATCTTCGCAAGCCGCAAAGATTAGACAAAGAGCTAATACTGGCAATATGAATGTATATAATAACTTCTTCATAATTTTTAATTTTACAATTAGTTTATTTATTATTTCTTCTGCCACCACATTTTACTTGCATAATCATCGGCACCACCAATCTTTGATACGGCATCAGTCATATTTTCTCTATTCTTAGAATACTCTGCCGGTGGGAAAGGAATACGATTAGCTACAGGTATATCAGGAGTGATACTTTTTGCCAATGGAAAAAGCTTGGGATAACCTGTACGGCGATATTCACTCCATGCTTCTTGTCCAATAGGCCACAATGCAATCCATTTCTGTGTAATGATGCGTTCTAGCATCACTTCAGCAGTTGCAGAATCATCCCACTTAATCTTAACAGTACTCAATGCCGGAGCACTTCCAGTGCTATTGGGATCTTTATAATCACCAGGAACCAAGGTGGAATTTTCTGCATATTCACTTGCTCCACTCACCCCCCATTGGTTGAATGACAAAGAAATGCCCTGTTCGTAAAATTCTTTCACAGTACCTCCCATATTCCACTTAAGCATAGCACCCTCTGCCTTCAGAAAAGCTACCTCTGCAGCACACATCCACAAAAGTCTATCAGTCTTTTCTGATTTCACTACAGAATATCCAGCCATTTTAGTATCCGTATAACTTGTAACACCAGCCCGTAAGCCAACATAGCCTCCAGCATCTTCAGCACCATCCATTGTCGCTTTCTGGAAGTATTTAGCACGTCTCGGATCTTCATAGCCATTCATATATGCAGTAATATCAGCACAAACCTTCATATCCGGCCACCCTACATAAGTCTGCCAAACCGGATTTTCGACATTTGCATAAGTAGCATTATCATCATTTGAGGTAAATACTCCAATAGGATGCCCTACTGCTTCTTCTGCCATCTGCTGTGCCAAAGTAGGACTAGCAAAGCGAACACGAATTGCCATACGAAGTTTTAAAGAATTAGCAAACTTTACCCACTTATAGAAGTCGCCATTATAAACTCCATCAAATTTAGCTAAAGGACGAGCATCGGGATTAGCATTCGCATAAGGGGTAAGCACATTGATAGCATCTGTCAAATCTTTAAACATAGCCTCGTAAACAGCTTGCTGAGAATCGTATGGAGTTAAAAGATTACCCGATACTACCTGTGAGTATGGTATAGGTCCATACATATCTGTCAAGCGCTGCATAGCCGCTACACGCAAAACTTGTGCCCATGCAAAATTGATACCCTCACCATTCGTCATTGTACGTATTTCATTCCATGGACCATAGATTTTAGTCATCACATCATCAAAAGGATATGCATTGCGCCAGTTCAAAGGAGCATTGTAAAACATGTGATTTGACGCCATGAATTTTTCCAAAGCCAAGGTTGTATATCTGGCATAACTATCTCCAATGAATCCTTCATTATGCTGATAAGAGTTTTCCTGAACTGGAAAAACATTATCTGTCATTTGCGGAAAAAATGCTCCCATTCTGAAATTGTCACGATCCAGTTCCTCATTGGATATTTGATTTCCCGGACGATTTAAGTCTTCGAAACCAGCAGTACAAGCATTGAATAATAATGTTCCTGCCAGTAAATAGCCGATTGAAAACAAATGAGTTAAATATTTATTATTCATCATCTTTCTGAATTAAAATTAGAACTGAAATTTAACATTAAAACCATAGTTTCTTAAACTCGGTTGCATGAAGAAATCGAATCCTTGATAATATGTTCCTGTAGATGCAGTTACTTCAGGATCGAATGGTGCCTTATTATAAATCATCCATAGGTTACGTCCAACAAACGATATACTCATGTTTAATTTATTATCGAACCATTTAGCAGGCAATGTATATCCTAACGAAACCTCCTGCAAGCGAACATTGGTAGCACTATAGATGTAGTGTGACATCACTCCTTCCGATCCACCGACTATTGAATAATATTCTCTGGCATCTATCTGCCCATTATTAATAGTAATTCCTCCATTATCACGCGCAAGAGCAGAAGTCTTAGAAACGCCATACTCATCCATGATTGCCTGGGTCTGCGAGGCAACTACACCCCCAAAACGTGCAGACAACATGAAACCTAAATTGATACCTTTATAAGTGAAATCATTGCGGAAGCCTAAATTACTTTTCGGAAGTACGGAACCGACTTTCTCGATCTCATCACCCTTCAACGTTTCTTTGACTACTTTATTGGTTGCAGGATCAATATATATGTTTCCTTGCTGATCTCTCTTCAAGCGTGTAGATACGTATAAGTCTCCCATTGAGCCACCTTTTCTCAACACAATCTTTGTAGAACCAATGCCCCCTTTGTCTATCTCATCCAAAGTATAATGTTGACCTGTCAAAGCATCTTCGTAATCATCTAATAACTCTATGATTTTATTATTATTAAAACTGAAAGTTACGTTAGAGCTCCATCCAAAATCTCCCCATTTATCTTTGAATCCCAAAGAAAATTCCATACCAGTATTTTGCACATCACCAGATTGAGCATACATACTAGTATAACCCGAACCAGCAGAAATAGGCACTGTAAATGTTTGTTTTTTAGTATTGGATTTATACCAAGTCCAATCGAATGATATTCTATTATCAAAAAACTTCGCGCTTAGACCCGCTTCCCATGAATCCGTTTTTTCCGGATAAAGTTTGGGTAAGGGACGATAAGTCTTGGTTGTCCACTTTTGTGAATCCGTATCCCATTTATAACTCCAAGGAGAAGTCAAATTACGTGGAATAGCAGAACCTACAGATGCAAAAGAACCGCGTACTTTTAAATAAGAAATAGCTTTTGGTAATTTCACAATTTCAGTAACTACAGCAGAAAGCCCGACAGATGGATAGAAGAAAGACAATTGTTCTGTATTCGCTAATGCAGAGTCCCAATCATTACGACCTGTCAAAGTCAAATATAACATACTTCTCCAACCTAATTCTGCACTTGCAAAAATTGAATTAGTGCGTTGTTTATAGAAATTCTGAATCGGATATTGATCCTTTCCTTGAATTGTATTCAAGTTATACATGCTGTACACGTTGGAAATTTCCTTTAAACCACCCTGAAAACCTTGTTGATCAAAATAAACCTGAGTGATACTTGTACCAATATTGGCTGTTATAGAAAAGTCTTTGATTACTTTGTTAATATTCAACATTGCATCCGCATAAACTTGTCTATCATCAACTTTATCATATCTATAAAAACCAAATTCAGAACCAGCGGTCCACAGCATATCTGTTGTTGCATCACGTTTATCCTCGTATTTGTTAGTTGCATTATCAATACGCACACGTCCTGCAACGTCCATCCAATCCAAAATCTGATATTTTAAGCTCACATTAGCCATATAACGTTGTTTTTGCGTTCCATGATTCATATTGTTCGCAATCCAATATGGATTAGAAATCATGCTATAACCTGGCTTAGATCCCCATGACCAGTTCTGAACATTAATTTTCCGAGCCGGGTCATAAGTCTCATACATCCGAACAACATCAAAATTCTCTCCTCTTGGATACAAATAGATAGAGGTTAATGGATTGAAGTATTGTCCTTGAGCCATTAAATTCTTATCATTTTGAATAATATAGCTGAATCCAAAATCTAATGTCATTTTATCGTTGAGAAATTTTGTAGTATTCCTAACAGTAAAGTTGTAACGATTATATTTGCTATTGGGAATAAGTCCCTTAGAATTGGTAGTTCCAGCAGATAAATAGGTCTGATTTTTGTCATTACCTACAGACAATGAAATCGTATTTTGAACATTTGAACCTGTATTAAAGAAATCCTTCGGGTCATAATTTCCAAAAACAGACTGCCCTTTTTCTCCCCAAGACTTAAATTCCTGAGCTTTATTCATATAAGAATTTTGGAACTCCGGCATGATAAATGGCTGAGAAAAAGTTGTATTATTAGAAATAGTTATCTTTACTTTTCCTTCGCTACCCTTTTTAGTAGTAATCAATATAACTCCTTGTGCAGCGTTTGATCCATACAATGCGGCAGCAGCCGGACCACTTAATACAGACATGCTTTCTATATCTTCAGGGTTAATATCTGAAATACCTTCACCCCTCGGTTGAACAGCATATTCACCAGAAACTTCTCCATTATTAGTATTGAAAATAGGTACACCATCAATTACATATAATGCATTATTATTAGCAGAAAGAGATTTTGTACCACGCATAACTACACGTGTTGCACCACCAACACCAGAAGCTGAAGCATTAATATTGACACCTGCTACTTTTCCAGCCAATGAATTCATAAAGTTGGCGTCTTTTACAGTATTCAATTCATCACCCTTCACTTCTTGTACATTATAACTTAATGCCTTTTGTGAACGCTTGATACCCAAAGCCGTAACGACTACTTCATCCAAGGTTTGCGTATCTTCCCCCATTGTTATTTTCAATGGCTGGGCATTGGCTAACGTGATTGCTTGGGAGATATGCGGAATAGTATGAGAGAAGAACATCTCATACTAAATATAACCATTGATATTTATATTAGAGAGACTGAGTGATTGTATAAATATATCAATTATTGGATAAATAGTTCTGCATCTTTATTTGTTTTATTATTATTTACAATATATAGTGAAAATAAAGGCTGCCTCATTCCAAAGGCAGCCTTTTCTATATGCACAATTTATTGTAATTTGTGGCTATTCTTGCGGTGGGAATATAAACCCGTCCCCTTTGTTATCATCAAAAGAATAACTTGATGGCTTGGGTAAATTCTTACCATTCTTACTCCAGTCCCAAAGCAGAGTCTCATCCTCTGTTATTTCTCCGGTAGCACTATCCCTCTTCTTTCCATTCAATGGATAATAAAGCAGTAAATTGTCATCGTCAGGATTTACCATCTTCCATATGTTCGAAGCTATCTCTTGCGAAGTTCTGGCCGTTTTCCAAAAACGAACCTCACGAATCAGCTCGTTTGAACCACCAATCCAGAAGCCAATCAGTCCATAAGGTCCTGTTCTGATTTCCCGATCAGCAACCAGCACTCCGTTCACGTATACATAATTCTTTTGACCATCATATACGAAAGCTAACATATACCAAGTGTCAGGCTGTGCTGAGAATTTATCAGCCGGAACATCAATTTGGGAGCTTCCCGTCTTAATTTGTAATTGATTAGGATTAATAGTCACATCACCGAAACGAACATAAATCTCATCCATAGGACCGGCATTAGCAACCAGCTTAGTTCCACAAATAGAACGATTGTTACTTTTGTAACTAGCCCTGTTGACCATAACTTCCATTGTCCATTGATCAACTTTGAAATCATTGGGGAACATTTTATCATCCTCACTACCCGAGCCACTTCCACTTGTACTTACCCGGAGCGCTTTTGTATTCACTCTTTGCTCTAGTACAAGTAAAGTCTCTTCTTGCCCTCTGATAATATTCACATCACCCCCTGTAATACGTACAGGCAAAGCATAATTACCTTCCAGTGAGAATTTTACATTCTTCAAGGAAATAGGAACATCCATCATTGCATAACGAGGCATAAATGTTATTTTCTGTGAGATCTCATACATCTCTTTAGGAAGTACTATATAGTTAGTTCCATTTTTAGCATTATAAGCATCTAACTGAGCTTGATTACCAGCCTCCAATGTAACTTTTATTTCTTTAGTATCCTGAACTGCCAAAGCTACTTGCAGCCCTTTGATTTCCATATCTTTGTCTTCTTCCACAAAGCTTTGTAATACGCCATTATTAGCTATATATACTCCTTGTTCACTTTGAAAATCATCCAAAGGATTTTTATATAACTCATTTTGGCAACCTGTTAAGAATAACAGAACAGCTAAATAAATATTCTTTTTCATAATAGTCATTCTTTAATATTAATCGAACTTACCAGGATATACCTGATTACCAAAATACAAGGCTTTTCTCAACCATTTGTAAGGAGGATCATTCGGGTAGTCATACTCCATATGATAAGTACCTATACCACCTATTCTCTTACCACTGGGCAAATCGAGTGTTGCATAGTCAAGAATCTGATTCCCTTCCATACTATTCAATTCAGGACGCACACTTGTATAATTAGTTATGCCACCAGTTTTCCACCCTTGTTCAAATTCAACGGTAATAATTGTTTTGCGCTCCCAGTCGTCTAGATTCGGTTTATTTATTTTATAAATTACAGAACTGGTACTTGATTCCCAGTATGCCTGATAGATGTAATGATCAACCAATTTTGAAGTTTCTGTAGATAAGAGATCCGGCTGACCATCCATAACTAACATTCTTCCAGCAGGACGTAGGCGGGCACTCAAAGTTTCAATGAAAACCTGCATTTTATTATTACCGCTAGGACTGATTGTCTGGTAGTTTGCTAAAGTTCCGGAATGTCCATATCCAGGTTCGTAGTCAATATCAAAACCATCAAGATTGTACTTTTCAATACTATCACAAATAGCGTTTGCATATGCTTTTACCCCTTCAATGAAGTTACCTTGTCCCTTTTCTTCTACCCAATATTGCGTTGCATTCAATCCTTTAGGAGTCAGCTGATCCCCCAAATCCTGAATAATCCAACATAATAATGCCTTTCCTCCTTTCACTTCCTGGAAGAATTTCAAATCCGCTTTTTGTTCATCAGAAAGATATCCTCTTGTTCCCCAAAGAGATACAAAATCTACACTATCTGGTAACATTTTCAAATAATTTTGGGCATTGCTTCCTTTTCCAGTCCAGTTACCAAACCAACCGAATCCTTTCACATGAGGAGTTTTTCTATATTCTCTTATTTGAGCGAAATATTCACGCATGGTCGGTGTAAGATCTTCTTCGGTCTGAGCTTCAATTAGGGGAATCAGACGGTGCATTCCTTCCTGATTCTCAAAAATCTCTCTTTCTTCAGATGTCCAGTCAGAACAGCTTAGTATACTTAAGGCAGATATACCTATACACAAATACTTTAATAATTTCATAATTTTCTTTTCTTAAAAATGAATTACATTATTACTGATTAGGTTGTTTGGGTCTATTTGAACGTACCCACCATAATTTAGTAGCTCCTATATCTCCACCGCCCAACAATGTTGGAATTTCGGCCATGTTAGGATTGGAATTATAGGCTGTAGGAGCAAATCTAAAGCGTTCAGGAACTCTGCAATCTTCTATTGAGGCGCCAATTCTTCCAGGAGCAGCTTCATCCATAGGTTTCATCAAATATGGGAAACCGGTTCTGCGATATTCGGTCCAAGCCTCCACGGCGTTCGGATAGAGTGCCAGATATTTTTGCGTAATAATTTTCTGCAACTGCTCCTCTTGTTTGCTTAAATTTCCAGTGTAATCATCCCATTTAGGTGAAGTGTTACCAATACTTAAATCGTGATTATAACTGCCATATTTGTAATTACTACCGGTGAGTCCGGTTGGTTTTCCTGTCCCTGAGAGGTATGTGGCTACTCCACTGACTCCTTGCTCTTGAAATGAAATATTTATTCCTTGTTCATAGAACGTTTTAGGATCACCACCTATCAAATTATAGAGAGCAGCTTCTGCTTTCAGAAAATAAGTTTCGGATGCTCTGAACCAATATAAAGGAGAATTGGAATCTACTTTCGGACGCGATGCAAATTTTGCAGAATATGAAGTTTCCGATTTAGATTTATTATTTGTCGGTGCAACCGGAAAATACCCTGTTTGCGCCCAACTGCCAGATCCATACGTTCCTTCAGTAAAATATGCACTTAACCTTGGATCCTTATAACCATCCAAATATCCCCAAATGGTAGCTCCCATTCTTGTTTCGTTATATTCATTGACAGATGCTAACATTGAATTCAGCAATGGCATTTTATCAGAACTCTTTATCTTGGCTTCACTTGAAATATCTTCGATAACACCACCATTTTTAGGATCTAATGCTTTCGTAATATATTCCTTGGCCAAAGTCTCATCTATGAAATGTGCTCTGACGGCTATTCTCAATATTAATGAGTTAGCCAATTTGACCCAATTCTGCACATTACCATTGTATATCAAATCGTACTGAGCCATCACACTATAGGATATTGTATTCAACAATTCTACAGATTTTGACAGATCAGCCAGCATACTTTTATAAACAACTTCCTGACTGTCGAATTTAGGTGCAATACTTCCATCACCTGCAGAGGTGTAAGCGATAGGACCAAAAACATCTGTAGCTCGTAACCATGCTACATTTCTGACGATATTAGCAATTTCCAATATAGCTTGTTCTGACGGAGAATCCGAATCTTTGGCGATTTCATATATTTCATTCCAAGGCAAAAAGATTTGCGAGTAAAAATTCTGATATGCATAATTCATTCTGCTATCTGTAAAATTCCAATTAGCCTCATTATTAAAACCCCAGTTATTATTATTGCCAAAATAACCAATATAGTTACCGGAAGATATCAAATCAGTATTTTGTAAATCATTTCCAGGTCCGGTTGTCAAACTAGGTGAACCTATAGGGATCACTCTTTGCTGCATATTCATAAAACGGGCACCATATTTAAGAGGACCTAATTCTCCATCGGAGACACCGTAAGGATTAGTATTGACAGCTTCATAATCACAAGCTGACATAGAACAAAGTGCCAAAAGCAGAATTATATATTTTTTCATATTCAATTCCTTTATTTATTTTAGAATCCAAATTTCAAACTCAATCCATAAGTAGACTGGCTGGGTAACATAAAGTAATCGTATCCTTGACCAAAAGTACCTGTGGAAGCTGTTAGCTCAGGATCATATGGGGCCTTATTGTATATCATCCATAAATTAGTACCGTATACTGACAAGCTCAAATTATTAACAGTTCCTTTAAACCATTTATTTGGGAAAGTATAAGTCAGTCTGGCTTCCTGCAATCTCACATTAGTTGCTGAGTATGTATAGTAGGCATCCAAATTAGAAACTGCATCATAATAAGTTTTTGGATCAACTTTGAAATATCCTAATGATACACCACCTGCATCACGCGCATCTGCCGATGCTTCAGATACTCCATATCTGTCTAACATAGCTTGTGTTTTAGAAATTACGATTCCTCCAATACGAGCTGTGAACAACAAATTAAGATTAAATCCTTTGTAACTAAACCCATGCTGCCATCCCAAATTCCATTTAGGGTTCACGCTACCTAGCTTGTAGGGTGAGGTGGTTTCTGTAGTTAATGCTTGACCTGGCTGATAGTCTACATAATTATCACCATCTCTTTTTAGCCATTCATTTGCATATACAGTACCAATTTCTCCTCCTTCTCTCAAACGGAAACGCCCAACCTGAATATCCGTTAAATCTATCAAGGTATTTGTAACAGGATTCAAGACATCACGTGCCAATTGGATAATTTTATTTTTATTTGTCGTCGCAGTGAACGTTGTATTATAATTAAAATCACCAAATTTCTTGTCAAATCCTAAACTTAATTCAAGTCCTCTATTCTGGACATTACCGGCTTGTACAAACATATATTCAAAATTACTACCCAATGTAGCTTTCAGCAACTGATTATATGTATTTGAATGATAATACGTAACTCCGAAAGTTATTGTATTATTAAACCATTTGGAATCAAGACCTATTTCATAAGAACGAGTTCTTTCAGCTTTCAGGTTGGAAATCGGATAATATTTAAAGGGTTTAAAGGTGCCTCCTTCAAGTTCATGAGTGAGAGTTCCGGGAGTTAACCCTGTATAGGGGATCGGCGAACCTACCTCTGTATAGGAAGCTCTGACTTTCAGGAAACCTAAAGTTGGCTCTAATTTCTCTTTAATATTATTGGGTAACAGTTCAGTAACGATGGCAGACAAACCAACCGAAGGATAGAAAATCCACGGATCATCACTGTTTACCAATTGAGAAGGCTTATCGGCTCTCCCTGTCAAGGTTAGGTATAAGGCCGAATTCCATGATACCTCAGCAGAAGCAAATACAGCAAAATTTCTCCTGCGGCTGTCTCCACCAGTTTGACTTGCGGTGCTCTGCGTCGGGTCTATATTACTATATACAAATTTATTCGGTACTAATAGCAACTGGCCTCCATATCCACGTCCTTTTGTATCATATTCTTCGAAAGAAGTTCCTGCATTGATCGTAGCATGATAGATTTCAGCAAACTGTTTATCGAAGTTTACCATTATATCTGCATATTTCTGTCGAAACGTCTCGTTAGAGTATGTATAGCGTCCGTTTGTACTGGCATATGTGTTTATGGTAGATGCATAACGTTTATCTTCCTTTTCGGTATAGGTATTATCTAAACGTACACGACCTGTCACATTCAAATAATTGGTAATATCGTACTTTAAAGAGGCATATAACATATAACGGTCTTTTACTTCCGGACGAATGTTGCGATAGGCAATCCAATATGGGTTTTGTATATCCATACCAAAATCTCCGGGAGTCCATTGCTGTTGAGAATATCCGAGTTCACTATTATAGCGTTCAAAATACTTCTCTTTCTCAAAATCTTCACCGCGCGGATATAAGTATGCCCCAACAATAGGATTAAAATAAGTTCCATAAGAAATCATATTGTTATAATACTCACGTATATAACTTGCAGATGCATCTAATGTCAGCTTATCATTCAAGAATTTAGCAGTATTTCTCAATGTCACATTGTAACGGTGGTATTTGTTATTGGGTACAATACCATCAGAATTTACAGCAGCAATCGAAAAATAAGTCTGATTCTTATCGTTTCCGGTTGAAAGATTAAATGAATTATTAAAGGTTGCCCCTAATTCAAAGAAGTCTTTAGGATCATATGATGGTTGGTTCTCCAATTTATCCCCCCACGAATAATAGTTTCCTGATATTCCATATCTATTTTGGAATTTAGGCATCGTGAGTGGTGTCATAAGCTCTACTGAAGAAGATACATCTATGCGCATTTTTCCAGCTTCGCCTTTCTTCGTATTGATTAAGATTACTCCATTTGCTGCACTTGCTCCGTACAACGCTGCAGCAGACGGTCCAGTCAATACTGACACACTTTCAATATCATCCGGATTGAAATTGGCGATACCTTCACCTGAAGTTCTGCCGCTTCCAAATCCTGTTCCGTCGCCAGTTCTGTCAGCTTGATTACCAATTGGTACACCATCAACTACATATAGAACATTGTTATCTCCGCTAATAGATTTGTTACCACGCATTGTAACACGAGTACTACCTCCTACACCGGAGGCACTACGTTGTATATTCACACCAGCCACTTTTCCGTTTAGACTATTGACGAAGTTAGCATCCTTTACGGAAGTCAAAGCATCATTGTCAACTTTCTGCACATTATAGCTAAGTGCTTTCTCAGAACGTTTGATTCCCAAAGCAGTAACAACAACTTCCTCCAATTTTTGCGTATCTTCCCCCATTGTTATTTTCAATGGCTGGGCATTGGCTAACGTGATTGCTTGGGAG
>DXOL01000051.1:0-9020 GCA_019412825.1 Bacteroides thetaiotaomicron | reverse complement strand
CGATCCGGCATTCCTTTTTTATAAATAGTATTTTTATTATTGGGTAATTACTTTCGAATTATCTGGATCTTTCCACCAATATGGACTGGAAACACCGAAGCTGGATGCCCAGTCACCAAATTTAGGATACGCTTCCAAAATGCTTGTTTTTTCTATTGGCACAAGGAAATCGGCACTTCGTTTGGTTCCTACACTGACACCGCTAATCTGCAGTCCCGTTGGCATATTCTCATTATTTACATAATATAATCCCTCATCAGGCCTGGATACATCACTGCCTGTGCCGAAATAAGAGAAATTCATTTTGCTTGTTGGAGGGAATTTCACAATATGTGCTTCTTTATCACGTCCTGTACTGGCGGAAATGATAATAAAGGGGTTCATATTAAATTTGCTGTATGTCTTTTCCCAATATTCGTTATTAAAGAAAGGAGTAAATGCCGTTTCTGTAAATCTTTCTTGGGCGACGTCTATCGTTACAGTAAACGTTTTGTTTATAGCTGCTTTTTGATTGTCAAAAAGGATAATAGTGGGATAATTTTGACCAGGCTCCCGGTCTTGCCCTTCCATGAATTGTGAGGCGATTCCGCCGGATTCTACGGTTATTTTCTTTATATCACTATTTGCTATACCTGTAAGCTGGTAACCAAAACCGTTTTGCCAGTTTGCACCATCATGTTTAGGCACAAATGTATCTATAACTTTTACGACTTTACTTGTGAGAACACTCTTATAAATCTCACGTTTATATTCGACAACCATATCATTCATGTCATAATCTCCTTTGGATGGCCAAAAATCTTCAAATGATAATACGCCTTTAAAGGAGTTATAAATCTCTTTGTCGTCAATGGATTTGTCTGGGAGTTCTTCTACACCATCAGTATCAATGGCTGATCCATCTGAGAAATCAAGATAGAATACGGCATCGCCAAAGTTTCCTTTTCTGGTATTATCCCCTTTCGGTTCAAAGTTGGTTGCATCCTCCATGCCAAATGCAACGACTTCTCCTGATTTGTTCTTTAGGGCAATGGTACGGTGTTCTTTGCTCTTATTCAGATCACGAATAGAATAGAAAGTACGTTTATTATTCATAATCTCCTTTGTGCCTTGGTTGTAGGAAGACTCAATAAGGAACCATGCTATGCTTACTCCCGCAGGGAACTCGTTCACGAACTTTGTGCCATCCCAATATTTCAGTTCTACTCTGTCGCCGGTATACATACTACCTGCTGTACTGCTGGAATTACACACGGCAGTCGATATGCGCGGATAAGCAATGATCGGTGTAACTTGACTTATATTAGTCGGCTTTTGATCGGTAGGGTAGGTGAAATAACCGACTGCATTTTGCTTGGTACCTGTACTGCTGAGCATAACCAGTCCGATTTCTGTTGGTTTCTTAACATTGATTTCTATATTTACATTATCACCTATATATTCAGGATAATAATCTTCCATCGCTGCACTTCCACCCGGCTTAATAAAAACTTCACGGATATTATACATGAGTTGCCCATCTATTTCCGTTGGAGTAGAAGAAAGATAAGTAGGACATCCTATCTCATTCCATTCACCTAAAACCTGGAAACCCTCCGGATATTTGTAGCCGCTATTGGTAACCCCTCTACTCGTACCCTTCGCATTTCTTTTACTTTGTATAAAAGCTTTCTGATCAAAAGATACTTTTCCGTTTGTAATTTGTAACTGAATCGGGCTGACAGTTCCAAGATAGTCTGAATAAAGGTAAAGTTCTGTAAGATAAGACGGAATGGATATGAAATCATTAAAGATTCCTTTTTTATCCGTAGCCCCGCGATAGACAGGCTCTTCTTTTGTCTTGATAATGTTTCCATCCTTATCTTCCGATAGCGGATTTTCGGCATATAACTCAAAAACAACCTGATAATTTAAACCATAGTTTAAATCAACTGTGCAACTAGAGGATGTTGTAAAGCCAAAGTATTCATCTGCAGTTTTTTCTTCTGGAGCCTGATATAAGTCCTTTTCCATACAACCGGCTGACAAGAGTGCGCATAGTACCCCCACTAAAAAAGTCTTGATTTTGTTTGCTTGCATAACTGTGTTCTGATAATTTAATTGTAATTTGCAAATGTATGTATTTAATATATCAAAACAAAGTGTTTGGACATAAATTGCTTAAAAAGAAATATATAGCATTATAAATACAACAAAAGTCCGGTAACGAGTTGATATAGGTTACCGGACTTTGACGTCTCATTGAATGCAAATATTATTTCTTTTTTGCGGTTCGTTTACCTTTGGCAGAAGTGCTAGGACCTTTCTCATCTTGTATTTTGACTAGCTCCAGGCAGCTCTTCAAACTCAGATCCTGAGGAATAATGTCTTTAGGGATTTTGTAATTATTGCCTTTGTATGCAATGTAAGGTCCGTATCGGCCATTCAGAATCTCCAGTTCCGGTTCTTCATCAAACTTCTTGATATGGCGTTCTGCTTCTTTCGCCCGTTTTTCCAGAATCAGCTGCTCTGCTTCTTCCAGAGTAACTTTCATCGGATCAAGTGTTTTCGGCAGTGATACATAAACCTTGTTATGCTGGATGTAAGGTCCGAAGCGGCCTACACCTACACTGACAGTCTTTCCTTCATACTCACCTAAAGTACGTGGTAGCTTAAACAGTTCCAGCGCTTCCTCCAGGGTAATGGTCTCCATGGACTGCCCTTTCTTCATCTGGGCAAAACGAGGTTTCTCTTCATCATCCGCGGCACCGATCTGTACTACAGGACCGAAACGACCGATTTTCACAGAGACAGGCTTGCCTGTTCCCGGTTCTTCTCCCAGCATACGTTCGCCGACTTTATGTTCTGTCTTTATAGATAATGTCTTTTCTACTGCCGGATGGAACTGATCATAGAAAGTCTTCATGATAGAAGTCCATTTTACTTCTCCTTCCGCTATTTCGTCAAATTCCTTTTCTACACTGGCGGTAAAGTTGTAATCCAGAATATCCGGGAAGTATTCGGTAAGGAAGTCATTTACCACAGTTCCTGTATCTGTAGGAAAGAGCTTCGACTTTTCTGCTCCCGTCACTTCATTGTGACTTTCATCTTTAATCTGATTGTCTTTCAGTGTCAGCACATTAAATGTACGTTCTTCACCGTCTTTATTTCCTTTTTCCACATATTCGCGTTGCTGAATAGTAGAAATCGTAGGTGCGTATGTGGACGGACGACCGATGCCCAGCTCTTCCAGTTTGCGTACAAGGCTTGCTTCCGTATAGCGTGGCGGACGTTGAGTGAAACGTTCAGTAGCAACGATAGGACCATATTCCAGTTTCTGACCTTTCTTTAAAGGAGGCAACAGACGGCTCTCGTCTTCCTGTTCATTCTCATCGTCATAAGACTCACGGTATACACGCAGGAAACCATCGAACTTGATAACTTCGCCGATGGCAGTGAATACATCACCGCTTTTGCTTATAGAGATGGTAGCAGTAGTCTTTTCCAGTTCCGCATCCGCCATTTGTGATGCGATGGTGCGCTTCCAGATCAGATCGTACAGTTTCTTTTCCTGTGCCGTACCTTCAACGGATTGATTTTCCATGTAAGTCGGACGAATTGCTTCGTGCGCTTCCTGTGCTCCCTTCGTCTTTGTTTCAAAGTGGCGGGGATGTACATAGCGTTCGCCCATCATCTGTATGATAGCGTCCTTGCTGCTGACGGTTGCATATTCCGACAGGTTGACGGAGTCCGTACGCATATAAGTGATAAACCCGGATTCGTACAAACGTTGCGCGATCATCATCGTTTGTGCTACGGTATATCCCAGTTTGCGTGCCGCTTCCTGTTGCAGGGTAGAAGTTGTAAACGGAGCCGGCGGTGTTTTCTTTACCGGACGGGTAGTTATATCTTCAATTGTAAAAGTCGCTCCCTTACATACGTCGAGGAATACTTTTGCTTCTTCTTTCGTCTTGATGCGGCGTGATAATTCCGCTTTCATTTCTACCAGCTTGCCGTCTGTGTCGGGGACCAGGAATACGGCGATAACCCGGTAAGCGGCTTCTGATTTGAAAGCATGAATTTCTCGTTCACGTTCTACAATCAGGCGGACAGCTACCGACTGTACGCGTCCTGCCGACAGAGATGGTTTAACTTTTCTCCAAAGTACAGGTGACAATTCAAAACCTACAATTCTATCCAGAATTCGTCGTGCCTGTTGTGCATTTACGAGGTTGAGGTCGATATTGCGTGGTTGCTCGATTGCTTTTAAAATAGCACCTTTGGTGATTTCGTGAAATACGATTCGTTTTGTGTTTTCCGGTTTTAGTTTTAATACTTCGTACAGATGCCAGGCAATAGCTTCTCCCTCGCGGTCCTCATCGGATGCGAGCCATACGGTTTCTGCCTCTTTTGCTTCTGCTTTCAGCGTGCTGACCAAAGCCTTTTTGTCTGCCGGAATTTCATAATCGGGTTTAAAATTCTTATCTACGTCGATACTGAATTCTTTTTTCTTCAGATCACGTATATGTCCGTAGCTAGAAAGGACTTTGAAATCTTTCCCGAGAAATTTTTCAATCGTTTTTGCTTTTGCCGGAGACTCGACAATGACAAGGTTTTTTTGCATAATTCTTTCTTTTATAATGGCTTGTACCATGATATTTCGGGGCAAAAGTAAAAAAAAAGATTCGCCTTACCTTATAATATAAGGAGAAACTAATATTTTTTTGGAAAAAAATAGGTTTTGAGTAAATCTGCATTTCTTTTGTATGTGCAAGAATTATTAAAGAAATGTCCTATAATTAAGGGGAAATTAATATAAAACAGTTTTATTTAAAGAGAATTTCCTATATTTACACCTTTGTACAATATTATACGGCTATTTATGAGAAAGATTCTATTTGAAATATATCTATTGTTTTTCTTTGTAGGTATTGCACAGCCTATACTGAGCCAGTCTCCTTATTATTATTATAAACAACTCGGAATAAAAGAGGGACTCTCACAGTCGAAAGTACAATGTGTTTTAAATGATCATCGGGGTTATCTTTGGATTGGTACGGAATCCGGTTTGAATTGTTATGACCGCGACCATCTGAAGCAATATCTGCACCAACCGGGAGATGAAAGAACACTGCCTTCCAATAATATCACTTTTATTGCCGAAGACTCTTTATGCAATCTTTGGGTAGCTACGATGAACGGCATTTGCCTTTACGACAGAGGGAGTGATAGTTTCAGAACTTTATCGAATAACGGTAAACCGATTTATGTTGCTTCCTATTTATTGGTTGAAGGAGGAATCTTGTTGGGAGGATCAGGAGCTATATATAAATATGTCTATGCCACTAACAAGCTGGAACCTTTGTATTATGCGCAAGACCCTGCTTATTACAATCCCTTTTGGCAAATGATACGTTATGATGAAGAGAATATCTTGCTCAATTCACGCTGGCACGGCATATATTCCTTCAATATGAAGACCTATGAAGTGAAGAAAATAGAGTCGTTTACAGAAAACAACTATACCAGTATCTATCTGGACTCCTACAAGCGTCTGTGGGTAAGTGTTTATGGTAACGGACTGTATTGCTATCAGGGAGACCAGTTGATCAAACACTTTACGGCGTCAAATTCTCCTTTGACGTATGATGTCATTCACGATATCATGGAGAGAGATAATCAGCTTTGGGTAGCCACTGATGGTGGCGGAATCAATATGATCTCTTTAGATGACTTCTCATTTACTAATATTCAGCAAAAACAGGATGATGTTCATTCCTTTCCAGCCAATACTATATACCGCCTCTATCTGGACCCGGCCAATAATATGTGGGCAGGCAGTATCAGAAGAGGGTTGATTGGTATAAAGAATGTGTATGCCTGTTCTTACCAGAACGTTCCTTTTGGCAATCTGTACGGATTAAGTAACCAGACTATCAATAGTTTCTTTCAGGATAGTGACGGAATAGTCTGGGTGGGAACCGATGGAGGAGGTATCAACCGGTTTGATCCGGTATCGGGAACTTTCAGACATTATCCTGCCACCAAATATGAGAAAGTCGTTTCCATTGTGGAATATACTCCTGACGAACTGCTGTTCTTTTCCTTTAATAAAGGACTCTTTATCTTTCATAAGCAAACGGGACAGATACGTCCCTTTGTGCTGATTGATAAGGAAATGAACGATCAGACCTGTATCAATGGTTTTTCTGTCAATATCCAGCGGATAACGAAGAATAAAATTCTTTTCAGTGCCCAGCATATTTTTATATATGATATGGTTACCCATAAATTTGATATAGTGGCTACTATGGGCGAAGAGTACGAACGTCATTCTCCGCTGATCATAGCTACGGTAGGTACAAAGACGTACCTTTCCGATTTGAAAAATATTTGTGAGTATGATTCTTCGGAAGGGACTTTCCGGACGATTTATCAAGGACAATACACTATAAATGATGCCTCTATGGATCAGGATGGTGTTTTTTGGCTGGCTTCTACCGAAGGCTTGGTGCGTTATGACCCACGGACAGGGAAGAGTGAGCTGATAAATACAAGTCTGTTTCAGGATGTAGCTTCTGTTGTTGCCGATAATCAATATCGAATCTGGATAGGGACAAGACGTCATTTATTTGTTTATTCTTCCCGTACCCATAATTTCGCTACCTTGGAGGAAGTAGATGGAGTTCTGCCTAACGAATACATCTTTCATGCTACTCTTCTTGCCGACAACGGAGATGTTTTTGTCGGTGGTACTACAGGTATGACGGTGGTGAACTCTGCCGTTCATTTTGATACTGAGGCGGATTATACGGTCGAACTGCTGGATGTATTATTAAATGGTTTGCCTGTCTCGTTATCCGAAGAGCGGCATGAAACGGCCGAAACAATTCAGATTCCCTGGAACTTTTCTTCCCTGCAGCTGAAAGTTTTGTTGAATGAAGGCGATGTATTCCGCAAGAATTTCTTTCGGTTCAATATAGAGGGACTCGATCAGGAATTGGCGAGTTCCAATTCAAACTCTTTGGTTATCAACTATCTGCCGATAGGGGAGTATACGATTACCGCTTCCTATTATACCCGTGACGGAGGGTGGAGTACGAAGCAGCCCATTCTGCATGTCGTGGTTACTCCGCCTTGGTGGAAGACCGGCTGGTTCTATATGGGGTTATATATATTGTTGGGAGTAGTGGCTTATAGCATTGTCTACTACTTCTATCGCAAGAAGAAAGCCAAGCAGAAACGGGAGATTATGCGTCTGAAGAATAAGATGTATGAAGAAAAGATTAATTTCCTGACGAACATCAGCCATGAACTTCGTACTCCTCTTACACTGATTTGTGCACCATTGAAGCGTATTATCAATCAGGAGTCGGACAAGCAGGATGTGGAAAAGTTGTTGGTTCCGATCTATAAGCAGGCATACCAGATGAAGAGTATCATTGATATGGTACTTGATGTAAGGAAGCTGGAAGAAGGAAAAGATATGCTGCATATATTGCCGCATCCTTTGAATGAGTGGGTGCGGTCTGTCGGCGATAAGTTCATCAGCGAGTTTCATGTGAAAGGTATCAGACTCGAATATGAGTTGGACGAACAGATAAAAGAGGTGCCTTTCGATAAGAATAAGTGCGAGTTCGTTCTTTCCAACTTCTTGATGAATGCGTTGAAGTTTAGCGAATCGGGCACCACTACTACGTTGATTACCACCTTGTCACAAGAGAAAGACTGGGTTCGGATCTCTGTCAGGGATGAAGGGATGGGACTGAATATGGTGGATACGGATTCTCTTTTCTCCAGTTTCTATCAGGGAATACATGAAAAAGGAGGAAGCGGCATCGGATTATCCTATGCGAAGAGTCTCATCACATACCATAAAGGAAGAGTGGGCGCTTCGAATGCAGCGGGAAAAGGGGCAATCTTTTATTTTGAACTACCGTTATTCACGGATGCGTGCGGACAGCTGGAACCGGTTTCTGCGGAAGCAGCAACAGGCGTGGAAGTGAATGAACCGGATAGAATTGATTATACCTTCTTAGAAAAATATTCAGTAATGGTGGTAGAAGATACTCCCGAACTGCGAAGCTATCTGAAAGAAACGCTGAGTAATTATTTTGCCCGTGTATATGTTGCCAAGGATGGTAAAGAGGGATTGGAACAGATCAAAGACCGATTGCCGGATATTATCATCAGTGATGTCATGATGCCCCGGATGAATGGGTTTGAGCTTTGCCGGGAAGTGAAGACTAATCTGGATATCAGCCATATTCCTTTTATCTTATTGACCGCCTATCATAATTCTCAGAATATGTATACCGGTTATAAGACCGGAGCGGACGCCTTTTTGCCGAAACCTTTCGAAATAGACGGTTTGCTGGCATTGATTCATAATCAGTTGAGGCAGCGCGAACAGATACGGGCAAGATATAAAGATGATAAGCTCTTGACGCATAAGGAAGTGAGTTTTAGTAATGCGGATGAGACTTTCCTGCTGAAATTGAATACATTGATTGCGGATAATATGAGTAATCCGGAACTGGATGTTGCATTCCTTGCTACTAATATGTGTATCAGCCGTTCGTTGTTATTCAATAAAGTGAAGGCTATCACGGGTATGGGGATTGTAGACTATGTGAATAAGCAGCGTATTGAGCAGTCAATCGTGTTACTTACTACTACTACCA
Organism: Bacteroides thetaiotaomicron; assembly: GCA_019412825.1. GTDB lineage: Bacteria > Bacteroidota > Bacteroidia > Bacteroidales > Bacteroidaceae > Bacteroides > Bacteroides thetaiotaomicron_A. Next base: position 357 of record DXOL01000051.1, on the reverse strand, counting down.
TGAACATTACTGAAATCTCCGAAGTGGTCGGCTTTTCTTCTTTGCGTTATTTCAGTAAGGTTTTCAAGTCTATAAAAGGAGAGATTCCTTCCGCTTATAGAAAGCAGGATAAGTAAATCGCATTGATAACTTGAACTTAGGAACATATACTAGAAATAAAAAAATAAATATTAGTCTCATGCTCTCATTCTATATGAGGTAAATATCATATAATCAGTATGATATGTAATGAGAGATACTTCTTCTGTAAGGTATCTCTCATTGTTTTCTAGTAAGCGTCTCGGCGATGTCGTCTTTTTGTAAAAAAAATCTCCTTATCCTTTTCTTTTCAGATTCTATTTCTGTTTTCCTTCCATT
>DXOL01000050.1:0-24450 GCA_019412825.1 Bacteroides thetaiotaomicron | reverse complement strand
GTAAAACTTTTCTCTTAATTTATAAGAAAGAGGGACATTTACTGAATATCCCTACTTAATACTTATTACTTCACTCTAATTACCATATTAGCAACAATTGCAGTTAAACCTCCGGTGGTGATTCCTGAAGAGAAAATACTTCGAATTGCCTCTGGAGTTTGTTTTAATACGTCCGGCATTAGTTCCACACCCAAACCTAAAGATAGGCTGACTGCTAAGACTAAGGTTTCTTTGCGTCCTATTTCTTGTGAGGAAACGATGCGGATGCCTGCTGCTGCTACTGTACCGAACATTAATAAGGTGGCACCTCCCAGTACCGGATCGGGCATCAGAGAGAATATAGCTCCTACAATGGGGAATAATCCCAGCAGAACGAGCATAGCGGCAATATAATAGCCTACATAGCGGCTGGCAACTCCTGTTAATTGGATGATACCGTTATTCTGTGCGAAGATGGAGTTCGGGAAGGAGTTGAATATACCTGCTAAAAGAGAGTTGAAGCCATCTGCCATCACACCACCGGAAACACGTTTCAGATAAGAATCACCTTCAATCGGAAGTCCGGAAATCATAGAGTTGGCTGTCACATCTCCTGTGGCTTCAATGGCGGTGATCAGATAGACCAGGCCAATAGCGATAAATGAAGAGATATTAAAATCAATACCGTATTTGAAAGGTTGCGGGATGTTGAAACTCATCAGCATCTCGACATTTAGTGCTCTCATATTTACTTTTCCCAGGGCGAAAGCCAGTCCATAACCCAGGCAAAGACCGAACACGATGGAACTCATGCGCAGGTATTTGTTTTTGCAGCGATTGAAAAACAAGACGCTCAACAATACGAGTGCCGCAATAGACAGATTTTCCCACGAACCGAAGGAGCCGTCGTCCATCGCGCCATATCCGCCGCCACAGGAAACGATACCGACTTTGATCAGACTCAATCCGATCAGTAGTACGACAATGCCGGACACTAGCGGGGTGATGATATTGCGAAGATACTTGAAGGTACGGCTGACGGCCATTTCAATTGGTGCGGCAGCTATACAGGAGCCGAATATCAGCGGAAGTCCGCCTACTAATCCGGTCGCTATGATAGGACCGATAAAGGAGAAACTGGTACCTTGGATACAGAGCAGCTTTGCTCCTATCGGGCCGATACGACGGCATTGTATAAACGTAGATACCCCCGAAGCAAAAAGGGACATAGACACCAGAAAGCTTGTTTTTTCAACATCCAGCTTCAGTGCGCTCGCAATGATAAGAGGAGGTGTAATGATGGCTACAAAGATAGCCAGCAGATGTTGCAAGGCAGCAAACAGGGCATCTTTAAATGGGGGGCGGTCTTCTACGCCATAGATCAAATCTGTTTTCATTCGATATTTTTATTCAATAATTGATGTATATCCGTTGGGGAATTTCGTACTTCGAAGTTTAGTTCAGTGTCCACTTCAAAGCCAGTGTCGGAATTACATAGAAGCCGTCACGACCACCGAAGTTATTGCTCAGTTCCACTTCGGAACCGACACTCAGGTTAAAGTTTTTATTCACTCCCTTGATGCGGTTCAGGTTTACCCAGAATTGTGGTTCGGAGAGGAAGATGGTTTTTCCATACTTGGTTTCTTCACGCCACCAGTCGGCAAAACCGGAGAAGGTGAGCAAATCCTTGCAAAAGTTCATGTACCATGTTCCTGTCAACTGGAAGTTATTCGGGGATGGGTGCTTCTGTATATATTTGTACATGGCTGTCAATGTGAAGCCTCTGGAGAAAGAAGCGTTATTATAGGTATAGGTGGCTCCCGCCAGGTAAGCGTTGTTGTAGGAGAATCCTTTCGCCAGTCCGCCATTGTATTCGAGATGGGCGGAGAAAGGACCTTTCCAGAATTTCAGTTCACGGGCTATCTCCCAGTAAGCGGAAGCGACTCCTTCGGACGTATAGTCCATATCGATAAAGAAGTAGGTACTTCCCCAGTTATCGGGATGGAACTTCTCGACAGTGGAGGTCAACAGCGGGCGTCCTTTCAAGTCTTTATCATACAGGGAACGTCCGAAATCATAATGTAACTGAATGTTTTGTGCCTGCAATTCCGGTACGGCAGAAAGCAGCATACATAGGAAAAGAGCAGAAATGATCTTTTTCATGACAAATGTGTTTAAATGAAGGTGCAAAAATAGCTAAACCTATACATATATTCACATTCCGACACTAAAATTTTAATCCAGTCTATTATTTCCTGTATCCCACCACAATCGGGTCCCTCCATGATCGGGTCCGCCCAGAGCCTTCACAAGAGCCAGATATTGCTCTCTGTCTTCGGTTTGCAGCGTGCCGGGGAAGTTGAGACGACGTACCATTGTCTCCGTGTCGATACATCCGTTCCTGCTATGGTTGAAGCGTACCGGAAACAGGCGGGGATATCCCGTGCGGCGCTGTTCCGCCCATGCCTCGCAACCTTCCGGAAATAAGGCAATCCATTTCTGAGTAATGATCTTTTCCAGCTTTATTTCTTTGTCGTCTGCGGGATTCCATTTAGGAGAAACCCGGCAACGGGCAGGAATGTTATTTTCGGGGTCTTGCGTGTCGATGAAATCGGCAGCTGTCCGCTCACTGTTCAGATAATCGTCCATCTGATAAATGCCGTATTGATGAAGAGACGCCTTTATTCCGTTCAGATAACATTCTTCTTCATCCTCCGGTATCCATCCGCGCAAAGCAGCTTCGGCACGGAGAAACCAGATTTCGGCGGAACTCATCAAGGGGGCATCCGTACTCTGATCGACGGACAATTTGGATAAGCCTGCATAATGATTATGCGCAAAGCAAGTTCCCTGACGGATGCCGCGGTACTCTCCCGCATACGCTTTGTCGGTACAGGTTTCAAAGTAAACTTTCAGTCGGGGATCATCGTAGCCTGTCAGAATAGATTCCATTGCAGCGCTCATATAAGTTTCATTCCATACCCGGTTGAGCTCTCCCAACGGGTTCGTGAATCCGGATTTCGTAGAGACCGCTACCCGTTCATCTTCCGCTTCAAAAACACCAAATTCATTTTCCAGTCCCTTCCGGAACTCGTTGCGTGCCTTATCCGGATCAACTGCAGAAATACGCATTGCCAGACGCATACGCAACGAATTGGCAAACTTGATCCAGGAGGAATATTGACCATCCAGCAAGATATCAAAGCGGGTGAATCCATTGGAGTCGGGCTTCTTGTCTATATAATCGGTAAGAGAGACAACAGCCGAATCGAGTTCATTAAAGAACTCATAGTAGACTTCTTTCTGCGTATCAGGGCGATATTGATTCTGGGCATTCGCGAAATTCTTATAAATAACAGGGCCGTAATAATCTGTCACACGGTGCATGACTTCCACTTTCAGCACTTTGGTAATGCCGAACAAGGCAGGTTCCGTATCACGGGTGGCATTCTCCGACTGGTAGATTTGTGGAAAGATATACGAATACATATGTGTCCACATGGCGCTGTTCCAGCCATCTTGCATATTATAATCCGAATTATGCGTACCTCCGTTCAGGGGTTTACCGTCGTGCATATAACCGGAGAACATATCCGCATTCAGATTCTGTATCAACTGGAAAGGCCAGTTCTTGCCTTTACCGAAATCGTAGTTAAAGTAGATGCCTTGCTGGATAATCCCCAGACGAATACCGTAACCATTGTCGTCAATCAGCAAATCATCGTCCGTAACTCCCGCCTGGTCAGTATTAAATTCACGGAATTTCCCTGTACAGCCAACAGAAAGCAGCAGAATCCCCAGCAAGTATATATAAATATGTTTTTTCTTCATCATCTTCCCTCCTGCTCTTAAAATTCACATGTCAAAGTAAAGCCCAGACTGCGGGTGGTAGGCATACCGAACACTTCAATTCCCTGATTGTCATTGCCCGTAGAAAGTACCAAATCGGGATCGAAAGGCGCTTTCTTGTACAGGAAACAAAGGTTGCGGGCTACAAAAGAAAGTTGCAGGTCTTTCAGACAATTCGTTTTCCGTATCCATTTCCGGGGGAAGCTGTAACTCAGCGAAACTTCCCGCAGACGGAGGTTGGTAGCGTCATACATATAGTATTCCGTCACACCGGCGCGTCCGCCCACTACATTTTTATAGAATCCTTTGACATCGCTTATCTGCTGACCTTCCAGCGAAACATATCCTTTATCACGGGCTTGTGCCGTCGCTTTCGATACTCCATAGAGGTCCATCTCCGCTTGGGTCTGTGAAAGGATTTCACCTCCATAGCGCCAGTCAAGCAGGAAGTAAAGGCTGAAACCTTTGTAGGAGAAGGAATGATTCCACCCCAACATAAAGACCGGATTGGCATTGCCCACCTTTACGGTATTTCCGTCGCCTTCTACCAACGGAAGTCCTTTATAGTCTCCGTCCGTTCCATAAACGATGTGCCCTTCTTCATCACGTATAAAGGCTTTACCGTAAATATCGCCGATAGAGCCGCCTTTCACCAGTTTCATCGCATAACTGGATGAGAAGCTGGTAGGTCCGTAAACAAATTCTTTCAGTTCTTCATGGAGTTCTACAATCTTATTCTTATTGGTAGAGAAGTTGAGAGAGGTTTTCCACGTAAAGTCGGGGGTCAGTACCGGAGTGGCATCCAGCGCTATCTCCCATCCCTGATTCCGGATATCTCCGGCATTGACGTATCGATAGGCATACTTATCGCCCGCAAGCGCAGGCAGTTTGAAGAACTGCTCATACGTGTCGGTACGGTAATAGGTCAGATTTAATCCGAGGCGGTGCTGCAAGAACTTCCATTCCATGCCCAATTCGACAGAATGCGTCATTTCCGGTTTCATCTCGGCAAAAGGAGCCGCATCGCTTGCCTGTATCTCTCCACCGGCAGTCACATACGAAACAGGGTAAGTGATAAAAGGAGGCACACCGTTGCCTACGATACTATAAGCACCGCGAAACTTCGAGAACGAAACCCATTCGGGCATCTTTACCCACTTATCCGGAAGGAAAGAAACACCGATGGAAGGATAAAAGAATCCCTTCTTCTCGTATTTCGTGTAAGCCAGCGTAGATGACCAGTCGTTACGTGCGGTCAGGTCAAGGAAGACTCCTTCTTTATAGCCTATCTGTGCCGTCGCAAAAACCGATTGCAGTTGGTAATGGGCATCTATTTTCTGATCGATACTGGCAGAACTGCTCATCACGATATTGGCAAGATTAAACACATTGGCATATTTCAACGAAGCATTCTTTGAATCAATACGAGTGGAGTTAGTGATTCTGTCATTGATACTGCCGCCAATGGCTACATCCAATGTGAAGTCATTCAGTTGCTTCTTGGCCATCGCCATCACGTCTCCGTACATCTGCGTTTCCTGATAATCCATTTCGATATAGCGCCCGTTCATCCCACAGAGTGCCGTAGCGGTGGAGGCATAAAATTTCTGACGCAGTTTATCGGCAGAGTAATCCAGATTGCCACGAGCCTGAAGTGTCAGCCAATCAGTTACTTTCAAATTGGCAGAAAGGGAAAGGAGCAGTCGGATACGTGCATCCTTACTCTGGATACGGTTTTGTATCCAATACGGATTCTGTTCAAAGTCTTCGGTAAAAGTATGCCAGTTTTGTGTATTCAGCTTTCTGTCCTCGTCATAATGTTCATAGTTCTCTTTATAATAAGCCAAGTCCTCGCCACGAGGAAAGCGGTAGAGACCTACCAGCGGATTCATATAAAAGCCTCCCGATACGGGTTTATTCTTCACCGTCTGCTTCATGACATTCACGTTACCGTCCAGTTTCAGCCTGCTGTTGAAGAGGACGGCGGTCTCTCTCAGATTGATATTATGTTTGGAGAGTTTATTTTCATTCAGAATACCGCGACCGGTGGTGTTGGCATAGGAGAAATATGTTTGTAGCTTATCATTTCCGGAGTTGACGGATACAGAAGTGATCGACGTCAGTCCGGTACGGAAAAAGTCACCCAAATTATCGTAAACCGTCAGATTTTCTTTTTCTCCCCAACTGTCTGTGACATCACTTACTCCGTAGCTGTTCTGCATTTCGGGCAGAGAGAAAGCCTTTTCAAAAGTCAGTCCGGTAGAAAAATGAATATCCCTCCGTCCTACGGTATTTCCTTTCTTTGTAGTAATAAGAATGACTCCGTTGGCCGCCTGGCTACCATACAGGGCTGCGGCAGGAGCTCCTTTCAGGATGCTGATACTTTCCACGTCCTCCGGATTCAGATTCGAGATGCCGTCGCCTCCGTCCCTGTTTCCGGCATTTGCCGTACCGCCGATAGCCGAATAAGCCTGTTCCGAAGTAGAATTTAGCATGGGGACACCATCTATCACATACAGAGGCTGATTATCACCGGCCACCGACCGCACCCCACGGATACTGACTTTCGCCGATCCGCCCATGCCGGAAGAGTTCTTGCTGACCTGCACACCGGCTGCCTTTCCTGCCAAAGCCGTGATCATATTCACTTCTTTCACACGATTCAGTTCTTCTCCCCTCACCTTTTGCACGGCATAGGCCAAAGAGGATTCTTTCTTTTCAAGCCCCAAAGCAGTTACAATCACGTGGTCAAGCTGCAGAATATTTTCTTTCAGACATATTTCAAGCATTGACCTACCCTTTACACTGATTTCCTGAGACTCGTAACCTACGAAAGAGATTTGCAGAACAGCACTATCCGGAACGGATAAAAAGAAATTCCCCTCCACATCTGTCACTGTTCCATTCGCTCCGCCTTTCTCTCTGATTGTCGCTCCGATAAGTGGTTCACCATAGGTATCGATGACCCGCCCCCTTACCGTAAAATTGGCAGAGGAAACTTTCATACATTCTTTCGACCCCGGCCGTGAAGCATAACAATCTTCTTCAAAGAAAGCTAACAAGCTTATAAAACAGCAACTTATAATTATTCTTGTTTTCAACAGCATTTCAATAAGTTGTTTTCACCATCTCCGTGCAAAAATAGCCAAATATTTTTAAATTTGTTTTTTTCCGCAACTATTTTGAGGGAAAAGAATAGATTCGTTATTTTTGTAGGAAATTACATCAATATGGAGATTGAAATCGAAAAACATCCTTTAGAACCTTTCCTCCCACCAAAAGCAAAGCTGCTGATGCTGGGAAGTTTTCCGCCACAAAGAAAACGGTGGTCGATGGATTTTTATTATCCAAACCTGAACAATGATATGTGGCGCATTGTCGGACTCTTGTTTTTCGGAGATAAAGATCACTTTCTGAACGATACGCGAAAAGCATTCTGCCGGGAACAGATTATTGACTTCCTGAATGAAAAAGGAATCGCCCTGTTCGATACAGCCTCATCTATCCGGCGTCTGCAGGATAACGCTTCGGACAAATTTCTGGAAGTGGTACAGCCGACGGACATTGCTGCATTACTCCGCCAACTTCCCGAATGCAGAGCAATCGTCACCACCGGACAGAAGGCAACGGATACGCTCCGCGCACAACTGGAAGTGGAAGAACCGAAAGTAGGAGACTATGCCGAATTTGTGTTTGAAGGACGGGCGATGAGACTCTACCGGATGCCTTCCTCCTCACGGGCGTACCCGCTTGCATTAGATAAAAAAGCCGCCGCCTATCGGATTATGTATCAGGATTTGCAGATGGTAATTTAGGTAATAAGTAATAGGTATTAAGTAATAAGTATTAGGTAATAAGTATTAGGTATTAATCGATAAATAGTATATAGTATGACACCTTTATTTTTGCAATATCCGGCGTGCAGTACATGCCAGAAAGCTAAGAAATGGCTAATCGAAAATAACATTGAGTACACTAATCGGCTCATTGTGGAAGATAACCCTACGGTGGAAGAGTTGAAAGCATGGATTCCACGAAGTGGATTGCCAATAAAGAAATTCTTCAACACAAGTGGTTTGGTATATAAAGAGTTGAAACTGAGCGAGAAGCTGCCTTCCATGACTGAGGAAGAACAAATCGCGTTGCTGGCAACGAACGGTAAGCTAGTGAAACGCCCGTTAGTAGTGACAGACAGCTTCGTTCTGGTAGGTTTTAAGCCCGATGAATGGGAAAAATTAAAATAATTGGAAATTTATTTACCCTAACATTTGCAGGTTCGGAAGTTTATACTACCTTTGCAGCCGCAAACACGGGAGTAGCTCAGTTGGTAGAGCACCGGTCTCCAAAACCGGGTGTCGGGAGTTCGAGCCTCTCCTCCCGTGCAAGATCAAATAGTTGTAAGTATAATGCTTACAACTTTTTTTTTATATAAAAAGAGGCTTCCAATTCAGTATGGAAGCCTCTTTCGTTCGAAAGCTGTGTTTTTAAAAGCGATGTTTCCTCAAGAGGAAAGCACTTTTCTTTATTCGTTCACTCAAATCGAGTAAACTATCTGATAATAAATCAATTTCATCGTCAGTAAAGGTAGCAACCTTGTTATTAACATGATAACCATTCATACGCTGACTGAACCAAGAGCGCGACTTATTAAAATATTCTTCAGCAATATAAGACCAAGTAATAGCCGGAACAATATCTTTCAATGCTTGCTTGAAATCATATTCATCAATCAACGCTTGTGACTGGTCTATTGTTTGCTGAGCTTTATTGGAAAGAATCTCAGCAAATTCACGTTTTTCCTCTTCCGTTTTCCCTGATAAGGTATGAGCTATTTTACCCTGGAACTGTCTCCGTTGTTCATCTGTCTCTAGCTGGAGAAATTCATTCAACAAATTATTTATCTCTCTATCTGTTCCCATAACAAACATTTTTATATGATTGAGTTTTTAAAGCACCCCCTCAATACATGAGGAGGTTAATGTTAGTCTTTCAGTTGTTTGAGGAGTTCGATCAGCTTATCCAGTTGAATATCGATCAACCTCTCTAACTCTCTTTGTGGGTATCCTTGCTTCAACAATTCCTCCACACTTTGAGCATAGAACTGCAAGCATCGCTTAACATGCTCTATGTGAGCCTTTAGCTCTTCCTGATTGTCAAACATCGCTTTAAAAACACAGTACAAACATAATAAACATTTGTTTATCAGCAAAACTATTGCAGATAAATCCGCCCTTTAAATTGATTCTTTAACACTTAGATACCTTCCTATAGCGTCTATACACTCTTTCCTAATTGTAATCGTTAATCACTTATGGTTTTCTCCTGTTTCATCCCTTTGGCAGTTTCTACCAAACGGATAAATTCTCTTCTGTATCCTTTTTCATCATTTTCCAGTCCCTGCTTGGCAAGGCCGATCACTTTATCATAGCTTGCCTCTCCTTTGAAGTCAGAGTCCCGAAGCAGCTGACCGAACATAGCCACGGCAGAAGCGAAACGAAAATCGGAAGAAACATTATTTCCTTTATTATCCACAAAGGGAACTTCCATCTTTTTGCTGACATCCTTATCCGGAGCTTTATAGCGCAGTTTCACGGTCAGCAATTCATTAGAGCCGGTTGGCTGCACTGTCTCTTTTTGTTTCTTCTGATATTTCAGATCATCTACCTTTCCTACGTAGTCATTCTTCACGCCTACGGGAATCACTTCATAGAAAGCTGTCACCGTATGTCCGGCTCCCAATTCTCCGGCATCTTTGGCATCATTATTAAAGTCTTCGTCTTTCAGCAAACGGCTCTCATAACCAACCAGACGATATGCCTGCACCTGAGCCGGATTAAATTCCACTTGCAGTTTCACGTCCTTTGCTACCGTATGAAGCGTAGCACCAAACTCACCCACCAAGACACGATTGGCTTCCTGCAAATTATCGATATAGGCATGGTTTCCATTTCCTTTTTCTGCTAAAGCCTGACCTTTATTATCTTTATAGTTACCCATTCCATAGCCTAGCACACTCAGGAATACTCCGCTTTTACGTTCCTTTTCTATCAGCTGTTCCAAACCTTCCACAGAAGAAACACCTACATTGAAATCTCCGTCGGAACAAAGAATGATCCGATTGTTTCCTTTAGGAAGGAAGTTCTGTTTTGCCACTTTATAAGCCAGTTGGATACCTGCGCCGCCGGCCGTAGAGCCACCGGATGTCAGTTCGTCTATCGCATCACGTATTTTCTGTTTGTCACTGCCCGGAGTAGATTCCAGTTTTACGCTGGCGTTGCCCGCATACACAACGATGGCTACTTTATCTTTATCACGCAGGTTATTAACTAATAGCTTCAGAGATGACTTCACCAAATCCAGACGGGTAGGTCCCCACATAGAACCGGATACATCAATCAAGAATACCAGATTAGATTCCGGAAGTTTGTCAGTCGGAATCTCCCTTGCTTTCAGTCCGATACGTACCAGACGATGATCAGTATTCCAGGGGCAAACACCTGCTTCCATTGTAATCTTCACCGGATCGTTTCCGGTCGGCTTCGCATAATCGTAGGAGAAATAATTCACTAACTCTTCCGTACGGATAGCATCGGCCACCGGCAAGGTACCACTGTTGATCATACGACGCATATTACTGTAAGAAGCGGCGTCCACATCAATGGAGAAAGTAGAAAGCGGCGACTCTCCCACCTGCTTGAAACCATTTTCACTGATCGATTTATATTCTTCCGTATTTACCGCATCCATACGTACAGACGACTGTCTGAGACTTGCCAGATTGACGGTTGATATGGCGCCGGTAACAGCTACCTTTCGCTGGCTCCCGTATCCGACGACAACACATTCTTCCAGCACACTCGGAGTGGCCATAAGGCTTACATCTATTGTTGCAGAGAATACGACTTTTTCCACTTTGTCAAAACCAATATAGCTGAAGATAAGAGTTTCCCCCTTGTTTGCTTCAATCCTGTACTGCCCTTGTAGGTTCGTAACAGCTCCACGGGATGTTCCCTTCACCGTCACCGCACATCCTACCAACGGCGAACCGTCTGATCCGTCCGTCACCGTTCCCTTTACGATCAAAGGCTGCGCCCATACCGTACCACCCAATGTAGTAATCACTAACATCACCGTGAGCATCATTGCTCTGAGTTGATTTGTCTTCATAACTTTATCTTTTTAAAATGTTACAATTAATCCGCTTTTACTATAGAGATGCAGATTCCACACGGATTCCATAAACCAACAGAAGTTTTTTTTATTTTTCTTCTACACGTTGCTATTTTTAATTCCTATGCCTATCTTTGGCTGCAAAAAAAGCACTGTTCTTTAAAAGAAACATATCGAAGCTATCGGACGAGGAACTACTGGCCCATTATATAAAGTCCGGGGATACGGAATATTTCGGTGAACTATACAACCGTTATATCCCGCTGACGTACGGACTTTGCCTGAAATATCTGCAAGATGAAGACCAAGCGCAGGAAGCGGTAATGCAGATGTTTGAAGACCTGTTACCTAAAATCAGCAATTATGAGATAAAAGCATTCAAGCCATGGCTCTATCGGGTGGCGAAGAACCATTGCCTGCAACTGTTACGAAAGGAAAACAAAGAAATTCCGCTGGATTATACCATTAATATTATGGAATCCGACGAATTTCTGCATCTATTAAGTGAAGAGGAAAGTTCGGAAGAGCAGCTGAAAGCATTGCATCACTGTCTGGAAAAGCTGCCCGAAGAACAAAGGACCAGCATTACACGTTTCTTCCTGGAAGAAATGTCGTATGCGGATATTGTCGAACAAACCGGATTTACCTTGAATAACGTGAAAAGCTATATCCAGAACGGAAAGCGAAACTTGAAAATTTGTATTAAGAAACAAGCCCTATGAAACTATTGGACTACATACGAGGACTCCGCAAAGGAAAAGAGGCGCATCGACTGGAAAAAGAGTCGATGAAAGACCCTTTTCTGGCTGACGCTATGGATGGGTACCACCAAGTAGAAGGGGACCACGAAGAACAGATTAATAAATTGCGGATGAAGGTAAACGCCCATTCGGCAAAGAAAAGAAATACGTATGCCGTCACTTGGAGCATTGCCGCCTGTCTGATTATAGGAATCGGAATCAGCAGTTACTTCCTGTTTCTGAAACAGAATGTTGGAGAGGATGTGTTTATAGCTAAGGAGCAGCCCTCTGCCACTGCAACTGTTCCTGCTCACAAAGAAGACACTTCCCTATCCGCTCCAAAGATGGAACCGGATTCCGGTCGCCCTTCTGCCACAAAAGAAACGGTCGGAAAAGATATAATCGCCAAGACAAGGCAGGATTCTCCATCCCAAAGTACACCTTCGGGAGCTCCTTCCGCAACGGTTCCTAAAGCAGTAGCTTCTAAAGCAACGCCTGCCGGAACTCCGATAATGGAAGAAATGGTTGCTCCGGCAGAGGAGCTGGAAGAAGCGGCTATCACAACGGTTACAGATACTTCTTTCCTGGATGCCAACAGGAAAAAGATGAAAGTGGCTCAATTAACCACCCAAATGAATAACATGATCAAAGGGAAAGTGACGGACGACAAAGGAGAACCACTCATCGGAGCTAACGTCACTTATAAAGGAGCAACTTATGGAACGATAACGGATATTAACGGAGAATTCACCTTGCCCAAAAAGGAAGGTAATGCGATATTAACTACACATTATATTGGCTATAATTCGGTTAGTATACCGGCAGACACCAGTAAGAATATGCTTATAGCCATGAGTGAAAATAAAACAACACTGGATGAAGTCGTAGTAACAGGATATGGCGCACAGAAAAAGGTAGCTGTGACGGGAGCCATTTCTACCGTATCAATCAAAGATTTGAAAAAAGCTTCGGGTGCATTACAGAAATCAGATACATTAAAAGACGCTGTTATCTCCCAAAAGGCCGATAGTTTACAGGGTCCTGTCGTTCCGGAACCCGTGACAGGAATGAAGCAATATAAAAAGTATCTGAAAAAGAATTTGACATACCCTGCGGACGACGCTTGCGCAGAAGTCAAAGGCAAAGTTACCTTGACTTTCTTTGTTAACAAAGAAGGGCGTCCCTTTGACATCAAAGTCAAGGAAAGTCTTTGTAAGTCTCTGGATAAGGAGGCCATACGCCTGATTCAAGAAGGTCCGGACTGGACTTACGGAAACCGATCGGCAGAAATCACAGTGAAATTCCACAAGTAATGTGGTCGGCAGAGTTCTTACGAGAGCTGACTTTTTATGAATTAGCTTTCTTATGAATGATGAATACAACAAGAATTATACTCACTTTAATAAGAAAAAGTTCTCAAGCCCATGAGAAAAGATTCTCATAGGCTTGAGAATTATTTCTCATCGCAATGAGTATTTTTTCTCACTGTGGCGAGAATTTTTTCTCATTACGATGAGAATGGTTTGAGAATAATAAGCGTTTGTCAGTCGTTATAAGATTCTAAATCCAAGTTCCTTTACGCCACAGGAATTCCAACGGTCCTTGCTTATGACGGGCAAGCCACCAGCGGCTGAATATCAACTGAATAGTGAAGATAAGCAATGCAATCAGCAGGCTTCCCGTTGCTCCCGCATACTTGTACATTGACAGTCCGAAACCGTAATAGATGGTTACTCCCATGATTGACTGGGAAATATAGTTTGTCAGACTCATGCGGCCATAAGGAATCAGCAGACTTTGCCAGCTATATCCTGTATCCTTCTTAAACCAAAGCAAGGTAAAGATAGAAACAAGAATGACCATAAAGGCAAAGTTGGCATAAGACGGAACAGCAATCTTATACGGAACCATTATAGACGGGTTTGTAATCAAAGCGGGTATAAAAGTTTTCAAGCAATAGAGAGGGATAAATGCAAGGATGGCACCTGTCAGCATCTTCTTCCAGAAACGCAGGGACTCTTCGCTTTTCATAAAATACTTCCGGCGTCCTAAAAGCATTCCGAACATGAATAAAGCTGCCGTCTGGAACAGGCGACCGTTTTCTACTTGCCAAATATTGCTATACATCTGTCCGTCAGTGATATTAGAACGGAGTACTTCAAAGAAACTGCCATCAGATGTCACTTCCTGAGCAAGTTTATAATAAGGAATAAAATGCCCTGTCGCCGGCACATACTCCGGATTGATCATTGCATAGATAGCACGCCCCCATTCGTAAGGTTGTAAGAGTAAGATGGCAGCAATCCAAAAGACCGTCTTATCTTTGAGCTTGCAAACAGGAATCAAGGCAAAGCCGACTACTGCATAGAGCAAAAGAATATCCCCGTTGTAGAACAAGGCATGCAACTGCGCAAACAGGAAAAGCAGACACATCCGCCATGCAAAACGTCCGCGGAAGTCAGTTCCCCGCTTTTCCGCATTATGGAACTGGATATAGAAACTAAATCCGAACAATAAAGAGAATGTAGCGTATGCCTTCCCTGCAAACAGGAAGAACATGGCATCCCACGCATACTTATCTATGGTCTGCAACCATGCCGGCAACGTATAATCCAGCGGTAAAAACAGATTATAGTGTTCAAGGTTGTGCAACAATACAATAGCCAACAAGGCAAATCCGCGCAGAGCATCTACTACTCCGAGCCGTTCAGTCGTTTTAAGTGTTTGAGTCATCAGATATGTTTATTCAAGATTACTAATTAGGCGGTAAAAATAGTAGAAATATCTGAAGTACAAAAGTTTATAAATATTAATTATATCAACTCATAGCTTGCCATTTGTATCGGCATATCCAGATTATGAAGTACCTTTTCCAGTAGAATACCTTCTCTGTTGTCATACTCATAGCCGAAGGTTGCCCGAATCCCTTGCAGAATAAACTGGGTAGCACGGTCCAACGCCATCGGAAGGCTGTCTCCCTGCATCAAGGAACCGGTGATCACGCTTGTAAAAGTATCCCCTGTGCCCGGATAGTGGGCAGGCAGATAAGGGCAAGTCACTTTCCAGTAACGGTTTCCCTGACGATTGTAGGCATACACGGAAGTCTTATGAGGCTCATCGTGCACCGGAACACTAGTGATAATAACTACCTGCGGACCTTTGTCGGACAAGAGACGGAGATATTCTTTCAGTTCCTCATCCGTACTATCCGCTTTATACGGTTCGTCCAGCAAATAAAACAGTTCGGTCAGATTCGGTGTGATTACATCCGCTTTGGTTATCAGATGACGCATTTCCTTCACCATCTCCATATCAAAGTTAGTATAAAGCCGGCCGTTATCACCCAGCACCGGATCGGCTACTATCAGACTATCCGGCTGACGGAAATCCTTGATGAAATCGGAAACAATCTGAATCTGCCGTGGGGAACCCAGATAACCGGTATAAATAGCGTCAAACTGAACTTCCAGCTTCTTCCATTCGGCTATGATCTTCGGCATTTCATCCGTCAGGTCCAGAAAGGAGAAGCCGGGATACTGCGTATGGTTGGACAATACCGCCGTAGGAAGCGGACAAACCTGAAAACCCATAGAGGATAAGATAGGAATAACGACTGTCAGAGAAACACGTCCCATCCCCGAAAGGTCATGAACGGCAGCTATCTTCTTTACTTTATTTGCATACATACTGTTTTTATTATTTAGACGATTATAGTTCTTTCCATCGATGAGACAGAAAACAGAGGCTCTATATATCAACAACAAAGGCTCTGTTTCCTATCAACAGAGCCTTTGTTTATCTTATACAGAAGCTCCATTTTTTCTTTGTCCTAACAAAACTAAGCTTCTATTGTTTTAAATCCAAATTTATTTTAGAATAATAAAGCGGAGTTACGTCAATATGACCAAAACCTCCCGTGCTCCATGCGCTCCCATGACCAATGCCTGTTCGATGTCCGCCGTCTTTGACGGGCCGGAAATAAAGGTACCGAACTGATATTCCTGTCCGTCCAGTTTGCGATAAGCGTCGTACATGGTATCCACAATCTTATTCCGGTCGATCAGAATCACCAGTTTCTCCGAAATAAAATAAATCGCTTTGTACTTCACGGTTTGCGGTATCCAGACAGCGCCGTTCTCCGCTACTCCGATCTCTCCCCGAATAACGGCTACCTCGGTTCCGTCCAGTTCTTTCGGGTCGTCCACCATATCCGGATTGAAAGTTGCGCAAGATATATCCGGCAATACGGAAGCAATGCGCATCGCATCCGGATACGTCCGGCGAATGACGGCATTCACATCTTCGCCTTCGCCCAATACCACTGCCGTACCGCCTACCGCACGGCTGATAGCGCAAAATTGCTCCATTTTGTCCGGATACGTCAAACGTTTCATATCTGCTATATCCGGTTTTTCGTAGCGTGTCTGCGTATGCTTACGGATGCTCGCCAATATTTCTTCTCTGCTGCTCATTTTGATTCCTCCTTTCCCTGTACCTCGTTTTTCTTCCACATTTCGTTGAATGACTCTTTGGCAAATTCCGGCAGTTCGCGTCCTTTGCCCCAATCGTCAAAGTCATTGTACTTCATAAAGCGTGGCAGGCCGTTTACCATCGGAGCCGCCCACAGAGCCGCATTGAACAATGCAGGACGCTCCATCAGAAACTTCATGCCACCGGACATTATCTTCTTTCCGGTATTCGCCTTTCCCAATCCGTCAAGGTCCTGACGCCACTTGTAAATCTGTTCTGCCAAATCCACTTTTACCGGACAGACATCGGAACAGGACATACACAAGGAGCAGGCGGAAAGATTATCATAATACTTCTCCGGATCATGAGCCATCCCCAGATTGATACCGATAGGGCCGGGTATAAAGTAAGTGTAGGAGTATCCCCCACTCCGGCGATAGACCGGACAGGTATTCATACAGGCACCGCAACGGATACAGTTTAATGTCTTGATATGGTCGGGCTTGGAGAGCAGGGTACTCCGGCCGTTATCCACAATAATAATATGATATTCGCCACCTTCACGCGGACGACGGTAATGAGAGGTATAGGTAGTCACCGGCTGTCCGGTTGCCGAACGTGCCAGCAGACGGGTGAACACACCCAACGCATCCAAATCCGGCACGATCTTCTCCATGCCGAAAGCGGCTATATTCAGTTTGGGATAAGAAGTACCCATATCGGCATTCCCTTCATTGGTGCAGACTACAATGTCTCCGGTAGAGGCTACGGCAAAGTTGGCGCCCGTCATGGCGGCTTCCGCATTCAAAAAGAGGTGGCGCAGATTCTTGCGTGCGGCATGAGTAAGGTAGGTCGGGTCGAAGTTTCCTTTTTCCGTACCCATCTCCTTTTCAAACAGTTCTCCCACTTGCTCCCGTTTGATGTGGATAGCAGGAAGAACGATATGGCTCGGTTCGAGATGCATCAATTGCAGAATACGCTCGCCCAAGTCGGACTCTACCACGTCTATTCCGCGTTCCATCAAGAAGGGATTCAACCCGCACTCTTCGGCAAGCATCGACTTGCTCTTGATGAAATGATGTACATTATGCTCATTCAGTATTTCGTACACAATGGCACAATATTCGTCCGCATCTTTTGCCCAGTGCACAATCGCTCCGTTGGCAGTGGCGTTCTTTTCAAACTCTTGCAAGAGCTCTTCGAGGTGGCTGTTGGAATAAAGTTTCAGTTCACAGGCCTTGTTGCGAAGCTCTTCCCATTCGGGAACTTCCTTGCTCATTTTGTCCCTTTTGGCTCGGACCATCCAAAGGGTTTCGTTATGCCATGCTGCCATCTTGCTGTCCTGCAAGAACTTTTCGGCAGCCTTTGAATGTTTGGTACTCATGATTGCGACGCTAAAATTTCTACAATGTGGATAATTTGAATCGGCAGATGCTCCCGTTTGATCACACCTTGCATATGCATCAGGCAGGAACTGTCCGCTCCGACAATATATTCGGCTCCGGTAGCCATGTGGTCTTTCACCTTATCACGCCCCATACAGACGGATACCGCCTGCTCTTCTACGGCAAACATACCGCCAAACCCGCAACATTCGTCTATATGGCTGGGCTCGAAAACTTCGATGCCTTCGACCATATCGAGCAGATCGCGCAATTTATTGTAATAAGGGATATTTAACTCGCTGGGAGCGGAAATCAAGAGTTCACGCACACCGTGGCAACTGTTGTGGATGCTGACTTTATGCGGGAAGCGTGCGGGTATCTTCGTCGGTTTAAGCACATCATGGATAAACTCGCAGAGGTCGTAAATCTTCCCCGCACTCTGGCAGACGTGCCCTTCTTTTTCAAGGATACCGGGATGATTCTCTTTCACAAATGCCACACAACTGGCGGAAGGGCCGACAATGTAATCGTACTCCCGGAACAGATCGTCAAAACGGAGCGCCAGCTTCATCGATTCATCTTCAAAACCGGCATTCGCCATCGGTTGTCCGCAACAGGTCTGATCCAACGGATAATCGACATCTACTCCTAAACTTTTCAATAGTTTATACGATGCTACCCCCACATTGGGATAGATAGCATTGATATAACAAGGAATAAATAAACCTACTTTCATAATTATATTACGTAAAATTTAGATGCATCCTCTGCTACTACATCCGTTTTATCAGCTTACCGGATGTCGATTAGTTTGTGCGTTTGCAGGCTTAGTCTCCATTTGGGATGTCGCATTACACAGTCCACTGTCAAAGCAGTGTTATTACAAGAACAAGGCTGGAGGAAAAAATGTTCAGCGGGAAGCAGTTCATAAATACTTATATCTTGCCCTTCGTAGACAACTTTCACTTCATCCATCCGGGTAATCCCTAATTTGACACCCTGCTTGGGCGAACAGGTCACCCAGTCGATGGACTCCGGCAGCGGTCGTGTGCCGTTGGTTTCGATACAAACGTATTTGCCCGCTTCGTGCAGACGGTCGATCAGTGCGTCGTCTATCCAGAGCGAAGGTTCTCCCCCTGTGAGGATAACGGTAACGGCGGGATATTTGCTGACTTCGGCTATGATTTCATCGTCAGTCATCAAGGTGCCTGCTTCGTGTTGTGTGTCGCAAAAGCTGCATTTCAGGTTGCATCCGGAGAAACGGATGAAGACTGCCGGAGTACCTGTGTGGTAGCCTTCACCCTGTAGACTGTAAAAGATTTCATTAATCTTTCTCATCATTCGAACTGTTCTAAAATTTCTATTGTCTATTCTGTCTCTCCTGCTGCCGGAGTTTTCTCGTCTGCCGCAGCATCTTTCTCGTAGATGACGATGTTTCCTTCGGACTCCTGCACTTCTACTTTATAGCATTGCGGAATCTGCCTGCAAACCCATCGGGCAATGTTTTCTGCTGTCGGATTGAATGGAAGTACTTCATTCAGATTCTGATGGTCCAGTTTCTCCGTGACCACTTCTTTGATTCGGGTGAAATCCACCACCATTCCTTCGGAGTTGAGCCGTAAGGAACGGCAATAGACAGTGATAATCCAGTTGTGACCGTGTAGACTGGCGCATTTACTGCGATACGGAAGTACCAGCTTGTGAGAAGCTGATATCTCCATGCGTTTGATTACTGTAAACATGGCTGTATATATTTAATATAGTTACAAGCATCTAATGTCACCTCGATGCAAGGACAAAGGTAATATAAAAAGAGCTTTCATCCAGCAAACCCGATTATTTTTTCCTGTTTTTACACTATCTTTGCCGAATGAAAACTCTTTATATTGTTTTAGGAAGCATATCTCTCGGACTCGGCATTCTCGGCATCTTTCTGCCGTTACTGCCCACTACCCCTTTTCTGTTACTGACCGCCGCGCTTTATTTCAAAGGGTCGCCACGATTATATAACTGGTTGCTGAATCACCGGCACTTCGGTCCATACATCCGCAATTTCCGGGAAAACAAGGCAATACCGCTCCGCGCCAAGATTATCTCCCTTGTGCTGATGTGGGGAACGATGCTCTATTGCATCTTCTTCCTGATTCCGTTCCTATGGGTGAAAATTCTTCTGGGACTGGTAGCGGCAGGAGTCACCTATCATATTCTTTCTTTCAAGACATTGAAATAGTTCGAAAGCCCCTGACGGGCGTCGGCAAGTTTGTCCTCCCAATGTTTCACGGAGTTTTGTCCGATAATGTCAGTCACATACTTCACGGAGATAAAAGGAATCTCTTTGGAACGGCAGACGAAGGCTTGCGCATACGCTTCCATGTCGACGACATCTCCGCTTACGTGAGTCAGTTCCGTCAGGAAACCATCTCCCGTATTACAGATTCCCTCTTCCGTCCAATGCTTGCAGAAGCCTTTTGTTTCGAGCAAAGCGGAAGAATCTATTTCGCATTCCATACCTAGTCCGGCAAGTTTCTGCATATCGCGGTCTATAAATTTGCGGCAGACAAAGATATCCCCTACCTGATGGTTGACTGTTCCCGCACTTCCGAGATTCAAAACGAGATCGGGCTGCACCTGACGGATCGCTTCTGCCAGATGAAAGGCGGACTTCACTTTTCCAATCCCCGTACGGATGTAATAAGGCTCTACATCGGGCCACTTTATCTCTACAAATTCGCCTTGAACGGCATACGTTACTAATATTTTCAGCATAAGTTTTCTGTATAAAAAGACATTACCAGATGCAAAAATAAGCATTTATACTCGAAATGGTCAGAGATTGTTCTAAAATGATCAGTTTTTAATGATGGTTGCTTTCGGCGTTCGCTAACTTTGCCTACATAACTTAAAAACAAAATATCATGACTCAAAACTCTATTGCGGACAACCGGATGGTCTGGCTGGATGTTGTCCGTTGCGTCGCCATGCTAATGGTAATCGGCGTACATTGCATTGACCCTTTTTACATTTCTCCTACGATGCGCGTCATTCCCGAGTACACACATTGGGCAGCCATCTACGGTTCACTTCTCCGTCCTTCGGTTCCCTTATTCGTAATGATGACCGGATTACTGCTGCTACCGGTCAGGCAACAGCCTTTAGGCACTTTTTATAAGAAGCGTATCTTCCGCGTACTTTTCCCGTTCCTCATCTGGTCGGTACTTTACAGTATGTTCCCCTGGTTCACGGGGCTGCTGGGTCTGCCCAAAGAAATCATCGGCGACTTCTTCTGCTATACTCAGGGACATGAGTCGCAAAGTCTCATCGATTCTCTGAAAGATGTAGCCATGATACCCTTCAACTTCAGCCACAAGGAGAACCATATGTGGTATATCTATCTGCTCATCGGATTATATCTTTATATGCCTTTCTTCTCTGCATGGGTAGAGCGTGCAAGCAACAAAACCAAACAAACTTTCCTTTTCATCTGGATTGTTTCCCTGTTTATCCCGTATATCCGCGAATATGTAGCCAATATGCTTTTCGACCGGAGCGGTTATGTATTCGGCACTGACACGTGGAACGAGTTCAGTATGTTCTACTACTTTGCCGGATTCAACGGCTACCTGCTGCTGGGACATTATCTGAAAGAAGGTGGCAACGGAAATACATTAAAAATTTTCTGGCCTTTTAGTGGTTCGTCGAAAGATGATCGTCTTACTAATGATTGGAGTGTTTGGAAGACATTCCTCATTTGTGCCGTGATGTTTGCCATTGGATATTATGTGACGTACACAGGGTTCAGCACAACTGCCGCCAACCCGAATGCTACGGAGACTGAGATGGAACTTTACTTCACATTCTGTAGTCCGAACGTGTTACTGATGACTTTAGCCATGTTCCTGATGTTGCAGAAAGTAGTAATCAATACACCTGTCATCGTCAAAGCATTAGCCAACATGACCCAATGCGGTTTCGGAATTTATATGGTACACTACTTTGTAGTAGGTCCGTTCTTTCTGCTGATAGGTCCTTCGGAAATTCCAATTCCGTTGCAGGTTCCGTTGATGGCAGTTTGTATTTTCCTTTGCAGCTGGGCATTCACCGCGCTACTATATAAGCTGATGCCTCACAAGGCAAAGTATATAATGGGATAAAGAAACTAAAAAAGATATACGATGAAAATTAAAGTTGGTCTTATTGGATTCGGTCGAATGGGACGATTTTATTTGAAAGAAATGCAGAAAAGCGGAAGATGGGAAGTCGCATACATTTGCGACATCAATCCCGACTGCCGCGAGCTGGCAAAACAATTGTCGCCCGAATCGAAAATACTCGAAAATGAACAGGAAATGTTCGATGATGAAAGTGTACAGGTAGTGGGACTCTTCGCGTTGGCAGATTCAAGGCTTGACCGGATTGAAAAGGCTATCAAATACGGGAAACATATCATCTCCGAGAAACCGGTATCAGACACCATAGACAAAGAATGGAAAGTAGTGGACATCACGGAGAAAGCCTGTTGTTTTTCAACCGTCAATTTGTATCTCCGCAACGCCTGGTATCATCAGGCTATCAAACAGTTTATCGATCAGGGCGAGATCGGAGAACTTGCCATTCTGCGAATCTGCCACATGACTCCGGGCCTCGCACCGGGCGAAGGTCACGAATATGAAGGCCCCGCCTTTCATGACTGTGGAATGCATTATGTAGACATTGCACGCTGGTATGCCGGATGCGAATACAAGACATGGCATGCGCAGGGCGTCAATATGTGGAGTTATAAAGATCCTTGGTGGGTACAGTGTCACGGAACATTCCAAAACGGTGTTGTTTTTGATATCACTCAGGGTTTTGTGTACGGACAATTATCCAAAGATCAGACTCATAACTCATACGTGGATATCATCGGTACCAAAGGCATCGCGCGAATGACGCATGATTTCAAGACAGCTGTCGTCGATCTGCGTGGAGTAACACAGACACATCATATAGAGAAGCCCTTCGGTGGAAAAAATATCGATGTGCTGTGCGACTTATTCGCCGACTCCATAGAGACCGGAATCAGAAATCCCCAACTGCCGCTCATACGCGATTCAGCCATCGCATCGGAATATGCATGGACCTTTTTGCACGATGCCCGCACGCATGATCTGCCTGCCATCGGTGAGATGAAAACACTTGAGCAAATATGGGAACGAAGAAGAAATATGAAGAATGGATATGGATTATTACCCAATAATAATCCTGAAATAATTATTAATCCTTAAAAAATAAAACCATGTCAGACTTTTCAAGAAGAAAATTTCTTAAAACGGGAGCCGCTGCTTTAGCAGGAATCACCATTGCTCCCAGCTCTATCTTAGGTATGAGCCACGGACACGTTTCACCAACCGACAAACTGAACCTTGCAGCCGTAGGTATCGGCGGTATGGGTCATGCCAACATCAACAACGTAAAGGGCACCGAAAACATCGTGGCTCTTTGTGACGTAGACTGGAAATATGCCAAAGGCGTATTCGATGAATTTCCGAATGCGAAGAAATACTGGGATTACCGTAAGATGTACGATGAAATGGGCAAATCCATTGACGGCGTAATCATTGCTACCGCCGACCATACCCACGCCATCATCACGGCAGACGCCATGACAATGGGCAAGCACGTGTATTGCCAGAAACCGTTGACTCATTCCGTTTACGAATCCCGTTTGCTGACCAAGCTCGCCGCCTCTACCGGAGTAGTCACTCAAATGGGTAATCAGGGAGCATCGGGCGAAGGTACCGACCTGGTTTGCGAATGGATATGGAATGGAGAAATCGGTGAAGTAACCAAAGTGGAATGTGCCACCGACCGTCCTATCTGGCCGCAAGGACTGAATGCACCCGAAAAGGCAGACCGCATCCCCAACACATTGAACTGGGATCTTTTCACCGGACCTGCCAAGCTAAACCCGTACAACAACGTTTATCATCCCTGGAACTGGCGTGGATGGTGGGATTATGGTACAGGCGCACTGGGAGATATGGCTTGTCATATTCTGCATCAGCCATTCAGAGCTCTGAAGCTGGGTTATCCTACTAAGGTGGAAGGTTCTTCTACTTTATTACTGAGTGCCTGCGCTCCGCAAGCTCAGCACGTGAAGATGATTTTCCCCGCCCGGGACAATATGCCGAAAGTTGCCTTGCCGGAAGTTGAGATACACTGGTATGACGGCGGTATGATGCCGGAACGTCCGAAAGGTTTCCCGGAAGGAAAACAACTGATGGGCCCTGGTGGTGGGCTGACTATTTTCCACGGAACAAAAGATACATTGATTTGCGGATGCTATGGAGAACAACCTTTCTTGTTGTCAGGCCGTGTGCCCAATGCACCGAAAGTATGCCGTCGCGTCAAGTGTTCTCATGAAATGGACTGGGTACGCGCTTGTAAGGAAGACAAATCCAACCGTATAATGCCGAAAGCGGATTTCTCCGAATCGGGACCGATGAATGAAATGGTGGTAATGGGTGTATTGGCTATCCGTCTGCAAGGATTGAACAAGACACTGGAATGGGACGGCGCTAATATGTGTTTCACCAATATCGGTGATAACGAAACACTCAGAACCTGCATCAAGGACGGATTTACAATTCATGATGGTCACCCGTCATTCAATAAGACATGGACAGATCCGATCAATGCGAAACAATTTGCAGCCGAACTGGTGAAACATAACTACCGTGAAGGATGGAATTTGCCTAATATGCCCAGATAAGAGAAAATTAAAGATTAAAAAATAAATTATTATATGAAAAAAGTATTTTACCCATTAGCTTGTTGTCTTGCAGCGGGAGTTTTAGTTTCCTGCAGCGGTCAGAAGA
>DXOL01000005.1:0-219833 GCA_019412825.1 Bacteroides thetaiotaomicron | reverse complement strand
TCATAAAAAAACTGCACTCCTAAAGTTTTGTGTCTAACTTTTGGGGTGCAGTTCAAAAAGATCTCAAGGGGCATTTTTATGTCTACACTCTATCTATAATACATTCATTCACTAAAGCGCTTTTTCAATAGCCTGTTTAATGAGTGCTTCCATGATATCATATCCTTCTCCTGTAGGATGTACTCCATCTTTCGTATATTGAGGATTCAAGGCCTTGTTCTCACCCACCACCATTGGCTGATAATAATTCACAAACGGAATTTTATTAGCTTTGGCATAAGCTTCTATACGGGCATTCAATGACTGAATCTTTTGAGGAGCATCTTTAATCTCCCGTCTCCACGGAAATTCAGCAGCCGGCAATACTGAAGTCAGAATCACTTTTATTTTATTTGCCTTCGCCAGTTCTGCCATAGATGCAATATTTCCAAATGTATAATCTTCATTATAAGCACCTGTATTTTCGGCTACATCATTTGTTCCTGCATTAATGACAACCAATGCCGGAGAAAGATTGATCACATCTTCCCTAAAACGAAGTAAAAACTGATAGGACGTCTGACCACTGATACCACGACCGATATATCCATTTGTTTTGAAGAAATCAGGATGTGTCCTCACCCATCCTTCCGTAATGGAATTGCCCATAAAGACCACTCTTTTTTCCTTCTTTACAGGTTGTGCCAGTGCTGCATTCTCTGTCGCATAACGCTTGTAATTAGCGAACTCATGTTTCTGTGCATAGGTCTCTCCTACTGAGAAACTCAAACAAACGATGGCCAATAACATCCATTGACCCAGTCTTTTCTTTTTCATATACGTAGTATAAAGATTAGTAATTCAAATTGGTTGCAAAGATAAAAAAACTCTTTATATGAACGATCAAATACCGAATATCCGTTAAGCGGAAAGGGAAAATTCTTAATCTATGTTATATAACATAAGATTTCCCTTGGTTAATTTGCAGATATCACAGAAGTCCGTATCTTTGCAATGTGTTTTTCATAGTATTAGATTTAAGGTTAACAAAGGTTGGAGCAAGGCGTTGCTCCTTTTTTTATGCCTATACGCTTGGTTTCCTAAAAAAGAATGGTATTTTTGTGAATCATAATACCCTAAAAAAACACTACCATGAAAAAGCTCATTACCCTTTTCTTTATAAGCATACTTAGCCTTCAGGTTTATTGTTCCGCACAAGAAATATTAAAAGTGGATTATCCGGCCATCAAAGAGTATGTGACTAATCACAACACAGAGTTCCAAAAGCTCATGCAACGTTTTGAAGAGAATGATACCTTACTCACCCGGCAAGATCATGTCATGCTATATTACGGATATTCATTCACACCAGTTTATAAGGGAAGTATGGATGATTTTCAGGATTTCCGGAAGTTGATTAAAGAAGAAAAGTATGAAGACGCTTATAATATCGGCAAAGAACTACTAAAAAAGAATCCGGTATCTCTCCAATTATTATATAATATGTACGGAATAGCCGGTTTGCTTCAAAAAGACATCCGGGAAATAAAACACTATTCAAAGAGATACGCAGCCCTGCTTACTATGATTGCGCTTACAGGTGACGGTACAAGCGAAGAGACAGCATTTAAGGTTATCTGCGTAAATGACGAATACCAACTGCTGAATATGTTATTCAAAATGGAGAACATGAAAGGTCAGTCGCTAGTCAATAAATGTGATCTGATAGAGTTTGATAAATGCCAGTACTATGAAGGAAATCAAATGTATTTCGACATTAGCCGTTCCCTTGATTATATGAGTGAATTATTCGGAAAATGAAAAAAAAGCTATTCTATATCACACTGATAATTGCCATACTTTGTGTTATCAGTATGCCTATGCAGGATTGAAAACCAATATCAGAGAATTATTTGCAAGAGTCAAGATGTTTCTTGATTTAGCGATAGACAAGCAGCCGCATTTCTTAGGAGAAAAGTACAAACTGCCATCCAGCAAATAAGAAAACATCAAAAACAAAAAGTTATTAAAATAATTATGGAACAACAACCTCAACTCAACGATCACAACAAACAGGAGTACCCTCCTATGCATACAGCAGAGCATTTACTAAATGCCACTATGGTAAAAACTTTCGGTTGCCCTCGCTCAAGAAATGCCCATATAGAAAGGAAAAAGAGCAAGTGTGACTATATCCTTCCTGCTTGTCCTACAGATGCGGAGATACAAGCGATAGAAGATAAGGTAAACGAAGTTATCAGTCAAAATCTGCCCGTAACTGTTGAATTTATGACTCATGAGCAGGCTAAAGACATCGTAGATCTGAGCAAACTTCCTGCTGACGCCAGTGAGACTCTTCGTATTATACGCATAGGAGATTATGACGCCTGTGCCTGTATAGGGTTACACGTGTCCAATACCTCAGAAGTAGGAATCTTCAAAATCATCAGTCATGATTACGATAAAGAAAGGCAAACTTTAAGATTAAGATTCAAACTCATTGATAAGAAATAGATTATCAAATTAATATCTATATTATATAAAATAAAGACACTACGGCTACATTTTGTCACTAAATAGGCAAAATTGACATTATTAAAATGACAAATAGACATTTTTAGTCTCAGAATTCCTTTGGCATAAGGTTTGCGCTAATAGCAGTGAACGACGGTTCGAAAGCAGACAGCAAGAGTCGGAATGCTCCCCTCTGCGGAAAGCAGCGAACCGAAATTCAAGAGTGAATAAACCGAATGTTTAACTAAAAAGATAGGAGACTAAGATTATGATGCCTGTTAGAAGAACTCAAAGTTGGTTACCAAGTATTTTTAACGATTTCTTTGATAACGATTGGATGGTAAAAGCAAATGCAACTGCACCTGCAATCAATGTTTTTGAAACAGAAAAAGAATACAAAGTTGAACTGGCTGCTCCGGGAATGACAAAAGAGGACTTCAATGTTCGCATTGATGAAGACAACAACCTCGTTATCTCTATGGAGAAGAAGACTGAAAACAAAGAAGAGAAGAAAGAAGGTCGCTATCTACGTCGCGAATTCTCTTATTCTAAGTTTCAGCAGACCATGATTCTGCCGGATAATGTAGATAAAGAAAAAATTTCTGCCGCAGTAGAAAACGGAGTTTTGAGCGTCAAACTTCCTAAGATTTCTGAAGAAGAAGTGAAGAAAGCCGAAAAACAAATCGAAGTAAAATAACACAGTAACCACATTTCACCCCAAGGGGGGTGAAAAGACAATAAAAAACGAGGGTGTGTCTTGAAGACTTGAAATTACCTTATTTCTTGATAACACCCCATTAATCAAAGGATGGATTTTGGTAGAACCTCTAAATTATACCATAGAGGTACATGGACGAGGTTAATACTAAAAAAACTTATCTGGCAAATGTAGCACTAGAAATTGAATTTAAGTGCTCTTTTTGAGGGATTTTTGTACAATCTGTATTTACAGAGAAAGTTGTCGGATAGAGTAATAGCCTAAAAGATTACACCAGAACTCAAACCATATATTTGGTCGGGGTTCCGGTGTTTTTTTCTCTACTGGGAGGAAGCTATGTCCCTTCAAAAAAACTGTTAATGTGCTTTGATGCACTATATTTCTCACGCTATCAAATAACTCAAGTAAAAATGAGCTGCTCAACAAACAAAAAACAAATTCTACTTGCTACCTTTGCAAAAATTAAAGGCTGACAATATGGAAAAATTAGATGTATTCGATTGCTCGAACATATTCATAGCGAGTTATTTTACCGATGACCGAGGATGTGCTCATGAAAATAAGGAACATACGCTTATTTATTTATGTTCCGGCGAATTAGAAATTGAGGAACGCGGTAAAAAAACCGTTTTGCATCCGGGAGAGTGTGCCTTTATGCGACGCGACAACCGGATGTGGTTGCAAAAAAAGGTCGGGGATGGGAAACCCTATCGTTCGGTCGTATTAAAATTTTCAAGAGCTTTTCTCAGAGAGTTTTATCAGACCCTAAATCGGCAGCAAATACCAACCGATTCAAAACGAGAGAAAGTCAGCCTGCGCGTGTTGCCAAGTAACAGACCGAACATTCGATCACTGTTCGAATCGCTCATTCCCTATTTCGATGCAGGCGAAAAGCCGTCCGAGGACGTACTGAAACTGAAAATGACAGAAGGTGTCTATGTATTGCTTAACACGGACCAAAACCTCTATGCCTCGCTGTTCGATTTCGTGGAACCGTGGAAGATAGATATTCTTGACTATCTGAACGAGAACTATATGTGTGACCTTTCGATGGATGAGATAGCAAGCTATACGGGACGTAGTCTGGCTACCTTCAAACGGGATTTCGCAAAGGTTAGTGACCTGACTCCGCAAAAATGGATTATCAAACGCCGTCTGGAAGCTGCACATGATTTGATAAAATCGGGAAAGAAGAAAGTGACGGAAGCCTGTTTCGATGTAGGTTTCAAGAATCTATCGCACTTCTCCAAAATATACAAGAAGTCATACGGTGTCGCCCCGTCATGGTAAAATGACCTTCAGAACAAAACAATTTGAGCCTCGCAACAAAGTCATTGCGAGGCTCTCTTTTTACCTTTGCATCAGAACATTAAACAATGAATCAATATGAATGACATTTTTGAAAGAGATTTGAATGGAGAAATGGTATCTCCGTCAGATCCGGGATACGACGAGTTGATAAATACCATTTGGGATACGATGAAGACTGCGGCCAAACTTAACGACGGTTATCATACACCGGATGAAGTTCGTCGGATTCTGGGAGAAATCATCGGACAGAACGTGGATGGATCCGTTACTTTACTGCCTCCGTTCTACGTGGATTACGGCAAACACATCAAGATAGGCAAAGGCTGCTTTATCCAACAATGCTGTACGTTTTTCGGACGCGGCGGTATTACGCTTGGCGAAAATGTGCTGGTCGGTCCGAAAGTGAATATCATTACCATTAACCATGATCCCAATCCGGAAAACCGCAGTGCGACTTACGGTCAGCCCGTTGTCATCGAGGATAAGGTTTGGATCGGTATCAATGCCACGATCCTCCCCGGTGTCAGAATCGGATACGGTGCTATCATCGGAGCAAATAGTGTCGTAACCAAAGACGTACCGCCTATGACCGTCGTTGCAGGTAATCCGGCAAGAATAATTAAGTCATTAAATAAATAAAAAGCACTATGAAAAAAGAAAACAAGGAAGGAATCAGCCGTCGCGGATTTCTAAAAAGAGCGGCGTTGGCAGGTGCGGCATTGACCATGCCTTCAGGCTTGAGTGAAGTATTTGCAGCGGAAAATAAACAAGCTGCGATAACAGACAGCAATACCGATACAGCACGTATCAATGGGCATCGTATATTGGGTATGGGAAAGGCAGCATTCGAAGTTTCGGCACTCGGTTTCGGCGTGATGGGTATGACCTACAACCGCAGCCAGCATCCGGATAAGAAGCAGTGCATCCGACTGTTGCACGAAGCGGTGGATCGTGGTGTAACACTCTTCGACACGGCCATCATCTATGGACCGCTGACCAACGAGAATTTGGCAGGAGAAGCACTGTCCGAATTCAAGGGACGTATCAACGTAACGACCAAGTTCGGACATGAAGTGATTGATGGCAAAGGAACCGGCCGCCAGGACAGCCGCCCGGAAACCATTCGTCGCTATTGCGAGGAATCGCTCCGTCGCCTGCGGCTCGATTCGTTGCCGATGTTCTACCAACACCGTGCCGACCCGAATACCCCATCCGAAGAGGTGGCAGCAACCATTGCCGACTTGATGAAAGAAGGTAAGGTACAACATTGGGGCATGTGCGAAGTCAGTGCAGAGAGCATTCGTAAAGCCCACGCCATTTGCCCGCTGACTGCTATTCAGAGCGAATACCACCTGATGCACCGTCTTGTGGAAGAAAACGGAGTGCTTGATGTATGCCGTGACCTGGGTATCGGATTCGTTCCATACAGTCCGATCAATAGAGGCTTCTTAGGCGGGTGCATCAACGAATACACTGTTTTCGATGTAAACAATGACAACCGCCAGACTTTGCCGCGCTTCCGGCCGGAAGCGATACGTGCAAATACCCGTATCGTGAACGTACTACAAGATTTCGGCCGTACTCGTGGGATGACTTCGGCACAAGTAGCTCTTGGCTGGCTGCTCCAAAAGGCACCGTGGATCGTGCCGATTCCCGGAACGACAAAACTATCGCATCTGGAAGAAAACCTGCGCACGCTCGACTTTGATATTCCGAACGAAGAGTGGAAAAAGCTGGAAAATGCCGTTGCCACTATTCCTGTCATCGGCGACCGATACAACGCTGAACAGCAGCGTCAAGTAGACCGCTAAAGAATCGATAAATAAGGTAGTATAATCCGTCATTCATTGAATGTTGGAACGGAGAAGCTACCTTACTTTTCTGATAATAGCTGACATACAATCAAGCAAGTCAATAACCATCTTTTCATTTAAATTTTCTATATAATCCGATTCCCAATTATTGATTTTTCCGATAACTGATCACTGCCCAGGTATTGAAACCCAGTGCAAAAAGAAGTAACACTCCTATTTCAGGCAGCAGCTCCAACAAGCTACTTCCTTTGAGATATACCATGCGCATTCCTTCCATAAAGTACTTCAAAGGATTGAAATAAGTGATCACCTGTGCCCATTCAGGCATACTGCTCACCGGAGTGAATAATCCGCTCATCAACATCAGAATCAGCATAAAAAAGAACATTACAAACATAGACTGCTGCATAGTTGCCGAATAATTGGATATAACGAGCCCGAAGCCGGACATAACAAACACAAACAAAATCGCCAAGAAATAGATTACGATGAAATGTCCTACAGGGGTTATACCATAAAGTAACCAAGCCAACAGAAAACACAAAGTCAATACGATAAAACCTGTAATCCAGTAAGGTAAAAGTTTAGCCAGAATAAAAGTAAATTTCGGTACAGGAGTCACATTGATCTGTTCGATTGTTCCAACCTCTTTCTCACTAACGATATTCAAAGCTGGTAAAAAGCCGCATATCAGAGTCAGTAACATTCCCATCAAAGCAGGAATCATATAAAGTTTATAATTCAGATTCGGGTTAAATAATCCCTGCGTATCGATACGAATGGAAGGAACAGCGACCGATGCAGATACAGCATCAGGATATTCCGCACGTAACTCGGCTGCATAGTCATTAATAATAGTGCCCAGATAAGAACTGCCTAGCCCTCCTTTCGTCCCATTTACCGAATTGGCTGCAATCAGTATATGGGCTTCTCCTTTGTTCATCCAGTCCCGCTCCAGGTACCTGGGGATCTCCATAATAATATCCGCTGTTCCCAGTTCAATATTCCGTAATCCATCCTCATAAGATGCCGGCACTTCCGTCAGACGGAAATAGGTAGAAGCCGCAATCTTATTCACCAGCCGCTGAGAAATCACCGAATGATCGTTGTCTACAATATTCAGCTGGATATTCTTTATTTCCATATTCACAGCCCATGGCATCAGCAACATGATCATACAGGGAAAGATAAGAATCAATCTCGGCAGGAACGAATTGCGAAGCAACTGTTTAAACTCTTTTTCTATCAGAAATTTTATCATAATAAATTCCTTTATTCCAATCGATATTTAAATTTCTTGATACTGATGGTAATAAGCACTACTGCCATCAGCAACAAAATACCAATCTCTTTAAGTACCAGCACAACCGGCACTCCCTCAATCATCAGTTTGCGTACAGCCTGAATATACCAGCGGGCCGGAATAATGTCCGATATAACCCGGAGAATCACCGGCATACTTTCTACCGGAAAAATCATTCCGGACAAAACCATGGTGGGCATCATCAATATCATTCCGGAGGCCAGCATGGCTGCCACCTGTGTACTTGTCACAGAGGAAATCAGCAAACCCAAAGCCAGCGACACGAAAATAAAGAGCAAAGACACCATCACCAGCCAGAACAAACTCCCTACTACCGGCACATCCAGCACAAAGACTGAAAGCAGCAAAATGGTTGTCAGATTGACAAACGATAAAACAAAGTAAGGTACTGCCTTTGCCAGCACAATGAATAATGGTTTCACCGGAGATACCAGCAATACTTCCATCGTGCCCGTCTCTTTTTCACGAACAATGGAAATAGAGGTCATCATCGCGCAAATCAACATTAAAATCAGTCCCATGACTCCGGGCACAAAGTTGTAGGCACTCTTCATCTGCGGATTATACAGCAATTTGACATCCGGAGTCAAACGCGAAACGGACACATTGGGAGGCAACATCTCCTGCCCTGCCGAAGAAACAATGCTGGCTGCATAATTACTCTGCGAGGTAGACATATTGGGATCGGTTGCATCGACTATCAGCTGCACACGGGCATCTCCCGTATAAAGTCCGTCGGCAAAACGCTCTCCAAATACAATCGCCATATCGATCTTATTTTTCCGGAATGCAGTTTCCATCTCCTGTGGAGAATGAAAACGGGTGGTAACCGTGAAATATTCACTCGCATCCAGCCGGTCTATAATTTTCCTTGTCACCACATCATTCGAAGGATCAAGAACTGCTATCCGGACATTCTTTACCTCTGTACTGATAGCAAATCCAAACAGAATAATTTCTACGACCGGCATTCCCAACAGAATCAGCATAGTACGCCGGTCCCGGAAAATATGATAAAATTCTTTCTTTACGAAAGCAATAAATTGTTTCATAATCAATCTGCTTTACGCACCGCATGACGGGCAAGTTGTTGAAACACATCATCCATCGTCTCCACACCAAACTGTTCTTTCAGCCGGGCCGGCGTATCCAGCGCCTTGATCTGTCCGTCTACCATAATCGATATCCGGTTGCAATATTCCGCTTCATCCATATAGTGCGTGGTAACAAATACAGTGATTCCCCGATCAGCAGCTTGATAAATCAGCTCCCAGAACTGCCTGCGAGTAGCAGGATCGACTCCTCCGGTCGGTTCATCAAGGAAGACTATTTTCGGCTCATGGAAGATAGAGACAGAAAAGGCCAGTTTCTGTTTCCAACCCAAGGGAAGGCTTTTCACTAACGTATCCCGTTCGTCTGCAAATCCCAGGCGTTCTAACAATTCATCTGTCTTTTCTTCAATCTCCATCTCCTTCATCCCATAAATTCCGGCAAAGAGACGGATATTCTCCCAGACTTTAAGATCCTCATACAAAGAGAATTTCTGACTCATATATCCGATATGCTTTTTGACTTGTTCGGCTTCCCGGAAGATGTCATAGCCGGCCACCTTTCCTACTCCCGCAGTCGGACGGCTCAATCCGCAAAGCATACGCATCGCAGTCGTCTTACCTGCTCCATTGGCTCCAAGAAAACCGAAAATTTCTCCCCGCTGCACTTGAAAAGAGATATGATCGACTGCCGTAAAATGTCCGAAGGATTTGGTCAGCTGCTCCACCTCAATAACAGGAGCTGCCATCTGTTGCGCCTCCTCCCGTTCCAAGGGTGGCGGACAAAGAATGGAAGCAAACTTCTGAAGAATCCGTTCGGGCGTATCGATTCCGTGCACCTGCCCGTGATTAATAAAAGCAATCCGGTCGCATTGACGAGCCTCATCCATAATAGGAGTGGAAACAATGATCGTAATCCCCTGTTTTCTCAAATTACGGAGCATCTGCCAAAATTCTTTTCGCGACACAGGGTCTACACCCGTAGTCGGTTCATCCAGAAATAAAACATCAGGTTTATGAATCAGAGAACAGCTCAATGCCAGCTTCTGCTTCATACCTCCCGACAAAGCACCTGCCCTTCTCTTCTTGAAGGGCTCGATCTGCTGATAAATATCTTTAATCAAATCATAGTTTTCCTGTATCGACGTATGAAATACCGTAGCAAAAAATTCCAGATTCTCTTCTACGGAAAGGTCCTGATAAAGCGAGAACCGTCCGGGCATATATCCTACTTTGGTACGAATCTGCTTGTAATCCGTCACCACATCCAGTCCGTTGACAGTTGCCGTACCTTTATCAGCCAGCAGCAAAGTGGTTAGGATGCGGAATAAGGTACTCTTCCCCGCCCCATCGGGACCGATCAGCCCGAAGATTTCTCCCTGCTCTACCGCAAAAGAAACCTCTTTCAGTGCCTCTACTTTCCCGTAGTTCTTGCTGACTTCCTTTACAACGACTATGGATTTTCCTTTTTCCATACCACACCTCCATACATACCAATCTTCAACGAACCGTCATTTTTCACGGCAATCTTCACTGCGTATACCAGATTGGCACGTTCATTTTTAGTCAGAATCGTTTTGGGGGTAAACTCCGAACGGTCCGAAATCCAAGTGACCACACCGGGATAGGCTTTCTGTTCCGAATTTCCATAATCGGAATACACAGTCACTTCATCCCCCAATTTCACTTGGGACAATTGCTCTGAAGTAATATAAGCCCGCAAATACATCCGGTCTACCTCACCCACTTTAAACAGCGGTTTGCCAACGGATGCCAGTTCTCCCGCTTCTGCATATTTTGCCAGCACCGTACCTTCAATAGGCGACTGAATATGGCACTTGCTCAACTGATCTTCCACCTGTGCCACTTGTATACCGACCGAATTTCCCTGTTCCGTCAGACTGTTCGTACTCTTCATCAACGAAGATTCCTGAGCAATCAACTGCCGCTGAAGCAAGGTTACCTGTGCATCCCAGTCATCCAGTTGTTTCTGATTGGCAGCTCCGGCAGCAAGCAGGTTCTCTACCCGCTTCTTTTCCCTTTGCGCTGTAGTAATTTGCTGTTTGGTAGCAGCTATCTGTTTGGCCAGATCGGGACGCTGGCTTTCCACCGATTTCATACTTGCTTCCAGTTGCAACTTTTTCAAATATAACTGGACGGTATCTACCAGGCCGACTTCTTCGCCGGCTTTCAATCTCGTTCCTTCTTCCACTTCCAGTTGCAGCAGTTTTCCTGCCGCTTCGGCGGAAACAATCACTTCTGTAGCCTCAAAGGTTCCTGTTGCATCATAATCGGGCGTTCCGTTCCCACAGGCAGAAAGCATCCATACTGCCATCCCGTATATTCCTATTTTTGTCATTCGTTTCATATCCGAAAGATTTTTATTAATGATTAGTAGTATATTTCAATTGATAGATACCCATCAACCGTTGAATCTCATGCATTGCCTTCGCCTGGCGGGCAAGACTTTCATTCGTCAGTTCTCTGAGCATCTCTGTTACTGTCAACGTACCATTCGCTACTTTGGCTTCCGCAGCCCGACGAATATTCGTACGCAACCGGATAATTTCATCATCATCCTGCATCTGCTTTTCCAACGAACGGACAGACTGATCCTGCTGCGTCATTTCCAGTCTTGTATTAAAAAGAAACACATCCCGATTGCTGTCCAGTTGCTTCCGTTTATTTTCAATCACCCGACGGTCGTTCTTCAGTGTATACAGACTCCCAAAATTCCATGAAAGCCGGACACCTGCAATATAATAAGGAGAAAATTCATTCTTCAGCATATTCAATCCCGGGTTACCGTAAGCTCCCTGCACAAACAATCCAAAATGAGGAAGATGGCGCACATTCAAGGCTTTCTCCTGTACCTGCAATCCGGTTCCCTGTGCGTCAAACCACGACAGTTCCGGCCGGCGAATCTCACTGACAGCCGACAGTTCGTTTTGAGGAACAGGTTTCTCCAATACTGTCTCCGGCGAGAGTACCTCTCCCATCAATAACGAAAGCATCTTCAAATAGGCCATACGGGAAGAAGTCAGTTCCACTCTCTTCTGACGGGTATTCAATTGCTCCACTTTCACAGCATCCAGATCGGCCTGATTGGCTATTCCATTTTCCACATAAGCCGTAATCTGACGGAAGTTCCGTCCCAGTTCATCTTGCAGCAAGGCATTCTGAGCCAACTGCTCATCCAACATCAGGATTCCGAAATACAGATCATTCACACGGCCATTCAACGCGTACATATCAACGTTCAACTTTTCCCTGTCAATCTCCGCCTCCGCCGTAGCCTGCTTCCTTTGCATCCGGATTCCTCCGCCATCCCATATCTGTTGCTGTAACTCCAGCATCACCTGATACTGGTCTTTGGCCATCCCTTTGATATCCACACCGGGAATGGCAATGGGTAACTCCGTCACATCACTTTGATAAGACGCCTTTGCCGAAAGGGCAAACTGAGGCAAGTATCCCCTCGCCGCATTTTCAAGATTATATTCTTTCGTCTTCTCTACCAAATCATATTGGCGCACCAACGGATAGTTATCCTGCGTTTTCTGCTGACATTCTTCTAATGTTATACGTCCGGTCTGCCCATACATTCCGGTCATAAACAGTAAGAGCGAAAGACTAAAAAAGATTCTTTTCATACGCATATTTTCTATGAATTTAAAGATAGACAAAGATAGATGTTTAAGCAATAGCTTCACATTCTGATAGTTGGAAAATATGTCCCAATAGTTCGATTTATCCTAAAAAAAGGGAAGATTTAAAGGCTATTTCTTATCTTTGCCGGAAAAGAACAGAGGAAATGGAACAGAAAGAGCCCATGGAATTAGGCCTTCAATTGTTGAAGGATATAAATATAGTGCGCCACAACGAATTTCGCTTCATCAATAACGAATTCGGATTTGTGACGAGCTTCTCTAAAATGGAAACGGTTCTTTTCAAAATCGGACAACCTTACCGACTGCAGGAAGGACGTATCGCCATTATTACCAATGGATCGGCACGCGTTTTAATCAATCTGATCGAATATACTTTCCGCCCCAACTATATATCGCTCGTAGCTCCAAACTCCATCATACAAATCATAGAAGCATCTCAGGACTTTGATGCTCACATGATGGCAGTAGACCAGAATTTTCTGCCCATATCCGGAAAGGAGGAATTCTTCACCCATTTCCTCCAACGAAAGAAAAATCTTCTGCTCCCACTGACTGCCGAAGAGCAAGTGCAAATAGAGAATTTTGTGACGGTCATGTGGAATGTACTGCAAGAACCAGTATTCAGGAAAGAGGTCATCCAGCACCTGCTGGCAGGGCTGCTATATAATATAGAATATATAGCTAAAGGCAAAGGACAGGCTGAGCCCAGTCCATTAACCCATCAGAACGACATATTCCAGCGTTTTATTTCTTTGGTCAACACCTATAGCAAGACAGAACGGAACGTCAGTTTTTATGCGGATAAACTTTGTCTCACTCCACGCTATCTGAACACTGTGATCCGGCAAACCAGCCAACAAACAGTAATGGACTGGATAAACCAGTCCATTATACTAGAGGCTAAAGTATTGCTAAAACATAGCAACCGCCTTGTTTATCAGATATCGGATGACTTAAACTTTCCCAATCCGTCTTTCTTCAGCAAGTTTTTCAAACGAATGACCGGAATGACGCCTCAGGAATATCAGAAGAATTAAGGATTACTTTGAAAATTCCTTTATCCGCTGTTCTTCATCCAGTTTGCAAATCAGCAGTGTATTATCTTTCTCGGCAACAATATATCCATCCAGTCCCTGAATAACTACCCGTTTCTCTTCACTGGTATGTACGATGCAATTCTTGCTTTCGTACAAACGGACATCGGGACCTACTGTAGCATTTCCGGATTTATCTTGTGGCAACAGTCCGCGGAGCGCTCCCCATGTTCCCAGGTCCGACCAACCGAAAGAAGCCGGAAGAACATATATTTCCTGTGCTTTTTCCATTACGGCATAGTCTATGGAAATAGCTTCGCAGGTAGGAAATAGCTTTTTAATCGTTTCGTTTTCCTTCTCCGTATAGAAATCGGGGAAAATACGATCAAAGATTTGCGCTATGACCGGAGCATATACACGCATCACGGAAGTGATAGTACGCACATTCCATACAAAAATTCCCGCATTCCAGAAATAGTTACCCTCGGCAAGATATCTGTCAGCGGTTTCCCTGTCCGGCTTTTCCTTGAATGCATCTACCGTAAAAATCTCCTTATCAGTCATGATATGATCTCCGGCAGCAATGTATCCATATCCGGTTTCCGGACGAGTCGGTCTGATACCCAGCGTTACGATAGCACTGCTGTTGTCTGTAAAACGAAGTGCTTTCTCTACTACCCGGCGAAATTCTCCCGTATCGATAACCAATGCATCCGACGGAGTCACCACCACATTGGCGTTCGGATGTTTTTTCTTGATTTTCCAGCAAGCATAGGCGATGCAGGGAGCAGTGTTTCGTGCACAAGGTTCTGCAAGGATATTACTTTCAGGAATCTCCGGCAATTGCTCCCGGACGATATCAATATATTTCTCGGACGTTACCACCCACACATTTTCCCGTGGACAGACGCCATCAAAACGATCAGCAGTCAGTTGAATCAACGTACGCCCGCATCCCATTACATCAATAAATTGTTTGGGACATTCCGGTGTACTCATCGGCCAAAAACGACTACCGATGCCACCAGCCATAATTACGATATGATTATCCATGCTCATATTACTCCCCTGTTTTAGAATATTTGTGAAATAATTGCGCAATTTACACCAATTTGTCCAATCATGCAACTTTATAGACATTAAAAAAAATAGTGACACTATGCAGGAAAGATAGTGTAAGCATACGGACAGGATAGTGACACTATGCCATGCCTATAGTGACACCATCTCATGCTTATGGTGACACCATTTCAAAAACAGACATTCATAAGAAAAAGCCGCCCCCGAATACACGGGAACGACTTTTCCAACTTATTATATAACAACTTATTATATCTTACTTATACTCTTCCCAGCTCTTGATGGCAATATCATCAACGGTCATCGTACAGAAAGCATTGATAAATGCACTTGCCAGACGGGCGTTCGTTATCAACGGTACGTTCAGGTCGATAGCCGCGCGACGGATTTTATATCCATTATCCAGTTCTCCGGCAGTCAGGTTCTTCGGGATATTGACTACCATGTCAATTTCCTTATTATGAAGCATTTCCAATGCCTGCGGATGCCCCTCTTCACTCGGCCAGTAGACAAGCGTACTTTCAATGCCGTTCTCAGCAAAGGTTTTATGAGTACCGCCGGTTGCAAAGAGTTTATACCCCTTATTCACCAACATACGTGCCGCATCCATCATATCAGCCTTCTGTTTCATTGTACCCGTAGAAAGCAGGATGTTCTTTTTAGGAATACGGTAGCCGACAGACAGCATGGCTTTCAGTACGGCACAGGAAGTGTCACTTCCGATACAGCCGACCTCACCTGTAGAAGCCATATCCACTCCCAATACAGGGTCAGCTTTTTGCAAGCGGTTGAAAGAGAACTGCGAAGCCTTAATTCCCACATAATCCAGTTCAAAGAGATTCTTTTCCGGTTTCTCCACAGGAAGACCCAGCATCACTTTGGTTGCCAGCTCAATGAAGTTTATCTTCAGCACTTTGCTGACAAACGGGAAAGAACGGCTGGCACGCAGATTACATTCGATCACCTTGATATCATTATCTTTTGCAAGGTATTGGATGTTGAACGGACCGGAAATATTCAGTGCCTTGGCAATCTCACGGCTGATGCGTTTGATGCGACGGACAGTTTCCACATACAACTTCTGCGGAGGAAACTGAATAGTGGCATCACCGGAGTGTACACCGGCAAACTCAATATGTTCGCTGATTGCATAGGCTATGATTTCGCCATTCTGCGCCACGGCATCCATTTCCACCTCCTTCGCATGTTCGATAAACTGGCTTACTACCACCGGATGTTTCTTTGATACATTGGCAGCCAGTTTCAGGAAGCGTTCAAGTTCTTCCTGATTGGAGCAGACATTCATCGCAGCACCCGAAAGCACATAAGACGGACGGACAAGAACCGGGAAACCTACTTCATCGACAAACTCGTTAATATCTTCCAGCGATGTCAACTCACGCCAGCGTGGTTGATCCACGCCAATACGGTCGAGCATTGCAGAGAACTTTTCACGGTCTTCGGCATTGTCGATGCTCTGAGCACTTGTTCCCAGTATGTGAATGTTCTGGGCATCCAGACGCAAGGCAAGGTTATTCGGAATCTGGCCACCGGTAGATACGATGACACCGTGCGGATTTTCCAGTTCAAGAATATCCATTACCCTTTCGAATGTCAGTTCGTCAAAGTAGAGACGGTCGCACATATCATAGTCTGTAGATACCGTCTCCGGATTATAATTGATCATAACACTGCGCCATCCTTCCTTACGAATGGTATTCAGAGCCTGCACACCGCACCAGTCAAACTCTACAGAGGAACCGATACGGTAGGCACCGGAACCCAATACGACGATGGATTTATGGTCACCCAGATAATGTACATCGTTTGCCACTCCGCTATAGGTCAGATACAGATAGTTGGTCTGCGCCGGATATTCGGCAGCCAGTGTATCGATCTGTTTTACCACCGGAAGGATACCGGCAGCCTTACGATACTTGCGGACATACAGGCTTCCATCTTCCATATCACCTTCATAACCGATGGCACGGGCAATCTGGAAATCGGAGAAGCCCTGTTGCTTCGCTTTTCTCAATTGACAATTGACAAATGACAATTGACAATTACCTTGCGGATGATTGGTTGCAAGAACTTCTTTCTTCATTGTCAATTGTCCATTTTCAATTGTCAATTGCCGAAGCTCCTTGGAGGTTTGCATGATATTCATCAACTTCTGAAGGAACCATTTGTCAATCTTCGTCAGTTCATGTACCTGATCGATGGTGTATCCTGCACGGAAAGCTTTTGAGATCACAAA
Source organism: Bacteroides thetaiotaomicron (assembly GCA_019412825.1). GTDB lineage: Bacteria > Bacteroidota > Bacteroidia > Bacteroidales > Bacteroidaceae > Bacteroides > Bacteroides thetaiotaomicron_A. Next base: position 203,082 of record DXOL01000005.1, on the reverse strand, counting down.
AATACGTTTATCGGTCGGTTCGCGCAGTGCTTGGTCGATATCGGGGATTACAAGTTCTTTGTTTTCCACGAATCCGTGCATTCCTTGTCCGATCATACGGAGTCCCTTCTGAATGGCTTCTTCGAAAGTACGTCCGATTGCCATCACTTCACCTACCGACTTCATGGAAGACCCCAGTTCCTTGTCTACACCATGGAATTTGCCCAAGTCCCAACGTGGAATCTTACATACCACATAGTCCAAAGCCGGTTCGAAGAAAGCAGAAGTGGTCTTTGTCACCGAGTTCTTCAAGTCGAAGAGTCCGTAGCCGAGTCCCAGTTTGGCGGCCACGAATGCCAACGGATATCCGGTTGCCTTAGAAGCCAGGGCCGAGGAACGGGAAAGACGGGCATTTACTTCGATGACGCGATAATCTTCCGATTCGGGGTCGAAAGCATACTGTACATTACATTCGCCGACAATACCGATATGGCGGATGATACGGATAGCCAGTTCACGGAGTTTATGATATTCACTGTTGGTCAGTGTCTGAGACGGAGCAATAACGATAGACTCACCGGTATGAATACCCAGCGGGTCAAAGTTCTCCATATTACAAACTGTAATACAGTTGTCGAAACGGTCGCGGACGACTTCGTATTCTACTTCTTTCCACCCACGAAGTGATTTTTCTACCAACACTTGCGGAGAGAAAGAAAAGGCTTTTTCTACCAATACATCCAGTTGTTCTTCATTGTCACAGAAACCGGAGCCCAGACCACCCAACGCATAAGCCGCACGGACAATGACCGGATATCCCAGTTCCTTCGCTGCACGACGGGCATCTTCCGCATTTTCTACGGCTTCACTTTTAATGGTCTTGACATTGATTTCGTTCAGTTTCTGTACAAAAAGTTCACGGTCTTCCGTGTCCATAATGGCTTGTACGGGAGTACCGAGTACTTTTACATTATACTTTTCAAGGATTCCTTCTTTATATAAAGCAACTCCACAATTCAGCGCAGTCTGTCCGCCGAATGCTAGCATAATGCCTTCCGGCTTTTCCTTCTGAATTACTTTCTCTACAAAATACGGAGTGACCGGAAGGTAGTAGATTTGATCTGCCACTCCTTCGGATGTCTGTACGGTAGCAATATTCGGGTTGATAAGAATGGTTTCAATCCCTTCTTCTTTCAAGGCTTTGAGTGCCTGCGAACCGGAATAGTCAAACTCACCGGCTTCACCGATTTTCAAGGCACCGGAACCCAGCAGCAATACTTTCTTTATATTTTCTTTCATGATGGTCGGTTATTTAAGCAGGTTTACAAATTCGTCGAACAGGAATGCTGTATCCGTAGGACCACTTGCAGCTTCCGGATGGAACTGTGCAGAGAACCAAGGATTCTTCTTGTGTTTGATTCCTTCGTTAGAACCATCATTCATATTGATAAACAGCGGTTCCCAATCCGATCCCAGCGTATTATTGTCTACCGCATAACCATGATTCTGCGAAGTTATAAAACAGCGTTCCGTACCTACCATACGTACCGGCTGATTGTGGCTACGGTGTCCATATTTAAGTTTGTAAATCTTTGCCCCTCCGGCTTTCGAGAGCAACTGGTTGCCCATGCAGATTCCAAAGATAGGAAGTTTTTCGTTCGCCATCGCCTTGCGGATATTCTGTACAGCTGCGTCGCAGGTATCCGGGTCACCCGGTCCATTGGAGATAAACAGCCCGTCAAATTCAAGTCCGTTAAAATCATAATCCCAAGGTACACGGATCACTTCTACACCACGCTTCAACAAGCAACGGATAATATTGGTCTTTACACCGCAATCCACCAAAACAACCTTCTTTAATTGACAATTAAGCTGCGCGACGGGCATGGTTAATGGAAAAGAACGGGATGTTCCATCGGGAAGATAGGAGATTATTTCTTTGCAGGAAACACGGTCTACGTAATTAACGGCAGCGTAATTGTCAATTGTCAATTGTCCATTGTCAATTTCATTGTCGAAGACAATGCGTCCCATCATGACTCCGTGTTCACGAAGTATTTTGGTCAGTTCACGCGTATCGATGCCTGTGATGCCCGGTACTTTCTCACGTTTCAGCCAGTCGCCGAGGCTTTCCACTGCGTTCCAGTGGCTGTACTCACAAGAGTAGTCACTTACGATGATCGCTTCGGCATGAATCTTTTCGCTTTCCATGAAAGTGGCGAGTCCGTTGGGTTCGATAGTAAAAGGAGGAACTCCGTAGTTACCCACCAAAGGATAGGTAAGAGTCATCAACTGTCCGGCGTAGGAAGGGTCAGTGAGGCTCTCCGGATATCCGGTCATGGCGGTGTTGAAAACTACTTCGCCTGCCACCGGCTTCTCGTAGCCAAACGACTTACCGGAAAACCGGCTCCCGTCGTCAAGGATTAATGTCACATTTCTCATTCTTATTTTTGAATCGTTGTATGGTTGTTAGAATTGATACATCTGCTCAATGTAGTTGATGAATGCCTGATTCACCATTTTCACACCACCCGGTGTGGGATAGTCTCCACTGAAGTACCAGTCTCCCTGATGGTTCGGACAGGCTTCATGGAGTCCTTCCAGCGGTTGGTAGACGATTTCCACTTTCGCTTTCGTTCCCTTCGGTGTCAGGAGTTCTACCATCTTGGCAGATATTTCTTCATCGGTGAACGGTGCATAGATATCTTTCACGTAATTCACCATTTGTTCTTTCGGCAATCCTACCTGCTCTTTCGATTTCCGGTAGGCGGCGGCAATCACATCCTTCATATCCCGCTCTTTCAGGAGTTCGATGGCTGCTTTGAAAGCGATAAATTCGCTCATCTTCGCCATATCGATGCCGTAATAGTCCGGATAACGGACTTGTGGAGAAGAAGATACAATCACGATCTTCTTCGGACCAAGACGGTCGAGGATACCAATGATACTTTGCTTCAAGGTAGTACCGCGCACAATGCTATCATCGATAATCACGAGATTGTCGACACCGGAAACCAGACTTCCGTACGTGATATCATATACGTGGGCAGCCAGGTCATTCCGGCTGTTTCCTTCGGCAATGAATGTACGGAGCTTAATATCTTTGATGGCAACTTTTTCACTGCGGATACGGCGGGAAAGAATGACCTCCAACTCTTCCATATTGGGATGATGCCCCAAAGCCGCAATCTGCCGTACCTTTTCTTCATTCAGATAGTCATCCAGCCCTTGCAGCATTCCGTAGAAGGCAACTTCGGCCGTATTCGGGATAAAGGAAAATACAGTATGATCCAGGTCGTTATTAATGGCTTTCAGAATATTTGGAACCAGTTTTTCTCCCAGAAGTTTCCGCTCCTTATAGATATCTACATCGCTGCCACGGGAGAAGTAGATACGTTCGAACGAACAGGCGTGCCGCTCGCGGGGCTTGTTGATTTGTGAAGTCCGCAGTCTGCCTTCTTTGCTGATCAGCAACGCCTGTCCGGGTTGCAATTCCTTGATTTCTTCGACGGGAACATTCAGAGCTGTCTGAATCACCGGACGTTCGGAAGCCAGTACGGCTATTTCATCATCCTGATACCAGAAAGCCGGACGGATACCCCACGGATCACGGATAGCAAAAGATTCGCCGCTTCCGGTGAGGCCGCAGATCACATATCCCCCATCCCACTCACGGCTGGAAGTACGCAATACGTTGGCCAGTTCGATATGATCTTCTATATAATGGGTGACTCCCATCCCTGTCAGTCCTTCGGCTTCGGCAAGGTTGAAGAGGCGTTCCACTTCACGGTCAAGGCGGTGTCCCACTTGTTCCAACATGATATAGGTATCGGCATACTTGCGGGGATGCTGACCGATAGCGGTGATGCGGGCAAAGATTTCGTCTACATTCGTCATATTGAAGTTTCCGCAGAGAGCCAGATTTTTGGCACGCCAGTTGTTTCTTCTTAAAAACGGATGTACGTACGAGATTCCGGATTTTCCGGTGGTAGAATAACGCAGATGCCCCATATATACTTCACCCGCAAAAGGCAAAGTACGTTTGGCATAAGCCGCATCATGCAACTGTTCGGGAGTGAGGTCCTTGAAATTATTCTGTACAACTTCGAAGATTTCGGTGATGGCACCGGAACCTAACGCGCGTTCGCGAAACATATATTCCTCACCCGGATTTGCTTCCAGCTTCACGCATGCCAGTCCTGCCCCTTCCTGCCCCCGGTTATGCTGTTTCTCCATCAACAGATAGAGCTTGTTGAGACCGTACATCCATGTTCCGTACTTTTTCTCGTAATACTCCAGGGGTTTGAGCAGGCGTATCATGGCAACGCCACATTCATGTTTCAATTGTTCCATTAATCTATCTCTTACTATTTGACTATTTACATTTTAAACTACTCGACTGTTACCGACTTAGCCAAATTTCTAGGTTGGTCTACATCCATTCCCTTACATACCGCAATATGATAGGCAAGTAATTGGAGAGGTACCGTAGTAATTAACGGATCAAGGCACTCGATTGTTTCCGGAAGTTCGATACTGCAATCGGCTATTTTACAGATCACCGTATCGCCCTTGGTTACAAATGCAATCACTTTGCCTTTCCGCGCCTTGATTTCCTGAATATTGCTAAGCACTTTCTCATACAGCCCGTTTTGGGTAGCAATGACTACTACCGGCATTTCGGCATCAATCAGGGCAATCGGTCCGTGCTTCATTTCGGCAGCCGGATAACCTTCGGCGTGAATATACGATATTTCTTTCAATTTCAATGCACCTTCCAGAGCAACCGGATAACTATATCCGCGTCCGAGGTAAATAAAATTATGCGCATAGGTGAAAGTTTTCGACAGTTCCGCCAACTTATCATTCAACTTCAGTACTTCCTTCATTTTGTCGGGAATGTTATTCAATTCCCGTACAATGTTCAGGTACTGTGTCTCGTCTATCGTACCTTTCTCCCGGGCGAGAGTCAATGCCAGCATGGTCAGTACAGTCACCTGTCCGGTAAATGCTTTGGTCGATGCCACTCCGATTTCCGGTCCGACGTGGATGTACGACCCCGTATGCGTGGCGCGGGGGATGGAAGAACCAATCGCATTACAGATTCCATATATAAATGCGCCCCGACTTTTTGCCAGTTCCACTGCCGCCAGCGTATCCGCCGTTTCTCCACTTTGAGAAATGGCAATCACCACATCGTGCTCATCGATCACCGGATCACGGTAACGAAATTCGGAAGCATACTCCACTTCTACCGGAATACGGCAGAAACTTTCAATCAGATGCTTCCCGATCAATCCCGCATGCCACGAAGTACCGCAAGCCACAATAATAAAGCGTTTGGCGTTCAGCAACTTTTCTTTATAGTCTATTATAGCCGAAAGCACCACATTATTGGCTTCCACATTGATACGTCCGCGCATACAATCGTGAATACAGTCCGGCTGCTCAAAAATCTCCTTCAACATGAAATGCGGATAACCTCCTTTTTCCAGTTGGCCAAGCTTCAACTCTACTTTTTTCACTTCGGGAGTCATTTCTACATTACTAAGGTCGACTACCTTCAGCTCTTTTCCCCGATTGATCACCGCTATCTCACCATCTTCGAGGTATACCACCTTATCTGTATATTCTACAATCGGTGTGGCATCCGAAGCAAGAAAGAACTCATCTTCACCAATACCTACCACCAGCGGACTGCTTTTGCGGGCCGCAATGATTTCTCCCGGATGCTCTTTATCAAGAATCGCAATCGCATAAGCACCAATCACTTCATTCAAAGCCAACTGAACGGCAGTAAGCAGATCGACCCGATTGGTAACTTTCATATATTCGATTAATTGAACGAGCACCTCGGTATCGGTACTACTTTTAAAGACGTAGCCTTTGGCTTGGAGTTTTTCTTTGAGAACGGCATAATTTTCAATGATACCGTTATGAATGAGAGCGAGTTTTTCGGAAGAAGAGTAATGAGGATGAGCATTAACGGAACAAGGTTCCCCGTGAGTAGCCCAACGGGTATGGGCAATTCCGACTGTACCGGAAATATCTTTTTGTGTGACGAAATTTTCTAGTTCGGAGACTTTCCCTTTCGTCTTGTACACATTTAACTGTTGGTTATCACTGATCAATGCTACCCCTGCACTGTCATATCCACGATACTCCAGTCGCTTCAGCCCTTTAATAAGGATGGGGTAGGCTTTTCTTTTACCAATATAGCCTACTATTCCACACATATTATGATATTTTTATTTCGGGTGCAAATATACACATTCCAAATGACACAAAGATAACTTTTTCAATATTTATTTGACATAAGCACATAAAAAAGTTGTAAACACATCAAAACGTTAAATAATATATTATTTTAAGCTCAAAAAGAAACAAATTACAATCAGAACAAAATAAAACCGGACGAACTGATAAATTATAAGCAAATCAGAGCATTTTGATTACAAATTAAAAGAATAAAGAAAGGGGTTCTTATTTCGTGTCACACAAAACGAAGAATATACTATCATTATGAAATTAAATTCTTAATTTTGCCGAACAATTTGATACATCAAATAGGTATTATCACACAATAAAGCTAGAAAGAATGAAGAAACAAGAACTTTTTAACAACGCAACAGAAAAATTCCCCTACCAACGACAGCCCGGACAAACGGGCTTGTATGACGCGGCATACGAACACGATGCCTGCGGGGTTGGTATGCTGGTGAACATTCACGGAGAAAAGTCACATGACATTGTTGAGTCGGCTTTAAAGGTATTAGAGAATATGCGTCACCGTGGCGCTGAAGGGGCGGATAACAAAACCGGCGACGGTGCAGGTATTATGTTACAGATTCCGCATGAGTTTATTTTACTGCAAGGCATTCCCGTACCCGAAAAGGGACGGTATGGTACCGGTCTGCTTTTTCTGCCAAAAAACGAGAAAGATCAGGCATCTATTTTGAGCATCATTATTGAAGAAATAGAAAAAGAGGGACTTACATTGATGCATCTGCGCAATGTCCCCACCTGTCCGGAAATTCTGGGTGAAGCGGCCCTGGCTAACGAACCGGATATCAAGCAGGTCTTTATTACCGGATTTACGGAAACGGAAACCGCCGACCGCAAACTGTATCTGATTCGCAAACGGATAGAGAATAAAGTCAGATTGTCAGCTATTCCGACGAGAAACGATTTTTATGTCGTTTCGCTCTCTACCAAAAGTATTATATATAAAGGTATGCTTTCGTCATTGCAGCTACGCAACTATTATCCTGATCTGACGAATAGTTACTTCACCAGCGGACTGGCTCTGGTACACTCCCGTTTCAGCACCAACACTTTTCCGACATGGGGACTGGCCCAACCTTTTCGCCTGCTGGCGCACAACGGTGAAATCAATACCATTCGTGGAAACCGCGGATGGATGGAAGCCCGTGAAAGCGTACTCTCCACTCCTATGCTGGGAGATATCAAAGAAATACGCCCGATCATACAGCCGGGCATGAGCGACAGTGCTTCTCTGGACAATGTGCTGGAGTTTCTGGTCATGTCAGGATTAAGTCTGCCTCATGCAATGGCTATGCTCGTACCGGAATCTTTCAACGAGAAGAATCCGATCAGTGAAGATCTGAAAGCATTCTATGAATACCACTCTATCCTGATGGAACCTTGGGACGGACCGGCAGCCTTGCTTTTCAGCGACGGACGTTTTGCAGGTGGTATGCTCGACCGCAACGGTCTGCGCCCTGCCCGCTACCTGATCACCAAAAACGATATGATGGTAGTGGCATCAGAAGTGGGCGTAATGGACTTTGAGCCGGGAGATATCAAGGAAAAAGGCCGCCTGCAACCGGGCAAGATTCTATTGATCGATACAGAGAAAGGGGAAATCTACTATGACGGCGAATTGAAGAAACAACTGGCCGAAGCGAAGCCTTACCGTACGTGGCTATCGACCAACCGTATCGAACTGGACGAACTGAAAAGCGGTCGTAAAGTGCCTCATCACGTAGAAAACTACGACCGGATGCTCCGTACTTTCGGCTATTCAAAAGAAGATATCGAACGGCTGATTATGCCGATGGCGAGCGCGGGTGCCGAACCCATCCACTCAATGGGTAATGATACACCGCTGGCTGTACTTTCCGATAAGCCACAGCTACTCTACAACTATTTCCGCCAGCAATTCGCACAGGTTACGAATCCGCCGATCGACCCGCTACGCGAAGAACTGGTAATGTCTTTGACGGAATATATCGGAGCGGTAGGCATGAATATCCTGACTCCCAGCGAGAGTCATTGTAAAATGGTGCGTCTGAACCATCCGATTCTAAGCAATACACAGCTGGATATTCTTTGCAATATCCGCTACAAGGGCTTTAAGACTGTAAAATTACCAATGCTGTTTGAAGTATCCAAAGGAAAAGCCGGATTACAGGAATCACTGAACAACCTTTGCAAAATGGCGGAGGAATCAGTTACGGACGGAGCAAACTACATTGTACTGACCGACCGTGATGTGGACGCAACTCATGCCGTTATCCCTTCATTACTGGCAGTAAGTGCCGTGCATCACCATCTGATATCTGTCGGAAAACGTGTGCAGACAGCATTGATTGTAGAGAGCGGAGAAATGCGTGAAGTAATGCACGCCGCTTTACTACTCGGTTTTGGAGCCAGTGCACTGAATCCGTATATGGCATTTGCCATCCTCGACAAGCTGGTAAAAGAGAAAGATATTCAGCTGGACTATGCTACCGCTGAGAAAAACTATATCAAATCTATCTGCAAAGGTCTGTTCAAGATCATGAGTAAGATGGGTATTTCCACTATCCGCTCTTATCGCGGTGCAAAGATTTTCGAAGCTGTCGGACTCAGCGAAGAGTTAAGCAAGGCTTATTTCGGCGGACTCGGTTCACCCATCGGAGGTATCCGCCTGGAGGAAGTGGCAAGAGACGCAATCGCTTTCCATGATGAAGGAGCTGAAGGAATGGAAAATGGAGAATTGAAAATGGAAAATGAAGCACCGCACGGCAACTCTCAATTTTCAACTTTCAATTTTCCATTATTAAAGAACAACGGACTGTATGCCTTCCGAAAGGACGGAGAAAAACACGCGTGGAACCCGGAAACCATCAGCACATTGCAACTAGCCACTCGCTTAGGCAGTTACAAAAAATTCAAAGAGTTCACTTATTTGGTAGACGATAAGGAGAAACCTATTTTCCTGCGTGATTTCTTAGGATTCCGCCGCAATCCTATATCCATCGATCAGGTAGAACCGATAGAGAATATTCTCCGTCGTTTTGTAACGGGTGCCATGTCTTTCGGATCTATCAGCAAGGAAGCTCATGAAGCAATGGCGATTGCCATGAATACCATTCACGGACGCAGCAACACGGGTGAAGGTGGCGAAGATGCTTCCCGTTTCCACCCGCTGCCGGACGGAACTTCCATGCGAAGTGCCATCAAACAGGTAGCTTCCGGACGCTTCGGAGTCACCGCCGAATATCTGGTGAATGCCGATGAGATACAAATTAAAATAGCACAGGGAGCTAAACCGGGGGAAGGCGGACAGCTTCCGGGATTCAAAGTGAACGACGTCATAGCCAAAACACGCCATTCCATTCCGGGAATCTCGCTGATCTCTCCTCCACCCCATCATGATATTTATTCGATTGAGGATTTGGCGCAATTGATATTTGATTTGAAAAACGTTAATCCACAAGCCAAAATCAGTGTCAAACTGGTAGCAGAAAGTGGCGTAGGTACCATCGCCGCAGGCGTTGCAAAGGCAAAAGCGGATTTGATTGTTATCTCCGGTGCCGAGGGAGGTACGGGAGCCTCTCCCGCTTCATCCATCCGTTACGCCGGTATTTCTCCTGAACTGGGACTAAGCGAGACACAGCAAACCTTGGTTCTGAACGGTCTGCGGGGACAAGTCATCCTGCAGGCCGACGGCCAACTGAAAACCGGACGCGACATTATCTTAATGGCATTAATGGGCGCCGAAGAATATGGTTTCGCCACTTCCGCCCTGATCGTGCTGGGATGTGTGATGATGCGCAAATGTCACCAGAATACTTGTCCGGTAGGAGTAGCCACGCAGAATGAGGAATTACGCAAACGCTTTCACGGGCGCAGCGAGTATCTTATCAACTTTTTCACCTTCCTGGCACAGGAAGTCCGTGAATATCTGGCGGAAATGGGATTCACCAAAATGGACGATATTATCGGACGCACGGACTTGATTGAACGCAAATCCGATGCAAACGACCCGAATCCGAAGCACGCTCTGATTGACTTCACCAAGCTACTGGCACGTGTGGATAACAGTGCAGCTATCCGCCACGTCATCGATCAGGATCATGGTATTTCTACAGTGAAGGATGTGGCAATCATTGATGCTGCCCAAGAAGCGATAGAACACGAAAAAGAAGTTTCATTGGAATACACAATTGCCAATACGGACCGTGCGACAGGTGCCATGCTCTCCGGTGTCATTGCCAAAAAACACGGAGAGAAGGGTTTACCGGAACATACCTTGAATGTGAAATTCAAAGGCTCTGCGGGACAGTCGTTCGGTGCCTTCCTCGTACCGGGAGTAAATTTCAAATTGGAAGGTGAAGCGAATGATTATCTGGGTAAAGGATTGAGCGGCGGGCGCATTGCTGTATTACCGCCTATCCGCAGCAACTTCGAAGCCGAAAAGAACACGATTGCAGGCAACACCCTGCTCTATGGTGCAACCAGCGGCGAAGTTTATATCAATGGCCGCGTAGGCGAACGTTTTGCCGTGCGCAACTCAGGAGCTGTTGCCGTAGTGGAAGGTGTAGGCGACCACTGTTGCGAATATATGACCGGAGGCCGTGTAGTGGTTCTGGGGCAAACCGGACGAAATTTTGCCGCCGGTATGAGTGGCGGTGTGGCTTACGTATGGAACAAAGACGGCAATTTTGACTACTTCTGCAACATGGAAATGGTTGAACTGTCACTGATCGAAGAAGCCGGTTACCGCAAAGAACTGCACGAACTGATTCGTCAGCACTACCTGTACACCGGTTCGAAACTGGCACGTACCATGCTCGATGACTGGAACCATTACGTCGATCAGTTTATCCAGATAGTACCCATCGAATATAAAAAAGTACTACAGGAAGAGCAGATGAGAAAATTACAGCAAAAAATAGCAGATATGCAAAGAGACTATTAATTCAAGTATTAGGTATTAAGTAATAAGTATTAACCGTAGCTTCAAACATCCTTAATCCATATAGTTAATACTTATTACTTAATACCTATTACCTAATACTTATTACTTAATACTTAACAAGATGGGAGATCCTAAAGCTTTTTTAAATATACCTCGGCAAGAGGCGGGATACCGCCCCGTTAGCGAGCGCATCACTGACTATAGTCAGGTAGAACAAACATTGAATACGAACAGCCGCAAATTACAGGCATCACGGTGTATGGATTGCGGAGTACCTTTTTGCCACTGGGCCTGTCCGATAGGCAATAAACAGCCGGAATGGCAAGACGCTTTATTCAAAGGAAAATGGAAAGAAGCGTATGAAGTGCTGTCATCCACTTGCGACTTTCCGGAATTTACAGGACGCATCTGCCCTGCCCTCTGTGAGAAGTCCTGTGTACTGAAGCTATCCTGTGACCAGCCGGTGACTATCCGTGAAAATGAAGCTGCTATTGTAGAAGCTGCCTTCCGCGAAGGATATATACAGGTGCAGCATCCCCAAAGGAACGGCAAAAAAGTAGCAGTTGTCGGTGCCGGTCCGGCCGGATTGGTAGTTGCCAACCAGCTGAATCTCAAAGGATACACCGTAACGTTATTTGATAAAGATGAAGCTGCCGGAGGATTATTACGCTTCGGTATCCCAAACTTCAAGCTGGACAAAAACGTAATCGACCGCCGCATGAAAATACTTGCCGCAGAAGGTATTCAGTTTGAAATGGGAGTAGAAATAGACGTTAACCATTTGCCGGAAGGATTCGATGCATATTGCATTTGCACGGGTACACCGACTGCACGTGATTTAAGTATTCCGGGACGGGAGTTGAAAGGAATCCATTTCGCACTGGAAATGCTGGCGCAACAGAACAGGATTCTGGAAGGACAAACTTTCCCCAAAGACAAACTGGTGAATGCCAAAGGCAAAAAAGTACTTGTGATCGGCGGTGGAGACACCGGTTCGGACTGTATCGGAACCAGTGTACGACAGGGAGCAACCAGCGTCACACAAATTGAAATTATGCCCAAACCTCCCGTTGGGCACAATCCCTCTACGCCCTGGCCGCAATGGCCGGTAGTTTTCAAAACAACCTCCAGCCATGAAGAAGGTTGTACACGCCGCTGGTGCCTGACTTCCAATCAGTTTTTGGGAAAGAACGGTAAAGTAACCGGCGTCGAGGTGGAAGAAGTAGAATGGATACCGGCAACAGATGGCGGACGTCCGACCATGAACCTCACAGGGAAGAAAGAAGTAATCGAAGCAGATATGGTGCTGCTGGCCATGGGGTTCCTGAAACCGGAACAACCGAAATTTGCAGAAAACGTATTCCTTGCCGGAGATGCAGCTACCGGAGCAAGCCTCGTAGTACGGGCGATGGCAGGAGGACGAAAGGCTGCTGCGGACATAGATCATTATTTGGTGAAGTAACCCTTACAGCAAGGAACGCCATGAAGTTTATAGACTATTATTTATTCGTTTGACCTAGGTTGAACGAAACAACAACCTAGGTTGAACTAAAAGATGACCCAGGTCAAACGAAAGGAAAAGCCAGGGAAAACGAATAAATAGTAACGAACCGACTTTTTAAAAACAGAGAATCAACAAATTATATTAACTCCCAAATACTCAAAGTTATGTGTGGAATAGCAGGTATACTCAACATAAAAACTCAAACCAAAGAGCTAAGAGACAAAGCACTGAAAATGGCACAGAAAATCCGTCATCGCGGACCGGACTGGAGTGGTATCTACGTAGGTGGAAGCGCCATTCTGGCACACGAACGCCTCTCGATAGTTGACCCGCAAAGCGGAGGGCAACCCTTATACTCCCCCGACCGGAAACAAGCGCTCGCCGTGAACGGTGAAATCTACAATCATCGGGATATACGCGCCCGCTATGCCGGACAATATGATTTTCAGACCGGAAGCGACTGTGAAGTGATTCTTGCCCTTTATAAAGATAAAGGTATCCACTTTCTGGAAGAGATCAGCGGAATTTTCGCCTTTGTACTTTATGATGAAGAAAAAGACGAGTTCCTCATTGCCCGTGATCCTATCGGAGTCATACCTTTATATATAGGAAAAGACAAGGATGGCAAAATCTACTTCGGCAGTGAACTGAAAGCACTCGAAGGATTCTGTGATGAGTACGAACCATTTCTTCCGGGACATTACTTTTACAGTAAAGAAGGCAAAATGAAGCGTTGGTACACACGTGAATGGACAGACTATGAGGCTGTAAAAGACAATGATGCCAAAGTCAGTGATGTAAAAGAAGCATTGGAAGATGCCGTTCATCGTCAGCTAATGAGTGATGTTCCCTATGGAGTACTTCTTTCAGGTGGTCTGGACAGTTCTGTGATTTCAGCTATCGCCAAAAAATATGCAGCAAAACGTATTGAAACAGATGGAGCAAGTGACGCCTGGTGGCCTCAACTTCATTCTTTTGCTATCGGTCTGAAGGGGGCGCCCGATTTGATAAAGGCACGTGAAGTAGCAGAATATATCGGTACAGTTCATCATGAAATCAATTATACGGTTCAGGAAGGGCTGGATGCTATCCGGGATGTTATCTATTTTATCGAGACCTATGATGTGACTACGGTACGCGCCTCCACTCCCATGTATTTACTGGCACGTGTGATCAAATCCATGGGAATCAAAATGGTATTGAGCGGTGAAGGTGCCGATGAAGTTTTCGGCGGTTACCTTTACTTTCACAAAGCTCCTACTCCGAAGGATTTCCATGAAGAAACAGTACGCAAGTTATCAAAGCTGCATATGTACGATTGCCTTCGTGCCAATAAGAGTTTATCAGCCTGGGGTGTAGAGGGACGTGTCCCATTCCTGGACAAAGAATTTCTGGATGTAGCGATGGCGTTGAATCCAAAAGCTAAAATGTGCCCCGGAAAGGAGATTGAAAAACGAATTGTACGTGAAGCTTTTGCCGATATGTTACCAGAAAGCGTGGCATGGAGACAAAAAGAGCAGTTCAGTGATGGTGTAGGATATTCGTGGATTGATACCTTAAAAGAGATTACAGCGGCTGCCGTCAGTGATGAACAGATGGAACACGCTGCCGAACGTTTCCCGATTAACACTCCGCTCAACAAGGAAGAATATTACTACCGGAATATCTTTGAAGAGCATTTTCCGAGTGAAAGCGCAGCTCGCAGCGTACCAAGCGTACCAAGTGTGGCCTGCTCTACAGCAGAAGCGCTGGCATGGGATGCAGCTTTCCGTAATCTGAATGAACCAAGCGGCAGAGCAGTGAGAGGAGTACATGAAGAAGCCTATGCCGAAGAGGTAAAATAAATTTGCTGAAAAATGATAGATGTCCGAAATAAACTCATATCTTTGAATATATATTCGTCATCTATAATTTTACAAACAAATGAACATCAGGTTTTTATTGCTTTGGTTCAGTTTTTCGTTGTTGGGCATTACATCTGCATTCTCCACTCCACAAGATTCGGAAATACTATTCATGGATGGAGAGGAATGGGATATGCTGGCTAAACCGATTGACATAGATTCCATACATTACTACAGATTCAGAAATTTTCTGCCTGAAGAACGCAACTGGAATACTGCCAACTGGAATGGCTATACGGGAGTCTGGGAAATAAAGAATCATCAGTTATATCTTCAGAAGGTCATCATCGAGATGTCGGAAAACCAGAAAACGGAAAAGAAAGAAGTACAAGGATTAGAGTCTTTTTTTAGTGATTTTAAAACAGATGATGGAATCTTTGCCTCCTGGTTCAGTGGAAAGATACGGATAGGCCGGGGTGATGTGATACGTATGGGTACCGGAGGTTTCGACAGGAACTATATGGAAGAGAGTATACTGACCATTAAAGACGGTGTTATCATAGACAGAGTGTCCTATCACAACAGCCGGAAGGAAGGGGCCGGTCTAACACAAATCAGAGATACCCTACTGGCGTATTTTCCTTGGCAAAAGTTCCCCGAAATAATCGAAAAAAGACTTATCATCTTTTTATCTGATTTCGATTTAACTGCGGATGGACGCTATGTAGACAGCAATGTCAAAATCCGATTGGATAAAGTCATGACCGAAGACCAAAACCATCCGATAATAACAACTGTCAAAAAGCAGTTAAGAGAAATCTATCCATGGGAAGTTCTATATATTAATGGGAAATACCGTCCGGAGTACCAACGCTTTACTTTTCCTATTACTATAAAAAGATCTTCTTCTCAGGAAGACATCCGCTGACAGATATTCATCAGTTTGTAAAGTCAGGAATAAAAAGTATAGACTTCTATGCATAAAAAGCTGTCAATTAACGCAGATTAGCATAATAACAGGCTGATCTGTGTTTTATTTTTTATAATTTTGGACTCATAAACTTTTTAAATGTACTATCAATGAAGATAAAAAGAATTATTCTAATGGTTGCTCTTATCATTTCAGTAGCTAGTGTCCAGGCGCAAAAGTCGCAAGTTATCGCTCATCGTGGCTATTGGAAAACAGCAGGTTCTGCGCAAAATAGTATCACAGCACTTCAAAAAGCCGATTCTATCCATTGCTATGGCTCCGAATTTGATGTATGGCTTACCAAAGACAATAAACTGGTTATCAATCATGACCCTGTCTATAAGATGAAATACATGGAGTATTCCAAAGGTGATGCTCTTACAGGATTGAAACTGTCGAACGGAGAGAACCTGCCCAGCCTGGAACAGTATCTGGAAGCCGGTAAAAAATGCAATACCAAACTTATATTGGAACTAAAAGCACTTAACAGCAAAAAGCGTGAAACGAAAGCCGTACAGGAAATTCTTGCCCTGGTAACAAAGATGGGACTGGAAAACCGTATGGAATATATCACTTTCTCACTACACGCCATGAAAGAGTTTATCCGCCTGGCACCTGCCGGAACTCCGGTATTCTATCTCAACGGCGAGCTATCTCCCAAAGAACTGAAAGACCTCGGTGCAGCCGGACTCGACTATCACATGGGAGTAATCAAGAAACATCCCGAATGGATCAAAGAAGCCCATGATCTTGGACTGAAAGTCAATGTATGGACTGTAGATAAAGCAGAAGACATGAAGTGGCTGATAGACCAAAAGGTGGATTTCATTACGACCAACGAGCCGACTGTGGCACAGGAAATACTAAAATAGTTACTCTCTGAAAATGTAAAAAGCCGACAGAGGCTTTTTGCAAATATTCGATAGATACAAGAAGCACCATTATACAAATTTATTTGCTGCATAATGGTGCTTTTTACATAAAATTCAAATAGGACTTATTTGAAATCTTCCAATACTTCTTTCAACTCTCCTATGGTCAACTCTCCTACCTGCCTCCACAATTCATGTCCATTGTGCAACAGAAGGAACGCAGGCACCGTATCTATATTATGAGAATCGGCTACAGTTTTATTTTCCTCGATATTCACGTTAATCAATTCAATGACTCTCCGTTCATAAGTACGGAGCACAGGCCCTATCCATTCGTAATGAGGTGACCAGTCGGCATAAAACACAACCAATACCAAATGGCCGCTCTGCGCCGCAACTTCCAATTGTTTCTCTATATCCATATTACTACATTATTATATTTATTAGTGACTAAACAATGCTATAACAAAAAGGTTCTGTACCACTGCAAACAAGCAATATGATATATAAAACAGAAAATCACTAGCATATCGACCTATTATAAAAGAGAAAATTCGCATTTTAGATCGAATACAAGAGCTGAATTACCCCAAATATTCTTCATATATTATGGAAGGATATGCAAAACAAATAAACTAAATAACAGTTTATTAATATAAAGGTGTGTATAATTTCAATTTATAACGAAACATGGCTTTATATCCTGCGATTATAAGTTTATATAAAATAAATAGAGATTAGACATCTTTTTATCAAAAGATAAATCAAAAAGTCATACCTTTGCAATGTAATAAAACAAAAGGATACAACAACCAATTAATAAAGAGCAAAATGACAACCAAGATTAAGTTCACAAAAATGCATGGAGCAGGTAATGACTACATATATGTAGATACTACCCGATATCCGATAGCAGACCCTGAAAAGAAAGCAATCGAATGGAGCAAGTTTCATACGGGAATTGGAAGTGACGGACTTATATTGATTGGCAGTTCTGACAAAGCAGATTTCAGTATGCGTATATTTAATGCAGATGGTTCGGAAGCAATGATGTGTGGCAATGGAAGCCGTTGTGTAGGCAAGTATGTATACGAATACGGATTAACTGCCAAAAAGGAAATCACACTTGACACCCGTTCGGGCATTAAGGTTCTGAAATTATATGTAGAGGGAGGAAAGGTAACGGCAGTCACTGTAGATATGGGTAGTCCTCTGGAAACAGAAGCGGTAGATTTCGGCGATAAATTTCCTTTTCAGTCTACCCGGGTATCAATGGGAAACCCGCATCTGGTAACTTTTGTAGAAGATATTACCCAAATCAATCTGCCGGAAATTGGTCCGCAGTTAGAAAATTATCAACTCTTTCCGGACAGGACGAATGTAGAGTTTGCTCAGATCGTTGGTAAAGACACCATTCGGATGAGAGTTTGGGAAAGAGGTTCAGGAATCACTCAAGCCTGCGGAACAGGTGCTTGTGCCACGGCTGTTACCGCTGTTCTCAACGGATTGGCAGGAAGAAAATGTGATATAATAATGGACGGGGGAACCGTCACCATCGAATGGGAAGAAGCAACGGGACACATATTAATGACAGGACCGGCAACTAAAGTTTTTGATGGGGAGATGGAGGGATAGGTATTAGGTAATAAGGGATAGGTAATAGGTATTATGTAATAGGTAACAGGTTTTGCAGAAACTTAAAACAATAACAATATGGCATTAGTAAACGAACATTTTTTGAAATTACCGGGGAGCTATTTGTTCTCGGATATAGCGAAGAAGGTAAATACATTCAAAATAACGCATCCGAAGCAGGATATTATCCGGTTAGGTATCGGAGATGTCACCCAGCCACTTCCCAAAGTATGTATCGAGGCTATGCACAAAGCAGTGGAAGAGTTGGCAAGTAAAGATACGTTTCGCGGATATGGTCCTGAGCAGGGGTATGATTTTCTGATTGAAGCTATTATAAAGAATGATTTCGCCCCACGTGGCATTCATTTCTCACCATCAGAAATATTCGTCAGCGACGGAGCAAAAAGTGATACCGGAAATATCGGCGATATCCTTCGCCACGACAATAGTGTCGGTGTAACAGACCCTATATATCCGGTATATATTGACAGTAACGTCATGTGCGGACGTGCCGGAGTATTGGAAGAAGGAACAGGCAAATGGAGCAATGTGACTTATATGCCTTGTACAAGTGAGAATGACTTCATTCCGGAGATTCCCGACAAACGGATAGACATTGTTTACCTCTGCTACCCGAACAACCCGACAGGGACGACACTGACCAAACCGGAACTAAAAAAGTGGGTAGACTACGCATTGGCAAATGATACACTGATTTTGTTCGATGCCGCATACGAAGCCTATATTCAGGATGCGGATGTCCCCCACTCCATATACGAAATCAAAGGAGCCAAGAAATGTGCTATTGAGTTCCGCAGTTTCTCAAAGACAGCCGGTTTCACCGGAGTACGTTGCGGATATACCGTAGTCCCGAAAGAACTGACAGCTGCCACACTGGAAGGCGACCGGATTCCACTCAACAAATTATGGAACCGCCGCCAGTGCACTAAATTCAACGGTACTTCGTACATCACACAACGTGCAGCGGAAGCCGTCTACAGTGCAGAAGGCAAAGCACAGATTAAAGAAACGATTAACTATTATATGACCAATGCGAAGATCATGAAGGAAGGACTGGAAGCTACCGGATTGAAAGTATACGGAGGAGTCAATGCTCCCTACTTATGGGTGAAAACTCCGAACGGACTTTCTTCCTGGCGATTCTTCGAACAGATGTTGTATGAAGCCAATGTAGTAGGAACCCCCGGTGTAGGTTTCGGCCCCAGCGGTGAGGGATATATCCGACTGACAGCATTCGGCAATCACAACGATTGTATGGAAGCAATGAGAAGAATAAAGAACTGGCTTTGATAGTATTTTGCGCGCTACTATATAACACTGGACCGTACATCCACATTTTTCTAACTATTAAAGGTAAAAAGACGATGAAAACGACGATTAACAAAAAATTGAGGGGCATAGCAGTAGCGTTATTACTGATCGGATTTGTGCCATCCGGTATGATGGCACAGGATAAAGTAGAAGCCTCCGTAGGAGCAGACTTGGTAAGTGGTTATATCTGGCGTGGTCAGGATTTAGGCGGAGTCAGCATTCAGCCTTCATTAGGAATCTCTTACAAAGGACTTTCACTCGGAGCATGGGGATCGGTAGGGTTTGAGTCATCGGATACTAAAGAGTTCGATTTGACTCTCGGTTATTCAACCGGTGGTTTCAGCATCTCGGTAACGGATTACTGGTTCAACACTCAGGTACCTTCCAACAAGTATTTCAAATATGGCGCTCATTCAACCGCTCATGTATTTGAGGCACAGGTAGGATATGATTTTGGTCCCCTGGCAGTCAACTGGTACACGAACTTTGCAGGTGCCGACGGAGTTAAAGAAAATGGGAAAAGGGCTTATTCTTCCTACCTCGCACTTAGTGCACCGTTCAGCCTTGGAGGACTTGACTGGACAGTAGATGTAGGAATGGTACCTTGGGAGACTACTTTTTATAATGGATACACAAGTGGGTTCTGCGTTTCCGACATCAGTCTCGGAGCTGTCAAGGAGATCAGGGTTACTGATTCATTCTCGGTTCCCGCATTTGCCAAAGTATCAGTAAATCCACGTACGGAAGGCGCTTACTTCACATTCGGATTAAGTTTTTAAGAGAGAGAGAGTTTATATAGTCAAAGAGCGTATAGGGAACAGGAAGGTAGTTAGAGTTTAGATTTTATCGGTTTGTTGTATGGTAACCTGCGATGGCTGCCACCTCCCTATACCTCTTCTTTTTACAGGTCAACACTAATATTTAAGGTATATGAAAAAGATTGAAGCTATCATCCGTAAAACCAAATTCGAGGACGTGAAAGACGCCCTGCTCGAAGCGGACATTGAATGGTTCTCTTACTACGATGTAAGAGGGATCGGTAAAGCACGGCAAGGACGTATCTATCGTGGAGTGGTATATGATACCAGCACTATCGAACGTATTCTGGTTTCTATTGTAGTACGCGACAAAAATGCAGAGAAGACCGTACAGGCTATCATCAAAGCCGCACAAACCGGAGAGATCGGTGACGGACGCATTTTCGTCATTCCTATCGAGGACGCCATCCGCATCCGCACCGCCGAACGTGGCGACATCGCTCTCTATAACGCCGAACAGGAACGATAACCGACAACCGGCAAGGTGCCGGGGCCAGATTTCCTTTCGGGATGATAACATAATAAAAACAGGTATTAAATAAGATAATCATTATGGATAAAACATATAAGAGACACAGCTTCACAAAGCTGTGGATAGCCACTGCTATGTTCATTTTCTGCTGTTTCACAACCAGTGCTTTTGCACAGGAAGCAGTTGATGCAGATACTTTTATGACAGCTACGGAGACAATTACTGAAGTCAGAACTACACCTGAAATTACTGAAGCCGCCACTGCTTCTGCCGAAACAACTCCCGATACAATCGGAGAACTGGCATTAGGATTGAATACAGTCTGGATGCTGCTTGCGGCAATGCTCGTATTCTTTATGCAGCCGGGGTTTGCATTGGTTGAGGCGGGTTTTACCAGAGTCAAGAATACCGCCAACATTTTGATGAAGAACTTCGTGGATTTCATGTTTGGTTCCTTGCTCTACTGGTTCATCGGTTTCGGTCTGATGTTTGGCGCAGGAGGTTTCATCGGAATGCCACACTTCTTTGATCTGTCATTCCTCGACAGTGATTTACCCAAAGAAGGATTTCTGGTTTTCCAGACAGTATTTTGCGCAACGGCAGCCACGATTGTATCGGGAGCGATGGCGGAACGCACCAAGTTCTCCATGTATCTGGTCTATACCATCTTCATCAGCGTACTGATTTACCCGATTTCCGGTCACTGGACATGGGGCGGTGGCTGGCTGATGAACGGAGAAGAAGGTTCGTTCATGATGAATCTTTTCGGAACGACGTTCCATGACTTTGCCGGTTCAACGATTGTCCACTCCGTTGGTGGTTGGATTGCTTTGGTAGGCGCTGCTATTCTTGGTCCCCGTATCGGCAAATATGGCAAAGATGGTAAGTCAAGAGCTATTCCGGGACACAATCTGACGGTTGCCGCACTGGGTGTATTTATCCTTTGGTTCGGATGGTTCGGATTCAATCCCGGATCACAGTTGGCAGCAAGTACCGAAGCAGATGCAATGGCTATCTCTCATGTATTTCTGACAACAAATCTGGCGGCTTGTGCCGGTGGTTTCTTTGCACTGGCGGTGAGCTGGATGAAATATGGCAAACCGTCTTTATCACTGACACTGAATGGTGTTTTGGCAGGCTTGGTAGGTATCACAGCCGGATGTGACGCTGTAGCTCCCGCAGGAGCGGTATTAATCGGCGCCATTTGTGGTGTAGTTATGATATTTGCAGTCGACTTTATTGACAAGGTATTGAAGATTGACGATCCTGTCGGTGCTTCTTCCGTACACGGGGTTTGTGGTTTCTTGGGAACAGTGCTCACCGGTTTGTTCTCTACCAGTGAAGGGTTGTTCTACGGACATGGAGCTGGCTTTCTGGGTGCCCAGCTTTTCGGTGCAGTTGTTGTCGGAGTCTGGGCGGCAGGTATGGGATTCATCATTTTCAAGGTACTCGACAAGGTTCACGGGCTTCGCGTTCCGGCACGTGTCGAAGAAGAAGGTCTCGACATCTACGAACACGGAGAATCTGCTTACAACTAAGCTAAAAAAAAGAGATTTTTTACTCTAACATATTTAACAACAAATCAAATTAGGTATTATGTCAAAACTAAGATTCAGAGTCGTAGAGACCGCTTTCAAGAAGAAAGCGGTTGAAGTAGCAACACCTGCCGAACGCCCTTCGGAATACTTCGGTAAGTATGTGTTCAACAAGGAAAAGATGTTCAAATACCTTCCAAGCAAGGTATACAACGCACTGATTGACGCTATTGACAATGGTGCCCCGCTAGACCGCAGCATCGCCGATGAAGTCGCTGCCGGAATGAAGAAATGGGCTGTCGAAATGGGTGTCACTCATTATACTCACTGGTTTGCACCGCTCACCGAAGGTACGGCAGAAAAGCATGACGCTTTCGTCGAACATGACGGCAAAGGAGGAATGATGGAAGAGTTCACAGGCAAGCTGCTGGTACAGCAGGAACCGGATGCTTCTTCTTTCCCGAATGGCGGTATCCGTAATACTTTCGAAGCACGCGGATATAGCGCATGGGACCCATCCTCACCCGCATTCATCGTAGATGATACGCTTTGCATCCCGACTGTATTTATCGCATATACGGGTGAAGCCCTTGATTATAAAACACCGTTACTAAAAGCTCTGCGTGCCGTAGATAAAGCCGCAACCGCCGTCTGCCACTATTTCAATCCTGAAGTAAAGAAGGTCGTTGCTTATCTGGGATGGGAACAGGAATACTTTCTGGTAGATGAAGGTTTGTATGCCGCACGTCCAGACTTATTGCTGACGGGACGTACATTGATGGGACATGACAGTGCCAAGAACCAGCAGTTGGAAGACCACTATTTCGGTGCCATCCCTACCCGTGTGGCCGCATTTATGAAAGACCTTGAAATTGAAGCGTTGAAACTGGGCATTCCTGTAAAGACCCGTCATAACGAGGTAGCTCCGAACCAATTTGAGTTAGCTCCTATCTTCGAAGAATGCAACCTGGCAAATGACCATAACCTACTGATCATGTCATTGATGCGTAAAGTCAGCCGCCGTCACGGTTTCCGTGTATTACTTCATGAGAAGCCGTTCAAGGGTGTCAACGGTTCCGGCAAGCACAATAACTGGTCACTGGGAACCGATACAGGTATCCTGTTGATGGGACCGGGCAAGACACCGGAGGATAATCTGCGCTTTGTCACATTCGTAGTGAATACGCTGATGGCAGTTTATCATCACAACGGATTGCTGAAAGCTTCTATTTCCAGCGCTACCAACGCTCATCGCCTGGGAGCCAATGAAGCACCTCCCGCTATCATTTCTTCTTTCCTCGGCAAACAGTTGTCACAGGTATTGGATCATATTGAGAACAGCACCAAAGACGATCTGATCAACCTTAGCGGAAAACAGGGAATGAAGCTGGATATTCCCCAAATTCCCGAATTGCTGATTGATAATACAGACCGCAACCGCACCTCTCCTTTCGCTTTCACCGGAAACCGGTTTGAGTTCCGTGCCGTAGGCTCTGAGGCCAACTGCGCAAGTGCCATGATTGCATTGAACGCTGCCGTAGCAGAACAGCTGATAAAATTCAAAAAGGATGTAGACGCTCTGATCGAAAAGGGAGAACCGAAAGTTTCCGCTATCCTTGAAGTAATTCGCGGATATATCAAAGAATGTAAGGCTATCCACTTCGACGGCAACGGTTACAGCGACGAATGGAAAGTAGAAGCCGCCCGTCGAGGTCTGGACTGTGAAACAAGTGTTCCCGTTATCTTCGACAACTATCTGAAACCGGAGACAATTGCTATGTTCGAAGCAATCGGTGTGATGACGAAAAAGGAGCTGGAAGCCCGCAACGAAGTAAAATGGGAAACTTACACGAAAAAGATTCAGATTGAAGCACGTGTATTAGGTGACCTGGCAATGAACCACATTATTCCGGTCGCTACTCAGTATCAGACGGATCTGATTAATAATGTCTATAAAATGCAGTCCTTATTTCCGGCAGATAAAGCAGCCAGACTATCTGCCAAGAATCTGGAACTGATCGAAGAAATCGCCGACCGCACCGCCTTCATCAAAGAACACGTAGATGCAATGATTGAAGCCCGAAAAGTGGCGAACAAGATCGAAAGCGAACGCGAAAAAGCGATCGCTTACCACGATACAATCGTTCCGGCACTGGAAGAGATTCGTTACCACATTGACAAGCTGGAACTGATCGTAGACAACCAGATGTGGACACTGCCGAAATACAGAGAACTGTTGTTTGTAAGATAAAAAAGAAATGCTGAATGAAGAATATCTTCATTCAGCATTAAGATAGAAATTATCTATTTCTTTTGTTGGTTGTTTTAAGTTTGCAGGGGAGGGGTACCGTGACGGTAGTCCTCTTCTTTTTTTATTCTATAATCTTAGCATCCTCAATATCCTCATCGTGAGGCGTAACCGGAGTCTTAGGACGACGGCGTGCAAACTTAAACCAGTTGATCAGTTCGGACAGAGAATAAACCAAGCTACTGATACCGATAATAATGAAAGCAGTATTACGTGCTCCCGTCGGATTGAACAGCGCAATAACACCTGCGATAAGAATCAATGAAGGCACCAGATAGAAAATGCCCGGAACAGGTGTCCAGCGACGGGCCATCGACAAAGAAGCGATCTGCTGTACTCCTCCCATGATCAGGATAAAGCCTAAAAGGAACATCAGGACGTCCGCAAAAAACTCAGGCATCACAATCAGCCAAAGTCCGAATAATAAACTGCCGATTCCCTCGATAGGAAAGCGGGGAGCCGGTTCATGTTCCGATCTTTTCCGCCCGAAAAAGCCGAACAGACTGATGACACCGGGAATCAAAAAAGCCACTCCTATCGTAATGACAATATAACTAGCTGCTGTATTTGGCCAAAGTACCAACACCAGACCTATGACAAGCGCAAACAAAATGCGAACCAGAGAGTAATTCATTGTTTTCATATATTCTATATTTTTTAACGAAGTACATTTCAATACTTTTGCGAATATAAGTGTTTCTATTCACATATAAAAATAACAAACGTAGATTGTAATAAGTTCGTAACAAAATCGTTATAGCCATTACACCTCACTTAGATACTTTTGCAGAAAATTAATAAACAGGTTTTTCATCATGAAATCAAGCGAAACAAAAAAGAAGTGCCCTTATGTAGAACGTGACATCAGCTGGATGTACTTCAATCAGCGTATCCTGCTCGAAGCTGCCCGTCCGGAAGTACCTCTTCTGGAACGCCTGACTTTTCTTGGCATCTATTCCAATAATCTGGATGAGTTTTTCCGCGTCCGCGTAGCCACGCTGAACCGGATCATCGAATATGCAGATAAAAACATACAGAAAGAACAAGAAACGGCTACACGCACGCTGAAGCAGATAAGCAAACTACACAACCGCTTCTACGAACAATTTGAAGAAACTTTCGCTTCCATCATGGAAGAACTGAAGAAGGAGAACATCTGCGTCATCAAAGACACCGAAATGACGGATGACCAAAAGACATTTATCACCTCCTTCTATCGCAATAAACTGAATGGCTCCACCACCCCTCTTTTCCTCAACGGAGCCCGACCGCTGGACGACCAGACTGACGAAGATATTTATCTCGCCATCCGCCTGCTTCGTAAAGACGAAACAGGAAAAATAAAAGAGAAAGATTATGCAGTGATCGAATTGCCCACCGAAGAATACGGTCGTTTTATCCAATTGCCAGACTCGGAGGGGAAAACATACCTGATGTTTCTCGATGATGTGATCCGCTATTGTCTGCCGTTGATTTTTGTCGGCATGAAATATACGGATTACGAGGCATATACCTTTAAATTCACCAAAGACGCGGAAATGGAAATAGACAGTGACCTGCGGACAGGCGTACTTCAGAAGATTTCAAAAGGAGTGAAAAGCCGGAAGAGAGGAGAACCGATTCGATTCGTTTATGACGAACAGATTCCCAAAGATTTACTGAAAAGATTAGTTGACCGGCTGAATGTAGACAAAAACGATACCCGTGTGGCAGGAGGACGCTACCATAACTTCAAAGACTTGATGAAATTTCCGGTATGCGGTCGCTATGACTTAAAGTATCTCGTCTGGGAACCGGTTTTCAAGCCCGAACTAAACGGCAAAGAAAGCCTGCTCACATTGATTCGTCAGAAGGACCGCTCCCTGCATTATCCATTCCATAGCTTCGATACTTTCATCCGCGTACTTCGTGAAGCAGCCATCAGCAAAGAAGTAAAAAGCATCAAGATGACACTTTACCGGCTCGCTAAAGAATCAAAAGTGATCAAAGCACTGATCTGCGCAGCCAAAAACGGGAAGAAAGTAACGGTGGTCATCGAACTACTGGCACGTTTCGACGAAGCATCCAACATCAACTGGAGCAAAAGAATGCAGGACGCAGGCATCCACGTTATCTTCGGAGTGGAGGGACTGAAGATTCATTCCAAACTGGTACATATCGGTACCCGTCACGGAGACATTGCCTGCATCAGCACAGGAAACTTTCATGAAGGAAACGCACGTATGTATACCGACTATACCATCATGACCGCCCATCGTCCGCTGGTACGGGAAGTGAACGCCGTTTTCGATTTTATCGAGAAACCATATACTCCTGTCAATTTCAAAGAATTACTGGTTTCGCCCAACGATATGCGCAAACGTCTGATTGCTCTCATCAACAAGGAAATAAAGAACAAGGAACAAGGGAAAGAAGCCTATATTCTGGCAAAGGTAAACCATATTACCGACCATGCGCTTATAGAAAAACTCTACGAAGCCTCGACAGCCGGAGTTCAGGTGGAACTGGTAGTGCGTGGCAACTGTTCGCTGGTGACAGGCATCGCAGGTATCAGTGAAAATATCCATATCAACGGTATTATCGACCGATATCTTGAACACTCCCGTATCTTTATCTTTGCCAATGGCGGAGAAGAAAAATATTATATTGGCTCTGCCGACTGGATGCCCCGCAACCTTGATAACCGGATTGAAGTACTGGCTCCGGTGTACGACAAAGAAATACAGGCAGACTTAAAACGAATTGTCTGCTACGGATATCGGGATACGGCCAAAGGGCGTATCGTAGACGGTACCGGAGAAAACCGACCTTGGGAAAACCGGCCTTCCACACTCTGCAAAGACTTCACTCCTGCCCTTGCCGAAGCAGAGGCAGCCACTGTAGTTTTCCGTTCGCAAGAAGAATTATATAGAAAATACAAGAATACATTATGATAAGTATGAAGAAAGTTAATTATGCAGCTATCGACATAGGTTCGAATGCCGTGCGGCTATTGATAAAATGCGTAAACGAAGAAAACGCTCCCGAATTAATGAGCAAGGTACAACTCATCCGCATCCCCTTACGACTGGGAGAAGATGCTTTTACTATGGGAGTTATTTCTGCTGAAAAAGAAAAGAAACTGATCCGGCTGATGAAAGCCTACAAACAGTTGATGAAGATATATGACGTAGTAGATTACCGTGCCTGTGCTACGTCCGCCATGCGTGACGCACGCAACGGAAAGGACATCGCCCGACAAATAGCCAGGAAAACTGGTATCCGCGTAGATATCATCGACGGACAAGAAGAAGCACACATTGTATATGACAACCATATCGAGCAACTTTTTGCTTCCGGACAAAACTACCTGTATGTAGATGTCGGCGGTGGCAGCACCGAAATTAATCTGATCAGTAACGGAGAACTGAAAAATTCCCGTTCATACAATATCGGAACGGTTCGTATGCTCAGCGGCATGGTGAAAGAAGAAGAAAAAGAGGCTTTACGCACCGACCTCATAGGGCTTGCTGCGGAATACGCACCTATCAGCATCATCGGTTCGGGAGGAAACATCAATAAACTTTTTCGTTTGGCAGACAAGAAAGACAAAAAGGCTTCCCTCCTACCCGTCGAATCACTACGTGAAATTTACGAAGCATTGCAAGCTCTTCCTGCCGAGCAACGTATCAAACAGTATAAGCTAAAACCCGATCGGGCGGATGTCATCGTTCCGGCCGCAGAGATATTTTTGGAAGTAGCTACGAATGTGAATGCTACCGGAATCATTGTACCTACCATCGGACTGTCCGACGGGATTATTGACAGCCTGTACACTCAGAATATGAATACACCTGTCGCTCCACAGGTTCAATAAATAGATAAAAGGCTCCTGATATCCGAATGACAACTTATTTGCATCAGGAGCCTTTTTTATAATTTCCATCTTTCTTCATGTATAAAATAACATTTTGCAAGATAAGTCTGTTTTTGACAGTTTGTAATTCGTAATGTATCAAGAAGGGCTTCTTTAGCCGGTCATACTACTATTGATATTTTTTCGCAATCGTAGGGCAACTAGCATATATCAGAAATTCAGCATTTACATCCAACTCGACACTTATTGATACATTATACTCTACTTATATATCTACATGATTACGTTTTCATTGGTTCTGTTTATTTTCAACATTAAGCACTTGAACTTTCCAAAGAGCGAAATAGAAAACAGAGAAGATCAAAAGTATTAAATAAAGACAGTTTTATCGGTATGATGACACTATAGCAATGGTTTACTTACATCATACCTACCTTTTAGTGACACCATCCGCATCTTTTGGTTACTTCATCCGCATCTTTTTGGGTAACCATACGGTGTTTTTCATCGAATCATACGGTCATTTCATGCAAATCAACCGTATATTTGCGGTAATTCAACCACCTTTCCAAGCTAATAGAAGATTATTAAAAAACGGGCAGGAAAGCAAATCGAGTCTTTCTACAAACAAATGACAGAATAAAGACTTATCACCGAACATTATGATAAAAGTAATCATCAATACCTGCACTCAAATAGTCTCTAAAATATAATATGCAATATATTACTTTTTTCACTTTTCTATTAGATGGAGGAAAAAACTGCCTGTTTCTTTTGTAGGGAATTAAACAAAACCGTATTTTTAGAGACAATAATTATAGTTTATAAAGCAAGAATGTCTGATATACATACATTTATAGGTGACTGTGAAGGACTTGATGAATATTATTTAGTAACAGTTGATTTGATGGAGCTATATAGTATAACAGACCATGATGACTTACTTTATATTGATGTGAGAAGGAATCATAGAATGGATAAAATTACAGCAATAAAAAAACAGCTTGTAAAGAAAGCAACAAACTTCACCACAGGTGGATTCAGACCAACAAACTCTAACACAGAAAGTTGGATTGGACGAGTTTATCTTTATAAAGAAGATGAAGAAATTCCAACCGATAACAATGGTAAATTAATGATCCCATTATTTCAGGTTTGTCTTGAAAGTCTGCCCTATGTTCCGGCAAGCCTGCAAGACACTAAAGTGCTGACTATTTTTGCGTCTGCTGATATACCTATGGATTTAGTAACAAATGGGGATAACTGGCTTATTCGGGAATATAAAATGAATGATGTATTAGTCGTAAAAGATTTAGTAAATAAAGCATCATTCGTAAAGCCATTTCCATTGAAAAGCCAATTGATTGAAGAAGATTATCCCGTATGGGATGGAGGAGGCATACCCGCTGAAATAGAAAGTGAACTTCTTGAAATGGAAGAATCGGGAGAAATAACCGACTATTTCGATTATGTGGAAATAAACGAAGGACATAAAATAGGTGGTTATCCTAACTTTATTCAATCGGGAATAGACTTTGGTGAAGGATATGAATTTCTGATTCAAATAGCGTCAGATGAAAAAGCAAATCTGGAAATTGTAGATAGTGGAAATATGTATTTTGCTAAAAACAGCCAAACAGGAGACTGGAAACTCTATTGCGATTTTTATTAATAAACAATAGATATTGGAGGATATAAATGAATATAGATTATAAAGTTGGTGATTTAATTTATGATGCAAATATTTATGACGGGATGAATACCGACCTATCTGATTTGCAATTTTATAAGCGGTGGCTACCCCAAAGTAAAGGTGCCCGAATACTTGAACTTTGTTGTGGAACAGGCAGGCTTACTCTTCCAATAGCAAGGGATGGATATGATATTAGTGGTGTTGATTACACTCCCTCAATGCTTGCCCAAGCAAGACTCAAAGCTTCCGAAGCAGGATTAGAAATCAACTTCATTGAGGCAGATATCAGGACTTTAAATCTACAAGAAAGATACGACCTTATTTTTATTCCATTTAATTCAATCCATCATTTATATAAGAATGAGGACTTATTTAAGGTATTTAATGTCGTTAAAAAACACCTCAAAGACGGAGGTTTATTCTTATTAGATTGCTTCAATCCGAATATTCAATATATCGTTGAAGGCGAAAAAGAACAGAAGGAAATTGCTGCATATACCACTGATGACGGAAGAGAAGTATTGATAAAGCAAAGGATGCGATATGAAAATAAAACCCAGATTAATCGCATTGAATGGCATTATTATATCAATGGTAAATTCAATTCTATCCAAAATTTGGATATGAGAATGTTTTTCCCTCAAGAACTGGATTCATACTTGAAATGGAATGGTTTTAATATTATCCATAAGTATGGAGGATTTGAAGAAGAAGCATTTAATGATAATTCGGGAAAACAGGTATTTGTTTGTCGATGAAAATCCGCTGCATAACAATAACCTTCCTATATTGATATAACAACAACTGCCCTGTAGTCTGATATCAGACTACAGGGCAGTTGCTATAACGTTATACTAATTTCCTTCTATCTGTCAGAATGGGAAAATCAAAGGCAGCACCAATATCATCACAATTCCCATGATAATCTGCAACGGTAATCCCACTTTTATATAATCCATAAAAGTATATTGTCCGGCAGGCATCACCAGCGCATTAGGCGGTGTAGAGAACGGAGAAGCGAAACACATACTTGCACCCACCGTCACGGCAAACAGGAAAGGAACCGGACTGACCCCAATCTGCAAAGCACTCTGCAAAGCAATCGGTGCAAGCAAGACAGCAGTAGCGGTATTACTGATAAACATAGTCATCAATGATGTCGTAAAATAAATTCCAGCCATCAATGCTACCGGCCCGTAAGATCCAAGTCCACTTACCAAAGTATTGGAGATGTACTCCGAAGCTCCTGTTTTCTCTAATGCCAAAGACATAGGAAGCATAGCTGCAATCAATACAATACTTTCCCAGTTGATTGTTTTGTAAGCTGCTTCCACATTGCGGAAACATCCCGTCAGAACCATCAGGATACCAGCTATCATAACAGCCGTAACCGGTGCAACCGGAATAAAATCGAATACCATCATTGCCACCATCAATACCATGATAGCAGCAGCAACAGGTGCTTTATAGTCCAACGTTACTTTAGCCGCTTCTGCCAAAGGCTGTCCCAACACTACCCAATCCGAATCTTCCTTACTAAGCCGGGCAATATTACTCCAAGTTCCCTGCACTAAAAGCACATCACCACTATGAATCCGCTCATTTCCCAAATCCTGCAACAGATATTCCTTTTTACGACGGATACCTAATACATTCACATTAAACTTATCACGGAATCCGGACTCTTTAATGGTCTGATTGACCAGATTGGAAGCAGGCATCAATACAATCTCGGCAATACCGATATCATAAAAATCAAGCGAATTAGTAGTGCTTTTCGTCTCTTCCGTAGCATGATCATCCAATATATCCAGCAGATAATCTTCGGCAAACTGTTGCACTTTATCAAATTCTCCCGTCACATACAGAATATCTTCCGCTTCCAGCATAGTATCCGGTTCGGCAAGCTTCTGAGTGATAGTCTTCAGAAAACGGTGTTGCGAAGCGTCTCCACGACGGACTTCCATAATATTAAGTCCATATTTACGACGAATGTCCAAATCAAGGATGGTCTTTCCCAAAAGGCGGGAGTCTTTGATCACCTGTAGTCGGAACAGATTACTGGAAAGACCATATTCATTCACCAACTGTTTCAGTGACTTACCCGAACGGCTGTTATCATCTTTCTGTCCTTTTTTAGAAAGAAACCACTTACTAAGCGGCATCAGAACCAGCGTACCGACAGCCACACTCACCAGACCTACAGGCAGGAAAGTAAAGAAAGAAAGTGGTTCGAAGCCTGCGGAAGTCAATGTGTTTTGTATGACAAGGTTGGGCGGTGTACCGATCAGCGTCATCATACCTCCCATACTACTGGCAAAAGCCAACGGCATCAGCAACCGACTCGGATTCATTTTGGCGCTCATCGCCAGACTGACCACAATGGGAAGCATCAATGCCACCGTTCCGGTATTACTGACAAACGCACCGATAGCGGAAGTTACCAACATAACAAGCAAGAACAGGCGAATTTCACTGTTTCCAGCAAGTTTAAGAATACGCGAACTAATCATTTTTGCCAGTCCTGTCTGAAAAATAGCTCCGCCCACGACAAACAGTCCGATCATCATAATGACTACCGAATTGGAGAAACCGGAAAGGGCTTCGTCGGGTGTTAATATCTGAAAGATAAGCAAAGCTACCAATGCACATAGTGCCACAAGATCCGAACGTATCTTACCGTTTACAAAAAAGATAGCCGAAAGAACGAGAATGATAATGGTTATCAACATAAGCAAAAAATAAAATGATTGTTTTATCCTGAATGTATCAAAGATTTATTTTGGAGGAGCAAAATTAAAAAATACTTCGCCGTTATAAAAACAAATTAGAATTGTTTTTGGTTCACGGGACATCATTTAATATTTTGATACATTCTTACTCTCTACGAAAATACGTTCCATCAAAAACATTTTAAAACCAAACCGGAAATAGAAGGCACCAAAGTTCTACAAATCAGGTGGACTTTCCTTTCTGTAGGGTTTCACAAGGCTGATGAACAATATATTTCAGAAATTTCCTTTGTGAATTACAAAAAATGCATATATTTACCACAGATTTAGTACAAACATAAATTATGGCAAACAATATTTTATCCATTATATGGATTACAGACCAGCATTGGAGTTATTATTATTTACTAATAGGCTTTTTACTCCTGATCGTCTGCTTTTTATTATACAGATTGCGACAACTTAAAAAGAATATAGGAAAAGAACAAGATTACTATCATTCTTTATTCGATATACTCGATAACCTCCCTTTCCCTATTATGGTAAAAGATATCCAGGATAGTTTCCGATACTATTACTGGAACAAAGAATCCGAACTGCAATCCGGCATTAAGCGGGAAGAAGCAGTAGGATGCACAGACTATGAAATCTATGAAGAAGAACGGGGCAGAAGATACCGTGATGTGGATGAATCACTTGTGCAGGCAGGCAAGGTATACCGTGCAGAAGAAAGCTACAGCACAGTAGACGGAATAGTACATGATACGATTGCCGTAAAATCGATTATCAAATGGAAAGAAAAGAAAAAATGGCTGTTAGTGACCCGATGGGACATCACCCGGCTAAAAACTTACGAACGGGAACTGATTGCCGCCAAAGAAGAACTGGAAAAAGCGCTGAACAAACAAAAGTTAGCTTTGAAGAGCGTCAACTTCGGGCTCATTTATATTGATAAAAACTATCTGGTGCAATGGGAAGAAACGACGCAAATTGCCAGCCTGGTGAAAGGAAGGCATTATACACCGGGACAAATCTGCTACAAGACAAGTGCACTCCGGGATGCTCCATGCGAACAATGCGCCTTTCAGAAAGCGATTAAACATGGAAAAATCATACGCCATACCATCCGGATAGATCGGGTAGACTTTGAGATAACAGCTACTCCGGTTTATGATAATGAAGGAACAGAAATCATCGGCGGTCTGTTGCGCTTCGAAGACATCACCGAAAAGGTGAAAATGGACAAGATGCTACAGGAAGCGAAGGAAAAAGCAGAAGAATCAAACCGTCTGAAATCAGCTTTCCTTGCCAACATGAGTCACGAGATACGTACTCCGTTGAATGCGATTATTGGATTCTCTGACATGATTTGTCAAACGGGTGAAGAAGAAGAGAAACAGGAATACATGAAGATAGTGTCCAGTAACAATGAGTTGTTACTACAATTGATAGATGATATTCTCGATCTCTCCAAAATCGAAGCCGGTACGATGGAATTTACCCTCGCCCCTACCGATATCAATGATCTGATGGAAGGCATTTGCAGGCAAATGCAGGAGAAAAACACTTCCCCCGACGTAGCAATCACCTTCACGGAGAAAGCGGAAGAATGTATTCTCAACACAGACCGCGTACGTCTTTCGCAAGTAATCATCAACTTCACAAACAATGCGATGAAGTTCACTCCGAAAGGTTCCATCCAAATGGGATATCGGATTGACGAAGCAAAAGATGAAATCTACTTCTATGTAAAAGACACGGGCATTGGGATTCCGGCGGATAAAATAAACGAAGTATTCGAACGTTTCGTCAAGTTGAATACATTCGCAAAAGGTACGGGACTTGGTCTGGCTATCTGCCGGGTGATCGTAGAGCGCTTAGGCGGCACCATCGGAGCAGATTCTAAAGAAGGAGAAGGTTCGTGCTTCTGGTTCAGACTTCCGATACATGAAAAAGCATAAAGCCTGATACTGATTATAACTAACAAAACTGCCCGAAAAGTATATTTATCTCTGCCATCATGACAGTAAACAAATCCTTTCGGGCAGCTTTATTATTTTAGATTATAAAAGAAGCGATCAGAGGGCAGCCTCCAATATTTTACGGGCAACGGCTCCTGTCACATTCTCATTTTCTCCATACTTGGCACCACGTTCGTTAAACCGGCGTTCAATTTCCAAAATGGTTTCTTCACCGATATTTTCTTCATGCAGACGAGTTGTCAAGCCCAATGAACGGAAAAACTCTTCAGTACGACCAATCGCTTCATCGATGCGTTCTTCTTTCGTTCCGGAAGTAATTCCCCATACTCTTTCGCCGTATTGTACCAACTTATCTCCTTTCGCTTCCCAAAGTACACGTAAAGTTGCGGGAAGAATAATCACCAGCGTATGCCCATGTGTCAGTCCATGCAATGCAGTGATTTCATGACCGATCATGTGAGTCGCCCAGTCCTGAGATACTCCCATTGCAATAAAGCCATTCAATGCCATTGTTGCAGAAAGCATGAAATCTGCCATAAGCTGATAATCATGCTGGTTCTCACGAATCTTCGGAGCTATTTCGACCAAAGTTTGCAGGATACCTTCCGCCCAGCGGTCCATCACACGGCTTTGTCCGGTAACTGTCATGTATTGTTCCATCACATGAACGAATGTATCCGCCAATCCGCACGCCACCTGATGAGGAGGTAGAGTAAAAGTTACTTCCGGATCGAGGATAGAGAACAAAGGGAAATTGGAATAAAAAGGATATTTTTCCTTGGTTTCGTGACGGGAGATGACAGCTCCGTTATTCATTTCCGAACCTGTGGCAGGAAGTGTCAATACGGTAGAAAGCGGAACAGTCTTGGTAGCCGGACGTCCGGCAAGTACCAAATCCCATGCATCACCGTCGTACAACAAACCTGCAGAAATCAATTTCGTACCATCAATCACAGAACCACCGCCTACAGCCAATAGATAATCGACTTTCTGCTCCTTGCCCAAAGCAATCGCCTTGCGAAGCGTTTCGATGGCCGGATTAGGCTCGATGCCCCAAAACTCTACTGTAAAATGATCTTTAAGCGCTTCTTTTACCTGATCATACACGCCATTCTTTTTCACGCTGCCTCCGCCAAAAGTTATCATGATACGTTTGTCGGATGGTATTTCTTTGCTCAACCGGGCAATCATTCCATGCCCCATAATCAGCTTTACGGGATTCTGAAAGATAAAATTTTCCATATCTGTCTATTGTTATTATTTTGGTTATTAGTTACTAACCTTGCAAATATACGCCAATTATCTGAAACCCGTCGCGATCAGGCAATGAATTGTTGCAAGGCTGAAGGAACCATAGCGGACAGCCAAGGTTTCATATCTTCAGCTACCAATAACCAATAAAGCAATAATATAATAAAAATGGCAATAGCGATACCTACTAAGACTTTTCTCTGTTTCATAATTGTTTTTCGTTTAAATATTCAATATTTATAAGAACAGATCAGGCAGAAAATTGTTCTATATCAGAAAAATGAAGGGGAAAAAGAAAAAAAGTAAGATTTTGTTTGTTGTTTCAAACAAAGTGTCTATATTTGTCCCCGATAAATAACAAAAGACAATGAGAACAATGTTAGTAAATACATATTGGTGGTGGCGCCCGTTACAACTCCGACAGTCGTAAGGGAGCAGTGCTCGTATGTATATACCTCATTAAAGATATAACAAATTTGAAAGAGCCCTGTCGCAACCTGCGACAGGGCTCTTTTTATTTGCCCGTTTTTGAAAATCGAATAAATAATAATAAATAAAAATAGGATTATGAAAAGTTTTTTAGTTGATCAGGATGGTTACTATGGAGAGTTCGGCGGCGCTTATGTTCCGGAAATTCTCCACAAATGTGTAGAGGAACTGAAGAATACGTACCTCGAAGTGCTCGAAAGCGAAGATTTCAAAAAGGAATTTGACCAGCTGTTGCGCGACTACGTAGGACGCCCTTCTCCACTCTATCTCGCCCGCAGACTTTCTGAAAAGTATGGTTGCAAAATGTATCTGAAACGGGAAGACCTGAACCATACAGGTGCTCACAAAATCAATAATACTATCGGACAGATTCTGCTGGCACGCCGCATGGGCAAGAAACGTATCATCGCCGAAACCGGAGCCGGACAACATGGCGTAGCAACGGCTACCGTATGTGCTTTGATGGATATGGAATGTATCGTCTATATGGGTAAAACGGACGTTGAGCGCCAGCACATCAATGTCGAAAAAATGAAGATGCTGGGAGCCACTGTTATCCCTGTCACTTCCGGCAACATGACACTGAAAGATGCGACCAACGAAGCAATCCGCGACTGGTGTTGTCATCCTGCCGACACTTACTATATCATCGGCTCTACAGTAGGTCCCCACCCTTATCCCGACATGGTGGCACGCCTGCAATCCGTAATCAGCGAAGAAATCAAAAAACAACTTTTGGAAAAAGAAGGACGTGATTATCCTGATTATCTGATAGCCTGCGTAGGTGGAGGAAGCAATGCCGCCGGAACGATTTATCATTATATCAATGACGAACGGGTAGGCATCATTCTGGCAGAAGCAGGAGGAAAAGGAATAGAAACCGGAATGACCGCCGCCACTATACAGCTTGGGAAAATGGGCATTATTCATGGAGCCCGTACTTACGTTATCCAGAACGAAGACGGACAGATCGAAGAACCCTACTCCATCTCCGCCGGACTGGACTATCCGGGAATCGGACCGATACACGCCAATCTTGCCGCTCAAAGACGGGCTACCGTATTGGCTGTCAATGATGACGAAGCAATCCATGCCGCTTATGAACTGACCAAACTTGAAGGAATCATTCCCGCACTGGAATCTGCCCACGCACTGGGTGCGCTGAAAAAATTAAAGTTCAAACCGGAAGATGTGGTTGTACTGACCGTATCGGGACGAGGCGACAAGGACATTGAAACTTATTTGTCTTTCAATGAAAAGTGATTATCAACATCTAGTTTTGTAGTTTGATTTTAGAAATTATAAAAATGAAAACATTCAGTTATACAGCCCATAGCAAACAGGTACTCGGAGATATGCACACTCCTGTCAGTATCTATCTGAAAGTACGTGATATGTACCCGCAGTCTGCATTGATGGAGAGTTCCGATTATCATGCAGGAGAAAATTCCCTTTCGTTCATCGCTCTTTGTCCGCTGGCAAGTATCGGTGTCAATAGCGGAACAGTCACTGCCAGTTATCCCGACAACAGTCGGAAGGAAGAGCCACTCACCAAATCATTCACCGTAGAAAAAGCGATGAATCAATTCATCAGTCAGTTTCAAGTGACCGGAGAAAATAAGAATGTATGCGGACTTTACGGATATACCACATTCAACGCAGTAAAATACTTCGAACATATTCCGGTGAAAGAAAGTCATGATGAGCAGAATGATGCTCCGGACTTGCTATACATATTATATAAGTATATCATCGTTTTCAATCATTTCAAGAATGAATTGACATTGGTAGAAATGCTGGGCGAAGGTGAAGAAAGCGGTTTGCCGGAACTGGAGGCTGCCATCGAAAACAGAAATTATGCTTCTTATAATTTCTCGGTGACAGGTCCTGTCAGCAGCCCGATCTCCGATGAGGAACATAAAGCGAACGTTCGCAAAGGTATTGCTCATTGTATGCGTGGCGACGTTTTCCAGATTGTCCTTTCCAGAAGATTCATTCAGCCTTATGCCGGAGATGATTTCAAAGTTTATCGTGCTCTTCGCAGCATCAATCCTTCTCCCTATCTTTTCTATTTCGATTTCGGAGGATACCGGATTTTCGGTTCTTCACCGGAGACTCACTGTAAAATTGAAGACGGACGTGCCTACATCGACCCGATTGCCGGAACAACCCGCCGCACCGGAGATACGGTAAAAGACCGCGAACTGGCGAAAGCACTGCTTGCCGATCCGAAAGAAAACGCGGAGCACGTGATGCTGGTTGATCTGGCAAGAAATGATCTTTCACGTAATTGCCATGATGTACGGGTATTGTTTTATAAGGAACCACAGTATTACAGTCATGTGATTCATCTGGTCAGCCGCGTGAGCGGTCAGTTGAATGAGGAGGCGGATAAGATTAAAACTTTCATCGATACTTTCCCTGCGGGAACGTTGAGCGGAGCACCGAAAGTACGTGCCATGCAGCTGATCAGCGAAATCGAACCTCATAACCGCGGTGCTTATGGCGGCTGTATCGGTTTTATCGGACTTAACGGAGAACTGAATCAGGCAATCACCATCCGTACTTTTGTCAGCCGGAATAACGAATTGTGGTTCCAGGCCGGAGGCGGTATCGTAGCACGTAGTCAGGATGAATACGAACTGCAAGAGGTAAACAATAAATTAGGAGCTCTGAAAAAGGCTATCGATTTAGCTGTTAATTTAAAAAACTAACTGTTCAGAGCAGTCTGCCTGATAAGTCAGAAAAACTATTTGAACAACAATTTTACAATGATAATAAAATGAAAATATTACTTTTAGATAACTATGATTCTTTCACCTACAATTTGCTGCATGCAGTGAAAGAACTGGGAGCTACAGACGTCGAAGTAGTCCGCAACGACCAGATAGACCTTGATGAAGTGGAACGATTTGATAAGATCATACTTTCACCGGGACCGGGAATACCCGAAGAAGCAGGCTTGCTATTGCCCATTATCAAACGATATGCACCGACAAAGAGTATTTTAGGCGTTTGTCTGGGACATCAAGCTATCGGCGAGGCTTTTGGTGCACGACTGGAAAACCTGAAGGAAGTATATCACGGTGTACAGACACCGATCAGCATCCTGCAGAAAGACGTACTTTTCGAGGGACTGGGCAAAGAGATACCTGTCGGGCGCTATCATTCCTGGGTAGTCAGTCGGGAAGGTTTTCCCGGATGCCTGGAGATAACAGCTGAAAGTCAGGAAGGACAAATCATGGCATTACGCCACAAAACCTATGACGTACACGGCATCCAGTTCCATCCCGAATCCGTACTGACTCCGCAAGGAAAAGAAATCATCAAAAACTTCTTAAACGAATAAACTTATGAAACAGATTCTATATAAACTTTTCGAACACCAATATCTGGGACGCGATGAAGCACGTACTATCCTGCAAAACATCGCACAAGGGAAATATAATGACGTACAGGTAGCATCACTGATTACTGTCTTTCTGATGCGTAATATTTCTGTCGAAGAATTATGCGGATTCCGTGATGCATTATTGGAAATGCGGGTTCCGGTTGATTTGAGCGAGTTTGCTCCGATCGATATTGTCGGTACGGGAGGAGATGGAAAAAACACGTTCAACATTTCTACGGCGGCCTGCTTTACAGTAGCCGGAGCAGGTATTCCGGTAGTAAAACATGGCAATTATGGAGCTACTTCAGTCAGCGGTGCCAGCAATGTGATGGAGCAGCATGGGGTTAAGTTCACAAGTGATGTTGATCAGATGCGTCGCAGCATGGAACAATGTAATATTGTTTATCTGCACGCTCCCTTATTCAATCCGGCACTGAAGGCAGTTGCCCCGATCCGTAAAGGATTGGCGGTACGTACATTCTTTAATATGCTCGGTCCGTTGGTCAATCCGGTGTTGCCGACTTATCAGCTTTTAGGCGTGTATAATCTTCCGCTTTTGCGCCTTTATACCTATACTTATCAGGAAAGTAAGACTAAATTTGCCGTTGTACATAGTCTGGACGGATATGATGAGATTTCTCTGACGAACGAGTTTAAGGTAGCTACCTGCGGCAATGAGAAGATTTATACTCCGGAAAGTCTCGGATTTGCACGTTATCAGGATGCTGATCTGGATGGTGGACAGACACCGGAAGATGCCGCTAAAATCTTTGATAACATTATGAACAATACAGCTACGGAAGCACAGAAAAACGTGGTTGTTATCAATGCAGCTTTCGCTATTCAAGTAGTTCGTCCGGAAAAAACGATTGAAGAGTGCATCGCCCTCGCTAAAGAATCACTGGAAAGTGGCCGGGCATTGGCTACACTGAAAAAATTCATTGAATTGAATAATAAGTAATAGATAATAAGTTATAAGTAATAAATGACGAGTGGTAAATGATGAATATGCGATATCCTTTGCCTTGATTCAAAATTTAAGATTAATGAAAGATATATTATCCGAGATTATAGCTAACAAACGGTTTGAAGTCGATTTGCAAAAGCAGGCTATTTCCATCGAACAATTGCAGGAAGGTATCAATGAAGTTCCGGTTTCCCGTTCTATGAAACAGGCATTGGCTTCTTCCGATTCCGGTATTATAGCCGAATTTAAGCGTCGCTCGCCATCCAAAGGGTGGATCAAACAGGAGGCACGTCCCGAAGAGATTGTTCCGTCTTATGTGGCGGCAGGTGCTTCCGCCCTCTCTATTCTCACTGATGAGAAGTTTTTTGGAGGAAGTCTGAAAGATATCCGTACAGCACGTCCTTTGGTCGATGTGCCCATTATAAGAAAAGATTTCATCATTGATGAATATCAGTTATATCAGGCTAAAATTGTCGGTGCGGATGCTGTGCTTCTTATCGCCGCCGCACTGGAACAGGATAAATGTCAGGAACTGGCAGAACAGGCACATGAACTGGGACTGGAAGTATTACTTGAAATCCATAGTGCGGAAGAGTTACCTTATATTAATAGCAAAATTGATATGATTGGGATTAATAATCGCAATTTGGGTACTTTCTTCACAGATGTAGAAAACTCTTTCCGACTGGCAGGACAACTTCCACAAGATGCGGTATTAGTATCGGAGAGTGGCATTTCCGATCCGGAAGTGGTAAAACGTCTTCGGACCGCCGGATTCCGGGGATTCCTCATCGGAGAGACATTTATGAAAACTCCGCAACCGGGAGAAACGCTGCAGAACTTTCTGAAAGCCATCCAATAAATATATGAACTTCCAAAAACGGACAACCCTATGATCAACGGAAAAATCATCAAAGTATGCGGTATGCGTGAAGCCCAAAATATACGGGAGGTGGAGTCACTGCAAAGAGTGGATATGATGGGATTTATCTTCTATCCCAAATCTCCCCGTTATATCTACGAACTTCCTGCTTACCTACCCGCTCATGTCCGGCGCGTCGGAGTTTTTGTGAATGAAGACAAAGAGGTAATCACAATGTACGCCGACCGTTTCGGACTGGAATATATCCAGCTTCACGGCAAAGAATCACCGGAATACTGTCAGTCATTGCGTACCTCCGGTCTGAAAATCATCAAAGCTTTTTCTGTAGCTCGTCCGAAAGATTTGAATCACGTAAGCGAGTATGAAAAAACTTGCAATCTTTTCCTGTTTGATACGAAATGTGAGCAGTATGGTGGCTCAGGAAACCAATTCGACTGGAACATTCTGCATACCTACAACGGACAGGTTCCATTCTTATTGAGTGGCGGCATCAACTCACACAGTGCCAATGCATTGAAAGCATTCGACCATCCCCGTCTGGCAGGCTACGACCTGAACAGTCGTTTCGAGCTGAAACCTGGGGAAAAAGATCCAGAACGAATCCGGATGTTTCTAAATGAACTAAAGTCATAAATTTAAATTCTCAAAATCATGAACAGAATTAATCAACTCTTTAATAGCAACAAGAAAGACATCCTTTCTATTTATTTTTGTGCAGGTGATCCTACTCTCGATGGAACAGTCAATGTCATCCGTACTCTCGAAAAACATGGCGTCAGCATGATCGAAGTCGGCATTCCATTCAGTGACCCTATGGCGGATGGCATCGTTATCCAAAATGCCGCCACTCAGGCATTACGCAACGGAATGTCATTGAAAATCCTTTTCGAACAATTACAAAACATTCGCCAGGAAGTAAGTATTCCATTGGTATTTATGGGATACTTAAACCCTATTATGCAGTTCGGATTTGAAAACTTCTGCCGCAAATGCGTAGAATGCGGAATAGACGGCGTTATCATCCCCGACTTGCCTTTCAGAGATTATCAGGATCACTACCGTATCATTGCCGAACGTTATGGAATCAAAGTAATCATGCTCATCACCCCGGAGACCAGCGAAGAGCGGGTACGGGAGATCGATGCACATACAGACGGATTCATCTATATGGTTTCATCCGCAGCAACTACAGGCGCACAACAAGATTTCAACGAACAGAAACGTGCCTATTTCAAAAAGATAGAAGATATGAATCTGCGCAACCCGCTAATGGTTGGTTTCGGTATCTCCAACAAAGCTACTTTTCAAGCAGCTTGCGAACATGCTTCCGGAGCTATTATCGGCAGCCGCTTTGTCACTCTGCTTGAAGAAGAAAAAGATCCGGAAAAAGCCATTCTGAAACTGAAAGATGCACTTAAATAGGCATAAGAAATAGTCAGACAAAAGGTAGCTAAAATAGCCGGACGGTATCGTTTTGCTTTGCACAACCATTCTTTCCGAACAATTTTAGCTACTTGACTATTTTTACGACTCACTTCATTTTTTCTTTTAATCCATCGTATAATTTCGTATAAATATTCAGATTTATAACATTTCACTGTAAACTACGAACAAATTCATCATTTACTATTCATAATTCGCAATTAATCTATATCTTTGTCAGCGTTTTAACAGAAATTCATCAATTATGAGAGTAGAGACCCCTTCCGTTTTGTTAATTTACACGGGTGGAACTATCGGAATGATAGAAAATCCGGAGACAGGTGCCTTAGAAAACTTTAATTTCGACCATTTGCTCAAGCACGTTCCTGAGCTGAAAAGATTCAACTATCGCATTTCCTCCTATCAATTCGATCCTCCTCTCGACTCCTCGGATATGGAGCCTGCTTACTGGGCAAAACTTGTAAAGATCATCAACTATAATTACGACTATTTCGATGGCTTTGTAATTCTGCATGGAACGGATACAATGGCCTATACGGCTTCTGCCCTAAGTTTCATGCTCGAAAATCTGAGTAAGCCTGTTATTCTGACCGGTTCTCAATTGCCAATCGGAACACTACGTACGGACGGAAAAGAAAATCTGATCACAGCAATCGAGATTGCTGCCGCCAAGAATCCGGACGGTACAGCTATTGTCCCCGAAGTATGCATTTTCTTCGAAAATCACTTGATGCGGGGTAATCGTACCACAAAAATCAATGCTGAGAACTTTAATGCCTTCCGGTCTTTCAATTACCCGCCATTGGCACGCGTAGGCATCCATATTAAATACGAACCCAACCTTATTCGCAAACCGGACCCGGACAAACCACTAAAGCCACACTATCTGTTTGATACGAATGTGGTAATATTAACTCTTTTCCCCGGCATTCAGGAGGAAATCAT
This sequence comes from Bacteroides thetaiotaomicron, assembly GCA_019412825.1. Lineage (GTDB taxonomy): Bacteria > Bacteroidota > Bacteroidia > Bacteroidales > Bacteroidaceae > Bacteroides > Bacteroides thetaiotaomicron_A. The sequence continues at coordinate 158,972 of DXOL01000005.1, read as the reverse complement.
TCATTCACTACTCCATGTCCCCGGTTTGAAAGCTGTCGTCATGAAAACATTCGGATCGGGAAATGCACCGCAAAAAGAATGGTTCATCCGGGAATTAAAAGAGGCTACTGATCGTGGAATTATCATTGTTAACATCACACAATGTGCTTCCGGAGCAGTAGAAATGGGACGTTACGAGACCGGAATGCATCTGTTGGAAGCAGGCGTCATCAGTGGATACGACAGTACCCCCGAATGTGCCGTGACCAAACTAATGTTTCTGCTGGGACACGGACTGCCCAACGAAGACATCCGATACAAAATGAACTCTTGTTTAATAGGGGAAATAACCAAGTCTTAGAGAAAGAACCGCCTATAGTAATTCTCTGATTTCTACTATTTAACGTTTCTGCAAGAGGAAAACACGACAAACACCTTTTCATTTTTCGAAAGAAGTGAACCAAAACGGAATTATTGTTGTTTTTTACACAAGAATTATCAATAAATACATCTTAGATTCAAAATATGCAACTATCTTTGTAACAAACAAAAAAAGAACAATCAAACAATAGACATTATGATGAAAAAAACAATTCTGCTTACACCTATTATTGCGATAGCAATAGTAAGCATGTTATTCAGTTGTGTAGATTCTGAAAAGGATCTATATGATCCGTCTTATCAGACAGCCAATCCAATGGGGGACGGTTTTGCTGCACCGGATGGATTTGACTGGGCAACTACCTCCAATATAAAAGTAACTGTAGAAGTTAATGCCTCAACTGATGATGAATTCTATTATGTAGTGGAATTATATGATACCAATCCTATTATTTCATCAGACGCACACCTCCTCGATAAAGGTGTTGCAAAAGGAAATGAGCCATATACTTCAGATATTTCAATCGAAAATACAATCAAAACTATTTTTGTAAAAGAAATCACTCCAACGGGGCTTGCTACAGTCAGGAGTGCAGAAATTACAAATGGAATTGCCAATTGCAGTTTTAAAACAACTATCCCCTCTGTGCGCAGTCTTGCTGCTTCAACTCGTAATGCGACAGATGCTCCAAACCCCGATGACACTTCCTTATTCCCAACGGAAATCCCCAATGGGATTGATATATTTACTGATGGAAACTCATGTAAACCTAACACGAGTTATAAGGTAACTTCCTCAACCACTAATATTAATTTAGGAGGAATCAATAATGTGAAACTATATGTAACTGAAGATATCGTATTAAACCAACAATTGTATCTAACTAATAACTCCTGCCTATATATTCTTCCCGGGAAGAAGGTGACCATGGGGCAATCTCAAAATAACGGTCAAAACAACAGTATGATTACGATTGGCAAAGGGGCATCTTTAATAGTAAATGGTAAATTACAACTTGATGCTAATTTTAAAGTATACAACCTTGGTACACTTAACGCATCAAACTTTGAATATACCAACCAATCCTATCTTTATAACGGGAATGAAGGTATTGTTAATATAGCAGAAACAATAACAGGTTCAAATTCCAACTGTACTATAGTTAATGACGGTACAATCACCAGTAATAAAATTGCTATTCAAGGCAACAGCAGCTTTATTAATCGCGAAAAGGTAGAAGTAAAAGGTGAAACCGTTGTTGATTGCACTAATGGATCTTGGGAAAATGCCGGTGAATGGATAACAGATAAAATGTCCATGTCGGCATGGAATGCACAAGGTCTTAACAGATGCAAGCTGATAGTTAAGAATAAATTTACGATAAAAGATGCGACGCTCACAAATGACGGTGGCGCTTATGTACAATGCAAAGAACTTTACATGAACAATGCGACTGTATTATTAGGAGCTAAAACTTTATTCGAAGTCACTGAACTGGCTACATACGGATACCAAACCAAAGAGAGAGGATTCAAAGGTACAGGAACAGAAAAAGCACTCCTTGTCATTAAGAAGGCTGTCGCTGAAACATTAAAACCGAATCTCATTCACTATTCCGGTAACCTTCAGGTTATTTGTTCTGAACATCCTATTGAAAAAATAGATGACTGGAACATATGCTGGACAATAACCGGTGGCGCAGAATGGGGAGAAGAAGGTAAAAACACGGTTTCAATACCTGAATCAGAATGTAGTAATGGATACAATGGAGGAACTCCTACTCCGCCTACTAATCCTGAATTCCCCATTGAAGTGGAAGACAACAAAAATTATACCTACCTCTTCGAAGACCAATGGCCACTATATGGAGATTATGATATGAATGATATCGTTTTGACCATTCAGAAAAGGAAAATATATACTAATAAAGAGAATAAAGTAACAAAATTCGAATTGAGTATTGACTTATCCGCAGCCGGAGCAACAAAAAGCATTGGAGCAGCTATTATGCTGGACAATGTACCTGCTAATGCAATTACACAGTCAGTAGAATTCAGTAACAATACTCTTGCCAAGAATTTCAATCTGAATAATAACAATATTGAAAATAGTCAGGATTACGCTGTGATTCCTTTGTTTGATGATGCTCATAAAGTATTGGGAAAAGATCGGTATGAACAGATTAATACTGTTTCAGGCTATGCAGGCAATACCCAACCTAAAAATATCAGTTTCTCCATTACTTTCAATAATCCGACAATATCAGCAGATGCCTTTAATGTCAACAACTTGAATGTCTTTATCATCGTAGACGGCAACAGAAACCCACGTAAAGAAATACATGTTGCAGGCTACCAGCCAACCAAATTGGCAAATACCGACCTGTTTGGCGGAAACAACGATAACAGTCATCATGGCAGCAAAAAATATTATATCAGTAAAGAGAATCTGGCATGGGGCATCATGGTTCCATCCAACTTCAAATGGCCTTTGGAATATGTAAACATCAAAACTGCTTATTCGCAATTTAGCGACTGGGTAACGAGCGGCGGTACAGAAAATGAAAAATGGTGGAATGACTTTGATGTAAGCAAAGTATTCCAAACAAATAAAAACTAACCTCCCCTATCAACACGGGTTTCATAAAAAAAATGAAATCCGTGTTTTTTCCCTCACTAAACGTATCAGATATATTCTATTAATAAATAAAATAGTAATTTCCATGAATTTTACTTCCGCTAATTGGAAGTTTATTCTAAAATTATATATATATTTGCACAAAGTGAAACAAAGGCAAGAGATTCAATTTAATCTATATAAATCAAGTAGCAAAGCAAGCGATAGAAAGGTTCTATTTGTATGAAAAAAAAGATACTATTAGTTGACGATAAAGCGACTATCGGAAAAGTTGCAAGTATATATCTAGGCAAGGATTACGATGTTATGTATTTGGAGAATCCTATAAAAGCAATAGATTGGCTTAATGAAGGTAATGTACCCGATCTCATTATTTCCGATATCCGTATGCCGTTAATGAGAGGAGATGAATTCCTCAGATATATGAAAACCAATGAGTTATTCAAGTCAATTCCTATCGTTATGCTGTCCAGCGAAGAAAGTACCACGGAAAGAATCAAATTACTGGAAGAAGGAGCAGAAGACTATATTCTGAAACCATTCAATCCTTTGGAACTAAAAATCCGAATCAAAAAGATTATCGACTAATACAGCCTTTAAATGCAATATTTTGTTTACATAGGCAGACACAACAAAACGATAGAACTGTTTTCGAAGTTAAGCACCGGAGTATTCTATGCAGCACCCAACTGCTATAAGGCAACTAAAGTGTTAGACAAGATACGAGAAAAATACGATGCAGCTTTATTTATCGAGCAGGTAGAACTATCAAAAGATATCACGGATATTCGCTCTATACGAAAAATGTATCCGGGACTTTATATGGTACTGGTTATAGACTCCATTACTAAGGAAGAAGCTACAGAGTACCTGAAGGCAGGAGTTAACAACACAATTAAGTACGAAACCAACAGTGAAGTACTGAAAGATCTGTCAACCTTTCTCACACGAAGAAAAGAGCAAAAAATAGAGGCGTTGCAACTCAAGACACAAAATTTGAATGCCTTCCGCCTGCCTTCATGGAAAAGGACCTTTGATATATTCTTTTCCGGAATGGCTTTACTTTTTCTTTCTCCTCTTTTAATAGCTACTGCTATAGCCATTCGCCTAGAAAGCAAAGGACCGATTATCTATAAATCCAAACGTGTAGGAAGCAATTATCAGATATTTGATTTTCTCAAATTCCGTTCGATGTATACTGATGCCGATAAACATCTGAAGGATTTTAATGCTCTCAACCAATACCAACAGGAAGAACAAGAGGAAGAAGATATATGGGGAGAAGAATCCAGTATCTCTGAAGAAGCAGATGAAGAAGAAATTCTCCTGATATCCGACGATTTCGTGATTTCGGAAGAAGACTATATTCACAAAAAATCAAAAGAGAAAAGTAATGCCTTCGTAAAACTGGAGAACGACCCCAGAATCACAAAGATAGGACGTTTCATCCGTAAATACAGCATTGATGAACTACCACAGCTTATCAATATCCTCAAAGGAGATATGTCTATAGTAGGCAATCGCCCTCTCCCACTCTATGAGGCAGAGTTACTGACCAGTGATGAACATATCGACCGTTTTATGGGACCAGCCGGACTTACCGGACTGTGGCAGGTTGAAAAAAGAGGTGAAGCGGGTAAGCTCTCCGCAGAAGAACGCAAGCAACTGGACATCCAATATGCAAAAACCTTCTCTTTCGGACTGGACATAAAAATCATTCTGAAAACAGTTACTGCATTTGTTCAAAAAGAGAACGTATAACTCTTTCGCTGCAGGATGGACAACTTTATTTACATAGCAGATGATTTCTTCTTTTTGTGTATAGGACTTTTGCTCCTATACCTTTTCATATTGGCTGTTGCCTCACATTTCAAACATTCCAATTATCCCAAAGCCAGAAAACAGTATCAGTGTGCCATATTAGTTCCTGACGGAAGCCTCCTTCCTTCAATGTATCAACAGGAATCATATGAATTCATCACATATAAAGATCTGCTGGAAGCAATTGATTCATTAGATAAAGAACGATACGAATTAGTCATCCTTCTTTCCGATAAAGCCAGTGCTTTATCATCCCATTTTCTGGAAAATATTTATAATGCCTACGACGCCGGAATACAGGCAATGCAGTTACATACGGTCATTAATAATCGTAAGGGACTTCGGAAACGTCTCCATGCTCTATCCGAAGAAATCAATAACAGTCTTTTCAGATCGGGGAATACTCAGATCGGCTTTTCTTCAAGTCTTTTCGGAACCAATATGGCTTTCGACTTAGAATGGCTACAGAAGAATCAAAGAACTGTCAAAACAAATCTCGAACGGAAATTATTCAAACAGAATATATATATTGAATATCTGCCGGATGTGATTGTACATTGTGACTCAGCCCCTGTTTATCCCTATCGCAGGCGCATACGGAAGACCCTCTCTTATCTATTGCCGTCTTTATTAGAAGGCAACTGGAATTTCTGCAACCGCATAGCCCAGCAGCTGATACCTTCTTCGATGAAATTATGTACCTTCGTCAGTATCTGGACTTTATTGATAACAGGATACCACTGGACCTCGTCACTCAAATGGTGGATATTGCTTTTAGGATTGGCAATCACATACAGCCTGGCAATACCGGATTATTTAGTAGAAGATAAAAAGAAACAAAAACATTCAATATGGAGAAAAGGACACTGAAACAGCGAATCAAACAGAATCCGACTTTGAAACAAGCCGTACATCGTTTTATTATGCATCCTGTAAAGACACGTCCCAACTGGTGGATACGCCTTTTCTATTTTGTTTATCTGAAACGTGGAAAAGGTTCCGTAATTTATCGCAGTGTCCGCAAAGACCTTCCTCCTTTTAATCAGTTCTCGCTAGGGCGCTATTCGGTAGTAGAAGACTTTTCCTGCCTTAATAATGCGGTAGGAGATTTAATCATTGGAGATTATACCCGCATCGGATTGGGAAATACCATTATCGGTCCGGTTCATATAGGGAATCATGTGAATCTTGCACAGAATGTAACAGTCACAGGACTTAATCATAATTATCAAGATGCGGAGAAATCAATCGACGAACAGGGAGTAAGTACACAGCCTGTCACTATTGAGGATGATGTATGGGTAGGTGCAAACTCCGTCATACTGCCGGGAGTAACTTTAGGGAAACATTGTGTAGTGGCTGCCGGAAGCGTTGTCAGCCGTTCCATCCCGGCATACTCTATTTGTGCCGGTTGCCCTGCCAAAGTGATCAAATCATATGATTTCGCAACGAAAGAGTGGAAAAAAGTAAAATGATATCCACCACTAATCATTAATAGTGAGAACAGCTACGCAATATACCTTATAAAGGGGATTGTGACAGATACAGAAACGCACTATCTTTGCAGTATCAGAATTGAATTAATTAGTCATAATTTTATTACGTAGCCACATTTAAGTAAAAATGAAATAGAGTCCCGCCGAAGCGATTTCGTCGGGATTTTGCTTTATACCAATCCCGGTATTAATAATCCCATTTATATCACTTTCGGCTCCCTGCGTCTATAAACAAAAAAAACGAGTCAATTCCTAGAAGGGAACCACTCGCCGCAGCATCAGAAAAGCCAGGAAGGCTTTTCTTTTATTACCTCAATTCCTGAAAACTAATCTTCTTTTTACCTTTTAAACTTCTTACCTATTGTTATCCTTTTTACCTTTTACCAAAAAAAATGTCCTATTGAACACTAAAAAATTTAATACCTTAATTATTTAAATCTAATACCTTAATAATCTTTTCTTTTACCTTTTAAACTAATAGCAATTTCTCAACTGCACTGCAAAGGTACAAAAAGATTCCGTGTTCGCAAACGGTTTCAGATTTTATAACATTCTTTGAAGGTTATAAATCTTTCACATCATTGAGCGTAACAAGCTTATTTACAATCGCATAAATAGTCAGACCAGCCGCACTGTGTATCTGTAGCTTCTTGCTGATATTCCTTCGGTGAGTAATGACAGTATGGATAGACAAGAAAAGATTCTCTGCAATCTCTTTATTCGTCATACCTTTCACTACACAGATCACTATCTCTTTCTCCCGTTGGCTAAGCGCTTCCTGGCTGTCCACTTCTTCTTCCGAAACCAGATTTAGCAGATCATGAATCTTTTTAGAAAGAATATCCAGATCATCAAAGATAGAAATCGACTCATCATATTTACTCAGTAAAGAGGCGTCCACAAAAGAGGTAACCAAAGCAATCAAACGTATTTTCTTACCGGCAGTTTCTTCCCGGAACTTATTTACATCAAAGTAGTCACCAAAAGTAGGATTTACAATCAGCATTTCCGGGTATTGCGTACGCAGGCAATCATTCAGAGCCTCCACTGAAAGTAATTCTATAGGTTGCACCTTCACATTAGGAAGACGCTTCAATGCAGCGGTCAGTCCACCCCGGATAATCACTGAGGTTTCGGCAATCGCAATTCGAATGGCTTCGTTATTTTTCATTTTCCCTAATCCTCCTTTCCAGCTTCAGAATGGCAGGAACAAAAATATAGTCTTCAACCTTGCAATGAGATTCCAAACCAGCCTCACAAGCGTATATATCAAAAAGAGCCGCATTCAACAGATTCTCATTGGCTTTGGCAGGACAATATTTAATAATGATATTTTTCAGTTCTGTCAGCTTCTCTCCCACCTGGTCGTGATGTTTGGAGAATGTGCTAATCTGATAATTCCTGGGAGCATTGCCATTTATCAGTGCATCCACATACTTGAATACCGTTTTCTCCTCATAATCCATGTGCTTACGTACCTCTCGTGTATATTCATCAAAGAACTTGAGAATCAGAAAGGCTACATCATCCTGCGAGCAGTCAATCGCTTCAATCAGTTTGCGGCGAATGGCAGGAAGAGAAAAGTCCAGGAAGTAAATATGGGCTTGCCGCAGATAATCGATTAGTGCTGGTATAGAAATATCCTCACTGCTTCCATCCATCCGTGAGAAACCTTCAGACATAAAGTTGACTACAATCAGAAAAGTCCGGCAATCTACTCCATTAAGCTCGCAAACTTCTTTCACTGTTTTGTCACCAAATCCCAACGAAAGGCCGAAACGGCTCATCACTTGTAACAAGGAATAGTTATCACTGATGAGATCAATCATCTTATCAGTTGGTTTGTATTTTTGCAAATTATCCATTTACACCTATTTATATTAGAGACTGCAAAGAAACGGAATATTTCGAGGATATGCAATCACCACAAATAGGTATTTTCGCTATTCACAGTTTTCCAAATACTAATTACTTGTTACTAATTTATAACAGGAGGCTAGGCTGGCTATTCTTTTTTTAGTAATTTTGTCGCTATCAATTTGTAATCAGTAATTCATAATTAAATAATATGGCAAAGGAACTCGAACTGAAATACGGCTGCAACCCTAATCAAAAGCCTGCCCGTATCTTCATGAAAGAAGGCGAACTACCTATTGAGGTATTGAACGGACGCCCCGGTTACATCAATCTGCTGGATGCATTCAACAGTTGGCAGTTAGTTAAAGAACTAAAAGAAGCTACCGGACTTCCGGCCGCCGCATCATTCAAACACGTCAGCCCGGCAGGTGCTGCTGTTGCTGTAGAAATGAGTGACACACTGAAGAAAATCTATTTTGTAGATGATGTAAAACTGTCTCCACTGGCAACAGCCTACGCACGCGCACGTGGTGCCGACCGTATGTCTTCTTACGGAGACTTCATCGCATTATCCGACACTTGTGATGAAGAGACTGCACGCATTATCAACCGTGAAGTATCCGATGGTGTGATTGCCCCCGATTACACTCCCGAAGCTCTGGAAATTCTGAGAAACAAAAGAAAAGGAACTTACAATGTGGTCAAGATAGATCCGGCTTACCGCCCGGCTCCTATCGAACACAAAGACGTTTTCGGAGTGACTTTTGAGCAAGGCAGAAACGAACTGAAAATAGACGAAAGTCTTTTGAAAGAGATGCCTACACAAAACAAGGAAATTCCGGCTGAAGCCAAACGTGACCTGATCATCTCTTTAATCACCTTAAAATATACACAATCCAATTCCGTATGCTATGCAAAAGACGGACAAGCGATTGGTATTGGTGCAGGACAACAGTCACGCATTCACTGCACACGTCTTGCAGGAAATAAAGCTGATATCTGGTATCTCCGCCAGCATCCGAAAGTGATGAATCTGCCCTGGATTGAAAAAATCCGCCGTGCAGATCGTGATAATACGATTGACGTTTATATCTCAGAAGATCATGATGATGTATTGGCAGACGGCGTTTGGCAACAGTTCTTTACAGAAAAACCGGAAGTCCTGACCCGCGAAGAGAAACGTGCATGGCTGGATACTATGACTGGCGTAGCTTTAGGTTCTGACGCATTCTTCCCCTTCGGAGATAATATCGAACGTGCACACAAAAGCGGTGTAAGCTATATTGCACAACCGGGAGGCTCTGTACGAGATGATCATGTTATCGGTACATGCGACAAGTACAATATGGCAATGGCATTCACAGGCATTCGCTTGTTCCATCATTAAAAAAGCCAATCTTACCCAATTCATAGATCCAAAATTCTATCTTATCCCCATTTATAATGAGAATAAAGCAATTATTCCACTATAAATGGGGATTTCCTATTTCTCCGAGACCCTCTATCTTTGCACCATCACATTAAAATAGAATCAAAGATGAATAAAATTGGAGTATTTTATGGTTCCACTACCGGAACAACAGAAGACCTTGCCCGTCGGATTGCAGAGAAACTAGATGTTCCATCCGCACATATTTATGATGTATCCAAACTCACTGAAGCTTTGGTCGGTGAATATGATGTACTGGTACTGGGCAGTTCCACATGGGGAGCCGGAGAATTGCAGGATGACTGGTACGACGGTATTAAAGTTTTAAAGAAATGCGATCTGTCTCACAAATATGTAGTCTTGTTCGGTTGCGGTGATTCCGATTCTTACAGCGATACTTTCTGTGATGCTATCGGTATTCTTTATGAAGAACTGAAAGATACCCGCTGCAAATTCTGTGGAGCAGTAGACACAGCCGGTTATACATTCGATTCTTCTATCGCTGTCGTTAACGGCAAGTTCGTAGGTCTTCCACTCGATGAAGTCAATGAAGACGGTCAGACGGATGAACGTATCAGCGCATGGGTTGAACAAGTAAAACAAGAAATCAGCTAATCTTTATCTCCATATAAAATAACAGTTTACATCATGGCTACCGAAAGAATCATTCCCGGAGAAATCCGGATTTTCCTCAACCACATTTATGAGTTCAAGAAAGGCGTACGCAACATGGTACTCTACACAATGAGCAGAGAGCACGAAGAGTTTGCCATCCGCCGACTTAAGAATCAGAAGATCAGTTATATGATACAAGAAGTAGGTACTAACAAGATTAATCTGTTTTTCGGCAAACCCGAATGTATGGAAGCCATGCGGCATATCATCATTCGCCCCTTGAATCAACTGTCTGCCGAAGAGGATTTCATTTTGGGAGCCATGCTGGGGTACGACCTTTGCCAACAATGCAAACGGTATTGTAATAAAAAAGAAGGTATAAAGATGGCCGTTTAAAGAATAACTTTTGCATTGTTAGCTTTGTTTTGTATGTAGTTTGTCTTGAGCAGAATCGTTTCAAAAATAACAGGTTTCCATGAAAACATTTTCCATCGGAAACTTGTTGTAATAAGAAACGATTCTCTCAACAACAAACTAATAACAAACAGTATGCTGACACAACAACAAGAACCATCCAAAGCCTACGTACTCGCGGGCATTTTCACTCTCTCCTTACGACTGATAGTCGGCTGGACTTATTTTTCAGCTTTTTGGCGCAGACTCGTTCTCGAAAACAAACTCATTCCGGATGGCACCGGATACATTGGAGAAAAGTTCAATCATTTCCTTCCCAATTCCATTGGTATCAAACCGATTATTGAATACCTGGTCAGCACCCCTGACTTACTTTGGTGGGCCATGCTGATCTTCACATTAGTAGAAGGTGTTGTCGGATTACTCTATATGCTCGGTTTCTTCACACGATTAATGAGTATCGGCGTATTCAGCCTGGCATTCGGCATTCTTTTAGGCTCCGGCTGGCTGGGTACTACCTGCCTTGACGAATGGCAAATCGGCATCTTGGGAGTGTCAGCCGGATTCACCATTTTCCTATCCGGCGGCGGAAAATATTCTTTAGACTATCTGTTATTACCTAAACTTTCCAAGAACAAATGGCTTGTATGGCTTACTTCCGGCGAACTTCCACTATCTATCAAGCAATTCAGTAAAGTCGCAATAAGCGGTGCAGTACTACTTTTCATACTTACCCTATACACCAACCAAGTCTTCCATAACGGCGTTTGGGGACCTCTGCACAACAAATCGGTCAAACCGGAACTAGAAATATCCAACGCAAAGATTCAAGAGGATATCCTGACGTTCAAAGTATACCGGATAGAAGGAGCCGACGTCTACGGTTCCTTCCTGATCGGCATAACACTAAAAGACGAGAATGGCAAAACAATACTCCAAAAGAACGGAGAAGAACTAGCCCGCTTCCCACTTACCCGAATAAAAAATGACTATGTAGCCAAAGTAGCTCCGGGAAAGCACAGCCTCATCATTCCTTTGGGAAGTAAAGCAACCCTTACAATCAGAAGTGATGTTTTTGTAGACCTGCCCAAAGGTGACTACGAACTAATTCTGACAGATATAAGCGGCATAACCTGGAAAGAGAATATTACTGTCAAATAAAGCAAGTCAGAAAAATCTAAAAACAAAAGAAGGTGTATATCAGCAAAAAAGCAAAAATGCTGATATACACCTTTTACTCATTTACCCTTTTAAATTTCCTTACTTCCCATTCTTAGCTAAAAATTACCTACATATACTGAATTTAAGAAATAACTATGCCTACTTTTAGGTATTGCCAGCCTTTTTAACCTCATATAACTTTGCAGTCGATAAAATTATTAAAAAGATGAGAAAATTAACTGCAATCGTTGTTCTTTGCTTCCTGTCCTCTTTCTACACACTTTCGGCTCAGGAAACGAAAGATAATTCTAAAAACGACAAGCCTTCTACAGAGGAGTATTCAAAGTTCCGTTTTGGCGGATACGGAGAGATGGTCGCTAACTTCAAGGACTATGGTATCAACCGCTTCTATGGAGGAAATGACGGTAACCCTAACAAAAAAAGGAATACCATATCCATCCCCCGTTTCGTACTTGCTTTCGATTATAAATTTACATCGAAATGGATACTCGGAGCAGAAATAGAGTTTGAATCCGGCGGTACAGGCACAGCTTTTGAGCTGGAGAACTCCGAAAACGGTGAATATGAAACAGAGGTGGAAAAAGGTGGCGAAGTCGCTATTGAACAGTTCCACATCACACGCCTGATCCATCGGTCTTTCAATGTACGTGCCGGACATATCATTGTCCCTGTGGGATTAACCAATTCACACCATGAGCCGGTCAACTTCTTCGGAACATCCCGTCCAGAAGGTGAAACAACAATCCTTCCTTCCACTTGGCATGAGAACGGTCTGGAATTCTTCGGTTCCTTCGGAAAAGGGTATGCCAGTTTCGATTATCAGGCCATGATTGTGGCAGGTTTGAATCCGAATGGTTTTGACCGCAACACATGGGTAGCCGGTGGCAAACAAGGTATATTTGAAGAAGACAACTTCTCGTCTCCGGCTTATGTAGCACGCCTGGATTACAAAGGCGTTCCCGGTTTGCGTGTAGGTGCGTCATTCTACTATTGTGCCGATGCGGGCTCCAATTCAGACAAACTTGATAGTTATTCAAGTAAAGTCCCGTTGAGAATATTCACGGCAGATGCACAATACCGCAATAAATATGTAATTGCACGTGGTAATATCGTTTATGGAAATCTGGGCAATTCTACCGGGGTCAGTAAAGTGAATATCGGACAATCGAATAAATCTCCTTACAGTCGGCTAATTCCTGTTGCAAAAAATGCTGTAAGCTATGCAGCCGAAGCAGGCTTCAACATCAGTTCTCTTTTCAAAAACAATAAAGTTCCTGTGATCTATCCGTTTGCCCGATACGAATACTACAATCCGCAGGAAAAAGGAGAAAAAGGACAGACAATGGAAAAGCGTTGTCAGGTCAGTATGTGGACAGCCGGATTGAACTGGTATGCTCTCCCTAATCTGGTAGTAAAAGCTGACTACTCGACACGACAGATCGGAACAAGCAAAGTATTCGGAACCGGAAAATACAACAGCGAAAACGAATTCTCTATCGGCATTGCTTATGTCGGATGGTTTATCAAGAAATAAGAAACAATCTATTAATTAATTTTTATACGATGAAAAAAAGTTTTTTCTATGTTGCAGCCCTTATGTTAGGACTGGCATTTACAGCTACTTCCTGTAGTAATGATGATGATAATGAAGTATCTGCTGCTGATATCGACTACAACTCAGAGAATGCAGCAAGCTGGCACAACTATATGAAAAATGTAGGCCGCCTTCTGCAAACAGACGCAACAAACCTTCAGGCAGCCTGGACAACAGGCGGATATGGAGACGCTTTTATCAACCATAACGGTGAATTCACAACTGCCAAGACCTGTGTACAGCAAATCATCGAAGGTTGTATTGATATTGCCGGTGAAGTAGGTTCACAGAAAATAGGCGACCCGGTGAGCAAATATAAAGCCGGAAATATTCAGGAAGCAATTTATGCCGTAGAATCATGGTATAGCTGGCACTCCCGCGAAGACTATAGAAATAACATCTATTCTATCCGCAATGCTTATTACGGATCACTTGATGGAACCGTTGCCGATAATTCTATCTCAAAAATTATTGAAGGTAGCAATTCAACATTGAACAACAATGTAAAACAAGCCATCAATAAGGCAGCGACTGCCATCTGGGCTATTCCACAACCTTTCCGCAACAACATCAACAGTTCGGAAGCAGAAGAAGCCATGGAAGCTTGTTCAAATTTGGAAACTGTACTGAAAGAGTTGAACTCTTATATCGGAAGCACAGCAAGCATCAACTCTGATGCTGTACTCCAGCCGATAGTAAAAACTTACGTTGAAGTAGTCGTATTACCGACTTACGCATCACTGAAAAGTAAAGTAGATGCATTATATGATGCAGTGATAGCTCTTTCCAATTCTCCATCCAACACAGCTTTTGAAACAGCATGTGACGCTTGGTTACAGGCACGCCAGCCATGGGAAGTCAGTGAAGCCTTCCTGTTTGGTCCGGTTGCCAAGCTGGGCCTCGACCCGAATATGGACAGCTGGCCACTAGACCAGAACGCTATCGTGCAGCTTCTGAATTCAGGAGACTGGGATCAGCTGAACTGGAGCGGTGACTATGATGAAGACAACGAAGGTATCGCAGCCGCTCAGAATGTACGCGGTTTCCACACACTGGAATTCCTGCTCTTCAAAGACGGACAGGCTCGTAAAGTGAAATAAGGGATTACCCCATAAAAGCATATAGAAGTAAAGGCGAGATTGACTAAATCTCCTTTTACTTCTTTGGTATGTTTGAGCATATTATTTTAAATAAAGTCAATTAAAGATGAATTGCATACTAAAATATTCATTCTCTCTCCTTTCTATATTGGCGTGCAGCGCTTGCGATAATGACGGAATTGACATCTTGGATATAGAGATACCGGATGGATACGCTCTGTCGGCAGGTACAGCTACCAATTTTCTGAACTCATCATTAGCCTACGACACTCCGGCAGATTGGGTGTCGGGTGTCTATGAAAACCGTTTCAATCAAGGAGACAGACTCTACGATGATGTACGGACAAGCGGTAATGGTCATGGCGGCGGACTCGGTCCTGTTTATGCCGGTTACTCCTGTGGTAGCTGTCATCGGAATGCCGGTCGTACCAAACCGACATTATGGAGCGAAGGTGGTTCCGGCAGCTATGGTTTCTCTTCCATGCTGGTTTATATCAGCCGCAAGAATGGTGCATTTTTTCAAGACTACGGCCGGGTGCTGCACGACCAGGCAATCTACGGCGTAAAACCGGAGGGAAAATTATCTGTAGAATATACCTACGAAAGTTTCTCCTTCCCGGACGGTGAAAAATACGAACTCTGCAAACCGACTTACACCATATCCGAATGGTATGCCGAAGAAATCAAACCGGAAGATTTGTTTTGTACCGTCCGCATCCCCTTGCGCCATGTAGGTATGGGACAAATGATGGCATTGGACCCTACCGAAATAGAAGCACTTGCAGCGAAAAGCAACTATCCGGAATATGGAATCAGCGGACGTTGCAACTACATCACCGAACGGGGAGTAAGATCTCTGGGATTGTCCGGCAATAAAGCGCAGCATGCCGACCTTACTGTAGAACTCGGTTTCTCCAGTGACATGGGTGTTACCAACAGCCGTTATCCCGAAGAGATTTGCGAAGGACAAATACAAGTCAACCAAGGAAGCATGATGGGACTCTCCTATGATCAGCTGGATATTACCACCGAGGAGATGGAAGACGTAGACCTCTATATGCAGTGCCTCAGTGTTCCGGCCCGTCGCAATGTTAATGATCCGCAGGTGGTCAAAGGAGAACAAAACTTCTACCAAGCAAAATGTCACCTCTGCCATACAACTACCCTGCACACCAAACCCCGTGGCACCGTTCTGCTGAACAACACCCAGCTTCCGTGGCTGGGCAGACAAACCATCCACCCTTATTCAGATTTCCTGTTGCACGATATGGGATCCGAAATCATGGGAGTCGGTTTGAACGACAATTATGTCAGCGGTCTGGCACGTGGAAACGAATGGCGTACCACCCCTCTTTGGGGAATTGGTCTGCAAGAGAAGGTGAACGGACACACTTACTTCTTGCACGACGGTCGTGCCCGCAACTTGACTGAAGCCATCATGTGGCATGGCGGCGAAGGCGAAGCATCAAAAAACTTATTCAAAAAGATGAGTAAAGAAGACCGCGACGCATTGATTGCATTTATAAATTCACTTTAATAAAAAAGCAGTATATATCAGTTATTATGAAAAAATATATATTCATTGCCATGCTGTCGGCTTTGCCCTTCGTCGCTATGGCACAACATGAAGAAGATACGGAAAACGGCGTAGTTTCATTGGCAGGAAGAGAAGGATTCACCATTGAGACCAAAAAAGGAGACTTTGTATTCAAACCCTATTTGCTTGTACAGACCAGTGGCAATTTCAACTGGTATGACGACGAAGGACTGGACAAAGCCTACAATCAGGATAATGTAGCCAACTCCGGTTTTTCTATCCCTTACGCCGTACTCGGTTTCACGGGGAAAGCTTTTGGAAAAGTATCGTTCAATCTTTCCATGAATGCCGCAGCCAGTGGCGGAGCCTTGTTACAGCAAGCGTGGTTCGACGTACAGCTGAAACAACAATTTGCGATCCGTGTCGGCAAGTTCAAAACCCCGTTCTCACACGCCTATCTGACGACATTGGGTGAAACACTCTTGCCATCACTGCCTGTATCGCTTACTGCCCCTGTTATTCTCCCCCATTCACTGAATGCGGTGACGCCCAATATCGGTACCGGCTTCGATCTGGGAGTAGAGATTCACGGTTTGGTTGCCGACAAGTTTGGCTATGAAATCGGTTTGTTCAACGGCACAGGCGCTTCGGTCAATACAGCTACAAAGACGCTGAGTGATGACTGGCACATCCCTTCCCTGCTCTATGCCGGGCGATTTACTTATATGCCCAAAGGCGTGATGCCCGCCACTCAGGGAAATCCGAACCGTCTGCATGAAGATAAAATCATGTTCGGAGTATCCGCTTCGATGAATGTAGAAAGCGAAAATGAAAGTACCAATGACTTCCGTGCCGGACTTGAATTTGCAATGCTGAAAAACAAACTCTATCTGGGTGCTGAAATGTATTATATGAACATAGGATTCACCGACCGACAAAAGATTTCTGACTCCTACAATTACTTAGGAGGATACGTGCAAGGTGGTTACTTCGTTGCCCCGCGCCTGCAGGCAGCACTGCGCTATGATTTCTTCAACCGGAATGGAACAGATACAAATGGCTTTCTGAATATGCCCGCCGTAGGAGTAAACTATTTCTTTAAGAATTGTAATCTCAAGTTACAGGCGATGTATCAGTACATTGGTCGTACAGGTCATGACACACAGCTCGATCGTGACAATGATGACTTAGGAATAGCCGTACACTCAGCCAGTATCTTACTTCAATATACATTCTAACTAATGCGAGAAAGGATCTGTTTATGAAGAAATACATTCTTTTCTTTGCTTTTTCCCTGCTTGTCACGGGATTGACTTCTTGTGACGACGGCAGGATTTATGAAAATACAGGTTTCGTACCGAGAGAAGGACGGGTACTGAAACTGTCCGGCAAATTCAGTGGTATCAACAAATGGTCCGAGGGATACAGCATAGTGGTGGCAGGCTTCGATGATGAGAGCGAGTATGCCATTGTTTCCAAAGTTATTCCTACGCCGGAGACCGACGGCGGTGAAGTGGAAGTGATACTGTCTGGTATCAGTGAGGAAGTGACTGAGATAGAACTATGTGTCATCAATAGACTGAGAAAACGTGTCGTCAGTTTCCAGACCATCGAAGATTTCACGGCAACTGCCGACACTACCTTCATGAAAGTAGGCACGATTGATGTCAGTATGTATCATACCATCCAGCAACAGGTTTTCGATAAAACCTGTACAGCCTGTCACGGAGGAAGTGCCAAGCCCGCAGCCGAACTGAATTTGCTGACCGGAGAAAGCTATGAAGACTTAGTCAACCAACCTTCGACCATCGTAAACGATGTGTTACGGGTGAAACCCCGCAATGCCAAAGAAAGCATTTTACACCAGATATTGAATACGAATATCAGTTCAAGCTGGGGGATAGACCATTCACAGATGGTCACTTCATCCAACATCCTGACACTGATTGACAACTGGATTGACGACGGTGCGCAAGAGTAAAATAGAACTATTAGTCATTGAAAAATTGCATATGAACAACAAAGAACAACAGAACATCCAGTCTGAAAAGACTCTAACTGAGATTTTTAAATATAATGCAGAGGCAGGAGCTTCGGAGTATCACGTAATGATACATTCCACGAAACCGGAAGATACATACGAAGAACAGCTGAATGCAGTTTTGAATACTTATGATAATTTACTTGCCAAAGAACTCAAAGGTGGGGTTGCCGTATTCAAGCGTTATTTCCTGAGCGATGCTGCCAATCAGGCAGATATGATGCTGGCTTTAACCACCGAAGGTTCCGACTGCGCACTTTCCATTGTGGAGCAACCACCATTGGACGGGACAAAGATTGCCCTGTGGGTTTATCTGCAAACCGACATACAGACGCAAGTACTGCACAACGGCCTTTTCGAAGTGAAGCACGGTGCGTACCGCCATCTTTGGGCCGGCAGCGCTTTCAACCGTGCAGCTAACTCAGAGTATCAGACCCGCCTGCTGCTGAATGATTACGTGATGCAACTTATGGAACAAGGATGCAGACTGGCAGATCATTGTATTCGTACCTGGTTCTTCGTGCAGAACGTAGACGTAAACTATGCCGGAGTCGTGAAAGCACGCAATGAGGTCTTTGTGACACAGAACCTGACAGAAAAGACACATTACATCTCCAGCACAGGAATCGGCGGACGCCATGCCGACCCGAAAGTACTGGTACAAATGGATACGTATGCCATAGCCGGCGTGAAACCGGAGCAGATTCACTTTCTTCATGCGCCCACACATCTGAACCCGACTTACGAATACGGAGTGAGCTTTGAACGTGGCACGTATGTAGACTATGGAGATCGCCGCCAAGTATTCATTTCCGGCACGGCAAGCATCAATAACAAAGGCGAAGTAGTGCACCCCGGTGACATCCGCAAGCAGACCGAACGAATGTGGGAGAATGTAGAGGTGCTACTGCAAGAAGCCGACTGCACATTTGATGATTTGGGACAGATGATCGTATATTTGCGTGACATCGCAGACTATACTGTCGTCAAAGGTATGTACGACAAACGCTTTCCGCACACGCCTAAAGTATTTGTTCATGCCCCCGTATGTCGTCCGGGATGGTTGATAGAGATGGAATGTATGGGAGTGAAAGCCTGTAAAAACAAGGATTATGCTTCCTTTTAATATCACCAAAAGATTGTACTGTTGAAAAGGCTACTTGTTATTTTATATGTCTGTCTGGTGGGATTGCTTGCTGTGACTACCTTCGTAGAGCAAGCGTATGGGACGGACTTTGTGGAAAGAAATATATATCATACGATCTGGTTTTGTTGTTTATGGGGAGCGATAGCCGTAATAACACTTGCCGCTCTCATCCGGCGTGCCTTATGGCGGCGGCTTCCCATATTGTTGTTGCATGGCTCCTTCCTCGTTATCCTGGTGGGGGCCATGATTACGTTTATCGGCAGCAAGAAGGGATATATACATCTGCGCCCCGGCGTAGCAATGAATAGTTTCGAAGAACCGGAAAGCGGAAAGAATATAAAACTGCCGTTTATCATGCGGCTGGACAGTTTCCGGGTAGTATATTATCCGGGGACGGAAGCGCCTGCCGATTATGTCAGTTATATCAGTCATTCCCTTCCCGTCTCACTATCTGACTCTCTCTCCGGACAAAAAGACACTTTCTTTCATGAACAAATTTCAATGAACCGCATATTTACTTCGCAAGGCTTTCGCTTCTATCAGTCGTCTTTCGACGATGACGGGCAGGGAAGTTGGCTGACGGTGAATTATGATCCATGGGGTACGAGGGTTACTTATGCAGGATATATTCTGCTGGGCATCTCCATGATCTGGCTTCTGTTCTCTCGAAACAGCGAGTTCCGTCGCTTGTTGAATCATCCGTTACTGAAAAAAGGAGGAGTGTTCATCTTATTCCTTTTCTGCCTTGCCGGAACAGCGCAGGCGCAAAAGAGATCACTCCCTGCCCTCAAACGGATACAAGCAGATAGCCTGGCACGCGAACAAGTGATTTACCACGACCGGGTAGTGCCTTTCAATACATTAGCCCGCGACTTTGTTCATAAGCTGACAGGCAAATCGTCCTATAAAGGACTGACTCCCGAACAAGTAATCGGAGGCTGGTTACTCTATCCCGAAGTGTGGAGAAATGAATCGCTGATATACATAAAAAGTGCAGAACTACAACAGTTGCTCGGCCTGAAAACACCTTACGCACGCCTCACTGATTTATTCGACGGATCAGTTTACCGCTTACGGGAACACTGGCAACGGGAACAGGGACAAAGCAAACTGGCAAAAGCCATCCAAGAGACAGATGAGAAAGTAGGACTCATTCTCATGCTGGAGCAAGGGACATTCATTCAGCCATTACCTGCCGATGGCAGTGTGAAACCTCTCTCCGAGATACAAGTAAAAGCTGAATTGCTCTACAACAGTATTCCATTCAGCAAGATTCTCTTTATGGTTAATCTGGCTTTTGGACTGTTGTCTTTCCTGCTTTTGCTTCACAACTGCCTGCGGAGCACTGCTCTTCCACCAAAAGTCAAAAAAGTTTCACATATAGCAGGAGTCTCTTTTTCCGTGGTGCTTTATGCGGCTTTTCTATTTCATTTGGCTGGATATTGCCTCCGTTGGTATATCGGCGGACGCATTCCCCTTAGTAATGGTTATGAAACGATGCAATTCATGGCATTATGTATTCTCCTGGTGGCCTGCCTGCTCCATTGTCGCTTCCCTTTCACACTTCCCTTCGGGTTCTTGCTTTCCGGCTTTGCCCTGTTAGTTTCTTATTTGGGACAAATGAATCCACAGATCACTCCTTTGATGCCGGTGCTCGTTTCTCCATGGCTTAGCATTCATGTTTCACTGATTATGATGTCTTATGCTCTATTGGCTTTCATCATGCTGAATGGAATACTGGCACTATGTCTGCGGAAAAAAGAAACAGAAAACCATATTACCGGGGGGGATGAAAGACAGGATAATCGGGTAGAACAATTGACACTGCTTAGCCGCCTGTTGCTTTATCCTGCCACATTCTTTCTGGGAGCAGGCATCTTTCTTGGTGCAGTCTGGGCAAATGTTTCATGGGGACGCTATTGGGCATGGGACCCGAAAGAAGTCTGGGCATTGATTACTTTCCTTGTATATGGTGTGGCATTCCATTCACAAAGTCTGCAGATTTTCCGCAAACCTTTGTTCTTCCACGTTTATATGATACTAGCATTCCTCACTGTTCTGATGACATATTTCGGAGTGAATTATGTTTTGGGTGGAATGCATAGCTATGCGAATAGTTAACGTTCATTCCAAGAGATAAAATACAAATTGTCAAAAGTGACAATTTGTATTTTGTAATGCTCATAGTTTCGCTAATTCCGCCCCTTCTCTACCCTCGGAATTTTTATCGGATTCTAGGCAATCAGCGATTTATCAGTATCGAAGTTTTATAGCAATTATGATATCACTCTGCACCTTCATCTTTCTCGTTCCGGTTCTCTAAGCGAGCAATTTAGCCAATAGTCTTCCCTCCTGCTCTAACTATTTCGTTCAAGGCTATGAACGAAATAGAAAGGGAAAAGACTAAAAACAGTCTATTTTCACCTTCTTTTCAGGATACTGACGCTATTTGCAGGGTATAGTTACGCTATTCGCAGGCTATAGTTACACTATACGCACCGTATACTTACACTATATGCACCGTATACTTACTCTATATCTTGTCTAACCTTACTCTTCACGCTAATAAGCCCCGTGCTGAAGCACTCTGAGAGCCGGGCCGGGAGTAGAAGAACTCCTTTCTGAGAGCGGGAAATCGCTATTTGAGGTTATTCTACAACATACAACGACAGGAAATTACCTTAAATCAAATCAAAAAGAAAGAATATCACAGAAAGTATTGCGCTTTTTGCTATTACACATACCTTTTCCCAATATATGCGAAAAGGGGAGAATATCAATTCGCACATCCTGTGGATAAATACCTGTCCAGCATAGTAAAGATAAAAACAAGCTCCGCTCTTTATCTTTTCCTGATTAAACATATCATGCAGCAGATCATTGTGGAATTGACTGTCAAGAGATGCTTTTTTATAGGACAGAGGAAAAAACTAACAGATTCCTTTGTGGGTGATTAGACAAAACTGTATTTTTAGAGGCATAATACTGATATTGATGAATTATCAGAATGTATGTGATAAGATAGAACAAGGAACGGACTTGAAAATCATAAAAGAACTATTGGGGCATGAAAATATTAAAACAACAGAGATGTACGCCCATATAGCAGACACTTACAAAAGCAAAATTAAAAGTCCGTTGGACGATATTTTAGAAGAAGAGATTTAATAAAGTACTTAGAAAAAATAACAGCGAAACATTAAATGGCCGCTGTTAGCATAACGTTAGTGGCGAAAAGTATAATATATATAGAGTATGAATGTAATTATTGAAAGATACATCACAGACCAAGACATGAATGAGTACAATGCTTTGATACATCGTCCTCGTGTTTCATTTCAAATATCTGAATATATTTGGAATCATATATATGCTAATTGTTTGAAATCATATCAAATTATAATGGATGAATTTATGTATCACATAAATTTATGGTTCATACTGTATGATGAAAAAAGGAATTATGAGACTTTTAACTCCCCTTATAATAGGAAGTATACTTATTTTCGTCCACTATCTAATTTTAGAACTATAAATAAAACACATAAGCAAATTTGTATCGGCATTTGTTCTGAGTATATAAATGAGAATATTAGCCCATCGTTATATGCAGATTTGGTTTAT
Organism: Bacteroides thetaiotaomicron; assembly: GCA_019412825.1. Classification (GTDB taxonomy): domain Bacteria; phylum Bacteroidota; class Bacteroidia; order Bacteroidales; family Bacteroidaceae; genus Bacteroides; species Bacteroides thetaiotaomicron_A. The sequence continues at coordinate 136,117 of DXOL01000005.1, read as the reverse complement.
GATATGTTTTGCGCACAATTAACATTACTCTATCAAAACATAAAAGACGTTGAATTAAAAAGAATAAAATCAACTTTAGACTTTGACTATATAAATAGCTTCTCTTATCCAGCTCCTTTCGAGGAACAAAAATATATTCGAGATAATGGATTTATAATTAGAAAGGATAGCTCTACTAAGAGCTATAAAGTCAATGTCAAAGAAGAGTATATGAAATTTTGGTATAATAACGCCACTAACAAACAGATAAATCGTCCCTGAAAGGTCGATTATCCGCCGGACATTAGCAACTGAGTAAAACAAGTCAAATATGGAAATAAATTTTATAGCAAATGACGTAGTATATGAAGTAACAGTCGACAATTCTTATTTAATTGGTTTCGCAGATAATAAGAATGAACCCAATGAATATGTAATTATCGAAAGAGCATTAGAGTTTGATGAACAGGATATTAAATTGGGAATGGATTCATACTATTTTGAATATTCAGACCAATCTAATTCTGGTTATGGCTTATGCAGCAAAGTCGTCTTACGTCAAAATGAAATTGTCTTTTCGATAAAACATAAACGAATGGATGATATTACTTCAATAATTGTATCATATAAGGAACATATAATTGAAGACATAAAAGAGTATAGAAAAATACTTTCAAATATCTTCGGAGATATTTTGGTTATTGAATAAGTTGCTAACAAACAGCACTATTGCTTAAAGCGGAACGCTGCCGGACATTAGCCACCTGAAAAATTAAAAAAGATGGAAGTGAAAAAGAAAATAGAACAACTGCGCCGAAATAGCATAGTTCTCAAGATAGCAAGAAAAGAAAAGTATAAATTATATGGAACTCGTTTCGGAGGAAAACCAGATGTTCCTTCTGATTTCGTATGGCCATACTTTGAAGGAAAAAATTGGGAGAACATCGTAGAAAATCGTCCACTAACTTTTTTGACGCAGTTCAATTGTGAGGAGTTGGCTCAATATGATACAGAACATTTACTGCCTGATCACGGCATATTGTCCTTTTTCTATGAAATGGATACCGAGCGATGGGGCTATGATCCAACGGATAAAGGATGTGCACGTGTTTTCTGGTTTGAGGACACTTCTGTATTATCTCCAGCAGAATTTCCAATGGATATGGAAGATGACTACAAGTTTCCGATGATAAAAATTAAAATGACCCAGAAAACGTCTTATCCTTCGAAAACTGACTTTAACAGCATATTTCCTGCCGAAGACGATGGCAATGATTTTGACGTTGCATGGGAAAAAGTGACCGGAATAAAGCTTGAAGATATGCAAGATGGCTGCCAGTTGCTTGGCTGGCCGGATGTGATTCAGGGCAATATGTTCGTTGAATGTGAATTGGTTTCAAAAGGTTATTATTTAGGTGACGGATGGAGTAACATTCCCAAAGACATACGTCAGCAAGCGCGAGAAATCGCTCACGACAAATGGCAGCTACTCCTCCAACTTGACACTATTGAATGTGGAGACTTTTATCTGATGTTTGGTGACTGCGGACACATCTATTTTTACATCACGAAAGAAGACTTGGAGGCTCGGCACTTTGAACGGGCGTGGCTGATACTCCAATGTTGTTAACAAACTTGGTGGCTAACAAACGGATCAATTTCCCCAAGGTCGATTATCCGTCGAACATTATCGGTCAAAGAATAAAAATAAGAAATTATGAAACTAAGAGAAGAAATAAAACCTAAGATTGTTCAAGCAGAAGAAATATATCCGCAAGTGTTGAATCTGATACATGAGTATGATGATGCTTGTGATAATGAAGATGATGATAAGTGCGAGGAAATTGCCCGGCAATTATCAGAATTGACTGGCAAAGAAATTACAGAAGATAATTTGTATGAGCATTGGGAGGTAGATGGTGACGACCAGATAGCCTTTGGTTTCTCACTTGCAGAACCAGCAATTCTCTCCATCCCTTTATCGAAAGATGAGTTGTTTGAGATTATTCAGAGAATAAAAAATCCCAAACATGATGATTTGAAAGATATAGATGAAAATGCTCCATTTCCAAAAGAATTGATATGGTGGAGACTGAACGATTACTATTTAGATTTATTGGAGTTGAATTTAAAACTACCTAAGAAGTTTTCTATTGCAAGCCTATTCAATAGGCAAAAGGTAAATGGGAAATATATAGAATTTACATCAGAGGAAATACTTGAAAAGATATTAGGTGCAATTTAATAGACCGATAACAAGCGAATTAGCTGCCTTAAAATTCAGCTATTCGCGCAACACTAGCAATCACTAAACAAATTAAGAATGAAAGTAAAACAACAGATAATAAACTTCTATCAGATACTTAAAAAGTTACCCGATAACGAAGAATATAATGTAGAAGGTATTAGAAATAGAATTTCAATAAAAGCTGATAATCTATTATTTGCTTTGGATAACAAGGATAATCAAGGTATAGATATAGATGCAGAAATATTCTCTTTCTTATCTTTTGTAAAAGGCTATGATATGCCAAGATTTGAGGATAATTATTACCTATTCACAAAAGAAGATTTGGATAGAGAATATAAAGCATTAGGAGATATAGAATTATTAAATGGAAATGAATTAGATTGCTAACAAACAGATAAAGCACCTTAATAGTCGATTATCTGCCGGACATTAGTTGCAATTAAAAAATGAAGAAAAATGAAAGTATATAGAATAGCAATAAATATGATTAATCAAACCAAGATTTTAAAATTTATAATCCCTATTGTAGTATTCATTCTATTGTATGCTGTTTCAACAATTAGAAACAACAATGTAAGAAAGGATGGCATATATTCTATAGTAACTCTTATTAAATACGGTTCTGCTTATAGAGGACAAAGCGCAAAATATGAATTTATATATAATAAGACTTTATATAAAGGAAGTTTTTTTATATCATTTGCCGAGAGTAAAAACATTCCAATCGGAACCCGTTACTTTGTAACATTTTTAGCCAAAGCCCCCGACCGACATCGAATATTAGACAGCGTACCATCTTGGTTTACTCTAAAAGCGCCAGATAAAGGATGGAAAACATTACCTACACAAAAACAACTACGAATAATGATGAAAGATAACTTGATTTAGATGGAACTACTATGAAAATAACAAACGAATATGCTGCTCTAACAGTTAATAAATAACTCAAAATAGAAAATGAAAGGAAGAATCTTATTCGTATTGATAATTCATGCAATGATAGCAACCGTATGTGTTAATTCAAAAAACAAAAACACGGATCAAAATGAACCGTTAGTCATAGCTGGCAGAACTGCAGAACGGGCATTACAGCATACCGGATCGAACCATGGTAATCCGGATTATGTAAAAGAATTGAATTAGATATGAAAGATAAGAGTTTGGGAAAAAACACATTTTGGATTTACTCTACAAATAAGTTTGTTTGGGTAGGAGTTGTAATATGCAGTATATTCAGTGCATTTATGATCTATTTATTATGTGTAGCCAATTTAAGTGAGAATAAAGTCCTTTTTATTTTCTTGTTGCCCATATCTTTGTCTATCCTGTTAATCTATTGGGCATTACCCAGTAAGATTTTGCTTTGTGAGGATAGAATAGAAGAACGAAGCCTGTTCGGGAAAAGAAGTATCCGGGTGGATGAGATTAATTCGTGGGGAGTTGTGCAAATGTATAAACCCTACCGTTGTAAAGAGGGTATTTATTCTTACATACCTGCCAAGTCATTCAAGCCTTCCCGCAAAATAGAGGAGAACATGATTTTCTCGTATAGCCTGTTTTTATCCAATATTCCGCACTATGGCGGGAAAAAGAAAGAGTCCTTCCAAACAGATAAAACTATTTTTGTCAGTTATCGGAAAGAAGTGTATATTGCATTGGAAAAGCATCTAAAAAAAATAAAACGAACAATGGAGAACAACCAATTCAAAGATTAATTATCTTTGTCCCAACAAGAACTAAACACATTAACAACATGAAAAACAAATATCTACTAAGTCTGCTCGCCGCTTTAGGCTTTTCCGGATGTGGCAATAATAACGAGATCTGGGACGAACCTTGTTATTATGGTCCCGGTCCCGTCTGGACTCCTGACATTATAATAAGCAGTCAAGTACAAAATGAAGAAAAAGAATCTATTAATGGTATTCGCGTAGTATCCAGTTATATGAATCAAGAAGATTCATTAATTACAGATACTGCCTATACCGAGTCACGTGAAATAAATAATAAAACGGAAGGCGGTATAGCAATCAATACATTTAAATTCAAAGAGTATTCTCCCAAAGATACAGAAATGTACCTTGAGTATACAGATGTAGACGGCGAAAAGAATGGCGCATACCAGACAAAAAAGATTAGAATACAAGACCTTGGAAAAGAGGGAAAAGTCACTTTACTTAAAGAGGAGAAAAAAGAAGAAGAAAAAGAAGACAAAGAATGAAACGTATCATCCCCCTTACTCCCCGCCGATGGCTGGCTTTAGAAATATTCCGCCGGATGAAACACGAAAGAGTGGAAGAACATCCGCTCAGACAGCTTTTTTGGGAATGCACCTTACGATGTAATGTACGTTGCCGCCATTGTGGCAGTGACTGCAAGTCCTCTCCCGCTACTCCGGATATGCCTCTGCAGGATTTTCTAAAAGTACTGGACAGCATAGCAACACATACCAATCCGCACGATATATTCGTCATTATCTCCGGTGGAGAGCCAACCGTACGTGAAGATTTGGAAACTTGCGGCAAAGAAATATCCCGACGGGGATACCCGTGGGGCATGGTATGCAACGGCCTGTGTCTCACACGCGAACGGCTTCACAACCTGATCCGCAGTGGTATGCGTAGTATATCCATCAGCCTTGACGGACTGAAGGATGTACACAACTGGATGCGACGACATCCCGAAAGTTTCGATTGTGCCGTAAATGCCATACGGGAAATCACAGCTATCCCTGAACTGACATTCGACGTCATTACTTGTGTCACCCGCCGTAGCCTGCCACAGTTGCCGGCTATGAAAGAGTTACTTATCAGTCTCGGAGTCAAACGATGGAGAGTATCTACCATCTTTCCGGTAGGACGAGCCGCCGAAGAACCGGAATTCCGTATGAACGGAGAAGAACTGAAACAAGTGCTCGACTTCATCCGTGACACCCGAAAGGAAGGAATTATCCGTGCGAGTTACGGCTGCGAAGGTTTCCTGGGTAACTATGAAGGTGAAGTACGGAATACTCCTTTCTTCTGTAGCGCCGGAATATCAGTCGGCTCCGTTTTGATTGACGGTTCTATCAGTGCCTGTAGCAGCATCCGCTCCAACTACCATCAAGGAAATATCTATCAGGATGACTTTTGGGAAATATGGCAAACGAAATTCCAGCCTTATCGCGACCGTTCATGGATGAAAAAAGACGAGTGCGCCCGATGCAAATACTTCCGTTATTGTCAAGGCAATGGTATGCATTTGAGAGATAATGAAGGAAAACTACTGGTATGTCATCTGAACAGATTGACAGATACTTCTAAGCCATCTTTTTAAGACCGATTCATATAAACGCTAAATCCCTTTTTTAAAACATTTCATCTCTTATACAACTCTACAACTTTACAATGTATTTCCTCGGATGGCATCGGTTTCTTGCTGCGTATCTGCAGACAGGGCTTGCCTTCTTTTTCCAGCCAACGGAAACAAATACCACCTGTCCACCCCCACCAGTGCTTCCGTGAAGATTCTATTCGCTGTTCCCTCCGGTTCATCCAAATGGCAGTGGCATATGTCAATTGACAAAGCCGTGTATCCTGTTCGCAACAGGAAGCATAAATGCGATACACACGACAGCCAAAACCTTCGCACGGTACATCCAACGGCAGATCATACCATTGTTTGTCGGCAGGAAATGTCTTTAGCGTATCACGGTCTTTTTGATTATCGCATCCTTTTAGGTCGTCCATATTTTCCTTATTCGATTTTTAATTTGTTCCCCTATTATCACGATATGAAGTATCCGATATGTTTTTACACATTGCATTTATTTGAACAATATCGGTAAAAATTAATTAGCATGGGTCAAAGGTAGGGCTTATGGAAATACCATCCAAGGAAACAAGGAGTTAGCATATATCACTTTGGCACAAATATCTACTATTTTGGCACACGATTCTTTCTTTTTTGTCTATTTTTACTTATACGTCACTTATTTACAATCATTTACATTATCTTCCGATATTCGCTTGGCGTCATTCCAAATTTGTTACGAAACAGCCGGTTAAAGGTAGGGACATTGGGTAAACCGCAAGACTCGGCAATGGTTGGTATGGTATAATCAGGATTATTCTTCAGTAATTTGGCGGCATATTCCAGTCGTTTTTTATTGATATAGCCAGTGGTACTCAACCCCGTATTCTGTTGCAGCATTTTTCCTACTTTGTTTTTATTCACGCCGATGAGCTTCACAAAATCATCACGCGACAAGTCAGGGTTCAGAAATAGTTTCTCACGCGTTATCACACTATCAAGCTTTTCAAACAGCAACTGGTTTTTCTCTTCCTCTTCTGTGCCAGCCACCACTTCCTCACATTCCGTCGGACATATTTCTTCCATCGGATTGTCGGCTGGCTGATGCAGCCTTTCTTTCACTTTGTCCAATTCATCCTTATAGTTCAGCAAATCACCAATGGTTTTCACCATTGCCGCATTTTTTCGGTGGATGGTACGGGTATGCCGCACATTGAGCACAAACAGTACCAACAGGATAACAAGCACTACTCCGGAAAAAAACAGCAGCACATTACGCATTTTCACCCGTTCCGTCTGTTCGTGTAATTCCGCTTCCCGTTCATGCGTTTCATATACAGTGGCAAGTTCGATGGCGGAACTTTTCTGTTCCCGTGCTTTCAGACTGTCGGTCAGGATGGCGAGTTCTTCATAATATCGTGATGCCAGTTTGTGGTTTCCTTTACCCTCATGCGCTTTGGCAAGCGAGCGTTTTATCGCCATCATATGGTAATTGATGGTATCCTTGTTTGCATACAGGAAAGCTTCGCGCGGCGTGTACATCTCAATCACCTTATCATACCGTTTTCTGTCCATCAGATAAGGGACCATCAGATAATCATCTTTGGTATATGCCTTTCCGATGGCTTCCCATGCCCGATAGGCTTCGTCCGCCTCCTTTGTCCGTCCTAACCGTGACAAGACGACTGCCCGTTGAGCATACATCGTTTTTCTCTCTTTGTCCGCCAGTCCTTCAATATCGGGTTCCTCGTTGGTTGCCTCGGCCACTACCTTTTCCAGTTCTTCCAGTGTTTGCAGGGCATCGTCATAACGTTTGTCCCTTTGCTGCATGATAAGCAGCGAATTGTAATTATACCGCAGGTTGTCATACTTATATTTGTAGTCCGTCTGCTTCATCAGTTCGATAGCTTCCTTTATCATCTCGTAGCCCCGTGACTTGTCTTCCTGATAATAGATCATCTTTCCCATATTGAAAAGTGCAACGGATTTCATTTCCTTGTTGCCGCACTGCTCCGCCTTCTGCAATAACAGCCGTACATAATTGGCTTTCTTCGCTTCATCGTGCAGACAGTCGTAACAGGAAATCACGCGATGCACCTGTTCCATATATTCCTTATCATCATTCCGTACCGAATCACTTTCCAGCACCCGTTTGTAGTATTTCAACGCTTGCAGATACCTCCCTGTATTAAAATATAAATCGCCTTCGGTCACGTCCAGCCGAAATTGCGAATAGGTATTCCGTTTACGAAGTTCTTTTATAATTTGCACCGCTTTGTCAAAATCCGAAAATGTATATTCATATACATAATCATCGGTCAGCAGACTGTCCGGCAAAGAGTAATTTTCTGCACGGACATGGGTAACGTTTAGAACGGCTGTAACAATCAGCCACATAAATACAAGTGTACGGTAAAGGTTGTTCATATCTGATATTCCCCCAGTTTCTGTTCTACAATTAAATAAGCATTTACAAAAGTAGCATAAAATAAGTTCCGTAAACAAACTTCTAAAAAAACTTTTTCATTTTTATTGTCAGAGGATATCGGTATAAAGATTCAGACCCACTATATATTGCTAGTAACCCGCCCAAGAATACCCATTTCAGGTGATTGCAGGAAATCGTCAAAGCCCCTATCTTTGCAATATCAGAATTGAATTAATTAGTCATAATTAAAAATTACGTAGCCACATTGAAAACATTGGAATCGGCCGAAGTGATTCTCCCGCATTCTCACATTTGGTTGTTAGTTTAAAAAAACCATATAATGTATTCAATATTACAGAATAAGTGTAAATAGCATAAATTCTAGTAAACAAAAGGCCCGGCTTGTGAAAGCCGGACCTTTTCGTTTTATCTCTGATGAGCCGTTTTTATAGTTTCCATCCCGATGTCTGTTCCTGTATATTCCAAAGTTTGGCGTACAGCCCCGGCCGGCTCAAAAGTTCATCATGAGTGCCTTGTTCCGCAATTCGTCCTTCTTCCAGCACAATAATCCGGTCGGCATTTCGGATCGTTTTGAGGCGGTGAGCGATAACGATTACCGTCCGTCCCGCAATCAAGGTATTGATAGCCTGCTGCACTTCTACTTCATTCTCCGGATCGAGAGAGGCAGTAGCCTCATCCAGCAGCACGACCGGAGCTTCTTTCAGCATGGCACGGGCAATGGAGATCCGTTGTTTTTCTCCTCCCGAAAGAGTGCAGCCGCCTTCTCCTACCATCGTATCGTATCCTTTGGGCAGACGCATGATGAATTCGTGACAACAAGCCTTTTTCGCTGCCGCTACGATCTCTTCATCCGTAGCATCTGTCCTGCCGAAACGGATATTATTCTTCAGCGTATCCTGAAACAGATAGACATCCTGAAAAACCATGGAACAATGTTTCATTAATGACTCCGGCTCCAGTTCTTTCATATCCATTCCGTTAAAACGAACCGAGCCTTTACGCGGATCATAGAAACGTGCGCAAAGTTTCAGCATCGTACTCTTTCCGCTTCCGGAAGGACCGACCAAAGCAGTGAGCGTCCCTTTTCTAAGAGTCACGGAAATATCATGCAGTATTTCCTTTTCTTGATAGCCGAAAGATACATGATCAAAAGTAATATCTCCGCTTTCGGGCACATCACGATCTCCTTTCATTTCCGGTTCGTTCATCAACGTAAGGATACGTCCTCCTGCGATGGAGAAGTAGCGAAACTCGGCAAAGTTAGTCAAGGCAGATGTCAGCGGATCGAAAACACGGGAACCGACTACCAGAAACATGACAAACGTGAGCAGTGAAAGTTCGCCTCCTATCAACAGGTACGTACCGCAAAGTATCATGAATGTCAATCCGGCACGAATCAATGTGACCGAGAATAAGATAAATGGCCCGAGAAGCGCCTCCTGCCGGATACAGGCACGACGGAGATCACTAAAAGCCATTTTCAGGCGTTCGAACTTGCCTCCCAGCAAATTATATGCTTTCATCACCCGTATGCCTTGCAGATATTCTTCCAAGCGGTTTCCGGCATTAATCTTGGCTTCAATCTGCCGCACACTCAGCTTACGCTGGGCGATATTGCTAAGCAACAGGACAGCAACCGCAAGCGGTAAAGCTACGAACATGGCCACCGCCATGCGCCAGTCAATCCAAAGCAAACCAAGAAAGGCAAGAACCGGCATTACCAACGCTCCCATCAATTGGGGCAAGTGATGGGATATTCCCGTTTCCGCCATGGTAAAGTCAGTGATCAGCATGGAAGAAAGATCCCCCGGATCTCTGCGGGACAGGAATCCCAAGGATAATTTACGCAGATGCTCGGCTAAATTAATACGCCCTTCGGCACTCATCTCATAAGCACCACGAAAGTTGGCACGATAGGCGGCGCGTTCGGCAAAAGCCATCACCACCATATACACGACCAATATAGCAAAAATCATCCAAAGACGATTCGTATCCAGCGGTGTACCACTACCGTCGAACGTACGGAAAATCACATTAATGGCTTCGATAGAAAGACAGAACGGAACGATATTCACCAGATTGGCAAGCATCGTGTAACCGACAGGTCTACGCAGACGTTCGGTATGTCCTACCGTAATATTCTTGATTGCATTCATTTTGTTTCCTCCTTTTTGATAGTTAATTGCCAACGGAATGCGCTGGTATAGGCATCCCACATTCTTTTATATACACCGTCCGTTTTGCTCAGCACTTCGTGACGTCCGCTTTGTACGAGCTTGCCTTCTTTCAGGACAAGTATCTGCTCGGCTGAAATGATGGACGAAAGTCTATGAGCAATAATGATGACCGTTTTATTTTTGATAAGTTGCTGAATGGCTTGCTGCATCTTATATTCGTTCTCCGGATCAGCAAAAGCAGTCGCCTCGTCAAGCACCAAAATCGGAGCATTTTTAAGAATGGCTCTTGCCACACAAACTCGTTGGGACTCACCGCCTGACAAATACACTCCTTTGTCACCGATCCGCGTATGATAGCCGTCCGGCAGACTCTCTATAAAATCGTGGCATTGAGCCGCACGGGCAGCTTCGATCACCTGTTCACGGGTAGCAGACGTATTACCGACTCGAATATTCTCATAGAGCGTATCAAAGAAGAGAAAGCTGTCCTGAAAAACAAAGGAAACGAGATTCATCAAATCCTCGGTCGCTATCTCTTTTATATTAATTCCGCCAATGCAGATCTCCCCTTCACTGACATCCCAAAAGCGCGGAATCAGGTTGGCTACCGTAGACTTTCCGGAACCTGACGGACCGACCAGCGCAGTAATCGCTCCCTGTGGCGCAGTAAAAGAGATGTCTTTCAGCGCTTCGGTACGGGTAGTCTCCGCCTTGTTTTCGTAGGCAAACGATACGTGACGAAACTCGATATCATAGGAAGCGGGCAAATGCGAAACCGCAGTTTCGGGAAGTACCTGTTCATCAAATATGCGGTCGATTCGTTTCACTCCCTCGTCAATCTCGTTCGTACTTGAACCGAGATACATCAGTTTATAGATAGGAGAAACCACGCCGGGCCCCATAATAATAAAGAAGAGATAAACTGCCGCCAGACCAATATTCTGCGGCTCTCTACTCAGAAGCAACAGACCTACGGGCAAAATGAAGGTTATCAGCGAATTCAGCAATACAGTAAAAGTAATCATACCGGGCTGGTAGGTGTCGCAGACTCTTAAAGCATAACTCTTATAGGCCTCTATCTCACTATTAAACTGGCGGAACGAGCGCACACTCTGACCAAATATCTTCACCACGGGCATTCCTCTCACATACTGGACAGCCGAAGCACTCATACGCTCCTGCGTATCATAATAGATTTTCGTAAACTCTTTGGCTTTTTTCCCAAAGAAGTTCATAAATTGCAAACCGATACTGCAAACGATGCAGACCACACAAATAGCCGCCATCCACCCGTTCAGGGAGAAGAAGATGATAAACATCAGTACAATGGTTGCCAGCACATTGACCAGATCGGGAATGGTATGCGCCACAAAATTCTCTATCTTCTCCACATTCTGTTCCATAGTCTTCTTGATCGCTCCGGTGGAAGTACCGTTCAGGTATCCCAGCGAAAGGCGTCCGATATGCCCGGACAGACGAATGCGCAACCCGTAGAGAATACGGAACGCCGCTATATGCGATGCCATCAATGCTCCATACAGCAAAAGCAGTCCTGCCACCAGACCGACAAATGCCACCCATCCCCAGTGTATAAGCACACTGCTATCCAACTCGCTTATCTTGCTGCCATGCAACAAAAGCTCTTTCAGCACTTCATATACCGACCAATAAGGCACCAGCATACACAAGGCACTGACCGCCGAAAGTACCCCGGCAAGCATCAGTAAGCCTTTCTTCTCACCTGCTATCTCAAACAAGCGACTCACACCACTTTTCTTTCTCTGTTTTTCTTTCATACCTTTTCATTTATATATATCTGATTTTTAAAAAAGAACATTCCTCTGAATCGTTCAAAAAAAAGAAGGAGCTCATACATTCATGAGCTCCTTCCAACCTGCCGTTTCAAAGGCTATATATTCTGCTATAAATTTCTGCATTTCTTCTTTCTTCACGTGGTGCAGCACCAGTTCTTCGAGCAAGGCAAACAGCCATACCGTATTGAGATGAATAAAGAAATCGGTGATACCTATATTCAGGTGCGGGTACTTCTGCTTCATTCCCTGAAAGAAGACAAAAATAGTACGTGTCATCGCATCAGTATACTCCGAACGGAAGTTTTCCAGGGATGATCCCTGTGCCTGGAAAAGTAACATACGCAACCGGGCACGGTGTTCGGAAACCAAATCGATATATTCCTGCACGGATTCCTGCTGATAGTCCGAATTCGTAAAAACCTCTATGGACATCTGATTGGCATCATGACTGTATATCTTGGCATACAAATCATTCAGCACAGGTTTCAGAATCGTGCGGAATATCTCATCCTTATTGGTGAAATAATGATAGATGTTGCTGACTGTAATCCCTGTTCGGGAAGCAATTTCGCGCATGGAAGCATCCTTATATCCTTTTTCGGAGAATACTTCTTCGGCTATGTGGAGGATTTTTTCCTGTATGTCTTCTTTCAGATATTGCATAGTGGCGTTTTATTCACTCTGCAAAGTTGAGAAGAACTTTTGATTTGGGAAATACCCATTTATAGGGATATTTCAACAAGAATTACCTCATCTATATTAATACCTAATAAAAAATCTTCAGGGGATCTGTTTATTCATGTTTCAGCCATTCTTTCGGAAGCACTTCTTTCTCACCCTTTTCATTGACTAATTCCATCTGCAAAACTCCGCCATTGCAATCGAAGTAGCGTACTTCTATCGGGTGCAGTCCGGCTTTCAATGCCTTCTGTACTATAATCTCTACCGGTGAGTGTGCTCCGTCATTATCTCCCAGTAGTTCGCCGTCCAATTTCAGCGTACTGCCGTCGTCCGAAAGAAGGGCAAATGTATAGATGCCATCGGCAGGTATTTCCAGGTAACCCGTGATTATCAGGCCGATATCTCCTTTCACCTCTTCGGGGATAGAAACGGATTCTACGATATACTCACCATTCACGGGAGCCGCATCGATATCCGCACAAAGATTACCACGGAATTTATGCCATACCGCTTTCAGTCCGGAATTCAAAGAAACCGGAGCAGCAGTTGCCTCCGCATAAGGAGCTTTGACGTATCGGGTACGTGCTACATCCGATGGAGTACCGTCGGGACGGAAAGTGCGGAAAGTAAAATCAGTCGTTTCCGTCACTTTCAGATTTCCTTCATAAAGAGTGGATTGCTTAGTCGGCATACTTCCGTCAGTAGTATAACGGACTTCAATGCCCGGCAACGGACAAGTCAGATCAACCGAAGCCTCATCAAGGAAAGCATTCACTTTGTAGAATCCTTCCAGATCGGGTACCCGGTAGTTCAATCCAAGGATATCCATCCGCTTGAAATGCGGTACAAGCTGACGATAGAACTCTTTCAGATCCGGTTTCGCCTCCGGCTGCACCCAGGCTATTTCACTCAATGCCACCATACGGGGAAGTATCAGATATTCGATACGCTTCATAGACGGAATCCATTCTGCCCAGAGATTAGCCTGCACGCCCCAGAAACATTCTTTCTGTTCGGGTGACAAGCGGTCGTCTGCATACGGATCGTATGCCAATATCTTCTTCACGGAGTTTTTATCCTGCGCATAATCAAAATAGAAATATTCATTCGGGCAGGCAATCACTCTTTGTCCTTGCGAAGTGGCCATAGGCACCGCCTCTTTCGACCAACTTCTCCACCAGGTAATAGCAGCATCCGAGGTCAGTCCGTCGGCAACAACTTCATCCCAGCCTATCAGCTTCTTTCCATTGGCAAGGAAGAATTTTTCCATATCACGTACGAACCATGCCTGCAAATCTTCTACCGATTTCAGTCCTTCCGTGCGGATTCGCTTCTGGCAACGGGGACACTTTTTCCAGTTATTTTTCTCGACCTCGTCACCACCCATGTGTACATATTCATAAGGGAAGAGATCGAAAATCTCTTTAAAGATATCCTGGCAGAATTCCAGCGTCGTATCCTTTCCCGGACAAATGGGAGAAGAGAATATTTCTCCCCAGCCGATCAGTCCGTCACAAGCAAGATCGGGATATTGAGTGATAGCAGCCAGAAAATGTCCCGGCATATCTATTTCCGGAATCACATCGATTCCTCTCTGTGCAGCATAATCTACAATTTCTTTGATATCTTCATGCGTATAGTAACCACCATACAGAGTATCTCCTTCTACAATCCGTATTTTGTTTTCCGGAATCAGGAAGTCGGCATTGTTCTCTTCTACCGCACGCTCCATACAACCACGGTCGTGCTTGTTAAATTTCCGCCACGCTCCTTTTTCCGTCAACAACGGATATTTCTCAATTTCGATCCGCCATCCCTGATCATCTGTCAGATGCCAATGGAACTTATTCAATTTATATAAGGACATCAAGTCCAGTACATGTTTCACTTCATCTTTATTCCAGAAGTGACGGGAAGCATCCAGCATAAAGCCACGCCATTCAAAGCGCGGTGAGTCCTCTATTTGCACAGCAGGAATGGAGAAAGTCTGTTTCGTTCCCTGCACTTCTATTCCGGCAGGCAGCAGTTGGTGGAGGCTGGCAATGGCGGAAACGATGCCCGAGTAATCTCCGGCTTCAACCTGAACAGACTTGGGGGTAGCCTGAAGTTTGTAAGAGCCGGGCTTTCCATTATCCTGCCCTAGCTGGAGATAGATATCCGCCTTATCGGCTTCGGTCACTTCTACAGAAGTGGACACCACATTCCGAAGAATATCCTGCAAATATCCCGCAGCCGGAAATAAGGACTGATCGGAAACGCCGATTTTCATTCCATCCTTTAAGACGAAGGCACCCGACTGTTCCGTCAGACTAACGGGGGTAGGTAAAATTGCGATCTCCTGCTTCACCGTAGGCGTGCAAGAGGACAAAATACATGCTGATGCAATCAGTAGAGAAGTACTTAGTTGTTTGAACATAAGGTTAACTGTTTAATAAGTTGATTACTTTGACTTTTATTGACTATCTATATATAATACAACTCAAACATGCAAACTACTAAAAGGGAAAGAAAAGTTTTTAGTGATTTACTACTAATGATGCTCCATCGCTTCCATCAAACTATAAGGATATTCTTCCATAAAGATTCGGACAATCTCAATAATATTTTTCTATTCCGCCAAATCCGGTTATCATCTTATTCTCTTTCACTTTACAGATAAAGTTGTTTAATCGCTTTTCAAATTCTTCCGGTCGCTTCCTTGCTGCTTCAATGTATGCAATTCGGATACGCTTATATGCGTCGGAAAAATGCCGGTAGTTTTTCCATGCTATTTCATCTTCTTTCAATCTGTCCATTATATCATTGGGAAAAATAAAAGGATCAGATAAAACAGTGCGTATTTTATCTTCAAATTCAGAGTGTATCATTTTATTTTCCAATAACCATTTAAGTCTTTCTTTATTGGCTTGTGAGTATGTACTTTTAGGTTTTCTAGGCGTGAAACGCTGAATTCTATGTTCTTTATCAAGCGGTTTTATCGTACTGTCAATCCATTCGAAACAAAGGGCTTCTTCAACAGCATCGTTGTATGCAATACTTTTTTCACCTGACGATTTAAGAGGAAATACAAACCAAATTTCGTCTTCGGTTTCAAAGTTGTCCGTCAGCCATTTTCTCCAGTCTTCCCGATTTTCAAAATACTTTATTTTATTTTCTGTTGCCATAATAGGTCATTCAAACTAATTATTTTACTGCCTTTACATTCGTAATAATGAAGCATTTCGTCCATCTTTTTTTATCATAACCCGTAATGCAATCTGATAAGACTTTGAATAGCTTACTTACAATCGCCAAAAATACTAAAAATCGGTCAAGCAGACATAATTATCGTTGAAATCATCAATGCCAAATCTGTCGCTTATTTATAAAACATCCGGGAAGCAATCGTTTTATCACATTCCCGGATGCATAAAATGTTCTGAAAATAACAGACCGATATCGTATCAATAACTAATCTTCACTCCGGCAAAGAAACTTCTCGGAAGCGAAGGACCGTAGATATAGTTGGAATCCCGGTTAGCTCCTCTGTCGAAGTCTTTCTGATATGCTTCAAAGATATTCTGAACACCTCCGCTAAGTTGTAAGTCTACCGTTTTATAGAGTTTGAAGTCATACGCTATCTTCACTCCCATATCGAAGAACCGGGGTGTCCGGATAGCTTCCGCCTTTCGTTCGGGCATATCGCCCATTGCCGCGTTTTCTGCGCTGATGTCCATACGCTGCACAAGCATACTGCCGGTATATGTACCCGAGAGAGCGATGGACAACGGTTTGACGGGAGTATAAGTAGCCGTAAAATATCCGTAGGTATCGGGAGTACGGAAGATTTTTCTTTCTGCCGGCGCATCATCGTGCCATTTATGCGGTTCATCGTAACGGCTGCGCTGCAATGTCAGTCCCGCCTGTATTTGAAGCAAAGAAAGATAAGCAATCTTTCCTTCCAGCGTTAATCCCATTACTTTGGCTCCCGGACCGTTGCTGCGTATTTTCACCAATACACCGTCACCACGGTCAAAGGGCTCTCCTAACACGAACACATCAGTCAGCCTCGTATAAAATCCTTCTACTAACAGATTAGTCTGAAAAGCACCAAAGCGGTGATACATATCTGCGGATGCACTGAAACTCTGCGATTTCTCCTCTTTCAAGTCCTTTGCACGCTCGATCATCGCCACTGTTCCACCCACATTTTCGATATGCATATCTTCGTCAAATGCCTGTGGGGCACGGAAACCGGAAGAATAGCTCAAACGCAGATTGATATTATCCGTAGGATTGAAACGCAGGTTGGCACGCGGGCTGAAAATGACATCATCCACCATATTATGCTTATCCAGACGCCCACCAATCAAAATTCCCCAGTGTTTGTTTTTCCATTCGTTCTGTAGAAAAGCACTGTAAACCTTGACCGTCTGATCCGTATGGCGGTCGTATCCCCACATATTATCTTTCAGCCGGTCACGGTTATATTCGAGTCCTGCCGTCAGGTCGGAAGGCATGAAAAGAAATTTGTCGAATGTGTGCACATATTGCGCACCGCCCATAGCGGTGAGGTCGGTCGTCTTTCCATATGCTTTCAGAGGATCGTTGCCGGGACCATAATAACTGTCACGATCCGTATTGGCTGCCGAGGCAAAAACACTTAAACGATTCTTTTCATTCGGTGAGAAATAATCGTATTTCAGACTTCCGCCATCTATGGAGTGTTGTAACTGTTCGGCAATATGTGCTTCATGAGGAGGACGATCCAGCATATCTCCACCACGACGGAATTCCTGCATATGATGGTATTCAAACGTCAGTTTGGAGTAAGTACTCGTTTTCAGATAAGAACGGAAACCGACCGTCTGATTCTTCAGTTTCGGAAGTTCCGTAAATCCGTCTCCGTCATAATCATATCCCGACCGATGACGGTTCTGCCCGAAGATATACAATCCGGCACGATGATCGTCCGTTACAAGAGAAGCATTCAGCGAGGTGTTGTTATCGAATGCGGAACTGCCACCGATGGAAGTGATCGTATGCGATAACTGACCGGAATTTCGCAGAGGCTCTTTCGTGATAATATTGATTGTTCCCGCAATGGCCGAAGAGCCGAACAATGCCGATCCTCCCCCACGCATGACCTCTACACGTTCGATCATGCTGGCAGGAATCTGCTCCAGTCCATATACCCCGGAAAGGGCACTGAACACGGGACGGGAGTCGATGAGTATCTGTGTATAGGGACCATCCAGACCATTGATCCGGACTTGCTGAAAACCACAATTCTGACAGTTAGTCTCCACACGGACACCGGGCTGAAAATTCAAGCCCTGTGATAATGTAGAAGAATTAGTGGTTTCAAATAGTTTCAAATCTACTACATTGACTAGAGTCGGTGCCAGACGTCGGGTCGTTTCACTACGGTTGGCAGAGACGACTACTCCGTCCAGAGCAATCGCATCTTCTTCCAGTTCAAAGTTCTCTTCCAGCGTTTTACCTTTTTTCAAGGTCACATTACGGGTAACCGTCTTATACCCTACCGAACTGACTTCCATCACAAAGTTTCCTTCCGGCAGATTTTTCAGGAAATAGTGTCCGGTAGCATCGGTGACGGTTCCTATCGTAGTTCCTTTTAACGCTATAGTAATATAAGGCAAATGTTCACTCGTCTTTTTATCCAACACATGACCAATTATATTCGCATCGGATTTTCTCAATTCCGGATACTCCGGATGTTCAGCCAATGCAGGCAACAAGGCACAACATAGGCTAACTAGGACTAAAAGATATTTTTTCATTGTCGTTAGTCTTTTAATGTTTTAAATCAAAAATAATAAGGATGGGAAGCAACAGCAGTTTCCAAAGAAGACCTGCCTGCTTCTACGTGATGCAGACTAAACGACGGGAGGTGCTCTGAGAGAAATGACGCCCGGACAGGGACGACAATACCGCATACGCTGCGGAGAGGCGAGAAAAATACATAAAAGAGACAGGACAGAAGTAACAAACAAAGGCGTCAGTCCATTATCTGTCACCAATACATGGTTCAAGAAATGAATTAACTGAAACTCTACTGTCGTATGACTATGTTCGCTACCTTTCTTGAAGGGATGTGAATGGACAATCGTAACCCCGTTTACCACATGAGAGTGGGTAAACAAAGTAATCCCTGCCATGTACGAAATAAACAGTACAGGCAGAAACCACTTCATTATATTCAGGTATATTTGTTTCATTCGTCAGTTTTTGTGCAACGAAGGTAAGGTTTATCTTCTGCGGCAAAGATAGGGATTGTCCGGTTCCGAAACAATCCCCATTTATAAGGATTTATAAGCTAAAAAGATTATTAAACCATTATTAATAGCTAATTTTCACTCCAGCAAAGAAACTTCTCGGAAGTGAAGGGCCATAAATATAGCCCGAATCGCGGTCGGCTCCCTTATCAAAGTCATTCTGATAAGCATTGAAGATATTCTGTATTCCGGCATTCACCTGCAAGTTCATCGACTTATACAGTTTGAAGTCGTATGCCGCCTTCAGAGCGATATCGAAGAAGTCCTCCGTATTGACCGTAATCGGTTTGTCGAGGAATCCGGGAACAGGTTCGTGAGGCACCAGCATCGAACCAGTATAGGTACCGGAAAGGGCGATAGACAACGGTTTGACCGGAGTATAAGTAGCTGTAAAATAGCCGTAAGTATTCGGGGTACGCATCATCTTCTTTACTGCCGGAGCTTCTTTGTTCCACACGTGCGGCTCGCTGTAATGGCTCTGCTGCAAAGTAGCCCCTGCCTGGATCTGGAATTTATTCAGATAAGCCATCTTTCCTTCCAGTGTCAGTCCCATCACACGTGCTCCGGGAGCATTATAGCGTGTACGTGTCAGAATTCCGTCTTTTACTTCGCCATCAGTCAATGCAAAGACATCCGACAATTTAGTATAGAACCCTTCCACCAAAAAGTTAATCTGGAATGCACCGAAACGGTGGTAAATATCTGCCGAAGCACTTAAGCTCTGTGATCTTTCCTCTTTCAGGTCCTTTGCAAGCTCAACCATTGCCACATTTCCACCTACGTTCTCCACGTGCAAATCTTCATCAAAAGCCTGCGGTGCACGGAAACCGGAAGAATAGCTCAAACGCAGGTTGATATTTTGGGTAGGGTTGAAACGCAGGTTAGCACGCGGGCTGAATATAATATGATCAATCAGGTTATGCTTATCCAGACGACCGCCAAGCAAGAATCCCCAATGATCGTTCTTCCATTCATTTTGCAGGAAAGCACTACCGATATTTACTTTTTGGTCTACCGTGCGATGATATCCCCACATATTGTCTTCCAGCTTATCCTGGTTGAATTCGATTCCGGCAGTCAGGTCCGAAGGCATGAAAATACATTTTCCGAAGCTGTAGACATATTGTGATCCTGCCATCCAGTTCAAGTCGGTAGTGTTTCCATAAGCATTCAGGTCTTGCCCGCCACCATAATAGCTGTCACGATTGATGTGCTGTGCGGATGCAAACACGTTGAAACGGTGCTTCTCATTCGGTGAGAAATAGTCATATTTCAATCCACCGCCATTAATGGAATGTTCTGTCTGTTCGGCCACATTCGCTTCATGAGGGGGACGGTTCAGTAAGTCTCCTCCCCTGCGGAATTCTTCCATATGGTGATATTCGAAAGTCAGTTTTGAATAAGTAGTCGTTTTCAGGAAGGAACGGAAACCGATTGTCTGGCCATGTATTTGCGGTATTTCAGAGTATCCGTCTCCATCATGATCGTATGCCGAACGGTGACGGTTCTGACCAAAGATATATAAACCGGCACGCTGATCGTCCGTTACAAGAGAGGCATTCAAAGCAGTATTATTATCGAAAGCATCTCCATCTCCAATACCGGTGATGGTATGGGACAACATTCCTGAATTGCGAATCGGCTCTTTAGTGATAATATTGATTGTACCGGCAATGGCGGACGAACCGAACAAAGCCGAACCGCCTCCACGCATAACTTCCACACGCTCTATCATGCTGGCAGGAATCTGCTCAATGCCATATACACCCGAAAGTGCGCTGAAGATCGGACGGGAATCAAGCAGGATTTGTGTATAAGGACCATCCAGACCGTTAATACGTACTTGCTGGAAACCACAATTCTGACAGTTGGATTCTACTCGTACTCCCGGCTGAAAGCTCAATCCCTGTGCCAGAGTAGTGGAGTTGGTCGTTTCGAACATTTTCATATCGACTACATTCACCAAAGTAGGCGCTAAACGACGGGTGGTCTCGTTACGGTTGGCAGAAACGACTACGCCGTCCAAGGCAACTGCATCTTCTTCTATTTCAAAATCTTCTTCCAGCGTACGGCCTTTCTTCAGTGTTACATTGCGTCTTACGGTTTTATAACCGACAGAGCTTACTTCAAGCACGAAGTTACCTTCGGGAAGGTTCTTCAAAAAGTAATGTCCGGTAGCATCGGTCACAGTACCAATCGTTGTACCTTTCAATGCCACAGTAATATAAGGCAGGTGTTCTTTTGTGTTTTTATCAAGGATATGACCTACGATGTTAGCATCCGATTTACGTAAATCCGGATATTCGGGATGCTCATGGAGAGCAGCTTGTCCTTCGAGGGCAGGCAACAATGCACAGCACAAGCAGACAAGCGAAAAGATGTATTTCTTCATTTTTCGTTTGTTATTCGTTTTCGTTAAGTGATGATGTGAACAAACAGATGAGACCTCCCGCTTCGATATAAAGCAGGACACCATCGGTTCAAATGACGGAAAAACGAATAGCAGGCGGAGCCCTGAGTGCCACCACCCCATGATAGGGAGAATGGTAGTGCGTATGTTGCGTAGTACCCTGCAACCGCCACAAAAGGAATGAAATAAAAAGAGAGAGAGCAAACACAACAGCCGCACCGTCCGTTGTCAGATGTGACAGGAAATGAACTAATAACAGTTCGACTGTTGAGTGCTTATGTGCCGCCCCTTTCTTGAAAGGATGCGAATGGACGATTGTCACGCCATTGACCACATGTATGTGAGCAAAGAATGTGATACTTACCAGATACGATACAAACAGTACCGGCAAGAAGCAGCGCATGATATTCAATGACAATCGTTTCACCTCATCTTAAATTTTGAGGCGGCAAAGATACGAACTATTTTTTTAACAATCAATTCCTACGTATATTGAATTTCATTAATACACAGCTGAGGCTATCACCTGTATAAACAAAATGAGGAATACCATAGCAATCGGATAAACGGTCGCGTATGCTACACTTGGAATGTTACTGTCCACCATCGAATCGGCAGCAGCCAGTCCCGGAGTACTGGTCATACCTCCCGTAATGGTTCCCAGTAGATCAAGTATGTTGATCTTGAATACCAAGCGTCCTACAATTACCGCCACCAGCATCGGTACTACCGTGATAGCTGCCCCCACTCCGAACATCAGCAAGCCGCTTTCCTGAAAAGTAGCCACAAGGTTCTTTCCGGCAGAGGTTCCGACTTCGGCAAGGAAAAGCAACAGACCTAACTGCCGCAACAGTTGATTGGCGGGACCGGACATGGACCAAATGATAGGCCCTGTCTTACCAATGGCACTCAAAACCAACGCCACCATCAATACTCCTCCAGTCAATCCAGGTGAAAACGACAGTGTATCGGAGAAAGAAATATTCAGCTTACCAAACAAAACACCCAGCACAATACCCATCGCGATGGGGAAGAAATCAGTATCGGAAAGTTTCTTCGCATTGTTTCCCAGCAGGCGGGCTACTCCCTTAAGACCTTCCTTCTCTCCTACCACCATCAGCTTATCACCAAACTTCAAAGCCAAATCCGGCGACGGAGATAAATCAATACCGCTTCGACGAACACGGGTCACCGTACAACCGAAGTTTTTCTGTAAGTTCAGATCACCCAGTTGCTTATTGATCATGTCTTTCTTGGTCAATAGTAAGGACTCGATTTCCTGTGTTTTATCCAAAGGAAGTTCGCCTTCTTCACGTTCACCAATTAATACAGACAGCTGATTCAGTGATTCCTCACTGCCTACTGCCTGAATATAGTCTCCTTCGTGCAATACTGTATGCGCGGTAGGGATGGATATTTCATCTTTATGTTTCAGACGGGAAATAACAGCACCTGTCATTGCCCGTGCATTGATCTGCATCAAACTACGGTTGAATACGCTTGCATTAGTGACACGGTAGATACAAGTGCCCAGCTCCGGAAATTGTCCACGACGCTCTATTTCAAGGCGACGGGCTTCCTGATCCAGATTTACACGCATGATTTTGGGAAGCAGCTTCACAAACAAAATCACTCCGATTACACCAAACGGATAGGCAATACCGTAAGCAATGGATGCCAACGGAGAGTTTGTACTGTCAATTGCTACCGCTAATCCCGGAGTACTGGTCAAAGCTCCTGCTATCAATCCGACTACACTCGGTGTATCAATATCGAACGCATACTTCAAGCCTACTGCCGTGAGGCAGGCAGAACAGATAATGAGCATAGTAATGAGAATCAGCGTTTTTCCCTTACTACGGAAAGAATCGAAGAATCCGGGACCAGCCTGAATACCGATGGTAAAAATAAAAAGTACCAAACCGAAGTTTCCTAATTCTTTAGGAATAATAACACCAAAGTGTCCAAAAAGAAGAGCAATAAAGATCACCGCTGACACATCAAGCGATAGCCCCTTAATCTTAATTCTTCCCAACATAAATCCCAACGCAACGATCAGGAAAAGGGAAAAATAAGAGGAATGCAACAAGTCAGTAAACATAAAAAATAAAGGTTAGTTAGTTTAAGGGCGCAAAGGTACAAAAAAGTCTCCATAAAGCTATTTTATAGAGACTTTTATTATCTTCACTTTAAAAGACAAGCTGCCTTAATAACTGTTCACCATATCTTCAGGAACACAAATATAAAAGTCTGCACGGTCTTTATTTTCTTCATCCAGTTGATGAATGGATTCTTGGCGTACAGAAGTGACTGTCACTACTTTTGTACCGGGACGATAACGAAGTAAATAAGGTATAATTCCACCTTTGAAGTCAGAATGATAACTTCCGTTGATGTGCAGAAACTTATCTTTCATATTATGAGCAATAAACCATCCCATCGTAGCGTCTTTGACAGCTTGTGCCTGAGCCAGTTTCCGGTTATCTCCGCTCTGCTTTCCTCCCAGCATATTCATCATGCTAAAAGCCGCTTCACTTTCTTTCTCATTATACTCGAAAGGAACAGGCAAAGGTGCAATGTACCTTTTAGCTTCATCTGACAAAGAATCAAGTACTTCGATTCCTTTATTTTTCACACTATTAGCATAACGCCGGGGGATATTAGTTGCAACAAACGGAATGCCATGTTCCTTAGCGAAAAAAACAACCGGATAATAATCCGTATTATAATTATCCCACAGGCGGGCTTCTGCCTCAAAGCGATCGTAAGAAATCTGACGTTGCATATATTCATCCAGAATCAGCTGATTGTCACTCTCCAGCATTTCCGCTCCGAGCATCAGCTTATCTTTATGAATAGCGTACATCGAACGAGTTATCTCAAATTCCAGCCAATGCGTAATCGGACAGTTATGTATTTCTCCCAGGAAGACAATGTCATAACCGGAGAGTTGCTTAACTAACTCTCCGTAAGTAATCTCCTTACCGGTATTATCAAATAATACGTAAGCACGTTTGTTCATATCTTCCTGTGCAGATACCACACCAAGACAGCAGCCACACAAACAGACCAGGCATAGCAACCGTTTAATTATTCTTTGTGTCATTTTTCAGTTTGTTTTTACTTAAATATAGCAGACTATAATTTTCAAGACTCAGATAGCTGTTAAACGCCTCACGCAAAGTTGCAGGGGTAATACTCTCAAGACACTGCTCGTATTGCTCGAAATCAGCCAACGACTCTCCATTCTTCAGTAATCCAACTAAGGTAGTACGCCAGTTGGAAGGAGCTTCTTCATTCAACGCTTCGCGTTTAGCTATCAGAAAAGAGCGTTTGATATTTCTTAATTCCTCTTCTCCTATTTCCTGCGACTGCAGCTTATGCAATATCTCTTTCAACAGAATATCTATTTCGGGCATATTACGGTTATCAGCAGACGCATTGATATCAAAGTAGAATGTCCGCCAGGGAATTCCCTCATACATCAACGATATATAAGGCGAATAAACCAATGATTCACGTTCCCTAAGCACGGAAATCAAACGATTACGAATCACATCACGCATCACTTTCAGTGTTAACGTACTCTTCAGACCCGGTTGATAATATCCGAAGAAAAGATAATCAAATAAGGTCTGTGTCTCATTATCGTTTGGAAAACCTTCTATATGTTTTTCTACCGGAAGTTCAAAATGAGGATAAGAATACTCCGATGGACACAACGAAGCAGGGATTCTCCCGAACACAGATACAAACTGCCGCATGATAGTATCCGTATCAAAATTGCCACAGATAACATACGTCGTACCTTCGGGACGTGCGTAAAGTTCTTTATAAAAAACAGCGATAGAATCCAGATTCTGACTCTTGATCTGATCAATGGAAAGTTTATTGGATGAACGGGGTATGGCAGCTCCCATCAATTCATCCATACGGGCAGAAAGTAAACGGTCCGGAGCACGCTTCAGCATTTTTTCCAGCATAGTTTCTTTGCCATAATCCTTCAGCAATTCCTGACGAATCTCTTCAAAATCATCATATTTAAGTTCCGGATCGAATATCTTTTCAAAAATCAAATTAAAAAATTCCGGTGCATGGGCAACAGAGGCCATACCTATGAAACCATGCCAGTGATTCTCCATCGCCATCGTGAGCGAAATTTCTTTCTGAGAAAGATAATCCGAAAGCATCTCTCCGTCTACTTTTGCAATGCCTCCCATATCCATATATCCAATACCTTCCAACAAAGGATACTTTTCATCAGGCAACGAGGAAGTTCCCAAAGGAGCAAAAGAGGTCAGAAGCAAAGCTGTATCTGCTTCCTGTGTAGGCTTCAGTACCAAGCGGATTCCATTTTTTAGTTCCACTTCCCGAATCCGCGTGTGAGGATATTCTACAATACGGGCAATAAAAGTTGAATCAAAAAACTGACGTGACGCAAGACAAGGAGGTGTAGCTATTTCTGTTTCCTCCTTTCTATCCGGACGGACATAAGTGTAAGCAGTACATTCTGTCTGTTCTCCCTGTGCCCATGCAGCAGCTATTTCCTCTTTCGTCAACGGAGCACCTAATCCGGTGTGGCTGCTACATCCTACCAACAGAGTTTCTTTATAATAAGAAAGCCATTCTTTCAACAAAGCCTGTAAAGAGCTACCTTCCACTTTTCTTATGTCGGTTTTGAGTTGTTCCTGCCGGGTTATATCCGTAAGATACCGGTCGCCTGATATCACATAATCCACAAAGTCATCACACCATGCAGAAGAGGAACGTGATAAATTGCCAGTACCCGACTGCATCTGACGACAAAAATCATCTTTTATATCTTCCAATTCTTCCTCTTGCCATCCATGACGAATCAACTCATTCAATTCGGCTACGGTAGCAGAAATCGCCGCCAATAACTCACTCCTGTTTTGTCCTTCCACTGTTAAGACCAAATGATTCTTGTCACTTAGATACCACTGATCTGAAACACTGGTCTTCAATTTTCGTCCTTGAAAACGGGAAGAAACTGCTCTGACAAGCAATCTTCCCATCTGTTTCATTACTGCATCTTCCATAGTACGTTCTACCACACAAGGATGCGGAATCATTAGTTCGACTTTCGTTTTAGTCTGCAACGAATCACGGATTTCCGATAAATGGATACCTTTAGTATATTCCAGCGGATAGGTCCGGAAACCATTCACCGAACGCTTTTGCAATGAAGAAAAACCTTCCTTAATTTTAATTTCTATGTCTTGAGGAGAAATATCTCCGACAACTATTAAAGTGGCTAAAGAAGGTACATACCATTTCTGATAATATCCCTCCAATATCTGTGGCGTTACTTTCCGAATATCTTCCACTGTACCTAACGGCATACGGTGGCTGAATATCCCCTGTCCTATCTTCAACGAATAAAGATTATCTCCTAAATCATAACCACGCAGTTCCTCCAGTATAATTCCTTTTTCATTCTCCACTTTCTCTGAACTCATGGAAATGCCATCCAGCCAATCACGCATGATAAGTAACGAACGATCAATGACTTCTTCTTTCTGATGATCTGCTGGAACAGCAAACATATAAATGGTACGGTCAAAACCAGTAAAGGCATTGATGTCTTGTCCATACTTCATTCCCAAAGACTCCAGGTATTCCACCAACGAACGTTTAGGAAAATGAGTCGTACCGCCAAAAGCTACGTGTTCCAAAAAATGGGCACATCCTTTCTCCTGTTCGGTCTCTTGTACAGAGCCCACCTGCATCACCAGACGAAATTCGATCCGGGAGGCAGGGGAAGAATTCCGCAAAATCAGATAACGCAATCCATTGGGCAAGCGACCTTCCAGCGTTCCTGCCGGAAGCGGAATGGAGTCTGTCTGTGCATAAACAATAAGGGGAGACATGGAGACTATGAAAATAGCCGCCATTAAAATAGATCTTAATTTACTTCTTTGCATATTCCACTTGTACACGAGTATATCCTCCTGCTAAAGAATGATCCATTACAAATTGAAATACCATCTTGCCACCTGCATTAAAATTGATATTTCCTTTAGGCTCTATAAAATTTGCCTCATCCCCAAACTCATCATTTGTTGCGGAAGTACGCAGGAGATAATAATCAGGATTCGCCGTTCCATCCTGTGCTTCCAGGTCTATAGCATCAGGATTGCCTTCTTTAATCTTTTGTTTCTGTAACTCCCAGGGAGTAAACACAAATTCAAAAGGAACAACAGGAACAGACTCTCCATATACATTAGTCTTTATCCCTATAAACTCAACATCAGCTGTCCCATCTGACAGTTCTTTTAATCTGAGGTTATCCAGAGACATTGTCAGAGTTCCCGGATTCTCCCTGTTCCAGTCCAGCAAATTCATGATCATTGCATAGCTGGGACTGGCATATTCCCCATACCAGAATTCCGTATTCTCGACCGTTTCTTTTCGCAGTACCCAAGCCAGATATTCCGTCAATCCCATTGGATCATCCACCATTTTTAGTACCGGTATTTCTGCTGTAGCCTGTTCACTCAATGTGATAATCGTTTTTCTATCATATTCTTTGGTAAAAGCAGCAGCAAAAGCTTCCGAATAACCGTCTGCCGGACTATGTACGGTAGTGTGACAAGAAACAACTCCCAGCCATTCGTTTAAGTCGATCCCATACTTCGTCTTATAACCCTCAATCAACACCTTCTGGGCTTCCGTCAATTGGGGAATCTGTGGATTCGGCTTTACACGTACCTTCAACACAGCACTCAATTCCATATTCCACGAAGGCAGTTCGGATATACCAATATCAAAGTAGGTATCTTCCACAAGCAATTCTTTCTGATTGGATACCACTTGGAAAGTAGCAGATTTGCTTCCCGCCGGAATAACTACAGGATTATTTTCCAACTTCAAGATGCCATCTTCATCATTCAGGATTTTGAAGTTAAAAGACATATCCTGCTCACAAGCCGAAGTCAAATCCACACTAACGGTCAGTGGTGTATCTTCCATCTCTTCTATCACCGGATCCTGCGCCGACAGATAAATTTTGTTCACACCTTCATATTTAGTCTCATTTTTATCGTCCCCGCACGAAGCCAGGAAAGGAAGAATAATTCCTCCCATAGCATAAATAAAAACTTTCTTCATTTTCTTCTCATTTAAATTTATTGTTATACTATTAGTTATTTTCAATTTTAGTCCACCCCTCATTCTGTGATACATTTTCATTATACAAATATTCCGCTTTCGGTATTGGAAAAGTCCAACGGTAATCATCCTTTTCCACTCGTTTATCTTTCATATTACTGTTCCATCCGGTAAGGATGCTTTTCCGATAGCGCTTCAAATCAAAATAGCGTTCTCCTTCGCCTGCAAATTCTTTCCATTTCTCTTGCAGAATAGCTTTCAACAACTGGTCACCAGTAAGCTGTATATCCAGTAAGGTAGCCCGACGCTGTGCAAGATAATTATTCATCACTTCTATCGCCTGTGCATCATGTCCCTTTCCATCCTGACAATACGCCTCCGCCAAGATAAAACAAGCTCCGGCTACCCTATATTTATGGATGTATTGTATTTCTTTCATTTCCCAATTCATTTTGTTATATTTTCCCAGGCAGTTTGCTATAACCACCCCACCCGTTTCTCCTGCCATCTCCAACGGATACACAGTCCTTTCATAACGAATATCCCCTTCGGAATAAAGATTCAACAAAGCTGAATTCAAAGTCAAGTGATCACCTTTGTCACGATCATAATTGATATCCTTATAATATGAATTGGTAGTGAACAAAGAAAAAATCCTCTCTTCACACGCCTCATTTCCCCAAAACTTACTATAGACTGATTCTCCAAGCACATCATATCCTCCTTTCGCCTCCATCACCTTTCCGGCATAAATGATCGCCTGATCGTAGTTTCGGGAATATAATTCCAGCATAGCCCATAAATAATAACCACTTATCTGAGAAAACCAGTAAATTTCCGCAGGATTATTATCCACTTCCGTAGCTTCGGTCAGCATAGTACGGATAGCCTTCACGCACTCTTCAATACTCGAACGTTTCAGGAATCCCAGTTTAAACTGGTCTTTCAATATAATTCCGTCTTTCTCCGCACCATCTCCATAGTCCGGGGCAAACAACCGTAATAAATTGAAATAACAATATGCTTTCAGTATCTTCCCTTCGCTAATGATACATTGTAATTGTAGTTTTTCTCTTTCTGTAGTCACTGATATGCCATCTACCCGCTCTAATACGGCATTGACAATAGCTATCGTCGCATAATAATCTTTCCACAAAGACAGGGACAAATCTTCGATCGGTTGTGGCTGCCACTTATAAAGATTATTTAGATTAGCATTTCTGTTAATCAAATAGGTCGGAACAAAATCATCGCCCAATACAGCCAACTCAAAATCCGGATTTGGCAGGGAATTATAAGCAGTTGCCAGCAATTCACGGGCAGTATGCGGTGTAGTAATGGCATCCGGATCGGAAAATTGATTTTCATAGGGAATATCGAGCGAACAAGCCGTACTGCAAAATACCGACAAAAAATAACAAATAACGGTCTTCATCCGACCTTGCATTCTATTTCTCTTTATTATAGTCATATTTCCATCTGTTAGAAAGTCAAACTTAAATTAATAGTTAACACAGGCTGCATTGTTCCCGCCAATGAGCCGGTTTCCGGATCGGATTCTTTATAAGGAGTAATCATAAATAAGTTAGAAGCTTGAAAAGCGATATTAGCATACTTGATAAATTTACAATTCTTCTCCAGAAATGCGTGCGGAACACGGTAACGTAATGACACCATCGATAGCTTCAGGTAATCGCTTTTACCAACCGTTTCCGTATTGGCATAATCAGTCAATGAAGCAAGAGCAGATGAGCTAAAGAAAGGAGAATAATAAATTTTCCCTTCATCCCCTTTTTGAAACCACATATTCTGCAACTGTCCTTTAATTGCATTTTTATTGGCATTATCGTCATCGCGAACATACGAATAATTATATTTCTGATACCCTCCGAACACATAATAGAAATCCATATCCAAATCAAACTCACGGTAAGAAAAGCTCAAGTTCAGTGTACCGCTATATGGGGGTGTAGAATGTCCCAATGCTACTATATTCTCTTTTTTCGGATTTTCGGTAGCGGGAACTTCGCTGCCATCTGCTCCCAGAAATACAGGAAGCCCAGTTATCGGATTAATACCCAACGATTTTAGTCCGTAAATCATATCATAAGATTTCCCCACCTCATAGTCGGGGACAATAGCCTCTTCACTTGCATATAAACGATCTGCATGATATAAATCGACCACTTTATTACGATTGTAAGCCAACGAACCGCGTAAAGACAAACGCCAGTCCGTAGTATCGAATAACTTCACCAAGGCACTTAATTCGAAACCTTCATTACGGAGTATTCCAATATTACGCTTCATTGTACTGAACCCATTGGATAGAGGGACAGGAACATCGAGCAACGCATCCGTCGTTTCACGTCTATAGATATTAGCATCCAGTGTCAGACACTTAAGAAATTCAACGGAAAGGCTAAAATCTGTAGTAATAGTCTGTTCCGGCTTCAGGTCGGTATTATAAAGTTCAGCCAATTGTAAAAGGCGGGCATTGCCGTAATAACTGGTAGAATAAGAAAAAGTACCTATCGTTGAAGAAGCTGATACACCCGCCAGGTTTGCCATTTGCCCGTAGGAAGCTTTCAGATTCAGGCGTGTAATGAATTTATTGTCTTTGAGAAAAGGATACTGACTGACCGTCCATCCCAGTCCGACTGCCCATGCGGCATTCCAACGTTTATCTTTAGGAAGAACAGAAGAAGCATCGGCTTTGTAAGTGGCAAAAAAGTCATAAGTGGTCGCAAAGCTATACCCCGCCACCAGACCTACCCCCAATTGAGCAGTCTTTTCTTTATGCGAACCCACTGATGGTTTCCGGTTTCCAGTGATAGATTGATTGATAAGTGCCGGAGACATTTGGGTACCGACTCCATAACCGGTAATAGAAACATTATCAACATCAGTCATATAATAGTCCATATTACCACCAAAGGTCAGATCATGCTTGCCCGCAATTTCCTTATTATAGGTAATACGGACATTTGAAGATATATTTGTTGTTACATTCTTTCCCTTCGTCAACTTTCCCCGTTCCTCTTCCCGTACTCCTCCAACACGTTCTGATAAAGCGGTAGAAGGTACCAAGGTAAGCATTTCGTTCAACAACACATCAATACCTGCCACCGCATCGATATTCAATCCCTTGACTGGCTCTAAGTTTAAACTTCCACTTACTCCACCGCGTTTATCTGTCGATTTACTATTATACTGTCTGACCAGATCATTATAAGTATAATCAGACGATGCATTTGAATAAGATACTAATTTTCCAGTTGTCGTTTCGTAAGGATTGAGTTGATATACAAGATCGGTAGGCGAATAAGAACTGCCATTCGGTGTATCTGTCTCCGAATATCCTGCATCAGTACTCAGAGAGAGATATCCCCATCGTCCCAATTTCTGATCAAGACTCATACGAGCGGTGAAACGATGCGTATCATTCCCCGGTACCCGTCCTCCTTGTTGGGCATAATTGGCAGATATATAATAAGAGGTGTTCTCCGTCCCTCCCCTGACACTAAGGTTATGTCGCTGATAAATACTGCGATGTATTAATTCATCAAACCAATCGGTATGAATATTCCTCAAGGAATCAAGCACTCCCTGTCCCTCGGCAATCATACTATTCAAATCCGGACTGTTCGGAAAATATTTCCGGTAATAATCTTCACTATACCGATAGCCGGGAGTAGAGGCATTCTGTAAACGCCGTTCCAATTCCAGTTTTTCATCGGTATCCATCATTTCCACTCCCCGTCGTCCCCGAGTAGTGATACCCATATTAAAACTGTAATTGGTTGTCAGCCTTCCATCGGGATTGCCACGCAAAGAAGTGATTTCAATAACTCCATTGGCAGCCTTTATACCGTATAAGGCACAAGCTACAGCATCTTTCAGAACTTTTATCTCTTTAAGGTCTGACGGATTAAGTGTCATAAATGCATCTGACGATATAACCTTACCATCCATTACGTACAATGGTTCATTAGCAGTATCTCCTTCACGGAAAGAAGAGTTTCCCCGGATACGTATTTTAGGTTTTGAACCAAGGTCCCCTGTATTGGTCACAATCAAACCGGGCACTGTTCCTTGTAAAGCCAAGGACATATCAATCATTGGTTTACTATTCAATCGTTCCATGTCTACCCGCTGCACAACTCCGGATTTTGCACGAATATCCATTTCATTGATATTAGGACGGGCAACTATTACCACCTCTTCTAATGATTGGGTATCCTGCTGCATAGCAGCATCCTGTACCTTTTGTCCGACATACTTCACACGGACATTCTTCATTCCGATAAAAGAAAAGATAACTATATCTCCTTCTTCCCATCGGCCACGTAACAAATATCGTCCATCTGCATCCGTTACTGTACCAAACTGGGTATTCCGAACGCGAATGGTAACACCTGGCAAGGGCTCTCCCTGATGGTCAGTAACGGTACCAGTTAATACAATATCTCTTTGTTGGGCACAGATTGTTTGAGAATAAATAGCTGAAAAAATAATTATAATCAAAGAAAAAATAAATGACCTCATTGTAGTATTTGTTATATAGAATAATCTAGACTGCAAAAATAGATACTCTTTACAGCCTGGACAATCACAACATATAACTATATTATATGCTACAAATACCTAACAACAGTTATTTTCTGTTTCACACGAAACGCCTATACATTCGAATTCTAAGGTAGCATGATGAATGCCTGCTTCATCTAATCGGCTCTTGATCAAGTGTTTTATTTCTTCCATTTTTTCCATATTATCGATGACAACGTGTGCAGTCAAAGCCGTTTCCGTAGTACTGATAGCCCAAATATGCAGATGATGACAGCTTTCTACCCCCGGCTGTTCCACTATCAGTTGCTGAATCTGCTGAGTATCGATTCCCACCGGAACCCCATCCAGCGATAATCGAAGACTGTCATGAAGTAATCCCCAGGTAGAAACAATAATAATCACAGCAATGCCCAATCCGATAATTGGATCGATGATGCTCCATCCCGTATACATGATAATAATACCGGAAACAACTACCCCGACAGAGACCAGTGCGTCAGCTGCCATGTGCAGGTAGGCTCCTTTTACATTCAGGTCTTTATCCTTATCCTTCATAAAAAGCCAGGCAGTAAGTGCGTTGATCACCACTCCTACTCCGGCAGTCCAGGCAATGGCGGAACCGTCAACAGATACCGGATGAAACAGCTTGTCTATGCTTTCAGCGATAATTATCCCGACAGCAACCAATAATATGACTGCATTTAGTAAAGAAACGAGGATGGTACTTTTCTTATATCCGTAGGTATAACGACTATTCGGGTGTACTTTCTCCAACCGGAAAGCCAACATAGCAAGAATCAGGCTTGCCACATCTCCCAAATTATGTCCGGCATCAGAGAGCAGTCCCAAAGAATCGTAATAAAAACCAACTCCGAACTCGACTATAACGAAAGAGATATTCAGAACGATGCCTATTATAAAGGCTTTATTAAGAGACGTTATCCGATGATTATGTTCGTGATGATGAGGTTCCATATTATAAATAGTTTTTATATCATATATCTAGAAAACAGTTATCTAAGAAATTAGTTCATACCTTTCTCTGATACTATGATATAGCAACTTTCCTGTTCGTCATCCTGTATAATGACCTGTAACTGAAGATCAATTCAAAGAAAGATCATGCATCAAAACCTCCTCCGTAAATCCTCCTTCGCAAGGGGCTTGCAACAGAACCAGCCTTTTAAGTTCTTCCAGCTCGGAAGCACAAACACAGAAATAAACATTCTCAGCCGGTAAACGCAGGAATATCTTCCGGGTACACGTCATCCGCCTGTTGCGATGCTCGTAATAAGCCCCATCGATAGAAACGACATAGTTACGAAAATAATCGAAGGAGGATTCGGAGAGACGGAAGAACAGGTTTCCAAATTCGAGTTGATAGACTTTACAATGCCCACAATATGCAATCAGTCCGTTACGGGTTCTACTTATTATTTCCATTTTTTTTGTATTTTAAATGATGGAACAAAAGTAGCGCTCTCCTCATTGTCTATCAATACCCATTAATATGGATTCTTCCTGTATGCTCTCCTTATTTATAATTATTCTTCATTTTGCTTGCGACTGTTCTTCTTTTGGGCAGACTGATAAAACAAGAAAGCCAGAAGAACGAAGAAAGCCAGAAGTATGGTGATCATCTCGGTCTTGTAAGCCATCGGTTCCACCCATATTTCATGAAAAAGATCCCAGCGTCCAAGTACTTCCACAAATGTCCAAAACACAACGACAGTCGCAATAGAAAAACGGATGGCATATCCCCACTGGCTGATTTTCAACAGACGCCGGAACATAAAGAATGCACCGACCAGACAGCCGAATGCAACAATAGCGGTAACAGGGCTGTGCTCACCAATAAAGTTTTCATCATAACAAAACAATAAAACCAGATAGCTGGTCCACATGATAAGATTCAATTCCATGAAAGTTACGATAGAAGTATGCCGCGTCATTGGCTTCACTACGATGGTGGCAGTGCTTTTACGGAAAAAGACCTTCTGAAGATAGGTAAAGAAGTCACATCCGCTCTTTATACTGAACAGATAAATCAACATGAACATCACCCAAAAGCCGAATGAGGAAGGCATAATCAGATACTCCGGTTTCGTAACCACTTCCCCTGCAACATTCAGCAACGGTTGCACCTCATAACGATGTGCATAGTAAACATATATAAACTCCACCCAACCGGTCCAGAAGAGCAGTCCCCCGAAAAGTCCCCATAACGTCTGCCGGGTATCTCCTTTTGCAAATACTCCGACAATCACCATCACCAATCCCACAGCTCCCATTGAGAAAGCCGCATAATGAAGCGCTGCAGACGAAAGTACGTGCTCCATAAAAATCATCAATGCATGCCCCAAAGGCATAGTAAACAATACAATCAGGAAAGAAGTAATCCCTGTCAATACACTTTTTCTACTGTAGCCACCTTTCATTTTCTTTTCAATTTCGTGTTTTTAATATTTAATTTGTAAATGACTGCAAAAATAAGGACTTATCCCTCCCTATTCAATACCTACATATAATTAAACGCCTGTTTTTTTTCATTTCTTTTAGGTATTGCCCCTGCTTATATATCCCTGTAACTTTGCAAACGAAAAATAAATTAATCATTATCTATCAAAATTAAGTATGAAAATCTTAAACTTATGGATGGTTGCTCTTATGGCACTATCATTCTCATTTACTTTTGTATCTTGCAGTGACGATGACGACGATACCGACAATACTGAGCAAGCAAAAGCCATTGCCGGCACTTATAAGTATAACACTAATCTTGCTATCAGCGTTATGGGAAGTTCATATGGTTCTACCGAAGATTGTAAAGCAGTCGTTAAACGTGCATCCGAAACGACAGTAGATATCACCCTAAACGGTTTTGGCAATTTGACCGGAGGAGGTAATATGAATTTGGGAGACTTCACGATTAGCGGAGTAAACGTTGAAAAAGCAGATGGCGGCTATACACTCAGTTTAGGCGCATTTGAATCTGATGCCGAATCCGCAAGCGGTACTACTCCAATTACAGGTGAAAGTCTGGAAGGTACAGTTACGGCAGATGGTAAAGCTAATATTACGGTAGTCTTCAAACCGGGAGCCATGCCTATGGCAATCACCGCAGTATTCACCGGAAACGTCAAAGAAACTAGTGCACAATAAATAACTAAAAGAAGAAATGAGAAGAAGCAGTAACGCTATTTTCAAAAATATCATGATACTGGGAGCGGCTATGTCGCTCTCAGCTTGTAATGGAATGTTTGAAGGGATTTATGACGATCCCATTGAAGCAGAAATGGAGATTAAAGAAAGTAGCTTTTCACAAATCAATGCTACTGAGTACACTAACTGGGTCTATATCGACCTATCCGAACGTAAAGCAACAACTGTTGAAATCGGAGAGGAACATAAGAGCGAGATACCGGCAGAATGGGACCTTGCCATCCACCGCTACGACATCAAAACCAATGAAGGTGCAGCCTTCCAGACAACTTATACAAGTATTGATGATCTGAAGGCCAGTGGAAAACTTCCCGCCGAAGAGAATTTTGTAAAAGACGAATGGACGACAGATAAAATAGCAATCGATATGTCCGGTATGATGGAAGGAAACATTAAATATACAGAAGACTATCGTAATGATATCTTATCCGGCTGGTTAAACGTAGACACTTCAAGTATGCCTCCTATTTACACCATGTCCAATCAAGTCTATCTGATACGGTTGAAGGATAATACCTATGCAGCCATTCGTTTTACCAACTATACCAATGCCAGAGGCATAAAAGGATATATCGACTTCGATTTCCTATATCCGCTTGATTTCGAAGAAAACAACTAAGAAACCAATTACAAAGAATGAAACCTACATTTATAGCATCAATCTTGATATTCTCCTTTATAGTAACCTGTTCCACATTCGCACAACAATCAACCGAGCACATCAGCGGACGTGTTACTGATACCAATGGTGAACCCCTCCCAGGTGCGACCATTTCCATAAAAGGAGGAGAAACAGGAGCCGTCACCGGTGTTGACGGAACCTACACATTACAGTTGCCGGGAATCGGTTCATATATCATTACTGCATCTTACATAGGTTATCAAACCGAACAAAAAAGAATAACCACCGAGAAAGGAAAGAAAGTTAACTTCAGCTTATCCGAAGATCAGTTCGACCTCGGGACAGTCGTTGTAACCGGTACCCGTACTCCCAAATTGCTGAAGGACGCTCCCATCATCACCCGGGTTATCACCTCAGACGATATTAAGAAAGTTAACGCCAACAACGTTGCCGACCTGCTGAAAACAGAGTTGCCCGGTATCGAATTTTCCTTCTCTATGGATCAGCAAACCGCTATTAATATGCAAGGCTTCGGCGGTAATTCCGTACTGTTTCTGGTAGATGGCGAACGGCTGGCAGGGGAAACACTGAATAATGTAGACTACGAACGTCTGAATCTCGACAATGTAGAACGCATAGAGATAGTGAAAGGTGCTGCATCTACCCTTTACGGTTCCAGTGCTATCGGAGGAGTAATTAACATCATCACCCGCGAATCGGACGATCCGTGGAACTTAAATCTTAATTCACGTTTCTCCGAACACAACGACCAGCGGTATGGTGGCACTGCAGGATTTAATGCAGGTAAATTCAACAGCCTGACCAACGTGCAATATAATAATGTAGACACTTATGCCGTAGATAATCCGGGAGATTTCTCTACTGTGTTCGGAAGCCGGGTGTGGAACTTCAAAGAACGATTAATCTATCGTCCGCTGGAAACGCTCAAACTGACGGGAAGAGCCGGCTATTATTTCCGTGAACGCAATAAGCCGGGGGATATCCAGGACAGATACCGGGGATTCAGCGGTGGAATGAAAGCTAACTACACCTTCAATATAATGAGTAACCTTGAAGTCGGTTACACTTTCGACCAGTATGATAAGAGTGATTATCAGTCTCTTTATAAAAATGACGTGCGTGATTACAGTAATGTACAGCACAATGTGCATACACTCTATAATTACACCTTCAACGGAAAGCATACGCTGACTGTCGGCGCCGACTACCTGCGCGATTATCTGATGTCTTACCAGT
This sequence comes from Bacteroides thetaiotaomicron, assembly GCA_019412825.1. Taxonomy (GTDB): domain Bacteria; phylum Bacteroidota; class Bacteroidia; order Bacteroidales; family Bacteroidaceae; genus Bacteroides; species Bacteroides thetaiotaomicron_A. The sequence continues at coordinate 97,983 of DXOL01000005.1, read as the reverse complement.
TCACTGATAACGCAGACCACACCATGCATACGGCAGACGCGTTCGGTCAGTTCGACTGGAACCCCACAGAAAGACTGAATGTGATAGCCGGATTACGATTCGACTACTTCTCCGACTCCAATGTACGCCATCTGTCTCCACATTTGGGAATGATGTATAAGATAGGTAACTGTTCATTAAGAGGATCGTATTCGCAAGGATTCCGCTCTCCTACCCTGAAGGAGATGTATATGGTGTTCAATATGGCAAATATGATGATGATTTATGGTAATCCGGACCTTAAGTCGGAAACAAGCCATAATTTCTCTGTATCTGCCGAATATACCAAGAGTCGTTATAACTTCTCTATTACAGGATATTATAACCTGGTACACAATCGTATCAATACCATTTACAGCGAAGACCCCAAAGGACAAATCTATACCAATACCGACAAAATGGATATTGCAGGAATTGACGCCAACGTTTCCGCCAAGTATCCTTGCGGACTCGGCTATCGTCTGTCATACACATATATTCATGAGTTCATGCGCGACGGTCAAAAGAAATTCACGGATACACGTCCCCATACGGCAACTGTAAGAATCGACTGGGGCAAGACTCTGAACAAAATAGATTTCAACTATTCACTCAACGGACGTTTGCTGTCAAAAGTTAAAACAAACATCTACAACGATAGTTTCAACAATCCGTCTGCCGGAAGCCAGGCAGTCGAGTATCCGGGATATATGATATGGGATTTTACTTTCTCGTTGGGAATTATAAAAGGAATCAATATGAATCTGGCTGTAAACAACCTGTTCGACTATGTGCCGGATTATTATTATTTCAACTCTCCTACCACAACGGGAACCAACCTGACATTAGGACTATCACTGGATATAGACAGGCTCTTCAAAAAATAAACGGCAACAATAGAACTACATACAAAGCTAAAAATAAGAGAAATGAAAAAGAAAAGTAAAATCATTTTAGGTGGATGCATCGTTGTAGCAGCCCTGATAGGTCTATCCGTATGGAATACCTGGTTCAGCGCTACCAAAATAGCTTTCGTCAACTTCCAGACCATACAGCAGGGAAGCATCTCGAAAGCCAACGACAATTCATTCATCAAACTCAGCGAAGTGTCTCTTGACAACCTCGATCGTCTGACCAGTTATGACATGGTATTCATCAATGGCATGGGACTGCGCATTGTCGAAGAACAACGTCAGCAAATACAGCAGGTAGCAGATAAGGGTATCCCCATATACACTTCTATGGCTACCAACCCTGCCAACAATATCTGCAACCTCGACAGTATACAGCAGAATCTCATACGCGGCTATCTGAGCAACGGCGGAAAGACCAACTACCGCAATATGCTGAACTATATCCGTAAAGCCATTGACGGAAAGGCTTCCGCTGTACCCGAAGTAGAAGATCCGACAGAAAGACCGAGCGATATGCTTTATCATGCCGGAATCAGTAATCCGGATGATGAACAGGAATTCCTCACCGTTGCCGATTATGAGAAATTCATGCAAGAGAATAACCTTTATAAAGAAGGGGCACGAAAAATCATGATTACCGGACAAATGGCAGATGCCACCGATCTGATAAAAGCACTGGAAAATGCGGGATATAATGTTTATCCCGTTCAATCCATGACAAGATTCATGTCATTCATAGAGGAAGTGCAGCCCGATGCCGTCATCAATATGGCACACGGACGTATGGGAGATAAAATGGTGGATTATCTGAAAGCCAGGAATATCCTTTTGTTCGCTCCGCTCACAATCAACAGTCTTGTGGATGAATGGGAAAACGATCCGATGGGAATGTCGGGAGGCTTTATGTCACAGAGCATCGTAACACCGGAAATAGACGGAGCTATCCGCCCTTTCGCCCTTTTCGCACAATATGAAGATAAAGAAGGATTGCGCCATTCGTATGCCATCCCCGAACGTCTGAAGACTTTTGTATCTACAATAGACAACTACCTGAATCTGAGAACAAAACCTAATTTTGAGAAGAAAGTAGCTATCTATTATTACAAAGGTCCCGGTCAGAACGCATTGACCGCTGCCGGCATGGAAGTAGTACCCTCCCTTTACAATCTTCTGCTTCGTATGAAACAAGAGGGATATAATATATCCGGTCTGCCTGCCAACGATCAGGAACTGGGAAAAATGATACAAGCCCAGGGGGCGGTATTCAACGCTTATGCAGAAGGAGCTTTCAACGACTTCATGCAAAACGGACATCCCGAACTGATCACCAAAGAACAATATGAAAGCTGGGTGAAAGAATCGCTTCGTCCCGAAAAGTATCAGGAGGTGGTAGATGCTTTCGGCGAATTTCCTGGCAACTATATGGTGACTCCTGACGGCAAGCTAGGTATTGCCCGTTTACAGTTCGGTAACGTTGTGCTATTGCCACAAAACGCTGCCGGAAGCGGTGACAATTCCTTCCAGATGATACATGGCACCGACATGGCTCCGCCACACACCTACATTGCCTCATACCTGTGGATGCAACATGGCTTCAAAGCCGATGCACTGATTCACTTCGGTACACACGGCAGTCTCGAATTCACTCCGAGAAAACAAGTCGCATTATGCAGCAATGACTGGCCGGACCGTTTGGTAGGAGCCGTTCCCCACTACTACCTCTACTCTATCGGAAACGTCGGAGAGGGTATGATGGCCAAACGCCGTTCTTATGCTACCTTGCAATCATATCTCACTCCTCCTTTCCTTGAAAGCAGCGTACGCGGCATTTATCGGGAATTAATGGAAAAGATCAAAATCTATAATAACTCCCAGAAGGCAAACAAAGATCAGGAGTCGCTGGCTGTGAAAACCTTGACTGTGAAGATGGGAATCCATCGTGATTTAGGACTGGACAGTATTGCCAATAAACCGTATACGGAAGATGAAATCGCCCGTGTAGAAAACTTTGCCGAAGAACTGGCTACAGAGAAAATCACGGGGCAGCTTTACACAATGGGAGTTCCTTACGAACCGGAAAGAATAACTTCTTCTGTCTACGCGATGGCAACAGAACCGATTGCCTATAGTCTTTTTGCTCTTGACAAACAACGCGGCAAAGCTACAGAATCTGCCGGAAAACACCGAAGTGTCTTTACCCAGCAATACCTCATGCCTGCCCGCCTTCTCGTAGAGAGACTGATGGCTAACCCTTCACTGGCAACCGACGAACTGATTTGCCACACAGCCGGAATCACTCCGCAAGAGTTGGCAAAAGCGAGACAGATAGAAGCCGAACGCAATGCCCCCAAAGGCATGATGGCAATGATGATGGCTGCCGCAGCCAAAAAGGATCAGGCTGATAATGAGCCGTCGGGCAATGGTCATCCGGCTTCGGCAAAAATGGAAAAAGGACCTCATGGTAAAATGCCTGCAGGCATGAAAGAAGCCATGAAGAAAATGGGTGCTAACATGGACCCGGAAAAAGCGATGGAAATGGCCAAATCAATGGGTGCCAGTCCGGAAGCTTTAAAGAAAATGGAAGCCAGCATGAAAGCTAATAAGGATACATCCACAGACGCTTCGGGCAAACCGGCAATGGCAGGAAAGACTGAAAAGCCGCAGGGTATGTCAGCGATGATGGCAGCTATGGGAAAGGCTCCGAAAGAATACAGCAAAGAAGAAGTGGAATTTGCGCTTGCAGTAGCTGAAGTAGAACGTACCATCAAGAATGTAGGCAATTATAAAAATGCACTTCTGACAAGTCCGGAAGAGGAACTGAGCAGTCTGATGAATGCCTTGAAAGGCGGATACACGGCTCCCACCCCCGGTGGTGACCCGATCGCTAATCCGAACACGCTGCCTACCGGACGCAATATGTATGCCATTAATGCCGAAGCGACTCCGACAGAGTCTGCCTGGGAAAAAGGTATTGCTTTGGCCAAGCAGACAATTGATACGTACAAGCAACGTCACAACGACTCCATACCACGCAAGGTCAGCTATACGCTATGGTCATCCGAGTTTATTGAAACCGGAGGGGCAACCATCGCACAGGTACTTTATATGTTAGGTGTTGAGCCTGTCCGTGATGCTTTCGGTCGTGTCAGCGATTTAAAACTGATTCCTTCTGCCGAATTAGGACGTCCGCGCATCGACGTGGTAGTCCAGACTTCCGGACAACTTCGTGATCTTGCCGCCTCCCGTCTCTTCCTCGTCAACCGTGCAGTAGAAATGGCTGCCGCCGCCAAAGACGACAAATATGAGAATCAGGTTACCTCCAGCGTAATAGAAGCCGAACGGGTGCTGACCGAAAAAGGATTAAGCCCGAAAGATGCCCGCGAAATTTCAACCTTCCGGGTATTCGGAGGAGCCAACGGTATGTATGGAACCGGTATTCAGGAAATGGTAGAATCCGGCGACCGCTGGGAGAATGAATCGGAAATCGCCGATACTTATCTCAATAATATGGGTGCGTATTACGGCAGCGAAAAGAATTGGGAAGTATTCCAGAAGTTCGCTTTCGAAGCTGCACTGACCCGGACGGATGTTGTCGTACAACCACGGCAAAGTAATACCTGGGGAGCTTTAAGCCTTGACCATGTATACGAATTTATGGGAGGTATGAATCTCGCCGTACGCAATGTGACCGGCAAAGATCCGGATGCCTACCTCAGTGATTATCGCAACCGGAACCATATGAAGATGCAGGAACTGAAAGAGGCTGTCGGCGTAGAAAGTCGCACCACTATCCTGAACCCAACTTACATCAAAGAGAAAATGAAAGGCGGGGCTTCTTCGGCAAGTGAATTTGCAGAAGTGATCACTAATACCTATGGATGGAATGTGATGAAACCGGCCGCAATCGACAAAGAGCTTTGGGATAATATATATAATGTATATGTGAAGGATGAACTGAACTTGGGAGTCAAACAATATTTCGAACAACAGAATCCTGCCGCTTTGGAAGAGATGACTGCCGTCATGCTCGAAAGCGCCCGTAAGGGATTGTGGCAAGCAAGTGAAGAACAGGTAGCGGAACTTAGCAAACTTCATACGGAGATTGTCAATACTTACCGCCCGTCTTGTTCCGGATTTGTTTGTGACAATGCCAAGCTCCGTGACTTCATTGCATCGAAAGCAGACGCACAAACCGCTACACAATACAAAGAGAATATCTCTAAAATCCGTGAAGCAAAAGCAAGCGGCAACAACAAGGGAGTGGTGATGAAAAAAGAAGAGATGAATCAGACAGCCGAAAATCAGACAAATACATTAAGTAATGTAGCTGTAGGCATCGCTGTCATTATCGTTATTCTTGCTCTGATACTCTTTGTACGCAAGCGCCGCAAAAGCAGTCAGATGTAACCCACGTCCTGTGAATTATCAATCGTAATTTGTAAATTGTAAAATCATATAATGGATACAGTTGTTCTTGTACTTATGCTTCTTACAGCATTTAACTTTCTGCTGAAGCAAACGTTCTGGAAATTGATAGCGGTCGGTATTATCGCCGCTATCTGCGCTGTCTTCGCCGGATTGATGTGGCCGTATGCTATCGAGCAATCGAAGACTCAGATAGCCAACTGGCTGAGCAATCAGCCCTTGATGCTGGATACTTCCGTACTCCTCAGTGTGGAAGTCTGCATACAAATGGCTTATGCCATGCTTGCCGTCCACGTAGCCAATGACTATCCGGTCAAGCCGCGCATGATACTCATGTACCGTTTTCTCCGCTGGTTTCCGGGATTATTGATTTTCCCGGTTTTATTCAGCGGGCTGGTATATCTCATCTTTGCTTTTCCGGGCACTTCATTTCAGACGATAGCCTGGAGCTACGCAGCCTTTATCCTGATAGCCATCCCTTGCGGCAGATTTATACTGCTCCATTTGTTGCCGGAAAAAGAACTGCGCCTCGAACTATTTTTCCTGACCAATGCTCTGGTAGCTGTTTTGGGAATTGTTGCCACAGTCAACGGAAAGACTTCCGCAGCAGGTGTCAGTGAAATAGACTGGAAAGCATTGACAGGCGTCATAGTCATCGCACTGACTGGCGGAATTCTCGGACTTCTCTGGTGGAACATCCGAAACAGAAACAAAGAAAAAAGTGTGAAACAATAATAGAATAAATAACTCTTCAAATTATCAATAACAATGAACTTTATATCAGATATTTTATACTGGATTTCAACAGGCTTGCTCGTTCCTGTCATCGTTTTATTAATCATCCTCTTTTGCCGCGCGATTTTACTTGCCGGTAGTTTCTATGGTCAATATCTGTCCATTCGTAAAACGGAAGCCCTGCTCCGCAACGAGCTGAGCAAGCTGACTCCGGACACGGTGGAAGAACTGAGTTCCAAACTTCCGGAAAATTCAAGATCACTTGTCATTACCTATATGCGTCAGGTATTGGACGCCCGTGATACTCCGGCACAGGTACAACGTTTATTGGCTAATTTTGAAATCGCAGCGGACAAAGACTTAGCCATCTCCAAGACCCTGACCAAACTGGGACCGATCTTAGGTCTGATGGGAACATTGATCCCAATGGGACCTGCCCTCGCAGGACTGGCCAGCGGAGATATTGCTTCCATGGCTTACAATATGCAGATCGCTTTCGCCACCACTGTAGTCGGACTGGTAGCCGGTGCCGTAGGCTTCCTTACACAGCAGGTGAAACAACGCTGGTACTTGCAGGATATGACCAACCTTGAATTCATATCCGAACTGCTCAATGACAAACGTTCCATCCATAAAACAGCAGAGAAATGAAACATAACCTATTGCGAAAAGAAGAAGACTCCGACCCGATCAGCGTAGTATCCAATCTGTTCGACATTGCGATGGTTTTTGCCGTTGCATTGATGGTAGCACTTGTCAGCCGGTATAACATGACAGAGGTTTTCTCGCAGGAAGACTATACGATGGTAAAGAATCCGGGTAAAGAGAATATGGAAATCATTACCAAGGAAGGCAATAAAATCAACCGGTATACCCCGTCCGAAGATCAGGACAAGAAAGAAGGTAAACGCGGGAAAAAGGTAGGCATTGCCTATGAACTGGATAACGGTGAAATCATTTATGTACCCGAATAACTAACTAAGGCATCTTTGTCGTTCGAACAATCAACATCGTGAAGAATCTCCTCTTTGTATTGTACAGAAGAAGAGATTCTTCTTTAGCACAACACACATTATGGTAGTCTTTCCTAAAGATCACAAAAAGCAATTACATTTCTATATAAAGGTAACCCTTGCCCTTATCGTCATGATAGCCTGCGTCACAACTTTTATCATCGGTATGGCGTTGCACAACAACGATAATCCCGATTGTATGTGCCCTGTCTGCCTGATGAATAACGTTGATGAAAATGAGTATATTTACAATCGTTATTTTCCTCTCATCAGCATTTTCTGCCTGTTATTAGTTCTTCTGCCTGTCTACATCCTCCATCACCGGCAAACAAACAAGAGAAAAAGACCCTGATAATTGATTTACATCAAATCATTTGAAAAGAATATGCTCCTCATGCTCCATCGTTTACTTTTTTAGTTACCTTTGCGCCGATTTTAAGAATCCCTTTGAACTAAACCCTAAGTACTGTGTTGAAACCATAACAGGAATTTACGTATAACTTAAAAGGGTAAGAAAGATGTCTACAGAAATATTAGTGGATACTGTAACCACAACCACAGATAGCTGCCAAATGGTAGCAACAGAAACAACACTGCAAGTAACAGCAACCACCAAGTCTGACAATCAGACTACAGCCAACGAGGCTTATACCGCTGTACCTCCACGCCGTACTTTCAATGAACAGAAACCGTTTGTTTTTTCAATCGTAGGCTTTGCCGTGGTGTACATTGCAGCGCTCGTTATCGGACGGATTATCAAAATGCGAATGCCACATCATTCTTAAAAGAAGCGCTTACGGCCAACAAAAAAACAAGTCACCGAAATGATCACTCATTCCGATGACTTATCCCCTTTAAACACCTTTAAACAAAATGGAAAATATGCCTCATTACTAACTAAACTAACTAACCCTTTGAGGCATATTTTGAAGAGGCTGACGCATCAGCCTCTTTTTTATGATAGATAGCTTTCGCTCTCTAATCTTATTTTTTGCGGGCCTCGGCAATATAGCCAAGAGCTTCTTCGCATTTTGCAGTTACATAAGCCCAGTCTTCTGCTGCCACCTTATCATTCGGGAACAGTTTAGAGCCCATACCTACGCAGAACACGCCTGCTTTGATCCATGCAGTCAGGTTTTCCTTGGAAGGCTCTACCCCACCTGTCACCATCAGCTTAGACCATGGCATCGGAGCCATCAAACCCTTCACAAAGTTAGTTCCATATACATCACCCGGGAACACTTTGCAAAGATCGCAACCTACTTCCTGTGCAAAACCTACTTCAGATACAGAACCACAACCCGGAGTATAAGCTACCAGACGACGGTTACATATCTTAGCGATTTCCGGATTGAACAACGGACCTACCACAAAGTTAGCCCCTAACTGAAGATACATAGCAGCAGTAGCCGGATCAACGATTGAACCGATACCGATAGCCATTTCAGGACATTCTTTTGCTGCGTATTTCACGATTTCAGCAAATACTTCCTGTGCAAAGTCACCACGGTTGGTGAATTCGAAAGCACGAACACCACCGTCATAACAAGCCTTTACTACTTTCTTTGCCACTTCCGCATCTTTGTGATAGAATACAGGAACCATACCTGTAGAGCCGATTTTATTCAATACGGCTATTTTATCGAATTTTGCCATCTTATTTTCTTATTTTAAATGAATTGGTTTTTCAAACTCTCAACTTTCAATTCTCAACACTCAACTTATCTCTGTACGCGACCGCTTGCATCACCACCAGCCAATGCTTCCACTTCTTCTACAGAAACCAGGTTAAAGTCACCATTGATCGTGTGTTTCAAAGCAGATGCAGCAACAGCGAATTCAAGAGCTGCGCCCTGGTTAGGTTTAGTCATCAAACCGTGGATAATACCGCCGGAGAAAGAGTCACCACCACCTACACGGTCGATAATCGGATCGATATCATAACGCTTGGAAGTATAAAATTCTTCGCCATTGTAGATCATAGCTTTCCAGCCATTGTGAGTAGCAGAGAAAGATTCGCGCAATGTAGAAACCACATATTTGAATCCGAATTCTTTCATCATCTGCTGGAAGATACCTTTGTAGCCTTCAGCATCTGTGTGGCCTGCTTCAACGTCAGCATCCGGTTTGAAGCCCAGACACAGTTCCGCATCTTCTTCGTTACCGATACATACATCTACATACTTCATCAACGGTTTCATGATAGACTGTGCCTTTTCTTTTGTCCACAGTTTCTTACGGAAATTCAAGTCAACCGATACAGTTACGCCATGACGCTTGGCTGCTTCGCAAGCCAGACGAGTCAGTTCGGCAGCTTTGTCAGAAATAGCCGGAGTGATACCGGACCAGTGGAACCAGTCAGCACCTTCCATAATAGCATCAAAATCGAAGTCGGCAGCATCAGCTTCAGCGATAGCAGAGTGAGCACGGTCATAGATAACCTTGCTGGGACGCATAGAAGCGCCTGTTTCCAGATAGTAGATACCTACGCGGTCGCCACCACGAGCAATAAAGTCTGTCTTTACACCATATTTACGCAATGCGTTTACAGCAGACTGTCCGATTTCATGTTTCGGCAATTTGGTTACGAAATAGGCTTCATGTCCGTAGTTGGCACAGCTTACTGCAACGTTCGCTTCTCCACCACCATATACTACATCAAAAGAGTCAGACTGAACAAAGCGAGTATTACCCGGAGTTGACAATCTAAGCATGATTTCGCCTAATGTAACGACTTTCTTTCCCATAATCTTATGTTTTAAATTCTAAGTTATTAATATTATGAAGTTTCAATTTATCATTTTTACCCTATCTTAGGGGTTAAACTACTGATTACATGACCATTAATACATAAATAGAGTTATATCACACACCTTTCGTGTGCGGGCACAAAGATACAACAATTTTCGTAATTACAAAAATTGTTATATATTTGTGTCGAAAATATTAAGATTATTATTGTGTGCGAGCACATAAACCTATATAAATAAGGTGATCGTATGAATAAATTGCCCGAAAGAATCAGAATCAAAGACATCGCCCGTTTAGCAGACGTGTCTGTAGGAACAGTAGACCGCGTCATTCACGGACGCAGCGGAGTATCAGAAGCAAGCAAAAAACGGGTGGAAGAAATTCTGAAGCAGCTTGACTATCAACCTAACATGTATGCCAGTGCCCTGGCTTCCAACAAGAAGTACACATTCATCTGTCTTCTGCCTCAACACCTGGAAGGCGAATACTGGACAGCAGTAGAACTGGGTATCCACGAAGCTATCGCTACCTATTCGGACTTCAATACCTCGGTAAAGATCAACTATTACGATCCATACGACTATCATTCGTTCGTAGATGCCAGCGAAGCCATCCTGACTCAGCAACCGGACGGAGTAATGGTGGCCCCTACGGCTCCGCAATATACGAAAGGCTTTACCGATCAGTTGCAAACATTGGATATACCTTATATATATATAGACTCAAATATCAAAGACGTGCCGCCCCTCGCCTTCTTCGGTCAGAACTCACGCCAAAGTGGATACTTTGCCGCCCGTATGCTGATGTTGCTTGCCAGAGACGAAAAGGAGATCGTTATTTTCCGTAAGATACATGAAGGAATTGTCGGTTCGAACCAGCAAGAAAACAGGGAAATCGGATTCAGGCAGTACATGGAGGAACATCATCCGTCTTGTACTATACTGGAGCTTGACTTGCATGCCGAGCGCAATGATGAAGATAACGAAATGCTGGATGAATTCTTCCGTTCTCACCCGAGTGTAAAGAATGGAATCACTTTCAATTCAAAAGTCTACATTATCGGCGAATACCTGCAAAGTCGCGGAAAGAAAGATTTCAATCTGATAGGCTATGACCTTCTGGAACGGAATGTCACTTGCCTGAAAGAAGGAAGCGTTTCCTTCCTCATCGCCCAGCAACCGGAACTGCAAGGTCTCAACGGCATCAAGGCGCTCTGCGATCACCTCATTTTCAAGAAAGACGTGACTTGCATCAACTATATGCCGATTGACTTGTTGACTGTAGAGACAATAGACTATTACCATAGCAAATAACAACAAAATCCAACTAAACAAGTACATGGAAACAAAGTATTTAAGAATTAATCCTGCCGACAACGTTGCCGTTGCCATTGTTAACCTCCCGGCAGGAGAGCATCTATCCGTAGATGGAATAGAGATTACACTAAACGAAGACATTCCTGCCGGACATAAGTTTGCATTAAAAGACTTTGCAGAAGGCGAGAACGTAATCAAGTACGGATACCCTATCGGTCATGCCCGTATGGCAAAGAAACAGGGAGACTGGATGAATGAAACGAATATCAAGACGAACCTTGCCGGACTGTTGGAGTATACCTACCATCCGACTCAGGTTACTCTGGACATCCCTCATAAAGACCTTACTTTTAAAGGCTACCGCCGTAAGAATGGTGATGTAGGCGTAAGAAATGAAATCTGGATTATCCCGACTGTAGGTTGCGTTAACGGTATCATCGGACAACTGGCCGAAGGCCTGCGCCGTGAAACGGAAGGAAAAGGGGTAGATGCCATCGTGGCTTTCCCGCACAACTACGGTTGCTCACAGCTTGGCGACGATCACGAAAACACGAAAAAGATTCTTCGCGATATGGTACTTCACCCGAATGCAGGCGCAGTGCTGGTAGTAGGCTTGGGATGCGAAAACAACCAGCCGGACGTATTCCGTGAATTCTTAGGAGACTATGACCAGGACCGTGTGAAATTCATGGTAACCCAGAAAGTAGGTGACGAATACGAAGAAGGAATGGATATTCTGCGTGACTTGTACGCCAAAGCATCCAAAGATGAACGTACGGAAGTACCTTTGTCAGAACTTCGCGTCGGACTGAAATGTGGTGGTTCCGACGGTTTCTCCGGTATCACTGCCAATCCGTTACTGGGTATGTTCTCAGACTTCCTGATTGCACAAGGCGGTACAAGTGTGCTGACTGAAGTTCCTGAAATGTTTGGTGCGGAAACAATTCTGATGAACCGTTGCGAGAACAAAGACCTGTTCGAACAGACCGTACACTTGATCAATGACTTCAAAGAATATTTCCTGTCCCATGGTGAGCCTGTGGGTGAAAATCCATCTCCGGGAAATAAAGCCGGCGGCATCTCCACTCTGGAAGAAAAAGCACTGGGATGTACACAGAAATGTGGCAAAAGCTATGTATCCGGCGTGATGCCTTACGGAGAACGTCTGCAAAAGAAAGGACTGAACCTGCTTTCCGCTCCGGGCAATGACCTGGTAGCTGCTACTACCCTTGCTGCAAGCGGATGCCATATGGTACTCTTTACCACCGGACGTGGTACTCCTTTCGGTACTTTCGTTCCGACTATGAAGATTTCCACCAATTCTACTTTGGCTAAAAACAAACCGGGATGGATTGATTTCAACGCCGGAGTCATCGTTGAAAATGAACCGATGGAAAAGACTTGCGAACGCTTTATCGAGTATGTGATTAAAGTAGCCAGTGGTGAGTTCGTAAATAATGAGAAGAAAGGTTATCGCGAAATTGCTATCTTTAAGACAGGAGTTACGTTATAAGCTTTTCACCATCAAAGGAAATATTACAGTTATGGGGAGGGTGTATCAAAACACCCTCTTTTTTATATCACTCGTTAAACATGCCAATAGCCCCATCCGCAGAAATCATTTCAGCCGTTATTTTCAACCTGCGGCAACGACTGTTGTTATAGAACCTCACCTGAGCATTCCCTGCTTCATCCGGCATCACTTCCGGATTCCAGTATAATGTGCGGCGATAGTCCTCTTCTTTGGGAAGAACAGAATAATCGGGATGATAAAACTCCACAGGTTCGCTATAACCATCCACCCAGGTTTTTCTGACTCCCCTGCCTCCTTTTACGGGAATCTCCCCTTCCGGATAGGTTTCAATAAAGACAGCACAGCTATATATTTCATCTACATCCATCGGAGACATACGAATGTCAGCATAACGACACCTTGCCGATAATTCCTCGTTGATATAAATAGATTTGATAGCCACCAGGCGAAGTGTCCGGTATCGGGTCTGATCTATTTCAGTAGCCTCCGTTCGTTTATAGTTTATCACATACAATGGAGAGCGACCTTTGTACTGCAACCATTCCTCACCACCACTATACCTGCGTATGAAATTGGGATTCATACGGACAAGTAGCTCGTGAATATCTTCACCGATATAACCTCCCTTATCCAAAATATCATCCATCTCCGAAGGTACATCGTAGTAAGCAACCGACTTCGAACGATTTTCATAAATATCCTTCTCACGACTCCATTTCTTAGCCTTCACCACTACTTCACCCAAACGGTGATTTTTCTCTCTCATACCCCGTTTTGACAGAGAATCTTCATAAGCATCCATAAAACGATTATAATCGATATCATCACCAATCACAGTATCTGTCTGCAGTTGCTGTTCTGCTCCCGGTTTATCTCTGCCGGACAGGCTTATCTGCATTTCTCCCAACGGATATTGTGTAGGTTGAGGGCTGAAGACTCTGTCTAATACAATCCGGTGGTCTTTCCGCTTACCTTTCTCCATCACAGAAAGAATCAGATTCCACTTGCCAATAATATCGGTAATAAAAGCAAAACGCCCCACACTGTCTGTTTCGAACAGATTAAGAGAAAGCGTCCCCGGCGAAGTTTCCTCATCTCCCCGCTTCGCCAGAAAAGAAGAGACTTGTATATTTGGTTTTGGCTTACCTCTAACAAATGAAACGACTTGTCCATGCACTTCAATCCCTTGTTCGGGCATGTACTTCAATTCAAACGGTTCTACCCCCGACTCGTATTTCCATGCATAACGCCGCCATCCCTGGACCAACAACAAATGATCCAAAGCTGTTCTGTGCTCTTTATCATCCGCTTCGAAATAATAGAGCGGACGATGAACGTAGCCTTTAATCTCAGACATTAACAATAAGTCCGCTAACATAGAATGCCGGCTTTCCACTTCTTCCCATCCGTCACGCACAGATACCGACATCGGAGCGGACACAGGCTTACCCGCCGTGTCACGTACTGAAAAGTCCAATAAGACACGATCAAACGGCTGATAATCCTCTTTGTTTTTCCGGACACTGATTGTCAATGGCTCCGGTTTTCTCATAAAGATAAGGCGGTCGGCAATAATCTGTCCTGCCGTATCAAACAATACGATCTGTACCACCCCTGCCTTCCATTCCGTCTTGTCAAGTTTGAAAGAGACAGGCGTATTTTTCCGGATGTTCAACAGGCAATAATTAAGCAGTTTCCCATGACCAAGCACAGCTAAACCTAAGACAGACTCCGGTGTATGCGGATTCTTTTGTACACTGACTGCTATACTGTCTTCCGAAGAAAGATTGTCAACCTGCAAGACATATCCCTGCAACCGGGATTCCGGCAAATCAAAACGGTACTTTTTGCCATTCAACTCCACCTCAGCCTTATGATTTCCTCCGTTCGTAGGAGTATATACAAAGGTGCCACGTCCTTCGTGTACAGTGGCAAAGGAGGCGATTTCTTTCTTTTCCCGGTTGATAACCGTTCCGGACAGTACGATCGGATTTCCATAGGCATCCGTTGCCTCAAAAGCAATGCGGGAAGGAATGCCTTCGACCAAATTTCCTCCTTCAGGAAAAAACTTCAGATTGACTTTTTTCTCCTTAGCCGTTTTTTTCCGTACCTGCGGATATTTATAAACAGCATATTTCTGTATGTTCTTCTCTTTAAAATCACCAGCCCCCCGAGGCTTATCGAATACCGGAAGAACCCGGGAGAAAATAACCTCCTCTCCAAAGTTCAACATATATTTCGTGTAGGCACGAACCTCATAAAAACCGGAATAAAAAGGTAGTTGTGTTAATTCGAAACTACCGTAGCAACGGCCGTTCTTAACAGGCAATACACGTTTCGCTATGACTTCCCCACCTGGATTCAACAATTCGACATAAAGGGTTTTACTCAAATCCGACGGGCGGTTCAGTTCGGATGTCACAACATAACACTGAAACCAAACAGGGTCTCCCTGATAATAACTGGTATTGTCGAAATGTAAATAGACTTTTTCCTGTGGCAGCACTTCTCCGAAATTCTGCACTGCTTCAATATAGCCCGATAATTTACGAACAATACTGTCCGGCATCTGGGCTTGCAAAGAAAATGGCAGTGCCGACAAGAAGAATAGTAAGACGAAGGTAGCCCTGTTCATCATAATTCATCTATTTCAAATTCGTGTTTAAGATTAGATCTGTCCTACTCCGGAGAGAATCTGTTCTCCTGTGATCACCAGCCAAATATAAGAAAAAGAATTGAAAAATTGGGATGATTTACTCTTTTTTATATGCTATACCATATCATCGCCCGTCTTGGCAAATGTAACACGAATCGTCTTATGAAACGGAATGAAACGCGAGATAACAGCTATTATGACCGATATCACCAACAGATAACCTAATATTTCTTTCAGTGCAAGCAACAGACTCTGCTCCTGCAAAGTTCCATAAAGAGAATGGGTAGCTATCTGTACCGCTTCATCATATCTGTGTCCTTGTGCAAGCGCATTATTCAGAGACTGAGTATAACGGAACGCAGCCAGCGGGTCGGCAGTCGTGATAGTCTCCGACAAAGAATATATATATTTCTGTTGCAGACGATACAGCATATTGCTGTAAAAAGAAGTAGCCATGATAGGTGCCAGTACCGAACGGAAGATTATCAGAAAGAAAGCATTCGACAACAAAAAATTCGGATTCAAATCTTCTACGGCAAACAGGGCAAAGGCTATAATCAAAGTCAACATACCCAATCCGCGGAAAAAGATGGGCAGATATAACATTTCATACGTACTGTTCGGCGCAATGCCAAAATATAGAATACCAAAGAAAATAACAAAACAGCTCATTCCGCCCGCTATCAGAAACCGGAAACGCCAACGTTGCCAACGAAACCACCAGAAACAGATAAAAGCTCCGATTACATACCCCGGAAGCAAAAAGATATAAAGAGAATAGGTATGCGTGCTGTCTACTTTCAGGATGATACTCAGGTAATTGGTCAATAATGTGGTGGATGTACTGAAAAACATAACAAGCATCATATAGAAATATCCGATGATTGCTTTAGGCTGAAACAGAGGGGCAAGACTTACATAGGGATTCTTCGAATGGTGCTGAATCCAGATAAATAATGCGATCAGTATAGGAGAAATTACAATATAAGCACAAAGTTTGGCAGAAGCCATCCAATCCAGAACTTTCCCATAATTGATGACGTAAATCAGCATCAGCAACCCTACCGAAATGATAAACATCTCCCGAATATGCAAATCGGATAACGGCACCGATTTAATCGGACGGTTATGCCGGAAGCAGATGATAACAAACAGAATAGAAACCAAAATCAAAAGCATCATGAAGTAATACATATACTTCCAGTTATAATGATATGCCAATTGCGCAGTGACCAACATGGAAGCCTGTCCGCCCCCATACACTAATGGATAGAAATAGGAATAGAACTCGCTGCGGATATTCTTCGCACTGAAAATCTTCTGTGCATAACGAATAAACCATAACATCAGAAAACCTTTCAGAAAGCCGATGGCAAAACTGCAGGCTATCAGAATATCGGCATTCTGCGAACGGGCGCAAATCCAACTCAAAAAGAATTGCAAGAGCAAGTCTATCAGCAAGAGAAACTTGACCGAAACGGCTGCCAGCACTTTAGGAATAATAGGATAAGCAATGGCCATGCCTGCCGAAGCCGCATAATATCCCATCGTTATATCTTCCGAATTGGTTCCAAGCGTATTCGATACTTCGAGCATGCTTCCGGTATACGAACCATTCAGCATGGTAACCGGAAGAATAACAATGAAAATGCAACAGAAACCCAGCCAATCGGGCACCCAGGAACGAACGGGTACTCCCAACTCTTTCATTGTTATCATTTGCGTAAAGCTTCTGTTTCAACCATCATACCCGCTCTTAATTGTGCCATTTCTTCAGAAGAGATATTCTCCAGTTCTATCCGCACCGGGATACGCTGTTGCACTTTTACAAAGTTTCCCGCGGAATTGTCTGTGGGAACCAGAGAATATTTCGACCCGGTTGCCTCCGAGATAGCAGTGACTTCCCCGTTAAAAATCTTTCCGGGCAACGCATCTACTTTAACGCGCACCTGCTGACCAATATAGATATTGGCAATCTGTGTTTCCTTATAATTAGCAGTAATCCATTTATCCTTGTTGCGTACCAGATAAGAGATGGTTTGCCCCGTCTGGACATACTGTCCGGGTTCTAAGGTGCGCCTGCCCATATATCCATCGTATGGAGCAGTGAGTACCGTATAAGACAAGTTCAATTTAGCCAGATCCAAATCCGCTTCTTTACGCAAGATACCGGCTTGAACTCCGGTTGTCTTTTTACTCGTTTCCGCATATTGCGACAAAGCAGCCTGTTTTTGCGCGACTAATGCCTGATAGCGTGCCTCAGCTGCTTCATACGCGGCTTTGGTCTGCTCGTACTGTTGTTCCGGCACCGATTCTTCTTTCAGCAGACGTTCAAAGCGGTGAAAATCCTGTTCTAGTTGCCAGAGCTTCGCCTTCGCTTCGGCTATATTGGCGTCCTGCACGGCTATATTGGTATGGGAAGTTTCGATGCCCGAGTGAAGAACATCCTGCAAACCGTGCGCATCCAGCAGAACTGCTTCGGCTTCCTTCACTTTAATTTGATATTCACGGTTATCGAGTACTAACAAGGTATCTCCCTGACGCACATATTGATGTTCCTTGAAACGGATAGCCTTGATATATCCCGAAGCACGTATATTTAAAGGAGCAACGTATTGGTCTACAAAAGCATCATTGGTCACTTCATAGCTAATGTAACGCCAAAAATAAGTAATAGTCCACCAGAGCCCGGAGACAGCCAAACATACACACACCATATTCAAGATGATGTTGCGAGCTCTCATTTTTTTAAGTTTCCGTTTTTTTTCCTTTAATGTTGCCATAACCTTGATATATTATAGACGACCACAAGCCTTCTGAAGTTGATAATAAGTATAAATCACACGAGTACGGGCAGTGACCAGCTGCAACTCTACATTCAAACGGACAGAGTTGGCATCCAGCAAGTCAGTCAGAATAGCCAATTGATTCAGATAACGGTTCTGCATAATACGATAGTTCTCCTGCGCCTGCCGGACAGACAACTGCAAGGCTTCTACCCGTTGTAAAGCTTCCTGATGCCGCAGAAAAGCAGTGCGCACATCCATGCGGATTCTCTGCATCTTCTGCTCTTCATCATTCTTACGCAAAGACACCATCAGTTTGCTTTCCTTTATTTTATGACTGTTTTTGTAGATTGAGGATAAAGGATAAGAAACCGATAGTCCTACATTCCAGTTATTGTTGTACATATCCGCCAATGTACGCGAAACAGGGCGTGCCAGTGTATTTGAGGCATACAGCGATATGCTGGGAAGAGACAATGACTGAGTCAACCGGATCTCGTTCCGGGCAAGTTCCGTTTGTTTTCTGAGCAATTTCATTGCCGGATCATTTGTGTAAGCAAGGGTGATATAGTCGTCATACGCTTCCAGAGCAACTGCCTGATGCAGTAGGGTCGTATCCGGTTTCAGTAGCAGGTTCTCATTCTGTCCCAATAAAATATCCAGCTGTTGCGACACGAGTACGATACTATTTTCCGTTTCCTGCAAAGACAAACGGTCGTTCGTCAACTGCATCTCGCTGCGCAATACATCATTATTCGTTATCACCCCCTCCTTTTTCATCCGGCGAATATCCCGCAGGCGTAATTCGGATTCCTCAATGTTCCGCATCAATATCTCATGCTGCTTGAAAAGGCTGAACAGATTCATGTATTGGCTCAGCAAACCAAGTTTGATTTCCGCCTGATCTGTTAATGTCTGCAACTCGGCAACTTGTTTTTCCATGTCTGCCTTACGGATAGTCCTCCGGATTTTTCCACCTTGATACAGTGGCTGGGAAAAGTCGATGGCGTAATTCTGCGACCAGTCCGGAATATCCGGATATGTCGGGCCGGACAATCCCCGTTCCCAAACGAGCGGCTGTCCCACAAAGCCTCCTTTCAATCCCACTTGCAGATCGGGCAGTGATGATATGCGTGCCGTCCGTGTCCGTTCTTGTGCCATGGCTTCTTTGAGCACATCCGCCTGAAGCTGCAAACTATGCTGCACACCCCGTTCGAAAAGCTGGTCTACGGAAAGAAATAAAGAATCCGTCTGCGCCTTTGCCGGCTGACCGGCGAAGATCAGGCAGAGCGGCCCTAGCAGATATACCCTATACGTTTTCAAGAACATCGTATACTCCCTTTAATTCCGATAACATGACTTTAATGCTTTCTATGCCAATCACCTGTTCCGCGTGTACATAAACCTGATCCAGTATGGGACGAATCTGTTCCTTAAACTCCTCTCCTTCCGGAGTCAGATAAACCAGCTTGTTGCGGCGGTCTGCCGGATCTTCCTTCCGGTAGACATACCCTTTCTTCTCCAGATTGTTCATCAGATTGGTCAGACATGCTTTGTCTTTTGCGATACGTTCAGCCAATATTTGCTGGCTAATGCCTTGTTCATGCCATAAACAGCTCAGTACCTGAAGCATTTCGAATGTGATACCTGCGTTGTTCTTTCTCAGTGTCCGCTGCATCGACCTACGGAAAGCCATGCGGGTGCGGAAAACCTGTAGCATGAGTTCTCTAAACTCTGCTCCTTCTCTTATCATAAAAGTACTTTTTACCTTTTTCGAGCGCAAAGGTATGTATTTCTACCGAATTAGTCAAACGTTTGACTAATTTCATGTAAAACGACTCTATAAATTGTTCCATTCACCCACACTAATCTCTAATTTTCAAAATAAATGAGCAGAATCTTTGTTCATCTGAAATCTTTTATTTTACTTTGCATCACAAAGTACTTTTTATATGAATAAAGATAAAGCATTAGAATCAGTAAATGAGATAAAAGAGTTGATGGAAAAGTCCTCCAAGTTTATCTCGATCAGTGGATTAGCGGCTATCATGGCCGGAGTTTACGCACTAGCGGGTACATACATCGCCACTTGCCTTGTTACCCCGGACACAACATTAATTACAGCCTTGAAGCTGATGATTATAGTGGCCATCCTTGTATTGGCAGCTGCCGCCGTCACTGCCGGCATACTGTCTTACAACAAGTCCAAAAAGCTGCGACAAAAGTTTTTCAGCAAGCTGACCTATCGGGCATTATGGAATTTTTCACTTCCGATGCTGACCGGAGGCGCTTTATGTATTTCTCTGCTGCTGCATGGATATTATGACATTTTATCCTCGGTCATGCTTTTATTCTATGGACTGACTTTGGTCAATGTTTCTAAATTTACCTATGCCAATATAGCTTGGTTGGGATACGCTTTTATCTGTCTGGGAGTCATAGATAGTTTTTGGGAAGGCCACGCCTTACTGTTCTGGACGATAGGTTTCGGTGGATTTCATATCCTCTATGGAATACTGTTCTATTTACATTACGAAAGAAAGCAGTCATAAATGATAGAAGCATTTCAAAATATAAATAAGGCATTCGAGAGCAAGGTCCGGCTAGGGATTATGGCTGTTCTGATGGTCAATGAGGAAGCTGATTTCAATTTTCTGAAAGAACAACTCTCACTGACGGACGGCAATCTGGCAAGCCACACCCGTGCGCTGGAAGAACTCGGCTACATCGAATGCAGCAAAGGCTTTGTAGGACGAAAACCGCGAACGGTTTTCCGGGCCACAAAGCAAGGCAGAGAAGCCTTCAAATCTCATATTGAAGCCCTGGAGAATTTTCTAAAGTCAACATAATAATTCACTAAACACTATTATCTTATGGACGGTTTCAATGAAAGATCAACTGAGCAAGTGCAGGAACAACAACCGCTGGGATGCCTCCGCCGCTTCTCTAAAACAATCAAGGTTATCATTATCGGAGGATTAATCATTCTTCTGATGATACCGATGTTCATGATCGAAGATCTTATTTCCGAGCGGGGACGTACGCAGGAAGAAGCTATTAATGAGGTAAGCGAGAAATGGAGTCTTGCACAAACCATTACCGGTCCCTATCTGAATATCCAGTATCCGGTAACGACAGAGAACAACGGGGAAAAGAAGGTATCAATCAAGGACCTTTTCTTGTTTCCGGACGAACTTCTGGTCAATGGACAATTGAAAACCGAAATACTCAAAAGAAGTATTTATGAAGTGAACGTGTATCAGTCGGAACTGACTTTGAAAGGTTCATTCAGTCCTGAAGAGCTGATAAAAAGCAGGGTGGATATGGAACAACTGCAATTTGACAGAGCTGCCATCTGCCTGAACCTGACGGATATGCGGGGCATCAGCGAGCAGATCAGTATCACGCTGGGAGATTCTGTTTACGTCTTTGAACCGGGAATGGATAACAGAGGGATAGGCGCTACGGGAGTACACGCCATTACCGATTTATCCGATCTGAAGAAGAACAAGAAACTGCCTTATGAGATTAAAATCAAGCTGAAAGGTTCGCAGTCCATCAACTTTATCCCACTGGGTAAAACGACCCGTGTTGATTTGAAAGCCAACTGGAATACTCCAAGCTTTACAGGAAACTATTTGCCCAACAACCGCGAGATTACAGAAAAAGAATTCTCGGCACAGTGGCAGGTACTGAATCTGAACCGCAACTATTCGCAAGTCATGGTGAATTACAACAATACCAATATCAAGGATATTGAGAACTCCAGTTTCGGCGTTAACTTCAAGATACCAGTAGAGCAGTATCAGCAGTCCATGCGTTCAGCCAAATATGCTATTCTGATTATTCTGCTGACATTCGGTGTCATTTTCTTCACCGAAATCATGAATAAAACCCGTATTCATGCGTTACAGTATTTGCTGGTAGGTTTAGCACTCTGCCTGTTCTATAGTCTGCTGCTCTCCTTCTCCGAACATATCGGCTTTAATCCTGCTTATTTGTTATCTGCGGCACTGACTATTATATTAGTTGGCGGATATATGTTGGGAATCACCAAAAAGAAGAAACCGTCATTGATCATGTCCGGACTACTAAGTGTACTCTACCTTTATATCTTCGTTTTGATTCAACTGGAAACCTTTGCATTATTAGCAGGCAGTCTGGGACTATTTATCATTTTGGCAATGGTAATGTATTTCTCCAAGAAGATAGACTGGTTTAATGAGTAAAATTAATTATGGTGTAGTAATTACCATGATTGAAAATAGTGTCACTATCCGCTCGTTATAGTGACACTATCACAGAGACATAGTGACACTATCGTGCCGGGATAGTGTCACTATATTTTAGACCATTAATACAACCATTCTAACAACAATCGGCACAAGACGTCACCACCAATAATTCCTATAAGTGCGACTGTCCATAACTTCCATTGTTTCAAGTTACAAGACACTTTTAAAGCATTGAACATCCAAATCAAAGTAAGTATCAAAAACGGCAATCCCAACAGTGTAAGAATCATTGCCAGGATAAAATAAGGCTGTGCCAGCATTTCTTCGGGAGACATATTCATGTTCATTTGCGACATCATCCGCATGGCCGGCAACAGGCTGATCAGATTCATTCCAAGCAACGGCAGCTGAGCAAACAAAACAGTACCCAGTACATCTATCACACGAATACGGGAATGAGACAGAAAAAGACCTCCCAAATAAAAGAGCAGTGCAGGAATCAGCCACACAATCAGATGCTCCGCCAGATAACACCACCAAGCCGGATTGGGTGCCGGTCCGAAATGAAGCAAACCATGATAATGATACCCCGATATCCAACACAATAAGGTAGATGCTATTAAGCCTAGAAAGCCCCATATCAACGCTTGACCACCTGCAATCCGAATAAACGGATTCGCTATTAATTTTACTTTGTTTTTCATCACATATCCATTTTAGTTAGTTTATCTATTATATCGTCCAACATATTCCGAACTGTAGGGTAGCTGACTCCTATGTTCTTCGCCATATCTTTCAAACTGCCGCTCGACTTTACAAAATCAAGAACAAATTGCTGCTCTTTCTCCGACAGGCGCGCCAGTAAAGGCAATTCAAAATTGCCACAAACTTCCGTATTGCATTCTTCACAAAACAACCGTCCTACTTTCAATGGAGCATCACAGGATGGACATTGCAATGGTAACCGTTTCTTTACTTCATTCATATCATCTTCATTTATGATGCAAAAGTAGAGATAAGTTCGAATAAAACAAACTATTACATCAATAATATTAATATAGAATTTAATTTTATTTATTATCGCTTTAATTATAATCAAATTTATATTCATTCAAAGAAGAACTTTCCATTATTATTCACCATATCTCTGTTTTTTTCTATCTTTGCTTTGATTAAAAAGATAAAACGATGGAAATACTATATATAAAAGGAGATGCCACAGCACCGATTGGTTCAGGTGTCAAAGTGATTACTCATATTTGCAACGATATCGGAGGATGGGGAAAAGGGTTTGTACTGGCACTTTCTAAAAAATGGAAAATGCCGGAAGAAGCCTATCGCCAGTGGTACAAATCACAGGAAGAATTTACTTTGGGAGCTGTACAGTTTGTAAATGTTGAAAATGAGTTATATGTCGCCAATATGATAGGACAACATGGCATTTATAAAGACAGTAAAGGACTCCCTCCCATCCGTTATGACGCTGTTCGGCAATGTTTGAAGGAGGTAGCCCTGTTTGCAATTGACCACAAGGCAAGTGTACATATGCCCCGTATTGGCTGTGGACTGGCAGGTGGCAAGTGGGAACTTATGGAGCAAATCATAAAAGAAGAACTTATCACCAAAGAAATAGCTGTAACCGTATATGATTTATAAATAAAATCAGAGCTATTCGATGAATAACCCGCTTTTCTTATGAAACACTTGACAAACGGCTTTTAATGTTGTATCTTTGAGGAAAGAAAACTAAAAAAAGAATGAGTATTATTAGAAAAATTGATACATAGCATACACGTAAACTGATATATCTTTATATCAGATCAACCATGATATGGGGCAATAGTCAGATGATTATTGCCCCATTTTGTTTATATTTTCGCCTTATTTATTTTATATTTTCTGCCAAAACTCAAAAAATAGTTTTTAATAAACTCGGATACCGTTTCTAATAAACGTGCAAAAAGTTTATTAGAAACTGAAACTGCGTTTATTAATAACGGGAATAATAAATGTAAGAATAATAGACCTTTCTTTTTAGATGAAGAAACTATCAATATTACGGGTTCTTCTATTGGTAATATAAACACACAGTCCTACTATTCCATCCACACAATCGGATAACCTAAATCTCTTTTGATAGCTTCCATTTCTGCACTATGCCACATTTCATGTTTATAACTCCATGCCAATGCCTCATATTTTATCTCTGCCACAGGATGTTTAAACGGAAGAGGTTCCAAGAATTCTGCCAATACATCATCATGCAACGTTTCCAGATTTTCAATGCAGATTTGATGAACAGTCTCCAACTGCTTTTTCAATATTGTAACAGGAATTAAATCCTTCTCGATGGAACGATGCAAAGTTCCCATGCCATTAAACAGCCGATTGTATTCTTTAATCGGTATTAACCTCCCTACCCTCTCATTCACACCTGTAACAGCAGTCATCGTATGAAAATTCTGCGAAACGAGCAAATGCCCTGCCTGCCAGACGAAATTGGAATCTGTACCTTCGGGAATAGTATACCACAAATCTTCCGGCAACTCTGACATCAGACGGTTCACAAATGTGCGGGCTTCTATAAGCTGCTCCTTTAAAAAATCGATTTTACTCATAACTATATGTTTTTAAATAATACATATAGTTAGTGGAAAGACAGAAGAAGTTTGTGACAACTTACAGCAAGAATTTCTCCCAATAATTTTTCCTCGGAAGTTCTTTTTCAAACTTCAGATACAAGTCGGCAAGCCTCATCATTCGCTGCACCATTGTGTATTCCTTATCCATATCAATGGAATGCACTGGTTTACAAATACGGCATTTACAGGCACCGTCGGGATTATACAACGGACAGGTGTCATTCATAAAAAGAGTGATTTTCTGAATCGAACGGTTATAGATTTGCCGTACATTACTTTCTTTCAGCTCCATGACCTCACTGATTTGCCGATAGGGCAAACCTACATTTTCTCTGAAGATGAAGATCAGCCGGGCATTATTATTCAGACAATGATTTAAAGCGGTCAAACACCAGTCGCACCTTTCTTTTATCCATTCCCGCTTCGCCTCTTCCGCACCGGAATACTCGATATCGGGCAACGAACGGAAATATTCAGCCTCCGACATTTTCATCTGTCTTTCCCTTGCCGCATATCTGCCGATTGTACGACGGGCAATAGTATATATCCATGTGGAAAATTCCGAATCGCCTTTAAATTGATGATAACTTTTGCATAGCTCATACCAGACTTCCTGTGCCGCTTCGCGAGCGATTTCTTTATTCTGAATCATCCGGCAGGCAATCGTGGAAATCATGTTTCCATACTCTTTCACCAACCGGTCTATATCCATCTCCATCACAAAGCAAATACTAAAATGTCTTTTTCAAATATACCATATCCACCAGTTGCTTGCCGTCTTCGTACATAGGATGGTCGTAATTGTCGGTAAAGAAATTCTTTAGCCGATGGGAAATGGTGAAGCCACAATGTTCGTAGAAAGAAAGCGTAGAAGGTGCATCGCCTGTACCGACCAGCATTTCAGAACATTTCCCCCGATAATGATCAAATAAAAATTGAATCAAGCGTTTTCCATATCCCTGCCGCTGGAAAAAAGAGATCGTAGCTATGTTCTTGATTTCATAAATTCCTTCTCCTTCACGGGTTACGACACAGCACGCTTTCAATCCGTTATCATACAGGACGAACATATCGCCACGTTCCAGATAGCGGTCGATCATACTCTCCTGTTCATCAGCCAAAAGCAACAGTTCCAGGAACTCTTTTTTATCCGAAATTACTTTTTTTATCTCCATATTTTAAAACTTTGAACCTTTCATCAGTATCTTGCAAAGGTATAAAAATTCACCTGATAAACAATTTCCCGAAAGTACATCTTGAAAAACCGGCTCAGCAATCTCGTGCTATCAATACAAACGCTGAACTTTAAGGGCATATTCTTGTTAACTTCTCACTATCATGACTGATAGTTCTGTGACAGAATTCCGAACAGGCTGCATTTCACGGATGAATAACCAATAATAAACCTATAACTAAAAATCGAAATTATGTGTACAAGAGTCGTTTATTCAGGAAGCAATGGTATGGTAGCAACCGGTCGTTCTATGGACTGGAAAACAGATATGCACAGCAACCTTTGGGTGTTTCCCAGAGGGATGAAACGGAACGGAGAAACTGGAGAGAACTCGCTGGAATGGACTTCCAGATACGGTAGCGTAGTGACTTCCGCTTTCGAGATCGCCAGTACGGACGGTATGAATGAGAAAGGACTGGTCGCCAATCTGCTTTGGTTGCCCGAAACCGAATACCCCGTAAGAGATAAGAATAAACCGGGACTTGCCATTACAGCCTGGGTGCAATATATGCTGGACAATTTTGCCACCGTAGAAGAAGCCGTAGCATACATTGACGAAGATACCTTTCAGGTCGTTTCGGATATGATGCCGGACGGTTCCCGTCTGGCCACTTTACATTTATCTATTTCGGATGCTACAGGTGACTGTGCCATTTTTGAATATATCGGTGGGAAACTCACGGTATATCACAGTAAGGAATACAAGGTTATGACCAACTCCCCTACTTACAACAAGCAGCTGGCACTGAGCGAATACTGGAAATCAATAGGAGGACTGAGCTTTCTGCCCGGTACGAATCGTGCTGCCGACCGCTTTGCCAGAGCCAGCTTCTACATCAACGCATTGCCCGAGACCGATGATGAAAGAATAGCTGTTGCCAGTGTATTCAGTGTTGTACGCAATGCTTCGGTTCCTTACGGGATATCCACTCCCGAAAGTCCCGAGATTTCCACTACTCAATGGAGAACCGTTTCGGAGAGCAAGAACCTGAGATACTTTTTCGAATCAAGTCTGACTCCGAATACCTTTTGGGTAAATCTGCAGGATTTCGATTTATCGGAAGGGGCTCCGGTGTTCAAACTGTCTATTGCCAATGGGGAGATGTATCATGGAAATACAGCCAAGAATTTTAAAACAGCGCTGCCTTTCAAATTTATGGGTGTAAAGGGATAAAATACAATGATGGCGGCTTACTGCATCACATATATCAGAGAAGTATTTTCTCCAGGTCTTCGGGAACATATACTGTTCCCGAAAACTCCTGAGCAGCTTCTTCCGTATAATACAACAAGATATTTCCGGAATACTATTCACGCACCACACCGCTGACTTCCACCTCTGAAATGGCAGCAGCCGATCCTCCTGCAAAACTGATACGAATGAAACGTCCTGTCGGTGCTTCCCGAACTGCAAATTCCTTATTTACCTTCTGACTTTCCGTCACCGCATTACGTTTGTCCAGTACCATTTTCCATTCTTTATTATCATCCGAAACTTCTATAGCATAACGGTAAACAGCAGCTTTGGGAAAACGTACATTAATACTGCGCAATGTCAGCCCCTTTTCCGTATCCAACATCCACCAAGAGGAATCATCTTCTCCGGCCGGCTGCCAAAAGGTATCCACACTCCCGTCCGCAGCGAGACCTGCACTCTGTTTTCCTGATTGGCTGCTTGCAAATGCCGGATTATTGCGTCCGAAAGTCTGCACAATCGTTTCTTTATTCCCGCGTACGAAACGAACATAAGGACGTTCCTTTACACCCGGTGTTATTCCGGACTTATATATATGTGTGCCCGTAAAGTGAATCTCTATACGTGCCGGCTTCAATCCGGGAGAAGTTGCTTCAATAACGGACTTGCCTGCATAGTAAGAGCGGAAGGCAATAGCAGCCTGTCCATCCATGATGCGGATATCACTGTCTTTTTCAAACAAAATAGAACTACCTGTAGGAAACTCTCCCGGTCCGGAAATCAGTTTTAATTGTACCGACGGAGTATTCTTCAAGAGCCTTCCCGATGCATCCAGCACTGTAACCATCAATTGCACATCATCCGTACCGTCAGTGAGGACACCATCAGTTTTTGTCGCTTCCAATTTCAACTGTGCCGGAATGCCCTCTATCGGCCATGCAGGAGGCGCTACTTGCGTATACTCATTACGATACCAGTACCACGAACGCTTAGGAATACGGAAATAATCCACAATTCCCATTTTACCCAATGCGCTTCCGGCAATGCTTCCATGATCGAAACCACACCAGATAGCCTGCCCGCTTCTCCATGTACGCCCTTTCCAACCATCATCCTTTTTCAAATCTCCCCATCCGGGCGCATATTCTCCTGGACGGCCGGCAGTAGTACTTCCATATTCGGAAACAACATTGGCAATTCCCGGGTTCTGAAAATCAGACTGCGTTGCCCCGTCCCCATTATATCCGGCAATATCACCGATCTTATCTATGCGTTCTTCACCAAGCGGACGTTGGGCACCACCCACAGCTGCCGGACGCGTAGGGTCCAGCTGATGTGATAAATCGACCATGCGCTTCAACAAACGACGTACTCCCGACATTGCTTCCGGAGCGGAGAAAAAGGCTTCGTTACTCATACTCCACACTACGATAGAAGGATGATTGCGGTGAATACGTATCATTTCGCGTAACTGCTGCAAGGCGCTTTCTTCAAAATCTGCCTCATCCGCCTTATTCACCGGATATGCGCTTGAGTTCCAATATCCATCAGGCTTATACCCGCCTATACCCCAAAAGGGAGCTTCCGACCAAAAGAGCATTCCCTGCTCATCACAAGCCCGGGAGAATGCAGGTGCGTGCGGATAATGGGAACCACGAATCAGATCGAATCCCGCTTCTTTCATCATGCTGACATCACGATACATAGCTGCTTCTGTCACGGCATCTCCCCAACCGGCCTGATCCTGATGCACGTTGGTGCCTTTAAAATAAAGGTGTTCGCCATTCAGAAAGAAACCACGATCTGCCGTCCACTCAAACCAACGGAAACCGAAAGTG
This sequence comes from Bacteroides thetaiotaomicron, assembly GCA_019412825.1. Lineage (GTDB taxonomy): Bacteria > Bacteroidota > Bacteroidia > Bacteroidales > Bacteroidaceae > Bacteroides > Bacteroides thetaiotaomicron_A. Next base: position 68,691 of record DXOL01000005.1, on the reverse strand, counting down.
GTTTCATCTTCATCTATTAATTGTTTCCCTTGATAAAGTTTGCTGACTACCTTATACAAAACAGGAGCAGACAAACTCCATAGCTGCGGATTATTTAAAGTCCGGGTAGCCTGTGAAAGCTTCCTGCTACTACGGGCGGCAATGGCTTCTTTGGTTTCTACGGAAGCAATGACTTTACCGTCAGGCGAAAGTACCTGTGTCAGTAACCGGTAAGTTCCCTCTTTTTCCGAAGTATTACATACATCGGTCTCTATCTTCACCGATGAAGATTTCCCTTGATTCTTACCCAAATCCGGTGTTGTCACAAACGTACCATACCAGTCAATATGCACCGGAGATTTCATAACCAAGCGGACATTTCTGTAAATACCTCCACTAAAAACGTGTTCGCCTGCACGCGGAGCGACATTGGACTTCCAACAATTGTTGACCCGTGCCGCAAGCATATTATCACCCGCCTGCACCAAAGAGGAAATATCTATAGAGAAACCGGTATATCCGCCTAAATGATTTCCTGCCGGCTTGCCATTGATAAAAACCTCCGCCTCCTGAAATACACCGTCAAACTCAAGAAATATTCTTTGCGAAAGTTCATTTTCAGTCAGTTTCAAAAATTTACGATACCAACCATAGCCTGTATAAAAGTCTTTCGACATAAAATAAGGTATGCTGAAAGAATGGGGAAGCCCGACCTGTTCCCATCCACTATCATCATAGGTCATTTGCTCCGCCCCCTGATGATCTCCACGCATATACTTCCATTCACGATTGAAGTTACTGCTTTTGCGGGAAGAGACTTTGGCTTCTACTACAGAACAAAAAGCTAACAAGCAAAGCGATAAGGCTATAAATTGTGTTTTCATATTCATTTCACCGACTATTATTATTTATAAAAAGCTAGAAAGGAAAGCACAGACTTCCATAAACAAAGATTGATTATGTTATTCTTAATGCTCAGCAAAAGTAATATTAAAAATCCATATTTTCTGCACGTTGTTCTTTTAATAAAAAATGCAGTAATCCCTATTTATATATGTACTAAAGGACCAAACAATAATCCAAATCAATAGAAAAATAATACAATGCATTTGTTTTCTCTTATTATTATCGTTTACTTTGTTGGCAAAATTTAATCAACGAGCCATGAAAAACCTACTATTAGCAGCCATGCTTTTCTGCACAAACATAGCCATTGCACAAGGTACTATAGAAGATTACCGTCGTGCTTACTCAGCAGGAGAAAAATTCAGCGCAAACAAAGTATTCTATTCCAATGTTAATCCGGAGTGGATTGGTGAAACGCATTATTTCTGGTATGTACGAAATACTCCTGACGGACGTATCTATGTATTAGTAGATGCCGACACTCAAAACAGAAAAGACTTGTTTGACCACAAACTCGTGGCAGCAGCTTTAAGTGAGGCATCGGGACGCAAAATAGAAGCCACTTCCCTTTACCTGGATCGTCTGTCTGTCAACAACGGACTGGATACGCTACGTTTCGTTTTCAACAATCATCGCTGGGTGTATGTTATCGACAAAAATCAGCTGACAGATGAAGGTGCTCTGCCCACTCCACGCAAACAACGCCACTGGATGGAAACAGATCATGAAAAGACGGCTGCTCCCGTCTCCTCTCCTGACAAGAAATATACAGCATTCATTAAGAATCATAATATATATGTAAAAGAAACAGCTACCGGAAAAGAAAAACAGCTAAGTCTGGACGGTACCTTGGGAAATTATTACTCAGCCTATATCCGCTGGTCTCCCGACAGCAAAAAAGTCGCTTCCTGCAAAATTCGTCCGGTAGAAAAACGCTATGTATATTATGTGGAATCTTCCCCAAGCGATCAACTTCAACCCAAACTCCACAAACAAGAGTATGCCAAACCGGGCGATGAACTTCCGTTTAAGATACCCTGCATATACGATGTGGAAACAGGACACAGTGTGATTCCATCGACAGATTTATTCTCTCAACAATATTACATTACGGCCCCCGAATGGAACAGCGACAGCCAAGCCATCACTTTCGAATACAATCAGCGCGGACATCAGGTCTACCGGGTATTGGAATTTTCTGCCGCAACAGGAAAGGTACGCCCGTTAATAGAAGAGACAAGCGACAAATACGTTAATTATTCCCGTCGTTTCCGACATGATTTACAAGATAGAAAACGAATGATATGGATGAGTGAACGCGACAACTGGAACCACCTGTATATGTATGACCGTACTACGGCCCAGCCTATTCGTCAGATAACCAAAGGCGAATGGTACGTACGTGATATCCTCCGGGTAGATGAAACCAACCAACTTATTTATTTCTCGGCAAATGGCGTACAAGCTAAAGAAGATCCCTACCTGATCCGTTATTATCGTATCGGCTTCGACGGTAAGAATCTCACTTGTCTCACTCCGGCAGAAGGAATGCATAATGCATGGTTCTCAAAAGATATGCAATATCTGGTTGATGTATATTCTATGGTAGACAAAGCCCCTGTAGCCGTACTCCGGGATGCCAAAAACGGAAAAGTCATCATGCCACTTGAAACGGCTGATATCAGTCGTCTGGAAGCTGAAGGCTGGAAAGCTCCCGAAGTATTCACTGCCAAAGGTCGTGACGGAAAAACGGATATGTGGGGAATCATCATTCGTCCCAGCAACTTTGATCCTGACAAAAAATACCCCGTTTTGGAGTATATCTATCAAGGACCGGGTAATCAATACGTGCCCAAAAACTTCATTCCTTACAACTACTTCATGAGTGGTATTGCCGAACTCGGTTTTATTGTTGTCATGGTAGATGGTATGGGAACTTCTTTCCGTTCACGTGCTTTCGAAAACGTATGTTACAAGAATCTGAAAGATGCCGGATTGCCCGATCATATTGCCTGGATAAAATCCGCTGCCCAAAAGTACCCTTATATGGACATAGATCGTGTCGGAATTTATGGTTGTTCCGCAGGTGGACAGGAATCAATGACAGCAGTACTGTTTCATCCCGAATTTTATAAAGCAGCATATTCTGCCTGTGGCTGCCATGACAATCGTATGGATAAGATATGGTGGAATGAACAATGGCTGGGTTATCCGGTTGGTGAACAATATAAAGAAGGATCGAATGTTGAGAATGCTCACTTGCTCAGTCGCCCGTTAATGCTGGTAGTAGGTGAAATGGATGATAACGTAGATCCGGCTTCTACCATGCAGGTAGCAAATGCGCTGATCAAAGCCAATAAAGATTTTGAGTTAGTGGTTATTCCCGGTGCTCATCATACTATGGGAGAAAGTTACGGTGAACATAAACGCTATGACTTCTTCGTGCGCAATCTATTAAATACAACTCCGCCGAAATGGAATGAAATAAAATAGTGAATACTTTATAGAACAGTATCCACTACTTTATTCATAAGCAGGTCAGTTACTTTTTCTATGCTCCAGAATCGTATCCATATTTTCCAAAGCCCAGCCCACTAATCCTTCAATATGCGGAATCAAAGTTCCTCCTGTATCTGTTAGATAATACTCTACACGGGGAGGTACTTCCGCATATATTTTCCGTTCAATCAAACCGTCAGATTCGAGCGTACGAAGAGTAACAGTCAGCATCCGCTGTGAAATATCCTCTATCGTTTTATGAATATCGCTAAAACGCATCGTACCATTCGCATTCAAAGTAATCAGTACCAGCATCGACCATTTGTCTCCCAAGCGGCTTATGACATCTCTTACGGGGCAATTCCCTGTCGGGTGAAAGTTTTTCATCTTTTTAACGTTTTGTATTATACTGAGTTTCAACAATAGTTACTTCCATGTAACTACCTTATTCTGAGGTACGTTCTTGTATTTCTCAATGAAAGCAGATACATTTGCATCACAAAAGTAATAAACTTACTAAAAATAACTATTGTTTCATTTAAATAATTATGATTATGGCAAAGAAAGTAGCAGTTTTAGCAGTGAATCCGGTAAATGGTTGTGGTTTATTCCAATACTTGGAAGCCTTTTTCGAAAATGGCATTTCCTATAAAGTATTTGCCGTATCGGATACGAAAGAGATCAAAACCAATTCAGGAATGTTCCTAATAGTAGATGATGTGATTGCTAATCTAAAAGGGCATGAAGACGAATTTGATGCACTTGTATTCTCCTGTGGAGATGCAGTACCTGTATTCCAGCAGTATGCAAACCAGCCATACAATGTGGACTTGATGGAAGTCATCAAGACTTTCGGAGAAAAAGGAAAGATGATGATCGGGCACTGTGCCGGTGCAATGATGTTTGACTTTACAGGTATAACAAAAGGTAAAAAAGTCGCTGTCCATCCGCTGGCCAAACCTGCCATTCAAAACGGAACTGCCACAGATGAAAAATCTGAGATAGATGGCAACTTATTTACTGCACAAGATGAGAATACGATCTGGACAATGTTGCCGAAAATCATAGAAGCATTGAAGTAATGCAGAATAGCATGAATTAATGACAATAAATACGGACACTAATAATTAAATTCACGTATTCTTCCTCTGAAAAAGTATGTTCCAAGGCATGAAACGATCTGTTTCTCGGTGTGGAACGGGTCGTTCCTTTTAAAGGAACGACCCGTTGGTTTTAAAGGAAAAATCGTCTTTTGCAATACATTAATAATCAACGATTTACGAACATCAACATTTGAGAAATAATTTTGCGTCTCGAGCGTTAATTAATCACAACAAAACTGAGATATCTGCCAGTCTTCTAAAAGGTAATTCGACAACAAAGTCCTTTTTCATGTGAGGATATATAAGGAGCAACAAATGCATTGGTCTGAAAACGTTTGCGAAACAACACTCTTGAAATTGCAGGATATAGCCAATAGGCAGCTTTGGCACTTAAAATTCCAATACCTGCACCAGCCAATACATCTGTCAGCCAATGCCGGTTATTATACATACGAAAAAATCCGGTTCCTGCCGCAACAGCATATCCGGCAACTCCTATCCATGGTGAGACGTCCCGATATTCCATTCTCAGAAACTCTGCGCCCATAAATGCAGTTGCCGTATGCCCCGAAGGAAATGAATTATGACTACTATAATCCGGACGTTCTATTTTGGTCGCCATCTTTAGTCCGTTTACAGTAATGGCCATAATGGAATAAGCCGTAGCAAGGATGATTGTCCGTTCCGCAAAATCATGTTTTCCCTTTATCCCCCAAAGATTCAAACCGTAAACGGCAGCCATAGGAACATATTGAGAAAAGTCATCAATTGTAACTCTTTTATCAATGTTCTCCTGCAACTCATCCCGCACTTCCCGATTCTGGTATTTCAGCCAGTCACTTTCCAGCCCAATAATACCTACCCCCACTAATGTGACAGGAATAATCAGTTGTTCAGGCTTAAAACGATATGGATTGGCTGGTTTGAAGGCAAAATTCATTGTCAGAATACTATCAGCTACCACTGTCTCTTGCAGACTATCACCGATAATTTCTATACTGTCATTCTCCTGTGCCTGCAAATTTATCGAAATCAAGCATAACATTAGTAGCATCAACTTATAGATACCATAATTCATATTCAATCTTTTATAACTTTACGGAAACAAAAGTATAGTCCGATTTAGAAGACTTTTTGAATTATACCAATTGAGAATCTTGATTTATCTTCTTTAACAAAACAGTAAATACATGGAAACCATTTTCAAAAGAATACTGCACACTCCACTTATGATAATCACAAATGGCCTTTACGATAGACAAACCTAATCCGTTACCCACCTTCTTTGTATCTCCAAAACGAAAACGCTGAAAAAGAGCCTGCGAATCAAGTGCTTTGCCTTCTCCTTGGTTACTTACTGCCAAAGAGCAGTCTCCAATTATTATTTTAATCTCACTACCTATAGTAGTGGTATGCCGCATGGCATTAATTATAAGATTATTATGAAGACATTCTAAAAGAGCAGGGTTGGCTCTTACTATGCCCGGATGAGTTCGGTTATCGAAAACAGATAAGCGCAGTCCATCTTGTAAAGCTTCATACATCGGCAATGAAACCTTTATAAAATGCCCCGGATCAATATCCTCCATCTCCTTATACTGCGCATTTTCAATTTTAGCAAGCAGCAGCAGATTTCTATTCAAATGTCCTACACGTGTATTGATATCATAAAGATCTGAAATCAGATTCATCTGCCGCTCAGTCAATTCTTCCTGCATAAGCAAATCTAATTTACTACGAGTTATAGCTATAGGAGTCTGTAATTCATGCGAAGCATTTTCCGTAAACTCCTTTTGTATCCGGTAACTCTCCTGATCTTTTTCCATCAGTCTTTTCAACGAACGATTGAGCCGTGCAAACTCTTTTATCTCCGTCTCTCCGAATCGGGGAATATCACCCTGCGCCAAATTGAACTGCTCCGTCTTCTGTAAAGTATCGTCAAACGGATGCCACAAACGACGGGTGATAAAGCGCATCGTGATAAGTAAGGATATGCTGAGAACCATAAAAATCAACAGGAACTGAATCATCATACCTATCATGATATCTTCTTCCAAATCAAGAGGAGGAATCGAATTTCCTTGTTGTACCGATTCTATAATATCTATTATTTCCTCTGCATAAAAATGCCGGGTAAGCAGATAAAACAACGGAGCAGTCAGCAAAAAGATAATAGCTGCACAAACAAGAAACTGAAACAAACTTTTATTCAACAGACTTTTCATTTTCCACCCATTTATATCCTGTACCATAATAAGTCTTTATATAATCCACCGCACCTGCATCTGCCAGCTTTGCTTTCAGATTTTTAATATGGGCATATACAAAATTGAAATCACTCATCATATCTGCCATATCTCCGCTTAAATGCTCCGCCAATGCACTTTTAGAAACGACCCGTTTACGATTCTCTATCAGGAATAACAACAATTCATACTCTGTCTTGGTCAAGTCGAGCTTCACGGTTCCGATACTTACCATTTTGCCTAACAAGTCTATCTCTAACGGTCCACTGTGAAGTATATTGTTATTTGCGAAGCACTTTCTTCTAAGCAATGCAAAGATGCGCATACTTAATTCCGGTAAATGAAAAGGTTTGGCAAGGTAATCATCAGCCCCAATCTTAAGTCCTGCAATCTTATCATCCACAGAATCCTTTGCAGACACAATAATCACGCCCGTCTGTGGAGTCTCTTTCTTTATTTTCCGCAAGATATCAAGTCCACTTCCTCCCGGCAACATCAGATCTAACAAAATACAATCGTATTCATAAAGTCCGACTTTCATTGTAGCTTCGGAAAATGTAAATGCCTGTTCACACAGATAATCTTCCTGATTCAAAAAGCTTACAATGCTATCCGACAGTTCACGTTCATCCTCTATTATCAATAGTTTCATTGGCTGATTATTTAAGATTATGCAAATTTAATAGAGAATTCTGTAGAAAATTAGAATTTCAAGCAAATCTATGACTCGATAGCACATTTCATCACATATCTCTTTTTAAGCTGCTCCCCCCAGCCTATCTAAATATAACATAAGTCACCCTCATACGCTTTCTGTTTTCGTATTAAAATAGAGAAGAACAGACTACCACAAAAACACCCTCCAACGCCTTCCCTTTCCTAAAAGTTTGTATATTAGCGGCTTGAATACTTGAAGAGGATTGATACAGATGTAACGTATCTAAAACTAAGGCATAAACAGTATATGAACAAAGAGAAAAAGGAGTTCAGTGCATTTCTACTTCATTCTTTAGAACGATTGAATAGTGATGAAACTATCGAAGCAAAAATCATAGAATCGCTGACAGATATTTGTAATTACTATGGGTTCAAAAGAGGATTTGTTTATCAAACAGATGGTTTTCGCTATTTCTATTTAAAAGAAACCGTTGGAAATGAAAACGATTTTTTAAGACCTCGCTTTGAAATAAACGAAATGACGGAACAGCATCTGGATTATATAAGGAACAGAAAACTCCCTTTTTATGCCAACAAAAACGAGAATCCACCTTCCAATGATATTGCTGTCATAAACTTCTATCAAGTAAACTCTCTGCTGATTCAGCAATTTGAAGATTCGGAAGGAAAAATTATCGGATTTATAGGATTTGCAGATAGAAAAGAGAAGCACACTTCTTTCACGGATGAAGCATTGCAGATGGCCGATCTTGTATTGGGGGCACTCTCCAAAGAAATTGCAGTCAGAGAATATAAAGAAAGAGAAGTGCGAGCAAGTAAAACATTGAGTAGCATTATGAATAATATGGGAGTAGACATTTATGTCAACTCTTTTGATTCTCACGATATGCTGTATGCCAATGAATCGATGGCAGCTCCGTATGGCGGCATCGGACATTTTGAAGGAAAGAAATGCTGGGAAGCACTCTATGCGGATAAAACAGGTGAATGCGATTTCTGTCCTAAGAAACACCTGATTGACGGAGAAGGACAACCTACCAAAGTATATTCCTGGGATTATCAACGCCCATTTGATAAATGCTGGTTTCGCGTATTCAGTGCGGCATTTGCCTGGATAGACGGTCAAATGGCACACGTCATTACCAGTGTCGATATCGATCATCAGAAAAACGTTGAAGAACAATTGAGAATAGCCAAGGAAAAAGCGGAAAACCTGGACCGTTTAAAATCTGCCTTTCTAGCCAACATGAGCCATGAAATCCGCACTCCACTGAATGCCATTGTCGGCTTTGCAAGCCTCCTTGTCGACTCGGACAACAAAGATGAACGGCAGGAATACATTGCTATCATGCAAGAGAATACGGAGTTGCTATTGCAGTTAATATCAGATATTCTGGATTTATCAAAAATAGAAGCCGGAACTCTTGAATTCACGATGGACTATCTGAATATCAAAAGCTTTTGTGAGGATATTATGCGTAATTATGATATCAAAGAAGACAAGGCAGTACCCGTTTTACTCGTTCCTGGTCTACCTGATTACTATATTTATACAGACAAAAAGCGTTTAATGCAGGTGATCACTAACTTTATAAATAACGCTCTCAAATTTACGACGAAGGGGCAAATCCTCCTTGAATATCACATAATAGAGAACAGACAGGAAATAGAATTCTCCGTTACAGATACAGGTATGGGCATCGCTCCGGAAAAAGCGGAACAAGTATTCGAACGTTTTGTAAAACTGAATTCTTTCTCAAAAGGAACTGGACTGGGACTGTCAATTTGCAGAAGTATCATAGAGCATCTCGGCGGCAATATCGGAGTCGAATCCGAACTGGGAGTCGGTTCTCGTTTTTGGTTTACGCACCCTTATAAGGCTGAATATGAGATTCTCTGACCTATCATTTATTTTTTGATTGGATATTGGTGTTTTTCAGATTGTTTTTACTACTTTTGTCCGTATCAAATCAAACATAATTATTATATCGAACACAAACAATAGTTTTTCATGAATATAAAAAAACATCTGCTACTGTTTTTTCTATGTTTCGTATCTATCACCCCTATTTTAGCGCAAAGAGACCACATAGATATTTCAAGTTACATTTTATGTATCAATTCTTATGCTGAATCTACTCCCTGGAGTAACCGGATGATTTCTGCCATATCGGAATATGTACAGAGGGATCCTAAAATAGCTTTATATGCGGAGAATATGAATACGCTGATGATTGATAACGATACTATCCTGGAAGAATTCGAGAATCTTATCGCTCAAAAATACAGCAAACATCGCCCGCGTTTACTGGTATTATTGGGAAATCCGGCTTTATTACTACGTGATGAATATAGGGAGCTATGGGGAGATATTCCTATTATACTATGTTCGGAAGAAAACTATATAGGCCCGCAAGAAGCCTATATATATAAGCAACCGATTGCAAAAGCCGACCGTATACCACTCACCCAACTGGCGGATCCATATAACCTGGTGCTCCTATACTCTAATCTTTATCTTCAGGAAAATATACAACTGGTATCCCATATAGTCCCCGATATGAAGAAATTTATCTTTATCGGTGACGAACGACAGATTAATCAAACCAACAGTGTGGAGATACAGAACAAGTTGAAAACTATAGATCCGGACATTGAATATCAATTCATCACTCCGCAAAAAATGACAACGAACCAGTTGCTGGATTCATTGTATTTCATCGATCCAAATACAACAGGGATACTATTCGCCTCCTGGTTCTATAAAACCACATTTGCAGGAAATACCTCCTTGGTTTCCAATGCCCATAAATTCATTGTGACAACTACCGCTCCTATCTTTACCCTCAATATGGCTGACATTACTGAGGAGAATGGAGGTATGATAGGGGGCTATACCTATAATCAAAAACATTATAACCAACAGTTAATTCATACTATTACCGATATTCTTGGAGGAAAGCAGGCACGGGAAATCCCCTTCTATATGCCATCAGATGGTGCCCCCATCATTAATTATACCATTTTACTCCGAAAAGGATATTCCCCCTCCATGTGTCCGCCAAACACACATTTTCTAAACAAACCGCTCACCTTTTGGGAACAGAACAGGTACTTTATCATAGGAACATTCCTCTCCCTTCTATTATTAGTATTATTATTTTTCTATCGTATTCATAATCTGAATATTATAAAAAAAGCACAGCAAAAAGAGATTGACGCAATGGCAAATTATAAAAACCTGGTTAATAATATGCCGATTCTCTATATGCAGGAAGAAGTGATTACTGACAAAAATGGTATTCCTGTAGAATTAATATACCGCAATGTGAATGCGCACTTTGAGAAGAACTTCTTCCGCAAAGAGGAAGTTGTCGGAAAAAATGCGAGTGAAATATTCCCGGACTCAATGCCGGACTTCCTGCACTTCACTCAAATAGCTTTGTCGGAGAATAAAGTGATAACCTTTCCCTATTATTTCAAAAAAATAGATACGTTCTATGATATAGTACTCAAAGCAAATCGGCAAAACAAGATGATTGATGTATTCTGCCTGGACAGTACAGAACTGCACAGAGCACAGCAAAAACTAAGCACCATCAACAATAAGCTCGCCATGTCACTTGATGTAGCTAATATCGTGCCGTGGAAATGGGACTTGCGGAGTAAAACGATTTTATGTGACATCAATAAACCGATAGAACTTAGTACACAAGGAAAAGACATTGCCGAAGAACAACTGGCAGTGCCCGACCATCAATACTTCTCCAAAATATTTAAAGAAGACCGGAAACGCGTAGAACAAGCTTATCAGAACTTAATAGAAGGCTATTCGGAAAAAGTAAAAGAAGAATATCGTATAGTCAGTACACAAAAAGGATTCCATAGAATAGAATGGGTGGAAGCTCAGGCTGCCGTTGAAACTCGGGACGAGAACGGCAAACCACTGACTTTGGTCGGTTCTTCACTTGTTATCACCGAACGTAAAAAGATGGAACTGGAACTGATCAATGCCAAAGACCGTGCCGAAGAGTCCAATCGCCTGAAGTCCGCCTTCCTTGCCAATATGAGTCATGAAATTCGTACTCCTCTAAACGCCATCGTCGGTTTCTCCGGTATATTGGCATCCACTGAGGAAGAAGAGGAAAAGCAAGAATACGTCAGTATCATTGAAAACAATAATACGTTGTTGTTGCAACTGATCAGTGACATCCTTGATTTATCAAAAATAGAGGCAGGAACATTGGATCTGCACTATTCCAATGTTGAAATCAATGATTTAATGAAAGATTTGGAGAACAGTTGTCAACTGAAACTTAAGTCGGATGCCGTAAAGCTGGAATTCGTAGCTCCCGCAGAACCTTGTTTTGCACATATAGAAAAGAACAGACTATCCCAGCTAATTATTAATCTGGTGACTAATGCCATTAAATTCACCGTTCGGGGCAGTATCCGGTTTGGGTACGAACGTCAAAACGATGAATTATATTTCTATGTGAGTGATACAGGTTGCGGCATCCCCCAAGATAAACAAGAAAGTGTTTTCGGACGTTTCATCAAATTAAATTCCTTTGCACAAGGTACGGGATTGGGACTCTCGATCTGCCAGACAATCGTTGACCACATGGGAGGCAAAATCGGAGTGGAATCAGAAGAAGGGAACGGCTCTACATTCTGGTTCACATTACCCTACAAACAAGCAGAAACTGTAGAAAAGGCCCTGCCAAAAGAGGTAGAAACCATTACCATTGAAAAGGATAAGCTGGTGATCCTGATTGCTGAAGATAATGAAAGCAACTATAAGTTATTCGAGTCAATTCTAAAGTTTGATTATCATCTGATTCATGCCTGGGATGGTCAAGAAGCTATAAATATGTTCAAAGAACATAATCCGCAAATTATATTGATGGATATCAATATGCCTGTTCTGGATGGGTATGAAGCAACCAAAGAGATCCGTAAATACTCAGCCAAAGTACCGATTATTGCCATTACGGCTTTTGCATACGCTTCGGACGAGCAACGGGTGATGGAAAGTGGTTTCGACGGATATATGCCGAAGCCTATCAACGCCCGTCAGTTAAAAGCACAACTGACAGCTATCATGCAAAAACGTATTGTGTTACTATAAAAAAGGGGATCAACTCCCCTTTGGAAGATTACAAAACAGCTAATAATTCAGCCACATTCTGAATGAAGCCATCTTGTCTTTACTCACCACTATCTTATCTTTGAAAGGTGGTTGTACATGAACGACTGCTTTTCCTAAAAAATAGGATTCAATACGTTGAATGGCATCAATACAGACTAATGTCTGACGATTCGTCCGAAAAAAATGATCCGGATCGAGTTGTTCGCTCAATCGGTCTAATGCCAGATCGATGAGATACTCACGATTCTTATGAGTCACGGCAAAGGTGAGCTTATTCTCCGAATAAAAGTAGGCGATATCACTCACCTGTAAGGTGAAAAGTTTCTCGCCGCCGGAAATAAGGAAACGGGTACGATACTTTTTCTGTGCAGGGACGGAGGTCTCCTGTGCAGAAGAAAGTTGCTGCAATATTTCCAGCATCCGGCTTTCCTGATTGAAATCATGGATGTAATTCTTTGTCAATCCTTCAAAACGATGAATGGTCTGCATCAGGCGGTCTTCATGAATCGGTTTCAAAAGATAGTCAATGCTATTCACAGAGAAAGCACGCACGGCGAATTCATCATAAGCTGTAGTAAATACAATCATACTCTCCGGATGCGCCTGTTCTATAAAAAGAAAAGAATTGCCATCCGTCAACTGAATATCCAGAAACAGGATATCCGGATGAGGATGCTGCCCGAACCATTCTACTGCCTCTTCAATATTACCGGGCAATAACTGTACCTCCCAATCGGGACGAAGAGACAATAACGTATCCCTCAGCAGGCGGGCTGCCGGAATTTCATCTTCTATGATGGCTGCTTTTATCTTATTCATAGAGCAAAGGTATTTTTACGGTAAACTCTTTCCGGTCATTTTCTACCACAATGTCACGGTTGCACAACAACATATATCGGGCAGAAAGGTTCTTAAGTCCCATTCCGGAAGTTATCACTGTTTTTTTAGTTTGTATCCGGTTTCTGACAATCAGTTCCCGTTCCTTTTCCATGTAAAAAAGTTCGATAGTCATCGGCTTTCCCGTATGAATGACATTATGTTTGATTACATTCTCCGCTAACAATTGAATAGTAAGCGGAGGCAACTGAGCCTCCATACAAGTCTTCGGAATACGGTTGTCAATATGAATGCAATCACCCAAACGAACCCTATGCAGAAAAATATAAGAGTTCAGAAAATCCAGTTCCTCCCGCAATGTTGTCAGCCGTTGATTCTGACACTGAAGAATATAGCGATACACATCCGAAAGATGCTGGGTGAACAATTCCGCATTAGCCGGATTGTAGCGAATCTCAGAAATCAAAGTATTCAGACTGTTAAACAAGAAGTGAGGATTCAACTGATTCTGTAGAGCAGTGTAGCGTGCCGTATTATTCTCTTTTTGCAAGGCAGCCGCTTTCTGTTGTAATCTTAACGTATTCCGCATAGAACGATTGGCCAACAACAATCCAAGGATGACAAGCTCTACCAGCCATACGGTAATAAGAATCCGCCAACCTCCGTTGGGAAACGTAAACGGATAAGAAGCTCCTGCCAACAACTTGGCAGTTACCATTAAACCGTAGTTCAGCAAAAGAAACATCCCCATTACGATAATATAGACTGAAACCAACTTCCAACGCCGATGCAGATTCAATGCATACTGATTATCGATCCATGAACTCAACCTGATGGTAGCATATCCCAGCACATTAAAAGCCAGTATAAAGAACCCCAGTGTACTGACTGAATGTAATATATCGGCAACCCGATCAGAGAAGGTTGCATAATTTATCAACAACAGGAAAGAGAATATACCCAATCCTGAAAACAGCGCTATATATAATAAGGTGTTCAACTTTACATTCATACAGTTGGCTCTTTTCATACAAAGTTAGTGCTTTTTATCGACAATCATATCCGTGGAGCGCTTTTATTAACTCCGAATAGTGTCCTTGTGCCGCAGCTTTGGCTTGCACATAATTCACCTGCGATGTCTGCCGATAGGTTTGCGCATCAATCACTTCTACCACTGATACCTTTCCTTCATTATAACGTTCTATTGCTTTCGCTTCATTCTCTTCTGCCTTCGCCAGTGAGCTTTCACTCAAACGAACTCGTTCAATGGCTTGTGACAGGGCTTTACGTGCCACCCCTATTTCCAGTTCAACCTGATCCACCACTTTATTCAGATTATCTTCTGCCATACCTACCCGAAAAGAGGAAGCACGCTTCTCACTTTTACGCTTCCCCCACTCAAAAATAGGTACTGAGACTTTTGCATAAACAGCATAATTGGGATCCAGATCTTTCTTGAAATTATATCCGGGAGAAGAGTAACTCCCGTCTATTCCCACATAAAACTGAGGTTTGAACTGTGAATCATTCAACTTTTTCGTACTCTCGGCCATACGAATCCGGTCATAAGCCATCTGAATTTCAGGACGTGCCATACCGGTAGACAACCACGTAGAATCATCGACAACCACCACCGGTATCTGCGAATCCAGTTCCGTATGATGTTCCAGCCGGACACCAATCATAGAATTCAATGCCATCCGTCCTGTTTCAAAATTACTTTGTGCCTGGAGCAGCTGATATTCCGCTTCGTTCAGTTTTACTTCCGCCATCAGTAAGTCTTGCGGATCAACAAGCCCCACCTCTACCCTTTCTTTGATTGTTTTAACCAAAGCGGCTATTGAGTTACGAAAATCTTCGGCAACAGTCACAATCTCCTGCCGGGCTACGGCACTCCAGTATTGAATATCCGTCTGATAGCAAACAGCGTCATTCAAAGCCTTTGCCTGATTGGCGGCTAATGATTGCTGATGTTGTGCCATCCGAATAGATTCCAGCACGCGTCCCCCTGTATAGACCGGTTGCAGAATGGAAAGAGAACCACCATAGTTCAGTTGCTTCCCTTCCACTGTTCTTGACAATCCTAAAGAAGGAACATCCAGAGTCAATTCCAACGGATTATCCGTATACTGAAAGTTGGCCGCTCCGGAAAGTTTCGGTTTCAAATCTGCCCGTGCCGATTTTTCCACTTCCATACTGGCAGCTATATTCTTCTCAGCCGCTTTCAGGTCGTGATTGTAATCCAATGCCATAGTCCGGTACTTTTCAAGAAGAGGACTTTGCTGGGCTAAAGCAGATAAAGATCCAAAAGTAAAAACACACAATAACAAGCTATATATCCTTATTTTCATCTTTATTT
The DNA here is from genome assembly GCA_019412825.1 of Bacteroides thetaiotaomicron. GTDB lineage: Bacteria > Bacteroidota > Bacteroidia > Bacteroidales > Bacteroidaceae > Bacteroides > Bacteroides thetaiotaomicron_A. The sequence goes on along the minus strand of DXOL01000005.1, from coordinate 52,932 downwards.
TCCTTTTACTTTATAAAACATTGAATATAATGCAGGCGTGACAAACAAGGTCAACCCCGTAGCGAACGTCAGTCCGAAAATAATAGTCGCAGCCATTCCGCCGAAAGCGACATCAAACAATAGCGGGACCATACCGAAGATGGTGGTGGTTGCCGCCATCAATACCGGACGGGTTCGGGAAACCGTAGCCTCAATAATAGAGGTATACAGATCAATTCCACTACGATGCTGCACATTGATTTCATCAATCAGTACAATCACATTCTTGATTATCATTCCAAGCAACCCCAGCCAACCGGCTATCGGAAAGAAACCGAAATCGAAACCTGTCAAGAGCATCCCTACCGCAATACCTATCAAAGACAGGGGCAGGACACAAAGAATGATAACCGGTTCACGGAAATTACCGAACAGCCCTACCAGGATAACCACTAATGCAAGGAATGCCAACGGGAAATATTTAGCAATGGCCTGCATCGCTTCACCCTGATCTTTATACTGGGCATCCCAAAAGAAAGTATATCCTTCGGGAAGCTGGATATTCTCTATTTCTTTCCGGATTTCTCCATGTACTTCCGCCATCGTATGCCCCGGTTTCACGCCACACATTGCAGCCATTGACAACTGACGGTTATAAGTTCTCACCTGTGGAAACTCCCAGGTTGTCTCTATCCGTTCCGTTACCTGTGAAAGCGGAGCCGACCTTTCTCCATTCCATATCGAAAAGTCTCCCAAAGAATGGGCGTCCGTTATATCCACATTACCCGATTTCAAAAGAACGGGAACTTTTTTCTCATTATCCCGATAGACACCGACAGGCAAACCATCATTAATTGATTTTACCGATTCCATCATCGAAGCTTTTGTAATCCCTAATGCTCCGGCCTTCACAGGATCATATACCGGACGGATAACCATCGACATATTCCCCCATTCGTTTCGGGCATCCGCAACTTTAGGATTTCGTCGCATTATCTCAATGGCCTGCCCTACCAGTGAATCGAGTACAGCAGGGTCCGGTCCGAGGAAACGAGCCTCGATCACCGCTTCTGTCAACGGGCTCAACTCGAATTTATTTACTTTAATCAACGGTTCGGGAAACCTCAACGAAACAGAGTCCTGCAAACGGGCATGCAGCTGACGGGAAAGTTTCGAAGTCTTGCATTTCACCAAAATTTGTGCATAGTTGGATTGAGGTCCAAAGGAAACGTTTGACAAGTAATAACGCGGCGGAGTTCGTCCTACATAAGTAGATACCATTTCCGTTTCTCCCTGTCCGCGGATATACTCTGCCATATCCATCACCATCTTATCTGTTTCTTCAATCCGTGTCCCTTCGGGCAGCCACATATCCAATGTAAAATACTGCTTATCCAAAGCGGGAACAAAAACCTTCGGAATGAACTTGAAACTCCATGCCGACAATACCAGCATAATGACCATACATCCAATCGTTGCATACCGGTGACGAATCACCCATCTCAATGCAGAACGAAATTTATCGTAATACTTGCCTGCAAAAAGAGCCGCCTTAAGTTCGTTGGGTCTTGGCCGACGGACAAACTCCTGAATAAAGAAAGGAGTCTGCGTCAGCGCAAAGACCCAACTGAACATCAGCGAAACGCCGATAACTACAACTAAGGATGACAGCAACTCGCCGGTAATATGCGGCGAATAATATATAGGTAAAAAAGTTAGAATCGCAATGACTGTCGCCGCCAACAGGGGCAACGAAGTTGAAGAACAGGCCCGCAATATGGCTACCCGCTTCCGCATTCCCCGCTGCATATTGACCAATGCCGAATCGGAGACCACAATGGCATTATCTACCAGCATTCCCATAGCAATGATAATGGCAGCAAGTGACATACGTTGCAAGGCGATTCCTTGCGAAAGCATCACAATCAAGGTAGCAAAGATAGAAAACACCAATCCGCTGCCAATCAGAATACCATTCTTGAATCCAATAAAAAACAACAGAATAGCTACTACCGTTACCACAGATATGATCAGGTTCAGAATAAATCCCTGATTGGCCACTGCCGATTCATAACCCTGATCATAAATCGTCTGCAGCTCAAAACCTTCGGGCATTGTCTCTGCAAAATGGTCAATCTCCCGTTTTACCGCCTCTGCCATATCGACAACATTTCCTGTGGGCGTCGTAGAAATAGCAATACCCACCGCAGGTTGCCCGTCAATCCGCATTTTGTTACTTGGAGGCGTCTGATAACTCTCCTGGATCTCTGCAATATCAGCCAGCCGGAAATGCTCTCCTGTACGCGATACGATAGTCATATTCCGGATATCATCCAGAGAATAAAAATTACCGGTAGATTCAATCCGTATTCTGTTTACGCCGGCATCAATCCCTCCGGCATCCACCACCCTGTTCTGTGCATCGAAGGCACGTGAAATATCCGTAGTCGTAATTCCACTCCGTGCCATAACGGAAGGATTAAGAATGACATCGATCGTTGGAGACTGCACACCATAAATCTCCACTTTTGCCACATCCTTCACCCTGAGCAGTACATTCTTGATAAGCTTCGCCTGATTTTCCAGTTCCCGATATGAATATCCTTCACCCGTCAGACCATAGAAGACACCCAGCACATCACCGAAATCATCATTCACCACTGAAGGACCGGCTCCTGCAGGAAGTTTCGACTGTACATCATTGACCTTCCGACGAAGTTTATCCCACAACTGCTGCATCTCATCTGCACGGATTTCTTTCTTTACATACACCGTGATCTTGGATAAACCTGCCCGATTTTCAGTTTTCAGATAATATAATTCGCCTAATGACTGTATCGATTCCTCTAATACATCCGTCACCTGAGATTGTACTTCGGAAGGGGAAGCACCCGGATATGGAGTCATCACCAATGCCTGTTTGATAGTAAACGGAGCATCTTCCAGTTTTCCCATCTTGACATAAGAAAACAATCCTCCTCCCAGCACTAATATCAACAGCAGAATAGTCACCGACTTCTTCTGCAAGAAATATTTTACCAACTTCATATTCTTCTACTTACTTTTGAGCGGTAACCGCCCTTTTTTCTTTCTGAGAAATGATATCTACAGGCATTCCGTCCGAAAGAAAACGTAATTTACTCACCGCTACTTTATCTCCTGCCTGTAATCCGCCTTTCACTTCTACTTTTCCATTGGGAAGCAATTCGCCTAAAACGACTTTTCTCTTCACGACTTGTCCTGTCGTTTGATCCACCATCCATACATAGTCTCCTTCAGTGGGACGATGATTAAGAGCCGTTTGCGGAACGGTCACCATAGGAACAGATGATGTAGAAGGAAGGTCCAACAACATTTTTCCTGAGATACCGGCCGGCCATTCTCCTTGTTTGTTGGGCAGCAACGCCGTCATCAGGAAAGAAAGATTATTGCGCGTCGTACTCTTTGAAACCTCTACCACTTTAGCCGGATATACTGCTTCGGGACGAACATCAAAACGAATCCCCACTTCCTTGATTTCCTTCGCTTGAAATGCGATCTCCTGAGTAACATACGCTTCTATCTTCAACTGAGTGATATCGATAAAAGAGACGACAGACTGAGTCGCTTTCACATCCTGATATTTTTCAATATAGACTTCCCCTATATATCCGTCAAAAGGAGCAATAAGTTTCGTATCTTCAAGTTCATTTACGGCTGTTTCATAAGCAGTTTTAGCAGAAGTATAGTCTGCACGTGCTTTTTCATAGGCACTGGCGGACAGGTTGTTTTTCTCATACAATACTTTGATTCGCTCAAACTCAGCTTTTGCCTGATGATAAATAGCTTCCGCACGTTCCTTACGAATACGAAAATCACGGGAATCGATTTCAGCTATGATGTCTCCCCGATGATAGTAATTACCCGCATACACTTCGAAACGGTCAATCGGTCCGCCCACCCGAAAAGAGAGTTCGGTCTCCTTGAATGGTTTGGAAATGAATGAAAATTCACGTTCGGCAGAAGGAACCAGCATTTCCGCTTCCGCCACTTTTACCCGTATAGGGTCGTTTGTTTTTTTCTCACCTTTGCCACACGATGTGAGCAGGCAGAGACAAAAAATACACAATGAAAAATTAGTTGTTGTCATTCTATTCTACATTAGTTACGTTGTCAACGGCACGAAAGTAACGGAAAGAAGAAAAAAGAACCGGAATTTAATTTCCGAAGCGGAAAAAGAAAGAGCTAAAACGGAAAAAGAAAAGATGAAAATTTGAGCCTTTTATCGTACTTATGTGTTTCCTTACTATCTTTGCAGTTCGAATATATACCACAATATCAATTTATGACTGAAGAAAAAATACATAAAGAACGTCATGGCAGCTGGTGGGCACTGAGTCCGTTACTCGTCTTTCTCTGCCTTTATCTGGTAACTTCCATTCTTGTTAATGACTTTTATAAAGTACCCATCACGGTGGCTTTCCTCGTGTCTTCCTGTTACGCAATTGCCATCACACCGGGATTGAAGCTCGACCAGCGAATCTACCAGTTCTCTGTAGGAGCTGCCAACAAGAATATCCTTCTGATGATATGGATATTCATCCTTGCCGGAGCTTTTGCGCAAAGCGCCAAGCAGATGGGAGCCATTGATGCAACCGTCAATCTGACACTGCATATCCTACCTGATAATTTGCTATTGGCCGGGATATTCATTGCTGCCTGTTTTATCTCATTATCCATCGGAACCAGCGTAGGGACGATTGTAGCCCTTACTCCGGTTGCTGTCGGTCTGGCCGAAAAGACAGAGATTGCCCTTCCGTTTATGGTAGCAGTCGTTGTCGGAGGTTCTTTCTTTGGAGATAACCTGTCGTTTATATCCGATACTACCATTGCCTCAACCAAAACTCAGGAATGCGTGATGCGTGATAAGTTTCGGGTAAATTCCATGATTGTAGTTCCGGCAGCGATTATCGTACTGGGAATCTATATTTTTCAAGGACTATCCATCACTGCACCCGCGCAAGTACAGACTATCGAATGGATAAAAGTCATACCTTATATAATAGTACTGGGAACAGCCATTGCCGGAATGAACGTGATGCTGGTATTAATAATAGGTATCCTGACCAGCGGTATCATCGGCATAGCTACCGGGAGTTTTGACGTATTCGATTGGTTTGGAGCAATGGGTACGGGTATCACAGGCATGGGTGAATTGATTATTATCACATTACTGGCAGGCGGTATGCTCGAAACAATCCGTTATAACGGAGGCATCGATTTCATTATCAAAAAACTGACCCGTCACGTCAACGGCAAGCGTGGTGCGGAACTGAGTATCGCCGCTCTGGTAAGTATCGCCAACCTATGCACTGCCAACAATACGATTGCCATCATCACAACAGGGCCGATTGCAAAGGATATTGCAAAGAGATTCCATCTCGACCGGAGAAAAACAGCCAGTATCCTGGATACATTCTCCTGTCTGATACAAGGCATCATACCCTATGGGGCACAAATGCTGATCGCTGCCGGATTGGCCAACATCTCTCCTATCAGCATCATCGGCAATCTCTATTATCCGTTTACGATGGGAGCCTGCGCCCTGCTCGCTATCCTGTTCCGGTATCCGAGGAGGTATTCATAAGAAAAAGAAAGGAAAAGTTTGTCAATCAAAAGAAAAGCCGTATCTTTGCGCCCGCTATTACGAGTTAGTAGCATAATTCAAATCATTAATTAAAAACAATTATTAAAAATGGCAACTAGAATCAGATTGCAGAGACACGGACGTAAAAGTTACGCGTTTTATTCAATTGTAATTGCAGACAGCAGAGCACCACGTGATGGTAAATTTATTGAGAAGATTGGTACTTACAACCCTAACACCAATCCTGCTACAGTAGATTTGAATTTCGACGCTGCATTGGCATGGGTACTGAAAGGTGCACAACCAAGTGACACTGTACGTAATATCCTTTCTCGTGAAGGTGTTTACATGAAGAAACATCTTCTTGGCGGTGTTGCAAAAGGCGCATTCGGAGAAGCAGAAGCAGAAGCTAAATTCGAAGCTTGGAAGAACAACAAACAGTCAGGTCTGGCTGCTTTGAAAACTAAACAAGACGAAGAAAAGAAAGCTGAAGCTAAAGCACGTATGGAAGCAGAAAAGAAGATCAACGAAGTGAAAGCAAAAGCACTCGCTGAAAAGAAAGCTGCTGAAGCTGCTGAAAAAGCTGCTGCTGAAGCACCTGCAGAAGAAGCAACTGAAGCTCCGGCTGAAGAAGCTGCTGCAACAGAAGCTGCTGCTGAATAAATTTCGGCAGGTTCCTAACAAGAAATTTGGAAAAAGCTATAAATCCTCTTCGGTTCGCCGAAGGGGATTTTTTTTATTTCCTGCTATAGAACATATTAAAATAGTTCTCTACTTCTGAATAAATTTCCTTTCTTTGCAGCAGCATAGCTCAGCACAGTCATTTATATTATAACAGTATGAGACGAACTGATAAAAAGAAAACATTCGGTCAACAGTCCAGCAAGGTTACGCAATTAGCAGATACACTAAGCCAGGCGATTTCCATGAAAAAATTTCGTGAAGGAGATTCTTTGCCTTCCATCAATCAATTAAGCGCAGAATATGGAGTATCACGCGATACCGTTTTCAAGGCTTTTCTTGATTTGCGCGAACGGGGACTGATCGATTCAACTCCGGGAAAAGGATATTATGTAACCAGTCAGGTGACCAACGTCCTGCTCCTGCTCGACCAGTACACTCCTTTTAAAGAAGCCCTTTACAATAGTTTCGTCAAACATCTGCCTATTAATTACAAAGTAGACTTGCTGTTTCATCAATATAATGAACGGCTTTTCAATACCATTATCCGCGAATCTGTCGGAAAATATAATAAATACATAGTGATGAATTTCGATAATGAGAAATTCAGTATGGTTCTCAATAAGATTCATCCAACAAAATTATTGCTTCTTGACTTCGGTAAATTCGAGAAAGAAAAGTATTCTTATATCTGCCAGGATTTTGATGAAGCTTTCTATCAGGCATTACTCATGCTGAAGGAGAGACTACGGCACTATCCACAACTTGTTCTGTTATTCTCTAAAAATCTGAAGCATCCCCAAAGCAGTAAAGAGTATTTTACCCGTTTTTGTGAGGAACAAGGATTTTTATGCGAAATTCAGGAAGATATCGAGAATCTGACCGTACGCAAAGGAGTAGTCTACATAGCCATCAAGCAACAAGATGTAGTGAAGGTTGTGAAACAAGGAAGACTGGAAGGACTGAAATGCGGAAAAGATTTCGGTCTGTTGGCATACAATGATATTCCTTCTTACGAAGTGATCGACGAAGGAATTACTTCATTGAGTATTGATTGGGAAATGATGGGAAATGAAGCGGCAAACTTTGTCCTGAACAATGTCCCGATACAAAAGTACCTGCCTACCGAAGTAAGACTCCGAAAGTCCCTGTGATTTTTTTTGCCGCATCGGCAGCACAGCTCAGCACAGATATTAACCACTAAATAACAAAAAAATTAAGAAACCATGAAAAAGTATCCGAAAATCGGGATTCGTCCCACCATCGACGGTCGCCAGGGCGGCGTTCGTGAAAGCCTTGAAGAAAAGACAATGAACCTTGCCAAAGCAGTAGCTGAGTTAATCAGCAATAATCTGAAAAACGGCGACGGAAGTCCTGTAGAATGTGTAATTGCCGACAGTACAATCGGTCGGGTAGCCGAAAGCGCTGCTTGCGCAGAGAAATTCGAAAGAGAAGGCGTAGGGTCCACTATCACCGTTACTTCCTGCTGGTGCTATGGTGCGGAGACAATGGATATGAATCCTCATTACCCGAAAGCTGTCTGGGGCTTCAACGGAACCGAACGTCCGGGAGCAGTATACCTTGCAGCCGTATTGGCAGGACACGCACAAAAAGGACTTCCCGCATTCGGTATCTACGGACGCGATGTACAAGACCTCGATGATAATACAATCCCTGAAGACGTAGCAGAAAAAATTCTTCGTTTTGCACGTTCCGCACAGGCAGTAGCAACGATGAGAGGCAAATCTTATCTGTCAATGGGCAGTGTATCAATGGGTATCGCCGGCTCTATCGTCAACCCCGACTTCTTCCAGGAATATCTGGGAATGCGCAATGAGTCAATTGACCTGACAGAAATCATCCGTCGCATGGAAGAAGGCATCTATGACCACGAAGAATATGCCAAAGCAATGGCATGGACTGAAAAATACTGTAAAGTGAATGAAGGCGACGACTTCAAGAACCGCCCGGAGAAACGCAAAAACCGCGAACAAAAAGATGCTGACTGGGAATTTGTCGTGAAGATGATGATCATCATGCGTGACCTGATGACCGGAAACCCGAAACTGAAAGAAATGGGATTCAAGGAAGAAGCTTTGGGACACAATGCCATCGCTGCCGGCTTCCAGGGACAACGCCAATGGACAGACTTTTATCCTAACGGTGACTATCCGGAAGCACTGCTCAACACTTCTTTCGACTGGAACGGTATTCGTGAAGCATTCGTAGTGGCTACCGAAAACGATGCCTGCAATGGCGTAGCCATGCTGTTCGGACACTTGCTGACCAACCGTGCACAAATATTCTCTGATGTACGTACGTACTGGAGCCCTGAAGCCGTAAAACGTGTGACCGGTAAAGAACTGACCGGCTTGGCTGCTAACGGTATCATTCACCTGATCAATTCCGGAGCAACAACACTCGACGGTTCCGGCCAGTCATTAGACGCAGAAGGAAATCCTGTCATGAAAGAACCATGGAACCTGACTGATGCAGACGTAGAAAACTGCCTCAAAGCAACGACCTGGTATCCGGCAGACCGCGATTACTTCCGTGGCGGCGGCTTCTCGTCCAATTTCCTTTCAAAAGGTGGAATGCCTGTTACTATGATGCGTCTGAACCTGATCAAAGGCTTGGGCCCTGTCCTGCAAATCGCAGAAGGATGGACTGTTGAGATCGATCCGGAAATCCATCAGAAGCTGAATATGCGTACCGACCCGACATGGCCGACTACGTGGTTCGTTCCTCGTCTGTGTGACAAATCCGCTTTCAAGGATGTATATTCTGTAATGAACAACTGGGGAGCTAATCACGGAGCCATCAGCTACGGTCACATCGGACAAGACCTGATTACGCTTGCCTCTATGCTTCGTATCCCTGTTTGTATGCACAATGTAGATGAAAACGAAATTTTCCGTCCGGCTGCATGGAACGCATTCGGCATGGACAAAGAAGGAGCAGACTACAGAGCTTGCACAACTTACGGACCTATCTATAAATAAACAAGAATCCTTCGTCCTATATAATTTAAAAATTTAACTTTGCCGTACCATAGTGGAAGCAGTCTTCAAAAACAAGCTTCCACTACATGACGGCTTAAATAAAAACACTATGATAACTAACGAACACATCGAACTGTTTCTTGCACAGGCACACCGTTATGGAGATGCTAAATTAATGCTCTGCAGCAGCGGCAATCTTTCCTGGAGAATCGGAGAAGAAGCACTGATTTCGGGTACAGGCTCCTGGGTCCCTACCCTTGCCAAAGAAAAAGTTTCTATCTGTAATATAGCCAGCGGTACACCGACGAATGGCGTAAAACCATCTATGGAAAGCACTTTCCATCTTGGCGTTCTCCGCGAACGGCCGGATGTAAATGTAGTACTCCATTTCCAGTCGGAGTATGCCACCGCCATCTCCTGCATGAAAAACAAACCGACAAATTTCAACGTAACGGCAGAAATTCCTTGTCATGTAGGATCGGAAATCCCCGTGATTCCTTACTACCGACCGGGATCTCCCGAATTGGCCAAAGCTGTAGTAGAAGCAATGCTGAAACATAATTCCGTCTTACTGACCAATCACGGACAAGTAGTATGCGGAAAAGACTTCGACCAAGTTTACGAACGGGCTACTTTCTTTGAAATGGCTTGCCGCATCATAGTTCAGTCCGGCGGCGATTACTCCGTACTGACACCAGAAGAAATAGAAGACCTGGAAATATACGTATTAGGAAAGAAAACCAAATAAGTATCCGGGAATACCATGAAAGATACCACAAAAAACACATATTTAGCAGTAGACTTTGGAGGAGGAAGCGGTCGGGTCATCGCCGGCTCCCTTCTTCAGGGGAAGCTGGAATTAGAAGAAGTACACCGCTTTACCAACCGGCAGATTAAACTCGGAAATCATGTTTACTGGGACTTTCCCGCCCTGTTCGAAGATATGAAAACCGGACTGAAACTTGCTGCACAAAAGGGATATCATGTCAAAGGAATCGGCATAGATACCTGGGGAGTAGACTTCGGTCTGATTGACAAGAAAGGGAATTTACTGGGCAACCCCATCTGCTATCGGGATGCCCGAACAGACGGAATGCCGGACAAGGCATTTCAAATACTGGATGCACAAAAGCATTACGCCTGCACAGGCATACAAGTAATGTCTATCAATACGCTGTTTCAGCTTTACAGTATGCAACAGAATCAGGACGTACAATTAGAAGTTGCACAACAGCTTCTCTTTATGCCCGACCTCTTCAGCTATTACCTGACGGGAGTAGCCAATAATGAATATTGCATAGCTTCCACCTCCGAACTGCTCGATGCACGCCAACGAAACTGGTCGATGGACACCATCCGTGCTTTGGGACTCCCCGAACACTTATTCGGAGAAATTATCCTGCCGGGAACAGTCAGAGGAACACTTAAAGAAGAGATAGGTCGTGAAACAGGATTAGGTTCAGTCGATATTATCGCTGTCGGCTCGCATGACACAGCCAGCGCTGTTGCCGCCGTTCCTGCAACGGAAGGTCAAGTAGCCTTTCTCAGTTCCGGCACATGGTCATTACTGGGAGTCGAAGTGAATGAACCCATATTAACGGAAGAAGCGAGACTAGCCCAATTTACCAATGAAGGAGGCGTAGGCGGTCACATCCGATTCCTGCAAAATATTACCGGACTGTGGATTCTGCAACGCTTGATGAGCGAATGGAAGCTACGTGGTGAAGAACAAAGTTATGATACGATTATTCCGCAAGCTGCGGACGCAGAAATTGACACGATTATTCCCGTGGACGATGCAGAGTTCATGAACCCCGAAAATATGGAAACGGCCCTTCTGAATTACTGCCGGAATCATTCGCTTAAAGTTCCCGGAAACAAGGCAGAAATGGTGAAATGCGTACTACAGTCACTAGCCTCCAAATATCGCGAGGCAGTAGCACAGCTCAATCGTTGCCTCCCCTCTCCGATTCACCGGCTAAACATTATCGGAGGAGGCTCACAAAATAAACTGCTCAACCAACTTACCGCCAATGCACTCGGCATCCCTGTTTATGCCGGACCGGTAGAAGCCACAGCAATGGGAAATATCCTGGTTCAGGCAATGGCGAAAGGAGAAATATCCAGCCTCCGGGAAATCAGAGAGGTAGTAAGTCGCAGTGTTACACCACAAGTATATTACCCTGAAAAATAAGAAAGATATGGAAACACCTCAAACTGGTTATCAAGTAAAAACCTACAACGTCCCTGTCAAGCGATATTGCCAGACCCTTGATTTACGGGATTCTCCGGAGTTAATAGCTGAGTATCGGAAAAGGCACAGTCAGGCAGAGGCATGGCCCGAAATCCTTGCAGGAATCCGTGAAGTAGGTATCCTTGAGATGGAAATCTACATTCTCGGCACCCGTCTGTTCATGATCGTCGAAACTCCCGTCGACTTTGACTGGAGCACAGCCATGACACGCCTGAACACTCTCCCCCGGCAGCAGGAATGGGAAGAATATATGTCCATCTTCCAACAGGCCGCTCCAGGAATGAGTTCCGCTGAGAAATGGAGACCCATGGAGAGAATGTTCCATTTATATAATACCTAAAATAACAAGAAATAACCATGAAACACACCAAGCAGTCTATTATCTCAAAGGATGGCATCAGCTATCTCATTCCATTCATACTTATTACCTCCTGCTTTGCACTATGGGGATTTGCGAACGATATTACCAACCCGATGGTAAAGGCATTCTCCAAAATTTTCCGGATGAGCGCTACCGACGGGGCAATGGTTCAGGTAGCCTTCTACGGAGGATATTTTGCCATGGCTTTCCCTGCTGCCATGTTTATCCGCAAATTCTCCTATAAAGCCGGAGTATTGTTAGGACTCGGCCTGTATGCATTCGGAGCCTTCTTATTCTTTCCCGCCAAGATGACAGGAGAGTATTATCCGTTTCTGATCGCTTACTTTATTCTGACCTGCGGACTCTCCTTCCTGGAAACCAGTTGCAACCCCTATATACTTTCTATGGGAACGGAAGAGACAGCTACAAGACGTCTGAACCTCGCCCAGTCTTTCAATCCGATGGGATCGCTGCTCGGAATGTACGTGGCGATGCAATTTATTCAGGCTAAACTGCATCCGATGGGTACCGATGAACGCGCTTTGCTGAACGACAGTGAATTTCAGGCCATCAAGGAAAGTGACCTTGCCGTGCTGATAGCTCCTTATCTCATTATCGGACTCGTTATTCTGGCGATGCTGCTTCTGATACGATTTGTGAAAATGCCCAAGAATGGAGATCAGAACCATAAAATAGATTTCTTTCCTACGCTAAAACGTATTTTCACCCAGACACGCTATCGGGAAGGTGTAATTGCACAATTCTTCTATGTGGGTGTTCAGATTATGTGCTGGACCTTTATCATTCAGTATGGTACACGCCTGTTTATGTCGCCGGAATATGGCATGGATGAAAAAAGTGCGGAAGTACTGTCCCAGCAATACAACATCGTAGCGATGGTTATTTTCTGTATCAGCCGCTTTATCTGTACTTTCATTCTACGTTATCTCAATGCAGGAAAGTTGCTCATGATTCTTGCCATCTTCGGAGGCATTTTCACATTAGGAACGATCTTCCTTCAGAATATCTTCGGACTGTATTGTTTGGTAGCGGTTTCTGCCTGTATGTCTTTGATGTTCCCTACCATTTACGGAATTGCATTGAAAGGTATGGGAGACGATGCCAAATTCGGAGCAGCCGGTCTGATTATGGCTATTTTGGGAGGTTCCGTACTTCCTCCGTTACAAGCAAGTATTATTGACATGAAAGAGATAGCTTCCATGCCAGCTGTCAATGTATCATTCATTTTGCCGTTCATTTGCTTCCTGGTAATCATCGGTTATGGCTACCGTACAGTGAAAAGAAACTGGTAAAAACTAACTTTAAGATAGTGACACTATCCTGTTGCGATAGTGTCAGCATCCCACCCATATAGTGACACTATCCGGACCGGATGGTGTCACTATCTTTTTTCTTTTTTATAAACTATTCCTTTTTTCTTCGTATCTTAATTTAATTTGTTTACATTTGTCTTTCGATTTCAATAATCTGTTAACCCGATGACCCCAGATCAAGACGAAAGACTTTTAGCGCAACAATTCGAAACAATATTCACGAAGTATTATTCAGTAGTGAAATATTTCGCCCTAATGCTGCTTAAATCCGAAGAAGACGCGAAGGATATTACCCAAGATGTTTTCACTAAACTATGGACTAAGCCTGAATTATGGGCAGAAGTTCCTAATCCGACTCCTTATATCTATACTCTTACTAAAAGTACAACTCTCAATTTTATCAAACACAAAAAAGTAGAATTGGCTTATCAGGAGAAAATTATAGAAAAAACTCTCATCGACGAACTTTTCCAATCAGAAGATACACTCAACCCCATCTATTATAAAGAGGCTCAACTAATCATCAAATTAGTTCTCGAACGCCTTCCGGAGCAACGCAGAATGATTTTCGAAATGAGTCGTTTCAAGCATATGAGCAATCTTGAGATAGCCGATAAACTAAATATTTCGAAACGAACAGTGGAACATCACATCTATTTAACTCTGCTTGAAATGAAAAAAATCATCTTTTTTGCATTTTTTTTGCTGTTCCCTTAAGTAAGCTGCCTTAGTTAATTGAAGTATTAATATAACAGCTATAACATTAATACCTCAATATGAAGAATTACTTTCAGAAAATAATAACATTATTCACCGGAAACGACTATCCGGAATCGACTCAGCAAGATTTCTACAAGTGGCTGGTAGATGAAGAGCATACTTCCGAAAAAGACGAAGCATTACAAAAATTATGGGATGAGGCTCATAAAAGAGGAACCGCAACTGATATGCAGGAGTCTTATGAACTTTTGAAAAAGAATGCCGGAATACCTCCCATACAACGGAAAAGAACAATCCGACCGATTCATATATGGCAGACTGTCGCTGCAGTTTTATTTATAGTAGCGGCTTCTTCCGTTTACCTTTCTACAATCGGTAAAGATGCAGAAGAAAACCTTATTCAACAATATATTCCTACTGCTGAAATTAGGACTCTCACTCTACCCGATGGAACTCAGGTACAACTGAACTCACAAAGTACACTTTTATATCCGCAAAACTTTACCGGTAAAGATCGTAGTGTATTTTTGATTGGTGAAGCCAACTTTAAAGTTAAACCGGATAAAAAACATCCGTTCATCGTCAAGTCCAATGATTTTCAGGTGACGGCGTTGGGTACGGAGTTCAACGTTTCGGCTTATCCGGAAAATCCGGTGTTGGCAGCCACATTGATTTCAGGAAGCGTATTGGTAGAATACAATGATTTAAAATCGCAGGTGATTCTAAAACCGAATGAGCAGCTGGCTTACAACAAAAATACTCATAGCCATAGCCTGGACCATCCGGATATGAAGGAAGTTACCGCCTGGCAACGTGGAGAACTTGTATTCAGAGAAATGTCCGTCAAAGATATCATCACAATACTTGAACGTAAATATCCTTATACATTCGAGTATCAGCTCAAAACTCTGAAAGACGACAGATATAGTTTCCGGTTTAAAGACCAGGCACCACTATCTGAGGTAATGGATGTGATAGTAAATGTAGTAGGCCAAATGAACTATAAGATAAAAGGAGACCGCTGCTACTTAATCCCAAAGTAATGGGTATCCTCCCAAAAGCAAAACAGTAAAAAAACAACAATATAATAACCTTTTTAACCACTAAAGATTCATGCAAAAAAGTATCCGGAACGGAGCCCTAACTCTATCCCGGATATGAAATCAAAATTCTCAATATTAGAGTTTTACTCTATCCAATTACCGTGAAATAATTTAGTTAATAACCTAATACTAAGAAAATGCTACAAATTTATGAATTTATAGTAGATCAAACCGCAAAGGGAAGAAGTTTTTTACTTTTTTTCTGTTTGTTGATGATGCAAGCACCCTCCTTTGCACAAAATAGTGCCAAGATCACAATTCAGAAGAAAAACATATCTGTTATCGAGGCACTTAAGGAAGTAGAAAAACAATCCGATTATTCTGTCGGATACAATGATTCACAACTGAAAAACAAGCCTGTTTTAAATCTCGACCTCAAAGCTGTGGCATTAGAGAATGCCCTTAAACAAATCCTCCGGGGAAGTGGATTTACTTATCAGTTCAAGGATAAATATATCATGATTATTCCGGACAACAAGCCTAAAGAAATTCCTGCAAAAAAAGTAAGTGGAATGGTCATTGACGAAAACAATGAACCACTGATCGGAGTGAATATTAAAGTAGAAGGAAGCTCCGAAGGTGCAATCACCGATATTGATGGCAATTTCAATATAATGGCTCCCCAAGGCAGCACATTAAGCTTCACTTACGTGGGATATACACCTCAAACTGTGAAAATAACAGATAAGAGCATCTATGAAATAAGATTGGCGAGTGATACAAAACAGCTGAGCGAAGTAGTAGTCACCGCTCTAGGTATCAAACGCGAACAAAAGGCACTGAGCTACAATGTGCAGCAGGTGAAATCCGATCAACTGACAGAAATAAAAGATGCCAATTTTGTCAACAGCCTCAACGGTAAAGTGGCAGGTGTCGTCATCAATAGCAGTTCGTCCGGTGTGGGCGGGGCAAGCAAGGTGGTGATGCGTGGTACCAAATCTATTGAGCAAAGTAGTAATGCGCTTTACGTTATTGATGGTATTCCAATGTTCAATTTTGGAGGCGGAGGCGGTACGGAAAACGGTTCAGAAGGAGTAACCGAAAGCATTGCCGACCTCAACCCAGACGATATCGAAAGCATTTCGGTTCTGACCGGAGCAGCAGCCGCAGCTCTTTACGGAAGTAATGCTGCCAACGGAGCTATCGTTATCAGTACCAAACGCGGTAAAGTGGGAAAATTACAAGTTTCAGTATCCAGCAATACCGATTTTGCTAAACCATTTATATTACCATCTTTTCAAAATCGCTATGGTACAGGAAGCCGGGGAAAAGCAGATGGTTCTACAAATTTGAGTTGGGGACCATTACTAAATGACGCATCCCGTAGAAATTACGAACCGCGAGACTTTTTAGACACGGGAATGACTTACACTAATTCAGTCACTCTCTCTTCAGGAACAGATAAGAACCAAACCTTCTTTTCGGCAGCAGCAGTAAACTCAGAGGGAATTGTGCCGAACAACCGCTACAACCGTTTTAACTTTACATTCCGCAATACCACAAGTTTCCTGAACGACAGAATGAAACTGGACGTAGGAGCAAGCTATATCATCCAGAATGACCGTAACATGACCAATCAAGGAGCTTACTCCAACCCGATAGTACCAGCCTATCTATTCCCACGTGGTGACGATTTTAATTTGATTAAAGTATTCGAGCGCTGGGACCCGGCTCGCAAGATCAATACAATGTATTGGCCTCAGGGTGAAGGTGACCTTCGTATGCAGAATCCCTATTGGATCGCTTACCGCAATCTGCGCACTAACAACAAAAAACGTTATATGTTATCCGCTTCGTTAAGTTATGATGTCACTGATTGGTTTAACATTTCAGGACGAGTACGTGTGGACAATTCCAACACAAAGTATGAACAGAAACTTTATGCTAGTTCCAATACTACACTTACTGAAGGTAGTACGCAGGGATTTTACGCAATAGCCAAACCGGATGAATCACAAATATATGCTGATGTACTGGCAAACATCAATAAACGTTTCGGAGATTATTCACTTGTAGTGAATGTCGGAGCGAGCATTGTAGATAATAAATATGATGAATTGAGCTACCGCGGACCAATACGCGCCAATGGAATTCCAAACGTATTCAATGTATTCGACCTCGATAATGCGCAAAAGAAAGCACGTCAGGACGACTGGCAAGAACAGACACAATCCATTTTTGCCAGTGCCGAACTGGGTTGGAAGAGCATGCTTTATCTTACACTGACCGGACGTAACGACTGGGCATCCCAGTTAGCCAATTCTTCTGCAACCAGCTTCTTTTATCCCTCAGTAGGACTTTCGGGAGTCATCTCCGAAATGGTGAAGTTACCTTCTTTCATTGATTATATGAAAGTACGTGGTTCATTCAGTTCTGTCGGTATGCCTTATCCGCGCAATCTGACATCTCCCACCCGTGCGTACAACGAAACCGACCAACAGTGGAATCCAAAGACGCATTACCCTATCGGCGATCTCAAACCCGAACGTACAGATTCATGGGAATTAGGACTTGATATGCGTTTGTTTAAAGACTTCAATTTTGCATTTTCATGGTATCTCGCCAACACTTTCAACCAGACATTCGACCCGAAGATATCAGTATCTTCCGGCTACACTACCATTTACCTGCAAACTGGTTACGTACGAAATCAAGGAATCGAACTCTCGCTTGGTTACGGACATACATGGAACAATGACTTTCATTGGCAAAACAACTTTACGCTCAGTCGTAACAAAAATAAAATTATTGAATTAGTAAAAGACTATAAACATCCCGAAACCGGTGAGTTAATCAATAAGGACCGATTGGATGTAGGTGGACTGGGCAAAGCCAGATTCATCTTGAAAACAGGGGGTTCATTGGGCGATCTTTATACACAAGCCGATTTAAAACGCGATAACAACGGAATGGTAGAGATCTCTCCTACAGGCACGCTCGTAACAGAAAGCAATCTACCCGATATCAAACTTGGAAGTGTATTTCCAAAATGTAATCTGGCATGGAATAATCAATTCTCATGGCATGGATTTAACATCAATGCGCTGTTCACTGCACGCATAGGCGGAATCGTCTATTCTGCCACAGAAGCAGCACTGGACCAGTACGGTGTATCCGAGACTTCGGCGCTGGCACGCGACAACGGTGGCGTATTGGTGAATGGACGTAACATGATCGACCCGCAACTTTATTATACCGCCATCGGTTCACAATTGGGACTACCACAATACTATACTTATAGTGCCACCAACGTGCGCCTACAAGAAGCAAGTGTGGGATATACCCTCCCTCGTAAATGGTTGCACGACGTATGTAGCATCCAAGTATCCCTTGTTGGACGCAACCTCTGGATGATTTACAACAAAGCTCCTTTCGATCCCGAATCTGTCGCCACAACGGGCAACTACTATCAAGGAATCGACTTCTTCATGCTACCGAGTACACGCAATATCGGTTTCAATGTAAAAATTAACTTCTAACGGACAAAATACAGATATTATGAAACATATAACATCTTTTTTAAAGATATTCTCCCTATCCCTGTTGCTTGTCTCCGGATATGCTTGCATGGACAACTTCGATAAAATCAACCGGCTGCAATACCAAGTAGATAAGGAAGAGATGGGACGTGAAGGATACGATGTCGGCGCCAGCCTCAAAGGAATGCAAGGATTGGTAATTCCTACAGAAGAGCATCTCTACCAGTTTGTGGAGCCGCTTGCCACAGGTGCATTTGCCGGCTATATGGGTTGCACGGTAGTGTGGACAGCAAAATTTGAGACTTATAATCCGCCAACAGACTGGCTGGAAGCACCTTTCTCCGACCTGCTCACACGCACTTACCCTTTTTACCGCGACCTTCTTAACGAGACAGATGATCCCGTAGCACTGGCGTTGGGTAAGTTGTTGCGCGTAACCATCATGCACCGGGTGACAGATATGTACGGTCCCATCCCCTACTCCAAAGTGATCTCTCAAACAGGTGACGCTTCTCTGACCGTCCCCTATGACTCACAGCAAGACGTATATAACGAAATGATAAAGGAATTAAACGAAGTAGTCGCAGTTCTCAAAGATAACCTTGACCTGAGTGCCGAAGCTTTTCGGAAATACGATAATGTTTATCAGGGTGATCTCTCCAAGTGGTTGAAATTCGCAAACTCACTGAAGTTGCGCATGGCGATACGTATGGTTTATGCAGATGAACAGACTGCAAAAAAGACAGCAGAAGAAGCTGTTGCAGCCGGTGTTCTCACCCAAAATGCCGACAACGCATTCTTGAAAGTAGAGTTAAACCGTGCCGCCATGGTGTTCAACGACTGGAATGACCAGCGCGTGGGAGCTGATATTATCTCTTATATGAACGGTTACAAAGACCCACGCCGCGAAAAGATGTTTACTACAGTAAAAATATTCGACCCAGAAACGTGGACAGACATAGATGGTTATGCAGGTATCCGCATCGGCATTGATGTGACCGATAAAGACCAGATGGTATCCGCATACAGCAAACCGATCATCAGCAACACCAGTCCTTTTATGTGGATGAATGCTGCAGAAATTACCTTCTTGCGTGCCGAAGGCGCCTTACGCGGTTGGAATATGGGAGGTGAGGCCAAAGATTTATATAATCAGGCAATAGCTCTTTCCTTCGAGCAGTACGGAGTAACCGGAGCCGACCAATATGCGGCAGATGATTCCAATATGCCGGCAGCATACGATGATCCTCTCATGATTTACTCTGACTATGTACCTCGAAGCACCATCACCATCGCATGGGAAGACGACGCTGCCTATTTCGAACGAAATCTCGAACGTATCATCACTCAGAAATGGATTGCCAACTTCCCGCTTGGAGCGGAAGCATGGAGTGAATATCGCCGAACCGGTTATCCACACCTGCTACCGGTAGTGGAAAACAAGAGTGGAGGAGCCATCGACACTGAACACATGATACGTCGTTTGTGGTATCCGCCCATCGAGTACACCGAAAATCTATCAAATATCAAATTAGCGATAGGTCTGCTAGGAGGTCCGGACGAAGGAGGGACACGATTGTGGTGGGATAAAAAACCTTATGTAACCACACCTTAAATATAAGAGAAGAGAAAACGGAGAACATAAAAAACTGAGTATGTGAATAGCAACTTAAAACGAATAACAGATTATGATAAACAGAAATCTAAAACAACAAAAGTACAAAGATATAATACTTCATTGTATCTCAGTACTGAATATGGCATTACTGGTTCTGCTGACTCTCGCCTTGCCTACGGCATGTAGTGACTGGAACGACATAGAGCCCGTAAATATTGATCCGCAGCACCCCAAAGACCAGAACCCTGAACTCTGGACGCGCTATATGGAATCATTACGTGTTTACAAACAGGAACGTCCGCACTACATAACATACGGTAGTTTTAATAATGGAGCCGGACAATCTAAAAACGAAGGTGCTTATCTTCGTTCATTACCCGATTCATTGGATATCGTTACTTTAGCTAATCCGGAAAATATTACTTCCTACGATCGTGAGGATATCCCTACGCTACAAGAAAAAAGTACTCGGGTACTCTATCTAGCGGATTATGCCGCAAAGATGACTGAGTTCACCGATGCTGCAGCATTGAGTTCATGGCTGGACAAAGCAGTAGCTACTGTTAATGAACTTCACCTGGATGGCTTCGCTTTCAATGGCTTGCCGCTTTATGGCGGAACCGATGCCGAACAGGCTGCACGCAAAGAGGCTGCACGACTGATTGTTTCCAAACTTTCAGCAGTTAACAAGACGCTTGTATTCGAGGGAGATCCTGCCTTTGTGAATGCAGATGATCTGGACAAGCTGGACTACGTAGTGATGAACACTGCCGGCATTGAAAGTGCTGTGAGCTTGAAAATATATGTAGCAAATGTAATAAGCACTTATGCGTTACCCAAAGAAAAGTTATTACTGGCAGCCAAGATGGGAATCAAGATCGTAGACGAAGAGAATGTGAAACAGGATGCTGTGACGGATATGATCGGACGTGTTGTGCCTCTTGGCCCGCTGGGTGGCCTGGCAATATATGCTCTTGGAGATGATTACTATCAAGCTAGTATGAATTATCAATCTTGCCGGACAGCTATACAAAAGATGAATCCGTCGAAGTAATACAAATGATAGTAACTATGAACTATTTATTTTATACGTTAATACTATAAATTCGATTTTATGAACAATTCATTTAAATATTTCGCTTTTGCAATATCGTTGTTAGCAATGGCAAGCTGTACTGAAGACAGCATTACACCGGATGTAGGTCAACTCGCCGACGAGACTGCGATGAGCATTATAGGAGGACAGCTGCGCAGTGAAAGAGATCTGTCAAATATGATAACTATTAGCTTATACGAAGGAGACAAAACAGATCCCGAAAAAATCAGCTATGCGTTGACTAAGCCCGCTACAAACACTCTGACTCTCAAGACGATTGCTGACGAAACGTTGGTAGACGCTTACAATCTGGAGCACAAAACTAAATTAGAGGTGCTACCTGTTGCCAATGTTTCCATTGAAAATGACGGAACGCTTACCATAGCAGCAGGAAAACAGACGTCCGCTCCTATTGAAGTATCTATCTCTACGGAAGGATTGGAAACTGAAAAGACTTATCTGCTGGCACTTACCATAGCAGAAGCCGTTGCTAATGTGGAAGCACAGTCTGAAAAACAGAAACTATATTATAGTGTGTATATTCAAAAGAAAGAGACTACGAGTGAACCCGATTTCGGAGTAGTTCAGGAAATACCGGAGCTATTGTCCAACGTGACTTCTGTATTTTATGTGAATACGGAGACCTATCAGCCATTGGTTGTTGCCGCATGGGGTGTCAAGATTGGTTTTTATGACAATAGCTCATATTATAGTATAGGAAATATTGTAAATCTGAAAACAGCAACGATTCATTACGATGTTTCTAGTGGGCGAACCTTGCTTAGTTCGGGCAATGATTTGAGTTACGTATTGGAACATAGTAATAAATATATCCGTCCTCTCCAGGACTATGGACGTAAGGTATGTCTCTGCATTGAGAATGGTGGTAAAGGCATAGGGTTCTGTAACATGAACGACACGCAGATAGCCGATTTCGTTCGGCAGGTGAAAGAAGTGATAACACGTTATAACTTTTTGGACGGTGTGAACCTGTGGGATGAGGACAGCAAATATGGCAAAGCGGGAATGCCTGAAATGAATACAACATCATATCCAAAGCTAATCAAAGCATTACGTGAAGCTTTACCCGATAAGCTACTGACACTGGTTGATAAAGGGAATGCAACGGAATACTTCTACGATGTTGCCAAGTGCGGAGGTATCGAAGTAGGTAAATACATAGATTATGCCTGGCACGGTTATTTCTCGCCGACAGAAGATTTACAAATTATCAATCCTGATCCGGCAGGAAGTGCTCAAACTTACAGCAAATATACGCGTAGGCCTATTGCCGGATTGGATGAATCTCGTTATGGAAGCGTAAACATACCTCGTTACTCCGCTAAAAATCCTACTATCAGGAATCTAGCTGCAGAGAATATATGTAAATGGAAGACTGCAGGAAATAAAAAGAGTAATATTCTTGTATTCGGAAGTGACCTTATCGGTAATGAATATGGTGACAGAGAAAATGCAGTTGCTTTAATGCTTAATGAATATGGTTTTACTGTTTTTATGGATGATGGCCGGATTTGGGATTTTGATAATAATAAATTCATAATAAGTGGCAGAATAACTTATAATTCAGGCGCTCTAAACTATTTGGTGGCTGGCAACCCTGATCTCAATCCTTATAAAAAAGATTGGTAGAAAACAATTGATGAAGTCTCAATTAGAATAAGAAATATAAAAAAAATATCAGTTTGACGGTAGAAGTTGCATTAGGTTATATCATTATATACACAGAAAGGAGGTCTCATTTACAAAATGATATATGCATCATCCAAACGTACAACTGACATTGATTTAACAAACAAAATTATAACATTTAAAATCTGAAAATTATGAAACATTTATTAGTTAGTACCCTGACATTGATCATGGCATTGTTCGCTGTAAGTTGTAGCAATACTGAAGAGATTGAAATGGCTTCTCAAGATGCTCCAGTTACCCGTGGCGTTTCCGTTAAAACTCCAAAATTGACTGTGTATATCGAGACAAACGATATCAATCCGTTGAATATGGGCGAATATTACTTCTGCAACACAGAGCCGAAAGACTATGTAGTAGACCACGTAATATTGTTCGCATCAAATATTCGCGGTACAGCTTCTACTGTACAACTGTATCACAATCCGAATCAAACTTACATATTGAATCACGTAAGTACACTGGTTAAACCATTACAAGACAAAGGAATCAAAGTATTACTTGGTTTGCTGGGCGACCATACAGGTGTAGGTTTTGCTAATCTAAATACCACACAAATCAATTCGTTTGCGCAACAAATTGTCACTTGTGTCAATACATACGGTTTGGACGGTGTAGATTTTGATGATGAATATGCCGAATATGGTAAGATTTCAGGTACTCCTTCACCTAGTGGTGCTAACTTCAGCCTGTTGATTCAACGATTACGCCAGTTGATGCCTAATAAACTGATTACTGCTTTCCGTTATGGTTATGCCACCGGTTTCACCACAACAGCACTGAATGCTATTGATTATATGTGGCCTAATTTTGGTTCAGGATGGTCTGCTCCTAGCGGATTCTCAAACAGCAAGTGGGCTAGCATGTCAATTCAATACACAGATGGCTATCCTTCTGCAAGTTCAATCCAAAGTGCTGCGCAGAATTATGGCAATTATGGTGCTATCATGATGTTCAATGTACGCAATTACGATGCTTCCGGAACAATGAACAATTTTGCTCCTTATGTATGGGGTGGCAAAACAGTATGTTATACAGGAACTTCTTATCCTAAGAACTATTAATGTAAGCGTAACTTAATCCGGTATAACGTCCGGTTTTATAACTGACCATTATATAGGATAACAAGAGAGTAAGTTCGAAAGTGCTATCTTAACAAGCCACTTTCATAAAGAATCTTTTTAATGAAGAGCTTTTTTATAGAAAGCGCTTTCGAACTTTCCTCTAAAAAGTATTTAATTACTAATAAACTGTTTACGAGATGAACAAGTTACTAAAAAATAATCTATTGTTTTCTTTTTATCGGACTGAAATCCTTTATATCAGAAACTATTAATACAAAATATGATTCAAACCTTATATTATACATTGGAAACATGAGAAAATCACTGAAAGCATGACTGGTGGATAGTTCAGTGAATATTCCACCAATAATAAAGAGAATATAATCCGTCCGGGCAAATCGGAGTTCTCCGCAAAGTACTCACATAAAGTTAAATATGATACTTATACAGAAGAATCGATTTACCGACGTCTAAATAAACTATAAATAACCTGTTAAAATAAACTCTAAAAACCAAGAATCGCATGAAAACAAAAAGTACTTTTCGAGACATCCTTTCACTTGTCTCATTTACAGGTATCACTTTGAGCACATTGTTGTCGTTCGTAGGGTGTGATAACAAAGACTACAGTAATGACTCTCCTTTCGACAACGTCGTTTACTTAGACGCAGCCGAATTGAAAGATGTATCAAACTTTACCTTTAACCGCACCATAGAGACAGGGCAACAAATCATTTCTGCCCAACTCGCCCGTCCGGCGGCAAATGATATTAATGTTGGCATAAAGGTGGCCCCATCATTGGTAGATGTCTACAACGCACGTTTGGGGGCAAACTATGCTATGCTCGATGCCAAGTATTACAAACTGTCGACACAACAAACCGTCATTCCGCAAGGAAAAATTACCTCAGACCCTGTCACCATTGACTTCTTAAACTTAACCGCTCTGGATATAGATGCCAGCTACCTCTTGCCCGTCACTATTGATCAGGTATCAGATGGCATGAATATTTTAAGCGGTTCACAAAGTATCTGCTACATAGTGCGCCGTTCCAGTGCTATCACGACTGCCGTCAGTTTGAAGAACAACTACTTCAAAGTACCCGGTTTTGAAGCGGGAAGTCCCACTGCTGATGTAGTAAACAACATGACGCAACTTACTTTCGAAGCTATTATACGCGTAAACGATTTTAAAGGTAGCGGTGCCATCGCAAAAGAAATTTCCACAATCATGGGTATTGAGCAATACTGTCTCTTCCGTATCGGTGATGCCGGATTCCCTGCACAGCAATTACAATTCTCCTGCCAAGAGAATAAATTCCCAAATGCAGATAACAGCAAGCTATTGCAGCCGAATGAATGGTACCACGTGGCTGTGGTTTATGACACCGAAAAGAAAACTGCCGCCATGTACGTAGATGGCCGCGAACAAAGTCGCATCGAAGACTATGGGGACGGAGTACCTGTCAACCTAGGTATGCAGAAACCCGGAGACTTCATGTTCAAGATTGGTCACTCCTACGGTGAACCCGACGATATGGGCCGTCAACTGGATGGTGAAATCTGTGAAGTACGCGTATGGAATGTAGCCCGTTCACAGCAGGAAATCTTCGATAATATGTACAATATAGAAGATCCCACCAATACTCCGGACCTTCAGGCTTACTGGAAGTTTAACGAAGGAGAAGGTGATATAGCAAAAGACTATACTGGACACGGAAACGACGCCCAAGCTTATGCCAAAGCAACATGGCCAGCAGGTATCGAAGTAACACAAAAAAACAAAGAGTAAAGAAGTGAAAGTCCCAACAGTGCTCTCTAATGGAGTTATATTCGGACTTTTATTAAAAAAATTTGATCATCCTTCGGAAGCTACTCACTCTCCCAACGCTCATATAATTAACTGGAGGGAAAGTTACGGGCAAGAAAAGAAGAGAAGTAGCAACCGAGGATAATCAGATGAATGTTGTGACATTTTTGTATCTAATCTAATTATTATAAGGGGAAAAGCAAAAATGTCACAGTACTACTAATCAACACTTTAAGCCAAAAAAACAGTTCTTTTTTCTACAAGTTTACAAAAATCATCTATATACTTTTCACTTTTTCATAGAAGAAAACTGCACTTTTTTCACTCCCCCCTATCCAATCATAAAGCAACGATAAAGTTACAGTGGAGTAACCAGACAGGCAGACTTGTGCAACAAGTCTGCTACAGTTATGCACCCTCGCAGCTACACAAGTGCAACAGAATAAAACATAAGCAACAAACAGCTAATAGATGGCGAGAATTCATTAATTCATATGGTAGAATGCTTCAAACCTACTTGATAAATATAAGAAAAGATATATAGCATTATACCAATTTATTAAGCATACTTCATAGAACCATACTATATTATCAAGGGATGCATGGAATTTCCATGTCTCCCCATCTTTTCCCCCAATAAATCTACATATCAATCTCCCGAACCGGGACTAAAAACAAAGAATTCCATGACAGTTTTGGCCTCAGTATGATTTTTTTAAACACAAGTTAACTATACACAAAGCATCCAACAAGAAAACCAATATTATTTTTCACGAACAACAAATATAACATTATATTAAAAATATACAAGTTTCCAGTACATTTTATCGCAAATTTCATACCAGAAGTAACAGGTCCTTATTTTTAATCAAATATTACATCAATTTTTTATAACTATGACGTATATTTACATCATAAGAACAAGCAATATTCTATTATAAAAAAATGCGTATATATTATCCAAGAACCTAAAAATGAGAAAGTCTAAATTGGTACTAAATGGAAGTTACTCCAAAAGTACCCAACACAAAACGCGGGCACCTCCCAGCCTAGCTATATCTTTTACAATCTATTTAACATAGATATTCAATAAAAAATAATCAATTAATTATTGTTACTTGGAGGAGATTCGCCCATTCCTTTCAAAAGGGTTCAAACATTAGAATTAAAACTCTACATATATACTACGCATTCCCGATATCAGCCTTCAAAGAACAAATAATTTTGAGATCATGTTATTTGAACTTATTGATATACAATCATGAGACCATAATACTGTGCATTTTTCCTCGCTTCAAACTCGGACGAGAGGAATAGATCAATTTCACCAAGTGACGTTACTAAAAAACAGATTAATATGAAATATTTAATTATAACGTCATTATACACTTCTATCATCACAGTTACAACCACCCAAAGTGAATTATTCCCAATTTTATTTTCAACAGCAGGAATACTTTTATTGTATTGGTTCTTGTCTCATTCTTTTGCCATGCGGAAAGAAATTGCTTTTTTAAAAGAAGAAAATCAGTATTTCATGGATTCCTTCCGAAACATTCGCACCCCGATCACATTGCTTCATACGCCTTTGAAGTCAACCTATAACAAGAATTGCCCTGACAATATCAAAAAGGATCTGTCACTGGCGATTCGCAATATAGATTGCCTCGATGAGCATTTAACCAGATTAATGGATCTGAAGCAAATAACCGCTCATTCCAAAAGAATGAATATTGCAGAATATGAATTAGGAAATTTCCTTAAAGATAAAATATCTTCTCTGAAAGATCATGCTGCAAGCAGACATATAAAATTAGATATTCAAATGGAGTTTAAATATGCAAGTGTATGGATAGATAAAAGTAAAATATCTCCCGTAATAGAGAAATTCATAAAGAATATTATAGATCATACTGAATATTCAAAAAACGTTACCATATATGTATCTTTATACAATAAATATTGGGAAATTAAAGTAGGTAATAGCGGAAAAGGCGATCTGATGGAATGTTATAAATGCTTTGGAAAGTATCTTCTTAAACAAAAAGCGGAATCCAGATATTACTTTGCAAAAAGTGCTTTATGCAAAAAGCTGACCGAACTGTGCAATGGAGAAATATTAATCAATAATTCATGTCAGACTATCACTTTGCGTTTTCCTGTTAAAGCCGCTTATGAAAATGTATCTGAACGCAGTTTGGTTCATATAGAGGAGAATGTAGAAGAGGAAAAGATTGATACCTTATTCCACAAAAGTTCGCAGAAGAGAAAATCATCCAGACCGGTCGTGATAATGGTTGACAGTAATGAAGAGTTCAGATTCTATCTGGAAACCTGTTTGTCAGAGGAATACATAGTAAGAGGCTTTGGAAATGGAGCGGACGCATTGGGATATATCAAAGAGGAACATCCGGACCTGGTAATATGCGATACGGTGCTTAACGGAATGGACGGAGATGAGCTTTCTTCAAGACTGAAGACTTCTAAAGAGACCTCCATTATACCGGTCATTCTTTACGGATCGCATATCGATGCCGACCAACGCAGTAAAAGGGAAGCGTCATTGGCAGATACATTTATGCATACCCCCTTTCATGTGGAGGATTTAAAGATAGAGATTTCTGTTCTTATCAGAAATAGCCGCCTCCTTAGAAAAGCATTCCTGCATAAAGTATTCGGAGAACATTTTCTGCAAGTACAACCAGCAGAAATCATAAAGGAAGCTACTGAGGGTGCTAAAAACTCATTAATCAATGAAGTGAAAGATTATATTCTGGAACGGATAGAGAAAGAGGACCTGACTATCGATGCAATTGCTTCACACTTGAGAATGAGCAGAACTAAATTCTACAACAGGTGGAAAACGCTGACCGGTGAAGCTCCCACTGTCTTTATTGAAGCTATTCGCATGGAGAAGGCACACGAATTGTTAGAAAGCGGGAAATACCCTGTCGGTACTATACCGGAAATGATCGGATTGAAAGATGTAAAGAACTTCCGCAACAGGTATAAAGAGTACTTCGGAATCACACCTAAAGAATCTATCAAGAAAAAATAATCCGAATAAAACGGACATATAAAAGTATGTCTGGAGGTACTCCAGTGCGGTATTTACGGAGAAATATACTGGAGTACCTTTTTCTTTTTTATTTCCTTGATGCAGTATTCCGCTATTCCCGGTATTTACTTTATGTACGTACACCTTAATTTTGAGAATTAATAATCTAATTTGTTTAACAAGTATGAAAACTTTAACTGAAATGAAAAAAGTATGTTGTTTTAGTCGTTTTGTTTTATTGGTAATGGCGTTGGGGCTGACAAGCACCTTTACTTCCTGTAGTAGTGATGATGATGAAAATATTCCGGTATATTCTCTCAAAGATGTAGAAGGAAGCTATGCCGGTAAAATGCAGACAGCATCCATTGCTCCTTTAGAAAGCACAGACAATGACACCGAAGAGGGAGTTGCCGTAAATGCCGAATTGAAAGATAATCATATATTAATCAGCAAATTTCCGGTGGATGATCTGATCAAAAGTATTATCGAAGATCCGGACGCAGCCGAAGCCATCATCAAGGCGGTAGGAGATGTGGAATACAAAATTCCCTATCAGGCAGCTTTCAACGACAACAAAGACAATATCTTACTTCAAATGTCACCTGAACCTTTAGTATTGGAGATCCCAATGGAACAACAGCCGACAGTAAAAACCGAAGGAGAAGAAGAGACTCCTAAACTCACTGTGAAAGTGACAATCAAAGCTGACGAGAAAGGCAGTTACGCTTATGAAGGCCAAAAGCTGAAGTTTGCTATTCAAGCAGCAGAAGTTACGGTAGATGAAGCAGAGTTTCCATTTCCGGCTACTACCTTTTCTTTTGATATGACCAAAAAATAATGCAACTGTTTAATTATTTATAGAATAAAAGGTAAAAGAGAGTGTGTCTGCGAAAGAAGACGCACTCTTTTTTTTATATTTGCATCAATAATAAATCTACAGCCAATGACAACAACAGAAAGCGTCCGTAAAGAACTGAAAACGTTGGAAGACCCTACATACAGGGAATTTCACTCCTCTTTAATTCCCGGTGCCGATAATATTCTCGGCGTACGCATCCCGCAACTCCGGATAATGGCTAAAGGACTCGCCAAGAAAGAAGACTGGCGTACATTCGTTGAAGCAACCGATACACTGTACTATGAAGAAACAATGCTACAGGGAATGATTATCGGACTTGCCAAAATGGAGCTGGAAGAACGAATCAACTATATTCGTCTCTTCGTTCCGCGTATCAACAACTGGGCTGTATGTGACATCTTCTCAGGTGAACTGAAAAAGACGGCAGTAGGAAAAGGGAAAGAAACAGTATGGCAGTTTATCCAGCCTTATCTGAAGTCAAAGGAAGAATATGAAATCCGGTTCGGAATCGTGATGTTGTTTCATTACGTAGATGAAGAGCATATTGATTCATTGTTAGAATATGCCGATTTATTCACTCATGAAGCCTATTATGCACGTATGGCAATGGCATGGATGATATCGATCTGTTTCATTAAATTTCCGGATAAGACGATGGAATATCTGAAGCAGAGCAAGCTGGACAACTGGACATACAATAAATCATTGCAGAAAATCATTGAATCTCTGCGTGTAGATAAAGAAACGAAAGACGTCATCCGTTCCATGAAAAGAGCAGGATAAAAAACGGTGGATGACAAACGGTGCCCGGTTTTAACCGTATCATTCGTTTATCATCCACCGCTTATTACCGGGTGTTTTTAACTTACCGCTTCACATTCTTTTTTCTCTTTCTTCTGCTTCTGCGGTTCTGTTGTTTCTGACGACTGTAACGCTGCCATCTCTTATAAATCATCCATCCGCTCATCAAGGCTACAACAACAAAAATCAGAATAGTAATGCCTACCCCCAAGTTGTCACCTTTGATGCGTGACCAGATATCCAGTACCTCTTTGGTTTTATCTCCGAAGTCACGAATCATAGCGCAGCGTTCCACCACCTTACGGTCGGGATATTGAATCTTGTCAATCTGTATGCTGTCGGCATCCGGACCGAAGAAATAACTTAAATCCGCATAATAACCCAGAGTCGTATCCACTTTCTCTTCCAGAATCTCCGGTGTAGCGATAGAACTTACATATCCACAGAAATCCATATTACGCAACGCAATGTCCGGACGGCACATAAAGTTGATAAAGTAGCTGGCAGCCACCGGATTCTTCGCATACTTAGGAATTACCCAGCCATCATACCAGATATTGCTTCCTTCTTTCGGAACCACGTAGTCAAGGTCCACTCCTACCGCATTCGCCTCTTCAATCGCCCATATCGCATCACCACTCCAGGTCATATTCAGCCATGCTTTATTCTTCGTCATCATCTCCTTACCGAAGTCCGCTTCCCAACCGGCAATATTCGGTTTCATGGCTTTCAGATACTTTTCGGCCACCTCCATAGCGCGTGGTGAGTAGTCATTCATCAGGTCTTCCACAGTCACCGTCCCCTCTTCCAGCTCTTTGGCATGGGCATAGATAACGGCTGTTCCATAAGCGTCACGGTAGCTGTCTTTCATCAGAATCTTTCCTGCATATTTCTTATCCCAAAGACATTCCCATGAGGAAGCATCGGAATCGGGAACGTATGCCCGGTTATAAAGAACACCTGCGGTTCCCCACATATAGCAGACAGCGTAGTGGCTCGCCTCTTCACCCGGCTGACTCAGTTTATTAATCTGTTCGCGGATAAATGGCGCCACATTATTCATATAGTTGGGAGAATGGGCGAAAGCGGTGTCAATAGGCAACAACAGATGCTTTTTCAACATTCGCTCAATGATATATTCCGAAGGGCAAACCACATCAAAATCCTCGTGTCCCTTTTCTATTTTCGTCAACATGATTTCGTTGATGTCGAATGTCTGATAGACGATGCGGATATTCTCGCCTGTCTGTTCCTTATAGTATGTCTGAAAATCTTCGAGTACACCTTCTCCTATATAATCTGCCCAGTTATAGATTTTAAGGACTCTCTCGCGAGGCTCACCGGAATTGTAGCAACCGCTCAGAGAACCAGCCAGGACCAGCAAAAACAGGGTAACAGAAACTATTCTTTTCATTTTATTTACGTAGCAGCACATTTTCATGATTCTTTCTTCTTCGTTTTTCCGGCACGGTAATTAATCACTATGAGCAATGCCAGCACCACCACAAAAATAATGGCGGACAACGGACGAAGCTCAGGAGTCAGACCTCCCTTGCGGGCATCGGCATAGATATAGGTGGAAAGCGTCTCCAGCCCTTGATTACCGATGGTAAATACAGTTACGGCAAAATCATCGATTGAAAGCGTCAGCGCAAGCATAAAGCCGCTGATCATTCCCGGACGAATCTCCGGAATGATTACTTTCCGCAATGCCTGCATAGGTGTAGCTCCCAAATCGAGGGCAGCTTCATAGATGTTCGGATTCATTTGTTTCAGGCGCGGCAGAACGCTTAATACGACGTAAGGAGTACAAAAAGTGATGTGCGCCAATACCACCGTGGTATATCCCTGTGTGATTCCGAGAGATACGAATAAAAGGAAAAGCGATATACCGGTTATGATATCACCGTTCAGAATGGGGATACTATTCACAAAACCAATCGCTTTGCGCGAGCGTGCTTTTAAGTTGAAGATGCCGATGGCAGCGATGCTGCCCAACAAGGTAGATGCCGTAGCAGCCAGCAGCGCAATGGTAATGGTATTGATCAGGGCATTCATCAGAGAATGATGGGCACCTGTATTAAATAGCGATGAATAAAGTTTGGTCGAAAACCCGGTCCAGTTACCCAATACCTTCGCCTCGGTAAAAGAATAAATCACAATGATCACAATAGGGGAATATAGCAACAGCAGCAATACCCACAGATAAGTCTGCGCGAATATCTTCTTTACCATAACCCACCCCCTTCGTTAGTATTGTCCTTATCATCGGTACTGAACAGTGAAGTCGCGGCTATCAGCAACAACATGATCAGCGAAAGCGCCGCTCCATAGTTCCACATACTGTTATTGATATTCTCCTGAATGGTGGTACCAAAGAGTTTGATATTGTTCATCGTCAGCAGTTCGGCAATGGCAAATGTCGAAATGGTCGGCATAAACACCATCATGATACCGCTCATGACTCCCGGCATGGAAAGCGGAAGAACCGCTTTGAAAAAGACCTGTACAGGATTGGCTCCCAAGTCCTGCGCCGCCTCAATGTAGCTATGGTCCATCTTCTGCAACGTGTTATAGATGGGATAGATCATGAAGGGGATAAAGTTATAAACCATACCGAAGATCAGTGCTCCCTCTCCCAGCGGAACGCTGAAAAAGTCGAATAAAGCGACAGTGGCAAGGGTGCGTACCAGAATATTCACCCACATGGGCAGAATAAACAGCACCACCATCGTTTTGGAACGGTTCAGCTTGCTGTTGCTTAATATCCAGGCTGCGGGATATCCCAGCAGGATACAGATAAGAGTCGTAATAATGGCAATACCAATGGAATAGACGAAGGTATTGATAGCTTCGGGATGTTCGAAGAATTTCTGAAAATTGGCGAGTGTCAGATGACCGTTATCATCGGTAAACGCATACACGACAATTAGAACCAACGGTATGACCACAAAGATCGCCGAGAAAATAATGTAAGGAAGAGTCCAGCTCTTACGTGATGACAAAAATACTATAAACTTCTTATTCACTTCCTTTCCTGTTAATCGGTTATTTTAATTACACGAATCGCATCCGGAGGGATAGTAATACCCACACGGTCTCCATCATCCCAGACATCGTTCGTATCCACAAACACATTCTCGTCCCAGTCAGACCATACAGTCAGGTGGTAATGATCACCTTTATAAAGAATGAACTTCACTTCTCCCGTCAGCGTACCGTCTTCTTCGTTATCCTGCAGGATCACTTTATCAAAGTCTACTTCGACCTTGACATCCGTACCGGATTCCAGTCCTTCCACAGAGGCACATTCGAACGTACAGCCCAGGAACTCTACATGAGTAGCATCCTGCAACTTCCCTTCAAACGTATTGCATACACGTTCTTTCTTCATAATATGAATATCGAACGGCTTCACCAGCAGCCCCACTTCCGCACCGACTTCAAAATGATGATAATCCTGAACAAGGAACTCATATCCGCCACAAAGCACAGTCATTTCATAGTGTACCCCTTTGAAGATCGAAGTCTGTACCACACCGGTCAGTTGCGCCATCTCCGAAACCGGAAAAATATAAAGGTCTTCCGGACGAATGACTACGTCCACCGGAGTATTTTCGCCGAAACCCTCGTCCACGCATTCAAACTCCGTACCACAGAAGCGTACCAGTTTATCATGAATCATCGTTCCGTTGAGAATATTACTTTCTCCGATAAAATCCGCCACAAATGCATTGATCGGCTCATTATAAATATCAATCGGCGTACCGATCTGCTGAATTTTTCCTTCGCTCATCACGACAATCGTATCACTCAATGTCAAAGCTTCTTCCTGATCATGAGTTACGTATACAAATGTAATCCCCAGGGATTTATGCATTTCTTTCAGTTCCATCTGCATATCCTTGCGCATTTTGAGGTCGAGCGCAGCCAATGGTTCGTCGAGCAGCAACACTTCCGGCTCATTGACAATGGCACGGGCAATAGCTACACGCTGTTGCTGACCACCGGAAAGAGAATCTACATCCCGATACTCGTAATCCGTCATACCAACCATCTTCAATGCGGCTTTCACCTTCTTGCCAATCGTCTGTTTCGGCGTCTTTTTCAGTTTCAGGCCAAAAGCAATATTGTCGTATACATTCAAATGCGGGAACAGGGCATATTTCTGAAATACCGTGTTCACCGGACGTTTATGGGGTGGAGTCTGTGTGATTTCCTTACCCGATATTCGGATTTCGCCTTCCGAAGCTGTCTGAAAACCGGCAATGAGACGCAACAATGTCGTTTTTCCGCAGCCGGAAGGTCCGAGAATCGTTACAAACTCGCCCTTTTTCACGTTCAGAGTTACATCATCCAAAGCAGTTTTGTCGCCAAAAAACTTCGATACATGGCTAACCTCAATGATGGATTTGTCTTCTTGCATATTCATACTAAAGTTTGGGCTGCAAAGGTACACATTTCTACGATTTCCACCTACGTGTTAATCTAATATAACAGTGTTTTTCGATGCCAGACAGAAAAAAAATCTATCTTTGCATAAATATTTATTCACTAATTTTACAAAAGCATGAAAAAGTTAACTTATTTAGTTATTGCGACGGCAGCGTTGGGCATGGTAGCTTGTACCGGAAACAAAGCCGGATACGTTATCACAGGTACAGTAGAAGGCGCTGCTGACGGCGACACTGTTTACCTTCAGGAAGCAACAGGCAGAAATCTTACAAAACTAGATACCGCAGTCATCTCTAAAGGTACTTTCACCTTTGAAGGCACGCAGGATTCTGCAGTAAACCGTTATGTCACTTGCGAAGTAAACGGAGAACCTCTGATGATTGATTTCTTCCTCGAAAACGGTAAAATAAACATTGCTCTGACAAAGGACAATGACTCTGCAACCGGTACTTCAAACAATGACGCTTACCAGGCAATCAGAACTCAAATCAATGATATCAGCCAAAAGATGAACGCTATCTACGAAGCGATGGGAGATTCTTCTTTGAGTGACGAACAGAAAGAAGCCAAACAAAAAGAAGGTGCCCAGCTGGAAGAAGAATATGATAAAGTAATCAAAGAAGGTGTACAGAAAAACATCACCAACCCGGTAGGTGTATTCTTGTTCAAACAGACTTTCTACAATAACTCTACTGAAGAGAATGCAGCTTTGCTGGAACAAATCCCGGCTAATTTCCAGAATGACGAAACAATCGTAAAAGTTAAAGAACAGACCGAAAAACAGAAAAAGACTGCCGTAGGTACTAAGTTCGTTGACTTCGAAATGCAGACTCCGGAAGGAAAAACGGTGAAACTGTCTGATTACGCAGGTAAAGGTAAAGTGGTACTGGTAGACTTCTGGGCTAGCTGGTGTGGTCCTTGCCGTCGTGAAATGCCTAACCTGGTAGAAGCTTACGCTCAGTACAAAGGCAAAAACTTTGAAATCGTCGGTGTATCTCTTGATCAGGATGCCGCTGCATGGAAAGAATCTATTAAAAAGCTGAATATGACCTGGCCGCAAATGTCTGACTTGAAGTTCTGGCAGAGTGAAGGCGCACAGCTTTATGCAGTGAACAGCATTCCTCACACTGTTCTGATTGATGGCGACGGTACGATCATTGCCCGTGGTCTTCATGGAGAAGGTCTTCAGGCAAAATTGGCAGAAGTAGTCAAATAAAGCCAAAGGTGATAAGATTCTTCCCCCGGTGGAGAACAGTTGTGCCATACCGTTGTCACAGTTGTGCCACC
Source organism: Bacteroides thetaiotaomicron (assembly GCA_019412825.1). Taxonomy (GTDB): domain Bacteria; phylum Bacteroidota; class Bacteroidia; order Bacteroidales; family Bacteroidaceae; genus Bacteroides; species Bacteroides thetaiotaomicron_A. The sequence continues at coordinate 16,635 of DXOL01000005.1, read as the reverse complement.
CTGTTGGCACAGTTATGCCACGCCGATGGCACAGTTGTGCCAATGGGGTGGCACAGTACTTAAGAAGGTATCTTATTACCGTTAACATAACACTTTAAAAAGATAGCCCCTGCAATCTCGATCATTCGAATTGCAGGGGCTACTTTTATATAGGAAAAGCGATGTAGGGAAGGAAGTCCCTACTCCACATTTAAGTTATCAGATAAACCAACGTACGTAGCAGAAGTCCTGACGGTGCGGAAGTTCCGGATTCTTCGGGAACATACGGTAAGACACCTTGAAGCTACCGGCATTTGACAGGCTATGTTTAACCTGGAATGTGTAAAGGTCGCCTTCTTTCTTGATAACGCTGAACGGTTCTACAGAGTAAACGTGTTGTTTGCCATCCGCAGTTGTATAAGTAGTTACCAGTTCAAGACCTACAGCATCGTTCAAGCCTTTTTCATCGATTACATAAGTAATAGTATATTCTTTTCCGCTTTCGATATCACCGGCTTTCAAATCTTCCAGCTTGTCGCAAGATACGATTTCGATAGAATCCCACTTGGCAACGACTTCTTCTTTCCATGCAGCAATTTCTTTTGCTTTTGCATTGTCATTAGCAGACAGCATATGGAAACGTTTTGCCAACTTATTGTAGAACTTATTGTAGTAGTCGTCCAACTGGCGTTTCATCGTATAGTGAGGAGCGATCTGAGCGATAGAATTCTTCACTACCTTGATCCAGCCTTCGGAGTATCCCTTCTTGTTACGAGCGTAGTATAACGGCAGGATTTCTGTCTCAAGAATGCTGTAGATTGTAGCAGCATCCAACTGATCCTGATGTTCCTGATTCTGATAAGTACGTTTTTCAGTCAACGCCCAACCTGCACCTTCACGGTAACCTTCCAGCCACCATCCGTCTAATACAGAGAAGTTGACAACACCGTTCATCAAAGCCTTTTCACCTGATGTACCGGATGCTTCCAACGGACGAGTCGGAGTATTCAACCAGATATCAACGCCGGAAACCAGACGACGTGCCAACTGCATATCGTAGTTTTCGAGGAAGATAATCTTACCCAGGAATTCCGGACGACGGGAGATTTCGATAATACGTTTGATCAGCCCCTGTCCTGCTCCATCGTGCGGGTGAGCCTTACCTGTAAACAGGAACTGTACCGGATAGTCAGGATTGTTCACAATCTTAGAAAGACGTTCCAGGTCAGTAAACAGCAGATGCGCACGTTTGTAAGTAGCAAAACGACGACCGAAACCGATCAGCAATGCATTCGGATTGATCTTATCCATCAATGAAACGATACGTGAAGGATCTCCCTGATTCTTCAGCCATGTATCACGGAATGACTTGCGGATATAATCTACCAGCTTGTTCTTCATCGTCATACGAGTCTTCCATATCTCTTCATCGGGCACATTATAGATTGCTTCCCAAATCTTAGGATTCGACTGGTCGAACCAGAAGTTTTCGTTGAAATATTTAAAGTACAGTTCTTTCCACTCCGTAGCACTCCATGTGGGGAAGTGAACACCGTTAGTCACATAACCTACGTGCATTTCTTCGGGGAAGTAACCTTTCCAAATAGTAGAGAACATTTCCTGAGAAACTTTTCCGTGCAGCCAGCTTACACCGTTTACTTCCTGAGCAGTGTTGCAAGCAAATACAGACATACAGAAACGTTCGCCCTTGTCACCCGGATTATTACGTCCAAGATCCATCAGATCGTCCCAGCTGATTCCCATTCTTGCTGGGTAACCGCCCATGTATTTACCGAACAGACCTTCGTCGAAGTAGTCGTGACCGGCAGGAACCGGAGTATGAACTGTATAAAGAGAAGAAGCGCGAACCAACTCGATAGCCTGATCGAATGTCAGTCCGGTAGCTACGTAGTCGCAGATACGCTGAACATTGATCAATGCAGCGTGTCCTTCATTACAATGATAAATATCTTTTTTGATACCCAGTGCTTTCAGTGTCAGGATACCACCGATACCCAACAGGATTTCCTGTTTCAGACGGTTTTCCCAGTCGCCACCATAAAGCTGGTGAGTAATAGGACGGTCGAATTCGCTGTTCATTTCATTATCCGTATCCAACAGATACAAAGAAATGCGTCCTACATTTACGCGCCATACGTTAGCATGCACATAATAGTCCAGATAAGGAACATCCACTACCATCGGCTGACCGTTTGCATCCATCACACGATCGATAGGAAGCTGGCCGAAGTTTTGTGCCTCGTAGTTAGCAATCTGCTGTCCGTCCATAGACAACGTTTGAGTAAAGTAGCCATAACGGTACAAGAAACCTACTGCACAAAGATCTACATTGCTGTCAGAAGCTTCTTTCAAGTAGTCACCAGCCAATACACCCAGACCACCGGAATATATTTTCAGGACGCTGCTCAAACCATATTCCATGCTGAAATAGGCAACAGACGGACGTTCTGCATCCGGTTTCACGTCCAGGTAATCTCTGAATTTTGTATAAACTTCATTCATTCTTCTCAGAATCACCTTATCTTTTGCCAAAGCTTCCAGCTTCTCATAGCTCATACGTTCCAGCAACAACACAGGATTCTGTCCACATTCTTTCCAAAGTTCCGGATCTAGATCTCTAAATAGTTCAGTCGCTTCAAAATTCCATGCCCACCAGATGTTGCGTGAAATTTCGGACAATTTCTCCAACTCAGCAGGGATACGTGATTTCACTGTAACCTCTTTCCAGTTCGGAGTATTCACATTACTAACTTTAATTTTCATAATGTTTTTGTTTACTTATTGATGAATAAAATGTTTTTTCAGCTTAACTGACGCTTCATTGCATTGCGCAGAGCAATATCATAAGCCTCATAATAATATTGAATGAAGTGCTTCCACAATGCCTGCTCTGCAACATCTGCCGCACGTTTGCGGATTTCCTTCACTTCTTTTTCCGATTTATCCGCAAAGAGCGTGATCGTATCCTTGATACCATCCGCCACTTCCGAATCATTATAGTCCGAACGATGCAGCACTTCTACTCCATCATTGATGCCATGCTGATTCTTCAGGCTGTTCACCCAAAGACCAAAGCCTGCCAGATCGGTAGTAATTGTAGGCACATGGAACGCTACACTTTCCAACGGGGTGTATCCCCACGGTTCGTAGTAGGAAGCATAAACGCTCAAATCCTGTCCCAGCAATATATCATAATACTCTTTGTTCAGAATGCCATCGCGACCGTCCAGATAGCAAGGTACGAAAATCACCTTTACTTTATCCTCGGCACGATTGCCCATTCCTAAATACTTCAGCATATCCAACACCTGGTCATGCGTCATATTGTGCAGCCAGTGAGTGATGAAAGGAACTTCAAGCGGTGTGTCGAACTTTTCTTTGCTTTTCAGACGCGCCTGCAAGTCTTCGCGGGGATCTCCCACCCAACCGGGAACATTGATGAATGCCAATACATTCTTATGCAGGTTTTTATCTCTGTTCAGACGGTTCAATGACTCCAGAAAGACATCGATTCCCTTGTTCTTAAATTCATAACGACCACTGGTACCGATGATTAACGTATCATCATCCAGATTTGTTCCCAACAAGTTGTTGGCTACGTTCAACATTAATGAGCGCGCACGTTTACGTTTTCCGGTAAATGTACTGCCTTTGGGTACGAAATCGTCTTCAAAACCGTTCATCAGTACTACGTCTGCCGGTTTGTCGAGCAATTCCTTGCACTCGTTATTGGTGATTTCACTTACTGTCGTAAAACAGTCTACATGATGCGCCGTCTGCTTCTCGATAGAATGCTTCGACTGCATATTCAGTTCCTGCGCCATCTGATCGCCATTATATGCAAACAGATAGTCATACAGCGGCTTATGATTGCCGGCTATCGAACGTCCGATGGAAGTAGCGTGGGTTGTAAAAATAGTAGCAATTTCGGGGACAGCTTCCTGTACATAAAGTGCTCCCATTCCGGTCATCCACTCATGTGCCTGATATACCACCTTATCCGTTTCTGTCAGGTTGTAGCGGTAGAAACTTTCTACTACTCTTCCGGCAGCGTACGAAAACATAGAAGCCTCGTCGTAATCGCCATAAGCGTGCAACGAGTCTACTTGAAAACGATTCCACATTTCTGTGTATATATCGTCCTTCTGTTCAAAAAAAGGTTGGAAATCAACAAGGATGACTATGGGTTCACCGGGTATATTCCATCGTCCTACACGGACGGAAAGATGATCGTTTTCAAGTGCATGCTTTTTCCAGGCAGCGCACAGATTATCCGACTCGATGAATAGAGGGTTCTCTTTTCCTTGCCACACATCAGGACCTATGAAAAAAATTCTGTCGCGGAATTTTTCCTGCAAAGTATTCGCCCGTGTCGACAATACGGTGTATATCCCTCCCACTTTATTACATACTTCCCAGCTGGACTCGAAGATATAATCGGGGGTTAATAAATCTTTTACCATATAATATATTAAAACTCTTTTTAGTATGCGAGTGCAAAAGTACGCATTATTCTTTGAAAAATAATACTTTATGCGAAAAATATGAGTTAATAAGAGGAAAGAAAGGTTGTCCGGGTATGAAAAAAGAATATCCCCTTGCGAACGCAAAGCTGCATTCACAAGGGGATTGAAAGATCTTTATTAAAAAATATTTTCCTTGAAAAATTTACGCAAGTGCACTACCGATCAAGAAAGTGGCAGCCAAAGCAACGATAGCGTAAAGCTCCGGGAATACGGCAAGAATCAATGTATTACTAAACACATTGTGTCCCTGTCCGATAGCTGCGATACCGTTTGCACAAACCTGTCCCTGACGGATAGCCGAGAACAAGGCAACCAATCCCAAAGCGATACCTGCACCGAGAACTGCCGATGCCTGGATAGCAGTGATTTCAGGAGTCAGAATACCAAAGATAGTCTGGAACATAAAGTAACCGGCAAAACCGTACAGACCCTGTGTACCCGGAAGTGCAGTCAATACCAGGAAGTTACCGAATGCACTATCATTCTTTTTCAATGCGCCGATAGCAGCGTTACCTGCAATAGTTACTCCGTAAGCACTACCAATGCCTGACAAACCAACCATAACCGCGATGCCAATGTAGGCAATAAACAAATTCATTTCCATAATCTTATTCTATTTTTATTGTTTAATTCTTAGTTTTATTTTCTATTATTTTCATTGTCAACTGTCAATTGTCAATTGTCAATTCTTAAAAGGCTTGTACTCCTTGCCGCCTCCTTCATAACCGGAGTTCTTGAAGAACTCTACAAATGTCAGACGCATCGGGTGAACCATTGCACCGAGCACATTCATAAAGATATTGATTGCATGACCGATCACAAAGATCAGCACCATTACGATAGGGCCGGCAATCACGTTATCCGGACTCATACCTACTGCCAGACTGTTGAACACTCCCGCCAGAATACCTCCGGAAAGTCCGAGGGCAAACAGACGAACGTAGGACAAAACATCTCCCAGCAAACCGGTAGCCATGTTATATGAATCCCACAAACCGAGTCCGATATTCATAAATATGTTCTTTCCCGGACTGTTGTAGAGGAATATCATCGCGCCGGAGATACACAGGATAACCAGATGTACCGTACCTCCCATCGGCAACACGCTCGGCAACAAAGCCGAAACAGCCAATGAAACCAGCAGGATAATCCATCCGATCGTTGCCACTGCATATTTGAAACCAAACTGGATCGTCTGATTCACAGCTTTCAGTACCATACCGAACAGAATCTGAATAGCACCCAAAATCAGTGACAACTGGAACATATCGTTGTTGTCCATCAGAACCGCGTGTTTCAGACGTTGCACGATAGGCCAGTCCAGATCATAGATATTCGCTCCGAAGAATGTACCTGTCAGTAAACCGCAGAAGAAGGTTGAAACAGCTAATACTTGTATCAGCGAAATGATCGACTTCATCGACGGAGTCACCTTCTTTGCCAGTAAGCGATATGCCGTAGCTCCGATAAACAGGAAGAGTCCATATCCGGAATCTCCCAGACAGAGTCCGAAGAAGATCATAAAGAACGGGGCGAAGAACGGTGTCAGGTCCAGTTCATTATACTTCGGAAGCATATACAGTTTACAGATCGGTTCAAACCAGGCAAAGAATCCCTTATTATTCAGTCGGATAGGGACATTATCACCCGGCATCGGATCGGTAATCTCATAATATACATGTGCGTCATTCAGATAAGCCTCTATCTCTACCTTACTATAGGCAGGAGCCCATCCTTCAATCAACATCAGTTTGTCACCGGTGGCCTGTTCAGAACTCAATACTACTTTCGAGAATTCAATCTGTCCCTGCAACTCCTTCAAAGCGACCTTCAAAGAAGGTACATCTGTTTCAGAAAGTGCTACCAGTTTCTTTTCGTTCTCTTCAATAGCCTGCTCCGTTGTATTATACAACGTTTCAAGATGTGCCAGCGAATAGGCGGGAAGTTTTGCCTGTTCTACGTCCAGATCCACTTCCTGACCGGCTTTAGTGACGGTCACAAAGAATACTTTGGAAGAAATACGATTAATGATCATCGCATTATATTCCGTCTCCCATTCTTCCTGATAGTTTCCTTCCGAACAGCTATAGAAACCGATCACATAGCCGGCATCTTTCAACTTCCGGACACTTGCCGGATCGAAATTGCCCCATGCCTGCAATGCTTCCTTTTCTTTGGCATAGCCCTGCAATTGCTGAGACAATTTGCCGTGTTCAGTCTGCAAAGCATCTACTTCGTCCAATACCTGCAAACCACGAGCAGCTGTCCCTCCTTCCGTTGCGATCACAGCATCTTTCTCATGCTTCTGATTTTGAAGCAGTTTCAGAGTAGCTGTCAGGCGGTTGGAAAGACGGATATTCTCTTGCAGTTCCGTATTGTCGGCAGCACCTTGCTGTTTCTCCACGATGTGGACTACACCAAGTTCGCGCAGGCTGTTCAGGAATTCTTCGTATTCCTTATGATAAACCAGGAATGTGAGTTTCTTCATTTTTGTAATCATGCCTCTTCCTCCTTCCTTTTTTCCTGATGGGACTTCATGATCTTTTGCGATGATTTCGACAGATTCTCTTCATCTTCCATAAATCGCTTGATCTTTCGCAATGCATCCTGATAGCCCGGTATCTGTACCTTCTCAAAAAGATTCACTTTCTGAGTGGTCTTTTTCCTCGCATGTTCTAGCAGATTCAGCTTGGCGAGCATAAACTCACGTTCAATTGCCGTATGCGCAAGTTCCTCCAACAGATGGATACCGTCGGCATACCATTTGGGAGCGTTAAACATACTGTACGGACGTATCTCGAAATCGATATTTTCGAGAAGCGGTACACGTACACCCGCAATCTTTTTCACGCCAAGATGAACGTCATTCACCTTTATCAATGAAGCGTCAAACTCATTCCAAAGGGCGAACATGGCTTCATAGGCTTGAATTTGTTGTTCGAGCCTATCCTCCAGATCGGCAGCTTCCGTTTTACAGCGCTTCACTTCCATGCGGAGGGCGCTTTCCTTATTCTTGATGATAGGAAGCGTACGCACCCGCACTTTCAGTTGCTTTTCGAGCTGCTGAAGAGAGGTTTTGTTATATTGAAACTTTATAGCCACGTTGTTTTTGCTAATTATTGGTTATAAATTTAGTTGCTGATTATTCTCCTTTCGGCCAGTACTGGTCAACAAGTTCCTTCTTGATATTTACTTCTTCCGGACGGAAGTATTCGCCGAACAAGCCCCAGGCCACATCCAGCATTTCAGTAGTATCAAGGTTGACATCAATAGCCAGCAACTGGTTAGAATAGTCCTTCGCAAAAGCCAACGTACGTTCGTCGTAATTTGTCAGGTCGAAACCGTTTTCCATCTTAGTCTTCGCATTTGCAGCATCAGCATACAGACGTACGGCGGCATTCATCACCTGCGGATGGTCTTTACGTGTCTTCTTACCGGTTACCAGCTGTTTCAGACGGGACAATGAACGGAACGGGTCAACAATAACCTTACCGATATCACTGTCACGACGCAAGAACAACTGTCCTTCCGTAATATAACCCGTGTTATCAGGCACAGCGTGCGTGATATCTCCACCGGACAACGTTGTCACTGCAATAATCGTGATAGAACCACCGGAAGGGAACTGCACCGCCTTTTCGTAAATCTTCGCCAAATCCGAATAGAGCGAACCCGGCATAGAATCTTTGGACGGAATCTGGTCCATACGGTTGGATACGATAGCCAACGCATCGGCGTAGCTGGTCATATCGGTCAGCAGTACCAATACTTTCTCGTTATTGTTTACAGCGAAGTATTCGGCAGCAGTCAGTGCCATATCCGGAATCAGCAGACGTTCTACCGGAGGATTTTCCGTCGTATTCATGAAGCTCACAATACGGTCGAGAGCACCGGCGTTGGAGAATACATTCTTAAAGTAGAGGTAGTCATCGTTCGTCATACCCATACCGCCCAGAATGATCTTGTCTGTTTCAGCACGCAATGCCACGTTTGCCATCACCTGATTGAAAGGCTGGTCGGGGTCGGCGAAGAACGGAATCTTCTGACCGGATACCAGTGTGTTATTCAAGTCGATACCGGCAATACCCGTTGCAATCAGTTCCGACGGCTGTTTACGGCGCACCGGATTCACTGACGGACCACCGATTTCCACTTCCTGTCCTTCAATTTCCGGACCTCCGTCAATCGGATCACCGAAAGCATTGAAGAAACGTCCTGCCAACTGCTCACTTACTTTCAACGTAGGCGATTTGCCGAGGAACACTACTTCGGCGTTGGTAGGAATACCTTCCGTACCTTCAAATACCTGCAGAGTGACATCGTCACCGGCAATCTTAACCACCTGTGCCAGTTTACCGTTCACAGTGGCAAGCTCGTCATACCCTACTCCTGTCGCTTTCAGCGAACAAGTAGCCTTGGTAATCTGAGTAATCTTGGTATATATCTTTTGAAAAGCTTTTGTTGCCATCTATATATTTACAATTTAGCTATTTACAATTTACTATTTAACGCTTCTTTCGGCAATCAGTTCTTTTAATTGCTGCTGGAATCCTTCGTACTGCTCAGACTTGAACTTCGAGTAGTTCATCTGCTTGCATACATTGATCATCTTCTTGAAGTAATCCATTACTTCATTGAAGTTATCAAATTCAAATTCTGTATGGCAGATGTCGATTATCATATTCAGAATAGCTTCCTGACGTTCCATCGGAGTCACCGAGTCAACCTCATCAAAGGCATCCTGCTGCAGGATTACGAAGTCGATCAATTCGGATTTCCAGAAGATTACGTGGTATTCTACAGGTACACCGTCATCACCCAAAATGTTAATCTGCTCGGCAATTTCCTTACCACGCTGCAAGCGGGTTTTAAGTTCATTCACCTTGCCGATCCATTCGTCATTGATATGATCCTTGATATATTCTTCAAATTCCGGATATTCGATATATTTGGAATAAGAGTCAATCGGGTTCACGGCCGGATAACGTTTCTTGTCGGCACGATCCTGTTCCAATGCGTAGAAACAGCGGGCTACCTTCTTCGTATTTTCCGTTACAGGCTCTTTCAAGTTACCACCGGCAGGAGATACCGTACCGATAAAAGTAATTGAGCCGGTTTCGTCGTTACCCAGTTTCACATAACCTGCACGACCGTAGAAGTTAGAGATAATAGCAGAAATATCCATCGGGAACGCATCCGGTCCGGGCAATTCTTCCATACGATTGGACATTTCGCGCAACGCCTGCGCCCAACGGGAAGTAGAGTCAGCCATCAGCAATACCTTCAATCCCATCGAACGGTAATACTCAGCCAGAGACATTGCTGTATATACAGACGCTTCACGGGCGGCTACCGGCATATTGGAAGTATTGGCGATAATGATGGTACGTTCCATCAATTTGCGTCCTGTGTGCGGGTCCACCAGTTCCGGGAATTCCGTAAAGATTTCCACCACCTCGTTGGCACGTTCACCACAAGCTGCGATAATTACGATATCCGCTTCCGCCTGTTTGGAGATAGCGTGCTGAAGCACCGTCTTACCTGTACCGAATGGGCCGGGGATAAATCCTGTACCACCTTCCACAATCGGGTTCAGCGTATCGATTACACGTACACCGGTTTCCAGCAATTTGAAAGGACGCGGTTTTTCTTTGTAATTCGTCATAGCCCGTTTCACCGGCCACTTCTGAATCATCGTTACCGGAATGTCATTTCCTTCCTCATCTGTCAGGATCGCAATGGTATCTTCTATCTTATAATCTCCTTCGGGCATGATTGTCTTTACGGTAGCCGTTCCATTCATAGTGAACGGAGCCATAATTTTCAGCGGCTGGAAGTTTTCGTCCACCTGTCCCAGCCATGCGGAAGCTACGACTTTATCGCCGGCTTTCACCATCGGAACAAAATGCCATATACGTTCTTTATCCAACGGATATGTATATTGTCCTCTTTTCAGGAAAACACCGTCCATCTTGTCAAGGTCGTTTTGCAGACCATCGTAGTTCTTCGATAACATACCCGGACCCAGGGTCACTTCAAGCATATGTCCTGTAAATTCGGCTTCGGCACCCACTTTCAGTCCACGGGTGCTTTCGAACACCTGGACATATACGTTTGCACCTACCACCTTAATCACCTCCGCCATCAACTTATCGCCACCGGTAGAGATATAACAAATCTCATTCTGAGCTACCGGTCCGTCAACGACGAGGGTCACCATGTTGGCAATAACGCCACTAACAGTTCCTTTTGTTGCCATATATTTTTTTTAATTTATTATCTGAATTCTGCGGGAATCTGTACTTCATTCTTCAGCGATTCAATGATGCTTCGGAACAATTGATTTCCTCTTTCCTTATCCAATGAAATCCAACGCTCAATCATTTCCAGTTTCAGCAAGAAAGCGAAAATACGTTCAACGGTGAAATAGTCGAAGAAAATAGCATCTTCCATCCAGTTCCACCGCAGAGCATCCAGTTTCTTCTCACGTTCCACCAGTTCCGTGATCTCACTGATCTTCACCAACGATTCAAAAACATCCACCTCACCGGACAATCCGAAATCGCGGGCGCTGGACGTACGCAAGGCTTCGCATACTTCCGTGTTTCCTACGATATGGGCAGCAATATCCCATTTGAATTTACGAGCGGTAAATGCAACAAGAATATTATTAATGTTCAGATTGAATTCAAACCAGGAAGAGACGAACTTATTTCCGCACTTCATGGCGTGCTCATAATATAAAGCAGCCAGATGATCTTCCTGCAACACCATGCTTTCAGCAGGCGTATTCAGATAATCGGAAATAAAAACAGACAGATAAGAAGGGAATTCTTTGGGGCTGATTTCCCCGCCTTCTCTCAGAATAGAAATATATTCGGTGAGTTCCGCGGCAGAGTAGTTTCCACGTTTGTCTATTTCCGCCTCTTTGTCTTTGAGGAGTTTCAGCACGTTGGCATTATCAAACTTCAGATAGAACAAGTCGATCAACTTTTGGTCTGAAGCAGACAATCCGCTGTAGATTTCTGTTTTAAAATCGGCTACTGTATAGCTCAGTTTACTGTCCTCCAAAGTGAGTTCCGGCAAACCGGCTACCAAGTAATAGTATTTACTACTCATAGTCGCTCCTTTTAAAATAGCATTTCTACTAACTGAGGACGCAAGAACGCTTTGAAGTAATTCATGAATTCTTCTTCTCCGAAGTTCACCTTATACGAACCGTCCGCCGGAGAAACTGTGAATAAAGTTTTGATACCGTTCACTTGTTCGATCTTCACACCTTTATCCAACAGAGCTTTTGCATGGGCTGCAAAATACTTTTTCAGTGATTCTGCGTCGGCCGTAGAGATGACAATAGGTTCATCTACACTCCATTTGGATGCCAGCGCAACGATAAACGCATTCAGATAATCCTTATCCTGAGCGAAATCCTTCACAGAAGCGGTTATCAACTTGTCAGTGACCATCGTGGCAATCTCAGATTTGAGTGCGTTGACAGCCTGACCGGAAAATAGTTTTAACTCTGATTTTGTATTATCTGCCAGTTCATCAGCAGATTTACGAGAGGCAGCAACAATTGATTCCGCTTCTTTACGAGCATCCTCAATGATCTTCTTTGCTTCATCCTGAGCATTCGCGATAAGTCTCTGCGCTTCTTCGTTTCCTTTTTCCACGCCTTCACGATAAATCTTATCGGTCAACTCTTGAATTTTGTTTTCCATATTAACAGGAGTATTTAGTATTATTACTGTATTAATTATGTTCCATCAATAGATTCTCGCCAAATTTACAAAAATCAATTAGATAAAAAAGAGAAAGATGCAAAGAAAACGACTCTCTTCTTATAAAATCACACTTTTACACCAATTTTATTCCGCTTTTCTCACGGTAATATTACTAAATGACACCTGTCTTAAAATATTATAACGAATAAAGCACCAATAACGAATTATTTTTGTCTTGATTTGATATATTCTTCTTCTTTTCCTGTAATCATACCAAGCCCGATACCTTTAATTACAGTTTTCCTCCGTTGATAGATACCCAGGTATCTGGATTCAACTTCATACGTAATTTGGGGATAAAAAACAAAGTCCCACAGCCTCTCCCTATAGATCGGTTTTATCGTGTCGGGCATATTCAAAGACTCTTTCCATTCCTTCAGTTGAGCCGGGCTGCTTTCCGACGAACTACCGGCTGTACCCAATACCAGACAACCCAATAAATAAGTTTTTTCAATCGTTTCTTTATAATTATTCAATCTGTTTTCCGGTATAGTATCCAGCATATTATTACTTATCTCTACTTCTCGGAATCCGTCCAAGTCCGGCTTTGAGTTACAGCCGGACAAACCAACCAACAGACTTAAAACAGCAAAATACTTTATAGTTTTCATTTCCTTTCCGTTTATATTCAACGATTCAATATAATCTCACCCTTCTGTCTCAAAGTTAGCTCAAGTTCCGCATCTTTAGCTAAGGGATTCCAAAAGATACGCTTGCAGTTGATGCCTGTCCGATATCTATGCGAATCTTTTCCTGACAGATACAAATTATCAACGCTGAATCCGGAAATCTCACTACTCCTGACAGTCCCTAATTCTTCATAATAATCGGTTACTTTCACCTGATCAGCCTTCAAGCTCAATCTCTTTCCTCTGATATCCAACGAACGGAAACGACAAGAATCCAGTGAGATATCCTGCCATTCTTCATTAAAGAGGAATAAGGAGTCCAAGCATAGTTTCCTGATATTAATATCCACCCTGGCAGCACGATTCTCAATAGAAAGCAATGTAGAGTCTGCTTTTAATTCCAGATTCAACCCATCTAAAATTAATCTGTGTCCTTTTTCCAGCGATCGTACTATCTGCGAGAGATCTTCATTATCCATATCTACTTCTATCAGCAAGCAATCTCCTTCTTGTGTCACATTCAGATATTCGCTTTTCGGATACGCAAAGATGCTCTTACCCAGAGCGGGGGAAGCCTGCACATCCAGCTGACCTGCTATTCCTATACCATCTTTATCAATCTTACCTAGCTTTTCAACGATCTTCACATGACGAATCCCGACCATTTCAATTTCAGTATGTTCCCCTTCCATTGATAAACGACGAGCTGCTTTCTCGCCCGCAGGTGTTCTTAACAGGACAGGAATAAATAACAAACCCAGTACAAAAAGTCCTATTATTATATATGTTGTACGCTTCATATCATATCTGTTTTTTATTGATTTTGTTTTTGTATAAATTCATAATACATCTTCTCTACTTCTTTGATAGAGATGCCGAGTGTATAAAGTTGTCGGAAAAAGCCATCAACCTCTTCTTTCAGGAACTGTTCCTTTCGCAACGAATGAATCAGTGCCTTTGCTCCGGAAGCTACAAAAAAGCCAATGCCCCGTTTATTGTAAATCACTTCCTGAGACTGAAGATACTCGTACGAGCGCATCACTGTATTTGCATTCACTTCTACAATAGATGCATATCCCCTGACTGAAGGAATACGCCCCTCTTCTTCATATTGTCCCAACAAGATGTCATCACAAATGCGATCGGCTATCTGTAAATATATTGCTCTGCTTTCTTTAAAATTCATACATACCCTCCTTTTTTACATCCGATGAATTACTTCTGACTCTTTTAAGCGGAAATAAGTCAAGACCCAATTTATAATAGTTAATACAGGGAATAGTATATGTCCCCACTTAAAGATAAATGAATTCAAATTTATAATATCACAATCTTTAAATACATGAACAGCAACTACTCCACTCCAATAATACACAAAGCCAATGACAACCAGACTTATAAGTGTTTTAATAAAAGCATTCTTAGACCAGAAAATACTGCCCAACAAAAATAAAGATTGAATATACAGATTAAGCAAAATCAATAAAATCCCCTGGGACCAGTTGTGGCATAACGAATACCCACCATCACCCTGATCTACAAAATATTTAAATTGTGTCGTTTCTATGGAAGGTATTTCCGAATATATCATTGAGCAAACAAATACACGGGTATAGTCTGCCACCACCATCGAAAAGTAAATAAGCAACGGAAGGATAAGCACATAGATCAGCCAACGAAGAAAGTATTTCTCAAAAGTAGTGGCAGGCACCATCAGATTGGTAATACGCCTTGTCTTAGACTTCATTGATTCAAAGGCAAAAGAAGTGCCGAGACATATAAATCCCCACCAAGCCCACATCCAGGTAACCAAAGTAGTTACACGTACATTTAAGTCATCAAACGAAAAAAGCGGATTATAACTTTTATATTCAGAATAACCTACCCATATCAATACGATTGCCAGGACTCCATACATCATCAACGCACGAAGAGCGTACAACTTCCAATTCTCTGAAATCTCCTTATAGAGTAATTTCCCGAAACGGGAAAAACTAAAAAATGTATCCTTTATCATATCTGTTCATCTTGAGCGTGAAACAATTTTGCGATTATTTGTGGCTGTGCCAGTGTTGCGTTAAACAGCAGTTCCAGATTGATATCTGAATCTTCACCATACTCATTCAGCAAAAGCAAACTATTCCCCTGCAGAGAAGGAACAGCATAAAGCGCTTGATCAATCAGGCTACGGTCATCACTTTCCTTGAAGCACAATTTCTCGCAAATGCGCATTACCGATTCATTCAGCAGTACCCGGCTTTCATCCATGATCATGACTGAATCCAGCATTTTGTCTATATCACGTATCTGATGAGTTGAAATTACAATCGTTTTGTCATCTGTCATACCCGATGCCATAAATTTACGGAACTGACTCTTTCCCGGAATATCCAGTCCATTGGTCGGTTCGTCCATCAGCAGAAGAGAAGTATTGGTAGCCAAAGCAAAACTCATAAACACTTTCTTTTTTTGTCCCATAGAGAGTGCTCCTAAATTCACATCCATATCCATTTCAAAACAATGAAGATACTTGTGCATATCCTCTTTGCTAAAGTTCGGATAAAAAGGGGCATTCAATTCAATATACTTTTTCAATGGAATAGAAGGCAATTCAAATTCCTCCGGAACCAAGAACATATCCTGCAACGTCATTGGCAGACGAGAACGGACATTTATATCATGGAACACTATTTTCCCTTTTTTCGGAGTCAATAGCCCGGCTATCAAATAAAGGAGAGTAGATTTCCCCGCCCCATTGCGTCCTAACAGTCCATAAACCCGACCAGCCTCTAAAGAGAAAGAAAAGTCGTGTAATACCATGCGCTTTGATTTGGGATAGATAAAAGACAAATTTTCAGCTTTAATCATAATATTAATTTTTAAGTTCTTATAGTTAATACACGACGTCTAGTGTATTAGTTTAATAGTACACTACAAAAGTATACATTCATTCCGAAATAACAAAAGAAAAAGAATATAAATTTGGCTGAATCATAGAAAATAAGCAGGAGAACCCAGAAATCGGACAGGAAAGTGTATAAACAAGAAATCCCCGCCAGTCAAAGATGACTGGCGGGGACTTTTAAAAATGGCGGCTACCTACTCTCCCACTGTTACGCAGTACCATCGGCGTGACGAGGCTTAACTTCTCTGTTCGGAATGGGAAGAGGTGGAACCCTCGTGCTATAACCACCTGAATTTCTTCAATTGACAATCGACAATTGACAAATCACAATTATCGCAACTGTCATGATAAGTTATGACATGATAAAAAGTAAAATAAAGTAATTGTTAATTTGAATTGTCTATTGACATTTGTCAACCGTCAATTCAAAAAGCTAAACGTATATATCGCGATCCGCACCGTCCGAAAGAAAGTGAACGGGCAATTAGTAATGCTCGGCTTTGATGTTACCACCTTTACACCTGCATCCTATCAACGTCATCGTCTTTGACGACCCTAAGAAATCTAATCTTGTGGCTGGCTTCGTACTTAGATGCTTTCAGCACTTATCCAATCCCGACTTAGATACCCGGCAATGCACCTGGCGGCACAACTGGTAAACCAGCGGTCAGTCCAACACGGTCCTCTCGTACTAGTGTCAGAGCCACGCAAATTTCATACGCCCACGATAGATAGAGACCGAACTGTCTCACGACGTTCTGAACCCAGCTCGCGTGCCACTTTAATCGGCG
>DXOL01000049.1:0-130517 GCA_019412825.1 Bacteroides thetaiotaomicron | reverse complement strand
TTTGTGTATTAGGGAGAGACTTATTACAAGTGGGGAACTTTTTCAGTGCCCTCGATTTTACTCCCCTTTTTTAATGCATATTTTGTTTCTCTAGCATAAATATGAACCTCAAAAAGTCTATAAAAACAGAATCTTTGCTCCTTATATCTTAAAAATAGATCATAAAATACAAAGAATGGACCTTGTGATAATTAATATAAAGGTGTTACTTTGTACCCGATTTTGCAATCAAATAGATTATTAACTAAATATGAGAATTATGAAAAAGAGTTTGTTGTATTTATTTATGCTTGTTTGTTCAGTTAGCCTGTTCTCAAGCTGTAGTGATGACGATGAAGTGGTATATCCTATAGATACTGATATCGCAGGGAATTATAAGGGCACATTGGATATAACTCTTAGTGAGATGCCTATTGGCTCAAATATTCCTAAGAATATTACAATATCAAAAGCAGGGAATGCATCTGTTAATATGGAATTGAAAGATTTTAGTTTCATGAATATGGATTTAGGGACTATAACATTAACAAATTGCGTGTTGACAAAAGATGGTGATAATTATAAGTTCTCTGGTAAGCAGGGCCTGAACGTCGAAAAGTATTTGTTGACAGGAGATATTGATGCTCAAGGTACTATTTCTGGTAATACTGTAGTTGTTAATTTGGATATCGCTGCAAAATTAGACGGAGTTAGTCAAGCTGTGAAAGTGCTTTATCAAGGAACTAAATTAAGTGGTTCAGAAAGTAATGAAGCAAAAATTATCAGTTTTACTTTTGAAACTGATAATGAAGCTAATGCAATTGTGATTGAACAGCCTCAACTTGATGAAGCGACCAATACATTTACTTTTAGAATAAATGAAGAGAATTATACTCCAGAAGCATTGAAAGCTTTAGTTCCTACTATTATTGTTTCTGAAAAAGCAGCATATAGTGTAGAAGGTGGAAAGGCGGATTTCTCAGCTGATGTAGTATATACTGTTGTTGCAGAAAATGGGACAGTAGCTAAATATACAGTTAAAGCACCTGTTAAAAGTTCACTAATGAAATATTCTTTTAATGATGGATGGGCGAAAAAAACAGTTGCGTTAATGCCTAAGAACCCTTGGTTAGATCCTCAGCCTATTGATGAATTAGCGACTTCTAATGGAGGAGCTATGATGTTGAACGGTGAGAATCCTATTGGTTGGCCAGCTGTAGAAGAAGAAAATGGCTATGAAGGTGCGGCTGTTAAACTGATAACTATAGATGCAAGGAAGCACCCGTTGGGATCTATGGCTCCTATTACTGCAGGTTCTTTGTTTACGGGGAAGTTTGTTTTTGATATTGGAGCAGCTTTGTCGAATCCCTTATCTCTGACTAAATTTGGCCTTCCTTATACTAAAAAACCAGTTTTGTTTAAGGGAGTATATAAATATACTCCAGGTGATAACTATATTGATGGTTCTGATAAGAATAATGTGAAAGATGGTCTTGATATTGAGGATGAATGCTCCATACAAGCTGTACTATATGAAGCTGTGGATAAAGATGGTAAAGATGTTACATTGACTGGTAATGATATAAACTCTTCTGAATATCGTGTTGCTGTTGCTCAACTAGCTGATGGTAAGGCAAAATCAGATTGGACTTCTTTTAGTATAGCATTTAAGGAAATGGAAGGTAAGTCTTATGACAGTGAAAAACAGTATAAGTTGGCTATTGTTTGCTCTTCAAGTAAGGATGGTGATAAATTTCAAGGTGCATCAGGTAGTACGCTTATAGTTGACGATTTAGAAGTGATTGGTGAATAGTACTTTTATTATATAATTTATGGAGGCTATTTGTTTCAAACAAATAGCCTCTTTTTTATGCTATGTTTTTACTTAAGGCACTTTGAATTATTTCATAGTGTTTACTTTTCTTGGACCTGATAATTGAATCTTAATTATTTTATATATTCAAATATTTAGTCTTAAAAATAGATCACGAAAGATAAAGAATGGACCTTGTGAGGTTTGAAATATAGTGGTTAATTTGCTTTTGCTCTTGTGAAAGAATGATCTATTAACTAAATATGAGAATAATGAAGAAAAAAATGTTGTGTTTATTTGTATTGTTGTGCTCTGTAGCACTCTTTACTGCGTGTGGTGATGATGATCCACAACCTATTCAAGATGGAGAATTTGATGGAGTATATTTAGGTACTTTGGATGTGGATGCTGGTGAACTTGGAAAAGTGAATGATATCCCTCAGAAAATTTACATTTCAAAGACTGGTGAAAGCCAGATAAAAATGCAGTTGAAGAAATTTACGTATCCTGGCATTGGTGAATTAGGTGATATAGAATTGGATGGAATTAAAGCTGTAAGAGATGGAAACGGTTGTACTTTTGCAGGTACAGGTTCAGTTACTTTGTTGCCGGGTAAATGTGATTTAGATGTTTCAGGTGCTATAAATGATGGAAAATTATCTATGAATATCAAGGTTAAAGTTGCAGTCTTTGATATTGATGTTAATTTTGGTGGAACTAAAATAGCGGTTGATAAAAGTTCAGAGGCCAATATCCTTACTTTCGGTTTTGAGAATGAATTGGTAATAGGAGAACCAACAATTAATGGTACCAGTATCACATTCGTTGTTTCAGATAATATTACCGATGAACAATTGAGTGAACTTGCTCCTACCTTTACAATTTCAAAAGGTGCTACGGTTGATAAGCAAAGTGGAGTTAAGCAGGATTTCACCCAACCCGTTGTTTATACTGTCACCTCTGAAGATGGTATTGTTAAGAATCAGTATACGGTTTATGTTGCAGGAAAAGAAATGAGTTTCGACGAATGGAAAATAGTTGAATCAAGTACGAGTAGTTCGAGCGAATCTTATGAAACACCTGTAGGACAATTTGGAACCAGCAATCCAGGGGTGATGACGATTAATGAATTAGCACCGCAGGTTGGCGCTTCTACTTTTGAGTATCCTGTAAAATCAGTTGATGGAAAAGTCGGTAAGGCTGCTCAAATTAAGACTATTCATAGTTTTATCAGTATTAGTGGAGTGGATTACAATGCGATTTTGAAGGAAGGCGGACTAGGAGATATTCCATATGTAACTTCTGGTTCTCTCTTTACGGGATCATTTAAAACAGATATAAAGAATCCTTTGAATAGTACGAAATTTGGTGTTCCTTTTGTAGGGGAACCTGTTACTCTCTCCGGCTGGTATAAATATACTCCGGGTTCTGTTTATTATAATACAGATAATACAGTTGATAATAAGAAAGTGGATGAATGCTCTATTTATGCTGTATTGTATGAAGAACTTTTGGATGGTAATGGTAATAATATAGTATTGACAGGCGACTATAAGAACCCAGATGTTTATATTGGTACCTCGCCACGTATAATAATGCGGGCAGCTTTAGAGAATGGTGGGACAAAAGAGGACTGGACTGAGTTTACTGTCCCATTTAAACTTTTGGACAAGAAGAAGTATGATTCTTCTAAGAAATATTATTTAGCAGTAGTCTGTGCATCAAGTGCTGAAGGTGATTATTACAAAGGCGCTCCAGGAAGTACATTGACCGTTGATAATCTGAAAATAATTTCTAAATAAAGGAGATGCTTTTTTAATTAGAAAGAAGAAATATATAAAAGAAAAGCGGTTAATTTCAATTACTATAAGTTGAAATTGACCGCTTTTCTTTATCAAAGAATTATTTAGAATGCATACCCGAATCCTATATTCAAATAAATAGGATACATCGCGAATGAGATGGTATCAAAATCCTTTTTGAAGATATCGTTCAAGCCCCATGTTAAATCAGCATATACATTCAAGTGTTTGAATGCTCTCCATTCACCGCCTAATTGTAATCCCCATTGGAATTTGCGCATATCATCAGAGAAATCATATGTAGCAATACTTTCACCGGTAAAGTCTACTCGTGAGCCTGTTTGGTCCGGAGTACGCAGATGACCTTCATATACATGTCCGGAGAAGTTTCTTTCTATAAGGTAGGATACATACGGGCCTGCTGAAACTTTCCAACGGTTACTTATTTTATAGTTGGCAACTACTGGGATAGTCAGATATGAGTTCTTGACTTTAGTCTTTACGCCACCTGTCCATAAACCTTGTAGTTCTCCGCCGTTGGTGTTGATGATCTTCATACCGTAGTTCTTTACAGTAGCTTCCGTGGTCATATTTTTATTTTCAAGTCGTACTCCTACAGTCATTCCCCATTTTGTGTCAAACCATTTAGTTGCATTTCCTTCAATTGAAATAGCGAGGCCACCTGGTGAATAACTGTCTATTTTGCGGATTTCTTCAGGTAAAGGCAATGGAGCAGTTCCTCCAATACTGAAACCAGCCTTGATTCCATATTCCCATCCATGCAAGTATGACCAGATGATACCTTGATTTCTTTCTTCTTGTGCTTGCGCTGAGAATGTACTTACAAACAGCAGTACGGCTATAATATTGATTAATTTATATTTTTTCATTACATTGAATTTTTATTCTTCACAAATAAGTTCTAGTTCATCGACATAAAGTGTACTACCTACAGCTCCTTTAAAGAAGGCACCGTCTACACTTGAAGAGAGCACAATGGCTAGTTTGTATTTTCCCCCCTTTAGCATGTCTTCATTAATTTGCTTGCCATCTTTTAGCACGAATGGTATGTCAAATTCATTCCAAGTATCTCCTTCCTTGACATCTTCTTCTTTAATCCGCGCAACTGATACTAGTTTGTCTGAAGTCAATGAGGTATAGCCGTCAAGCATAAAAGAGTTCTCGTTTGCTTCGTACATGATAGCATAGATATCACATCGGTCTCTTTTACCGAGGATAATTTCTTGTTCCATTTCTCCTTTCTCGTTTTTCTTGGGAGCAGTGTAAATATCACCGGATTTAAATTTATAGAATCCCTTTAATGCTTTAGGGCGTTTGTAAAATTGGAAGCCGAATGTTGTTGCTTTGGGGGCATCTTTTAATGCATTGGAAAGGTCGAACGAACCGATAAAAAGATTACCTGCAGCAATAAACATATTTACCATTGCGCCAAAACTTCCTGTGTCGCAAGTTGTCAATTTAGCACATTTACCAATGACACCGTTAGCGGCTTGTACTGTCGGATAATCGCTAATACTCTTTGCCATTCCCGTCAGTTTAAATCCGGGATTACCACTTGACCATTGCAAAACTTTAGAAATTTCTTGCGAAGTTCCTTGCTCAAACTCGTAAAAAATATCATACGGAGTGTTGAAAGAGGCTAATAATTCTTCAAAATGAAATGAGTTGGGTAATTCTGCTCGTATCAGATTAACAGTATACACTGGTTTCCATTGACCATCTTCTGAAGTTACAGTAAATTTTCGAGAATGTGGTGCCTCACTAAAATCATATGTAGACTCTGTATCATCAGTTGCCTGATTATTTACTTTGATAGTGGCTCCTTGTGGGACCTCAAATTTTATTTTTTGTTTGGCGAGGTCGGCTCCCTTATGCACATATACATTAATTACCTTTGAGTCAGCATTGATGTTTGCTAATTGTACATCATCCCCTGTACAAGCATCAATGGCTGCTTCTGAGTTCAGTGCTTCATCCTGTATGCAGGAAGTTGCAGCACAAGCTAGTATGAAACAGGCTATTAAAGTCTTAATTTTCATGCGGTTTAATCTTTTTAGTTACTAATTCAGTCTCTTTTTATAAAACTCGGGTGCAAAGTTAAGTTTCTTTTTGAAATCTAGCGCTCTGTTAGTGAGGTAATTCAATAAAATTAGTGCCTTTTATAAAAATAGTGTGGACTAAAAGAAGAAAAAGGCTTTTGCTTAGTTTACTAATAATTCATTCCAAAATACCAAAGTGGGATGATCGAACCGATGCTATCTTTGTGCTCGTGCTTTTTAATAACTTGTTGAAGCTTTCGTATAATCAATCCATAACTGAAGTGTATTTATCTGTAATGATACGATAATTGCACAACAAAAGTGCAGTATTATGTATATTTCTGCACTTTTGTTGTGCAGCGAATTATCAAAGATTGCTCAATAGTAATTTAGTATCACTTTTGCTCCCATGCTCTAACAAACTGTCTGTATCCATTTATTCATCGTGGTTTCCGGTGTGGTAGCAACTGTGGTAGCAGGTATGAGAGCAAATGCTTGCCCTCACTTTTTTAAATCTAATCTCTAACCTTTGTAGTATCTTCACTTTATTCCTGTAGTTCCAATGTCAGTTTCAACCGTTGGAACAAAGTGTTTCAAAGGTTGAAACTATTAGTTTCAAGGCATGAAACCTTTTGTTCCAAGGCATGAAACAAAAAGTTTCAACCGCTTGAAACTTTCTGAAACGCCTGTCGATTGGATTCACTTGACCGTATGATTGAAGCAACTTGACCATATGACTATATTTACTTGACCGTATGTTTGGATTGACTCGACCGTGTTAGTTGTTTCAATTGACCTGTTCTTTTAGGAAGCATTGAATCATTTATTGGCTAATAATGCATGGGATGTCAGTCATTAATAGATGATTTCTCAGTTATTAATGACTGAGAGATCAAACGTTAATAGCTGAAATGTTAGATGTTAATATCCTGTAAATCAGGAGATAATAATGTGGAAATGATATTAATCAGGACAAAACAGAGTGAGAGCAACCGTTTGCTCTCATACCTGCCACCACAGTTGCTGCCACACCGAAAACCACGATGAATAAAGGGTTACAGACCGTTTGTTAGGGCATGAGAGCAAAACTGCTGTCAAATTACTGGGAAGATATTGTAAAACCTCATTGTTTTCTCCTTCTTAACTAATTTATTGATTTTCCCGTAAACTTACGGTGGTAAGACTTACGGCTGTAAGTTTACGATGCGGGTTAGTGTAAAGGTGGAAATTCTGATCAATAAACCTGCAGATATTCCTTACTTATATTTGAAAAATAGTATCTTTGCAGTGACTATCATTTTTTCTAGAAGCGGTGTACCTGCTTCTGACAAGTTGTAGGCATTTTCTATGCTTACAATTTCCTCATAGGCGGTTTCGTACCCCCGTGAAGAGTATGTAATGTGCCTTCAGCTTCTAGAAAGTGATAGTCAACGGGAAAGGCGAAACCGTTCTTTTTTTGCCCTTTTATTAATACTACTATTTTATGGAAACAGAAAACGCATTGACTATCGCGAAAGAAAATTCCAAAGAAAACTTTTTTGAAGAAGAAGCCCGTCTATGGGCAGAGGTGTATGGCAAGCAAACCGATAAGCCGGACCTTGAGTATCTTCAACGTATGCTGGAGAATATGAACCATTTGTTGCTTAGCTTAGAACTTCCGTGGGAACGTTTTATTCCTATCTTGTACCGAAGTTTTGCCCTTTATATGCGTCGTCCGGACGAAAATGCAAATAATCGGAAAGCCTACCAGCTGTCTGCCCAACTCATGGACTCTGTTGTTTACTTGTCACAGAATACTAACTTGATTCATCACATACACCTTTTCTGCAATATGCAGATTGCCGCTCTTGAAAAGCTACAGAATGAAAAAGTAGAAACAGAAAAATTAGAAATTGAGCAAACTAAAGATTAAACAAACAGAAAGTCAACTAACTTAAAGGTTACTTCGTTTTAAAAGAATCATACAGAAACTGAAAAAGCCGGCCGCGATCTCCCATCGCAACCGGCTTTAATCTTATATGTTTAACCTAAAAACCTATGAAACTTTTCTGTTACTAATCACACGCATTGCTGCGGTATAGTATTCGCACGGAACAGAAATGAGTATACTGTTCAATCCGCTGTCTTTCATTGAAGCCTCGATATAGGCTGCCTTCAATAGACTTTTTACGCTGGCCACTTCCCAAGGACTACCAGCAAAAACATCGACCTGAGAAATCTTTCTACTTGTAATCATATTCTTTTTGTGTTTTAGTTTTTACTGAGGGCAAATATAGGAAGTAGAAATTATATATAAGAGCAATTTTGAGTCATAATAGTATGTAAATGATGCAATGATCTGATTTTATCATAAATTGGTCAGTTTTTAGCATTGGAAAAAAGTGGAGAGAAAGGAGTGAAAGCTATATGCTAGTCGTCAGCCTTCTGATGATTTACCGGCTTATGTCCCATTTTCTCTTCAAAAAGTTCTTTTATTCAATTAAAATATATTTCTTTGCAATCATTAAAGACCTTTGGATATACTTAAACTATACGCATAGGCGCCATTAATATAGATTGAAATGACTGCAATCAATTTTAATTCGATATATACTACCTATTATAGGAGAGCATTCCTGTTTACCTTATCATACGTCCATAATGATTTGGTAGCGGAGGATATTGTGTCTGAAGCAATCATTCATTTATGGGAGCTGAGTAAAAAAGGAGAAATCGAAAGTGTAGAGGCTATCTTAATCACGTATATCCGGAGTAAGTCACTTAATTATCTGAAACATATACGGGCTCAGGAAAATGTCTTTCAAGCTTTGCTGGATAAAGGACAGCGGGAATTGGAAATTCGCATATCAACACTGGAAGCGTGTGATCCGGAAGAAATTTTGTCTGAAGAGTTGCGCTTAAAAGCAAAGTCTTTGATAGAGAATATGCCCGAACGTACGCGAACGGCATTTATTTTAGATCGTCTGGACGGAAAATCGCATAAAGAGATAGCCGAGGAAATGGGGATCAGTGTGAAAGGAGTGGAGTATCACATCAGTAAGGCAGTTAAAATACTTCGTGATAACTTGAAAGACTACGCTCCATTTTTCTTCTTTATGCTCTGAGAAGGCAAAAATACTTCTGATTTAGAGACTCAAGCATACATTTTTTTGATAATAATAAAAAAAAAACTTCTTTTTTACTAGGGAATATTTGCCATAGGTGGTATTCTTTATGAAGGGGGGAGTAAAGCTCCTGTTATTATCACTTATAAAAAGACATTGTATGCATCAAGAATTACTATTGAAATACATTTCCGGTAAAGCATCTCAAAAAGAGTCAGAAGAGGTTGTGACATGGATCGACGCTGATCCTGCCAATCTGAGAAAGTTTATTTCGTTGCGCAAAAGTTATGATGCGCTGATTTGGCAAGATACTGATAAACTGTGCTATAAGCCTGCAAGGAAACGTGCGGTACAAATAACCATGCAAAGGTTGATTCGAATTGCCGCTGTGTTTGTGATTGCTTTCGGGCTGTGCTATATGGTGCTGCAAGTATTGCAACAGGATGAGATAAATATGCAAACTGTGTATGTGCCTGCCGGCCAGCGCACCCAGGTGACATTGGCAGATGGAACTACAGTTTGGGTGAATGGACGAAGTACGCTGGTTTTTCCCAGTCAGTTTACTTCTCAAACACGTAATGTGCAACTTGACGGAGAAGCCTACTTTGAGGTACGGAAAGATCCGAAAAAACAATTTATAGTTTCTACTGCCCATCAGTCCTGTATCAAAGTTTTAGGAACCAAGTTTAATGTAAAAGCACGAAAAGAAACGGAGGATGTTGTTACGACTCTGATTGAAGGGAAAATAAATTTTGAATTTAACAATGCTGATCGTCAGCTACAGTATATTACCATGATTCCCGGTCAGAAACTGGTTTATCATTCACAAAATGGAAAAACGGAACTTTATACTACGTCCGGCGAAAAAGAATATTTGTGGAAAGATGGCAAAATTATTTTCAAACAGACCTCATTGAGAGAAGCATTGGATATTTTAGCCGATAGGTACGATGTGGAATTTGTGATTCGGAAAGATGTTCCCCACGGTGATTCTTTCTCAGGAGAATTTATAGATAAAAGTCTGGAACAGATACTCAATTATATTCAGGCCTCATCGAAAATACGTTGGCGTTACCTGAACAATGAGCAAACCGATAAGACTAAAACAAGGATAGAAATATTTACTAGTGCTAAGAAATAAAACCTTAATTAACCCCTTAAAATATACTGCGATGAAAAACAAAGACCCCTAAAAACAAAACATACGGGATGATATTTGCCGTATCTCCCGTATGAAAAATCAGTCGTATTGCCCTTACTTGTTTTGCCGACAAGTAGAGTTAACCAATTTTCTAACTAAAATTCGTTTCAAAATTATGCAAAATCATTGTATCATCCAATTTTTTGGAGGATTAAAGTCGTCTGGACGAGCTTTAAAAAAAATTCCACTAGCTATGAAACTACTTTTCATGATACTAATCTGTTCGGTCGGATTAGCGTATGCGTCTGAAGGATATGCACAAAAGACTTCTATCAGCTTGAAAGTAATCAACTGTACGGTTGAAGAGGTGCTGGACAAAATTCAGAAAGAATCGGGATTCGGCTTTTTCATTAACAATAGGAATATCGATTTAACCCGTCGGGTATCTGTTTCTGCTTCGGAAAAGAACATTCTTCACGTTTTGGAGCAGATATTCAGTGGAACAAACGTTGAATATAAGATTATAGATGATAAAATTGTATTGACGTCTAACGAGATGAAAGTGGCACAACAAAAAGGAAATAAGGTGAGTGGCACTGTCAAGGATCAGCATGGAGAACTATTGGTAGGAGTCTCTATTATGGAAAAAGGTACTGGTAACGGAACCATAACCGACATGGACGGAAACTATCAGATCACTACTCATGGTACAGATCCTGTACTTGTTTTCTCTTATATTGGTTATCAGACTTTAGAGGTCCCGGCAAAAGGGAAAAACAGTTTGAATATAATCTTGCAGGATGATGCAAAGAAGTTGGATGAAGTAGTTGTGACGGCATTAGGTATTAAGCGTGAGCAGAAAGCCTTGAGCTATAATGTGCAGAAGGTTGGCAATGAAGACCTGACTGCTGCCAAATCTTCCAACTTTATGAGCTCGCTTTCCGGTAAGGTAGCCGGTGTTAATATCAATATGAGTTCTGCCGGTGCAGGTGGTGCTTCGCGTGTAGTGATGCGGGGTACTAAATCGCTTGGTGATGATAACAATGCCCTTTATGTAGTGGATGGGGTACCTCTTTTCAACGTTAATAACGGTGATTTGAAGAATGGTTCTCTTTCTCTCCAGCCACGGGGAGAAGGTATTTCCGACTTCAATCCGGACGATATCGAAAGCATCTCCGTGCTGAGTGGACCTGCCGCTGCTGCTCTCTACGGTTCTGAAGCCGCTTCCGGTGTAATTATGATTACGACCAAGAAGGGGGAAGAAGGTAAAGTGAAGGTGACTTATACAAATAATACTACTTTCTCTGAACCTATTCAGTTACTCAAATTCCAAAATTCCTACGGCAATCGTAACGGTGAATTCATGAGCTGGGGCGAAAAAGGCACAGGTACAAACTTCGATCCGACGGAATTTTTCCGCACAGGAGCTAATATACAAAATACGGTGTCTATGTCGACCGGTACGGATAAAAATCAGACTTACCTGTCCATTGCTTCCACCAATACTAACGGTATCATGCCTACCAATAAATACGAACGTTATAATTTTACGTTCCGCAATTCCACCAAATTTCTGAAGGATAAGATGACGCTTGATGTAGGTGCCAGCTATATTATACAGAAAGATGAGAATATGATGGCACAAGGACGTTACTATAACCCATTGATCTCCCTTTACTTATATCCGCGTGGGGAAGATTTCTCGGACGTGCAGGTATATGAAGAATATAATGAAGCGCGTGGCGTTTCTCTGCAACGCTGGAAATGGGGTACGCAAGGCATGGATATGCAGAACCCTTACTGGATAGCTCATCGCAACAATTATGGTACGAAGAAAGACCGCTATATGATGAACGCTTCACTTTCTTACGACATTCTTGACTGGCTGAACGTGGCGGGACGTGTACGTATTGATCATGCGATCAGTGATTATGAACGTAAAAACTATGCAGGTACCAACACGCTGTTTGCCGGTGAAAAAGGATTCTATTCTTTGCAAAAGATCAACGATAAGCAGGCCTATGCCGACTTTATGGTCAACATCAATAAACGTTTTGGCGAAGATTTCTCTCTTTCTGCCAATATCGGTACCAGCTATGCTGATAAATATAATGATGTGGCCGGTGCGCAGGGTGCACTGAAAGATATGTCCAACTTCTTCACTTATCACAATATTGATATTAAAAACGGTCGTGACTCTTATTTGATACAGAGCGGTTGGCGTCAGCGTACATATAGTGTGTTTGCTAATGTGGAATTAGGCTGGAAAAGCATGCTTTATCTTACTGCAACGGGACGTAACGACTGGGATTCTGCTCTGGCTAATACAGAACAGCCCTGTTTCTTTTATCCGTCAGTCGGTCTTTCCGCAGTTATTTCTGAAATGGCGAAGCTGCCCGAATTTATCTCTTATCTTAAAGTTCGTGGATCTTATGCTTCTGTCGGTTCTCCTATCACGCGTGGATTGTCACAACCGGGATATACTTACACAATGGGATCGGGTGCATGGGCAACTAAAACATTCCGACCTCTTGGCAAGCTGTATCCGGAAAGAACAAAATCTTATGAAATAGGTTTGAGCTCCAAGTTGTTTCACAACACTTTCAGCATTGATTTGACATTGTACAAATCGAATACGTATAATCAGACATTGAGCATACCTCTCTCTGCTTCAAGTGGATTCAGTTCGATGTATGCCCAATCGGGTAATATCGAAAATAGAGGTCTTGAACTGACTGTAGGCTATAATAATAAATGGGGTGACTTTGGATGGAATTCAGTGTTTACATATAGTGCCAACCGTAATAAAATCAAGGAACTGCTGGATGATTACTACGATCCGCTGACTAATGAGCATTACAGTATCAATTACATAAACAAAGGTAATATCCGTTTGGTACCGGGTGGAACGATGGGGGATATTTATGCCGATAAAATCCTTGCGCGTGACGACAATGGTCGGGTTGAAGTAGATAATACAGGCAAGGTAAAATTGCAGTCTATTGCCGAAAATCCGCTCAAACTTGGTTCTATACTCCCGAAAGGCAATCTTGGATTTAAGAATAACTTCTCTTACAAAGGGTTCGATCTGGGATTCCTGATCACAGCCCGTTTGGGAGGTATTGTCGTGTCTCAGACACAATCGTTTATGGACTATTACGGTGTGTCCGAAACGACAGCTAAAGTCCGTGACAATGGTGGAGTTGCTGTCAATCAAGGTATAATGGATGCAGAGAAGTTCTATTCTGTAGTATCCGGAGAAAACGGACTGATATCACGTTATGTATATAGCGCTACCAATGTCCGCTTGCAAGAACTGACTTTTGGCTACACTTTCCCACGCAAATGGACACATGATGTTGGTCTGTCACTTGGTTTGACTGCTTCCAACTTATGGATGATCTACTGTAAGGCTCCTTTTGATCCGGAACTTACTTCTTCTACAGGTACCTATGGACTGGGGACGGATTACTTCATGCAACCCAGTACACGTAATATCGGATTTAATGTAAAATTATCATTCTAAATAGGAAGAAACATAATTATGAAAAATATAGTTTTTAGAAAAATACAACAGGCTGTTCCGGGGATTGCACTCTGTATGCTGGCAATTTCCTGCATGGATATGGAAGAAATCAATGCTCCCCGTTACGATGCTTCGGATGATGAGATTATTCGTGATAATTTTAAAGCGGGAGCTTCTTATCGCCAACTTCAGGATTGGGTGGTACCTACTCAAGAGAATGCTTACCAAAACTGTGAAAACATGGTGGGGGATGAGTATGGCCGTTTTTTGAATTATACAAAGAGCGGATGGAACGATGCTTACTTTATTTATTATAATGCAAAGGAGAGTTGGTTCGGATGGATGTTCAATAATGTTTTTCCAAAAGTTTATACTGCGTGGAATGAGATAAAGAGTATTACTGATGGGAAAGGAGTTAATTTCGCATGGGCGCAAGTGCTCCGTGTAGCTGCCATGCAACGTGTTACTGATACTTACGGTCCCATTCCCTATAGCAAGGTGGTGAACAACGAACTGCAAGTAGCTTATGATTCACAGAGGGATGTATACGAAGGAATGTTTGCCGATCTTACTGAAGCTATTAAGACGCTTTCTGCTTATACTGCCGCTAATCCGGGTGAGACACCGGTAGCCGATTTCGATAAGGTTTATAATGGTGGATTCGAAAACTGGGTGAAGTTTGCCAATTCTTTGAAACTGCGTATGGCACTGCGCATTCGTTATGCCGACCCTGCACTGGCGCAGCGAATGGCAGAGGAGGCGGTAGCTCATCCGGGAGGACTCATCACAACGAATGCTGAAAATGCCACAGTGGAGGCTCCTGCAGGCAAAAGTCCGCTCTATACTATGTGGAAGACTTATAATGATACTCGTGTATGTGCTGACATTGCCTCCTACATGGATGGTTATGGTGATCCTCGTCAGGCTGCCTATTTCCAGCAGACTACTATGGGAGGGGTTACAGGATATTTTGGAAAACGTTCCGGCGTAAAGAATCTGAATGAAGCCTGGGGAGCCGCTTATTCTGCTCCTGTGGCAGGTGCGGAAGACCGTGTTATATGGCTGACTGCAGCAGAAGTCGCTTTTTGTCGTGCCGAAGGTGCTATGCTGAACTGGACAATGGGCGGAACCGCAGAGCAGTTCTACAAAGAAGGTATCAAACTGTCCTTTGAGCAATGGGGAGTTGGCGGTTATGATGCGTATGTAAATGACGGTAGCAGTGTACCTGCCAATTATAAAGATCCGAACAATAAAGGAAGTATCAATGCACAAAGCAAAATCACTATTAAATGGATAGAAAATGTCGACGAGGAAGTGAAACAGGAACGTATCATTACGCAGAAATGGATTGCTTTATGGCCCCTTGGACAAGAGGCGTGGAGCGAACATCGCCGTACGGGTTATCCGAAATTCTTCCCATTAGGCAGTACGACAACCCCTAATATCGCAGTGGCTTCTCGTCTTCCTTTCAGTATCGATGAAAAGAAAAATAATGCTGAAAATCTGACGAAGGCAATCGGGCTGCTGGGTGGTGAGGATAATTATGCAACCCGTTTGTGGTGGGATACGAAAACAAAAAAATAACAATCAGTTTCTGTCAACTTAATAATGAATTATATTAGTATGAAAAATAAATATCTTTTAAGATTATTACTGGGTATAGTCTTTTTTTCATTCGCTTCGTGTAGTGATTGGACGGAGCTTGATGCAAAATTTGAAGATGAGTTAGTGAATCCCGCCAAATCGGAAGAATATTATGAGGCGTTGCGGGCATATAAGAAATCTGACCATGTGGTTTCCTTCGGGTGGATAGGGAACATATCTAATGCCGGAATTAGTTTGGAAACCAGTTACTTGGGACTACCGGATAGTATGGACATTGTTTCCATTTGGCAAGGTACTCAAACTGATGAATATTGGGCGGAGTTGAGATATTGCCAACAGAAACTGGGTACTAAGTTCTTGCGGTGTAAATTTGCTGGTTCTGTACCTAAGGAATATGGTTGGACTGATCCCGTTCCGGTAGAAGGTGACCCTGTTATGGAAAAAGCAATAAAGGCGTATGCCAATGATATTTGTGATGAAATTTACGAAAAGGGTCTTGACGGTTTAGACATCGATTATGAACCGACTGTGGGAGGAGCAGAGGCGAAAGGAAATCTGTCTCAGTATCAAATATCTATGGAGATTTATATAAAGGAACTAGGCAAGCGTCTTGGTCCACAAAGTGGGACAGATAAGCTGTTGACTATAAATGGAGAAGTGAATAATGCGAAATTAAGAAATTTAGGTAAATATTTCTCTTATTTGATTTCTCAGGCTTATGGAACTACCGCTGCTACTTCATTGGATACCCGTGTCAAACAAATTGTAGAAAACTATCCTAAATCTACCGTAGATCCCATAACGATTGAAGAATGTGCAAAAAAACTGATTGTAACGGAGAACTTTGAAAGTTTGGCATCTACAGGTGGAAAACCTTATACTGACAGGGATGGAAATAAGATGAATTCTCTACAGGGAATGGCACGTTATAGCCCTTATTATCAAGGGAAACCGATAGAAGGAGCGCCTCACATTGCAGGATTTGGCGCATTTCATCTGGAATATGAATATAATGTGGCAGGAAAAACTGCACATTACCCTTACATGAGAGAAGCTATTCAGGCAGCTAATCCTGCCAGAAAATGAGAATAGTCCGTTTAATAATTAAAAAGAAGAATATGAAAACTACAATATTTCGAACGATTGCAAGATATTTGTGTGGAGCGACTATCTTGTGGGGAATAACAGCTTGCGATAATGCCGGATATGGTGTCATTGATAATGCTATCTATGTATCTGAAGCCAATAACAATATGCTCCAAAAAATTATGGTCAATGAGAATGGAGGTAAAGCTACTGTATCTGTACGTACTAATGAACTGACGGAGCAGGAAATCACCGCTAAAATAGGAATTGACAAAGCCCTACTGGAGAACTACAATAAGAAAATAGGAACCAATTATGTGTTACTTCCTGCCGAGTGTTATGAGCTAAGTAATAATACGGTGAAAATAGCAGCCGGTGCTGTGAGTGCCAGTTCAGTAGATGTTACCATTCATCCATTGCCGGACGAAATCGCTAATTCGGGGAAAAAGTATGCTATTCCACTTTCTATTTTGGAAGTAGAAGGCGGAACGTCTGTTTTAGAGAGCGTGAAAGGAGTGATTTATGCGTTAGACCAGGTCATTATTACTTCAGCTCCTAAAGTAAACAGAACTAATACGGTTCGTTATAGTTTCTTGGAAGATCCGGTGTTTGACACATGGACGGTAGAAATGATGGTGAATATGGATAATTTGGGTAATGGCAATAATGGTAATTTCAACAATCAATGCATCTTTAATGCCGGAAGTAAAGCCGGAGAAAAGAATACAACTATTTTTGTTCGTTTTGGCGATGCTATGATTCCGGGTAATAAATTGCAAATTAAGCTGTGTGGTAACGTGGTGTACGAAAGTAATTTGGTATTCAACAAGAACGAATGGTATCATTTGGCATTTGTTTATACTGGGAGTAAATTCCGCGTTTATATCGATGGAGAGTTAGATAAAGAGACTGATGCTAGTTATGGAACATTCAGATTTGACAAAGGCAATATCTTTTCTGTAAATGGGGCATCGGGATATTTTAAGTGCAATATGAAAATACGTGAAGTGAGATTTTGGAATTGTCCTATTTCGCAAACACAAATTAAGGATAATATGTATGCAGTCGATCCGCAGACCGAAGGACTGCAAGGATATTGGAAAATGAACGAAGGTAGCGGCAAGACATTGCATGATGCTACTGGGCATGGAAATGATGGTATGATTGAAGGGAATACTGTTACTTGGATAGATAATGTTCGTTCTGATCAGAAATCGGATGCGAGATAATATATTATATATAGAGTTGAGTTTTTAATAGGGTATTTATAAGAGCATCCCCGGCCGCAGTAGTGACCGGGGATAACGTTATAGATTTATAATAATTTGAACGATATGAAAAGGAGTCTGATTATAGCTGTTGTTTTATCAGTATTTATACCACAGATTCTCTTTGCCGGGCAGCTTGCTGTCATACCTGTGCCAACTAAATGTGTGCAAAAGAAAGGTGAATTTACGGTAAACGAGAGAACAGGTATTGTGTTGTTTGACGATAGTAAAGAAATGCAAAATGCTGTCAGAGTATTTAAAGAATTATTTTCTGCAGTAGCGGGATATTCGCTGCCTGTCTCTATTGCAGAAATAAAAAAGAATGTGATAGAATGTCATATAAATCCGAACTTGAAAGATGATGAATCTTATCGGATGAAAATTCGTCCGTCAAAGATAGTGCTGGAGGCTAAAACTGTGACAGGAATATTCTATGGCTTTCAGACTTTAAGGCAGTTGCTTCCGGCTGAGATAGAGAGTAAGTCAAAGTTGGGGCAGGAAGTGAAATGGAGTATTCCCTGTGCCGATATTGAAGATACTCCGAAATTTTCTTATCGGGGACTTATGTTGGATGTTTCACGTCACTTTAAATCAGTGCAGGACATAAAACGCAGTATTGATTTGATGGCTTTTCATAAATTAAATGTCTTGCATTGGCATTTGACTGACGATCAAGGCTGGCGTATTGAGATAAAAAAGTATCCTAAACTGACAGAAGCCGGAGGGTTTCGTGATAAGACTATCATCGGGCATGCCAGTAACAGACCGTATCAGTGGGAGGTAAGCCGTTATGGAGGTTTTTATACACAGGAAGAAATTAAAGAAGTTGTAGCATATGCACAAGAACGATTTGTAACAATTATCCCTGAAATTGAAATGCCGGGACACTGTGTGGCTGCTTTGACTGCTTATCCCGAATATTCGTGTACAGGCGGACCTTTTGAAGTCGAAGGTCGCTGGGGAGTATTTAATGATGTGTATTGTGCTAAAGAAGAAACTTTCAAATTTCTGGAAGACGTATTGGATGAAGTGGTAAGGTTGTTTCCTTCCAAATATGTTCATATAGGAGGAGATGAGGTTCCTAAGATGCGTTGGGAACGTTGTGCTGCTTGCCAAAAGAGAATGATTGAAAAAAACTTGCCGGATGAAGAACACTTACAATCCTATTTCATCAATCGTATGGAGAGTTATTTGAACTCCAAAGGAAAAGCGATTATCGGTTGGGATGAAATATTGGAAGGGCAGTTGTCAAAGAGCGCCACAGTGATGTCATGGAGAGGCATTAAGGGTGGTGTACGTGCAGCAAAAGAAGGACGGGATGTTATTCTAAGCCCCAATAGTCATTTCTATTTTAATCATTACCAGCTTGATCCAAAAACAGAACCTCTTAGTAATACCGGATATACTCCACTTGAAAAAGCTTATAATTTTAATCCACTGCCGGAAGAGTTGAGTACTGATGAACAGAAGCACATCATTGGTGTACAGGCAAATCTTTGGACTGAATATATGGATTCGCAGGAAAAGACGGACTATTTTCTTTATCCGCGCGTAGCTGCTTTGGCGGAGGTGGGTTGGGGGCAACCTCAAAATAAAGATTTTATGGGCTTTTATCAACGTTTGTTGCACATTGAAAAGCATTATGATATAATGGGAGTCAATTACTGCAAAGGACATAAGCCGGGAGGTGCTTTGCGAATCATGAGTTATAATGTGCGTAATGGGATAGGAATTGACGGAAAGATGAGCTACGACCGTGTGGCGCAAGTTATCAAAGAGTATGCTCCCGATGTAGTAGCGGTACAAGAACTTGATAGTGTGACGGAACGCAGTAATCGGCTTAATGTGCTGGATGAACTGGCTATGAGGACTAACCGGCATTGGATATATGCTTCGAGTATTGATTTTATGGGCAGAAAATATGGAATAGGACTTCTTTCTAAAGAAAAACCATTGAGTTATCATTCTTTCCGTCTTCCCGATATGGAAGGAAAAGAGGCGCATGTTGCATTATTAGTGGAATTTGATAAATATGTAATGTGCTGTACACATCTCTCTTTATCAGAAACAGAAAGAATAGAAAGTATTTCTGTTATCGAAGAAAATATCAATAAAATGAAAATAGAGAAACCGGTTTTTTTAGCGGGTGATATGAATTCGGAAGTCGGAGATAATACACAAAAGGCCATCATGCATTCTTTCGCATACTTAAGTGATATCACTCAGCCGACAATCCCTGCAGACAGGCCGATAAAATGCATCGATTATATTTATCAGTATAAAAAAGTTGGTAAGAAGGTTACTGTATTGAAGAGCAAAGTGATTGATGGTGTGTATGGTTCTGACCATTTGCCAATATATGTAGATCTTTTAATGAACATGTGACGACTATGTGAAAAATAGATACCTTATTATTTATTACAATGTTGATAAATGATTTGTAGAACTTAATATGATACATCAAAATGAGATTTAATACAATTGCAAAAGTTGAAAGACTGGGGCTTTGTTTAACCGGTGGTTTGGGATTCGTCTCTCAATCCTTGATGGCAGCTACGGGGCATCAGGATAAAAGTCCGCACATCATCCTGATTATGACGGACCAGCAACGGGGAGACGCTTTGGGTTGTGCAGGAAATGAAGCTGTTATTTCACCTAATATTGATCGGTTGGCTGCCGAAGGTCATCTGTTCCGAAATGCGTATACTGCTTCTCCAAGTAGTACCCCCGCACGTGCCGGATTACTGACCGGTATGTCTCCCTGGCATCATGGACTATTGGGGTATGGTCAGGTGGCGGAACACTATCAGTATGAAATGCCTCAAATGCTCAAAGACTTGGGCTATCATGCTTTGGGGATAGGTAAAATGCATTGGAACCCTCAGAATGTGCTGCATGGTTTTGAGGCAACTATAATAGATGAAAGCGGACGGGTGGAATCTCCTTACTTTATGAGTGATTATCGCAAATGGTTCAATACAGAGGCTTTCGGTTTGAATCCGGACAGTACAGGAGTGGGATGGAATGCGCATGGTGCAAAAGTATATGCTTTGCCTGAAAGATTGCATCCTACCGTGTGGACGGCAGATCGTGCGGTGGAGGCAATCAAGGGATATACCTCCGATCAACCTTTATTTTTAAAAGTTTCGTTTGCGCGTCCGCATAGTCCTTATGATCCTCCTCAGAGGGTTCTGGATATGTATAAAGGAAGAAACATACCCGATCCTGTCATAGGAAACTGGTGTGAAAGTCTGCCGGAAGATGCTTATCCGGAGAAGAACCCCGAAGCATATAGCGGAAACTTTGGTGTAGAATATGCAAGAAACTCCCGGAAGCACTATTATGCATCTATTACTTTCATTGACGAACAGGTAGGACGTATTATAGAGGAACTGAAGAAGAAAGGAATGTACGATGATGCTCTTATCTGTTTTGTTGCTGATCATGGAGATATGCTGGGGGATCATTATTTATGGCGTAAAACTTACGCTTATGAAGGTTCGTCCGCTATTCCTTATATTATTAAGTTGCCACGCTCATATAAACAAATTCAAAAAGCGGGTGCATTTATTGATGAACCTGTGGAATTACGTGATCTTTTGCCGACTTTTCTAGCGATAAATGATGTGGAAATCCCGAAAGGAATAGATGGCTTGTCATTATTACCGCTGATGGAGAAAAAGAAATGTTCATGGCGAAAGTTCATAGATATCGAACATGCGACTGCTTACTGGCAGAACAATTATTGGTGTGCTCTGACTGACGGGAAGGTTAAATATATCTGGTTTTTCCTTACCGGTGAGGAACAATTATTCGACTTGGTACATGATCCGGGTGAAGTGAATGATTTGTCCAAAGATACTTCTTCTCAAAAGCAGATGGAGTTCATGCGCAGAGCAATGGCTGAACATCTGCAGGAACGCGGGGAAGAATGGGTGAAAGATGGTAAACTTGTAGTACGTAAGGAAAGCCTGCTATATAGTCCTAATTATCCGGTGAATAAGACGAATAAGCCATGAAGAAGATTTATATGTTATGGCTCTGCTTCTTTGTAATGGGAGTTCAGGGGCAGAATCGCTATGAAGCGGAAGCGGTCGACTTAACGCTTACTCCAAAGGGCAACTCTGTGTTTGCAAACGGATTCTCCGGATTTTCATTAGATAATCATTTTGTATGGTGTGGGTCGGCTATTCGTGCTGTAGAAGATGGAAAGTATTATTTGTTTTATTCAGCTATGGATGCCGGGCCCCAATTCCCTGCGTTTGTTGAGGCTTGGTTACTTGGCTCTAAAATCGGTATAGCAGTGTCTGATTCTCCGTTCGGAGGCTATCGGAATATCGGTTTTGTATACAATAAAGACGGTTATGCTCCTGATACGAGTACATGGGATGCACAAACGACATCAAATACTCATATCAAACGGTTCAATGGAAAGTATTATTTATATTATTGTGGGTCTGTTGATCCGGGAGAAGGGGCTTTTATTAAAGGTGAATTGAATAGAAGTCAACGCATTCAACAGAATCAGAAATTAGGAGTACTGTGTTTTAATACAATTGAGGAATTGTTGGCAGGCAAATATACTTGTAATGAAGCGCCTTTGCTGATTCCTCGTACCCGGGTGAAAGCCGATAATATTTTGAATCCTTCACCCGAAGGCACTATCACGAAACCGGATAATATTATTATGGTAAATCCGGCAGTTGTTTATCGTCCTTTGGATAAGAAGTATCTGCTCTTTTTCAAAGGAAACGTTTATGATCCAACTTGGCGGGGAGTACATGGAGTTGCCATATCTGATAGTCCAGAAGGACCTTTTACTGTAATGGACGATTATGTGTTTGAGTTTAAAAATGAGAATGGGCAAAAGTTGAATGCAGAGGATCCTTATGTATGGTATCATAAAGAAGACGGACTATTTTATGCAATATTCAAGGATTTTACAGGATCGTTTACGAAAGGACAACCGGGATTAGCATTCATGTACTCTGTTGATGGGATTCATTGGGAGCTTCCTGCGGAATCTCTGTTTATGAAAAAAGAAATCGTGTTAAAGAATGGAGAGCATATAGCAGTGGACCGTTTGGAAAGGCCACAATTATTTATAGATGAGGCGGGAGAGCCGATTGTGCTTTATGCTGCTTGTTCTGTTGGTCCTTTAAATATGAAACGGGATGGTAGTTCGTTTAATATTCAAATACCGATAAAGAAAAAACGATTCCGGTAGAGGCATTTCTACTGTTATGTTGGCTTTGGAAATTATACGGAAGATAATGATGTGTGTGATTTTTTTATAAAAGAAAAAGGTTTCGATAAAACATCGAAACCTTTTTCTTTTATTATTTATTTCTCATCGTTCTCACGAATCTCCACGCGACGAATCTTGCCGCTGATAGTCTTGGGCAGTTCGTCAACGAACTCGATCACACGCGGATATTTATAAGGAGCAGTCACCTTCTTGACGTGGTTCTGCAATTCCTTGATCAGTTCTTCTCCGGCACGTGCTTTATAGTCTTTGGACAATACGATAGTAGCTTTTACTACTTGTCCGCGAATCTCGTCGGGTACTCCGGTGATGGCACATTCTATAACGGCAGGATGCGTCATCAAAGCGCTTTCCACTTCGAACGGGCCGATACGGTAACCGGAACTCTTGATTACGTCGTCTGCACGTCCTACAAACCAAAGGTATCCGTCTTCGTCTTTCCATGCTACATCGCCTGTATAGTAAATGCCGTCATGCCAAGCCTCGTGTGTACGTTCCGCATCTCGATAGTATTCTTTGAAAAGTCCGAGAGGTTTGCCTTTGTTGGTGCGGACCACAATTTGTCCTTGCTCTCCGGCTTCCACGGAGCGACCTTCACCGTCGATCAAGTCTACGTCATACTGCGGATTGGGCAGTCCCATGCTTCCCGGTTTCGGTTCCATCCAGGGCATGGTGGCAACTGTCAGTGTCGTCTCCGTTTGTCCGAAACCTTCCATCAGCTTGATGCCTGTCAGTTTCTTGAACGTTTCGAATACGGCAGGGTTCAGCGCTTCTCCGGCAATGGTGCAGTAACGCAGTGAAGACAAGTCATATTTAGTCAGGTCTTCATGAATCAGAAAGCGGAAGATGGTTGGAGGTGCGCAAAGGGAAGTCACCTGATACTCCTGTATCTTTTCCAGGATAGCTGCGGGCGTGAACTTCTCGTGGTCATAGACGAAGATGTTGGCTCCGGCAATCCATTGTCCGTAGAGTTTTCCCCATACGGCTTTTCCCCAGCCGGTATCGGCAATGGTGAGGTGGAGGCTGTTCTCGTCCAGATTGTGCCAGAAGCTACCCGTAACGATATGGCCTAACGGATACGTAAAGTCATGTGCTACCATTTTAGGTTCGCCGGTAGTGCCGGAAGTGAAGTACATCAGTGAGATGTCGTCATTCGTATTGGCATGTCTCGGGCGGACAAAGGGGGCAGCGTTCTCGATTCCCTGATGGAAATCTTCGAATCCTTCCGGAACTTCCGGACCTACACTGACCAGCTTTTCCACGCTCGGACACTCGGGAAGAGCATCTTTGATGTGTTGCAGTATGATTCCTTCGCCGGCAGCCACAATCATTTTGATGTCGGCAGCGTTGCAGCGATAGATAATATCCTTCTTTGTCAGCAGGTGAGTGGCGGGGATCACCGTTGCTCCCAGCTTATGCAGGGCGATGGTGCTGTACCAAAACTCATAGCGGCGTTTCAGAATCAGCATTACCATGTCTCCGCGACCGATACCGAGGCTCTGGAAGTAAGAGGCCGTCATGTCCGTATAGCGTTTCATGTCGGCAAAGGAGAACTGACGGCTTTCGCCCTGGTCATTGGTCCAGAGCAGAGCGTTCTTGTCGGGTTGTTCGGCAGCCCAGGCATCTACTACATCGTAGCCGAAGTTGAAATTCTCCGGTACGTTTATTTTCAGGTTCTTGATGAAGTCCTCTTGTGAGGCAAAGCTAGTTTGTGCTAAAAATCTTTCTACCATAATGTTATTACATAATTACAGCCAGAAAACGTACCGTTTTGCCATCGAGCGCTTTCATGCCATGTGGAAGTTTTGAATTAAAATAAATACTGTCTCCTTGGTTCAGGATGATTTCCTTGCCCTCGATGTTGATAAGCATACGGCCTTCAACCACCAGGTTGAATTCCTGTCCGTTGTGGTGATTATAATGGATCGGCTCATCGTCTCCCTTCGGTTCGACCGTGACGATGAAAGGATCGGCGGTGCGGTTCATGAAGCCCGACGCCAGTGACTGGTATTTGTAAGCCCTGGTACGTTCGATGCTGACTCCTTTGCCGGCACGGGTCACGAAGTAGCTGCTCATTTTCGGCTCTTCGCCAAACATCAAAGCATCCAGTGCGATGTTGTAGGTGCGGGCTATCTTTTGTAGCATACTAACGGAAATGTCGTATTCTCCTGTCTCTGCGAGCCGGTATTCTTCGGCAGATATGTCGCAGTCGCGGGCGATATCTTCAGACGTTAGTTCCAGTACGTCACGTAATCCGCGAAGGCGCTCTGCGATCTGTTTAATTTGGTCATTCATACAAGTGGTTGTTTTTTTATAATTAATAATTTTGCGGTATTATTTGGATGCTTTCATCGCTTTGATGATGGCGGAGGTAAATCCGTTATGTTCCAGTTCGTTGATTCCCTTGATCGTAATTCCGCCCGGAGTAGTCACTTTGTCGATTTCCACGCTGGGGTGGGTGTCATTGTTCAGAATT
Source organism: Bacteroides thetaiotaomicron (assembly GCA_019412825.1). Lineage (GTDB taxonomy): Bacteria > Bacteroidota > Bacteroidia > Bacteroidales > Bacteroidaceae > Bacteroides > Bacteroides thetaiotaomicron_A. The sequence continues at coordinate 105,391 of DXOL01000049.1, read as the reverse complement.
AATGCGGCGGCTCCCTTGACGGACTGGGCTACCATTTCCATCGCATCTTTGGGACGGATGCCCATTTCGATGCCGGCTTGCATGGCTGCCTGAATGTATTTCAATACATAAGCGATGCCGCAGGAAGTCAGTGCCGTGGTGGCGGCTATCTTATCTTCGGGGATGAGCATGGCCATTCCCATTTCGTTGAACAGGCGGAGCATGAACTGGTTCTGTTCATCGTTCGTGTTGCGTGCCGCGATAAGCGTCATACTTTCCAGTTCGCTGATGGCAGTGTTCGGAATCAGGCGGAACATCGGCATCTCCGGTGCTATCACAAAGTGTGCGAGTTCTTCAAAACTGATACCTGCCGCTACGGATACGAGCGTCTGTTTGCTCTTCAGCTTCAGCTCGCGCATGACGGACTCCACAAACCAGGGCTTCACGGCGAGAATGACAACATCTGCTCCCGTTGCCGCTTCTGTATTGCTCAGGGTGGTGGAAATGCCCGGAAATTCTTCTTTCAGTTTCTCCAGTTTGCCTGCGCTGGGGTTGGATACAATGATATCTGAGTCTGCTATCAGACTCCCTTTTGCCAGGCCGCGGGCTATAGAACCACCCATGTTTCCTGCACCGATAATAGCTATTTTCATATGCGCTTCTTTTTTAATGTATTCTTACAGACAAAGGTAACGGTAAATTGCGAAAAAACAAAAAGCAGCCTGAATAAGAACTGTTTTTCTGTTCGAGGCTGCTTTTTTGTTCGCTGTTTATTAATCAAATATCAGTTAGAGTACTCTTTTGAAACGGGCAAGGAACTCGTCCGCTTCCTCCATGCTGAGGCAGAGAGGAGGCAATAAGCGGAGTACATTCGTCCCGCTGGCTCCCGTAAATACGTGTTCGTCGTAGATGAGGCGGCTGCGCAATTCCTTGATCGGTTCTTCAAATTCGAGTCCGATCATCAGTCCGCGTCCGCGCACTTCTTTGATTTGCGGGAATTTCTTGAGTTCTTCCAGCAGGTAGTCGCCGACTGCCTTTGCGTTTTCTACCAGATTGTCCTGTTCGATGACGTCCATTACGGCAAGAGCTGCCGAGCAGGCCAGGTGATTTCCGCCGAATGTAGTTCCCAGTTGTCCGTAGACGGGCTTGAACATCGGGCTGATCAGTACACCTGCCATCGGGAATCCGTTTCCGATGCCTTTGGCTATGGTGATGATGTCCGGCTGGATATGGTTGTATTGGTGGGCAAAGAATTTTCCGCTACGGCCGTATCCGCTCTGGATTTCGTCCAGAATCAGAATCGTTCCGGTTTCGGTACAAACCTTGCGAAGTTCCTGCATAAATTCGGTAGTCGGTATTTTGATACCGCCCACTCCTTGTATTCCTTCGATGATAACAGCGCATACGTCACCTTTCGCCAGTTCCTGCTTCATCGCTTCGATGTCATTCAAGGGGAGATAGGTCACATGACCGTTGTTGTTGATCGGAGCAATGATGGTGGGGTTGTTTGTAGCCTCCACTGCAAGGGAGGTACGTCCGTGGAAGGCTTTGCTGAAAGAAATGACTTTGGTGCGTCCGTTATAGAAAGAAGCCAGCTTCAGCGCGTTTTCATTGGCTTCGGCTCCGCTGTTGATCAGAAACAGCGAGTAGTCTTCATAACCGGAAATCTTTCCCAATCGTTCGGCTACTTGTTGCTGCAGCTTGTTGATCACCGAGTTTGAATAGAAACCAAGGGTTGCTACCTGATTGCTGATCATCTCCACATAGTGGGGATGCGCGTGTCCGATGGAGATGACGGCATGACCTCCGTAGAGGTCCAGATATTCCGTACCGTTTTCATCCCATACCTTACAGCCTTGTCCTTTGACTATATTGATGTCATATAAAGGATATACGTCGAATAATTTCATAATTCTTCTGTTTTTAGAAAGCGGAAGGTTTCAGCCGTAATCCTACGGTTTCTTCCAGGTTGAACATTAGGTTCATGTTATGAACTGCTTGTCCGCTGGCACCCTTCAGCAAGTTGTCGATACAGGAGATGATCAGTAATTTGTCACCATGTTTCTCCAGATGTATCAGACATTTATTGGTATTTACGACTTGTTTCAAGTCTATATTCTTATCTACAATATGCACGAAGGAGTCTTTTGCATAATATTCCTCATACATGCGAACGATCTCTTCGAGTGCAACTTTCGTTTTTACGACAAGGGTGGCAAAGATGCCGCGCGGGAAATCTCCCCGATAAGGAATAAAGTCGATCTCTGAATCGAAGCTGTTCTGCAACTGCTTCAGTGATTGCTTGATTTCCGGCACGTGCTGATGATCGAAGGCCTTGTATATACTGATGTTATTGTTACGCCAGCTGAAATGACTGGTAGCGCCGGGCTTCACGCCGGCACCGGTACTTCCGGTGATGGCATTGACCGAAACATCGCCTGTCAACATCAGATTCTTGGCTAGCGGAAGCAAACCTAACTGGATGCAGGTAGCAAAACAACCGGGGTTGGCTACGTGCTTCGCCGTACAGGTAGCACGACGGTTCAGTTCCGGCAGACCGTAGATGAAGTCATGATCGTCACTCTTGATGCGATAATCCATCGAGAGGTCGATGATTTTCAAATCTTCCGGTACGTTGTGGCTTTCCATGAATTTCTTCGTGTCACCATGAGCGGTACAGAAGAATAGTACATCTATTGCGTCCAGAGGCAACTGGTCGGTAAATCTCAGGTCGGTTTCTCCGTATAGTCCTTCGTGTACGTCGGTGATTCTGTTTCCGGCATTACTGCTGCTGTTGATAAATACGATTTCAGTTTCCGGATGGTTGAGCAGCAGACGGATTAATTCGCCTGCTGTATATCCTGCGCCACCAATGATTCCTGCTTTAATCATATCTCTTCGTCTTTATGGTTATTGTAGTAAACACGCAGCGGAGTAGAAGTTACTTTAATAAAGCCCTTAGCATCTTCGGCTGTCCAGCCTTTCTGCATTTCACCATATTCGCCGAACTTCGTTTTCACGAGATCGTCTTCCGATTCTACGCCGACGGTGGAGAAAGAAAGCGGGCGGAGTTCGAGGATTGCCGTACCGTTGACGTTACGCTGGCTTTCCTGAAGCATGGCTTCGATGTCACGCATCACCGGTTCGAGATACTGGCTTTCGTGGAGGAACATTCCGTACCAGTTAGCCACCTGATCTTTCCAGTATTGCTGCCATTTGCTCAATGTGTATTTTTCGAGGAAGCGGTGAGCACCGATAATCAACATCGGAGCGGCAGCCTCGAAACCTACACGGCCTTTGATACCGATGATGGTATCGCCTACGTGCATATCGCGTCCGATACCGTATGCGGCACCGATTTCTTCTACCTTCTGAATAGCTTGGATCGGATCGTCGAATGTTTCGTCATTGACAGCTTTCAGTTCTCCCTTTTCGAAAGTGAGACGGAGTTGTTCGCTGCCTTCTTTTTCCACATGTTTCAGATAGGCTGTTTCCGGTAATCCCTGTGCGGAGTCGAGGATTTCGCCACCACAGATGGATGTACCCCACAAACCTACGTTATAAGAGTATTTCAGCTTGGTAAAGTCCGCGCTGAAACCATGTTTGTTCAGATAGTCGATTTCTTCCTGACGGCTCAATGCCATATCACGGGTCAGCGTGATGATTTCTACATTCGGAGCCAGTACAAGGAAAGTCATGTCAAAACGAATCTGGTCGTTACCTGCTCCGGTAGAACCGTGGGCAATGGCATCCGCACCGATTTCGTTGGCATAACGTGCGATGGCCAATGCCTGGAAGATACGTTCTGAGCTGACAGAGATCGGGTAAGTACCATTACGCAGCACATTTCCGAAAACCATATATTTCAGACTCTTTTCGTAGTATTCCTGAGTAACGTCCAATGTTACATATTTCACTGCTCCCAGTTTGTAGGCGTTTTCTTCGTTTGTTTTTAGCTGTTCTTCGCTGAAACCGCCCGTATTGGCACAAGCTGCATATACTTCGTAACCTTTTTCTTTAGCGAGGTACATGACGGTGAACGATGTGTCCAGTCCGCCGCTGAATGCCACCACTACTTTTTTCTTCTTTTCTTCCATAGTGCTGTATATATTAAATGTTATTTCTTTCTTGTTCTTTTTTTATGTTCCGCGGGTCTGTCGGATCGTACAGCATGGCTGTGCAGATGCAGAACTTACGGTTTTTAGCTACCAGTATATCGTGGTTGGTGCAGCCTTCGCATCCTTTCCAGAATGATTCGTCGTCTGTCAGTTCATTGAAAGTGACGGGTACATATCCTAGTTCGGTGTTCATTTTCATCACTGCGGCTCCGGATGTCAGACTGAAAATCTTAGCTTTCGGCCATCGGAGACGTGCCAGTTGGAAAGATGCTTGTTTGATGCGCTTTGCCAATCCTAATCCGCGAAAATCGGGATGTACAATCAGACCGGAGGTTGCTACGTATTGCTTGTTTCCCCATGATTCGATATAGGTGAAACCTGCGAATGTGTCGCCACAGAGCGCGATTATTGCTTTGCCCTCTTTCATTTTAGTCGCTACGTATTCGTGTGTGCGCTCTGCGATTCCGGTTCCTCGTACGGCAGCAGCATTTCTGATAGTTTCCAAAATAGTGTCAACGTAAACCTCATGTGAGGCGTCGGCTACCATAACATCTATTTGTTGAGTGTCCATTTCTTTATATATAATATAAGTATAGTTATTCGATATTCGGAATGATGAGCGACAAAAGCTGACGTACTTTGCTTGTGGCTACTCCTTCACGCAGAACCAGCATGATGGTATCGTCGCCGGCAATGGTTCCCAGAATCTCGCTGAACTCATTGTTGTCGATATCATAAGCCATGCTGCTGGCGTAACCGGGACGGGTACGGATGACAGCTATATTGCCGGAAAACTGTAGGGAGATAAATCCATTGTTGCGCAACATTTCACCGGCACTCTGGTCAGTGGAACGTTTATACATGATGTTATTCGGCAATACATATACATACTTACCGTTCATACTTGCAGCTTTGGCTACTTTCAGTTGTTTCAAGTCGCGGGAGAGGGTGGCTTGTGTCAGTTCGAAGCCTTCACGGTTCAGCTCTTGCAGCAGTTCTTCCTGCGAGCCTACCTCCTTGCTTGAGATAATCATTTTGATGGCGTCTAACCGATTTGCTTTCTTCTTCATTGTATAATTATTCTAAGAATGGCGCAAAATTATGCATTATTTCGGAGAAAACATGCATAAATCATGCTTTTTTTGCATAAAAGGTGAAAAATATACTTTTTTAGCATAGGGCTTGGATAAAATCAAGGTTCTATATCTACATATATATCTTTCTTTTTTCGTTTTAATCATCTTGGCATGTATATTCTTATCATTTGTGTCTTTTATCTGTTGTGTTAAATCCTGCGAATGCTGTTCGTTCCTAAAGTCTTGTAGCTTGGCGTTGAGTAGACGAAATATCATTAAATAATTTTTTTATATTATACTTAGTGGTTTTTAGATTCTTGTTAGTCTTATTATTGAATCTAAAACATTTTTTTATGAAACTAATATTTATGAAAAATTGGCGATGGCTAATGAGTAGTATGATTCTCGGGCTATTGCTTTCGTCCTGCAAAGATGATGATAACACTTCGAGGGAGTATAATCCCAATGAGGAAGTTGTTTTAACTAGTTTTAATCCAACTAAGGGGCCGCTTGCTTCACAGGTCATCTTATATGGTAGCAACTTTGGCAATAATAAAGAAATTGTGAAAGTGTTTTTTAATGAGAAAGAAGCTAATGTTGTGTCAGCAGTTGGAAATAAGATTTTGGTATTGGCTCCACGTCTTCCAGGAGAAGAATGTGTGATCAAAGTACAAGTGGGAGAGCAGGAGCGCACTTATAAGGAGGCTTTTGATTATATTATACAGACCAATGTTACTACATTGGTAGGAGGGGTAAGATCGGATGCTAATCCACGCGGAACAGTTTCTCTTTCGGAAGCTCAATTTAGAAATAAGGTTGAACGCCCTCTTGCAATAGATGAAGAAAAGAATATTTATTTTGATGTGAATGATAAAGATAATGACTGGGATTGCTACATAATGAATGAGGAGGCTAATCAGATAAAATGGCTTGAAACTGGGGGGTATTGGTTAAATGCACCTGTTGTGGCATATAGTCCGTTGAGGGGGACTTGCTACAAAATGTATGCTAATTCGGGAAGCCATGATTATTTTTATTATGATAAGAAAATGGCATTATCAAAAGTGCAGGAAGGAAAAATAGCATGGTTGAATGGCATAGAACCTAAGGCTGCTCCTGGATTTGGAACGTTTTCAGATAAGCAAACGTTTGCAATGAATCCAGATGATGGTAAATTTTACACAAGAAATTATGTTGGAGAAATACTTCGGTTTGATCCGGCTACTGGCATTGGAGAAGTGTTGAATCCATCCCCTAATGTGGTTGGTGCTGAGGGAAATTCTTTTGGCTTTATATTTGATAAATTTGATAATAATATTATTTATTTCTCAGTAGAACAGGCTCATTGTATTTATAAATATGTGTTGAGTACTGGTGAGTGTACATTGTTAGCAGGAAAAGAAAAGACAGGTGGATTTATGGATGGTCCTTTGGGAAATTCAAGATTCAGTGCTCCAAAGCAAATTTGTACTGATTCAGAAGGTGATTTGTATGTGGCAGATAGAGATAATCATTGTATTCGCAAGATTACAATGAAGACGGGCTATGTTTCTACAGTAGCCGGTATTCCTCAAAAGGCTGGTTATCAGAATGGAACTTCAGAGGTAGCTTTGTTAAATCAGCCTGTTGGGTTGGTCATAGATTCTGATGACATAATGTATATTGGTGATTCAGAGAATGCTGCTATTCGCCGTTTAGCTATTGAATAACAAATTCACAAACTTTACATTTATTATTATGAATAGAATTTTGATATTTTTTGTTCTATTTTTGTCTTTGACTGTGTCACTTTGTGCGCAAGAGGAACAGAATTTTATATTATCCGGTACAGTTTATGATGAATTAAATGAACCGGTTCCAGGAGCTAATGTGTATATAAAAGATAAACCAGGTGTGGGAGTCACGACGGATCTCAATGGAAATTTTAAATTGAGAGTTAGCCAATATGATGTGCTGGTTGTTTCTTTTTTAGGATATGAAAACCTGGAAAAACGTTTGGTTGCGAAACAAGCAAACTTGAAAGTGACATTAAAGCCGGCTTCCAAAGAGATTGACGAAGTTGTGGTAGTAGGTATGGGTACTCAGCGCAAAGTGAGTGTGGCAGGTGCTATTTCTTCTATTAAACCTGCAGAATTGGATGTCCCATCTACAAATATTGTAAATACCTTAGGTGGGCGTGTACCTGGAATTATTGCAGTACAACATAGTGGAGAGCCTGGAAAGAATATTTCGGAATTTTGGGTACGTGGTATCGGAACATTTGGGGCAAGTAGTGGTGCATTGGTATTGATTGATGGTTTGGAGGGAGATTTGAGCCAGGTTGATGCTGCGGATGTGGAGAGCTTTTCTGTATTGAAAGATGCATCGGCAACGGCTGTTTATGGTAGTCGTGGTGCCAATGGAGTGGTATTGGTCACAACCAAACGTGGATTGGAGCAGAAATTAAAAATCACAGCACGTGCCAATTTAACGATTTCGCAATTGAAACGTTTGCCGGATTACGTAGATGGTTATCAATATGGTTTGCTAGCAAATGAAGCGAAAGCAGCTATAGGCGAATCACCTTTATATAACTCTACAGAATTGGAAATTATTAGGGATGGACTAGACCCTGATTTGTATCCGAATATAAATTGGCAGGATGAAATATTGAATTCTACTTCTTTTCAACAGACTTATTATGTCAGTGCTCAAGGGGGAAGTACAGTAGCGCGTTATTTCGCCAGTTTAGGAATGTCAAATGAAAGTTCTGCTTATAATGCTTCTCGTGATAGTAAATATAGTAAAGGAGTAGGATATGATACTTATAATTATCGTCTGAATTTGGATATTAATTTAACAAAGACTACCAAAGTATATGTAGGTGCTACCGGATATATGTCAGTCAATGATCGCCCGAGTATGGGACAACCTTATGACCGATTCTCAAGTTTTACCGATTGGTTGTGGAGTTCGCAGGCAAAAACAACTCCTGTAAGTTATCCGCTTCGCTATTCAAATGGTCGTTTGCCTGCAGTAGCTGAAAAAGACGAAATTTCCCCGTATGTACTTTTGAATTACACAGGTAGTACAAAAGAACAGAAGAATCGTAACATGGTTACTTTGGGAATTAATCAGGATTTGTCTATGATAACGAAAGGGTTAACTGCTAAATTACAAGCTTCATGGGATATGCAAGGACTACACGGTGAAAGCCGAAATAAGATGCCTGAGTTGTGGCAAGCCTCTGAACGTAATTATAGAGGAGATTTGATTATGACTCGTAAAGTGCAGGCGACACCTATTAGTTACACTTCATTTTCTTGGAACTGGCGAAAGATTTACATGGATGCAAACATTAACTATGATCGTGTGTTTGGTGATCATCGCTTAGGTGGATTGTTATTCTATTATATGGAAGATACCTCTGAGTCTGGAGCGAACAGTAGTATGAATGCTATTCCTAAGCGCTATCAAAGTCTTTCGGGACGTTTTACTTATGGATTCCAAGATGCTTATTTCTTCGATTTTAATTTTGGATTGAACGGTTCTGAGAATTTTCAGCCGGGAGAACAATTTGGTTTCTTTCCTTCAGGAGCTTTCGCATGGGTACCTACTTCCTATAAATTTATGCAAGATAATATGGGTTGGTTGAACTTTCTGAAATTCCGAGCATCTTATGGTGTGGTAGGTAATGACCGAATTTCTAGCAGACGTTTTCCTTACTTAACACTTATCAAAAAGAATCCGGATACTGTCAATCCTTGGGGAGGTACCGGCGGTATTGAGGAAGAGCAAGTGGGAGCAAACAATTTGATGTGGGAAAAGGCTAAAAAAATGGATTTTGGTATGGATCTCCATTTGTTTAATGATAAGTTTACTGTGACACTTGACTATTTTAAAGATACGCGTGATGGAATTTTCCAGGAACGTCAAGTGATTCCTGACTATGTCGGCCTTATCCAAAAACCTTATGGTAACGTAGGAAGTATGAAGAGTTGGGGGGCAGATGGAAATTTTGAATTTTTTCAAGAACTAACGAAAGATATGTATCTCACTTTGCGTGGGAACTTTACCTTATCCAAAAATAAAATATTGAATTGGGAAGAGAACAATCATCCGTATTCATATATGAAAGCAAACGGATACGCGAATGGAGTACAACGTGGATTAATAGCTTTGGGACTGTTTAAGGATCAGCAGGATGTTGATATGAGTCCAGAACAATTTGGTTCAGTACGTCCTGGTGATATTAAATATAAAGATGTGAATGCTGATGGAAAAATTACGGATGATGATAAAGTACCTTTATTTGCAAATTCAGGAGTCCCTCAATTGATGTATGGGTTTGGTGCAGAACTCCGTTATAAAGATTTCACATTGAATGTGTTGTTTAAAGGTACAGGACGAAATTTATTCTTATATGGAGGTCAAAATAGTGATCGTTTTGACGGATATATTCCTTTTAACAGAGGAGCACAAGGTAATGTGCTGGCGATAGCAGCCGATCCAGCTAATCGTTGGATTTCTGCTGAATATTCCGGTAATCCGGCTACAGAAAATCCTAATGCACGTTTCCCACGGTTATATTACGGCAAAAGTGAGAATAATAACAGGGCTTCTACTTTTTGGATGGGCAATGCTCGTTATCTGAGGTTGCAGGAACTGAGTCTGAACTATAATCTGAAAGTACCCGCTTTGCGACGTTTTTTAGGTATTCAATCTATGGATATCCAGTTGATGTGTGAGAATTTGGCAGTATGGGATTCTGTAAAATTATTCGATCCGGAGCAGGCTAATGCATGTGGACAGGCTTATCCAATCCCAGCTCGTTATTCTTTGCAATTATATCTGAATTTCTAAAATAAGTATCAATTTAATAGAAAGTAATTCATGAAAAAATATATTCTATTGTCGTTTGTCTGCTGTGTGACAGGGCTGTTTAGCTCTTGTAATTATTTAAATGTGGACGATTATTTTGAAGACACTTTTCAAGAAGACTCAATTTTTTCTAATAAGACTAACTTAGAGTATTATTATAATGGTGCAGTGGCACTATTACCTAAGGAGGGAAGATTATGGCATTGGGGATCTACTCCAGGGGTGACTGGCTCGGATGAAGCGGTAAGTAGCGGATCATTTTCTAATGGTTTTGTAGAAGTATCTTTTTCCGGTACGCAATTGACTACAGATCGTATTTCTGCTAGCAACATGGGGGGATGGGACTGGAATTTTAACATTTGGCCCAATTGTTACAAGATAATTCGTAAGATGACTATTGCGTTACCCCGTATTAATGAAGTTCCGGATGCGACAATCTTTGATAGAATGGAGTTGGATGGTAAATTACGTTTTTTGAGGGCATATGCATATTATTTACTTGTGATGCAATATGGACCAGTAATTATATTGGGAGATGATGTGTTGAATACTAATGAAGATACGGAATATTATTCATTGGCACGTAGCACATACGACGAATGCATTGATTATGTTTGTACAGAGTTTGAAAAAGCTGCTAATGGCCTACCCGCAAGTCAGCCAATAGATAAAATCGATAGTCCCACGAAAGGTGCTGCCTTGGCTTTGGCTGCACGTTTGAGATTGCAAGCTGCCAGTCCATTGTTTAATGGAGGAGATGCCGCACGTAAATATTTCAGTAACTTTGTTCGTAGTACAGATGGTGTACATTACATTTCTCAGAAGTACGATGAACGTAAATGGGCAGTTGCTGCAGCAGCGGCTAAGAAAGTGATTGATTTGGGAGAATATAAACTGCATACAGTATTAGATCCGCAGTATACGCAGAAATTGCCGGCTAATGTGCCTCATGATGAATTTCCAGCTGGTGCCGGAGGTATTGACCCGTTCCGTTCATATTCGGAAATGTTCAATGGTGAGACTACTGCTAACACTAATTTGGAATTAATCTGGGGAACTTCTCAGACTATCAATGAACATCTGGACCATGTTTTTCCATTAAAATATGGTGGAACAGGTGCTATCAGTGTGCCGCAGCGAATTGTAGATGCTTATTATATGGTGGATGGACATGATATTCATGATGCGAGTAAAGAGTATCCTTATGAGGCTCGGCCTTACGATCAAACATGTGTGACGTCAGGTGACTTGGTTCTGTCTAAAAACTATGTATTGAAAGATAAGACTTATAAAGCGTATGCGAATCGTGAACCTCGATTCTATGTGAATATTGGTTATTCTCATGCACTTTGGACAATGGAATCTACAACTGAAGGTGATAAAAAGAATATTGTAGTTGATTATTATAATGGTGCTAACTCTGGAAAGAATAATTGGTATGGTGGGAAATCCTATTTTCTTACAGGATATACTTGTAAAAAGTATGTTCATCCTCGTGATGCGAAGCATGGGCAGGATGCAAAGGTCATAGATAAAAAATTCCCGTTGATTCGTTATGCGGAGATATTACTTTCCTATGCAGAGGCATTAAATAATTTGACCCAAACTCATACGATTGATGAGGAAGCATTTTCTCGTGATCCCGAAGTAATTAAAGCTGTGTTTAATCCGATACGCTTTCGTGCTGGACTTCCAGGATTGAATGATTCGGATTTGTCAACTGCAGAGAATTTTAATAAAGTATTACAACGCGAACGCTTGATTGAATTATTCCATGAAGGACGTCGTTATTACGATATTCGTCGTTGGGGAATTATTGAAGATTTGGAAAAAGAACCATTGACAGGATTGAATGTGGAACAAGGAGAATGGGATGGCTTTTATCAGCCGATTGTTATTCAACATAGGTCTATTTATGAACGTGTTTTTAAGTCTAAAATGTTATTTATACCTATACATTTAGATGAAGTAAGACGTTCAAAAAATTTGGATCAGAACCCTGGTTGGGAAAAATAAAATATACAATTATGAAAGATACGAAATTAATGAATAAACTAACGGTTGCTGCTGTTTGTGTGGCTTTAGCCGGAACTTTTGTCTCTTGTGAACAAGAATTCTATAAGGATGAGCAATATCGTAAGGAGATATTTATAGTAAGTGGTGATAACAATATTTTTGAGCAAGAGTTTACTTTTGATGAAGATGCACAAGGTTTGATTTCTATATATGTAGGAGGTACTACGTCTATAGAAAAAGATGTAACGGTAACGTTAGGCTATAATATGGACTTACTGAATAAATACAACCGTTTAATGCATGATAATGATTATGATAATTATGCGTTAATGTTACCAGAAGATAGGTATAGTGTAAACTCTATGTCTGTAACGTTGAAAGCAGGTAATAAAGACCCCTATGCGTTGTTTCCTATTCATGTGGATGTAAATGGACTGATACCTGAAGAAGAGTATATTCTTCCCTTGTCAATCATTTCGGTTTCAGATTATATGATTGCTTCTGAAAGAAAAGATGTGTTACTTAAAATCTTCATGAAGAATGAATATGCAACCACTAAATCGCGTATTTATTATAATATGATAGGTACGATACAGAAAGAAGTAGATAACAATGGCATTTTAGAACCGGAAGGTGGTGAATCTCCGATGAACAGTACCAAGTTAGTTACTCCTATTTCTAAATACGGCATTCGTGTGTTGCCAGGAACTGTTCAATCAGATCCCGGTGCATCCCAGCAAAGTTTGCGCTTGCGAAGTGTGGTGGCAACAGTGAATCCGGATGAGTGGATAGATGTTCCGGTTATCAGTGATGAAGGGGAAGTCACGGGTGAATTTATTAAATGTCAGAAGGTGACTGTAGCTCCTTGGTTTGAAACAAATCAGGCGGTGAGGGTGAAGAATATGGATGACAAGCCATCTTATTACAATCCGGAAAAAAGAGAATTTACTTTGCGTTATCACTATCGGATAGCATCTATTGATGGTCAGAGCAACAATAAGGATGTTTGGCATGAAGTGAAAGAAACAATGACTCCGATGGATATTACAAATAAAGATTAATCAATTAAAAAGGAACCATGAGAAAATATATTTTATATAGCGCATTGTTCGCAGCAATCGGTATTTCTGTATCAGCATGTAACGATTATGATCCGGAAATAGTGGAATACGAATCAACAGAAGGCTCAGGAGGAACAGTGATCACTCCTCCGGACATAAAAAGCGACTGGAATCTGGAGTTGCTTCCAAATACCGGACAACATGACTCCCATGTTTTTGTGTACAAGGATAAGAAATACGACAAGCTGTTTACACGTACACTGGGTTGGAACGGTGGTGACGGTGTTTTGACGACTCTTTTGCCGGATGGGCATGTATTCTGGTCATTTAATGATAGTTTCTATGGAGTCGTAAATCCGGAGAACCGGGCAAGAGGAGGGTGCAGCTTTCCGCGAAACAGCTTGATGGTACAAAAAGCCGGCGCAGATGGTGCACTTGGAGAGACTGATGACGATTTGATCTGGCTTGCCGATTATGTACAAACGGATCAACCGGAAGGAGAACGTTATTATCAGGCACGTACTCATATTCGCCATCCGCTGGCCACTTTATCAGACGAAAAGATAAAGGAAGGCGAGATTGATCAGGATTATCTCTATTGGGCGGGTGATGGCACAGTGGTAGAGAAGAATGGGAAAAATGTACTCCAGGTGATATGGGGAGCAGTAGATAATACCGATTCCAATAATTTGATGAGGCGTTTTGGCAGTTGTCTGGCAACCTATAGCCTGGAAGGCAAACCGGGAGATGAGACATATATGAAAATGATAGGTGAACCTGACCATAATTTCAAGCCAAACGATAACTTAGGATATGGAAACACATTGTTTGAAGATGGAGAACATATCTATTTGTATACAACTAATGGCTATGATGTTTTAGTGGCTCGTACGGAATCCCGTGATCTGACCAGTCCCTGGAAATATTATGTTTGCGATGTGAACGGTGAATTTCAGTGGGTTGACAATATGCCGGGGGAAGAAGAAAAGAAACGCTCCAATATTCTGGCAAACAATAGTGAATGTTCTATGCCGTGGGTGATAAAGGATGAGGCAACAGGCAAATATTATATGATCGGACAATCCAAATGGTTCGGACACGCAATGCTTATTTTCCGCAGCGATACTCCGTATGGCCCTTTCACGGATCAGAAAGTGTTGTTTGCCATTCCTGAAACGATTGATAAGATAGGCGACCAATATTATAAGAACTTGTATATGGTCAATCTGCATCCGCATTTGTCAAGAACAGGAGAACTTGTTTTCTCTACAAATACAGATCCTCATGACTTCTGGGATAATTTTAATTATCCGGGCAGTGCAGATTTCTATCGTCCTTTCTTCTTCCGTGTCTTTAACTGGCAGAATGTATATGATGAAGAATAAATAGTAAAGAACTTCTCTGAAAAATCCAAAGAGCATTGCGTTGTGTAATAGCTTTTTGGATTTTTTTTTTTTTATTAGTCTCCCGATTCTTTAAATAGGCATATCTAACCATTTTTCTTTCTAGATGGAAGTATTTTTGTTGCTGTTTCTAATTCGTTCCACTATAGTACACTTCTCGTGCCACTATAGTCGCACACAACAGGAACTATAGTGCTTCTTGCGTACCACTATAGTGGCACGAACTAAACTTAGCTGTTTGGAAATTAATATTAGGCAGTGAAATACATAATAATCCTGACTGTGCAAGCTACGCTTTGACGATAATCTGTATGGATGCTTGTAGCTCATTAGCCGATTTGTGTCAAAATGCACACCCTTTCTATCAAAATGCATAAGAAAAGCTGGGAGGGAATCGCCTATCTTTGCAATGTAGGTAAATGGATACCTTAAATATATAGACAAAATACCATGAAACAGAACTTTTTTGCAGTCGATTTGGGTGCGACAAGCGGTCGTACTATCTTATCATCTTTCACTAAGAACGGAATAAATCTCGAAGAGGTCAGTCGTTTCCCTAATCATTTGATTGAAGTAGGTGGACATTTCTATTGGGATATCTATGCATTATATAGTCATATTATTGACGGGTTGAAGAAAGTTGCTCAATTGGGTGAGCCTATTACCTCTATCGGTATTGATACGTGGGGGGTGGATTTCGTCCTCCTTGGAAAAGATGGAAACTTGCTGCGTCAGCCTTATTCGTATCGTGACCCGCATACGGTAGGAGCACCGGAAGCTTTTTTTTCCCGTATATCTCGTAGCGAGGTGTATGGAAAAACAGGTATTCAGATTATGAATTTCAATTCCCTTTTCCAGTTGGACACGCTGCGTCGTAATAAAGACAGCGCACTGGAAGTAGCCGATAAAATATTGTTTATGCCAGATGCACTGAGTTATATGCTGACTGGAGAAATGGTAACTGAATATACTATTGCGTCCACTGCCCAATTAGTGAATGCACATACGCAACGTTTAGAACCGGAGTTGCTGAAAGCAGTGGGACTGACGGAGAAGAACTTCGGGCGATTTGTATTCCCGGGAGAACAGATCGGTGTATTGACAGAAGAAGTACAAAAGATGACCGGACTGGGGCCAATTCCCGTGATTGCCGTAGCCGGACACGATACTGGTTCTGCTGTTGCTTCCGTTCCTGCACTTGACCGTAATTTCGCCTATTTGAGTAGCGGTACATGGTCGCTGATGGGTGTTGAAACAGATGCACCGGTGATCAATGCAGAAACAGAGGCACTGAACTTCACCAATGAAGGTGGCGTAGAAGGCACGATCCGCCTGCTGAAAAATATCTGTGGAATGTGGTTGCTGGAACGTTGCCGTCTGAACTGGGGTGAGACAAGTTATCCGGAGTTAATCAGTGAAGCAGATTCATGTGAACCCTTCCGCAGTCTGATCAATCCGGATGATGCCTGTTTTGCAAATCCGACGGATATGGAAAAGGCTATTATCGAATACTGTTATGCTACCGGACAGCCGGCTCCTGAGCAACGCGGGCAAATAGTTCGTTGTATTTTCGAGAGTCTGGCCTTGCGTTACCGTCAGGTGTTGGAGAACTTGCGTGCGCTTTCTCCTCGTCCTATCGAAACTCTGCATGTGATTGGCGGCGGTAGCCGTAATGATTTGCTGAATCAGTTCACTGCCAATGCTATCGGTATTCCGGTTGTGGCAGGCCCGTCTGAGGCAACAGCTATCGGTAATGTCATGATTCAGGCAATGGCGGCAGGAGAAGCGACGGATGTTGCTGGGATGCGACAGTTGATCAACCGTTCTATTCCGTTGAAAACTTATCAGCCACAAGATATGGAAGCCTGGGATGCGGCTTATATTCATTTTAAAAACTGCGTTCGATAAATTCCAGAAAAATAAAGAAATAACCGACAGAATATTAATATTTTAAACTATAATATCATGAAAAAAGAAGAAATGATTCAGAAAGCGTATGAGATTGCTGTTGAACGCTATGCAGCAGTAGGTGTAGATACTGAAAAAGTACTGAAAACCATGCAGGACTTCCACTTGTCACTTCATTGCTGGCAGGCTGATGATGTAACAGGATTTGAAGTACAGGCAGGTGCACTGAGCGGAGGTATTCAGGCAACCGGTAATTATCCGGGCAAAGCTCGTAACATTGAGGAACTTCGTACAGACATCTTGAAGGCTGCTTCTTATATTCCGGGTACACACCGTCTGAACCTGCACGAAATTTACGGAGATTTTCAAGGTAAAGTGGTAGATCGCGATCAGGTAGAGCCTGAACATTTCAAAAGCTGGATTGAATGGGGTAAAGAGCATAACATGAAACTCGATTTTAACTCTACTTCATTCTCACATCCGAAATCAGGTGATTTGTCACTGTCTAATCCGGATGAGGGCATTCGTCAGTTCTGGATTGAGCATACTAAACGTTGTCGTGCCGTTGCCGAAGAAATGGGTAAAGCGCAGGGTGACCCGTGTATCATGAATCTTTGGGTACATGACGGAAGCAAGGATATCACTGTAAACCGCATGAAATATCGTGCATTGTTGAAAGATTCTCTGGATCAGATATTTGCTACTGAATATAAAAACATGAAAGACTGTATTGAATCAAAAGTATTCGGTATCGGTCTGGAAAGCTATACAGTAGGTTCCAATGACTTCTACATTGGCTATGGCGCATCCCGTAACAAGATGGTAACTTTGGATACCGGTCACTTCCATCCGACTGAAAGTGTTGCTGACAAAGTATCTTCTCTTTTGCTTTATGTTCCCGAACTGATGTTACACGTAAGTCGCCCGGTTCGTTGGGATTCCGACCACGTAACTATTATGGATGATCCTACAATGGAACTGTTCAGCGAAATTGTCCGTTGCGGTGCATTGGAACGTGTACACTACGGTCTCGACTATTTCGATGCTTCTATCAACCGTATCGGTGCTTACGTTATCGGTAGCCGTGCTGCTCAGAAATGTATGACACGTGCTTTGCTCGAACCGATTGCTAAGTTGCGTGAATACGAAGCTAACGGACAGGGATTCCAGCGTCTGGCTCTGCTCGAAGAAGAGAAAGCGCTTCCATGGAATGCAGTATGGGATATGTTCTGCTTGAAGAACAACGTTCCGGTAGGCGAAGATTTCATTGCAGAAATCGAAAAGTACGAAGCGGAAGTAACTTCTAAACGATAAGTTATGGATATTCTAATCGGCTTGTTGATTATAGCCATCGGTAGCTTTTGCCAGTCCAGTTCCTATGTACCTATTAAAAAGGTGAAGGAATGGAGCTGGGAAAGCTTCTGGTTAGTACAAGGTGTGTTTGCCTGGTTAGTGTTCCCGTTCCTGGGATCACTGCTGGGGATACCCGCAGGAGGCAGTTTGTTCGACTTGTGGGGAGCTGGAGGTGCTGGAATGAGCATCTTTTATGGTGTATTATGGGGAATAGGCGGATTGACTTTCGGACTCTCCATGCGTTACCTGGGTGTTGCGCTCGGACAAAGTATCGCATTGGGTACTTGTGCCGGATTCGGAACTCTTTTTCCTGCCATCTTCGCCGGAACCAATCTGTTCGAAGGTAACGGACTGATTCTTCTTTTAGGAGTTTGTATTACGTTGGCGGGTATTGCTATCATCGGTTACGCCGGTGGCTTGCGTGCGCAGAATATGAGCGAAGAAGAAAAACGGGCTGCCGTGAAGGACTTTGCACTGACGAAAGGTTTGCTGGTAGCACTTCTTGCTGGTGTGATGAGTGCCTGCTTCGCTTTGGGACTGGATGCCGGAACTCCTATCAAGGAAGCTGCTTTGGCAGGTGGCGTGGACGGACTTTACGCAGGTCTTCCTGTTATCTTCCTCGTGACTTTAGGCGGATTCATGACAAATGCCGCTTACTGCCTGCAACAGAATATCACTAATAAGTCTATCGGTGACTATGCCAAAGGAAAGGTATGGGGTAACAATCTTGTCTTCTGTGCGTTGGCCGGTGTACTGTGGTATATGCAGTTCTTCGGACTGGAAATGGGTAAGAGCTTCCTCACGGAAAGTCCGGTGTTGCTGGCTTTTTCATGGTGTATCCTGATGGCGCTGAACGTAACCTTTAGTAATGTGTGGGGAATCATTCTGAAAGAGTGGAAAGGAGTATCTGCCAAAACAATCACAGTATTGATTTGTGGTTTGGTAGTCTTGATCTTCTCGTTGATCTTCCCGAACTTGTTTTAATAATAAATATATATGAAATCAATTTTAGAAAATCGTCCGGCACTTGCCAAAGAAGTAAACAAGGTAGCTGAAGTTGCCGGATACTTGTGGCAAAAAGGATGGGCTGAACGTAACGGTGGTAATATCACCGTAAATATCACAGAGTTTGTAGACGATGAAATCCGTCGGATGGAACCGATTAGCGAAGTAAAATCTATTGGCATTACATTGCCTTATCTGAAAGGATGTTACTTTTATTGCAAAGGAACCAACAAACGTATGCGTGATCTGGCCCGCTGGCCGATGGAAAATGGTTCGGTGATCCGCATTCTGGATGATTGCGCCAGCTATGTGATCATTGCCGACGAAGCAGTGGCGCCGACTTCGGAACTGCCTTCCCACCTGAGCGTACACAATGATTTGCTGAGCAAAAATTCTCCTTATAAAGCATCCGTCCATACTCACCCGATCGAACTGATTGCCATGACGCATTGCGAGAAGTTCCTTCAGAAAGATGTGGCAACCAATCTGTTATGGAGTATGATTCCCGAAACGAAGGCATTCTGTCCGAGAGGTTTGGGTATCATTCCTTATAAGTTGCCTAGCTCGGTAGAACTGGCGGAAGCTACTATCAAGGAATTGCAGGACTACGATGTAGTCATGTGGGAAAAGCACGGTGTATTTGCCGTTGACTGCGATGTGATGCAGGCTTTTGACCAGATTGACGTGCTGAATAAATCGGCGTTGATCTATATTGCTGCAAAGAATATGGGCTTCGAGCCGGATGGTATGAGTCAGGAACAAATGAAAGAAATGTCCGTTGCTTTCAATCTTCCTAAATAATACTTGTATTAATCACTGAATTTATCTACTTTAGCGACCGCAGCATTTTCTACCAATGGAGAATGTTGCGGTAACTTTAAAATTATGACACAACTATGAATCGCATTATTCTGAATGAGACTTCTTATTTCGGCGCAGGATGCCGGAGTGTAATTGCTGTGGAAGCAGCCAGACGTGGCTTTAAGAAAGCCTTTTTTGTAACAGATAAAGATCTTATCAAATTTGGTGTTGCAGCCGAAATCATTAAAGTATTTGATGACAATCATATTCCGTATGAGCTTTATAGTGATGTAAAGGCCAACCCTACCATTGCCAATGTGCAGAATGGTGTGGCTGCTTATAAGGCTTCCGGCGCTGACTTTATCGTAGCTTTGGGTGGCGGTTCTTCTATCGACACGGCAAAGGGAATTGGTATTGTAGTGAATAACCCGGATTTTGCCGATGTGAAATCTTTGGAAGGTGTGGCTGATACCAAACATAAGGCTGTTCCTACCTTTGCATTGCCTACCACTGCCGGAACTGCTGCCGAAGTGACTATCAATTATGTGATCATCGACGAAGACGCACGCAAGAAAATGGTATGTGTAGACCCGAACGATATTCCTGCTGTAGCTATTGTAGATCCGGAACTGATGTATTCCATGCCGAAAGGACTGACTGCCGCTACAGGTATGGATGCGTTGACTCACGCTATCGAAAGTTATATTACTCCGGGCGCATG
Source organism: Bacteroides thetaiotaomicron (assembly GCA_019412825.1). Taxonomy (GTDB): domain Bacteria; phylum Bacteroidota; class Bacteroidia; order Bacteroidales; family Bacteroidaceae; genus Bacteroides; species Bacteroides thetaiotaomicron_A. The sequence goes on along the minus strand of DXOL01000049.1, from coordinate 85,090 downwards.
GGCAATGAGCGATATGTTTGAACTGAAAGCCATCGAAATGATTGCTCAGAACCTGAAAGCAGCGGTAGATAACGGTAAAGACACAGTTGCCCGCGAAGCAATGTCGCAAGCTCAATATATTGCCGGTATGGGATTCTCCAATGTAGGTTTGGGAATCGTACATTCCATGGCTCACCCGTTGGGCGCTTTCTATGACACTCCTCATGGTGTTGCCAATGCGTTGTTGTTGCCTTATGTTATGGAGTACAATGCTGAGTCTCCGGCTGCTCCGAAATATATCCATATTGCCAAGGCAATGGGCGTCAATACAGACGGCATGACGGAAGCTGAAGGTGTGAAAGCGGCTATCGAGGCAGTGAAAGCGCTTTCTCTGAGTATCGGTATCCCACAGAAATTGCATGAAATCAATGTGAAGGAAGAAGATATTCCGGCATTGGCGGTAGCTGCATTTAATGACGTTTGTACAGGTGGTAATCCTCGTCCTACGTCAGTAGCGGAAATTGAAGTATTATATCGGAAAGCATTCTGATTTTAATTGTATAAGGTTTGTTTTTTATAGGCATCCGGGGGATCTGAACAGGTACTCCGGATGTTTTTTTATTGTTTAGCGTGTGTTTTTTGAAAATAATTCCTACTTTTGTTCGATTCAATTGCATGAAAATACGCCTGTATGACTGAGGATAATAATCTGGGATTAGAATTTAAATACTTGATTGTAAATGACATGGACTGTAAATTCGGCCTGTGGGTGAATACGGTCGGCTATCAGTCTATCCCTCCCGATTCTCCTTATCCGCTGAAGGAACATCCGTCCGGTTACTTTTTCAATGCTGAAAAAGGAAGAGTGTTGCGGGAATATCAATTAGTCTATATAACGAAAGGGCGCGGTTTGTTTTCTTCCGATTCTACTCCTGAAAGACAAGTTTGTAAAGGTCGGCTGATGGTGCTGTTTCCCGGACAGTGGCATACTTATTATCCATTGCGGCAGACCGGATGGACGGAATATTACATTGGTTTCGAAGGCCCGACGATTGATGCGATTGCGGGCGATGCCTTTCTTTCCCAGGAAAGACAGATATTGGAGGTCGGCATCAATGAAGAACTGGTATCTTTGTTTTCCCGCGCTTTGGAAGTGGCGGAAGCGGATAAAATATCTGCCCAGCAATATCTTTCCGGAATCGTGCTTCACATGATCGGTATGATCCTTTCGATTTCCAAGAATAAAGTCTTCGAGATGAGTGATGTCGATCAGAAGATCGAGCAGGCAAAGATACTAATGAATGAAAATGTGTCCGGCAATATTGATCCGGAGGAACTGGCGATGAGGCTGAATATCAGTTACTCATGGTTTCGCAGGGTTTTTAAGGAATATACCGGTTATGCACCCGCCAAATATTTTCAGGAACTGAAACTTCGTAAAGCCAAGCAGATGCTGGTGGGAACTTCCCAGTCGGTGAAAGAAATCTCTTTTTTTCTGGGCTTCCAGTCTACCGAATACTTCTTCTCCTTTTTCAAAAAACGTACCGGGCTTACTCCGCTTGAATACCGCTCGTTCGGTCGGGAAGAATAAGTACAAAGTTATTTATTGTTAATCTCCCCGATGTGATTTAACCTTTCCACTTTAATCTGGTCAAATATAATATTGCAATGATGCAATCGGTTTATTATCAGATTAACTATAAAAGAAAAAAGACATGAAAAGAATCGTATTTTGGATGGTAGCTTTGCTACTGATGAGTGGTGTAGCAATGGCACAAGGAAATCGCCAGGGTGGAAGACAGCAGATGGATCCGAAAACCCGCGCGGAACGTATGACGGAGCGTATGGTGAAAGAATACTCTCTGAATGAAGATCAAAAGCAACAACTACAGGATGTCAACCTGGCATGGGTAGAAAAGATGGCTGCCAATCAGGGTGGACACTCAAAAGACGATAAAGCTGCCAAGATGACTAAAGAAGAGCGTGAGAAGAAGGCTGCAGAAATGAAGAAGTCCCGTGAAGATTATGATGCTCAGTTGAAGAAGATTCTGACTAAAGAACAATACGATAGCTATGTGAAGAAACAGGCTGAACGTGAGAAACAGATGAAAGAAGGGCGTCAGAACCGACAAAAAAAGCAAGGGTAATATAAGATTGTAATGAATGGATGTACTTCCTTTCGGAAGAAGAGTTAAGGAGATACTACTGATTTTGAGGTAGTATCTTTTTTTGTATTCGGGTGATTCTTATTTTGCTTTTTGAGGTTGTGAACAAGTCATTTCCTGCTTGTTTAAAAACTATTCTCCTATATAGTTAATTCATTTGTTACTAATAAATTAACCTGTTAATAACTTTGTTGATAACACAGTTAATATAAGATTGGGGTTGTGAATAAAGGAACTGTAAACAGTAGAATCTTACCGGAGAGAGATAAAAAAAGAACCGCTTAAAAAGCGATTCTTTATTGAGTTGCGGAGATCCGACTCGAACGAATGACCTTTGGGTTATGAGCCCAACGAGCTACCAACTGCTCCACTCCGCGATGTTTAACGGGTGCAAAGGTACGGTATTTCTTGAATAAAACAAATTATTCTCCAATTATTTTTTAGAAAAAAGATCGAATAATCTCTATCGTGTTGAAAATGAGAGGAGTATTGGCGGAACTTTTTTTTAGTACCTATTAATATACAAATGTTAATATTCTGTGCGTTTTCTTGTGTGGTCTAAAGAAAAGAATTACTTTTGCTCAAAATATTCAGCAATGTGCAATTTGTATAACCTATGACCGTATCAAAAACGAAAGCCAAGTTAGTAGACGTTGCCCGCCAGCTCTTCGCAAAGATGGGGGTGGAGAACACTACGATGAATGATATCGCCCTCGCTTCAAAAAAAGGTAGAAGAACGCTTTATACCTATTTTAAAAGTAAGGATGAAATCTATCTGGCTGTTGTAGAATCGGAACTGGATATCTTGTCGGATATGATGAAACGGGTGGCTGAAAGAGATATGTCACCGGACAAGAAAATGCTGGAGATGATCTATACCCGGCTGGATGCAGTAAAAGAGGTGGTATACCGAAATGGAACTTTACGGGCTAATTTCTTCCGCGATATCTGGCGGGTGGAGAAAGTCCGTAAGAAATTTGATGCGAAAGAAATTCAGCTTTTTAAAGCTGTGTTGTTGGAGGGACAGGCGAAAGGAGTATTCCACATTGATGATGTGGAGATGACTGCCGAACTGGTACATTACTGTGTGAAAGGAATTGAAGTTCCTTATATCCGTGGTCATATAGGAGCTCATCTGGACGAAGATACAAGAAATAATTATGTGTCCAACATTGTGTTTGGCGCACTGCATAGAACAGAAATTTAATTAAATAACTTTTAGTATGGGATTATTAGACGGAAAAACAGCCATTGTAACCGGTGCCGCCCGTGGTATTGGCAAGGCTATCGCTCTGAAGTTTGCTGCCGAAGGTGCAAACATTGCATTTACTGACCTGATTATTGACGAAAATGCAGAAAATACAAAGGTAGAACTGGAAGCAATGGGTGTGAAAGCCAAAGGTTATGCTTCTAACGCTGCTAACTTTGAAGATACTGCAAAGGTCGTAGAAGAAATCCATAAGGACTTCGGACGTATCGATATTCTGGTGAACAATGCCGGTATCACTCGTGACGGTCTGATGATGCGTATGAGCGAACAACAATGGGATATGGTAATCAACGTGAACCTGAAGTCTGCATTTAACTTCATCCACGCTTGTACACCTGTTATGATGCGTCAGAAAGCTGGTAGCATTATTAATATGGCATCTGTAGTGGGTGTTCACGGTAATGCGGGACAGGCTAACTATGCTGCTTCCAAAGCCGGTATGATTGCATTGGCCAAGTCTATTGCACAAGAACTGGGCTCTCGTGGCATCCGTGCCAACGCCATTGCTCCGGGATTCATCCTGACAGATATGACTGCCGCTCTTTCTGACGAAGTGAGAGCTGAATGGGCAAAGAAAATTCCTTTGCGTCGTGGCGGTACTCCTGAAGATGTGGCAAACATCGCTACCTTCCTGGCATCAGATATGTCTTCTTACGTATCAGGTCAGGTGATTCAGGTAGATGGTGGTATGAATATGTAATCGAACAGCATGACTGTCGTATACGAAGACAACCATATAATTGTAGTCAACAAGACCGCTTCCGAGATTGTCCAGGCAGACAAGACGGGCGATATACCGCTTTCGGAAACTGTGAAACAGTACCTGAAAGAGAAGTATCAGAAACCCGGAAATGTTTTCATCGGTGTGACACACCGGCTGGACCGCCCCGTAAGCGGTCTTGTTATTTTTGCCAAAACGAGTAAGGCACTCACCCGTCTGAACGAGATGTTCCGTACCAGTGAAGTGAAAAAGACCTACTGGGCAGTAGTAAAGAATGCCCCCAAAGAGCCGGAAGGTGAATTGGTGCATTATCTGGCACGTAACGAGAAGCAGAACAAGAGTTTTGCTTATGACAAGGAAGTGCCGAACAGCAAGAAAGCGATTCTGAATTACCGGCTGATCGGACATTCGGAGAATTACTATCTGCTTGAAGTAGACTTGAAAACCGGACGTCATCATCAGATTCGTTGCCAGCTGGCAAAAATGGGATGTCCCATTAAAGGAGACCTTAAATATGGCGCTCCGCGTTCCAATCCCGATGGCAGTATTTGCCTACATGCGCGGAAGGTACGATTCATCCATCCCGTGTCCAAAGAGCTGATAGAGCTCGAAGCCCCTCTTCCCGAAGGAAATTTATGGAAAGGATTTGAACTGCTTTAGTCAGTGCAAGTCCTTTTTCTTTTGCCAAAAGAGTAAATATCCCTGCCATCCATTCGGTAAACTCTGGCGACAGCCTGATAGTTCCGGAATAGAGTTTATATTTGCATCATGAAAACTATAATTCATGAAGTAAATCCTACCATGAATCAATTTCTAATTAACAAGAAAAATACAGATGAACGCATTTAAACTTTTAATGGCTGCTTCCTGCTTTTTAAGTCTGGCAACGAGCGGAGTGGCGAAACAGGACTATTCAAAGAGTGAGGGATTGTTACAGTATGTCGATCCTTATATCGGCTCCGGTTTTCACGGACACGTATTTGTCGGAACGAGTGTTCCGTACGGCATGGTGCAACTCGGACCCAACAATATCCATAAAGGCTGGGACTGGTGTTCGGGATATCATTATTCCGACAGTATTCTGATCGGTTTCTCACATACTCATTTAAGTGGTACGGGATGTACCGATCTGGGAGACATCTTGATTATGCCTCTCAATGAAATCCGTACCCCCAGAGGCAATCAGGACGATATACGTGACGGTTATGCGTCGAAATACTCACATGATAATGAGATAGCCCGTCCGGAATATTATTCGTTAATTCTGGACAGATACAATATCAAAGCCGAATTGACAGCTACCGACCGGGTAGGTTTCCACCGTTACACCTATCCCGAAGGGAAACCGGGCTCTATATTGATTGACCTGCGCGAAGGGAACGGTTCCAATGCATATGACAGCTATATCCGCAAAGTGGATGATTATACAGTAGAAGGTTATCGGTATGTCAGAGGGTGGAGCCCGTCACGAAAAGTATACTTTGTGCTGAAGAGCGATCAGAAGATCGAGAAATTCACGGCTTATGACGATAATACCCCCAAACCTTGGGATCAGCTGAAAGTAGAATCGGTGAAAAGTGTGCTTACTTTCGGCAATGTGAAGGAAGTGAAGATTAAAGTGGCTATTTCTTCCGTAAGTTGTGACAATGCAGCGATGAATCTGCAAGCAGAACTCTCTCACTGGGACTTCGATAAGGTGGTGAAGATGAGCAGTGACCGCTGGAACAAACAGCTGGATAAGATGACCGTAGAATCGGACGATGAGGCTGCCAAACGTGTGTTTTATACCGCACACTATCACACCATGATCGCTCCTACGCTGTATTGCGATGTCAATGGTGAGTATCGGGGAATGAATGATATGATTTACACCGACCCGAAGAAAGCGAATTATACGACTCTCTCCCTTTGGGATACTTATCGTGCCCTGAATCCTCTGATGACCATCACTCAACCCGAAATGGTGGACGATGTAGTCAATTCAATGCTTTCCATTTATCGGCAGCAGGATAAACTTCCTATCTGGCCTTTGATGAGCGGTGAAACGAACTGTATGCCGGGATATAGCTCTGTTCCGGTGATTGCAGATGCCTATCTGAAAGGATTTACCGGATTCAATGCGGAAGAAGCTTTGACGGCAATGAAAGCGACAGCAACTTATGAGAGGCAGAACGGAGTTCCTTACCTGATGGCAAAAGGATACATCCCTGCTGATAAAATCCACGAAGCTACTTCCATCGCTATGGAATACGCAGTAGACGACTGGGGAATTGCCGCTATGGCACAAAAGATGGGAAAGACGGCTGATTATGAGACATTCTCGAAGCGTGCCCATTACTATAAGAACTATTTCGATTCTTCTATCCATTTCATCCGTCCGAAACTGGAAGACGGTTCGTGGCGTACTCCGTACGATCCGGCACGTTCTATTCACGGAGTCGGCGATTTCTGTGAGGGCAACGGATGGCAATATACTTTCTTCGCTCCGCAAGATCCGTATGGATTGATCGGCCTGTTTGGCGGTGACAAGCCGTTTATCTCGAAGCTCGACAGCTTCTTTACGAACAATGACAGTATGGGCGAAGGTGCTTCCAGCGATATCACCGGTCTGATCGGACAATATGCGCATGGCAATGAGCCGAGCCATCACATTGCTTATCTCTACACCTATGCCGGCGAACAGTGGAAAACAGCGGAAAAGGTTCGTTTCATCATGAGCGACTTCTATACAGATCAGCCGGACGGCATTATCGGTAATGAAGACTGCGGACAAATGTCTGCATGGTATCTTCTTTCAGCTATGGGGTTCTATCAGGTGAATCCGTCTGACGGTGTGTTTGCTTTCGGCAGTCCTCGTTTTAAAAAGATAGAAGTGAAAGTTCGTGGTGGTAAAGTGTTTACTGTTGAAGCACCGAATAATAGTAAAGAAAACATCTATATCCAGAAGGTTTTCCTGAATGGCAAACCTTATCATAAAAGTTATATTACGTACAATGATATTATTGGCGGCAGTACTTTGAAATTTGAGATGGGTAAAAAGCCTGCCAAGAACTTTGGTAAAGCTTCTGCCGACCGACCAATCGTTTTGAATAAATAGGTGAAAGATAGTTTTTAGGGTAATTATTGGTTAGGATGATGAACGCCTTCAAGTGTTTGCGGAAGCATATATTTGAAGGCGTTTTCTTTTTATCAATGACAGATATAGAGATGAAAAAAGAGTCTGCTCAGGTTCGGTGAGCAGACTCTTTTTGTGAGATATTACTTCTGTTTTACTTTCGGTTCATCAATAAACCTCCAGTTCGTAGATTCTTGCAGCCTTCAGACTGTTGTTTTGTGTAGACTGTGTAACCAGCAGTCTGACGTAACGTACCGAAGTCGGCTTAAACTGGCGAACTACTGTATTTTTCTTGTTATCACTCAGTTCATCAATCGTTTTCCATTCTTCGTCCGGACTGTTTCTGCCTTGCAAGAAACAAGTATGGGTGATAAAGACGCTGCCTTCATTTCCGGCGTTTACCAACTTCCATCCACGGATTGTCTGTTCCTTTCCAAAGTCGAAGTCAATGTAGTTGGGAGACGTGCTTGTATCGCACCATTTGGTCTTCACATCACCGTCTACGGCATATCTGGCAACCTCTTTTTCGTTGGTTTCACCGGAGCATTTGATTAGTTTGGCTTGTTTCAGCAGATTTGCTTTAGTCGTCGCTTCTTCTCCGTTACCTGTTTTCAAGGCTGTGCGGAACAATTCAGAAGCCGGAACTACTGCCGGATACTTTTCGTTGACCAGCGTTGCGGCGAATAATACGATATCTGCATGATCCGGCAAAGTAACCGTAGTCGCTCCTTTAGGGATATCCATGCCAAACTTGAACATATACGTAAACTCATAAGCCTCATCTTTGTCAGAAGCATGGCGGTGAGTGCCGACATAAGCAATTTCTGCATCTTTCAGGAAGCCTTCCGTATGTCCCAGATGTTCCCACTGACCGATAAATCCGGTGTAAGAAGGTACGGTGATTTCCTGTGAATTGTTACCGGTGCGGAAGGTAGCAACTGCATCTTCACCGGCAGAGGCTGCCAGGAAATAGATACGGTTGTAAGAATGTCCGGTCGGCAACTGAAGTACGTTCCCTTTGCAAGTCACCCCATTAGCAATTTCTTTCTCTCCCAAGCGGAAAGGAATGCCGTCAGCTTCAAGGATGGAGTCGGGGAGAAGTTCTGCCGCATAGCTGTTGCCCGATTCGAAGTTTCCTTCGTGGCGGAAAGCATTCCAGCTGAAACATCTGCGATCATAGTCCAAAGGCAGATAAGCGTATGCCGGAGCTTGAAGATCAGCTTTTTTCTTCAGTTTCACTTTAAATGTCTGTATGCTGTAGGGAGCGATAGATACATTCAGCTGGTTCTTGTTGAAGTCAGCGCTGCCGATCTCTTTTTCCGTACCGTCTGCAAGTACTGCCTTCTCTATTTCACCGGCGAAGGTGATGGCTGCCTGTTGCGGAGCTGCGCCTCCTGTTTCATATACACGTACTACATATTCATCGGATACTTCCGCTTTTTTCAGCGCTTTGATAACGACTTGATCGTTGCTTGAACGTACAAAAGCAAATTCCTTACCTAGTGTTCCGGTATGTTTCGGACTGCTGAAGGCTTTGATCGGTTGATTCAGAATTTCAGCTTTGATGGCGGTGGCGGGTTTGTCAAGTGCTCCGTCATGTCCTGTGAGACTATAAGTAAATGTATGGAAACCGAAGTCCTGGCGATCCTGATAAGCGTAATTCCCTTTTGTTTCCGGTGTATGAAGAAGAGTCAGACGGATGGTATTGTTATCCGGTTTATCCCAGCCATATTTACTGTCATTCAGGATAGATACGCCGTAGCTGTTGTTCTTATCGGTCAGGTCTGCCCATTGCTGTGCATATACTTCGTAAGCGGTCTGTACATTATTGCCTCTTTCCACGCTGCCGATTCCCAGATCGTAAGTAGCCTTTTCATTTTCTATATTCAGAGGAAACTCTGCTTTCAGCAGCGTGTTTGTTGACTGCCAGTCTATTTCGTTATAGAAATCTATGCGGTCGGCACGGCTACCTTCGTAGAGGCGGATGTATTGCTTGAAGAGCGATTTGCCATACTTCTTCTCAATGCAGAGTGCTTTACGGAGTGCGCCGTTTTCCACTAAAGTGATCTTTGTGCCGTCCGTGATGGAAACAGGTTCGCGGTCGATGGTCTCTTTCAGGATTTCCCATGCAGGCCATGAATACGACTTATTTTCGGTGAAGAGTGCCAGGCGAATCGCTTTTCCGTCTTTTACGAGTTCTTTGTTGTTGCGCTTGTCGGTCAGTGAGATGATATCTCCGTTTTTATCCAGTGTGATTTTATAGACGGAGTTTTCGATGGCTGAGGCTGCTGAAGGAGAGATCGTTTTTTCAGATCCTCCGGTGCGGACATCGTATACTGCATAACTGTTTGCGGGCAGTGACGCTGCAACCAGGATGTGGGCACGTCCGTTCTCGTAACTGATCATTTGCGAAGCGACTTTCTTGCCTTGTGCATTGTATACAGTGAATCCTTTTGGGGCTTTAGGCTGTTCGAGGATTATCTCTGTCAAGTCCGATACAGGGAAAGCGTTTGCATTATAAAGAACGACAGGCGTTCCTTTCACGCGTGTATCCATCTGTCCGGCAATGGCGTTGACGGAAGAAGTCAGTACTTGTGAGAATTGTTTCAGAGAGATCAGTTCATCATTCCATGAGAACTCATAGGCGCGGGGAATACTCGTTCCCGTCAGGTCATCATGGAATTGATGGAAGATGAAACGTTTCCATGCCTCCGTCAGCGTGTGTTGCGGATAGCTGGCCGTACCCAACCATTCGGCGACGACCGCCGCTCTTTCTGCTGCATCGCCCAGTTGTTCGTTTTGCCGGTTGTACAGCTTCATGGCAGCTTGTGAAGTATAGCAACCCGTTCCGTGAACATCCATCAATAACTCTCCGTCAAATACCGGCAATTCCGGGTGATTGTTGAACGGCAGATAATCTTTGTATAGCTGATCGCTGGTAGCACTGATCACTTCTACCGGACCATCGCCTTTGATTCCTTGCTCTACAGAACGTACCGAACCCAGTGTAGGAGAGCCACCGATATCTCCTGTTCCATAATAGCGGTAAACCGTATTTAGCGGAGTACGTTTGGCCAATCCTTCCAGATCTTTATTCTTCGAGAGATCTTCGTTGTTCCATCTGCGTCCGTAGTCATATCCGTGGGCTAACATTACTTGTTTGCCGTCGATACCCTTCCAGAGTCCGATGGTAAACGGATGCTTGCTCTTTCCGTAGAAGGGATGATTACGCCAGTCCAGTTTCTGTGAAGAGAAGCCGATCAGTCCGCAGTGTGCGGCAATGGTGGGAAGCGTCCATCCGAATCCGAAGCAGTCCGGCAGGAAGATATCTGTTCCTTCTTTTCCGAACTCTTGCCGGTAGTACGTCTGTCCGAGCATGATGTTACGTATGGAGGCTTCGACAGAGGGAACCAACACATCACTCGCTTCCCAGCTACTTCCGGCGATATGCCAGCGGCCTTCCTCGATGAATTTCTTCATCTCTTCATACTGTTCGGGATAATATTCCTTCATCCACGCATACTTCACTCCCCCTTCAAAGTTGAAAACGTATTCGGGATATTTCTTTAGCAGAAATAAGTTCTGACTAATGGTGTTCCAGACATATTCGTTGATTGTTGTCTGGATGTCCCAGTTCCACTGGGTGTCGAGGTGGGCATCCGACACCATATAGGCTTTCACCTTTTTCTTCGTGGTGTCATCTTGTGCATAGCTTCCTCCTGCTAAGGCAAGGGCGAGAGCTACGGCAATTACTTTTTTGTTCATCATGGTTTATTTTTAACAAGTTTAGTAGTTTACAAATTTGTTTTCATTCAATATGTTCACAAATATAGCTGTTCGGGGATAAATCTCTGTTCTCTGTTGTGACAATATTTAAGCAAATGTATATTGGCGGACCAGAGTACTGGCTGATTAATTAGAGGATAATATAAGTCATTGTATATCATAGATTAACGTCTCTCTCTGTACAATTAAAGTACATATTGCAGCAGCGATGATAAAAGGAACTACAAGGTATGAACAATTCGTTTTTATTCTGAATCGTAAATTCCTTGTAGCTCGTATTTAATCAAACCGAAAGAGTCTGCGGAATATTAGGGCAGCGGATCTGCGGCGGCAGGTTTCTTCGGATTGTAGATAGCCATACCCACTTTGGAATCTGCGCAACCATAATACAGATACCATTTATCTTTATAATAAACCATCCCTTCGATGAACACCGTTCCGTCTACATACTGCCCGCTCTTTTCGAAACTATCCATCGGGCGGAAGAACGGTTCGTCGAGACGGGTGATGAAACGGGTCGGGTCATTGGCGTCGAAGAGGGCTTGTCCGGCAGCGTATACATTGGCGGTATAGCGTTTGTCACCTTTGCTTGCACTGTTTTTTCCATTATACAGAAGTACGATTCCCTTTGGAGTATAAATAGCCGGAGGCCCGCATTCCGTCAGCTGGCTGTCGAAGTGGCCGTCACGGGGTGAAAACAGTTTTCTCAGCGAGCCGTCTGTATTTACGTATGGAGTCCAGTTGACTAAATCTTCGGAAGTAGCGGCAAACACGTGTTCCTCTCCCCAATACATGAAGTATTTTCCGTCGATTTTCTTGATCACCTGTTTCCCATTGACAACTTCGGTCAGAATGGAGCCGGACTTGCATCCTAAATTGAAGAACTTGCCGTCATACGCTTTGGCAAAAGCGGGACCGTGCTTTGTCCAGTCTTTCAGATTGCGGGAAGTGGCTATTGCCAGACGCGGAATGTGGCGGTTCCATTGCGTATAGGTCATCACATACAGTCCTTCTGCTGTGACGGCGATACGCGGGTCTTCGCATCCGCCCGGCCATTCCAGTTCCTTTTGAGTATCGTTATCCGGATAAAATACCGGAGTCTTTTCCCGCTTGAAGTGAATGCCGTCACTCGAAGTGGCGTATCCGAGACGTGAGGTACGGTGACCGATACCGACGCCGGATTTATCTTCTGCCCGATACAGCACGACAATCTTGCCGTCATGCAGGGTAGCTGCCGGATTGAAAGTATCATTGGACTCCCATGCAACGTAATCCTGTGTCATCGGACAATAGAATTTCGTGTCCTCTACAGGAGATATCACCGGATTGACTCCCTGTGGACGTTCGAAGCCTCCGAATGCCCAGTCGGGCAATACGTTCTTTTTGTCGTTGGAAGGCTGTCCCAAGGCGGTACAAGTCATCATGGTTGTAGTAACCAGAAATAAAAAGGTTGATTTCATATTATATAATTATTATTGGGGGGAGTAATATATACTCTCTACATATAAATTAAAAAATAAAAAATGCTGTCATCTGTCACATAAATGGGGGCAAATGAATGATTATGTGATTGTTATGAGGTGACGGCAAGGTGTGATAGCAGAGTGACAGTAGTTTTGCTGTCACTGTGGCATCGCGAAGACGCTTACGGCGAAGAAGGTCGGTTTCTGCGCCTTGATACCAAAGTTTCGTCGGTGAGAAACTAAAGTTTCATCGGTGAGAAACTGTGGTTTCATCAGTGAGAAACTTTAGTTCCAGCGGCTTGAAACTCTAGTTTCGGCGGCTTGAAACTTTAGTTCCAAAGGCATGAGAACTCTTGTTTCATACAGTGAAACGATTGGTTCCAAAGCATGGAACTATCGGTTTCACCGTATGAAGCAGTTATCTTATAAGTAAAGATGGAGTAGAGACTACTGAATGCTGTTCAATAAGTCCACTTTGCCTTCATTGACCAGTTTGAGGATCAGCTCTCCGAACAACGTATTCTGCCATGCAAACCATGCACGGGTAAAGTTTTTCGGGTCGTTTTTGTTGAATGATTCGTGCATGAAGCCGGTACCTGCATCCGTATCCATCAGCATTTTGATGCAAGTTTTGATTTCTGCGTCATTCTGGCTGGTGAAGGCTTTCATCATGATACTCATGGGCCATATCATGTCATATCCGATGTGCGGACCGCCGATACCTTCTCCGGCACTGCCTTTGAAGAAGTAAGGATTGTCTTCGCTCCATACAAATTTGCGGGTATTCTGATAAATCGGATCAGTCACTTTGACGTCGCCCAGATAAGGCAGAGCGATGAGGCTCGGCACGTTGGCATCGTCCATCAGCAGCTGATTGCCGAAGCCGTCTACCTCGAAAGCATAAATTTTACCGTATTTCGGATGGTTGCAGACAGCATATTTCTTTAATGCTTTTTCTACTTCATCCGCCAGTGCGGTACATTCTTTGGCCAGCGCCGGTTTCTTGTTCACGGTGTTCAGAATTTCGGCAGCTTTGCGCAAGGAAGTAACGGCAAAGAAGTTGGAAGGAACGAGGAACTGGAAAGTCGTAGCGTCATCCGAAGGGCGGAAAGCGGAAGCAATCAGTCCGACAGGTTTCACCGGATTGCCCCAGCCGTCATTGGTCATGGTGTCGAGTGCGCGTTCGGTCTTACGCTGGAATCTGTACGGACCTTTCGCGTCGTCCTTACGCTGCTGTTCCTTGAACGTCTTCAGCACATTTGCAATGGCCTGCAGCCATTCGTCGGAGAATACGCTGGCATCACCCGTTGTTTTCCAGTAATGGTATGCCAGACGGATCGGGTAGCAGAGCGAGTCGATTTCCCATTTGCGTTCGTGAAGTTCCGGTTTCATGTCCGTCAGGTCGCTCATCCATTCGCCTCCTTCGGAGTTCATGTTGAAGGCGTTGGCGTACGGGTCGATATTGATACATTTAAACTGGCGGTTGATGACTCCTGCCAGCATCTTTTTCAGTTCGGGGTCTTTATTGGCAAGCTGCACATAGGGCCATACCTGCGCACCGGAATCGCGGAGCCACATGGCGTGGATGTCTCCGGTGTATACAAAAGTGTCCTCTTTTCCGTCGAAGTGAACGGTGGTGTCCAGTGTGTTCGGGAAGCAGTTCTCGAACATCCATGCCAGTTTCGCATTGGTCAGTAGTTGCTTGATGTGGTCAATCTGCCGTTCCACTTCCTGCGATACGAATAAGCGCTTGGAGGCTTCGGGGCGGTTGGTCTGGTAATTATTGACCCGGGTATTGTCTTGCTGGGTCACAAATTCGCGGTTTTCCATTGCTTGCACGCCGGCAGCGCCCGAAAGTGCTGCGCAGAGGCAAAGTGTTTTGGTTATATTCATGGTAATCGTTTTCTTTAATTCATGTAAGGGTTAATAATCAATGTTTTATTTCTCGATTTCAGCGAACAGCTCGATCAGACAGGCATTATCGAGCAGCCATTTATAAGGTTCCTCGTTATGTCCCGACCAGTCTCTGCCCAGTAATCCGTTGGCATCCCGGTAGTTTCTCCATGCGTGGAGCGCGTTCTCTGCCATCGCACGGACATAAGTCGGGTTGTGGTCAATCTTCTCCAGGGCCTTGAAGCCTCTGAACAGAATCACGTTAAACCACGACATATCCTTGTGTACCTTGACTGACGGGTCTTTCTTATCTGCTTTCGAACGGAAAAAGGCATCGGTTCCCGCGGCTGTCTTCTGGGCATCGCGCAAGTAATCCTTGTCTCCTGTCTCTTCGTACAGCAATACGCCTGCCTGAATCATTTGTCCACTGTTGTAGGCGTACTTGTCTTGCGAGACTTTCCCTTTCAGGTTGATATTGTCCCAGTAAAGGAAGTCGTCGGGATCACACAAGTGTTTTCTGGTCCATGCGTAAGTTTCCTTGGCCTTGTCCAGATACTTTTTGTCCTTCGTCAGACGGTATAGCTTGACGCCGAGTACTGTTGACGGGGCATTGGAGCAGGTGTGCTTTGCTTCTTTCTGCTGTTCGCACCAGAAGATTCCTCCGCCCAGTTCGTCATTCCAGCCGCTGTAGATGTATTCGTACAGGGCAATGGCCTTTTTTAGATAGTCGGCCTTCTTTGTGAGGCGGTAGTAGTCGCAATAATCCAGTGCGATCCAGATGTTGTCATCGTAGTAGCGTCCATGCTGACCGTATTTGACTGGGTACGACTGATAGCATGCCGGAAGGCGTTCTCCGTCCCAGTACTGTTCCAGTCCCGGCAGGATGCGCTTTTCTAGTATCGTCTTGTACTTCTTGTCTCCGGTGGCCTGGTACATGGCTACGCAACCGGACATCATCCCTGAGTAGGGCCACAGAAAGGAGGCCTTCAAGGTTCCGTTCTGCTGGGCTCCGCCCGCCAGATAAGTGATTTTCTGGTCGGGATTCACGGGATATGTTTCGGTAAGCAGCCCGTCTTCCGTCTGATATAAATTCAGAACATTGTCGAGGATAGAGTCGGCAATGGACACGAAAGGATGATTTTTCACCGTTTTTCCGGAAGCGGAAGCGAGGCAAAACAACATACAGGCTACAAAACATATATTTCTCATATGGGTATCAGATTATAAAGTGAAGTATTCGGGTTTATTTTTGCTGACGTTGGTCAAACACTAGTTCCACTTTTACAGGGAAATGGTCGGATGGCGTACGTGCTTCATAAGCCTTAATGGTGATCTCTTCCGGACAATCTCTCACATTCTCCTTCTCACTGTTTTCCCGTACGCTCCGATAGGTATCCGTCAGCACACCGTATCTCTTGACGTGGAAAGAAGGTGAAACGAAGATATGGTCGATGCGGCTTTCGGTAAAACTGTTCGGATCGAAATCGTTGAAAGTACCGTTGAGCGCATATCGGTAGTCGCACTTTTCGTAAGAATCGCAGAGGACGCCTTTGCTGACAAATGCGTCATAGGACTGGTGAGTCTGGTCGACATTGAAGTCTCCCGTCAGGATAGCCGGCAGATTCTTGCCTCTTCCCAGCTCTTTCATCTTTTCCTGTACGAGGAAAGCGCTCTCCACACGGGCTTTCTTGCCGATGTGGTCCATGTGGAGATTGAAGAACAGAAACTCGAAGCCGGTATCTTTGCATTTGAAGTGACCCCAGCTGCAAATACGAGGCAATACGGCATCCCAGCCTTTGCTCGGTACGTCCGGAGTTTCCGACAGCCAGAAATCTCCTTTCTCTACGATGTCGAATTTGTCAGTGCGGTAGAAGATAGCGGAGTGTTCGCCTTTGTCTTTACCGTCGTCGCGGCCTACGCCGATATAGTCATAACCGGGAAGGGCTTCTTTCATGTCTTTCAGTTGGTGAAGGAAGCATTCCTGTGTGCCGAAAATATCGAAGTCGTGGTATTGCACGATCTGGGCAATAACCGGATAACGCTGTCCCCAGCCGTCTCCACGGGCGGAGTCGGAACCATTGGCATTTCTCAGGTTGTAGGAGGCAACGGTGAGCGAAGTAGGCTGATAGCTCTGGCAGTTGCAGAAGACTATCGCTGCAAGAACGATAAATAAAAGGTTTCTTAGTTTCATGTTTTCTTTAGTTTGTTTGGATTAGATCATTCATTAAAGCATTCAAAAGTACGACATTTTATTCAAATGAAAGGGAATACGGAATATCTTTTTCAGTCGTTCCCCGCTGTTTGTTCGGCGTAGGACTCATCTGATACTGGATATTCGCTCCCTTTAGTAATTGGTCATGCGTCAGATAATTGCGGGTGAATGCCTTGCCATTTACCTTCATATCCTTCACATAACGGTTGTCGGTGTTATTGTTGCTTGCTTTTATTGTGACGGTTTTTCCATTTTCCAGATGCAGTTTGGCTGATTTGAAAAGGGGAGTTCCCAGAATGTACTGATCTGTTCCCGGACAAACTGGGTAGAATCCTAAAGCCGAAAAGACATACCAGGCAGAAGTCTGACCGTTGTCTTCGTCACCGCAATATCCGTCGGGGCCTGCTGTGTAGAGCTTGTCCATGATTTCACGAACCCAGTGCTGGGCTTTCCACGGTTCTCCCGAATAGTTGTAAAGATAAACCATGTGCTGGATAGGCTGGTTGCCGTGAGCGTACTGTCCCATGTTCATTACCTGCATTTCACGCATTTCGTGGATCATGCCCCGGCTTTCCATGCCCAGTTTGCCCGGAATGATAAAGACGGAATCCATCATGTTGTTGAACTCTTTCTTGCCTCCCATCAGGTCGATCAGCCCTTGCGGATCATGGAATACGCAGAAACTCCAGTGCCAGCTGTTGCCTTCGCAGAACTCGCCGCTCCAGTCTACTGCATCAAATTTGGGGTTGAACACACCTTTGTCGTCTTTGCCCACCATCAGTTTGCGTTCCGGGTGGTAGACGTTCTTGTAGTTGAGTGCACGCTGTTTGAAGATGTCGATTTCGCTTGCCGGTTTGCCCAGTTTCTTGCCTAGCGTGTAGATGGTCCAGTCGTTGTACGCATATTCCAGCGTGCGGGCAACATTCTGTCCTGTGCCGATATTGTTGGGGACATAACCCAGTTTGTTGTAGGCGTCGTATGCAAGGCGGCCCGAAGCTGTGCCGCGGAGATGGGCGTTTGCGTCATGTTTCAATGCTTCCCAAAGTGTTTCGATGTCATATCCGCGCAGTCCTTTGATATAGGCGTCGGCTACTACGGAAGCGGAGTTGTTGCCGACCATGCAGTCACGGTGTCCGGGACTTGCCCATTCCGGAAGGAATCCGCTTTCAAGGTACGCATTGACCAGCCCTTCCTGCATCTTCTGATTCATGGACGGATACATCAGGTTCAGGAACGGGAACAGACAGCGGAACGTATCCCAGAAGCCGGTATCCGTAAACATATAGCCCGGCAGCACTTTTCCGTTGTAAGGGCTGTAGTGTACGACCTGTCCTTTGGCGTCTATTTCATAAAAGCTGCGTGGGAACAGCATCGAACGATACAGGCAGGAATAGAAAGTGCGCAGATTGTCGATATTATCGTCTTCCACATCTACTTTGCTCATTTCACGGTTCCAGATGTCTTTTCCTTTGGTGACCAGCTGATCGAAACTATCCTTGCCCAGTTCCTTGAGATTCAGTTCCGCCTGCTCATAACTGATAAAAGAAGAAGCTACACGTGCGTGAACGATCTCCCCTTTCTGGGTAGCGAATCCGATGATTGCTCCGGTATGGTTGCCCTGAACTTCTGTTTCGTTCGGGAGAATGTTGTTCTCTTTCACGCCGGAAGTAAAGGTAAACGGTTTGTCGAACTGGATGACAAAGTAATTCTTGAAGTTCTCCGGCACTCCGCCGCTATTCTTGGTAGAATAACCGATGATCTTGTTTTCTTCCGGAATCACCTTCACATAAGAGCCTTTGTCGAATGCATCGATAACGACATAAGCGTTCTTGGTTTCCGGATACGTGAAACGGAACATAACGGCACGTTCCGTCGGAACGAGTTCCGTAGTAACGTCGTGGTCTGCAAGATACACCTTATAATAATAAGGCTTGGCAATCTCCGCTTTGTGCGAGAACCAGCTGGCGCGTTGGTCCTGGTCGAATACCAGTCCGCCTGTGATCGGCATGATGGAGAACTGACCGTAGTCGTTCATCCACGGGCTGGGTTGATGTGTTTGTTTGAAGCCCCGGATTTTGTCGGCATCGTAGGTATATGCCCAACCGTCGCCCATTTTACCGGTTTGCGGTGTCCAGAAGTTCATTCCCCACGGCAGTGCCGTAGCCGGATAGGTATTTCCGGTCGATAACTCAAACTTGGACTGCGTTCCTACCAGCGTGCTGACATAGTCTACCGGATTCTTGACGGCAGAAATTTGCATGCTGTACAACACCGCACCTCCAATAAATAACAGGTGTTTAAATGAAAAATGTGTTTTCATGAACAAATGAATTTATGAATAAAATTAGTTTCTGTGACGAAAATAGAGAGAAAAGGAATGCCGCTACCGGAAGTCGAAACACTAAATCGCCCTGTGGCGCTATAATTAACCAAACTGGCACGCATTCTTACATATATTCTGCGCCAAAAAAGTGCTGGAAAGTTTTTTTGTTTACCTTTGTCATATTGCAAATCTAAGGATTCTATGCCATGAAAAAACATTGTATTTTACTTTTCTTCTGCTGCCTTAATCTGCTGATGAATACAGCCGGTGCCTATAATCTGAAGCAGGTTGCCGACAAAGAATATATGTCCAACAGCTCTATTACTTCTCTGTGCCAGGACGACAAAGGACTGATGTGGATCGGCACTTGTGACGGACTCAATATCTATGACGGTCAGGAGATCGAAGAGTTTAAGACCCGTGACAAGGAGGATTACTTATCCGGCAATCAAATTGATAATATTGTCTATACCGGTAACGATACTTATTGGTTTCAGACTTATTATAGCCTGATACGCCTGGATCGTAAAACGAACTCCATTACACGCTATAATGAGTTTCAGAAACTCTTCTTGATGAATAAGGATAATCATGGCACCTTGTTTATCATTAAAGACACCAACTGCATCTATTATTTTCATAAGAAGGAAGGCATCTTTAAGAAAATCAATGTGACTGGTATCCCGATATCGGATGTCATTACTTTCTTCTTTGATAAAAATAACCGTATGTGGGTGATGATGAAAGGGTATAACCGGTGTTATGACCTGCAACAGGACCCTCTGACGGAGAATATCACTTTAGTATCGCAGAAAAGCGGTTTGGATCATCACACGCCATTGATTTGTAGCTTTTACGATGACGCCGCCGTTTACTATGTGGATAAAGAATACAATCTCTATGCCTTTCATATTGAGAGTAAAAAGAATGAATTTATAGCTAACCTGGGAGCGAACATACAGGCGCATGACAAGATTTCCTCCATTGTTAAATATCATGATAGCTTTTTTGTCGGCTTAATGATGGACGGTGTTCTGACGTTGGAAAAACAAAAGGGCAGCGGTGAATATCAGATTCAGACCTTACCTATAAATAGCGGAACATTCAGCCTGATAAAAGACCGCTTTCAGGATGTTGTCTGGATTGGTACGGATGGGCAGGGCGTTTATCTTTACTCAAATCCTCTTTATTCTATAAAATCGGTGGTATTGAATAACTATACCGAAAAGATAGAACGGCCCGTGCGTGCTCTGCTGCTTGACAAGGAGCGTACTTTTTGGATCGGTACCAAAGGGAATGGTATACTTAAAATCTTTGATTATGAGGTACAAAAGAATATCTCGGACTGCCGCTCGGAGATACTGACAACATCGAACAGCGGTTTAGGCAGTAATGCGGTCTACTGTATCAGAGAAAGTAACCGTAACTTGTTATGGATCGGTGATGAAGAAGGACTGAACTTTTATTCGTATCGCGAACGCCGTATCAAGAAACTTCCTCTCTGGATTGATAATGAGGAATTCAAATACATACATGATATTTATGAAACGGAGGACTCGGAATTGTGGCTGGCCAGTGTGGGGATGGGAGTAGTCAGAGCGCGTATCGGAGGTACACCGGATCATCCGGTTCTTGAAGATGTGCAACGATATGTGGTCAATGGCGGAGAATTTGGCTCTAATTACTTCTTTACGATCTGCAAGGGAGACAGTCTGAACCTGTTGTTCGGCAATATGGGATACGGGGTATACCGCTTCAATGAAACGATCAACGGATTGGAACCGCTGACCACTCATAAGTATGAGAATATGAACTTGAACAAGGTAGTACCTATTATAAAAGATGATGCGGACAATTATTTGATCGGTACTACTTATGGAGTCATCAAGTATGCCTCAGAAAACTCTTATCAACTGTTTAATGCGAAAGACGGTTTTCTGAACAGTACCATTCATGCCATTCTGAGGCATTCGTCCGATAACTTCTGGCTGAGTACGAATCAGGGATTGATTAATTTTGATACCAAAAGAAATGTATTCCGCTCTTACGGCTTTGGCGACGGGCTTAAAGTCGTCGAATTTAGTGACGGAGCTTCTTACAGAGACCCGCAAACGGGTATACTGTTTTTTGGAGGAATCAACGGCTTTGTAGCTATTCAGGCAGATGGACGTCCCGAACAGCTTTATATGCCTCCCATCTACTTTGACAAACTCTCTATCTTTGGAGAACAGTACAACCTTGGAGAGTTTATCACCCGTAAAAAGGAGAATGAAGTATTGAATCTGAAATACGATCAGAACTTCTTTGCTGTTTCATTCACCTCTGTCGATTATCTGAACGGAAATAACTGCACCTATTCTTATAAGCTGAAAGGATTGAGTGACCAGTGGATTAATAATGGTAAAGAAAGTTCTGTCTCTTTCACGAACATGGCTCCCGGCGAATATACGTTATTGGTAAAGTACTACAATAGTGTATTCGATAAAGAAAGTGAAGTCTATTCTTTGTTGATACGGATCGGCGACCCGTGGTACGCCTCTTGGTGGGCGTATCTCATTTATTCTTTATGTCTGCTTATGATAGCCGCCATGCTGGTACGGTCGTTTATTCTCCGCACCAAACGGAAAAAGCAGGAACTGCTGAATGAAATAGAGAAACGCCATCAAAAGAATGTATTCGAGTCGAAACTTCGTTTCTTCACTAATATAGCTCACGAGTTCTGTACCCCGTTGACTCTTATCTACGGTCCTTGCGGACGTATCCTTTCATCAAAAGGACTCAGTAAATTCGTAGTCGATTATGTTCAGATGATTCAGACGAACGCGGAACGTTTGAATAATCTGATTCACGAACTGATCGAATTCCGCCGTATCGAAACCGGAAACCGGGAAGTGAGGATCGAAGCCCTGAATGTATCTTCTTTAATGAAAAATACGGCAAAAACCTTTGTCGATATGGCTAAATCCCGGAATATCACGTTCCTGAGCAAGATACCCGAGCAAGTTTCCTGGAACTCAGACAAAGGTTTTCTGAATACTATTATTATCAATCTGATATCCAATGCCTTCAAGTATACTCCGGATGGGAAAAGTATCAAAATAGAAGTGGATACCAACGATGAAAACCTGCTGGTTCTCCGGGTTGCCAATGAGGGAAGTACGATTAAAGAAGAAGACTTTCAATATGTTTTCAACCGTTATGCTATCCTGGATAGCTTTGAAAACCAGGATGAAAAGAACTTCTCCCGTAATGGGCTGGGACTTGCCATTTCCTACAATATGGCGAAATTGCTGAATGGTACGCTGAAGGTGGAAAATACGCCTGACGGCTGGGTATTGTTTACTTTATCATTGCCTCCGCTGGAAGTGACTACCGGCGTATCGTCTTCTAAACGAATCACTTCGGAATACATTCCCAAAATAGAGTCGCAACTGGTGCTGAAACTTCCTCACTATGAATTTGACAAGATGCGGCCTACATTGCTGGTGATTGATGATGAACTGGAAATGTTGTGGTTCATCGGGGAAATCTTCTCTAACGATTTTAATGTGGTCACCCTGCAGGAGCCGGAACGGGTGGAGCAGGTATTGAATGAAGTTTATCCGAATGTGATCATTTGCGATATCATGATGCCGGGAATTGGCGGTATCGAGTTGACGAAACGGATTAAGTCGGTGAAGGAAACGGCACATATACCTATTATTATGGTTTCCGGCCGGCATGAAATGGAACAGCAGATGGCTGCACTTTCTGCAGGAGCCGAGATGTATATCACCAAACCGTTTAATGCCGAATATCTCCGTATCTCTGTTTGTCAGATGTTGGAACGTAAGGAAGTACTGAAGGATTATTTCAGTTCAGCAATCAGCTCTTTTGAAAAGACAGATGGTAAACTGACACATAAAGAGTCGAAAAAGTTCCAGCAATCTGTTCTGAAGATTATCAATGACCATATTCAGGAGAAGGAACTGACTCCCCGTTTCATAGCCGATCATTTGGCTATCAGCGTTCGCAGCCTTTACCGGAAAATGGAGGAGATGGGGGAAGAAAGCCCTACGATTATGATTAAGGAGTGTCGTTTGCATGTAGCGAAAGATTTGCTGCTGAAAACGAAAAAGACGATTGATGAGATTGTATTCGAAGCCGGATTCTCTAATAAGGTCACTTTCTTTAAAGTATTCCGTGAAAAGTACGGATGCACGCCAAAAGAATTCCGGACCAAACACTTGGAAGAAGTGCAATAATCAGTCCCTTCTGTTGACTGTCTGTATAGCATAACGAGACTTTTCCCTGGAGGTGAAGAGTCTGATTACACTGAGAGAATATGCTCTATAGCAGGTTTGTAAGCGAGTAAATGTCTATGCCAAAAAAGTAAATAAGAAGTTCGTTTTCCTGTTATCGATATTCTGAATCTTATCTCAGTCTTCATTGCGGGGAATTTAACTTTTAAAGAAAACCGGAATATTATCAAATCATGCCAAAATAGTAAATATCCCTGCCGTGTGGCATAAAACACGAAGAAGGAGAACTCAGAATTTTGGCAAACACGCTAATTTTGCTGATGCAATAAAGAAGCAGGAATATATATAATATGTTTAACTAAATATCTCATGAAACTATGAATCAACAACACGATCCTCCGCTTAATTTATTTAAGTATGCAATGATTCCTTTTTACCTTTTATTTCATTTTGTTTGAATTAAATTTAATATCTTATGAAATCTAATTTATTTATGAAGCGTAAGCTTGAAATCGGACTTACCTTATTAATAGGGATGTCTGCCTTTTGGGGTTGCAACAATGACTTGGCTCCGATACGCCAAAATCAAGCCTTACCTCCCGATTTGAGTAAACACTCTGTTTTCGAAAGTTTCTCTCCCGACAGTGGTGGTATCGGAACACAATTAATCATCCGTGGAAAAAATTTCGGTTCCGATCCAAGTTATGTGAAGGTCACTGTAAATAACAAGGAAGCAGCTATTGTAGGAATGGACGATGAGGTAATCTATGCGATCGTTCCCGCACGTGCAGATACAGGTTATGTTCGTCTGTTTATAGGTAAAGACGAAAATATAGAAGAGTATGCTTCCGAGACAAAATTCCGTTATCAGTTTAAGCGTAATGTGACGACGATGGTGGGACAACACGGTATGAATGGTCGTGAGGACGGCAGCTATGCTGCTTCCAAGCTGCAAAGAACCTGGTTCTTGCTGACTGATAAAGACGGTTCGGTATTCTTTATAGATGAAGGACGTGGTCAGACACAGAATGGTGCTTTGCGCCGTGCACGTAATGGTGAAGTGGAAACTTTGGTGCAGTGTTCCAGCGGTCCGTTTCAGTCACCTACCTGTCTGGCGTTCAGTCCGGCTCAGGACACTCTTTATATCTCTCAATATTCCTATACGGATGAGAGTAATACCAAGACTGACTTCAATATTATTTATGTAACGCGCGAAGGTGGATTCGTGGATGTAAGAGGACTTTGCAGAGCGAAGAAAGTCGGCACTACAGGACTGGCAGTACATCCCAAAACAGGGGAAGTGTTCTTCTGTAATAAAGGTACTGGCTATGTGTATCGTTTTGACGGACCGAGCTACGAAGACTTTACCCCTCTCTTCCGAATTAACAATGCAACGGAAATTGAAACCCGTATGACTTTCAATACCGAAGGTACGATCCTTTATGTAGCGGTATGTAACCGCCATTGTATCTATCAGGTTCCTTATGATGCTGCTACACATACTTTTGGGAATCCGGTTCTTTTTGTCGGCGCATGGGATGAAAGTGGCTATATCAATGGTACAGGTGCAACTGTCCGCTTGAATAAGCCGGAGCAGATGGCATTTGATGAAGACGGAAATATGTTTGTTCCCGAACGTAATAACCACATTATTCGTAAAATCACACCGGCAGGTTCCGCTTCTCTGTACGCCGGTCAACCCGAGCAGAGTGGATTTGGTGACGGTTTGCCCGAAGAAGCAAAATTCAATCAGCCCGAATGTGTGACGGTTTATCCGGACAACTCGGTCTATGTGGCTGACCGCGATAACCATGTTATTCGTCGTGTGACAGTAGAATAAATAATCTATAAAAAGAATTATCCATGAATAATATTCAAAAATATATCGTATTACTCTTGATGGTAATGCTGCTCGTGCCTGATAGTGCATGGGCACAGGAGAACAAGCAGGAATTTGTAATCAAGGGGGTAGTGGAAGATAATCTTGGTCCTGTTGCCGGTGCGTCGATTGTTGCTAAAAATCAGCCGGGCGTCGGTACGATTACCAACTTAGATGGAGAGTTTACCATAAAGGTGGGAGCTTATGATGTACTTCAAGTGACTTTTATTGGTTATCAGACAGTTGAAATTCCTGTGTTATCGATCAAAGACCGGAATAATCTGAAAGTGAAAATTGTAGAAGATAACCGTAAGATTGATGAGGTGGTGATTACTGCCAGTGGTATTCAGAAGAAAAAGACCTTGACCGGTGCCATTACCAATGTTGATATCAAACAGTTGAATGCTCCGGGAGCTAATCTTTCGAATGCATTGGCAGGTGTTGTACCGGGTATCATAGCGATGCAAACCAGCGGTGAACCGGGTGAAAATATGTCAGAGTTCTGGATCCGTGGTATGAGTACATTTGGTGCCAAGTCAGGAGCTTTAATACTGGTGGATGGAGTAGAACGTAGCTTTAATGAGATTCCGGTAGAAGATATTGAATCATTCTCCGTGTTGAAGGATGCGTCGGCAACTGCCATTTACGGACAACGTGGTGCAAATGGTGTTGTCCTGATTACTACCAAACGTGGTGAAAAAGGGAAAGTGAAGATTAATGTGAAAACCGGTTTCAGCTGGAATACTCCGGTGAAGGTTCCTGAATATGCAAATGCTTATGATTGGGCGAGTTTGGCTAATGAGGCTTTGGAAGGACGTTATGAAAGCCCTCTGTATACAAGTGAAGAGATGAATATTATCCGGCATGGACTGGACTCCGATCTTTATCCGAATGTAGACTGGAGAGACTTGATGCTGAAAAGTGGAGCTCCCAGCTATTATGCCAATATTAATTTCTCCGGTGGTAGCGATAATGTACGTTATTTCGTATCGGGACAGTATACCAGTGAAGACGGACGTTACCGTACTTCCAGTTCTGAAAATAAATACAATACAAATACGACGTATGAACGTTGGAACTATCGTGCGAATGTAGATATGAACTTAACCCGTTCAACGATATTGAAAGTGAGTGTAGGCGG
The DNA here is from genome assembly GCA_019412825.1 of Bacteroides thetaiotaomicron. Classification (GTDB taxonomy): domain Bacteria; phylum Bacteroidota; class Bacteroidia; order Bacteroidales; family Bacteroidaceae; genus Bacteroides; species Bacteroides thetaiotaomicron_A. The sequence continues at coordinate 58,902 of DXOL01000049.1, read as the reverse complement.
ATGGTTGGTTAACCGCAATTCTCCTCAGAGCGATGCGGATGATATCTGGAAATCCTTTGCTTACTATACTCCGCTGTCTTCTCCGCGTAAATGGTCTACAGGGCAATGGCCGGTTGTTAATGGTATGACTACGCCTGAGTATCAGATGACACAAACCGGATATCGCACTATTTGGGAAAGCAAAGTAGAAAGTAGCGTTGCTTTGGATCAGGATTTGTCGTTCATAACGAAAGGCTTGAAATTTTCCGGAGTCTTTGCTTTCGATACCTATAATAAGAATACTATCCGCCGTTCTAAAGCGCAAGAGTTGTGGTCTGCGGAATATTCTCGTGACGCAAACGGTAATCTGGTGTTGAAGAGAGTACAGAATGCTGCTGCAATGTCTCAGACAAAAAAAGTGGAAGGAGATAAACGTTATTATTTGCAAGCTTCTTTGGATTATAGCCGATTGTTCGCTCAGAAACATCGCGTTGGAGTGTTTGCCATGGTCTATCAGCAAGAGACTACTGACGTCAATTTTGATGAGAGTGATTTGATGGGATCTATTCCTCATCGCAACTTGGCTTATTCAGGACGTTTTACTTATGCTTTCCAAGATAAGTATATGGCAGAATTTAACTGGGGTTATACAGGTTCCGAGAATTTTGAACATGGAAAGCAATTTGGCTTTTTCCCGGCCGTATCTGCCGGATGGGTGGTTTCGGAAGAATCGTTTGTGAAGAAAGCGATGCCGTGGTTGGATCTGTTTAAGATTAGAGCTTCTTATGGTGAGGTGGGTAATGACCAGTTGAGAACTAGCTTGACCGATGATAAGGCACGTCGCTTCCCTTATATATCTTTGGTAAGTACGGATGATGGAGGATCGTATACTTTTGGTGAATTTGGTACCAACAAAGTACAAGGTTATCGTATTAAAACACTGGGAACATCGAATTTGACCTGGGAGGTTGCCAAGAAGTATGATATCGGTGTGGATTTCAGTATCTTTAATGGGAAAGTCACCGGAACAGTAGATTACTTTGTTGATAAACGGGATGATATCTTTATGCAACGCAATCAAATGCCGCTGACAACCGGTCTTGCCGACCAAACGCCTATGGCCAATGTAGGTAAGATGAAATCAGTCGGATGGGATGGAAATATCGCTTTCACCCAGCAGATTGGACAGGTGAGCCTGCAACTACGTGGTAATTTTACTTATCAGAAGACTGATATCCTGGATATGGATGAGGCCGCCAATGAATTATGGTACAAGATGAATAAAGGTTTCCAATTGAATCAGAGCCGTGGTTTTATCGCCCTGGGTTTGTTTAAAGATCAGGAAGACATTGACAGAAGTCCTTCTCAGGCATCTTTGGCTAACAAAACAATACTTCCGGGAGATATTAAATATAAAGATGTGAATGGTGACGGAGTCATCACAACGGATGATGAGGTACCTTTGGGATATCGTCAGCAGCCGGGACTTCAGTATGGTATTGGCTTGAGCGCCAGTTGGAAGAACTGGAACTTTAGTATGCTTCTCCAAGGAACCGGTAAATGTGACTTTTTCGTAGGCGGCAGTGGACCTCATGCTTTCCATGACGGTCGTACAGGTAATATTCTGCAAGTAATGGTAGATGGTAATCGTTGGATTCCAAAGGAAATTTCGGGAACAGAAGCTACGGAAAATCCGAATGCCGACTGGCCTCGCCTGACTTATGGAAACAACAATATGAACAACCGGGCATCTACATTCTGGTTGAAGGACAGAAAATATCTGCGCTTAAGAAATGTGGAACTTTCTTATGACTTTCCTCAGATATGGACACGCAAGTTCCTTGTGAGTAATCTGCGTCTTGGATTTATCGGACAGAACTTGTTTACTTGGGCACCGTTTGACTGGTGGGATCCGGAAGGTACAAATGAATCGGGAAGTAGCTATCCGATTAATAAAACTTTCTCCTGTTATCTTCAATTTAGCTTTTAAATCAAAAACTACGAATTATGAAAAGAATACTTTATACCATATTGCTGGCTATAGGTACATTGTCCTTCTCGTCATGTACCGATTATATCAATGTGGACAAATACTTTTATGATCAGGTATCTTTGGACTCCGCTTTCTCCAAACGTGTGTATGTGGATGGATGGTTGTCGAGTGCATACAGTGTAATGGATTATATTGGTGAATATAGAGAACCGTTCCGCTGGGCTAGTGATGACCTTTACCATCCGGACATGAAGGATTATGTGGAAGGAAACTATAGTGCTGATAATCAATTGAGCGATAAAGATCAAAATGAGTCACGACTGTGGAAATATTATGAAGGTATCCGAAAGGCATCTACTTTCATTCAGAATGTAGATCGCTGTCCGGAACTGACGATGGATGAAATAGCCGATATGAAAGGACAGGCACGTTTCTTGCGTGCTTATTGTTACTGGGCTTTGATACGCGTCTATGGTCCCGTACCTTTGATTCCTTTGGAAGGACTGGATGTGAATCTTTCTTATGAAGAACTTTCCTTGCCACGAGAGCATTTTGATAATCTGGTTGATTTTATAGATCAGGAATTGGCTGAATCAGCCCGTTCACTACCGACTAAAAGAACGGTCAACAATCTTGGACGTCCGACTCGCGGAGCTGCATTAGGACTTCGTTCACGTGTGTTGCTTTATGCGGCCAGCCCGCTTTTCAACGGAAATACGGATTTCTTTAATGTGAAAGACTGCTATGGTAATCAATTAGTGTCTCAGACCTATGATGAAACAAAGTGGGCGAAAGCGGCGGCAGCTGCTAAGGATGTGATTGAATTGGCTAAGGCTTCCGGTCTGTATGAACTGTATGTTGTAGCGCCGAAAGCGACCGTTCTGCCTTCACAACGTCCTCCTCATAATGCACTTTATTCGGATAAGAACTATCCGGAAGGTTGGGCGGACGTAGACCCGTTACTTTCTTATAAGTCCAACTTTGACGGTACGATTCTGGGATCGAAAAATCCGGAACTTATATTTACCCGGACAAGAATTGGAACTGGGCATATCAATGACTGGGCTTACCAATCTACGCCAAAGACTTTAAAAGGAAACAATCGGTTGGCTGTTACTCAGAAGCAGGTCGATGCGTATGCGATGAACGACGGACGTTCTATCACAGAGGCGGAAGCTACCGGTGATTACGTAACCCAAGGTTTCACTACACAGGCGTATGCTGTGGCGAATCCTTTCCTGCCGGCTAAGGTGAATTTGATGTACAATAATCGTGAACCACGCTTCTATGCGTCCATCGCTTATAATGGTTCGGTTTGGGAAGCTTCCAGTGCTTCTGAATCTGAATTCCGCGATCAACAGATATTCTATTATCGTGGTCTGAACGATGGCAAACAGGGATTTAAGGAAGAATGTCCACTGACAGGAGTTACTTTAAAGAAGTTTTATAATTCGGAAGACTCACGGACTGAAGGCGGATATCTGGTTGATAAAACAGAGATGACCATTCGTTATGGTGAAATTCTTCTGATTTATGCCGAAGCGTTGAATGAGTTGACTTCGGGACAAGTTTACCATCTGACTACCTATACCGGAGCTGATGTAGAGATTCAGCGCAGTGTAGATGAAATGCGTTATGCTATCAAACGTATCCGTATGCGTGCCGGAGTACCTGACTATGCAGAGGAGACTTATAATAACCCGAACGATTTCCGTGTGAAATTGAAAAGAGAACGCCAGATAGAGTTATTGGGTGAGAATAGTATGCGCTACTTTGATTTACGCCGTTGGAAAGATGCTATGACAGAAGAAAACCAGTTATTGCAGGGGTGTAACATTAATATCAGTGATGATGAAACGCGTATTGCTGATTTTTATAAACAGACTATCATCACCTCGGTACACAAAGTGTTTGAACAGAAAATGTATTTGTGGCCTTTCCCGACTTACGAGCTGAAACGTAACGTGAATATGACGCAGAATCCTGAATGGTAAAACTAAATAAAATTGGCTTATTATGAAAAAAATAATATCTATATACGGAATAATGGGAAGTCTGCTGATCGCTATGCTGCCCGGAGTTTCTTCATGCGATAAATTGGAAGATGAATTATTCAAGAAGAATACATATATCATTCATAATGGTTGGCAGGATTACTCATTGGAGGTAGCTGATGATAATACCACCGTACTTCCTGTATATTTCGGAGTAAATGGAACGTCGGGAAATGATAAGGAAATTCATATAACGATGGAAGTTGACCCGGATACGCTGGATGCGTATAATAAGGACAAGTATAAGAGCCAGACGGATTTATATTATAAAATATTGCCGGAAGGAACCTATACGTTTGATGCCGATTCATGGAATATTAAAAGTGGAGAATTGAATGCGGCGGCTTATATCCATATCGACCTGAACAAAATCAGAGAAGTAGGCAACTTGTATAATGATTATGTACTTCCCTTGCGCATCACTTCTTCTACAGGAGAAGAGATGGGAGCGAATAAATATACGAAAGTATTGGCACATATCGGTTTCAAGAACGATTATTCGGGTATTTATAGTGGTAAGGGCGTTGTGACACAACAGGGAACAACTTATACGACTGAAACGACCAGCACACAACTTTATGCAATTAATAATAATACCTGCTATATGTTTGTGGGCGAGAAGACACGTTCCAACACTACGGACTATCTGAATTATGTGGTTGAAATAGAACGTGATGATTTCGGAGACATAACGTTAACCAGCCATGTGGATGGATTGAAGTTTAAACCTTATAGTGCCAAACTCAGTCGTAAATATACGTATAACTATACAGACCAACGTTATTATACAGAAATTACTACCATTGAATTGGCTTATGAATATCAGGACTCTGCACAGGGCGAATCATTAATGATGTCGTTCGAAGGTACTTTCTCCATGTCAAGAGATGTATTGAGAGTAGACTATCCTAATGTAGACGTAGAAGAGTAATTTACCTTAGTTATAATATATATGAAAGTGATGAAATACTTCGTTCTCGCATCATTGCTTTGTCTTAGTGCATGCAGCGATGATAACGACAACAAAAATAATGAGACACCCCAGAATCTGGCAGAGCTAACCGTTGACGCCAATGAAATCAGTATCGCACAGGGGGATACCAGAACCGTAAAAATTACGTCCGGTAATGGCGAATATGAGGTGACTTCGGCAAACGAAGAAGTGGTGACGGCAGAAGTCGATGGTGATATAGTGACACTGACAGCTGTAGAAGGACATAACAATGCTCAGGGTGTAGTATACGTGAAAGACAAGTACTACCAGCGCGCTAAGATTTTGGTTAACACGGCGGCAGAGTTTGATCTGAAGTTGAATAAGACGTTATTTACGCTTTATTCGCAGGTGGAAGGCGCCGATGAAGCTTTCGTCAAAATCTATACAGGAAACGGAGGTTATTCGTTGGAAGTGATAGACGAAAATAATTGTATCGAAGTCGATCAGTCTACACTTGAAGACTCGGAATCATTCACCGTGAAAGGTATCGCCCAGGGAAATGCCGAGGTCAAGATAACCGACCGGAAAGGAAAAGAAGCCTTTGTGAATCTGAATGTGATTGCTCCTAAACAGATTACGACCGACGCTGATGAAAAGGGTGTACTGATCAATGCTAATCAAGGTTCTCAGCAAGTAAAGATTTTGAGTGGTAACGGAGAGTATAAAATACTTGATGCCGGCGATACGAAAGTAGTCCGTCTCGAACTTTATGGTAACGTAGTGACAGTGACCGGAAGAAAAGCCGGCGAAACTTCCTTTACGCTGACTGACGCCAAGGGACAGGTATCGCAACCTATTCAGGTGAAGATTGCACCGGACAAACGTTGGTGTATGAATCTGGGAAGAGACTATGCCGTGTGGACGCATTTCGGAGAAATGACAGGCGAAGGAGTAGAAGCATTGAAAGCTGCGACCAACGATTTCAAATTGAAGAAGATGACCTGGGAGCTGACTTGCCGTATCGATAATACTTATTGGTTGCAGACCATTATGGGTAAAGAAGGTTACTTTATTCTCCGTGGCGGTGACGATGGTGAAAAAGGCAAAGAAGGCGGTAATCAGTGGAAAGTCATTGACCTGGTAGGTACAAGCGATAAATTACAACTGAGAACAGGACATAATGCGATTAAGCTTGGCGAGTGGATGCATCTGGCTTTGGTGGTAGACTGTGACGTAGCACAAAGTAATCCGAGTGAAAAGTACAAGCTTTATATTAATGGCAGCAGAGTTGCCTGGGGAGAAATAAAGAAGAATGATCTCAATTATCCGGAAGTAGATCTTTGCGCAGGAAATGACGGCGGAAAAATCTCCATTGGTAAGGCTAGTGATAATAATCGTTTCTTGGGCGGAGCTGTACTTGAAGCACGTATCTGGTCTGTTTGCCGTACGGAAGCGCAACTGAAAGCCAACGCATGGGACTTTGTGGAAGAAAACCCGGAAGGTTTGTTAGGACGCTGGGATTTCTCTGCCGGTGCACCGGTTGCTTACATTGAAGATGGTACTGACTCCGATCACGAGTTGTTGATGCATGTTTGTAAGTACGACAGCTTCAATGCTACAGAATTCCCAATGAGTAGATTTGAGGAAGCTCCCATAGTAGTACCTTTTAAGTAATCTCTAAATTCGAAGAAAAATGAAAGCAATATTCAAACTGTTTATATTGAACCTCTTGGCTTTGGCATTACTTCCGTCCTGTAGTGATGATGATCAGTCAAACTCAGAACAGAATGATCCGGTCAGTGGCAATATTTCTCCGGTAGGTTCATTTGCGGTAGAAGCTACCAATAACGAGAATGAACTTCTGGTAAAATGGACCAATCCCAGTAATCGCGACGTGGATATGGTAGAACTCTCTTACAGGGACGTGGAAGCGAGCTTGTCTCGTGCTACCGACTTCTCGCCGGGACATATCATAATACAAGTAGAGCGTGATGTCACACAGGAATATATGTTGAAAGTTCCTTATTTTGCTACTTACGAAGTTTCTGCCGTAGCTATCAGCAAAGCCGGCAAGCGATCGGTACCCGAAAGCCGTGTGGTGATGCCTTATCATGAAAAGGTGGACGAGCCGGAACTGAAACTGCCGGAAATGCTGGACCGTGCACATTCTTACATGACTTCTGTCATTGGATATTATTTCGGCAAGAGTTCCAGAAGCTGCTGGCGTAGTAATTATCCGTATGATGGAAAAGGTTATTGGGATGGTGATGCGTTGGTCTGGGGACAAGGCGGCGGTCTTTCGGCATTTGTCGCTATGCGTGATGCAACCAAAGAGAGCGAAGTGGAGAATATCTATGGCGCAATGGATGATATGATGTTCAAAGGAATACAGTATTTCTGTCAGCTGGATCGTGGAATCCTGGCTTATTCCTGCTACCCGGCTACCGGTAACGAACGTTTTTACGATGATAACGTATGGATCGGACTCGATATGGTTGACTGGTATACGGAAACGAAAGAGATGCGTTATCTGACACAGGCAAAGGTGGTATGGCGCTACCTGATCGATCACGGTTGGGATGAGACTTGCGGAGGAGGTGTACATTGGAAAGAGTTGAACGAACACACTACCAGCAAACACTCTTGCTCTACCGGACCTACTGCTGTGATGGGCTGTAAGATGTATCTGGCAACTCAGGAACAGGAATATCTCGACTGGGCGATCAAATGTTACGACTATATGCTGGATGTATTGCAAGACAAGTCCGATCATTTATTCTATGACAATGTACGCCCGAATAAGGATGATCCCAATCTGCCGGGTGATCTTGAAAAGAACAAGTATTCCTACAACTCCGGACAACCATTGCAGGCAGCCTGTCTCTTATATAAGATTACCGGCGAACAGAAATATCTGGATGAAGCGTATGCGATTGCTGAAAGCTGTCATAAGAAATGGTTTATGCCCTATCGTTCCAAAGAGCTGAATCTTACTTTCAATATCCTTGCTCCGGGACACGCCTGGTTCAATACGATCATGTGCCGTGGATTCTTTGAACTTTATTCTATTGACAATGACCGTAAATATATCGATGATATTGAGAAGTCAATGATTCATGCGTGGAGCAGTAGCTGTCATCAGGGCAACAACTTACTGAATGACGATGATCTGAGAGGTGGAACGACCAAGACCGGTTGGGAAATACTCCATCAGGGAGCATTGGTTGAATTGTATGCCCGGTTATCAGTGCTGGAACGTGAAAACCGATAGTTGAATGATTCCCGTTCAGGGAAAATAAGAACATAAAAAAGCCATCCCCGGAATAGACGAAGTAGGGATGGCTTTTTTTTGTAGTGTGCTTACTATTGTTCGGCAGACTATGTTCCGTGAGTTTTTGGAAAGGTTATTCCTTGACAGGCTCAGCCGGTTTGTCTTTGGATGCAGTGTCAGTAACGACTGTATCGTTGACAATAGCGGTCGGTGCACTCAGTTCTGTCTTAACAGGTTCCTCGCTCTTGGTTACAGTATCTTTTACTACTGTATCATTAACGATAGCTGTTGCATTAACTTCTGTCAGGGCTGTCGCAGCTTCTGCAGAGTTCTGAGCCTTTACAAGGAATGAACCACCACAAACAAACATAAACATTGCTACTACTAATACTAATTTTTTCATAATCGTTTGCTTTAATGATTATTAAACATATATTTTCAATTCTCTTTTATGTGTTAAGGAATCGGTTGTTGCTTTACTTAGTCCTTTAATAAATATCAAAGTACGTGCCAAAGACTGAGTTTTGCTGTTAATGACTTGATAAATAGATGGATATACGAATGATGTGTATTGGCTATAGTGTGGAAATGCATGGGGAATGTGTGGATAATGGGGCGGGGAGTGTGGAATTATTCCACAATAGTGTGCTATGCTGTGTAAATAACGACAAGTAATGTAAGAATGGCTATGTCACAATTACCCCATATTTAATGAGTAATGAATTAAAGCGTCTAAAGAACGAGGAGTAGTAACCATTATCGGGGTATTACAATGTATGATCATACTCATGCCTATGAGAAAAAATTCTCATTGCAGTGAGAAAATATTCTCATAGGCATGAGTATTTTTTCTCATCGTGGTGAGAATTTTTTCTCAAAGGCATGAGAATACTTTGAGAATATAGTAACCTATATTTAGTTGTGTATTAATCTAATAATAGATGTATGTTTTCAACTTTATATTATTCTTCTACTGAACTACTCGCTTTCGTCCGGCCAAAGACAAGGTTTACCCGTAGCTTTGACTGTAGGACGTTGGGCATCTACTTTTCTCAAATAGGTTCCTAATTCTTTAGAAAGCCGTTTCACAATATCCGGATGTTGTGCGCTGAGATCATTACTTTCGCCTATATCATCGGGGATATTGAATAGTTCTTTTTTACCTGTACCATAGTAATAGATTAATTTCCAGTCACCCTTGCGTACAGCACAGTTAAAGTTGATTCCCGGACCGTCGTTTCCCCAGTTGTTGGGCATATTCCAGAAGAGGCTGCGTCCTTTGGAAGGATTACCGGTCTGTTTCAGTAAAGGCATGAAGCTGATGCCGTCGATAGGCTGAACTGTCTTGTATTTTTTGATGCCTGCCATTTCGAGGATAGTAGGATAGAAGTCTTCTATCAGCAGATAGTCATTGCATTTGCTGTCAGGGGCTACGACACCGGGCCAACTGACGATCATCGGTTCACGGATGCCGCCCTCATAGGTGGAGCCTTTACCACTGTTGAGAGGATGATTCTGGGTATGCAGTTTGCCGTCACGCCAATATGATTCGGCGGCAAGTCCTCCGTTGTCGCTCATGAAGATGATAATGGTGTTGTCGGCTTCTCCGCTCTTTTCCAGCCAGTCCATCAGATCGCCCAGACTCTTGTCCATGCCTTCGATCAGTGTGGCGTATGCGGCTTCATGGTCGGTCATGCCTTTTTTCTTGTATTTGTCGTAGAAACGTTTGTCCTTGTCCAATGGGACGTGGATGGCGTATTGGGACATATACAGGTAGAAAGGTTGGTTGTACTTCTTGGCTTTGTTCAGAGTTTTGATGGCTTCCAGAGTTAATGCTTCGGTGACGAAGGTTTCCGTGCCCCAGTATTTTTCAAGTCCGGGAACGGCCATGAGCGATATTGGTTTTCCGTTTTTGTTGTGACCGTAATTCTCTTCTCCCAGATAGCTGGCGAGTCCTCCGGCAGCATGACCGGCTATGTTTACTTCGAAGCCCCAGTGGTGCGGGTCTTCTCCCGGAGTGTCTATGGCGCCGAAATGTGCCTTTCCGCAATGAATCGTGTGGTAACCGCTGTCTTTCAGCAGTTGTACGAAGGAGGTTCCTACGAATGTGTTGTTGGTGCCGGGCACTTGGCTTACTCCGTTGTAGTTCCAGTCCGGCACATCCAGTACTTTATCCTTGCGGTCTGTTTTTACGTTCTTTTGCAGCGTCCAGTTGGTTACGCGGTGGCGTGCCGCATTCGTTCCGGTGATGAGGCTGCATCGGGTGGGAGAACTGATACTGCTGGCATACGCTTGTGTGAACATCATGCCCTGTTTGGCAAGCCGTTCCATGTTGGGTGTTTCGTACAGCTGATTGTAGTCTGTCTTTTGTGTCCAGAAGGGGAGTGAAGTGTCTTGCCATCCCATGTCGTCTACCATGAAAAGGATAATGTTGGGGCGTTTGTCCACGCGTTGTGTCTGGGCGGACTTCTGTGCCTGCAGGCTGGTGGCAGCCAGTGGCACGAGTGCGAGGGGGAAAAGTAGTTTTTTGTTCATGGATTAATTATTTAGTGTTATTTCTTTATTTCAATTCTGCCGGCCTTTTTGATCGGTATGCTCCGTAATTCCTGTTTCCCGTGGGAGTCTGCCCATATTCTTAATGTACCGGTGCAGTGGACATCCAATATCAGCTTCTCGGTAGTACGTTTGAGTATCTGCACAGTAGCAGGCGACAGGTATTTTTCTTGTATGCCGATCACTGCCCAGCCTTTACGGATGGGACAAAGGTGGAACAGACTATCTGTAAATCCGGATAACTTTATTTTTCTTTCAGATGCGTTCAATACTTCGGCGCTCTGTTTTTCCCAGTTGAATGCGAGAATGCTGTCGGAAGAAGAATCTGCGGATTTGCCGGTGCTTTCCCGTAACAGGTAATCTTCCTGTTTGACGAAACTTTCTACTTCCCGATAAGCGGGAGAAGTGTTCAGATTGTAGCAAATGACTGAGAGCGCTTCGTCTCCTGTAGGGGCAAATACGCGGTAGGCTTTACCGCTTTGCAGGGGATTGGTCAGTATGGATTCCGGAGTCGGGACGGCGGGAGCCGCCGGACGGAATATCTTTCCGGTTTCATCAATCAGGGGGCGGATATTGTCGGCAATAAATTCGCTTGGTGAGTCGGACAGGTAAACAGGTCCGCCGGAGATCGCTTTCGAACGTGCCATCAGACTGCCGCAAACGGTATCGCAGGAATGAAACATATCGTGGTCGGGCCAGACGGTCTGCCCCAGTATGAGTGTATTGGTATATGACTGGAACAGATGTGATTTAGCCATATTCTCGTCATATTTCTTATAGTCGATGCTGGCACGGGTTACGCTGCTGTACAGGGTATGGTCAATGTTCAGCACATTTTGTGCCATGCAGTTCATCAGTCCCATTTGCATCCGATGTGTCTGATGTTCCAGGGCAAGATTGCAGTCTTTAGCCTGTCGGATAACCTGCGTTCCGCCCATATAGAGCGGGAGGGTGAAAGATTGATTGTCTATCTTCAAGAAGTCAAATCCATACTCCTTCATGGTACGGACATAATATTCGTACCATGTTTCTATCTTTTCTGTACTGGTGCCGGGCAGTAAACTGCCGTTGTAGGAGTGTAGAACTTGCTGGATTTCCGGCGGAAAGTCATTCTCGGCAGAGATTCCCATCCAATAGCCGGAAAGGCTGTACCACAGACTCATCCATCGGATTTTATCTGCTTGTTTGCGCTTCATGATGCGGCTCCATCCGTTCGGAAAACGTTTTTTATCGGGGACGAGGCTGGTCAGTTGCCGGTTCTTGTTCGCTATGTGTCCGTCGTCAATTAATACGTAACGTACCGGTATGCCGGATGCTTCGATGGCATCTATATCGTTTAGTATTTTCGTTTCATCAATGTCGAAATGATAATGCTCCCACGTACACCATCCCAGATAGTCAAAGGCATTGAAATACTGTTTGTCCGCTCTTTTGCGGAGGGTAGATGCGGCTTTGTCTGCGATTAACGAATCGTAGGCGTCACTGAATACATGGTAGACAGATGAAGATTTCCGGAAAATCAGGAGGGGGAGTCGGCCGGTCAGTGCATCTTCTCCTAGTGTGGAGACATACAACGTGAGCGTGCCGTCCTGATTAACCTGAAACCAGCTGAGGCTGTTGCTACCCGCAATGGCTTTGGCGAACAGATATTCTCCGTCTGCAAGTTCAAGGAGCAGTGCATCGCCCGATGCGGACGGCAGGGCATTGGAAGGAATGCCTGCATAATCGCTCCGTGTGAGGTCTTCGAGACGGTTGAACATCCAGGGGAGCAACCGGTTGGTATTATTCGGCCATTGATAGTCGCCGGGGCGGGAATCACGGCTGAAGAATATACCACGAACATACAAAGGAAGTGCAACTTTATACGAAAGTGTGCTTTGGTGTTCCGGCACTTGTTGTTCGCATAAGATGGGGGTGGATGGAGTATAGGTGCTCAGGTCGATGATTTCTTCCATCCGATAAGCTGCAACATCTTTGTATGTCTTCCCTTTATGGTAGATAAACGGGTTCTGTGCAGACAGCGATGCTTCCGCAAAGATGCCCGTCAATGCCCATAAACAGATGTGGATCATTCTTCTCATGCCTCTTGTGTTATTTTACGGAATAGGTGCTGAAGTTGATAATATCCGGCAGTGCAACAGATTCGGATACGGTCAGTCTTAATGCTGTGGCTTCTACCGGTTCAAACTTTTCGATCCGTTTGTGCCCCACAGATTCTCCTTTGCAGACTATTTGCCATTTACCGTTCACTTTGGCTTCTATCTGATATTGCCGGATGCGTTCTCCGTTTTTGATGTTTTCCTGAATGATGCAGTAATTGACAGGCTGCTCCTTTCCAAGTTTCAGTGTCAGGCTTTTCTTTTGTCCCGAAATGCGGGCTATCGGGGAGGAGAACCGCCGATTGATTTCATCTCCCATTTCTTTCAGGCGCTGTGCGTCTCCGGCAGGGATTAATCCGGTCGGGTCAGGAGTTAGTCCGAGAATGAGGGTGGCGTTTCTTCCTACTGACTTTTCATATTTATCCATCAGCGTGTTTAGCGGATAGATGTTGTTCTCGTCATCCGGTTCCCAGAACCATTCGTGGCGGCCGTTTGCTCCCCGTAGCGGAGTGTCCGCCATCGCCGGTACCCAGTATTTGCCGTTCTTATCGCCGTGTTTTAACAGTTCGAGCTGGTCGATACTGCTTTCAATGCGTTTATGGTGTGAGCAGGGGACGGGAAAGGTAGACCAGCAGGGATATTCCACTGTACCTGTCTCCGAACCTCCCCAACGGAAGTCGGCACGGTCGATGTTATGATAGAAAAGGCAGTTTGGCTGATACTTGTTGACAATCGGTTCCACGTCGGGGCCATCGGCACGGGGATCATCGGCTCCGCCGTCAAACCATATCATATATAAATCTCCGTAGCGGGTGCAGAGTTCTGTCACCATTTTCTCGCACAGGCGCTTGTACCAAGCCTGGCGGTTGCGGGCGAACGCTCCTTCTCCTTCGGCCTTGAAGTTATGGATGCCCAGCAGGGAGTTCCATCGGATACCGATATAGATACCCGGTTGCAGACCATATTTGCGGCAGGAGTTGACGAAGTCACGGACAATGTCTCCTTTCCCGTCTCTCCATTTCACGGCTTTCAGGCAATAAGGGTTGACGTCGCTTTGCCAGAGTCCGAAACCTGTTTCGTGGGTGGCTGTCAGTACGGCGAATTTGCATCCGGCAGCTTTGGCGGCTTGTACCCATTGGTCAGTGTTCAGTTCGGTCGGGTTGAAGATGTTGTAATCTTCGATGGGATTGATACGGTTGTTGCCTTGTCCGTAGCGGATGCCGTCAAACACGTGCAGGTCATAATGGAAGACAGCTCCCATTTCCGCCTCATGCCATTTGAGTTGATGAGGCTTGGGGACGGGGATAGCCTGTTGTTGTGCGAAGCTGCAAACTGAGTATAGGATAAAAAGAGAGAGATAGCAAAGTTTCTTCATGGTGTTTATTTAGTTACGGTTTCAAGATAATGGGCAAATGAATCGTTGGTATGGAGTAGCCATGCCTTGAGTTGTTTGTTGAATTGCCGGACCAGACGGGGGGATTGTCCGGCAATATTATCCATTTGATAGGGGTCTTTGGTTCGGTCGTAAAGAACTGTTTCGTCTATTTTTCCATTGGTTGCGTGGACTGCGAATGTATGGGTTGACGTACGTAGCCCGCGGTATCCGGTGGCATGATTGTCAAACTGTACATAATAATAAGGTTGTACCACATCTTTTTTACTCTTGCCCAGAATATGGCGGGATAAGTCGAAAGTCTGTACCGTTTCGGGTATTTCCTTCCGGAATCCCATCAGGGAAAGGAGAGAAGGATATAAGTCGGCGAAGGCGATCATCAAATGGTCGTCTTTGCGTGGCTTTATCTTTGCCGGCCATGAGATAATCATGGGGATGCGCATGGATTCTTCGTAGAAGATATCCTTTCCGGCATTGTTGTGAGCTCCCATGCAGATGCCATGATCGGAAGTAAATACAACGATGGTATTCTCAAAAAGTCCGTTGCTTTTGAGGGTTTCGATGATACGTCCTACCTGTTCGTCTACCCCTGTGATACAGGCGTAATAATTGCGTATGTTATTTCTGAAATAGTTTCCCATTTCGGTTCCTTTGGCGGGTATGTCCGGGCGGTGGGCACAGAGGGCTTCCACGTCTATATCCTTATATATGGCTTTGTATTTGTCGGGAACCAGTTCGTAACCAGTATGCGGAGGATTCATCGATACGACCAGTGCGAAAGGCTGTTTATTTCCTTTTTGTGTCTGGATGTATTCGATGGCTTTATCCGCTTCATAAGCAGGGCCCCATTGGTTGACGTAGTAGAAACTGTCACGTGGGGCAGTCGTGTCCCAATACATCGGTTTCAGATGATAATCGTATGTCCCGTAGGCTGTCCAGTATTCAAATCCGTGACGGCGTTCGGGCGGACACCATTCGTTCCACGCTACTTTGCCGCGATTGTTGTAAGTGTCTACATAAGGTTCGTAAGGAGAATCCAGATGCCATTTTCCTATGTATCCCGTACGATAGTTCATGTCTTTTAGTACATCACTCCAACAGCGGGCCTCCTGTGGAAGCTCCACTCCGTAAGGCGCTGTTTGTGAATTGCAGTTGCCCGTTACCTTATTATGCAGGGGATACATACCCGTCATCAGCATGGCACGGGCGGGTGATGAAACAGGATAACTGCTGACTGCATTAGTGAATAAGACTCCCTCGGAAGCCAGATGATCCAGGCAAGGAGTCTTTACGGGTTCTTTGCCCAGACAACCTAGTGCGTCACCCCGATACTGGTCTGCCATGATGAAGACAAGATTCGGAGACGTCTGGGCGGCAAGCGGAAGAACCGGAACGACGAGTGTAGCTCCGATGAACCATTTATGATAATATGTACTCTTTGGTATGTGCATTATCATAAAAATATCCCCTTTGTGTCTGACAGGTTAAGATAAACTAAGGTCATTGTATATTATTTAAAAGGTGTACATCAGGTTGTTGTATGGCTGCAAATGTACGCAAACAATGTGGTTCCGAATATGCCTGTTTCTTTCATTCAACATACATGTTTAATTCATAAGTCCATTTCTTTATTCGTTTTTTTGTATGTTCTGACTTAATTTCGTTTATTTGCCATAAATTGTCTAATAGAATGAAGCACTTAAATCTAATCCTGATTATCCTGATTCTGAGTTGTTGCCCGCTGCATCCTGCCTATGCTTTTTTTGATAAAGATATTCGGTTGCTGACAATGAGGGACGGATTGGCGGATAACACGATTCCTTGCATCTATAAGGATGAAGACGGATTTATGTGGTTTGGGACGGATGACGGATTAAGCCGTTATGACGGAAAAACGATTCAGAATTTCAAGCCTGCGGATACGTATGCTTCGGTTGCTGCCATTGTGCGACTGTCAGATGACTTTTTAGGAATTGTATCCGATGGATACCTCTATTATTTCAACCGGAAGCAGGAAACTTTTCTTCCGATACATACTGAATCAGATACTGCCATAGGTGTATTTAATGTCTTGCCCGCCGACGATTCTTCTTTTTGGGGAATATCGGGAAACAGACTGATACTCTGCCAATGGGAGATACAACAAGGAAAGGAAGAAGAAAAAACGGCTGTTCGGGTACGCATACAAAAGACCTTTCAGTTGTTAGAAGAAAAAGGAGAAGTCTTTTCTTCTCTGTGCTATCATGAAAAAGCCGGGAACGGAATGTGGCTGACAACCAACCGGGGCAATCTGATCCTGTTTCATCCGGATACTCCGGAGGCGTATCAGAAGATACCGCTGACAGACGGAAAACCATTACAAGTCACTTCCATCTTGAACAGAGACGGAGTTGTCTGGATTTCTACCATCGCCAAAGGCATTGTCCGTTATCACACGAAGTCGGGGAATATGGACCGGATTTCGTATGGCGGGACAGGAAAAGAGAATCTCCTTTCTCATACAGATGTTTATCAGACTATATTTATCGGCAATAACCGCTATCTGGCAGTCACATGGGGTGGCTATACACTGTTGATGCCGGATGAAAAGCAACCGGAAGAGCTGACGTCAGAGATATATAACAATACGCATACACAGATTTACCGGAACCTCGAAACGCGTATGATTTCTGCTTGTTATGACCCTAACGGCCTTCTTTGGATTGGTACTAATGGTGGAGGAGTGATGTATTCTGATTTGAGATCACAATTTTATGACCGTTACTATCAGGACAGGCATAACGAAATATGCGGCATCCTCATGGATGATAGTTATCGGGTATGGTTGGCGACCTATCACAAAGGAATCATGCGAAGTGATATACCGTACGCACAAGGGAAAAAACTTAGTTTCTCTAAAGTCGATACAGGCAGCGGGAAATCGGAAGAAACGATGTTGTGTGCCTTGAAAGATGTAGACGGCAATCTGTGGTTTGGAAATATAAATGGTACGTTGACTGTTTATCATGTCCGGACCGGTCGTTTCGTGACCCATTCGCTGTTGGTGGACGGTGTTGCCAACAGGGCTTCGGTGTGGGCTTTGTATATGGATGATAAGAACAGGCTCTATGTAGGTACGGGAGACGGGCTTTTATTGTATAACCGTCAGACAGGTGTATGCGCCAAATTATCAGCAGCACACTATTTAAATGAGAAAAGACAACCTTTCATTCGTGCGATTGCTCAGACAAAAGATGGAACGATATGGCTGGGGACCAGCAATATGGGAGTTTGCAGAGTAGTTGAATCCGCTTCCGGAGGTATCTCCGTAGAAAATGGATATGAGCAGAAGATGAACATGGAATATCGTTCGGTACGTTCGCTGCTGGCATCCTCGGATGGGAATTTATATATAGGTTATACGGATGGCTTTGCCATCCTGTCTCCACAACAAAACAGAATCAGTGCCCGTTATACCACGAATGACGGACTGTGCAGTAACTTCATCGGCTGCATAGCGGAAGACAGCGAAGGGCGTATCTGGTTGGGAAGCAACTCCGGCATATCGCGGTATGGTCGTCGTCAGCATCTCTTTTACAATTACTACATAGCAGGTAGTAACCGTTCTGCCGTATTCAGTGACAAGACTTTGTTCTTCGGAAATAATCAGAGCCTGACTTATTTCAATCCGGAGGATATAAATGCCTATCCGACCAACGGTCGGGTGTTGATAACCGGTTTGGAAGTGGATAACCATCCTGTCGGGACCGGAGAAAAGATTAATAATCAGATCATCCTCAATCGGGTCATCTCTTTTACGGATCACATTGTACTGGATAATGATAACAAAGATTTCTCCTTGACTTTCAATAACCTGTCCTACTCGGACGAACAACAAAAATATAATTACCGTCTTTTGCCTTATCAGGGGAATTGGCTGATTTCTGATGAGGGAGAGAAAGCCTCGTACACCAACCTCCCAGCCGGTGAGTATGTATTTGAAGTGAAGAATATACATCCGAACGGTCAGACAGGGGCGGTGACTTCGCTGAAGATCATAATTCTACCTCATTGGAGTCAGACTTTTGCTTTCCGGCTTTTCGTTTCCCTGTTATTGCTGGGAGGAGTGGCTTATGGAGTACGGCTGATCAGACTACGTCAGAAACGGATGGAACACGAAATGCAGATGAAACATGAACTGTTGACGGTCAGTATGGAGCGTGAGAAAGAACGTCAGATACGTGTGGAACGCGAGAACTTTTTCACGGGCGTTGCCCACGAACTGCGTACTCCGCTGACTTTGATCCTTGCCCCGTTACAGGAATTGATGAAACAGTGCAATCCATTGGAAGACTTTTATAAGAAATTGCAGGTCATGTATAAGAATGCGGCCTCACTGCACACCTTGGTCGATCAGTTGCTTTATGTACAAAAGATAGAGGCCGGGATGGTCAGACTCCAGTTATCCGAGACTGATCTGGTGCAGCTGGTCTGCAATGTGTCGGAACCGTTCCGGCAGATGGCTGAAATCAAAGGTTTGCAATTTGATATTGATTTGCCCGAAGTGAAGTTCCTGTATTGGGTAGATGAGGGAAAGATCGCTTCGGCCGTGCAAAACCTTCTTTCAAATGCGTTTAAGTATACCCCATCGGGAGGTCGTGTCCTGCTTTCCGTCTCTCATCTGATGAAAAGTGGGCAGGGTTATTGCCGGATCACCGTTTCGGATACAGGTGCAGGGATTCCGGAATGGTTGCAGAAACATGCTTTTGAATCGTTCGTAACGGGAGATAATGTACCTGAGATGTCAACGAAGGCAGGAATTGGACTGCATATTGTGAAGAACACGATGGACTTGCATCATGGCTTGGTAACGCTGAAGAGTGTGCCGGACGAAGGAAGTACCTTTGCCCTTTATATTCCCGAAGGCAAAGCGCATTTTGCAAAAGATTCTTATGAACTGATTGACAGCCGTCAGGAAAAGACAAAGCAAAATGAAGAGCTGAAACCGGAATCGTTTCTTCCGATACCGGAAAACAAAACACAGGAAACAGCGGCTAAAAAAAGTCTGCTGATTATCGAAGATAATGAAGATGTCCGCGAATATATTCGGAGCTTATTCATTTCCAGATATGTAGTCAGTGAAGCCTGCAATGGTGAGGAAGGGGTGCGGATAGCCAAAGAACAGTTGCCCGATCTTATTATCTCGGATGTGATGATGCCCGTAAAGGACGGCTTTGCTTGTTGCAGGGAAATTCGTATGCAGCAGGAAACTGCGCATATTCCTATTTTGATACTGACTGCCAGAGCAGAAGATGCTGACATCCTGCAAGGCTGTAATAGCGGAGCGGATGATTATATGATGAAACCCTTTAATCCGGAGATATTAAAGACCAAAGTGGATAACCTGATTTTGCAGCGTGAGCGATTGAAGCGGATTTATACGAAAGCCCTGATGCTGAAACAGGAATCGGAAGAGGGAGAGAAAGAAGATGCCTTTTTGCAACAACTGATTCATATCATAGAAGCTAACCTTTCCAATGCGGACTTTAATGTAAAAATGTTGGCGGAGCAACTGAATATGAGTCAGCCTACCTTGTACCGGAAGGTGAAACAGCGCAGTGATTTGTCTGTTATAGATATGATCCGCAGTATACGTATAAGCAAGGCGGCGACATTGATTCTGGAGAATCGCTATTCTATTCAGGAAATTTCGGAAATGGTTGGTTATTCTGATACCCGTACTTTGCGCAAGCACTTCATGGAGCAGTTCGGCGTATCTCCTTCTAAATATATAGGTAGTACTGATGGATAACCTACAAGTCGATATTATATAGTTTCAGCTTATTATATAATGTCTTCCGGTCGATATTCAGTAATTGTGCCGCTTTGCTTTTGTTATTTCCGGTTTGGCGCAATGCCTCCAGAATGTGTTCTTTCTCTGTCTCTTCGTTGCGCAGCGCCATGCTTGCGGAACAAACGGTACTTGTTTCCAGTAATTCGGTTCCTAACTCAAGAAGAGTGATGAAACTGCCTTGTGCCAGTAAAGTCGCTCTTTTTACGATATTCTTCATTTGGCGTAAGTTGCCCGGCCAGTGATAATTGAGTAAGGCTTGTGAGGCTTTCGAGTCAAAACCGATCAGATGCTTGTCCAGTTCCTTGTTTGCCTGATCGAGGAAGAAGTTGGCAAACAACAGGATATCCTCTTTCCGTTCTTTCAGGTCCGGCATCCGCAGGGTAAATTCATTGATACGATGGAAAAGGTCTTCACGGAAAGTTCCTTTCTCGATAGCCTGTTCCAGATTCTCGTTGGTGGCGGATACCAGACGGATATCAACCGATACCTCTTGTGTGGAACCGACCGGACGAATCTTTCTCTCTTGCAAGGCACGGAGAAGTTGTATCTGTACCTCATAACTGAGGTTTCCTATTTCATCCAGGAAGATGGTGCCTCCATTGGCGGCAACGAACGCTCCGGTCTTGTCCGTCAGTGCTCCTGTAAAAGAGCCCTTCACATGACCGAAAAACTCGGATGCAGCTAATTCTTTGGGGATCGAACCGCAGTCTACCGCGATAAACGGCTTGTCATTCCGTTTGCTCAGTTGATGGATGCGGTGCGCCACATACTCTTTTCCTGTTCCGCTGGAACCGTTGATCAGTACGGACATATTGGTGGGAGCTACCAGACCTACATAATTATAGAGTTGCTTGGCGGCATCACTTTCTCCTTCCAGATAAGCATGATGGGCTTCGGTGGCATTTCCGGACGAGGCGGAAGAACCTTTCTTTGCAGAAGTTTTGGCTGCGGTGTGCGCAGTCGGTGCTTCTTTCGTTTGTAAAGCTTCCGACATCTTTTTGAGCAGTTCTTCCGGATTCACCGGTTTGGCAACATAGTCGCGTGCTCCCAGTTTCATCGCCTGCACTGCCGATTGGATATCGGCATAACCGGTCATGATGATCAAAGGAATATCGATTCCTTTTTCGTTCATCCATTTCAGAAGATCGATTCCGTCGTGATCCGGTAAGCGTAAATCGGACAGGATTAAGTCTGCCCCTTGTCCTTCAATGTGCTTTTGGGCACGGGCAATGTTACTGACTGACGACACTTCAAACCCTTTTTTACTTAGCCAGGTTTTCAGCATCATTCCGAAAGTGATATCGTCTTCTATTATTAATATGGATTTCATCATACTCTCTTTTGCCTCTTTTAATGCTACAAAGGTAAGAGGATTTGGGCGAAAGTAGTATATTTGCAAACTTAAATTAAATAAAAGTGTTATGAAAAAGATTGCATACTTACTATTAACCATATCGTTTTGCGGACTTACGGCCTGCAAAACCGGAACAAAAAAAGGAGGAAATATGGACAACGAAACGTTGGTAAAGATTGAAACAACCTTGGGAGACATCAAGGTTAAGTTGTATAATGAGACGCCGAAACATCGTGATAATTTCATTAAGCTGGCGGAAGACGGCGTTTATGAAGGAACGCTGTTCCACCGTGTTATCAAAGACTTTATGATTCAGGCAGGTGACCCGGATTCAAAGAATGCACCGAAGGGAAAGATGCTGGGTGCAGGAGATGTGGGTTACACCCTTCCGGCCGAATTTGTTTATCCGAAGTATTTTCACAAAAAAGGCGCTTTGTCGGCTGCCCGTCAGGGAGACAATGTCAATCCGAAGAAAGAATCATCCGGTTGCCAGTTCTACATTGTGACAGGCAAGGTGTACAACGACTCTACATTGCTGGGCATGGAAAGCCAGATGAATGAGAATAAGATCAATGTTATTTTCAATACGTTGGCTCAGAAGCACATGAAAGAAATCTATAAGATGCGGAAGGAAAACGATGAAAACGGTTTGTATGAATTGCAGGAGAAGCTTTTTGCAGAGGCGGAGGCGGAAGCTGCCAAGCAACCGGAATTTCACTTCACGCCGGAACAGATCGAAGCTTATACGACTGTAGGAGGTACTCCTCATCTGGACGGTGAGTATACGGTTTTCGGTGAAGTAATCGAAGGCATGGACATCGTAGATAAGATTCAGCAGGTGAAAACCGACCGTAGCGACCGCCCCGAAGAGGACGTGAAGATTGTAAAAGTAGAAGTACTAGATTAAGTAGAATGAAGATCAACAGGCATATTCTGGACAATGGGTTACGTCTGGTACATTCGCAGGACGAAAGTACGCAGATGGTAGCTCTTAATGTATTATATAATGTGGGAGCCCGCGACGAACATCCCGAGCATACAGGCTTTGCTCATTTGTTCGAACACCTGATGTTCGGAGGTTCGGTGAACATCCCCGATTATGATATGCCGCTGCAACTGGCAGGCGGCGAGAATAATGCCTGGACCAATAATGACATAACCAATTACTACCTCACTGTACCCCGGCAGAATGTAGAGACCGGCTTTTGGCTGGAATCCGATCGTATGCTGAGCCTTGATTTCAGTGAACGGAGTCTGGAAGTACAGCGTGGAGTAGTAATGGAAGAATTCAAGCAGCGTTGCCTGAATCAGCCTTACGGAGATGTCGGTCATCTTTTGCGTCCTCTGGCATATCGGGCGCATACTTATCAGTGGCCTACCATCGGAAAAGATTTGTCGCACATAGCCAATGCGACGCTGGAAGAGGTGAAAGCATTCTTCTTCCGTTTTTATGCGCCGAACAATGCAGTGCTGGCCGTAACGGGAAATATCTCTTTTGAGGAAGCAGTCGCATTGACGGAAAAATGGTTTGGTCCCATCCCTCGCAGGGAGGTTCCTCAACGGAATCTGCCGCAGGAACCGGAACAGACAGAAGAACGACGGTTGACAGTAGAGCGTAACGTACCCCTTGATTCACTGTTCATGGCGTATCATATGTGCAGTCACGATCATCCGGATTATTACGCTTTTGATATATTGTCGGATTTGTTGAGCAACGGACGTTCCAGTCGTCTGAATCAACGCCTGGTACAACAAAAACAACTGTTTTCAAGTATCGATGCTTATATTTCCGGCAGTGTAGATGCCGGATTGTTCCATATCTCAGGTAAACCTGCGGCAGGTGTTTCGCTGGAACAGGCGGAAGCGGCCGTACGTGAAGAACTGGAACGTTTACAACAAGAACCTGTTGACGAACAGGAACTGGAAAAAGTGAAGAATAAATTCGAATCGACGCAGATATTCGGCAATATCAATTATTTGAATGTCGCTACCAATCTTGCGTGGTTTGAACTGTTGGGCAGGGCGGAAGATCTGGAAAAGGAGGTAGAGCGTTATCGCGCCGTTACTGCCGGACAATTGCAAAAGGTAGCTCAGTCTGCTTTCCGGAAGGAGAATGGAGTGATACTTTATTATAAGAAACAAATATCCTGACCTCTCTTTACCGGCGGGATATTTATTTTTATTGGAGAGGCAACAGCGGGATGCGGAGTTGCCGGAATATGCGATTAACTACGGAAAAATAAATGAGAAATATCTATAGTATATATAAGGAGCATTACAAAGCGCTGCTTTCTCTCGGATTGCCCATTGTAATCGGGCAAATAGGAGTCATCGTGCTAGGGTTTGCCGATACGTTGATGATCGGTCATCATAGTACGATAGAACTGGGTGCTGCTTCTTTCGTCAATAATGTATTCAATCTGGTGATTATTTTCAGTACAGGCTTCTCGTACGGGCTGACCCCTATCGTGGGAGGTTTGTATGGAACTCATCAGTACGCTTCGGCGGGACAGGCGTTGCGTAACAGCCTGCTGGCAAATTTGTTGGTGGCACTCTTGCTTACCATCGGTATGACTGTCCTTTATTTTAATGTGGGAAATCTGGGACAGCCGGAAGAACTTATTCCCCTGATAAAACCTTATTATCTGGTTCTGCTGGCTTCGCTCGTATTTGTGATGCTGTTCAATGGCTTCAAGCAGTTTACGGATGGAATTACGGATACTAAGACCGCCATGTGGATATTGCTCGGCGGAAATGTGCTGAATATTATCGGCAATTATATCCTGATATACGGAAAGCTGGGCTTGCCGGAAATGGGCTTGCTGGGTGCAGGTATCAGTACGCTGTTCTCGCGTATCATGATGGTAGTCGTTTTTATCATAGTCTTTATGCGGAGTCCGCGTTTTCTTCGTTTTAAGCTCGGCTTCTATCGTCTGGGATGGTCGAAGGCTATATTCGGACGATTGAATTCGCTGGGTTGGCCGATTGCTTTTCAGATGGGGATGGAGACAGCTTCGTTCAGTCTGAGTGCGGTGATGATTGGCTGGCTGGGCACCATTGCGCTGGCTTCTCATCAGGTCATGCTGGCTATTTCCCAGTTTACGTTTATGATGTATTACGGGATGGGAGCAGCTGTGGCTGTCCGTGTGAGTAACTTTAACGGGCAGGGCGATATACTCAATGTACGTCGTTCGGCTTATGCCGGTTTTCATGTGATGATGGCGTTGGGCGTTGTGCTTTCTTCCATCGTATTCCTTTGCCGCAATTATCTGGGAGGCTGGTTTACGGATAGTACCGAAGTGGCGGCTATGGTCACTTCGCTTATCTTTCCATTTCTGATATATCAGTTTGGAGATGGATTGCAGATAACCTTTGCCAATGCCTTGCGTGGAATCTCAGATGTAAAACTGATGATGCTGATTGCCTTCATTGCTTATTTCCTTATTTCGCTTCCGGTCGGCTATTTCTGCGGATTCGTGTTGGAGTGGGGGATCATAGGTGTCTGGATGGCATTTCCTTTTGGGTTGACCAGTGCCGGTCTGATGTTATGGTGGCGTTTCCATCAGAAGACGAAACTACCGCTTTCCATTCAAAATTCATAATTTAAAATCTTAATTGCCTATGGCTTCCTTTCGCTCCACCAAACTGAAAATAACCATCGGCTATATATTGCTGCTGGCGATTCTTCTTTTTTCTCTGGTGTTTGTGCATCAGGAGATGGAGACGCTGTCGGCTGCGGACGATCAGCAGAATCTGCGGACAGATAGTCTGCTGAGTCTTCTTCATGAGAAAGATCAGAATACCCTTCAGATGCTGCGGGTGCTGAGCGAGGCGAATGACAGCTTGCTTTCCGCCTCGGAGATTGAAGAAATCATATCAGAACAGCAGGACTCGGTGATTACTCAGCAACGGGTACAACACCGGGTCATTACCAAACGCGATTCTCTGATCACTACTCCGAAGAAGAAAGGCTTCTTCAAACGATTGGGGGAAGTGTTCGCGCCTTCTAAGAAAGATACTGCCGTGCTGGTCAATACTTCTCTGGAAGTTGCCACCGATACGATACTGGAACCTGTCAAGTCGGCGGACTCCCTTCAGCATAAGATTCGCATGGCTACCGAAGAGAAACGGTTGCAGCGGAGGCGAACGATCCGGCGTACCAGTACGAGGTATCAGCGGATGAATACACAGCTGACCGCAAGAATGGATAGTCTGATAAAAGGATACGAGGAGGAAATGTCTGCGCGTGCCCGTCAGGATGCGGAACTTCAGCAAGAGGTGCGGATGCGTTCGGCTAATATCATTGCCGGGATCGCCATTGGCGCCGTATTCTTATCCGCCTTTTTCCTGATCTTAATTATGCGGGATATTACTCGTAGCAACCGTTATCGGCGTCAGCTCGAAGAAGCGAATAAGCGGGCGGAAGATTTGCTTGTTGCCCGTGAAAAACTGATGCTTGCCATTACCCATGACTTTAAGGCGCCATTAGGCTCGATAATGGGGTATACGGAACTCTTGTCCCGCCTGACCGAAGATGAACGGCAGCGATTCTATCTGGACAACATGAAAAGTTCTTCAGAGCATTTACTGAAGTTAGTAAGCGACTTGCTTGATTTCCACCGTCTTGACCTCAATAAAGCGGAAGTGAACCGGATTGTTTTTAATCCTGCTCAGCTGTTTGAAGAAATCCGTGTTTGCTTTGAACCGCTGACGGCGGCTAAAGGCTTGGTCTTGCAATGTCATATCGCTCCGGAACTGTCGGAGAAATATATC
Organism: Bacteroides thetaiotaomicron; assembly: GCA_019412825.1. Taxonomy (GTDB): domain Bacteria; phylum Bacteroidota; class Bacteroidia; order Bacteroidales; family Bacteroidaceae; genus Bacteroides; species Bacteroides thetaiotaomicron_A. The sequence continues at coordinate 32,666 of DXOL01000049.1, read as the reverse complement.
AGTGATCCTTTACGTATTCAGCAGATAGTGAATAATCTTTTGTCCAATGCAGTGAAATTCACTCAGCAGGGCAAGATCACATTAACTGTTGGTTATAACGCTTCGAAGCTGACAATAGCGGTTGCGGATACCGGCAAAGGGATGGCATCGGAAGACCGGGAACGCATCTTCCAGGAATTTACCCGCCTCCCCGGTGCGCAGGGAGAAGAAGGATTCGGACTGGGATTGTCCATTGTGCATAAGCTGGTTCTTCTGCTTGAAGGTACGATTGATGTACAAAGCACGTTAGGAAAAGGAAGTTGCTTTACTGTCGTGTTGCCACTCTTTCCGGTAGGCAAGTCAATAGTGGAAAATAAACCTTTCGGAAGCAGAATCAAGAAAACGTCGAAAGATACGGATGCTTCTCCGGAAGAGACAGATGCCGTACCGGTTATGAAGGTGATCCGTGTGCTTCTGATTGATGATGATAAGATTCAGCTGAACCTGACTGCTGCCATGCTGAAACAGCACGGTATCGATGCTGTCTGCTGCGAGCAGTTGGAAGAACTGATAGAGCAACTGCGCTCTTCGACATTTGATGTGCTGCTGACCGATATACAGATGCCTGCTATCAACGGTTTTGATCTGGTCAAATTATTGCGTGCCTCTAACATTCCGCAAGCCCGCAATATTCCTGTCATTGCTGTCACGGCACGCAGCGAAATGGATGAGAAGGCTTTGCATGAACACGGCTTTGCCGGATGCCTGCACAAACCTTTTACGGTGAAAGAATTGCTGGTAACTCTGAATGAAGGACAAATGTCAGCTGATGAGGCGCATATAACACATGATATGCAATTGATTGCAGATGCGCTGCCTAAAGATACTTTATTCAACTTTTCTGCACTGACTGCCTTCTCGGAAGATGATCCGGAAGCGGCGTGTTCTATTATCCGGACTTTTATCGAAGAGACCGGCAAGAATGCCGACCGGATGCAACAGGCATTAACTGACAGGGAGGTGGATGGAATTGCCGCTATGGCTCATAAGCTACTTCCACTTTTTACTTTGATTGGTGCTTCTGAGTCTGTTGCTTCATTAAGATGGCTGGAGTCTTGCCGGGGGGAAGAGTTCTCCGAAGAAATAGAAAAGACTACGCTGGAAACTTTGGAGGCGGTGCGTAAAGTTGTTCGTGCTGCTGAGGAGTATAGTCTCGGTTTACATTAAATCTCTCCCGACAGTTCCTTTGGAACAGCCTATATAGTGCCATGCTTGTGCCACCTTGTTGGCACAGTTGTGCCAAAGGCATGTCACAGTCGTGCCACTGCGGTGGCACAAGCGTGCCAACGTAGTGGCACGGGCATAAGCTCGTAGCACAGTGAGAAGGTGCTGCCTTGACAAATATCTCACCTTCCGAATGAACGGAATGAACGGGATGAAATTGCGCTAAATGCAACCATAACCTCCGCCTTTTTCACATTTTAGCTCTTGGACAAACCTTTTTCCAAAGTAATTTGTTTACTTTGTATCACTTTTACACTGACACATCCTGCATGAAACGAAAATGGATAAGACGGGTGGGCTGGATATTGCTTACTCCTATAATACTTTTTGTAATACTGATGGTATTACTTTATATACCTCCTGTTCAGAATCTTTTGCGACGGGAGGTTACTGCGTATGCTTCTAAGGCAACCGGAATGCAGATTCAGGTGGAACGGATAGACCTTCGTTTTCCATTAAATCTGCTGGTACGAGGGGTGGAAGTCATACAGCAGCCGGATACCTTATTGTCTTTGGAAAGCCTGAATGTCCGCGTACAGGCATGGCCGTTGCTCAAAGGAAAAGTAGAAGTTGACGAGGTTACCTTAAGTCAGGTGGCGGTCAATTCAGCCAATCTGATAGATGGGATGCAGATAAAAGGCGTTTTGGGACGTTTCTTTCTGCAAAGTCATGGGGTCGATTTATCGAACGAAACGGCAGTTGTCAATCGGACAGAGCTATCCGATACTCATATACAACTTCTGATGACTGATACCACGACCACTCCCAAAGACACGACGGCATCTGCCCCCGTGAACTGGAAGGTGGACCTTCATCAACTGAAGTTGAAGAATGTATCATTCGGTATGAAACTTCCTGCCGACTCCATGAAGATGGCGGCGTACATAGGCGAAGCGACCATTGATGACGCCAAAGCGGATTTAAAGAACCAGTTTTATGGATTGAAGCAATTCCTTTTGTCGGGTGCCTCCGCCAGTTATGACACCGGAGAGGCCCAACCGTCAGAAGGTTTTGACGCCTCTCATATGGCAGTCCGGAATATCCGCATCGGATTGGACTCTCTGCTCTACGAAGGCAGAAATATGAACGCTGTGATTCGTGAAATAACGATGGAAGAGCGTTCGGGACTGAGTATTACTTCACTGACAGGCCGGCTCTTTTCGAATGATTCTATCATCCGCATTCCTGAACTGAAACTGCAAACCCCACATTCTGAAATAGACCTGTCCGCCCAGACTTATTGGGAACTCGTAAATATCCCGACGACAGGACGTTTATCCGCCAGCTTTAACGCGCATATAGGCAAAGAGGATGTGATGCTTTTTGCCGGCGGACTGCCTCAAACGTTTAAAGAAGCATATCCGTTCCGTCCGTTAGTGATCCGTGCCGGTACGGATGGGAATCTGAAAGAAATGCAGATTTCGCGCTTCACAGTAGACTTGCCGGGAGCTTTCTCGCTAAAAGGGGGAGGAATCCTTGAAAACCTGACGGACAGTCTGACTCGTTCGGGAACTATTGGACTGGATATGGTTACCCAGAATCTGAACTTCCTGACAGGATTGACCGGAGTTACGCCCGATGGCTCTTTGGTAGTTCCCGACAGTATGAGTCTCAAGATGAAGATGGAGATGAACGGTCCTCAGTATAAAGCAAAACTCGATCTGAAAGAAGGCAAGGGCAGCATGAATGTAAATGCCGCATTAAATAGTTCGACAGAGGTTTATACGGCCGATCTGAAAATAAACGATCTGCAACTGCATCATTTTCTCCCGAAAGACTCGATTTATGAACTGTCTCTTTCGGCAGATGCCAAGGGCAGAGGGCTGGATGTCATGTCCTTCCATTCTTTAGCCAATCTGAATCTCTCTTTGGACCAGCTTCATTACGCCCGCTATCATCTTTCGAATGTTCATTTGACGGGAAATCTTAAAGGTGCTTTGGCAACGGCTCAGCTTACGAGTGACAATGAACTCTTGAAAATGACGGCGGATGCAGAATATAATTTAGCTCATAGTTATCCGGACGGTAAAGTGACAGTTGACGTTACTCAGCTTGATTTGTACGAACTGGGACTTATACCCAAGCCGATGAAGCGTCCGTTGGCGTTCAATTTAAGCGGGGAGGCACGGCAGAACCGTGTTTTCACTCATTTCACCGCCGGTGATATGAAACTGAATCTGAGTGCCCGTGCCGGTGTATATCCTCTGATTCGTCAGTCTACCCATTTTGTCGATGTGTTGATGAAGCAGGTGGATGAAAAACTCTTGGATCATGCTGCTTTGCGTGAAGCATTGCCATCGGCCATTTTCTCTTTCTCGGCAGGAAAGGAGAATCCGTTGGCATACTATATGGCAATGAAGAATATATCGTTCCATGATGCTTCCATGAAATTCGGCACAGCTCCCGATTGGGGAATCAACGGAAAAGCTGCCATCCATGCTTTGAAAGTGGATACCTTGCAACTGGATACGGTCTTTTTCACCGTCAAACAAGATACTACCCGTATGAACCTCCGTGCCGGAGTTATCAACGGACCGAAGAATCCCCAGTTTTCCTTCTCCACTATTCTGACAGGCGAGATTCGCGACCGCGATGCCGAGCTGTTGGCAGAATATAAGAACGAAAAGGGGAAAACCGGTGTGTTGCTCGGAGTCAATGCCCGTCCGCTGGTTGGAGGGCGTGGAAAAGGAGATGGACTGGCCTTTACACTGATTCCGGAAGAACCGATTATTGCGTTTCGCAAATTCCACTTCAATGAAGATCATAACTGGATTTATCTGCACAAGAATATGCGCGTGTATGCCAATGTGGATATGTGGGATGATGAAGGCATGGGATTCCGTGTGCATTCGGTACAGGGAGATACGGTCTCTTTGCAGAATATCGATGTCGAAATCCGGAGAATCCGCTTGGATGAAATAACGAGCGTATTGCCTTACTTCCCCGAAATCACCGGATTGTTCTCGGCAGAAGCACACTATATACAGACCGAAAAAGACCTTCAGCTCTCTGCGGAAGCATCCATTGATGAACTGACTTATGAACGCCAGCGCATTGGTGATATTACTTTGGGAGCTACATGGCTGCCGGGCGAACAGGGAAAACAATACCTCAACGCTTATCTGAATCATGATAAGGTAGAAGTGCTGATAGCAGATGGCAAGCTGCTCCCTACCTCGACGGGAAAGGATAGCCTGGAAGTAAATACGACGTTGGAACACTTCCCGCTTCGTATTGCCAATGTATTTATTCCCGACGAACTGGTTACGCTTGCCGGTGATATGGACGGTGACCTGAATATAACAGGCAGTACCGAGCAGCCATTGATAAACGGTGAACTGATACTGGACAGCGTATCTGTCCTGTCACGCCAGTATGGTGCTAACTTCTTGTTTGATAACCGCCCTGTGCAGTTGAAGAACAATCGTCTGATATTTGATAAGTTCGCCATCTACACCACAGGAAAGAATCCGTTTACGATCGACGGTTATGTCGATTTCCGTGATATGTCCCGACCGATGGCGAGTCTGAATCTGCTGGCGGAAAACTATACCTTGTTGAATGCGAAGCGTACCCGCGAAAGCCTTGTCTACGGAAAAGTCTTTGCGGACTTGCGGGCAACCATAAAAGGCCCGTTGGACGGGCTGAATATGCGTGGAAACCTGAATCTGCTGGGCAATACGGATGTCTCGTATGTACTGACCGATTCACCGCTGACCGTGCAGGATCGTCTGGGAAGTCTGGTGACATTTACTTCATTCAGTGATACTACGACAGTTGTCCGCCAGGAAGTGCCTACCGTATCTTTAGGTGGGCTGGATATGGTGATGATGGTTCATATAGACCCTTCAGTCCGTGTGAAAGTGGACTTGGATGCCAGCGACAATCGTATCGAACTGGAAGGCGGCGGCGATCTTTCAATGAAATACACTCCGCAGGGAGACCTGACATTGACCGGACGTTACACGCTGAGCGGTGGACTGATGAAGTATTCTCTGCCTATCATTGCAGTCAAGGAATTTGCCATCGATAACGGCAGCTACGTAGAATGGACCGGAAACCCGATGGATCCCATGCTGAACTTCAAGGCAACCGACCGTATCCGTGCTTCCGTATCCGAAGGGGAGAACGGGGGAACGAGAATGGTTAACTTTGACGTTTCCATTGTCGTAAAGAACCGGCTGGACAACCTGTCTTTTGCTTTCGACGTAGCGGCCCCGGAAGATGCGACCATACAGAATGAACTGACAGCAATGGGAGCGGAAGAACGTGGGAAACAGGCACTTTATATCATGTTGATGAAAACCTATCTCGGCACCGGACCGATCGGCGGTGGAGGCGGCGGACTTGGCAAGCTGAATATGGGCTCTGCTCTGAACTCCGTACTGAGCAGTCAGATAAACTCACTGATGGGTAACCTGAAGAATGCCAGTGTCTCTGTGGGTGTCGAAGATCATGACGCCTCGGATACCGGCGGCAAGCGTACGGATTACAGTTTCCGTTATTCGCAGCGCCTCTTCAATAACCGCTTCCAGATTGTAATCGGCGGTAAAGTATCTACGGGCGAGAATGCGACGAATGATGCCGAATCCTTCATTGACAACATCTCTCTGGAATATCGTCTGGACCGTACGGGAACCCGTTATGTCCGTTTGTTCTACGACAAGAACTACGAGAGTGTACTCGAAGGGGAGATTACGGAAACCGGAGTCGGTCTGGTACTTCGCAAGAAACTGGATAAACTCAGTGAACTGTTCATCTTTAAGAAAAAGAAGTAAGAATGAAAGATATACGTATTAACATATTAGCAGGCTGTCTTATGGGTATAGTGTTGTTCTCGGCGTGTTCGGTGACGAAACATCTGCCCGAAGATGAAATACTCTATACCGGAGGAAAAACGGTGATTGTCAATAAATCATCGACACGGGTTGGTGAAACTGCTTTGACGGAAATCAATGCGGCGCTTGCCAAAACTCCCAGTACTACTCTGTTGGGAGGTTTTCTGCCTATTCCTTTTAAAATGTGGATGTATAACGACTTCGTGAAATACAAGAAAGGATTCGGTAAGTGGATGTTTAACCGCTTTGCCGCCAATCCACCCGTATTTATTTCCACTGTCAATCCCGAAGTACGTGTCAAGGTAGCCACTAACCTGCTCCGTGATTACGGATATTTCAATGGAAAGGTGACTTACGAGACCTTGGTCGATAAGAAAGATAGCCTGAAAGCAAGTCTGCTCTATACGGTAGATATGAAGAATCCTTATTTCATTGATACCGTGTATTATCAGCGTTTCACTCCCCAGACTCTGAAGATCATGGAACGCGGGCGCCGTATGTCTTATATCACCCCCGGCGAACAGTTCAATGTGGTGGATTTGGATGAAGAACGTTCCCGTATCAGTACCCTTCTGCGTAATCGGGGATATTTCTACTTCCGTCCGGACTATATGACTTATCAGGCGGATACGACCTTGGTTCCCGGCGGACATATCAGTCTTCGTCTGATTCCTCTTCCGGGATTACCGGCTGCCGCTCAACGTTCTTATTATGTAGGAGATGCTTCGGTCTATCTCTTCGGAAAGAATGGCGAGGCACCTAATGACAGTATCTTGTACAAGAATCTGAATATCCACTATTATGATAAACTGCAAGTTCGTCCGAATATGCTCTATCGATGGATGAACTATCAGCAGTTTGTACGGAGCAAACAGATGAGGGCTTCCAACCGTACCCGTCTTTATAGCCAGTACCGGCAGGAGCAGGTGCAGGAGAAACTGAGCCAGCTCGGTATATTCAGCTATCTGGATATGCAATACGCTCCCAGGGATACGACAGCGGCTTGTGATACACTGGACGTCACCATGCAGGCTACGTTTGCCAAACCGCTGGATGCGGAACTGGAACTGAATGTAGTAACGAAGAGTAATGACCAGACCGGTCCCGGTGCATCTTTCGGTGTCACCCGCAATAATGTATTCGGAGGTGGCGAAAGCTGGAACGTAAAACTGAAAGGCTCTTATGAATGGCAGACCGGAGGCGGTGAGAAGAGTTCACTGATGAATAGTTGGGAAATGGGGCTTTCTACCTCTCTGACTTTCCCGAGAGTAGTGTTCCCGCATTTGGGTAAACGGGAGTTTGACTTCCCTGCCACGACGACCTTCCGTCTGTATATCAACCAGCTGAACCGGGCAAAGTATTATAAATTGCTGTCCTTTGGCGGTAATGCCACCTATGATTTCCAGCCATCCCGTACCAGCCGGCATAGTATTACTCCTTTTAAACTGACATTTAATGTCTTGCAGCATCAGTCTGCGGAGTTTGAAAAGATAGCTGAGGCTAATCCTGCATTATATGTCAGTCTTAGAAACCAGTTCATTCCGGCGATGGAATATACGTATACGTATGACAATGCTTCGGTTCGTCGGATAAAGAACCCTATCTGGTGGCAGTCTACCGTCACTTCGGCGGGTAATATCACTTCCCTTATTTACCGTGCTTTTGGCAAGCCGTTCAATGAAGAAGATAAAAGTTTATTGGGGGCTCCGTTTGCACAGTTTGTGAAGTTGAATACGGAGTTGCGTCATTTGTGGAACATAGATAAGAATAATGCGATAGCCAGCCGGGTGGCAGTAGGTGCACTGTTTACTTATGGCAATGCCACGATAGCTCCCTATAGTGAACAATTTTATGTAGGTGGTGCCAATAGTATCCGTGCTTTTACGGTGCGCAGCGTCGGTCCGGGCGGTTATCATCCGGAAGAGGGAAAATATTCCTACCTGGATCAGACCGGTACATTCCGCTTTGAGGCGAATGTGGAATATCGTTTCCGTATTTTCAAGAGCTTTTGGGGAGCTACCTTTCTGGATGCAGGAAATGTGTGGTTGTTGCGCAAAGACAGAAAGCTTTTGGCTGATGGAAAAGAAGCACGTCCCAATTCACAACTGCGTCTGAAGACTTTCCCTAAACAAATAGCTTTGGGAACGGGTGTCGGTATCCGTTATGACATGGATATTCTCGTATTCCGTCTCGACTTCGGTATTCCTCTGCATCTGCCTTATGATACGGACCGTAGCGGCTATTATAATGTAACCGGAGCTTTCTTCAAGAATTTGGGAATACATTTTGCTATCGGTTACCCGTTCTAATGAATGATTTTTGTACGATTTTAGTGAATAATGATTGATATTTGTCCTGTTGGATTCAACTATTTTTGTAAATTTGCAACGAAATCTGATGCCATTGACATCACTAACCTTTTAATATTACACAATTTATGAAACCAACTTTATTCTTATTGGCTGCTGGTATGGGTAGCCGTTATGGAGGCTTGAAGCAATTGGACGGACTGGGTCCTAACGGCGAAACTATTATGGATTACTCTATCTATGATGCTATCAACGCAGGATTTGGTAAGCTTGTATTTGTAATCCGCAAAGATTTTGAACAGGATTTCCGCGAAAAGATTATTTCTAAATACGAAGGCCATATTCCTTGCGAACTGGTATTCCAGTCTATCGATGATCTTCCGGAAGGCTTCACTTGCCCGGCAGACCGTACCAAACCATGGGGTACAAACCATGCGGTAATGATGGGAGCTGATGTGATTAGTGAACCGTTTGCGGTAATCAATTGCGATGACTTCTATGGCCGTGACTCGTTCCAGGTAATGGGCAAATTCCTGTCTGCTCTTCCCGAAAATTCCAAGAATGTTTATTCAATGGTAGGTTTCCGTGTGGGAAATACGTTGAGCGAAAGCGGTACGGTATCTCGTGGTATCTGCGGTACAGATGCTAACAACTTGCTGACTTCCGTAGTGGAACGTACGAAGATTCAACGTCTGGACGGTGAAGTAAAATACATCGATGATAACGGTGAATGGACAGCTACTCCTGATACGACTCCGGTAAGTATGAACTTCTGGGGCTTTACTCCCGACTACTTTGCTTACAGTGAAGAGTTCTTCAAGACTTTCCTGAGCGATCCGAAGAACATGGAGAACCTGAAGAGCGAATTCTTTATCCCGCTGATGGTGGATAAATTGATTAACGACGGAACTGCAACTGTGGAAGTTCTGGATACTACCAGCAAATGGTTTGGTGTAACTTATCCGGAAGACCGTCAGAGCGTAGTGGATAAGATTCAGGCATTGGTAGATGCCGGTGAATACCCTGCTAAATTGTTCTAAAGAAAAGCTTTTGATAAAGATCAGGAAGCAGTCATTCTCATGAATGACTGCTTTTTTTGTCTTTCATAACGGATAATACTGCCCTTTATCCAATAATTATTCATTATCTTTGCAATCCAAAATCTTATAAATCAGAGACAGAAGTGATTTCAGTAGAAGGATTATCAGTAGAATTTAATGCGACACCGCTCTTTGCGGATGTCAGCTATGTTATCAATAAAAAAGACCGTATCGCCTTGGTCGGCAAGAATGGTGCGGGCAAATCGACTATGTTGAAAATATTGGCAGGTCTGCAAACCCCGACCCGTGGAGTGATAGCCGTCCCCAAAGATGTGACAATCGGCTATCTGCCGCAAGTCATGATCCTTTCGGATGTCCGCACGGTGATGGAGGAAGCAGAACTCGCTTTCGAGCATATTTTCGAACTTCAGGCAAACCTTGAACGGATGAATCAGCAGCTTGCCGACCGCACCGACTATGAATCCGAAGAATACCACCAGTTAATAGACCGCTTCACACACGAAAACGACCGCTTCCTGATGATGGGAGGAACCAATTTTCAGGCGGAAATAGAACGTACCCTGTTGGGATTGGGCTTTAGCAGGGAAGACTTTAACCGTTCGACTTCCGAATTTTCCGGTGGCTGGCGTATGCGTATCGAACTAGCGAAGCTCTTGCTCCGTCGTCCGGATGTGCTGCTCCTTGACGAGCCGACTAACCATCTGGATATCGAGAGTATACAATGGCTGGAGAACTTCCTGTCTACCCGTGCCAATGCTGTTGTGCTGGTTAGCCATGACCGTGCTTTCCTTAATAATGTAACTACCCGTACGATTGAGATTACCTGCGGTCAGATTTATGACTATAAAGTGAAGTATGATGAGTTTGTCGTATTACGTAAAGAACGTCGCGAACAGCAGCTTCGTGCTTATGAGAATCAGCAGAAGCAGATACAGGATACGGAAGACTTTATCGAACGTTTCCGCTATAAGGCAACCAAAGCCGTGCAGGTACAGAGTCGTATCAAACAACTGGAAAAGATAGACCGTATCGAGGTAGATGAGGAAGATAATTCTTCTCTCCGCCTGAAATTTCCTCCTGCCAGCCGCAGCGGGAATTATCCGGTTATCTGTGAAGACGTACGCAAGGCATACGGACATCATGTTGTTTTCCATGATGTGAATCTGACGATCAACAGAGGAGAAAAAGTCGCATTTGTCGGAAAGAACGGAGAAGGTAAATCTACATTGGTGAAATGTATCATGGGCGAGATCGATTTTGATGGTAAACTGACGATCGGACATAATGTGCAGATCGGTTACTTTGCACAGAATCAGGCGCAGATGCTGGATGAAAACCTGACGGTATTTGATACGATCGACCGCGTGGCGACAGGAGATATCCGGTTGAAGATACGTGACATTTTGGGTGCATTCATGTTTGGCGGCGAGGCTTCGGATAAAAAAGTGAAAGTGCTTTCCGGTGGAGAGCGTACTCGTCTGGCTATGATTAAGTTGCTGCTGGAACCGGTGAACTTCCTGATTTTGGACGAACCTACCAATCATCTGGATATGCGTTCCAAAGATGTACTGAAAGAAGCTATCCGCGAATTTGACGGAACAGTGATACTTGTCAGCCACGACCGTGATTTTTTGGACGGACTTGCGACTAAAGTATATGAGTTCGGTGGTGGAACAGTGAAAGAACATCTTGGCGGTATTTACGATTTCCTGCAAAAGAAGAAGATCGACAGCCTGAATGAACTTCAGAAAGGAGTTTCTCTCTCTGCTTCTCCTACCGCATCTGCCAAAGGAAACGAAGCGGATACAGAGCAACCTTCGGAGAACAGACTCTCGTATGAAGCGCAGAAGGAACTCAATAAGAAGATAAAGAAGTTGGAACGCCAGGTGGCGGACTGTGAAGCTTCGATTGAAGAAACGGAATCGGCTATCGCCATTCTGGAAGCAAAGATGGCAACTCCGGAAGGAGCATCGGATATGCAACTGTATGAACGGCATCAGAAGCTGAAACAGCAATTGGATACCACCGTTGAAGAGTGGGAACGGGTTTCGATGGAACTGGAAGAAGTGAAAAACTAATTTATTATATAATATGAAAGTAACCAAGTATTTACCAATTCTTGCCGTATGCCTTATGACAACAGGATGTAATAGCAAGAAAGAGGCCGTACTAACGTCCGGTATCGACCTTGCTAATCTGGATACCACGGCAATGCCGGGTACAAGTTTTTATCAGTATGCCTGCGGTGGATGGATTGAAAGTCATCCGCTGACAGACGAGTATTCACGCTTCGGCTCTTTCGATATGCTTCACGAGAAAAGCCGCGAACAGTTGAAAGAACTGATTGCCGAACTGGCTGCAAAGAAAGACAACGCTCCGGGCAGTGCTGCCCAGAAAGTGGGTGATCTTTATAACATCGCTATGGACAGCGTGAAGCTGAACAAAGAAGGAGCGGCTCCGATCAAAGAAGAAATGGCGGCTATCGATGCGATCAAGGATAAAGAAGAGATTTACACCTACATCGCCGAAAGTCAGAAAAAAGGAATACGTCCTTACTTTACCATGTTTGTAAGTGCGGATGATATGAATAGCTCTATGAACATGGTTCAGACCTATCAGGGCGGTCTCGGAATGGGACAGCGTGACTACTATCTGGAGAATGACGAGCAGACAAAGAGTATCCGCGATAAATATAAGGAACACCTCGTTAAAATGTTTCAGTTGGCTGGCTATGACGAAGCTACCGCACAGAAAGCAATGGTGGCCGTGATGAACATCGAAACACGTCTTGCCAAAGCTGCCCGTTCACAAGTAGAATTGCGTGATCCTCATGCCAACTATAATAAGATGGACATGGAAACGCTGAAAAAGAACTTCCCTACTTTTAACTGGGATGCTTACTTCACTACTTCGGGACTGAATGACTTGAAAGAAGTGAATGTCGGTCAGCCTGCAGCCATGAAGGAAGTTGCCGATGTTATTAATACAGTGCCTCTTGAAGATCAGAAGTTCTATCTTCAATGGAACCTGATTGATGCCGCAGCCTCTTTCCTCAGTGATGATTTCGTGGCACAAAACTTCGACTTCTATAGCAGAACAATGTCTGGCAAGAAAGAAATGCAGCCTCGCTGGAAACGTGCGGTAAGCACTGTAGACGGCTCTTTGGGTGAAGTAGTAGGGCAGATGTATGTCGAAAAATACTTCCCTGCCGCTGCCAAAGAACGTATGGTTGGACTGGTGAAGAACCTGCAGACTTCTCTGGGCGAACGTATCAAAGCGCTGGAATGGATGAGCGAACCGACAAAGGTGAAAGCATTAGAGAAACTGGCTACTTTCCATGTAAAGATCGGCTACCCGGATAAATGGAAAGATTACTCTGCTCTGGAGATCAAAGATGACTCTTATTGGGCAAATATCGAGCGTGCCAGCCAATGGGATTTCAATGACATGATCGCGAAAGCCGGTAAGCCGGTCGACAAGGACGAATGGTTGATGACGCCTCAGACGGTGAACGCTTACTATAACCCGACAACCAACGAAATCTGTTTCCCTGCCGCTATCCTGCAGGCTCCGTTCTTCGATATGAACGCTGACGATGCGATGAACTATGGTGCTATCGGTGTGGTAATCGGCCATGAAATGACTCACGGATTCGACGATCAGGGCCGTCAATACGACAAGGATGGTAACCTGAAAGACTGGTGGACAGAAGAAGATGCTAAAAAGTTCGAAGAACGTGCTCAGGTAATGGTTAACTTCTTTGACAGCATAGAAGTGGCTCCCGGTGTACATGGTAACGGTGAGCTGACTTTGGGAGAGAACATTGCCGACCACGGTGGCTTGCAGGTTTCTTTCGCAGCTTTCAAGAAAGCAATGGAAACAGCACCGCTGGAAGTTGTTGACGGATTTACTCCCGAACAACGTTTCTTCCTCGCTTATGCTAATGTATGGGCAGGACACATCCGTCCGGAAGAGATTCTCCGACTGACCAAACTCGATCCTCACTCTTTAGGTAAATGGCGTGTGGACGGAGCATTGCCTCATATCCAAAACTGGTACGAAGCATTCAATATCACAGAACATGATCCTATGTTCGTAGCGAAGGACAAACGAGTGTCTATCTGGTAATAGATTTTGATTAGAAGCTATATATGCGAAGGAGCGTTGACTTTCCAACAGGAACAGTCAACGCTTTTTTTTATTAATTCACACCTTATTTATTACGTACGATAAACAATATTTCGTAACTTTGCGCATCAAATACTTAATAAGCAATTCAATGTCAGAGTCTAAAAGAATAAAAACTGCATTGGTATCTGTATACCATAAGGAAGGTTTGGATGAAATTATTACCAAACTTTACGAAGAAGGAGTCGAGTTTCTCTCAACAGGTGGAACTCGTCAGTTTATTGAATCACTAGGATATCCTTGTAAGGCAGTGGAAGATTTGACCACTTATCCTTCAATCCTCGGTGGTAGAGTGAAGACATTACATCCGAAGATTTTCGGAGGTATCCTTTGTCGTCGTGACCTGGAACAGGATATTCAACAGATTGAAAAGTATGAAATCCCCGAAATAGATTTGGTTATTGTCGACCTGTATCCGTTTGAAGCTACCGTAGCTTCCGGCGCATCCGAAGCAGACATCATTGAAAAAATCGATATAGGTGGAATCTCTTTGATTCGTGCTGCTGCCAAGAACTATAACGATGTCATCATCGTGGCTTCTCAGGCACAATATAAGCCATTGCTGGATATGCTGATGGAGCATGGAGCTACTTCTTCACTTGAAGAACGTCGCTGGATGGCAAAAGAAGCGTTTGCCGTTTCTTCTCACTACGACTCAGCTATCTTCAATTATTTCGATGCCGGCGAAGGTTCTGCTTTCCGTTGTTCGGTAAACAACCAGAAGCAACTCCGTTACGGTGAAAACCCTCATCAGAAAGGTTATTTCTACGGAAATCTGGACGCCATGTTCGATCAGATTCACGGTAAGGAAATCTCTTATAACAACCTGCTGGACATCAATGCTGCCGTTGATCTGATCGACGAATACGAAGATTTGACTTTCGCTATCCTGAAACATAATAATGCTTGTGGCCTGGCTTCTCGTCCAACTGTATTGGAAGCATGGACAGACGCGTTGGCCGGTGATCCCGTTTCCGCTTTCGGAGGCGTATTGATAACTAACGGAGTGATTGACAAAGCAGCAGCCGAAGAGATCAACAAGATATTCTTCGAAGTGATTATCGCGCCGGACTATGACGTAGACGCGCTCGAAATTCTGGGACAGAAAAAGAACCGCATCATCCTGGTTCGCAAAGAAGCCAAACTGCCGAAGAAACAGTTTCGTGCTTTGCTGAACGGTGTATTGGTGCAGGACAAAGATATGAATATTGAAACGGTTGCCGATCTGAGAACTGTGACAGACAAAGCTCCTACTCCGGAAGAAGTGGAAGATATGTTGTTTGCCAACAAGATCGTTAAGAACAGCAAGTCGAACGCTATCGTGCTGGCAAAAGGCAAACAGCTTCTTGCAAGCGGTGTGGGACAGACTTCACGGGTAGACGCCTTGAAGCAAGCGATTGAAAAAGCCAAATCATTCGGATTCGATCTGAACGGTGCGGTAATGGCTTCAGATGCTTTCTTCCCCTTCCCGGATTGCGTGGAAATAGCAGACAAAGAAGGTATTACGGCAGTCATCCAGCCGGGCGGCTCGGTGAAAGACGATCTTACTTTTGCTTACTGCAACGAGCACGGTATGGCGATGGTGACCACCGGTATCCGTCATTTTAAACATTAAAAACAGGTATTGAGTATTAGGTATTAAGTATTAACCTTGCGGATAAGGCAGTCTACTTTATACCTGATACTTTATACCTAATACTTAATACTTAATACTTTATATTAATGGGATTATTCTCTTTTACACAAGAAATAGCGATGGACTTGGGGACAGCCAATACCATCATCATCACAAACGGGAAAATTGTGGTGGATGAGCCTTCGGTTGTGGCCTTGGATCGCCGTACAGATAAGATGATCGCCGTTGGGGAAAAGGCGAAGTTGATGCACGAAAAGACCCACGAAAATATACGTACTATTCGTCCGTTGAGGGATGGAGTGATCGCCGACTTCTATGCTTGCGAGCAAATGATGCGCGGTTTGATTAAGCAGGTAAATACTCGTAATCACTTGTTTTCGCCGTCACTTCGTATGGTGATCGGTGTACCGTCGGGAAGTACGGAAGTAGAACTCCGTGCCGTTCGTGACTCAGCCGAGCATGCCGGTGGGCGTGACGTCTATCTGATATTCGAACCGATGGCTGCGGCAATCGGTATCGGTATTGATGTAGAAGCGCCCGAAGGAAACATGATCGTGGATATAGGTGGTGGGTCTACGGAAATTGCCGTTATCTCTTTGGGAGGTATCGTTTCCAACAACTCTATCCGTATCGCCGGTGATGATCTGACTGCGGATATCCAGGAATACATGAGCCGTCAGCATAATGTGAAAGTCAGCGAACGTATGGCAGAACGTATTAAGATCAACGTAGGTGCCGCACTGACCGAGCTTGGCGATGACGCTCCGGAAGATTACATCGTTCATGGACCGAACCGTATCACAGCTCTTCCGATGGAAGTGCCCGTATGTTATCAGGAAGTGGCTCACTGTCTGGAGAAATCCATCTCCAAGGTTGAAACAGCCATCCTGAGTGCATTGGAAAATACGCCGCCCGAACTATATGCGGATATTGTACACAACGGTATTTATCTTGCCGGTGGTGGTGCATTGCTTCGTGGACTGGACAAGCGTTTGACAGATAAGATTAACATACCTTTCCACATTGCTGAAGATCCTTTGCACGCAGTAGCCAAAGGTACGGGTGTGGCATTAAAGAATGTAGACCGTTTCTCTTTCTTGATGAGATAAATAATACGGATCATTATTCATGCGGAATTTAATAAACTTCCTTTTGAAATACAATTACTGGTTCCTCTTCATCGTATTAGAGGTAGCCAGTTTTGTTTTGTTATTTCGGTTCAACAACTATCAGCAGAGTACCTTTTTTACATCTGCCAATGTCGTTGTGGGGGCAGTTTATGAAGTTTCGGGAGGAATAAGCTCTTATTTCCATCTCAAATCGGTCAACGCAGACTTGCTGGATCGTAATATGGCGCTCGAACAGCAGATCACTAATCTGGAAAAGGCGTTGCGGGAGCATCAGGTTGATTCGGTCACTGTAAACAGCATCAAGGAGATACCTCTGACAGATTATCAGTTGTTCAAGGCACACGTCATTAAGAACAGTCTGAATCAGGCGGATAATTATATAACGCTCGATCAGGGTTCTTCTTCCGGCATCCGTCCCGAAATGGGAGTGGTGGACGGAAACGGAATTGTGGGCATTGTCTATGAAACCTCCTCTTCGTATTCACTTGTGATTTCGGTATTGAACAGCAAGTCAAATATTAGTTGCAAGATTGTCGGAAGTGACTACTTTGGTTATCTGAAGTGGGAGCATGGAGATTCCCGCTATGCCTATCTGAAAGATTTGCCTCGTCATGCAGAGTTTAATCTGGGTGATACGGTGGTGACAAGCGGCTTCTCTACCGTATTCCCTGAAGGAATCATGGTAGGAACAGTCGATGATATGTCCGACTCGCACGACGGATTGTCTTATTTGCTGAAAATCAAGTTGGCTACCGATTTCGGCAAGGTGAGTGATGTGCGGGTGATAGCCCGGAACGGTCAGCAGGAACAGAAAGAACTTGAAAATAAGGCTGTGAAATAATGATAATTACCTATATACATAGAATCGGATGGTTTATCGGGCTGGTACTTCTTCAGGTGCTGATCCTGAATAACGTACATATTGCCGGATATGCTACTCCCTTTCTCTACATTTACTTTATACTGAAATTCGCTTCCGGAACTTCCCGGAATGAATTGATGTTGTGGGCTTTCTTTTTCGGACTGACCATTGATATCTTTGCCGATACTCCGGGGATGAATGCTGCGGCAACGGTGCTGCTGGCTTTCCTTCGTCCGTCCTTGCTGCGCCTGTTTACTCCGCGTGACAATCTGGACAGTATCATCCCTTCTTTCAAGAGCATGGGCATCACTCCTTTCCTGAAATATACCACGGCAAGTGTTTTTGTCCATAGCTTGGCATTACTCAGCATTGAGTTCTTCTCATTTACCAGCATCTGGCTGTTGTTATTGCGGGTGATTTCGTGCACCCTTCTGACTTTAACCTGCATTCTTGCTGTAGAAGGAATAAGGAGATAGGAATGGCAAAAGACTATAGATTAGAAAAGCGGAAATTTGTTATCGGGGGGATTGCTTTAACTATTGTGTTGATTTATCTGATACGCCTCTTCGTATTGCAGATTACGACAGACGACTACAAGAAGAATGCCGACAGCAATGCTTTCCTGAATAAAATTCAATATCCCTCACGGGGAGCCATTTACGATCGTAACGGCAAACTGCTGGTATTCAACCAACCGGCCTATGATATCACTCTCGTCCCGAAAGAGGTCGAAAATCTGGATACACTTGATTTATGTGAGTCGTTGGGCATCACTCGTGCCCAGTTCCTCAGAATTATGAGTGACATGAAAGACCGCCGCCGTAATCCGGGATATTCCCGATATACCAACCAGCTGTTCATGTCACAACTTTCTGCGGAGGAATGTGGTGTCTTCCAGGAGAAACTGTTCAAGTTCCCCGGCTTTTATATTCAGCGGCGTACGATCCGGCAATATTCATACAATGCTGCCGCCCATGCTTTGGGGGATATCGGTGAGGTATCTGTTAAAGATATGGAGGCGGATGAAGACGGATACTACATCCGCGGAGATTATATAGGAAAATTGGGAGTCGAGAGATCGTACGAGAAATACCTGCGTGGAGAAAAGGGAGTAGAGATTCTGTTGCGCGATGCGCACGGACGTATCCAAGGACGATATATGGACGGAGAGTATGACCGCCCTTCCATTCCTGGCAAGAATCTGACTCTGAGTCTCGACATTGATTTGCAGATATTAGGCGAACGGTTACTAAAAAATAAGATCGGAAGTATCGTAGCTATCGAACCGGAAACCGGTGAAATCCTTTGTCTGGTTTCTTCTCCGAACTATGATCCGCACCTGATGATTGGTCGTCAGCGTGGCAAGAACCACCTGATGCTGCAACGTGATAAACAGAAACCGTTGCTCAATCGTGCGTTGATGGGAGTCTATCCTCCGGGATCAACTTTCAAGACGGCACAGGGACTGACCTTCCTGCAAGAAGGAATTATTACCGAGCAAAGTCCTTCTTTCCCCTGTTCTCGTGGTTTCCATTATGGACGTCTGACAGTGGGATGTCATGCCCACGGCTCACCTTTGCCATTGATTCCGGCTATTGCGACTTCCTGCAACTCCTATTTCTGTTGGGGGCTGTTCCGTATGTTCGGCGATCGCAAGTACGGTTCACCGCAGAATGCGATCACAGTCTGGAAAGATCACATGGTTTCTCAGGGATTCGGCTATAAGTTAGGAGTCGATTTGCCCGGAGAAAAACGGGGCTTGATACCGAACGCGCAATTTTATGACAAGGCTTATCGTGGACACTGGAACGGACTGACGGTCATCAGTATCTCCATCGGACAAGGTGAAATTCTGTCTACCCCTCTTCAGATAGCTAACTTAGGGGCAACGATTGCCAATCGCGGACATTTTACGACACCGCATATTGTGAAGGAAATTCAGGATGCGCAGTTGGATAGCATTTATCGACATCCACGCAACACAACCATAGAACGAAGACATTATGAATCTGTGGTAGAGGGAATGCGTGCTGCTGCCACCGGAGGAACTTGCCGGATGTTATCCCTGATGGTTCCGGAACTTGAAGCCTGCGGAAAGACAGGAACAGCGCAGAATCGCGGACATGACCATTCGGTGTTTATGGGCTTTGCTCCGATGAACCAGCCTAAAATCGCCATTGCCGTATATGTGGAGAATGGAGGATGGGGAGCAACTTATGGAGTGCCGATCGGTGCATTGATGATGGAACAATATATGAAAGGGAAATTGTCGCCCGAGAATGAGTTAAGAGCAGAAGAAATCAGTAACAGAATCATCTTATATGGTAACGAGGAACGATAGTTTGTGGAAAACACTGGATTGGAT
Source organism: Bacteroides thetaiotaomicron (assembly GCA_019412825.1). Classification (GTDB taxonomy): domain Bacteria; phylum Bacteroidota; class Bacteroidia; order Bacteroidales; family Bacteroidaceae; genus Bacteroides; species Bacteroides thetaiotaomicron_A. Next base: position 13,014 of record DXOL01000049.1, on the reverse strand, counting down.
AACGATTGGTATCTATCTGCTTTTGATTGTCGGCGGATGGTTCAGCGTTTGCGGTGCCAGCTATGACTATGGCGATCGTGACTTCTTTGATTTCTCTACCCGTGCCGGAAAGCAGTTTGTATGGATTATCTGCTCCTTTGGTCTGGGATTTGTCTTGCTGATGCTGGAAGACCGGATGTATGATATGTTCGCGTACATTATATATGTAGGGATGATTGTGCTGCTTATTGTTACCATCTTTATCGCACCGGATACGAAAGGATCGCGTTCGTGGCTGGTGATGGGGCCGGTCAGCCTGCAACCCGCCGAGTTTGCCAAGTTTGCTACGGCACTGGCGCTGGCGAAATATATGAACTCATACTCATTCAGCATAAAGAAAGAAAAGTGTGCCTTCGTCTTGGGCTTTATCATTCTTCTTCCGATGCTCCTGATTATCGGACAGCGGGAGACGGGGTCAGCATTAGTCTATCTTGCCTTCTTTTTGGTGCTTTATCGGGAGGGAATGCCCGGCGTGGTGCTTTTTGCCGGTCTGTGTGCGGTGATTTACTTTGTTGTCGGCATCCGTTTTGACGAGGTCTTTATTGCCGATACTCCCACACCGTTGGGCGAATTTATCGTGTTGTTATTGATTCTGTTGTTTGCCGGAGGAATGGTATGGGTGTACCCCAAAAAGTGGGAACCCACACGGAACATTATCGGAGGAAGCCTGATCATTCTGCTTATCGCATATTTAATATCGGAATACGGAATACACTTCAGTCTGGTATGGGTGCAATGGGGGCTTTGTGTCCTTGTGGTAGGTTATCTGCTCTATCTGGCATTGAGAGAGCGTCAACGTTCCTATTTCCTGATTGCTCTGTTTGCCATCGGCTCTATCGGCTTCCTGTATTCCAGTAACTATGTATTTGATAACATCCTGGAATCCCATCAGCAAATCCGTATCAAAGTTGTACTCGGTATGGAAGAAGACCTGACGGGAGCGGGATATAATGTCAATCAGTCAAAGATAGCCATCGGTTCCGGTGGATTGACCGGAAAAGGCTTTCTGAATGGCACACAGACCAAGTTGAAATATGTACCCGAACAAGATACTGACTTTATCTTCTGCACAGTGGGAGAGGAGCAGGGATTTGTCGGTTCGGCTGCTGTTCTGTTGGCTTTCCTTATATTAATTCTGAGACTGATTGCTTTATCCGAGCGGCAGACTTCCACTTTTGCACGTGTCTATGGATATTCCGTTGTCAGTATCTTCCTTTTTCACCTTTTTATTAATGTCGGGATGGTGCTTGGACTGACTCCGGTCATTGGTATTCCTTTACCGTTCTTCAGTTACGGAGGTTCTTCCTTGTGGGGATTCACCATTTTGTTGTTTATCTTCCTGAGGCTGGATGCCGGAAGAGGCAGAAGGCTTTGATTTATTCTCCTTGTTTTTCAATCCGGATACCGACGTCATTGAGCCCCGTTAACTTCTCATCCTGCATTCCGTGCACAATTTTAACTGTGTAGTTTCCGGGATGCAGCGGACGGACAGATTTTACAAAAACTGCTGTTTGATAGATACTTCCCCACCCATTTCCTGTCCATCTTCCTGTGGAATCAGCCAGGTTGACCGCTATCGTGTCAGTGCGCCATACTGTGGAATCAAGCAGGTTTTCATGAATGAATAAGTAAAGGTTGCGGTAAGGATATTCGCTTCTGTTGCGAACTTCCGCAAATAATCTGAGTGTAGCAGGGATGCTGTCTGTAACAGGGCACTGAAAAGAGAGTGTATCACTCTTTCCCCATCCCTCATTGGGCAGGGACTGGTAGGAGTGATACACGGTATTTTCATTACAGGCTGCCATGAAGCAGACACCGAATAAACAAAATAAGCTATTCCTGAGCAGGCTTTTCATTATTTTGCGGTTTCTCTTGATTCGAATTTCTTTCAGGTTTGGGAGTACGTTCCTGGTTGGGTTGCCTTCCTTGTTCCTGCGGGCGTTCTTGATTTTGAGGACGTTCTTGCTTTGGTTGCCGTTCTCTATTCTGCGGACGTTCCTGGTTACGCTCTTGATTGCGTTCCTGATTTACCGGACGCTCTTGATTCTGCGGACGGTTCGGATTCTGTGGACGTTCTTGATTCTGACCTCTTTCCGGACGTCTGTTCTCATTATTCCGTCCTTGATTCTGTCCTCTGTTCCGGTTATTATTATTATTGTTTCTCGGACGATTTTCTCTGTCTCCTCTTTCTCCTCTGTTGCCATTTTCTGACGGTTGGGGACGATTCTCGTTCTCTCCCCTCTGAGGTTGCTGCGGACGATTTCCACCTTCGGCCTGTGCCTGCGGGCGGTTGTCATTATTTCCTTTTCTCTTCTTCTTGTTGCGGTTACCGTTGTTTCCGTCCTTATTATTTCGGTTACGGTCGAAGCGGGTGAGGCTTTCCTGTTCCAGCAAGTCAATCGGCTTTTTGGGTTCTTGCTTCACTTCAGCTTCGAGCAGGCTATCCGGTTTCATTCCTTTCTTGTTCATGGCAATCACCTCAAAGGCACGTTTTCCACTGATTGTTACCAGGTTGGCGGGGAAGTTCTTGTCCGTAGAGTAAGAAACATGATTACTCAGAATATCAGCCTTGAAGAAGTAGAAAGTGCCGTCCTTTGTTTCCAGTTCGATTTCTCTGGAAGGAAGGCGTTTCTGAGCTTCCACATAGCAGTCCACTTCATAGTTGAGACAACACTTTAACTTGGCGCACTGTCCGGCAAGCTTTTGAGGATTCAGTGAAATGTCCTGAAAGCGGGCGGCACTTGTAGATACCGACACAAAGCTCGTCATCCATGTAGCGCAGCAAAGCTCCCGTCCGCAAGGACCGATACCTCCGATACGTCCTGCTTCCTGTCGTGCACCGATCTGTTTCATTTCAATGCGGACACGGAAAGCTTCGGCAAGTACCTTAATCAGTTGGCGGAAGTCCACACGCTCGTCAGCAATGTAGTAGAAAATAGCCTTATTGCCGTCGCCCTGATATTCCACATCACCGATTTTCATATCCAGGTTCAGGTTCAGCGCAATCTGGCGGGCACGGATCATGGTCGCATGTTCTTTTGCTTTCGCTTCCTTGAACTTCTCCATATCCACCGGTTTCGCTTTCCGGTAGATTCTCTTTATTTCCGCATCGGTCTTGAAGTTGGCTTTCTTCATTTGCAGCGGGACGAGTCTTCCGGTCAGGGTTACGACGCCGATGTCATGGCCCGGAGCAGCTTCTACGGCAACGATGTCTCCCTTTTCCAGTTTGATCTTGTTGCTGTTGCGGTAATAGCCTTTTCGGGTGTTTTTAAATTGCACTTCCACCATATCACACTCTTCCGCGTTGCCCGGTATGTCTGCCAGCCAATCGTAAGTGTTCAGTTTCTTATCTTGTCGGGAGCATCCTTTGCAGCAAAGACCGCCGCTCCCATTATGAAGCTTATATTCCATAGTTTATATATTTATTATTGCTTCAACAGTACGATCATCTTCAGCGAGAAGTCGAAGAATACCATCTTGGCATTTACATTTTGTTCTATATGTAGTTGCGCTTCGCTTAGTTCATCCATGATGCCCATTACGTTCCTTTCGTTGACGAAAGGAGCAAAGCGAGAGGCGAAATTCTGTTCGTTGATTGTCATGTATGTCAGATCACGCTGATGGAGATTGAATATAAAGTTTTCGCGGATCATGCGCTGGCAGTATTCCAGAAAGTTCTTCTGGCGTTCACGTCCCATGCCGGCAACCTGTTCGCTCCAAAGCTTCATTTCCCTGATTTTCCGCTGATAGGACAATCGCATCAGGCTGACAAATAAGTCGAAGAAGAGCTGATTCTCTTCATTCAGATGAATGGTTTCCAGTGCTTTGATGAAGTTTCCGTTTGCCAGATGGGCAATGGAAAGGCTGTCGGCAGGCTGGATACCGTATTTGGACTGCAATACGCGGTCGATGGCCGGCTCGTCTATTTTTCGCACGTTCATGCGTTGAGTACGGCTCAGAATAGTAGGCAGAATCATTTCCGGAGCTTCCGATACGAGCAGGAAGATGGTTTTCTCCGGTGGCTCTTCGAGCAATTTCAATAATTTGTTGGCACATACCGGATGCATCTTTTCGGGCAACCAGAGAATCGTGATCTTGAATCCTCCTTCGCTCGATTTGAGGCTGAGTTTCTTCAGAATTTCATCGCTCTCTTTCGCGTAGATGATGGCCTGTGCATTCTCGGCATCCATTTCTCTCAGCCAGTGATTCAGGTTGAAGTACGGATTCTTCAGAACGAATGGTCTCCAGTCTGCGATATAGTCATCACACACTTCCCGTTTCCCTTTAGAACTTTTCACGATGGGGAATACGAAGTGTACGTCCGGATGTACCAGTTTGTTGAATTTCACACACGACGGACATACTCCGCAGGCATCCGTCTCACCCCGGTTGGTGCAACTGATGTAGCGGGCATAAGCGATAGCCAGCGGCATTTTACCGACTCCTTCGGGGCCACAGATCAGTTGGGCATGCGGTATGCGCCCTTCACTCACTTCCTGAATGAGTCGTTGCTTGATTTCTTCTTGTCCGATTACGTCTCTGAAAAACATATCAATAAATGATTTTAGCCACTTCTTTGATACTGTCCACTGCTCCGATGGAGTAGAAGTGGATGCTTGGCACTCCATGTGCCATTAACTCTTTGCATTGGGCGACGCACCATTCGATACCTACCTGTTCGGCTTCCTTGTCGTTCTTGCATTTCAAAGCCTCTTTGACTAAATCTTCCGGCAAGTCTACTTTGAATGTTTTGGGCACCATGCTGAGTTGAGATAACTTCTTGAATGGCTTGATGCCCGGAATGATAGGTACATTGATACCTGCTGCCTTCGCTTGCTCTACAAATTCGAAGTATTTCTTATTGTCGTAGAATAACTGTGTCACAGCATATTCCGCCCCTGCTTCTACTTTCTTTTTCAGCCAGAAGAGATCGGACTCGATGTTGGGAGCCTCTTCGTGCTTCTCCGGATAGCAAGCCACACCGTAGGAAAACGGACTGTTGGTTACTTTCATTTCCGAACCGTCTACAAAGATTCCCTTATTGAATTTATTGATTTGCTCTTGCAGCTCGATAGCATGATGGTATCCGTCGCCTTCGGGGGTGAATACAGATTCATGTTTGGCTTTATCTCCCCGAAGTACCAGCAGATCGGTGATATTCAGGAATTGCAGGTCGAGCAGTACATATTCGGTTTCTTCACGGGTGAAGCCGCTGCACAGTATGTGCGGAACCACCGTTATATTATACTTGTTCTGGATAGCGGCAGCTACGGCAACAGTCCCCGGACGTCTTCTCAGCCGGTTTCGTTGGAAAAGTCCGTTGCCCAGGTCCTTATATACGTATTCGCTGCGATGCGTGGTGATATTGATATATTTCGGATCAAACTCCCGAAGGGTATCGACAGTCTGATACAGCTTTTCGATACCTGTACCTTTCAGAGGAGGAAGGATTTCGAAAGAGAAAGCTGTTTTTTCGCTGTTATGTATTAAATCAATTACTCTCATTCTTTTTCGTTGATGTTCGTTGTCTACTTGGATTAAACGTGCATATTGGGACAAAAATACGAAAAAAGAAAGATTTCTTCTTGATTTGTTTGAAAATAGTTTGGTTTTTATCGCACTATTACGTAAAAGTGGGGATGGATAAAATAAAACGCACTCTTATTTAGAGTGTTCCAGGAAATTCTCCAGAGCGACGATCTTGTCGTTCCGCAGATATTGCATATCTATGACCGGAATGTAGCTGTAAGGAATAAACTGTAACAATCTCACTGCTGCGAATTTCTTGTCAGCCGACATGAGAACATCCAGCCGAAGATTCCCGCCTGTTCCTTTCTCGATATTGATGTTGTTAGAAAAATTCCCTGATTCGATCATTTCTTTCAATGGCTCAAGGTATTTCAGGTTGAAAGAATAGTTCTTTTCTTTGACCACGCTTTTAGTCGGCAGGTATCTCATTTCCCTGGATCGGAATTTAAGTTGATATATGCCAAGCAGACAGAGTAATATATTGCCGATAAGATATAATATGCTATCTAAAGAAATGCCGTCCATAATGAGGAAGATCGCTTCAGGTAAGTGAAATAATCCTATTAATAAAACAATAACCCCGATGATTGTTTTTTTTACGTTGAACCGTTGTCTGATATCCTGCTTGGATGAGCTGCCAGTTTTTGATAATTGATTTGCCATAGTCTTTTCTTTTTATACTCTTTATACCTATTTTTCTATGCACTTGTGATTAAGTGTGGTTGCAAATGTAGAGGGAATCAACTGAAATATGGTGTTCCAATCAGGGCGGAAATTGTTCAAAAGGAGATTAAAGGAGTATAAACTTTGGGTGTGTTTTCGCATATATTTGTGAAAAAAGGCAATCTTGAAGAGAGAATGTTTTGATATTCTTTTTTTAAGACTGCCTTTTACTCATTCTCTGACGAGTCGGAAATTACTTGTCGAGAAATGATTTTTTCATTCTGGCAATGTCAGTCAGGTAATCCTGAAGATCTTGTTCATGCTCTTCTTCTTCAGCAAGGATATGCTTGGCAATATCGCAGGTGGTGAAATCTTTTCCATTGGTAAAGTCGGCAATTTCCTGATAACGCAGTATTGCACAGCGTTCGGAAGCTACATTATCCTTTAGCAGACTGACAGAATCGAATTCTTGGGGAGCATCATATTTGCATCTTGCCAGTTCGAACCATTTCTTGGGGTCCAGCACCGGTACACCTTCCAGTTCGATAATGCGGTCGGCGAGCAATTGCGCATGTCTGCGTTCTTCTTCCGCGTGTTCTTCGAACTCGCCCTGTACGTCAGCACGCATGGCGCCTTCTACTACTAATGCACCTACCCAGTATTGGTAGTATGCCAACCATTCTTCGGATAATGCTGCATTCAGCTGTGAAATCAAGCTTTCTACATCAAGCTTTCCTTGTAAGATTTTTACGCTTTCTCTAGCCATAATTTAAAAGTTTAGGTTACTATATTCAAGTCGGGTATGTAACAGACGGGAAATGTTTTTGTTTGAGAATGCGCTGTGATTTAACAGTGATTTTATATATGCATGGTATGTAAGCGTTGAAATGAGATTTCTCCTGTAATATATGTAAGTGTACAAGATAGAAAAATGTACTGTACTGGATTTAGTTGACAACCTCGATTGTTATACCTAAGTTAGTTTACTCAATATATTTTAAAAGCTAAATAAGTTAACTTATCCAGTTGTCTTTTCCTGATTTAACTAGACACTTTTTTGCTTTGTTTTGAACTGTTATACGCTAAATTGTTAGTCTATATAAATCAAGCATCAGTATCATATACAGCAAGCGTCAGTTTCCTCGGAGGAAACGCCAGTTCCCTTTAAAAGAAACGGTCGTTTCCATTAAAAGGAACGCCCGTTCCCTCACCGGGAAACGACAGTTTCCATTCCAAGAAATTATAGGGAACTATAAGTTGTTGAGATCTAGCTGTATAGAGTACTATCGGTAATGTTATAGAGTTTATGTTCATGTCTTAACTGATTTGAATCATTTCAGTATAATTTTGATTCAACTACTGATTCACATTTTTAATTTTAAAATATGCAACAGGGTTATTTGTAGTTTAAGAAATAATTCATATCTTTACAAGACAGCATAATACTTTTGAAACTGAAAAAATAATTATTGCACATATTGATACTATCTGTGTTTTCAAGGGTTCAACGGAAAAATGGGAAAAGAATTTTTTATCCCCTCGTTTAACTTACTTGTTTGTTTTTTATTCATATAAGCAAAACTATAATAATGAAACATTTATCATATGTGTTAACACTAGTGCTAATATTTTTTGTAGCTTGTAGACGGCAACAATCAGTGTCTACTCCGTTAAATGCTGCAGAGCGAATACTCAAAGACAATCCGGATAGTGCTTTTCGTATTATACAAAGTATTCCTTATCCTGATAAACTGGATAAGGAAGATTTAGTGCGTTGGTGCTTGATAGCTGGTAAAGCTGCTGACAAATTGAATACGTCTCTTCCTCCTTCTTACTATTTCGATCATGCATATTCTTGGCTGATTAAATATGGAATAACTAAAGATCAAGTAGATATAGGGTTATTTTGGGGGCGCTCTCTAGTGGCTGATGGGGAATATGATAAGGCAATGAGCATTTATGCAGAAGTATTGGCAATCGCAAAAGAGAAAGAACTATATAATGAAGCAGGCTATATATGTACGTATATAGCTGATCTATATGATTTTAGGGATATGCAAAAGGAGGCCAGACATCAATATGAAGAAGCTCAAGGACTGTTTAAGAAAGCGGGAAATATCAAAAGTCATGTATTTGCTTTACAAAATATAGCTCGTGAATGGGCCTTTTTCGATTCTCTGGAATGTGCTTTAAAATATATGGGAATAGCGGATTCTATTGCCCAGCAGTTGAATGATAATGAGGTTAGCTCTTCTCTAGATAATGCTTTTGGTAACATTTATTTGGCAATGAACCAATACTCTAAAGCAGAATATCATTTCCTTAAATCAACATCTTTGGATAAAGAAAATGAATTGTATAATACAAACTGTCTGATCAAGCTATATCTGCAAGTAGGTGATATTTTAAAAGCTCGTGAGCTTTTGTATACACTACCTTTAGATAGCTCTGAATATGAATATGGTATAGAGCGGGCTTTTTATCGGGTAACTAAAGCGGAAGGTAGCTATAAAGAAGCACTTAAACATTTAGAAGCATGTGAATCCATTAGTGACTCTATTACTATACTACAGAATAATACAAAAATACTGGAAGTAGAAAAGAAATTTAATAGTTTGAAGCTAAAAGAAAAGAATCATCAATTGGAATCCACTCAGCAAAAGCATGTTATTATAATTTGTATATGTTTGTTTTTTGGTATAGCTATTACATTATTGTATTTGTTGTACAGACAAAAGACCCAAAATGAAATGAATAAGCAAGCTCTTGAGTTGAATAATATAAAACTAGAGTTAGCGAATGCCTTTATAGAATTGGATAAAAAGAAAAATCAATTAATAGTTTCGCAAGAAGAGAATGAAAGTAATCAAAGTAGATTGGAGAATGAAATTAAAAACTTAAGTTCTAATTATAAGAAACTACAGCGAAGAAGAATTGTTACGTCAATAATTTTTAGAAAATTAATGAATATCGCTGAACGTAATACGAATTGCAATGAATCATTACTAACTGAGCAACTATGGTTCTCTATTGTTTCTGAAATAACAGAAACTTATCCGAATTTAAAAATGTATTTGTTAGAACGATGCCCTAATTTGTCAGGTCAGGACTGGGAATATTGTTGTTTATGTATGTTTAATTTTGATTCGAAAACTGAGGCTAGATTGCTTGGTATTAATCCTAATTCAGTTTCTACAAAGCGGCTAAGGTTCAGACAAAAGTTGGGAATATCTGCTTTACAGGAAGAAGCTAACTTGTGTGAGTTCTTGATTAACGAGCTTTTAAAATAATCCTATTTAAATAGTTCTTTTCCGAATTAGGCGATGCATGCTGCTATATTGATAGTGGCATGCATTTTTTTTATTTTAATGCTCTGGAAGTCCCCTTGGAATAGTGAATGTATACTATATGTCTATGTTTTTTTTGCAAGTTGTTGATAATCAATGCTCATTTGTCTATTCTGATATTGCTTTGAATACAACAAACGAATCATCTATCCCCTATATTTGCAAAAAACAAATTTAATAAATATGAAAAAGTTTGAGCTTGTATTATTAGTGATGTTATTAATACATAGTTTTTCAGTTATGATTGAAGCTAAACAGCATGTTAAAACTAAAAGTGATTGGGTTATACAAAGAACTCCTGTTGACCCCGAATGGCTTAAAGTGTATGTGGATGATGAAAGCAAAAGCCTTTGTCTTAATTTTAAAGACAGTTTTGCTCCTATAACTGTTGAAGTAAAAGATATCGAAAAACAAATCGTATTTCAATCTATAATATTCCCTGTTGCGGCAGGAGAGTATACTCTTTATTTAGGTGATCTATCATTAGGTCAATATGAGTTGTATATGTACAATGCGAGTGTTAAGGTTGTAGGAAACTTTACTCTTTAAGGATTGATATATAGATATTTCAGAAGAATAGTATTATCAATGCAATAATTATTTAAATCTAAAGTTATGAGAGCAAACACGATGTCTAATTTAAGGATAAGACTACCTACATTTGGGTGAGATACTAATCTTTATCAAGTAATTTTTTGACACTTAATGTTTAATTTGAATAGTCATGAGAAAGTTATTTATGTTATTTTCTTTTTCTATGATGATTCTCTGTGGATGTACGGACGAATCAGAGGAAGTAAATACGAACAATGAAACTACTACTGGTATAACTACTAGGGCGGTTGGTGTGGTTGTATGGGAAGCTCAACCTGGCACTGTAGATATTCCTTTTGGACAAGCTGTAACCATAGGATTGGATGGCTCAGTAACAAAATGATGTCTAAGGGATATGTGCCTTTATTTATATCGAAAAGTTATTAATTAAAACTTGTAATATTATGAAATCATTATTTTTAAAAAGTATAGTTTTGGTGCTATTCTTGGCTGTTGCAGTTCTTGCAAATGCACAAATTAAGTATTATTCAAATGGTAAATTGACAATTGGCAATACCGAACCTTATTCATTTTATCATACGACGTTTAGTGGAAACGGAATATATATGAAATGTAATGCTAGTAACTTCTTTCAAATTGATTGTAGTCCGGCTGCAACTCGATTGGCTAGTCATTATGATCAAGTTGTTTTCTATAATACAGCATCCGGAGTATATAATAGTATTCAGGTGAAAAATGTATATAACTATTCTGATGCTAGAGCAAAAATTAATATTAATCCATTAGGTTATGGTTTAAATGTTCTGTCTAAACTGAATGCTGTAAGTTATGATTTCAAAGATAAGAATGAACCGGCAGCTGCTGCTTTTCGAGTAGGTGGAGATGGTAAAGAAATTGGGTTGTTGGCTCAGGAAGTCGAGAAAGTTCTTCCGAATATAGTATTGACTGACCCGGATGGGAATAAACTAATTAATTATACAGCAATTATTCCTATAATGATTCAATCAATCAAGGAATTAAAAGCAGAAGTTGAGGCTTTGAAAGCAAATAAATAGATCAACTATGCAGCAAAGACATATAGATAGATATTCCTATTTTAATGAACTTGCAATAACTTCTCGAGACTTTTATATTGATTATCTTGAGAAGTTTGTTGCTATAAAAAGGGGTATGAATATATTGGAGATAGGGTGTGGGGAAGGAGGAAATTTGTTACCATTTGCCGAAAAAGAATGCAATGTAACAGGAATAGATCGTTCCGAAGAACGAATCTCTCAGGCAATTAGTTATTTCAATCTCTTAGGTTTTAATGGGCGGTTTATTCATTCTGATTTTTTTGATTTTAGTTCTGAAGAGGATATGAATAAATATGATATAATTTTGATACATGACGTTATAGAACATATAGATAAATGTCGGAAAGTTGAATTTATACTTCATGCTAAAGAGTTTCTGTCTGAAACAGGTATAATCTTTTGGGGATTTCCTGCTTGGCAAATGCCGTTTGGTGGACATCAACAAATATGCCGTAATGGATTTTGTTCTAAAATGCCATTTATTCATCTTTTACCTTTATCTGTGTACAATAAAATTCTATTTATTTTTGGTGAAAATGATTCATGTATTAAAGAATTGTTGAATATAAAAGCTGCGGGGCTGTCTATAGAGCATTTTGAAAGCATAATAAAAGAAAGTAATGGCAGAATTGTAGACCGAATTTTGTGGTTTATTAATCCCCATTATAAGCAAAAGTTTAAATTAAAACCGCGCAAACTTATGCCAATACTTAGTTCTATTCGATATATTCGAAATTATTTTTCTACTTCCTGTTTCTACATAACTAAATGATTGTATTTTATAAGGAATTGGGGTTTCATATGTCCAGAGGGCGAACGAAGCCCTATTTTGTTTTAAGAGATACAACAAGCTGTGTGACTACTCATGACAGATACTTTCAACTTCCGGGCTTCCCTTCTACTGTATCTAACCTCCGTTATCTAACCAGTGTTTTATATAACAGACTATTTCATGAATCTGATATTTCCTTTTACTCCATCCTCTTTTCTCCCTTTTACTCTATCTTTTTTTTTCTTTTCTTTGGATTCTCGGTCACATTTCCCTTGTATTTCCTCTGCACTTCCCTGTATTTCCTTTTCATTTCCCTGGTGCATACACCTGCGCTCGCCCTCCTAACGCGCGTGTGAATATAATAAGGTGCCCCCCTTTCCCCCTTTCCTCCTGCATCCGCGAAATTTATGTTCTACAACATCCTTATAACTCAACGCTTTAGCGAGTTTTTTCAAAAATAATTCAAAGAAATAGTCTGATAAGTTTGGAGCATATTTGAAAAGGGAGTACTTTTGCACCCGCTTTCCAAGAGAAGAAAGCCTTGATAAATTGACTTAGTGTAAAAGCGCAGGACCGCTTAAACATAAGAACAAAAAAACTTCCGATAAAGTTTGGAAGATAAAGTTTAAAGTTCTTATCTTTGCAGTCCGATTCGCAAAGAAAAGGCGTTTATTTTTCTTCTTTACCTTCTTTCCCTTTCGCTAAGAGAGTCTGAGAAACGATATAAAAAGAAAAAACAAAAAAAACTTCCGAAAACATTTGGTAGTTAAAATAAAACCTCTTACCTTTGCACCCGCTTTTAAAACGAAAGCAACAAGTTCTTTGAAATATTGATAAACAATACAAGTAGTACAAGAAAAAAATAGAACCGTCAATACTTGTCTTATGTATAGTAATATGTGTGAGACGTTAGGTATTAATGAAATCAATAAATTGTACGGCATCCTGAACAGAGCAAGAACCAGCAGTAATGCTGATTAACAATACTTTTACAATGAAGAGTTTGATCCTGGCTCAGGATGAACGCTAGCTA
>DXOL01000048.1:0-45619 GCA_019412825.1 Bacteroides thetaiotaomicron | reverse complement strand
AGCATCTGACTGTTAATCAGAGGGTCCTTGGTTCAAGTCCAAGAGGAAGAGCAAAAAAAGAGGTGTATCGAAAGATAGACTTCTTTTTTGTTTCTGCTCTTGCCCCCCCTGCTTCGAAAATAGATTCCTATAAATATAACAAACTAAAATTATAGAATAACGAAACTCTCATACCCTGCTTTTATTCACAAAAACATTTTTGTCTTTTGATAGTCTACAAAACTTTAAAGATTCAAAGGTTAACAATAAACTTTCCATCTGAATAAAATAAGTTCTTGGGGTACATGAATTAATTCGTCCGGCTATAGGCATTCTTTCGTCCGCCTATAGCCGGACGCAAGTTTGCCTATAGGCAACGTTTCGTTTGCCCATAGGCGGACGAATTAATTTATGAAGAGAAAGTGTTTACCTATAGAACAACAATAACATAATATATCTAAGAGTGTCTATTACGATTCGTATACAAGTAGCAATCCTCAGAAAAGGTAGAATCAGTCCGCATTTGAAAGAATAAAGCTATCGACTGTAGTTCTATGATAACGTTGGGCATTGGGGTAGATATAAAATCGAACGGAATAAATGCCAGGACGCAGTTTAGATATGTTATTATCGAGAGTGTATACAAATGCTGGACTTTCATCTCCAATAACCAAGTTTTCTTGATAATAAAAAGGAAGAGGAATTATAACTCCATCCGTACAATATAACGGCTCTTTTATATAGTCTTTTAGCTTAATAAAATCATTTGTACAATTAAAATTTATATGATATTTTTCACTTATATATATCATTATTTTGTCCCAGTTTTCTTGAGGGGAGATTAGAATAAATGCAAATTCAATATCTTGTTTATCATTTGTCCTATTAATAACTTGTGTTTTAATTGATACATAGTTTTTTATGTAGTTTATTTGCAGATATAAATCTAAATATCTTTTAGTCGCTTTTTGCTGTTCTGTAGAATATTTATTAAGCGATATCATAATTGTTGGCAATGTAATAGCAATTCCTATGACAGTAATTATAATTTCATATAATTGCAAATAACCAGGCCCCAACATTACATACAATGTAATAATTACTCCTATAACAAACAGACTAGCCAGTATACTTATTATTAAAATAGATCGATTACTCATTATCGATAATTTGTTGAATAATATATCACAAATATAACTATATAAAACGTTTAAACAATAAAAGATTATGATTTAAAACAAAAGAAAAATGAATAGAATTACCACCAACGGCCTAGTCTAATAATTCTTTTGCAACCAGACACCTAATAGTTTGTCGGAGATTTCATATTGGTTTTGCTCCTGAGATACTAGATTTTTATCTAGCAGTCCTTTGAGAGCAGCCTGTACTGAACTGGGGCTGCTTAATTTATACTTTTTAATGAACTGACCGGAAGCTACTCCTGTTGCTTTTCTTTCTTTTCCAATGGCAATCAGTATTTCCTTTTGTTTTTCAGGAAGACGGGAGAAAATTTCCTGATAAGTGAAATCTTGCATTTGCATAATGTTGGTTAAAGCAATGTTCATTAAAGAAGAATCGCATAAACTTCCTTTTTCTGTCAGAATATATAATTCGTTGAACATAAGTTGAAGATACCAAGTATGCCCTTCAAAGTACTCATACACGTCATCTATCAGTTTTTCCTCAATACGCTTCTCGTTTTCCACAAAAAGCTTTTCAACAAATGCTTTATATTTCTCTTGTGGAATGCTATTCAGATGCATCATATTGACACTCTGATAAAAAGGGCGTGCCGGACTATTGAACATATTCATCATCACATGCTTTTGACTTCCTGCAAAGATGAAATGGGCATTTGAGCAATGCTGTACTTTGGTCCTAAGAATAGCTTCTACATTTTTTTCTGCATAATTACCTATTTGCTGAAATTCGTCGATAGCTACAATACAAGGTTGGTCCGCCTGCTCCAAATAAGCAAATATTTCATCCAATGTAGTTTCTGCCGCATGAATATCTCCCAAACCGAGATCGAAAGTAGGTTCGCCTGTAATAGAATCCAGCTTGAAGCCGGCTCGTAAAGAAGAGATGACAGAAAAGAATCGTTCAATGAATTTAATGCCTCCAGGTTTAAGTCTTTCAAAGATTTCTTTCCCCAAAGCAAAAACGAACTCCCTCAAACTAGCGGTAGCGTATACGTCAATAAAAAAAGTATAATAATTATCTTTTATCCTATCCTGATAAAAACAATGGCGAATAAGCCCTGTCTTTCCCATACGCCGCACAGAGATAATTACAACATTCCTACCATTCGTAATATTACGTACCAGTTGTTCTGTCTCCGTTTCACGGTCACAGAAATAATGTGGGGATAGATATCCCCCTACAATAAAGGGGTTGTTCACGATAGCCATAACGATTATTATAAATACAATTATTGCAAATATAATAATTATATTTATAATAACCTATCCAAAGCCTTTCTTTTGCAATTATTGCAGCTTACTGAATCTTTTCAAGAATAGCTACTTTATTCTGCCATAGCCAACGTCAACACACTAATACGTACTCCTTTAATCTCTGCCAGCCGGGAAGCGCACGCTACGGTAGTTGCTCCGGTCGTCAACACATCATCTACTATTAATATATGCTTTCCTGCCAAATGCTCAGAACGATGCAGTTCGAAAATCCCATCTACATTCTCCCAACGTTCTAAAGCTGACTTTTGTGTTTGCGTTTCCGTATTCTTCCGGCGTATGATCGCTTCGGTATCCACCGGAATACCTGTTACGGCCGTAATTCCGCGCGATATCCATTCACTTTGATTGTAGCCACGTATCTGCTGTTTCTTCTTATGCAAAGGGATGGGAATGATTACATCAACTCCATGAAAGAAGTCGGAAGCCTGCAATTCGGATGCCATATATCGTCCCATAATAGCACCAATTTCTTTCTGTCCTCCATATTTGAGCTGGTGGAGAACTTGCCGAAAATCACTTCCTTTGCGATAAAAGAAAAAAGAAGTGGCACGTTCCAGAGGAAACTTACCCCAAAAAAGTTTTTCTACCGGATTGTCTTTCCAAAGATGATAATCGGTACGAGGCAGGTTTATATTGCACATGGTGCAAATACACTCTTCCCCCTTGGCCAACGATCCGCCACAAACGACGCAGCAACGGGGAAACCAAAGGGACAAAAAAGAATAAAGCCAATCTTTTATAAGTAATGTGTGTTTCATAGTAGTAGCTATTTATACATTCGCAGCAGTCTTACATATCCAACGGAGGAACTTCTGCCAAAAGTTTCAAGAATAAAGGATGCAGGTATCCATTGGTTGCAATAATATGATGACCTTCTATAAAATGGTCGTCACCATAGAAATTAGTCACGCGACCGCCTGCCTCCTGTACAATCAGGGCAGCCGCCGAATAATCCCACTTACCGATAAACGCTTCGGCCCATGCATCAAAACGACCATTAGCTATATAACAGATTGCAGCCGCAGCCGAACCGTTCATGCGAATGCCTCCCACGACTCCATAAAGGTTATCAATCAGATGGAGAGCCGTCGGTTTATACTGATCATAATTATAAGGTAATTCAGTAAACACAAATGCATTCTTAATATCCCGGACATCCGAAACATGAATTTCCTCACCATTCATGAAAGCCTTTCCTCCTTTCCAGGCATAGAAACATTCATTCCGGCAGACTTCATACACAACTCCCAAAAGCAATTCGGTACGACTGCGCAGAGCGATGCATACACAATAAGGAGCCTCATCATGAATATAATTCGTAGTTCCGTCCAACGGATCAATGACCCAGCAGTAAGGTTCATCCTGATAAGTAGCAGAGCCTTCTTCCGTAATAAATCCGGCTTCGGGCAACAAGGCAGAAAGCGCTTTTACCAACCGTACTTCAGACTCTTTATCCACATACGATACATAATCATGCGCATGTTTTTCCATAACACGCTCACGACGGAAATTTTTCCGCTCTTCTTTCAGAAAATGCCCGGCTTCGGTAGCTATGCGGCATACTTCAACTGTAAGTTGCTTTAAATCCAACATTTCATCTTTATTATTAAAAAGTACATCGAAGGTATAGCTTTTCTTATGAAAAACCATCCAAAATGAATATTATTTTCAGATAAACTATCAAACATTCAATTTTCAAGGCAGAAAAACATTCAATCACATTATAATATATTTTTCTGATCTGAGGAAATGAGAATTCCCTGCAATTTTCAGAACAGGCCCGGCCTCTTCCACAAATATACGCAACAAAGAGCTACAGAAAACACAAAGTGACAGAATGATAAATTTGCTTTTTACATAAAAATTCCCGAATATTGCAGCCTAATACTAATGCAAAGAGTTCCCTATGAAAAGAGTAGATTCCGTTATATCTCTGATATACTCGTTATCTAAATCAGAAAAGAAGCACTTCTCCCTACAAGTTATCAAAGACAAGGAGGAGAAAGACTATCTGGTGATTTATGATATTGTCATAAAGAGTAAACAACCGAATGGAAATACTGTAAAAGAGGAATTTTACAGACGCAAGCCCAATGGTTCATTTGAAGTGTCCATTCAATACTTATATGAAAAGCTGACGGATACGTTACTCACCCTGCGTAAAAAGAAAGATATCTATTACGATCTGCTGAATGATTTGTGCAAAGCCCGAATGCTTTATGAACGTTCTCTGTTTGAAGAGTGTTTCGAAATACTATCCAATACAATAGAACAAGCACAATTCTATGAGAACAACGAAATTCTGACGATAGCTTTGAAGCTGGAACTGGAATATCTGCTCCATTTGAACTTTCCCGGTATGACCGAACAAGAATTATATCACAAGCACTTCATTCAAAATGAAGCACTGAAAAGAACACGAAAAATCACGGAACAATCATCCCTGCATAACCTTTTGAAATATCGGCTTTCACGTAAAGGGTCTATCCGGACACCTAAACAAAAACAGGATATGAATGACCTCATGGTGAATGAACTGTATATTGCGGCATCCTCTGATTCCGAAAGAAATTTTGAGTTGACGAGAAACCATAAACTGTTCCAGGCCAGTTATCTGATGGGAGTAGGTGATTATGGAAGTGCCCTCAATTCATACAAAGAACTCAATGAACTATTCGAAGAGAACCAGCAATTCTGGGCTAATCCCCCTATTTACTATTTGTCCGTACTGGAAGGCGTGTTAGATAGTTTACGTTCGATCGGTAACTATGACGAAATGCCCTATTTCCTGAATAAGTTACAGAAACTGGCAACTGATACTCCCCTTGAATTTAAAATTAATGTTATATGCCTGCTTTTTCAATATGAGTTATTCCCTCATCTCGACAAAGGGGATTTCTCCAAATGCATAGAAATCATCAGCCATTATAAAGAAAACTTATATGATAAAGAGTCCTGGCTGAATCCCATACGTAAAAGTGAGTTATTGTTATATACTGCTATTGTGCACATTGGTAACCATGACTTTAAACAAGCCAAAAAATATATCAGCAATACAATCCTCGACCATAATCTACGTTATCTCCCCATCATGCGTACAATACGGCTGGTACGCCTCATCGCCTATTATGAGATTCAAGACTTTGAGCTCATCAAACACGAATCCTTTTCTATTTACAGAGGACTCAGCAAGAAAAAAGAACAATCTTTCAAGACAGAACACATCATACTCCATTTTCTCAATAAACGCGATCTCCCTATACTTAAAAAGGACAGAGAGACCTTATGGGAAAAGTTATCTCCGGAAATTAATAGCCTGCATAATGATAAATATGAGAATCAGTTACTGAGGATTTTCGACTTCACAGCATGGATAGAAGCTAAAATATTAAAAGAAAAGCTATCGGATGTCTTAGCACGCCATTCAGAAGTTAAAAAATACCATTCAAAGTAATCACTCTCTATCATTTTTTGTTTTGGTTTTATTAATATAGTCAACTAGAGAATTGGCTATACGGGATTTTCATGGCTTTATTCAGCAATAAATCTCTATTTGAAATTATATAATGCGAAGTTTAATGAAGAAAACGGCCTATGAATAATCGCTTAATTTGTCTCGTTCAAAATTTAATTCTATGGAGATCCCTTACATACATAAACCAAAGATTGTTGTCATCGGCAGTTGCAACACCGACATGGTGGTAAAGGCCAATCGACTACCCGTACCGGGAGAAACAATTCTGGGAGGATCATTTTATATGAATCCGGGAGGTAAAGGCGCCAATCAGGCCATTGCCGCAGCCCGGCTTGGCGCAGATGTGACATTTATATCCAAAATAGGATATGATCTCTTCGGATTGCAGGCATTGGAAATATATAAATCAGAAAGAATCAATACCGAATTCATTTTCACCGATTCAAAAAAGCCGTCAGGAGTGGCCCTCATTTCTGTGGATTCCTTTGGGGAAAACTGTATTATCGTAGCTTCCGGTGCCAATCAATCCCTGTCTCCTGAAGATATTGATAAAGCAAAAGACAAAATCCGGGAAGCGGACACCATCCTCATGCAACTGGAAATCCCGTTGGAAACTGTAGAGTATGCTACAGCTCTTGCCTACGAGTATGGTAAGCGAGTAATTCTTAACCCGGCTCCGGCTTCTTCACTGAACAATGAGTTACTGAAAAAGACAAATGTCATTCTTCCTAATCGCATCGAAGCAGAGATGCTATCAGGAATTAAAGTAACTAATCTGAAAAGTGCACATCGGGCTGTACAGGCTATCAGTTGCAAAGGTATTGAAAACGTAGTCATTACTTTAGGGAAAGAAGGAGCATTCGTCAAAGAGAAAGACAAGTACATCATGATTCCGGCTAAAGAAGTGGACACCATCGATACTACCGGGGCCGGAGATGTCTTTTCCGGAGCTTTGAGTGTTTCTTTATCCGAAGGCCGTTCTTTAATAGAGGCCGTAGAATTCGCAAACGCAGCAGCAGCAATTGCCGTAACACGTATCGGAGCACAAAGTGCCATCCCCTACCGAACAGAAATTAACGTATAATATAGACCATCTTAAAACGACAAGTATTATGAAAATCGTAGTAATCGGAAGCTCTAATATCGACATGATTGCCCAAGTCAATCATTTGCCTATGCCGGGTGAAACCGTAGGACAGGCACGCTTCATGCAGGCATATGGAGGAAAAGGAGCCAATCAGGCAGTAGCCGCAGCCCGCATGGGCGGAGAAGTGACTTTTGTCACGGCTTTAGGCAACGATATGTATGCCAGTATGCTGAAAGAGCATTATAGTAAAGAAGGAATTGCAACCGACCAAATCATTATCGACACTCAGAATCCTACAGGCACCGCTTTGATTCTCGTTGCTGAAAATGCTGAAAACTGTATTGCAGTAGCACCCGGTGCCAACGGAGCATTATCTATTGCACACATAGAACAAATTTCCAAAACACTGGAAGGTGCTGATATGGTAGTGATGCAGGCTGAAATTCCTTACGAGACGATCAAACAGGTTGCATTAATGGCACACCGGAAAGGAATCAAAATAATGTTCAATCCCGCACCGGCATGCTATATCGATTCCGAGCTAATGCATATTATAGACATTCTGGTAGTAAACGAAAGTGAAGCCCAGTACATCAGCAGTAGTTCCATCGAGGGAGACAACATAGACCAAATAGCACAAAAACTACGGGATGCAGGAGCCAAAGCAGTAATCATTACCCTGGGACACAGAGGTTCTTATCTGAAGACCGAATCGGAAGCTTATTTTATCCCTAGTTACCCTGTAAAAGCTGTTGATACAACTGCCGCCGGAGACGTATTCTGTGGCGCGCTTGCCGTAGCTTGTGTAAACGGATGTATCAACAGCGATGCCCTTCGCTTTGCCAGTGCGGCTGCAGCCATTGCCGTCACACGTGTAGGAGCGCAACCTTCTATTCCGATATTGTCTGAAGTTCAGGACTTCCTGAAACAATAACGCGATAAATCTAAGAACTTTGAATAACAACACTAAATGTAGAATTTATGAAAAGAAAGATGTCTTTATTGGGTTTAATATGTTTGTTCACAAGCATATTAATGGCACAGACCAAAATTTCCGGTACTGTAACAGATGTCGACAAGAACCCTCTGCCGGGAGTATCGGTAGTATGCAAAAGCACTTCACAAGGAACAGTGACTAATCTTGATGGTAAATACACCATTGAAATCAACAAGGGGAATACACTGACCTTCTCTCTCATCGGAATGCAAACACAAGATATTAAAATAGCCAGCCAATCTATCATCAATGTGATTATGCATGAATCTACTATTGAACTCGACGAGGTAGTCGCCATCGGGTATGGTACAGCCAAGAAGAGTGACCTGACCAGTTCGATCATCTCCGTCAAACCGGATGAACTGAAAAATGTGAAAGTCGGCTCTGCAGCCGATGCCTTGCAAGGTCTTGCCACAGGTGTATTGATATCGAAAGGATCATTCAAACCGGGAGGATCTTCCAACATCATCATTCGCGGAAACGGTTCATTCGGTAACGGAGGTGCCAGCACTACTCCGCTGTATATCATTGACGGGGTCATGTCGAATGCCGGACTGGATGTTATCGCTCCTTCCGATATCGAATCGATTGAGGTATTAAAAGATGCAGCTTCTACAGCAATTTACGGTTCAAGAGCCTCTAATGGTATCATCCTAGTCACTACCAAGAAGGGTAAAACAGGAAAAGCGTCTATCACCTTCAACACCAATATTGGTATCCAAAATCTTATTAACAAGCAAAAAGTACTCAATGCTTCCCAGTTTAAAGAAATACTTGATGCAGCTACAGACAATACCTATCTTTGGGATAAGGAAGAACAGCGTATGTTTGACGAAGGCCGCTCTACAGATTGGCAGGACTTGATTACACAAAGCGGAGTCTATCAAAACTACAATCTGGGCATTACCGGCGGTAGTGAGAAAACGACTTATTATTTAGGATTAGATTGGGTGGACCAGGAAGGTATTATCAAGAACACCGGATATCAAAAAGGAAATATCCGTTTTAACCTGGACTCCAAACTCAACAACTGGTTGACAATGGGTGCCAAATTCAATGTGATCCGTTCTTCTACCAACTCCAGCAACACAGACGGAGTAGCCGGCATGAACAGTCTGGACCAAGGTACTATGGGCAGTGCCATTGCCTCTAAACCAAGTGCACCAGTTTTCAATGAAGACGGTACTTACTATGACAACTTACTACTCAGACCGAATCCGGTAGCAGCAGTAACCTATTTCAAGAATAACTTTACCCAGACTCGCATCAATGCGTCTTTCAACCTGGAAGCGGAAATCTTGAAAAATCTGAAATTACGAACTGAAAACGGTACGGAATACATCAACAATCAGAGTAATGTATTCCAGGATTCACGCATGACAGGTATTTATAAGAACGTTAATATCTCAGACCGTGAAAATGGAGAGCAGTTCTATCTGCAGACAGAAAACACATTGACTTACCAACTCAACAAAGGCATCCACCGTCTGACGGCTGTAGGAGGTTTCTCTGCTTCTATCTTTAACTGGACAATGATGTCTGCACAAGTTTTGAATGCGTCCAACATCACGCAGAATGATAACCTGGGAACGGGTACACCTAAATCTGTAAACTCGGATAAGGTTAAGTCTACACTGGCTTCTTTCTTCGGTCGGGTCAACTACTCGCTCGCCGACAAATATCTTTTGACGGTGACTCTTCGTGCCGATGGTTCTTCCCGTTTTGCCAAAGGTCACAAATGGGGATATTTTCCTTCCGGTGGTCTTGCATGGCGAATCAATCAAGAAGACTTTCTGAAAGATGTCAATTTCCTTGATAATCTGAAACTTCGTACCAGCTATGGTATTGTAGGTAACCAGGAAATCAGTTCCTATCAGTCAATGGCACAGGTAGACGCTACCAGCAGCAGATATACCGATTATGTATTCGGAGGTACACTGGCGAATGGATCCCGTACCTCTATATTGGCACAGCCGGATCTGACCTGGGAGAAATCACGCCAGTTTGATTTAGGACTGGATTTTGCCTTCTTCAAGAACAGGTTGTCCGGTTCTATCGACGGATACTATAAATATACATATGACTTGCTCTACAATGTACCGTTACCTCTCGAATCCGGTTATCGTACAGCATTAGTAAATGTGGGAGCTATGAAAAACAGAGGTATTGAGTTAACATTAAATTCAGTGAATATTGATACTAAGGATTTCACATGGCAAACCAGTTTGAACTATTCTTTCAATAAAAACGAAATAGACAAATTATATAATGACCTGGAACGTGTAGGCAACTATTTTGTCGGTCAGTCTATCAATGTAATCTACACCAAACGCTTTGGAGGTATATGGCAAAGTGACGAAGCAGAGATTGCCAAAATCTACAATGCAGAACCGGGAGATTATAAAATTATCGACCGTAACCGCAACAACATTATAGACGATGACGACCGTGACTTTGTTGGTCAGACTACTCCGCAGTTCTTCGGAAGTTTCTCTAACACATTCAAATCCCACGGATTCGATTTAACGATCTTCCTTACTTACGCCGGAGGACATAAAATCTATAATCCGTTCGCTTATCTTGATTCGTATTCACCAAGTGCTAACATGAGCCCCGATTATTATCATAACTATTGGACACCAGAACGTCCCAGCAATAAATATCCACGACTCGGTAGTACCAACTCGCAACTGTATGAAACGGACGGGATGTATCAGAAAGGAGATTATATCCGTCTCAAAAACCTGGAGCTAGGATATACACTTCCCCGCAACATCGCCAACAAGGTATACGCCAGCAATATCAGAGTATATGCCTCTGTACAGAACCTGGTAACGTTTACCAAATATACAGGATTTGATGTAGAAACCAGCAATGCGAATCCATATCCTGCATGCCGGGTATTTATGGGCGGACTTACTGTTAACTTTTAAAATGACAACGACATGAAAAATATTCTATTTATATCCTTGCTCAGCTTTATGATGTGCAGCTGCGCAGACTTTCTGGATGAAAAAACATATAGCCAACTCACTCCCGAAAATGCCTATTTGTCAAAAGAAGGAGCCAATAAGGCTATGAACGGAGCTTACGCCATGCTACAAGATGGATTTGACTATAAGTTCTCCATAGGAGTAGGTATACTGGGAACGGATGAAGCTACATCTTATAATGATACATATGGCGATCATGAAATACTACTGGACAAATACACATACTCTTCTGAGTATGATATTTTTCAGGCTGTTTACATCGACTTGTTTGAAGGAGTAAAACGCTGCAATGTAATTGTCGACTTGCTGCCTGATGATGTAGAAGACCGTGAGTTATTTGTAGCACAAGCGAAATTCCTGCGCGGCACCTATTACTTCGAACTGGTTAACCTCTTCGGCGGAGTACCTTTATGGTTGTCTGCTTCTGCCGACAAAGATAACCTTAAGAAGCCGCGCGCCAGTGTAGATGAAATATATACGCAAATAGAACAAGACTTGCTTGCTGCCGAAGAAGATCTGCCTCTCGTCAATGTATGGGAAGAAGGCCGGGCAACAAAATATGCAGCACAAGCCATGCTTGCACGTATGTACCTGCAAAGACACGACTACGAAAATGCATTAAAATATTGTAACCTGGTGATTGGCGATGGAAATAACTTCCACCTGTACAATAACTATGCGGATATCTACGATCCTGCCAACAAAAATCAAGGATACGAAAATATTTTTGAAATACAGCACCGGGCCAGTCTTAAATCTGAGGATGAAGGTTCTACGTCAACAGACTATTTCCTTCCTATCGAACTTCAGGGAACTATTTATACCGGATGGGCAATGTATGGACCAACTGATTATCTGTACAACAGTTACGAACCGAATGACAAACGTAAAGCTATCACTTACATCACAAGTGGCGTGAACTCTGCCGGACAGACTGTAACCTTCAAGCCCCACTGTTTCAAATACTATAATCGTACGGAAGGATTCCCTGTGAACGATGGCGAACAAAACTTCCCGCTCATCCGCTATGCCGATGTTTTATTAATGAAAGCTGAAGCAATCAACGGATTACCAGCCGAAAACGGACAACAAACTAAAGAAAAGTTCCAGTGCCTGAACGACGTTCGTTCAAGAGCCGGACTTGATGCCATCGAAAACACAGGAGAGAATGCAACGAAAGAAGGATTCCTTGAAACATTGCTTGAAGAGCGCCTGCACGAACTCTGTTTTGAAAAGAGCAGAAGAAAGGACCTGATACGTAATAACAAGCTTCAAAGTTACGTAGCTGCCCGCAAACCGGACAGACCTGTACCTGATAAAGCAAAAGAATACTATCCGCTGCCGCTTGCGGCAACTGATGCCAATTCTTTGCTCGAACAACTTCCGGGATATTAAACTAACCTCAATAAAATGACAGAATTATGAAAACTATAAATATCATAAGAACACTCATCCTATCCGGGATAATAGGTATCTGTTCTTCTTGCATAGAAGACTATAAATATGAAGAAGTAACAGGAGCTCCACAAGTAGCTTTCTCCACCAGTGAAACAGAGTTCACCAAACAATCAGGAAGCATTCTTTCACTCAAGGCTATCGTCATTGATGGGCAGGATGTAAAACATGAATGGAAATATGACGGCGAAGTATGCAGTGAATCTGCCGAACTTGAATATGAACTGACAGCCGTAGGAACCTTCAAATTAGAATATACCTGTACGGATATACACGGTTCCACTAACAAAACGTTTACGGTAAATGTAAAACCGGGCGACATCGAGGGCGTGGTTTTCTCTACTGACAAGAGCGAATTTACAAAGAGCGTCGGCGAGTCACTACGTATCTCTGTTACGGTAAAAGGTACAGATCCTGTCAATCATGAATGGAAAGTAAATGGAACTGTATATTCGACTACAGCAAACTTCGACTACCCAATTACAGAAGGCGGCGATTATGAGATTGTATATACGATTACCAAAAAGAATCAGGAACTTAAAAAAACATTCAAACTAACGGCTATTGCCAGCGAACATGGAAGCAACTGGTTTGTATGGCAAGATATGAAGCAATATGTCATCTGCCTGAAAGATGACGAAACCAAAGTAGTGACACACCACAACGGCGGTTCACAATTCGTCATCGAAACATACAACGGAAGCAATGACCAGAAATTTATGAAAGGAGCTTACTTTGGTTACAGCGCCGGGGATACTCATCTTGAATATACTAATATTTATAATGTAGGAACTCAAATGACTATCAACGAAAAAGGAGCAGTCGTAAGTGCTGATGTTACCGCTCCGGGCAACTGTGCAGCCGATGGCTGGAGAGGCTGGTATTTCATCATTGACGAACATGCCAATGCCCGTATGATTCACTTCCTCGAAACCTGGGATTACACCGCCACCTATACTGTTGCCATCAAAGGATGCATATTAAGACCTTCCGATGATAAACGAACGGTTGTTCCTGTATTCTATGACAGATGCAAAATAGACGGCGTAAGAGACCATACTGATTATAACGCCCTTGAAGGATAATACTATGACTTTAAGATAAAAGCCGTAGAAGATATGTAAAACCTAAAAAAGAAACGATTATGAAATTTAGATTTTCCCTATTTTATTTCCTGTTTGCATTCCTAGGCTGTTCATCCAGCAATGGAGACATCGACAAGCCTGAAAACAATGGTGGTGCTGAAGAAGGGAATATAGAAGTTAGTGGTGACAAAGTAATAGTTACTCCATTGTCATATGACCAGGCGTTCCGTAATCCGATGATGGGTTGGCGTGATGTATTTTCTGTCGGTCTGGACCCTATTCCAGCCAATTATCCGCTTCCATACGGATCTGTATACAAAGAATACATTCCTTGGGATCGCATAGAAAACGTAAAGACAGACGGTGTCGAAAAAGTAATAGCCTATAGTAATCATCGATGGGAAGGCATAGAAAAAAAGAATATCAAAGTCATTCCACGAGTGTATATTCACTGGATGGGAACACCGGCAGTCAGTGACCCGGACAGACTTGATGGCATTCGTTTCCCATCCGACATAGCCTATACACAAGAACCTGGTACACCTTATCCTATGATAGGAGGCTATTTTGATCCTACTTTCCAGGATCGTGTGAAAGCATTGGTAGAGAAGATTGGCAAAGCATGGGACAACGATCCGCGTGTCGCATATATAGAAATGGGTATTATTGGTCAATGGGGAGAACAGCACTCCCCAATGATCGGCACCTATTGGAAACCTCATGATGCAGACGTACATGAAGCTAATAAAACATGGATTCCGGGAATCGAAAAAACACTGGGAGATGCCTTTACTGCTGCGTTCAAGAACAAAAAAGTAATGGTACGCTATGCCTATGATTTTAAGGGTTATGAATTTGGATATTATTGGGATTCATGGGGAATTGCAGAAGAAGATGTAAGAGGATACGAAGAAATGATGAAAATGGGCAACCGCTGGAAAGTGCAACCTATTGGCGGAGAGATCTGCTGGAATTGGGGAGACTTCAGCCGTTATAGCAGTCTGACAGATATACTCGCTAATGATGCAACCCGCAAAAAAATAATCAAACAGATTCGTGATCTGCATTGTAACCACCTGGGATATTTTTCTTATGCGCGTCCTGAAGTTGACTTCAGTCAGGATGCTTTGCTGAAGAATGCACAGACTGTCCAAAAGGCGCTAGGATACCGATACATCTTAAGCGAATTCACATATAACAAGAAAATAGAGAATGGACAAGCATTTAATATTTCTTTTAAGGTGAAAAATGAGGGCTCCTCTCCCTTCTACTACAATTGGCCTGTAGAAATCATGCTCCTAAACAAAAATACCAAAGCCAAAGTATGGAGCACTATACTCGATAATGTAAATATCAGTCAATGGTACCCCGGTGAAAACTGGGACGACACTGCCGAGAAATATACTATTGCTCCACAAACATACGAAGTGAAACGCACTTTGACTCTGGACAAGAATCTGGCAGCAGATGAGTACATTATTGCAATTGCAGTACTCGACCCTGCCGGTATGGTCCCTTCATTGCGTTTTGCCACTAAAAATTATTTCACGGGAGGTGTTCATCCAATGGGATATATAGGAGTAGGTAAAGAAATATCCAAATATGGTATTGCAACGTCTGCATTCAACAATGTGTATACAGACCTTACACTACATTATGAAGTAGATTGATAATTGACCATTAAAACAACACGAAATGACAAAAAAGTTATTGTTTATCATTCTGCCATTAACAGCTTTATTAAGCTATAGCTGTCAAAACAAGAAAAATACGCAAGTCCCGGCTTCCGACAAATCAGGGGTTATCTTTGATACGGACCTGGGGAGCGATATTGATGATGTATTTGCCCTTCAAATGATACTTAATTACGCCCATCAAGGGAAATACGATTTGCTCGGAATCGCCATCAGCAAAGACTTTCCCAGAGTAATCGATTATGTAGATGGTTATTGTCGGCTGAACGGTTTTGATGAAGTTCCATTGGGATATGCTTACAATGGTTCAGGCCTGGGTTTTAACAGAGAATGTGGCAAGTATGTATGTGCCACTTTAGATACGATTATTGATGGTAAGAAACTCTTGCCTGTCAAACGTACTATAGCAAACAGCATTCCCGAAGGTTACAAAATGATGCGCAAGGCTTTAGCAAACCGGCCGGATTCTTCTGTAGTCATTATTACTGTAGGATTTGCAACTAACTTATCCCGTCTCCTCAATTCGCAACCGGATGAGTTCAGTGAACTTAACGGTATAGACCTGGTTAAGAAAAAAGTCAAATTGCTGTCCATCATGAGCGGAACCTACAATGACGATACATTTAATAACCCGGAGTGGAATGTGCTGCAAGATCTGAAAGCAGCCCAAAATGTATATAACAACTGGCCTACTGAAGTGATAGCAAGCGGTTCGGAAGTTGGAGTCAGAATCCTTTATCCGCACGAAAGCGTATTAAACGATTATCCGGGAGGCGAGAAACACCCACTCTGTGTATCTTATAAGTCGTATGAACAGATGCCTTATGATCGCCCTTGCTGGGATTTAACTTCTGTACTTTATGCAATCGAACCGGAAAACAGTCACTTAAACATCTCTCCTAAAGGGAAAATCACTATCGACAAAAAGGGATACAGCCGTTTCACATCTTCTCAGGAAGGAAAACACCGCTTCCTTATAATCGATAATGACAGTGTTGCAGCCGTAGTCAATAAATTGGTAGAAGTATCTACTAATATACCACAAAACCACTAATTATTATCATTATGTATATAGTCAATAGTTACACCTTAGCTATTATCTTCTGCTTTATCACAATGATATGCTGGGGATCGTGGGGAAATACCCAAAAACTGGCCAGTAAGAATTGGCGTTATGAACTTTATTATTGGGACTACACCATCGGCATCTTGCTGTTCGCCCTACTTCTGGTATTCACACTAGGAAGTTTCGGAGATTCGGGAAGAGGTTTTCTGGAAGACATCCAACAAGTGGAAGCGGCATATATTGCCAGTGCACTTATCGGAGGAGTTATTTTCAATGCTTCCAATATTCTCCTTTCCGCCTCTGTATCCATTGCCGGAATGGCGGTAGCTTTTCCATTGGGAGTAGGACTGGCATTGGTATTGGGAGTATTCATTAATTATTTCAGCTCTCCCAAAGGAGATCCGTTCTGGCTATTCACAGGAGTCGTGCTGATTGTTATCGCCATCATTTGCAACGGTATTGCAGCCGGTAAGAATCAAAAGGCAGGAACCAATAATAGCAAAAAGGGAATTATTCTTGCAGCTATTGCCGGTATACTGATGTCATTCTTTTACCGGTTTGTCGCCGCTGCCATGGATTTGAACAATTTTGAATCACCGACAGCAGGAATGGCAACTCCTTATACTGCATTCTTCATCTTTGCTATCGGAATCTTCCTAAGCAACTTCCTCTTCAATACACTTGTGATGAAGCGTCCGTTCGTCGGTTTACCCGTCACTTACAAAGAATACTTTACCGGAAAAGCAAGTACACACATGGTCGGAATTCTCGGAGGATGCATCTGGGGATTAGGTACGGCATTAAGCTACATTGCCGCAGGAAAAGCGGGAGCAGCCATTTCCTATGCACTTGGACAAGGAGCACCGATGATTGCTGCTCTTTGGGGTGTTTTCATTTGGAAAGAATTTACCGGTAGCTCCAAAGCGACAAACAGACTTTTGGGAGTCATGTTTATATTATTCATTTTGGGCCTGACATTCATTGTCATCTCAGGAGGAAGCTAAAATAAAAGAAGAGGAAAAGGAAGTATAGGTATTATCAATATAAAAAGAATCACCCCAAAAGTTTAGTATCTAACTTTTGGGGTGAAATTCAATTCTATGATTCAAGCTATCATATACATTATTCAGACCGTTATATCCAACAAAGTTTCTCCCTTTGCATTCAACACCCTCACTCTGAGTTCTTCTTTCTTCTTCTCAAGAATCATCACGGTAGCACCCTCCATCTTATATCCTCCACCTATAATAACCGGATAATGATTCCCCAATTCACCTTTCGGGTGATAAGCATACTTATGAGTATGAGCATTCAGACAGATATCAAAAGGAGCTTTTTCCAGCAGCTTAGTCCATAGTTCAGCACAAAGATTCTTTCCATCATTACCATAAAGAGGGATATGATGCAGGAGGATACGTTTCTTCGCTTTCTTAAATTCTTTGGCAGCCAGTTCTTTCTTCAGAAAACCGACCTGTTCGTTACGTAACTGGGTGAAATCATTCAAATCATAATAGACCCAATGATCGTCTGTTTTGTCTTCTCCACAGTCCAGCATGACAATACGGGTATCTCCCCAGTTGAAAGAGCCATAAGTCTTGTCACCTACATAATCGAAATGGTCACGCAAACCGATAGAATAAGCGTTCCGGATTTCGTGATTCCCCCGCATAAAGAAAGTCGGGATACAATCTCCGTGCACTCCTTCGGTCAGTTCACTGATAAAGGCAGTTGCCTGATCATGACTTGCCGGGTCGTCTACACAGTCACCGTTGAAAACAACAAAATCATAGTCAATATCTTGAATTTGCCTGCACAAAGCCCGGAAAGTATGGGTATGCTGATGCAGATCATTGAACACAACAGCAGTAAAAGAATCCGTACCGGTTACAGGCAGAGTAAATTCACTGAAAGCAGAACGGGCAGTATTTCCGAAAACTTTCTTATATGCCTGATAAAGCAACATTTCTTGTGAACAGACACGATAATAATACTTTTGACCGGGCTGCAAATCATCCAGCCGTATTTTATGTAACTTGTTATTGCAGACTACCTGTCCGTCAACAATAGTACGCGCACGTTTTAATTGAGTCGTATCCGTACCGTATTCTACCCAACAATAAGCAGGAACGGTGGTTTCCCACATCACGGTCATTCCATTTCCAACCGGATTCTGCAAATAGGGTTTAGTACGGAATATCTTATCCGCCTTTTCGGCAGTGCGCAGTTCCACAACAATAGGGCGATGATCGGATGCTACAGATTCATTCACCACTTCCGAAGAGACGACGGCAAATCCTTTATCATTCTGCTTAAAAGCCGCCACGTAATCGATAGTCTCCTTTGGGGCGGGAGCAGGAAAAGTGTGTTGTTTGGGATTAGAGAGTATCCGAAATTCTTTCTGCAGCTCTTTGATAAAATCCGATTCCGGCTCCGCATTCATGTCTCCTGCCAGAAAAAGAGGCTTTTTATAGGAAGCAGCAAAAGTTTTCAGAATCTCCAATGACTTCATCCGGTCTTCTTCCGTAAGGGATAAATGAGTGCAACAGTAAATATAATCTTCAAACTCCGCTAAGATCAATGCACGGGCTTCTTCCCTGCCGGGCAGAGCTATAGTCTGCCAATGAAGCGGAGCTTTCTTTGACAGCAGACCGATTCCGTATTTTCCGCCATCATAATCTATAGCCGGAGCAAAGCAGGCATACATCTGTGTCCGTTCGGCTATCTCACCTAATACATATTTCTGATTACTCCGATTGGTCACGCTGTCTACTTCCTGCACAGCTACTACATCGGGAGAAGCGTCATTAATCACATTTGCAATACGCTGGAAGTCACAGACGCCATCCATGCCTGTTGCATTTTTGATGTTATAGGTCATCAGTCTCAACGTATGCTGAGCCTGCACCGGAACAATTAACAAGATCGCGGAAATCAGTAAGAATATCTTTTTCATGTTTCTCATTGGGGGTTAAATATTAGAATCACAAAGGTAAGAAAAAAATAAAAGCCACAAGAGACTTTTTACAATCTCTGTGGCCATTACTTATACATGAGGGGAAATGTATAAATAATCTATTTTATCAGATGATGCCTCGTACGCGGTCATCAAAGGCAGAAAGGGCAGCTTTCGCACCTTCACCCATAGAAATAATAATCTGTTTGTAAGGTACGGTCGATACGTCTCCGGCTGCATAGATTCCCGTCACATTGGTACGGCAATGCGCATCGATGACGATTTCACCCGGTCGGTTTGTTTCCACAATATCACGGAAAACGCTGCTATTGGCGGAAAGTCCGATCTGCACGAATACTCCGTCCAGTTCTACCAGACGTTCTTCTTCCGTCTTACGGTCTTTGATGCGCAAGGCTGTCAGTTTATCGCCATTACCGATTACTTCCGTCGTTTGCGAACTCACGAATACTTCCACATTTGTCAGAGATTTAAGTCTTTCCTGAAGGACATTATCCGCTTTCAGTTCATCCATAAATTCAAAGACAGTGACTTTAGAACAGATACCTGCCAAGTCAATGGCTGCCTCGATACCGGAGTTTCCACCGCCCACTACCGCAACATGCTTTCCTTTATAGAAAGGACCGTCACAATGAGGACAGAAAGCGACTCCACGCCCGATATAATCATTCTCGCCGGGAACATTCAGTTTTCGCCAGCTTGCACCTGTAGCGATAATCAATACAGGAGCAATGAATTTCTCTCCTACGGAAGTAGTTACCAGTTTATCTTTCCCGGCAAGTTCTACCTTTTCTATCTTACGCTGTTCCAACAAATCAACAGTATAACGCAGAAGATGCGTTTTCAGATTATCGGCAAGTTCGCTTCCCGTTGTTTCGGGAACAGAAATCAGATTCTCAATGCCTACCGTCTCTTTCACCTGTCCGCCGACACGCTCGGCAACAATCGCCACGCGCAAGCCTTTACGGGCAGAATAGATGGCTGCCGATACTCCGGCAGGACCGCCACCGGCTACGATAACATCGTATTCCTTCACTTCCGTCTCCGCTTTGGTTTCATCAATGCCGTATTGCGCTTCCAGTTTAGCAAGCAATTCGCCGAATTCGCCACGACCTACATGAAGCAGTTTCCCATCGGCAAATACAGAAGGCACGCCTTGTATCTTCAAGGCATCCACTTCATCCTGATACAGTGCACCGTCAACCATTTCATGAGTAATGGAAGGATTCAGTGTGGTCATTGCATTCAATGCCTGAACTACATCCGGACAGTTGGTACAAGTCAGTGAGACATAGGTCACTAAGTGTATCGGACCCTTCAAGGCTTTCACACGGTTGCAGACAGCCTCATCCGGAAAATTCTTTCCCTTACCGTCCAGATTCAGGATGGCGAGTAATAAAGAAGTAAACTCATGTCCATTGGGGATAGCACGGAAAGTAATTCCTGTAGGTTTACCATTCTTTCCTATCGTAAATTTAAGTCCGCTTCCTTCATTTACCATACAAGTGATGTGATCGGAACATTCGGCTACATCGCTCAGCAATTCCAGCAATTCGGCACGGCTTTCATGACTGGCTGATACGGATATATCAAAGGTAAAGTCAGCCTCCAGTCCGGCAAAAATACCCTTCAGTTGTTCTTTTAATGCAGGTTCTAACATCTCTCTTTCTCCTTTCATTCTTTTAAAAGAAGGGCCGGCAGCGTCTCCGTTACCGGCCCTTCACACACATTATCAAGATCTATCAAATCTTACCGACAAGGTCAATGCTTGGCTTCAGAGTAGATTCGCCCTTCTTCCATTTAGCCGGACAAACTTCTCCGTCGTGCGTAGCCACAAACTGTGCAGCTTCTACTTTGCGAAGCAATTCGCTGGCGTCACGACCAATATTGTTATCATTCAGTTCCACCACTTTAATCTTTCCTTCTGGGTTTACTACGAATGTACCGCGGTAAGCCATACCTTCTTCTTCGATATATACACCCAGTGCACGGCTCAAAGCGCCTGTCGGGTCTGCCAGCATCGGGTATTTGATCTTACGGATACTTTCGGAAGCATCATGCCAGGCTTTGTGTACGAAATGTGAGTCAGTACTTACCGAGTAGATTTCCACACCCATTTCCTGGAACTGAGCATATTTGTCAGCCATGTCTACCAATTCTGTCGGACATACAAATGTAAAGTCGGCAGGGTAGAAGAAAAGGATTGCCCATTTACCTTTCAGGTCGTTGTTGGTTACTGTCTTGAAAGCTCCGTTTTGAAAAGCCTGAACACTGAATTCAGGAAGTTGAGAATTTAAAATTGGTTCCATACTCTTTATTGCTTTTATTGTTATTAATTGATTTGACTTATAACATCAGAAACATCGTTTTGTTTTTTGTTTCTGATGCAAAGATAAAGGCGGAAACCCCGCCTTTGCAAAAAAAGTCCAATCGAATAATTCTATCGGATAATAGATGAAACCAATATGCCTGCCAGTGAAGCTGCCTTCTTCTACTTCTTTGTTTTCAGTAAACGCATACTGAGAAAGCCTGCCAAAAAGATAACGATAGTTCCGAAGACAATGGTCAGGTTAGCATGAAACGGGCTTGCATATTCGCTCATGAAACCATCCTTAAAGAAGATAGGAGACAAGCTCATCCAGACGACAACGATAATGCCACAGATCACTCCCAAAACGGCGTCAACATTCCGCGCCTTCTTTGAAATATACCCCAACAGGAAGAGTCCCAGCATACCACCGCTGAAGATGGAGGACAAAGCCCACCAGGCATCCAGCGCACTCTCTACATTCAGAAATGCCAACGCTACGAAAATACCGATGATTCCGATCAGTACATTCGAAACATACAAGGCTCTCACCGATTGTTTTTCTGTCGGTTTTTTATTTATATAACGGGCATAATAGTCCGTCAGAATGATAGTAGCCGAACTTGTAATGCTTGTAGCCACCGTACTCATTCCCGCCGCAAAAATGGAGGCGATCAATAATCCGGTAAGTCCGGTCGGAAGCGCATGTACAATAAAATAGGGAAAGACCGCATCCCCCTCGACTCCTGCCGGAAGCAGTTCCGGAAACGTCTTGTAATATGCATACAATGCCGTACCTATCATAAAGAACACCGCAGAAACCGGAATAAACAAATAACCTCCGAAGAGAGCGGAGAACTTAGCCTGTTTATCACTTTTTGCCGTCAGATAA
Source organism: Bacteroides thetaiotaomicron (assembly GCA_019412825.1). Classification (GTDB taxonomy): domain Bacteria; phylum Bacteroidota; class Bacteroidia; order Bacteroidales; family Bacteroidaceae; genus Bacteroides; species Bacteroides thetaiotaomicron_A. The sequence goes on along the minus strand of DXOL01000048.1, from coordinate 23,140 downwards.
CGCTGTACGTAGTTCTGATCGATACCATAATTCTGTAGATTGATAAATATACCGTAAATAAGGCATACCCAGAAAGTAGACTCGGTCAGACTGCTGCCGAAACTTCCCAAACTGAATTTCTGGTCAGTAATGGCTATCTGAAATACCTGCGTAGGCCCTTCGGGCATTTTAAACATCAGCACACAAAGGCAGGCTATCGCACCACCAATCAGAATAAATCCCTGAATCGCCTCCGTCCATATCACAGCTTTCAGACCACCCAGCATTGAATAGGCAATAATGGCAACGCTGGTTACTGCGATAATCATCTTAATATCCCATCCCAGCAGGGCATTCATAGGCAATGCGAGCAGATACAGAATAGAACCCATCCGGGCAACCTGCGTCAAAAGATAACACGATGACGCATACACACGCGCCCAGGGTCCAAAACGTTCTTCCAGAAAGCTGTAAGCCGATACGCTTCCGATAGAACGATAAAAGGGTACAAAGTATTTAGCAGCAAAATACGAGGCTATCGGAATGGACAAGCTGAATACAAAAGCATTCCAATCGGACATATAGGCTTTGCCCGGATAAGCCAGATAACTGATACTACTTACATACGTTGCGAAAATAGACATTCCCACAACCCAACCCGGAAGGGAACGTCCTGCCGAAGTAAATTCCTCCGACGAACGTTTCTTGTTGAAGAAAGAGCAGCCGAAGACAACAACTCCCCCCGTGAAGAATAAAAAGATAATAATGTCGAGAATAGACATAGCCGTTCATTTTTTCTTGATTAATTACCTGAGCACTACATCAACTCCCAAATTTTGAAGCGCTTTCCATATTTTTCCTCTTTCCCGTTGTTCGAACTTATGGAAAGGCGCAGCCACATAATCGCTGCATATTCCGAGTAGACTGAGAGCACATTTCAGACCTTTCAGGTAACTGGACCCATGTTGCCCTACCGTATATATCGTAGCACTGATTTGCATTACTTTTTCCTGCAAACGTCTCACTTCTTCCATATCTGCATTCTTCGCAGCGTTGTATAAGCTCACATACAATTCGGGGAACATATTCGCACCACCGTTTACGCCGCCATGAGCCCCCAGCAGTACGGACTCCGCCATAATTTCTTCCGGTCCCACCAGCATCGAGAAATCCGGATTATCTTTCATGGCATACATCACCGACTGGAAATAAACCGTATTTGCCGAACTGTCTTTAAAACCAATCACGCCGGGATTCTCCGCTATCCGCCGAATCGTAGCCGGTGCAAAGCTTACCTTTGTATGAGTCGGCATATTATACAGAAACAAGGGTAACGGCAACTGAGGCAGCAGATGCTCATAAAACTCGATCAGTTCGGGCTGACCTGTCGCAAAGTAGTAAGGAGGAGCAGAAACGACGGCATCGGCTCCATGATCTGCCGCAAGGCAGGCAAGGTTCACACTCTCCACAATCGAAGTATCGGAAATACATACCAATACCGGCAACCGTCCCTTCGCTATGCGGCAGGTATTTTTAATCATTTCTACCCTCAATTTATAACTGAGGCTCTGTGATTCACCGGTAGTTCCCAACACAAAAAGAGCATGTACTCCCCCTGCTATCAGATGTTCGATCAATCTTTGCAAACCTTCCACATCCAGCACATCATCGTCCAGCAAGGGAGTTACCAACGGAGGAATAATTCCTGATAAAGGAATATTCATTTTGTTATTCATAGTCTGATTCTTTTAATAAATGATTGTTATTAATGATACTAATAAGACGGGGTATTTAGCATTTTGTAATCACATTATTCCATATCTGAAGAAAAGTTTTTATATTTTTGTCGGCAAACAATCTATTATATAAAATCAGTTATGATGAAACATCCTCTTGCCCAATTCCTGTACTGCCCCGAATGCGGTTCTCCGCACTTCGAAGTGAACAACGAGAAGTCTAAGAAATGCACAGACTGCGGCTTTGTTTATTATTTCAATCCGTCTTCCGCTACCGTGGCACTGATTCTGAATGAAAAGAAGGAACTGCTGGTCTGCCGCCGTGCCAAAGAACCGGCCAAAGGGACGCTCGACCTTCCCGGAGGATTTATCGACATGAACGAAACGGGAGAAGAAGGGGTAAGCAGGGAAGTATGGGAAGAAACAGGATTGAAGGTAGAAAAAGCGACCTATCAGTTCTCCCTGCCGAACATTTATATCTATTCCGGCTTTCCCGTTCATACGCTCGATATGTTCTTTCTCTGTACCGTAAAAGATATGAGTCATTTCTCGGCAATGGATGACGTGGCAGATTCTTTCTTTCTGCCATTATCGGAGATACGTCCGGAAGATTTCGGGCTGGATTCCATTCGGCGGGGACTTATACAGTTTCTGGCTCAACACAGTTAACCAAAAGGGGGCACAAAACTTTTGGGTATCAGAAAACGTTTTAAATGAGGAAAATACTAAGATTCGTATTATCTTTGTAACCGCCAATAATTATAAAAAAACAATCACATGAAATTCAACATCAGACTTAATTACTCTCATCAGGAAGATGAAAAAGAGTCCAAAAAGAATAAGTATTTCGGATTCAAAATGGATGAGAGATAATTTACATAAAGATTTAAATGATTATAAAATAACTTTCAAAGGGTTTTCGTTGGAAGATATAGTCGTATTTTTGTCAAAACACTAGATTATGAAGAAAAGAATATCACGAATTATCTGCACCTTGTTGTGTTGTGCACCAATTGCCATCTCCGCACAGACAAGCGAAAAGATAACCTCTCCTGTCAACCTTTATAAAGAAGGGAAAGAGCTTTTCCAGGAAAAAAAATATGCAGCCGCCATACCTGCATTGAAAGCATTTGTAAAGCAAAAGCCAACAGCAAGTCTCCTTCAGGACGCAGAATATATGTTAGTCAGTTCGGCTTATGAACTGAAAGACAAAAACCGCATCGAGTTACTGCGTAAGTACCTCGACCGTTATCCGGATACTCCCTATGCCAACCGAATCTATTCACTGCTGGCTTCCTGCTACTTCTACGAAGGGAAATATGATGAGGCCCTGGCACTCTTTAATTCTACACGGCTCGATCTGCTGGGAAATGAGGAGCGCGACGACCGCACCTACCAACTGGCAACCTGCTACATGAAGACTGATAATCTGAAAGAAGCCGCCATCTGGTTCGAAACGTTACGTGCCAGCAGCCCCAAGTATGCAAAGGACTGCAGTTACTATCTCGCCTATATCCGCTACACTCAGAAGCGTTATGATGAAGCGTTGAAAGACTTCCTCCCTTTGCAGGACGACCCGAAGTACAAAGAACTCGTACCTTACTACATAGCAGAAATCTATGCTATCAAAAAGAACTATGACAAGGCGCAGATTGTAGCACAAAACTACTTGTCGGCCTATCCGAATAACGAGCACGCCGCCGAGATGTACCGCATTCTGGGAGACGCTTACTACCATTTCGGACAATATCACCAAGCAGTGGAAGCATTCACCGGCTATCTGGACAGAGATCACTCTGCTCCCCGCCGGGATGCACTTTATATGCTGGGACTCTCCTATTACCAGACAAAAGTCTACTCCAAAGCAGCCGAAATGCTGGGACAAGTGACAACCGCCAACGACGCCCTGACACAGAATGCTTACCTGCACATGGGACTCTCTTACCTGCAACTGGCAGAAAAGAACAAGGCACGTATGGCTTTCGAACAGGCAGCCGCCTCCAACGCCAACCTGCAGATTAAGGAACAGGCCGCTTACAACTATGCACTTTGCCTGCACGAAACGTCCTACTCCGCTTTCGGTGAATCGGTTACTGCTTTTGAGAAATTTCTCAATGAATTCCCGACTTCTCCGTATGCCGAGAAAGTAAGCAACTATCTGGTAGAAGTCTATATGAATACCCGCAGCTACGAAGCTGCTTTAAAGTCAATCGAACGGATTGCCAAGCCGAGTGCACAGATCATGGAAGCCAAACAAAAGATTCTCTTCCAACTGGGTACACAGTCGTTTGCCAATGCCAATTTCGAACAGGCTCTCCAATATCTGAACCAGTCCATCACCATCGGGCAGTACAACCGCCAGACAAAGGCGGACGCTTACTACTGGTGCGGAGAATCTTACTACCGCCTCAACCGGATGATGGAAGCCGCCCGCGATTTCAACGCTTACCTGCAACTGACCACGCAGCCAAATAATGAAATGTATGCGCTCGCCAACTACAACTTAGGATACATTGCTTTCCACCGCAAGGACTATACACAGGCAAGCAATTATTTCCAAAAGTATATCCAACTGGAAAAAGGCGAAAACAGAACAGCGCTTGCAGATGCCTACAACCGTATCGGAGACTGTCATCTGAATGTGCGCAACTTTGAAGAAGCCAAGCACTACTACTCGCAAGCCGAACAAATGAATACTCCTTCCGGCGATTACTCATTCTATCAGCTGGCACTGGTATCCGGTTTACAGAAAGACTATACCGGTAAGATCACTCTTCTGAACAGACTGGTCGGCAAATATCCTTCTTCTCCATACGCAGTGAATGCCATTTACGAGAAAGGGCGTTCATATGTACTGATGGATAACAACGGTCAGGCTATTACCTCTTTCAAGGAATTGCTGGAGAAATATCCCGAAAGCCCCGTCAGCCGGAAAGCTGCGGCTGAAATCGGTTTGCTGTATTATCAGAACGGCAACTTCGACCAGGCAATCAATGCGTACAAACAAGTGATTGAGAAATATCCGGGCAGCGAAGAAGCCCGCCTGGCTATGCGCGATATGAAATCTATCTATGTAGATTTGAACCGTATCGATGAATTTGCGGCTTTAGCTAATGCGATGCCGGGACACATCCGTTTTGACGCCAGCGAACAGGACTCACTTACGTATGCCGCCGCCGAGAAAATTTACGCACGTGGCAGAACAGAAGAAGCCAAGAGCAGCCTCAACAAATATCTGCAAACCTTCCCGGAAGGAGCATTTAGCCTGAATGCACATTATTACCTCTGTCAGATCGGAAACGAGCAGAAGAATTATGATATGGTACTTCTCCACTCCGGAAAATTGCTTGAGTATCCGAATAATCCATTCGCAGAAGAAGCGCTGATCATGCGTGCGGAAGTACAGTTCAACCAGCAACAGATGGCGGAAGCCCTGGCAAGCTACAAGATGCTGAAAGAGAAAGCGACCAATGTAGAACGCCGCCAGCTTGCCGAAACCGGTATCCTGCGCTGTGCCTTCCTGCTGAGAGACGACGTAGAAACGATTCACGCGGCTACCGATGTGCTGGCTGAAGCCAAGCTTAGTCCGGAACTGAAAAACGAAGCTCTTTATTATCGCGCAAAAGCTTATAAGAATCAGAAAGCGGACAAGAAAGCATTGGATGATTTCCGCGAACTGGCCAAGGATACCCGTAATTCTTATGGTGCCGAAGCTAAATACCAGGTTGCCCAGTCTCTTTATGACGCAAAAGAATATACGGCGGCAGAAAAAGAACTGCTCAACTACATCGAACAGAGTACGCCACACGCTTATTGGCTGGCACGCAGCTTTGTCCTCCTGTCGGACGTATATGTCGCTATGGGTAAAGACCTCGACGCACGCCAGTATCTGCTGAGCCTGCAACAGAATTACCAGGGCAATGACGATATCGAGAGCATGATTGAAGACAGACTAAAGAAACTAAACAAGTAAAGATTGAAAAGTATGAAACGAACTCTTTATATAGCAGGAGGATTTACACTGGCATTTCTGATGCCGTTCAACCTCCAGGCGCAGAATACTCAGCCGAAAGATACGACCATGAACCGCACGGTCGTCGTAGAACAGGAATATAATCCGGACATTCTGGATGCTTCCAAAGTAAACGTGCTGCCCAAAGTGGAAGAACCTACCGTCAGCAAAAAGGAAGTGGAATACGCCACTACTTTCTTCCCGGCTACCTCCATTCCTGCCGACCTGATGCGTCCCTATGTAGGAACGGAAGTGCAGCCCGGCAGCAAGCCCGGATATATACGCGCCGGATATGGAAACTACGGTAATCTGGATCTCCTTGCCAATTACCTGTTCCGTCTATCGGACAGGGACAAGCTGAACGTCCGCTTTCAAATGGACGGAATGGATGGCAAACTGACTATGCCGGAAGCAGACACCAAATGGAATGCTTATTATTACCGTACCCGCGCGAATATCGATTATATTCACCAGTTCAATAAGGTGGATCTCAACATCGCCGCCAATTTCGGACTCAGCAATTTCAACCTTTCTCCGGTTCAGCCCGGCAAGCAGAAGTTTACTTCAGGAGACTTCCATCTGGGAGTAAAATCGACAGATGAAAATTATCCCATACAGTTCAAGGCGGAAACCAATCTGATGATGTACAACCGTCAGAACAATAATCCTTTCTTTTTCAATGACGAAGTAGGAGAAACACAAGTGCATACCAAAGGATTGATCAGCGGCGCTATCAGCGACGAACAGAGCATCAACATCGGACTGGATATGCGTAACCTCATCTACAACAAAGACCTGAAACCGTCTGACGACCTGCAAGTATACGAGAACCGTACCGCTCTGGCACTGAATCCATATTATAAACTCAGCAGCGACAGCTGGAATCTGCGTGCAGGTGCCAATGTGGATCTCTCATTCGGCAGCGGTAAATCATTCCGCGTATCTCCGGATGTAACAGCGCAGTATATCTTCTCCGACAGCTACGTACTCTATGCGCAAGCTACCGGAGGCAAGCTGGTCAACGATTTCCGCAGACTGGAAACGATCTGTCCTTATGCCTTGCCGGCAGGCCCTATTCTCGATACGTACGAACAGCTGAATGCAGCAATAGGATTTAAAGCGAGTCCTTATCCCGGATTATGGATCAATCTGTATGGCGGTTATCAGGATTTGAAAGACGATTTCTTTGAGGTGCAGGAGGAAATGGATTACAACAACAATCCCTCACTTCCCGATGGTGATGGTCAGGGAGAGAACACTCCGTCTCCGGTCACAGCACATCAATATCTGAATCTGGAATTTAGCAATGCCAACAACTTCTATGCCGGTATGAAGATCAGCTATGAATACAAAGACCTCATTGCATTGTCCGCTGCAGGAACTTACCGTAACTGGGATGCGAAAGAAAAATATAGCCTGTATATGAAACCCGCCTGCGAGATTAATTTCAGCGCAGACTTCCGTCCGATCACAGGACTGAATATCAATCTCGGCTATGATTATATCGGACGTACAAAGGTAGAAGGCATTAAAGCAGCAGCAGTCAGCGACCTGCATGCCGGAGCCAGCTACAATGTATTCAAAGGAGTATCCGTGTATGCCCGGATTAATAATATCCTCAATAAGAAATACCAGTATTATCTGGGCTATCCTACAGAAGGTCTTAACTTCCTGGGAGGATTAAGCTTCAGCTTCTAGACAAGACATATTCTCCAGAGAGAATAACCAATCAGATGCCCATTCCGTTATTGCCTGTGCGCAACATAACGGGATGGGCTTTTTCATTGTTCCTTACAAAGCCTCATTTCTCTCCCCGTCTATAATTTTAGATCAAGGTCTACTCATTTGTTACAGATAGTGTTTCTAGCTATTTGTGCACCTAATTTGGTGAATATTGCACGTCCATTTTTCATATCGCCCCTAATTTTGCATCATCATTAAAAGATAAATGAAGTTAACCTTATTGCACATAAGCAAAGGATATATTTAGAAACTTAAGAGAGAATAAAGAGAATAAAAGTCACCCCCAATCCGGTTGACCTAACTATAAACTAAATATATTATTAACCTATCAAATTAAACAGTATGAGAAACGCGCTCAATTTAAGATTCTGCTTTCTTGTTACGTTTCTTTTATTCATACCGATGATGTATGCCTTGCCCCCGGAAGGTATCACAATTAAAGGTAGAGTAACAGACGAAACACTCAAAGAAGGCGTTCCCGGAGCTAATGTGACTGTGAAAGGCACGAGCATTGGGACTATCACAGACTTTGACGGTAACTTTACGATCGTCGCCCCAAGCAAAAAATCCGTATTGAACATCTCCTTTATCGGGTACGTAACCCAGGAGATCGTGGTCGGAGACAGAACAACCATCAATGTTTCTTTAAAGGAAGACTCGCAGAACCTCGGTGAAGTGGAAATTGTAGCCATCGCCTATGGTAATCAGGACAAGCGTATGCTTACCAGTGCCGTCTCCTCCATCGACAACAAAGAACTGATCAAATCTCCGGCAACAAGTATCACGAACCTCCTTGCAGGAGCACTGCCGGGTGTATCTTCCGTACAGACTACCGGACAGCCTGGTAAGGATGCCGCTGCCATCTATGTACGCGGTGTCGGTTCATTAAACGATTCACAATCCAAGCCACTGGTCTTAGTAGACGGAATAGAACGTGAGTTTTCACAAATCGACCCGAACGAAATCGAAAGTATCTCCGTATTGAAAGACGCCTCTTCCACCGCTGTATTCGGAGTAAGAGGTGCTAATGGCGTAGTACTGATCACCACCCGAAGAGGTAAAGCAGGCAAAACGCAGATTTCAGCCAGCACCAAACTGGGTCTGCAACAGCCCATCTCACTGGTAGAACAGACCGGAAGTTACGAGTTCGCACGCTTCTGGAACATGAAGCAGGAGATGGACCACGTAACGAATCCTAAGTTATACTTCACCCCGGAACAGGTAGAAGCCTATCGCACCGGCTCAGACCCGATCATGTATCCCAGTATGGACTGGAAGAAGTATATCTTTAATAATGTTTATCTTCAAAGCCAGAACAACCTCAATATCTCCGGTGGTAGCGAAAATGTACGATACTTTATCTCAGTAGGTTATACTTATCAGAACGGACTTCTGAAAGAACTTCCCGGACAGATGTACGACAACAACTATCGTTACAACCGCTATAATTACCGCGCCAATATCGATGCCAATCTGACCAAGACTACTTCGATGAAACTCGGTGTCGGTGGTGTTTTAGGCAAGATACAGGAACCGCGCAGCGTCGTTTCGGGTAGTGGCGAAGACCAAAACCCCTGGGTGATTGCACAGATCTGGTCACATCCGTTTGCCGGACCTGGATTTATCAACGGAGTGCGCACACTGGTTCCCAAAGACCTGGTTCCCCTGGGAGAAGTAATGCGTGACGGTATGTTCGTTTTCTACGGGCAAGGGTACAATCAGACGTATGACACTACATTGAATCTGGATTTGGACATCACACAGAAACTGGACTTTATCACTCCGGGACTGAGTGTTTCCGTGAAAGGTGCTTACGACAATAAGTTCAAACTGGAAAAAGTACGTACGGGAGGCGCCATCGAAGCGCAGACTGTGTACTACAAATCATACTTTGACACCAACGGTACGATGTCACAGACCGATCCCGACTACGATAAATCACTTATCTATGTTCCCAGCGGCAGCGATACTCCGCTCACTTACTCGGAAAGCAGCGGACGCGGACAGAACTGGTATCTGGAAGGACGTATCAACTATGACCGTACATTCGGCGACCACAGAATATCCGGTCTGTTTCTTTACAACCAGTCGCGTAACTATTATCCGGACAGCTACACTTATCTGCCCCGTAACTACGTAGGACTGGTAGGACGTGCTACTTATGCCTATCAAAGCAAATATCTGCTCGACGTAAACGTCGGCTACAACGGTTCGGAGAACTTTGCTCCGGGCAGCACACGTTTCGGTGTATTCCCTTCCTTCTCTGCCGGCTGGATCGCAACTGCCGAGAAGTTTATGGAAAACCAGAAAATCGTAGACTACCTGAAACTCAGAGCATCCTGGGGACGTGTAGGTAATGACAAGGGTGTAGACTCACGCTTTATGTATATGCCTGCCGTATGGGGATCATCGGGCAGTTACAGCTTCGGTGTGGACAATCCGATTTCCCAATCGGCAGCAGCCATCTCACGTATGGGTAATCCGGCAGTAACCTGGGAAACAGCCGACAAGCAGAACTACGGTATCGATCTTAAATTCTTCAACAGCCGCCTGTCCGCTACCTTCGACTACTTTATCGAACACCGCACAGGTATTCTGATCTCTCCGGAATCGACTCCAAGCATCATCGCAACCGCACTGCCTAACCTGAACATTGGTAAGGTAGACAACCACGGTTACGAAGTTTCTCTTGGCTGGCGCGATAAGATCGGAAAAGACTTCAATTATTATGTGGATGCCAACGTATCTTTCGCACGCAACAAAATCCTCTATATGGACGAAGTGCCCAAGCAATTCTCTTATATGAACCAAACCGGTGGCTCTACCGGACGTCAGACCGGAGTATACAACTACATCCGTCTCTATCAGTACAGCGACTTCATCACCGGAGCCGACGGCGAACTAACCTTAAAGCCGGAGCTGCCCCAGCCTTATCAGAAGGTATATCCGGGTGACGCCATGTACGCCGACCTCAATGGAGACCATATCGTGGACGGTAATGACAAGAGCGTAGCAGGTTATGCTACCCGTCCGGAATACGTTTTCGGTATGAACATGGGATTCGACTGGAAGGGATTCAACTTCACCATGCAATGGGTAGGTTCCAAGAATGTCAACAGAATGTATGACATCGAATACCGTATCCCCTATACGAATGCCGGGAAGCGTGGTTTGCTGACCTACTTCTACGACGGTTGCTGGACTCCGGACAACCAACTGGGAGCTACTTATCCGCGCCCGTCGGAAGAATCGGAAAGCTGGAACTCCGAACCTTCTACCCTCTGGTTGGTAGATGCTTCCTATCTCCGCTTGAAGAGTCTGAGCTTCGGTTATACCATCACCGGAAAGAAATTCCTGAAGAAACTGGGCCTCAGCTCACTCGGATTAAACTTCAGCGGCTACAACCTGCTGACCTTCTCACCGCTTAAATATCTTGATCCGGAAAGTGATCCTAACCGGTTCGGAGATTATCCGCTGATCAAAGTATATAGCTTCGGTTTAAATCTTAACTTCTAAAAAACGACTGTATGAATAGAATAATAAAAGGACTCGGAATAGCATTAGGTTGCGTACTGATAGCCTCCTCCTGTTCTGAAATCAGCTTCGGGGATAAATTTCTGGGCGACCAGCCTGAGAGTTCCGGAGCGACTACCGAAGAAATGTTCTCTTCGAAAATAAATGCCGAAAAGGTGCTGACCCAAGCATATACCGGATTACCTTACGGATTGCCGACCGGTTCCGACTTTAAATTGGGTGTGAACATCCTTGAATCAATCACAGACTTATGCTATAGTTTCCGTGATAATATCAGTGACGGTCCTGTCAAGCTCTATTACAACGGAGCACTCAGCGCCAACAATGTCCCCAAAAATTCTGCTTACCGTTATGGAAGCAAATCCGACTGGACTACGATCCGTTATGCCTGGTTGTACATTGAGAACGTAGAGAAAGTGCCCGACATGACAGCCAGTGAAAAAAGCGAACGAATTGCGGAAGCCAAAGTTTTGATCTCCCTCTGCTATTTCGAAATGCTGAGATATGTAGGCGGTGTGACATGGCTGGACCACTATGTAGACGTAAACGAGACAATGAACTTCCCTCGTATCACTTTTGCCGAAACGGTAGAAAAGATCGTCGGACTGCTCAACGAAGCGATCAACTCCAACCTGGCTTGGAAAGCGGAGAAAGCAGATGACGGACGTATGACCCTCGCAGGTGCGATGGCATTAAAGTTCAAGGTATTGCAATGGGCAGCCAGTCCGACTTTCAACTCCAACACCAAATGGCATCCGGAAGCAGACGAATATACCTGTTACGGAAACTACAGCGACCAACGCTGGAAAGATGCCGCCGAAGCAGGCGCAGCCTTCTTCACGGAAGTACAGAGACGGGGTGAATACGAACTGATTCAACCTACGGAAGATACGCACCGGGCAAGACGTCTGGCCTATCGTCAGGCCTATTACAACCGTGGCGGAACAGAAATTCTGATCTCCACCCGCAAGGGATATGGTTCCGACGTTCACAGCAGCTTTATCGGCCAACGTTATTACAGCGGCCCTACATTGAACTACGTAGATATGTTCTCATGGGAAGACGGAACTGATTTCCCGGCAAATTTCGACTGGAAGTCACCCTCCAAGCAACCGTTCTTTACAAAAGGCGAAATGGTGCCCACCCGCGACCCGCGTCTGTATGAAAATGTAGCTTGCCCCGGAGACACCTACTGCAACGGAACAACTGCTCCTGTATATATTAACCACGCCGACTACAAAGACGGCAGCGGATTCCTGATCATGAAGTACATTTTACAGGAAAACAACGATCGCGAAGGTCCGGTACAATGGTCACACACCCGTCTGGCGGAAATCATGCTGGGATATGCGGAAGTACTCAACGAAGTCAACGGACGGCCTACCGATGAGGCTTACAAAATGGTAAACGATGTACGAAAGAGAGTAGGTCTGCCGGAACTTTCCAAGACAATGAATCACGATCAGTTCCTCGAAGCCGTACTGAGAGAAAGAGCACTCGAATTAGGATTTGAAGAAGTACGCTGGTTCGACCTCGTTCGCAGAGACCGTCAGAACGACTTCAAGAAAAAGTTGTACGGACTCAGAAGCAGAGGTAACGACCTGAACAATCCGACTGAGTTCACCTTCGAGAAGATCGAACTGGGAGACCATTACTGGGCTACCAACTGGGATACCAAATGGTATCTGGCTCCGATTCCTCAGGAGGAAATCAACAAGCAATATGGAATGACCCAAAACCCGGGCTGGTAAATGACACGTTAACTAATATCGTTTGAACAATGAATAAAATAAATTATATATTAATCACTCTGCTCCTGGGAGGTTCGGTATCCCTGAATGCACAGACATCGAAAGCTGCTTCGGAAATGCAGCTGGCAGATACACTGAGCATCGGCTACCAGATGAACGTATCTTCCCGGACCAGCAGTTACTCTATCAACGGAGTCAATGCTTCCGCATTCGAAAAATCCCCGTACATAGATATCAGCAAAGCTTTGTATGGAAAAGTGGCAGGTCTGAATGTATATCAGGGTACAGGCTCGTCAGCCGATAACGTATCCACCCTCTCTATACACGGAAATGCCCCGCTAGTATTAATTGATGGTTTCCCACGTGATATCAGTGACATCACTTCGATGGAAATCGAATCATGCTACGTTCTGAAAGATGCGGCGGCAGCAGCTCTTTACGGTATGCGTGGCGCGAACGGAGTGGTACTGATCACGACCAAACGCGGAATAAGCAATGGTCTGAAAGTAAATGTGGACTATAATTTCGGTGTCAATACCCAATTCCGCTCTCCGGACTTTGCAGATGCCTATACGTATGCGAACGCTCTTAACACCGCATTAAGCGGAGACGGTCTGCCTGCACGCTACAATGCGCAGGAACTGGATGCTTTCCGGACAGGAATCTATCCGTATGACTATCCGAATGTAGACTGGTGGAATGAAACGCTGAACAACACAGGATTGACCCACAACCTGAAAATGTCTTTCAGCGGAGGTAGTGACAAGTTCCGTTTTTACACGGTAGTTGACTATTACCGGGATCGCTCCATGTTGAAGAAAAACACGGAAGATACACGTTTCGACACTACACCTACCGACACACGTCTGACCGTGCGTACCAATCTGGACGTAAAAGTGACGGAAAGCACATTGCTGAAAGCCGGCATCGTAGGCAGACTGAAAGAATTCAGAGGTACCCGCTATGGACGCAGCGCTATTTTCAACAGAATCTATGGCATTCCATCCGCTGCATTCCCCATTCGTTATGAGAATGGCATTTATGGAGGTAGCTCTGTGTACGGAACCGGTAATCCGGTAGCTCTGTTGAAAGACTACGGACACATCCGTAACGTCTACGGAACACTACTCGCCGACCTGAGCATCCGTCAGGATTTGGGTGCGTTGACCAAAGGGCTGGCAGCCGAAGCATCCGTCTCTTTCGATAATATCGGAGGAATGAATGAAACCACCAGCAAAGAGTACCGTTACATGAACAGCAACGCAAGTATCACCAGTGATGGTACACTGGTCACAACTCCCGTCATTTATGGTACAGACTCCGAAACACTGGGACACAACCAGCCTTTCGAAAGACTGATGCTACGCAGCGATTTCCAGGCAAAAGTGGATTATAACCGCACTTTTGGCAAACACCAGGTGGGAGGAGCATTGATTTATGATATGCAGTCTGTAGTCAAAAACGGCAGAAACAACTCTCAGAAGAATCAGTCTGTGCTGGTGAACGCCACATATACTTACGACAACCGTTACAGCCTCAATGCCGTATTCAACCGTTCGGGATCAGCTTACCTACCCGACGGAGACAAATACTCGAACTATCCTGCCGTTTCCGCTGCATGGATCGTTTCCAACGAAGCATTTATGGAAAAGGTGACACCGATCAATCTCTTCAAGATCCGCGCCTCTTACGGTCTGTCCGGATGGGACGGCAATCTAAGCCACGAACTATGGCGTCAGTCTTATGGCAGCGGCGGTGCCGGTTATAACTTCGGAGTGAATGCCGGAGGACAGTCCGGTGGCAGCGAAGGCGATTTGCCGGTTATCGGCCTGGTAGCGGAAAAATCACAGAAAGCGACTTTCGGATTTGATCTCACCGCTTTTGATAATCGTTTGAATGCAACAGTAGAAGGTTTCTACGAAAAACGTTCGGATATACTTGTGTCAGGTGCCAATTCCACTTCCGGTATTATCGGTATCACAGTAGGTCAGGTGAACGAAGGAATCTATAAATACAAAGGACTGGATGCTTCTTTGAGTTGGAATGACAAGATCGGTGATTTCCATTATGGCATTGGCGCAAGCATGTCATATTTGAATACAGAGGTAGTCAATGTAAACCAGGCATATCAGGAATACGACTACTTGTACACCAAGGGCAATCGTATCGGACAGATGTACGGTCTGGAAGCTATCGGCTTCTTCAACAGCCAGCAGGAAATCAACAACAGCCCGCAACAAACCTTCTCTGACGTAGCTCCCGGTGACGTGAAATACAAAGATCAGAACGGTGACAACCGCATCGACGAGAAAGACGTTGTGAAAATGTTCGGTTCATCTGTTCCACGCTTCTATTTCGGATTCAACCTGAACTTCTCGTACAAGAGATTTGAACTTTCCGCTGACTTCCAGGGAATGACAGGAGTCACTGTTTCATTGCTCAACAGTCCGCTTTATAGCCCACTTGTAAGCAATGGCAACATTTCGAATACATTCCTGAATGAAGAAATAAGCTGGACACCGGAGAATAAAGCCAATGCAACCATGCCGAGACTGACTACGCAGGAAAATCTGAACAACTATCGCGCCAGCTCACTGTGGTACCGTGACGGTTCATTCCTGAAACTGCGTAACCTATTGGTAGCTTATACTTTCCCGAAATCGCAGACTCGTTTTGCCGACCTGAAAGTATTCGTACAAGGTACCAATCTGTTCTCATTAGACAATCTCCATTTTACCGACCCGGAACAACTTGGCATCGCTTATCCGTCGACAAGAAGTTATTGGGCAGGTATCAAACTTAATTTTTAATGCAAAGTAACAAATGAACATTATGAGAACCAAATACATACTCTTAACCATTTTGTCTTCGTTGGTCTTTGCTTCGTGCAACTACCTTGACTTTGATGAAACGAACAACCTGAAGACAAAAGAAGACATGTACAAGTATTTCGGTACAAGCAAATCAATGCTTACCCACGTATACTCCTACATGCCACAAGGCTACCAACTGTTTGCGACCTCCGGTGGACTCTTCACCGAAGACATGTATTCCATGCGCGACTGTGCCAGTGATGACGGCGAATTCGGAGCCTATGCAGATAATATCCAGAATACCAATAACGGTAACTGGTCGCCTATTAAAACTTATGACGATTCATGGACCCTGTATCGTGGTATACGTGCCGCCAACAGTTTTATAGCAGAGATTGCCCAAGTGGACTTCACACGCTATGAGCACGACGGACAATATACAAACTGGATGAAGCAGCTGAAATATTTCCCTTACGAAGCCAGAGTGCTGCGGGCACACTACTTCTTTGAACTGGCACGCCGCTACGGTGACATCGCCATGCCATTGGAAGTACTGACTGAAGAGGAAGCCAATACAATCGGCAAGACACCATTCAGCGAAGTAATCAGCTTCATTGTCAGTGAATGCGACGACGCTGCCAATAACTTGCCGGACAGCTATGTAAACGAACCGGGAGCGGAAATCGGCAGAGTGACCAAAGGCTTTGCAATGGCAGTAAAGTCAAAAGCACTGCTATATGCTGCCAGTAAGCTACACAATCCTTCTATGGATACCGAATTGTGGAAAAAGTCTGCCAAAGCAGCAATAGATATTATCAACACAGGGCTTTACTCTCTCGACCCCCAGGAGAGTGCCAACAACCTCGACTCAAAAGAAGTTGTACTGATGAGGATCAATGGTGATGATTTGAACTTCGAAATGTTTAACTTCCCGCTTCGCATGACTGCGGGGTTACGTACTTCCAGTCTTATCCCATACAGCAATTACCCATCACAAAACCTTGTGGACGCATTCGAGACAGTCAACGGTTACAAAGTAACCCTAGAAAACACAGGATGGGTTTGCGAAGACCCTGCATTTGACCCGCAATCACCTTATGAGAATCGTGACAAACGTTTCTACCGCGCTATTCTTGCTAACGGAATGTCGTTTAAAGACTACACCATTGAAACCTTCAAAGGTGGCGCCGACGACGGAATCGTATCACAAGGCGGTTCACCGACTGGATACTTCCTGCGCAAATACATTCAGGAAGCTACCAGCTTCGAACCAGGTAAAGAAGCTGTCAGCAAGCATCATTGGGTGATTTACCGCTATGCGGAAACATTGCTAACGTATGCGGAATCTATGGTCAACGCTTTCAATGATGTCAATTACACAGATGAGACTTATAAGTATTCTGCTCTGTGGGCTATCAATGAAGTAAGAAAGAATGCCGATATGCCATTGATTCCTTCCATGGGAAAAGATGAATTCATGGAACGTCTATACAACGAATGGCGTGTAGAGTTTGCTTTCGAAGACCATCGTTTCTGGGATGTACGGAGATGGAAGATTGCCGATACTACCCAACGGGAACTATACGGAGTAAAGATCGAGAAGCAGGCGGACGGTACGTTCAACTTCTACAAGAACCTTTACGAAACCCGTAACTGGAGAGATTGCATGTATCTGTATCCGATCCCTCAAAGCGAACTATACAAGAATACAAACTTAAATCCTCAAAACACAGGATGGTAATTAATTGTCTAATCTAATATTTAAAAGATATATGAAAAAGTTATATAGCAACACGTTAATGCAACTGATTCTTGCACTGTGCACATTCAGTTTTGTAGCATGCCAGGAGTTCGACATCGACTCACAGCCGGAAGGCCCTCTCAATATCCAGATAGATGCTCTGGAGTCTTACACTGCTTTGGCAACTTCTCCAAGCAATGTAGTGTTCAACATCAGCTCCAACACTCCCTGGACGATCGAAAGCGACCAGCAGTGGTGTAAGCCGACTCCTTCGATGAGTGCAGCCAGTTCACTGGTGTCGGAGATTGTGGTGACAATGGAAAACAATACAGGAAAGAAAGCACGTACAGCCAAACTGACTATCAAGGCAGAAGGCGTTGAAGGCACCAAGGTAGTTACTATCGAGCAGGCTTCGAAAGAAGACCTGGTGGTGGTTCCTTACGATGAATTGGTACCGACAGAAGGCGGCAGCATCACCTTTACCATTGCTTCCAACAAAGCTTGGGAAATCATTCCTTCCACCGCTTTCCTTTCCAATATCGACAAAACATCCGGTACAGGT
This sequence comes from Bacteroides thetaiotaomicron, assembly GCA_019412825.1. GTDB lineage: Bacteria > Bacteroidota > Bacteroidia > Bacteroidales > Bacteroidaceae > Bacteroides > Bacteroides thetaiotaomicron_A. The sequence goes on along the minus strand of DXOL01000048.1, from coordinate 5,269 downwards.
AATGAAGATGCCATAGCAGAAACCGTAACTGTGACACTGCCCGCCAATGCAGGCGCCAAGAGAGCAGGCACGCTGACTGTAAAAACTGAGTTTGAAGAATACACCTTTACCATTACTCAGAATGGAGTGATCATTGAACTGGAAGAAGATCCCGAAAGTACAACGATCAGCCTGGCCGGAACAGGCAGTGATATGGAAAAGACTGTACTGATTCGTGCAAACAAAGAATGGAAAGTTGAAGTCCCTAAGGAATATCAGAGTTGGCTGAAAGCTGAGGCACTGAGTGAAACAGAATTGAAAGTAACGACAACAACGACTAATAATCTGTTAGTAAACCGTGTCGGCCACATCATTATGAAGACCAAAGAAGTCATCGACGGATTTGACGGCATTACGTTCGACATCAGTCAGGGTACTGCTTTCTGGAAAGAAGGAGGAGCGGATAACTATGTTGTGGATGAGGAAACCGGTTACATGACATTCTATGGCAGTGGAATAGTCACCAACTATTTATTCAAAAAAGGACGTCTCGCATTCGATTTCGAATCTATCAATTTAACTGGAGAAGATTGGATTGAGTTTAATATGTGGCCCAACTCAGGAAATACAAACTTCCATTTGCATTTCTACGCAAATAAAGAAAGTAACTTTACTTGTGGAGGTTCAGGCTTAAACTGGACTCAGAAAACATTTACCTGGACATCGGAACAAACGAATGTAGTGAAGAAGATCGAATTCCTTGTTGTCAACAAAGAAGAAGGTTCGAACGCATTAGTTCTTAAACTGATTATTGATGGTGTTGAGGTTGCCGTATTAGATAATAACATAACCGATCCTTATGCAACCGAACCGGGAGCACCTGTATACTTCAGGATGCATACCACAAATAAAGCTTCCAATTTCACCGTGAAGTCTATCACATGGGAACCAGTAGAATAATAACCGAACCCTAAAATTCAAGAGTATGAGATTAAATATCAGAAAATCAATAATTACAGGCATTTCTCTCGCCACATTGCTACCTGCATTCTCTTTATTGCAGAGTTGCGATGACAGTGAAGCAGAGAAATGGGTAGACCTGCGCTATAGAGTAGAAGACTCCTATCTGGTTGAAGCGAAAAATCCGGAACCCGTCTCCTTCCAGGTCAAGTCAACTGACCCGTGGGAAGTATTCGGAAAATATGATTGGTACACCATCTCACCCAGTACGGGTGAGGCAGGTGAAACCTACACCGTAACTGTTACCTGCAAAGAAAACACTGAATTGGACGACCGTATAGACACGCTCAACATTAAAAGTGACTACTGGACCGGAAAAAGATTCGTTCTGACTCAGAAAGGTACTGCTTATCTGAATGTAGAAGGCGTGGATATGATCGACCAGGAAGGAAACAGCGAAACATTCAGCGTACTCAGCAATCAGAAATGGACTGCTAAAGTAACAGACGGTGATGTTTGGCTCTTCATCCAATCCGGAGCATCGGGCGAAATGAACGGAGAAATCACCGTCACCGCTTCACCGAATACAGGCGAACAACGTACCGGTATTGTAACCATCTATGACCGGCACGGGAAAATAGCCAGAGAAGTACAATGCATACAAGACGGTGTATTGCTGACACCGGATACACCGGAAAACGGCAAGTGGTTTGCTATGTATGAACAGGCTCAGCAACTCACCATCCACGTAGAATCGAATGCAGAATGGGAAGTATCCAAAGAAAACGAAGCGGATGATATCTGGTATCACTTCGAAAAGACTTCATTCGACGGTTCTGCCGACATCGTGATTAACGTAGACGCGCACGAAGGCTCTTCTGTCCGTACCGGAATTATCGTACTGAGCACCAAAGCTGCCGAAGGCGCTACTCCGCTTATGAAGACTATCAAGATCAAACAAGCGAATCCACAAAGACCTGTGGTTACTGAAGTAAACAGATCCATCAGTGGTACCTTCTCCGGACCGGGTGGCTTAATGCCGGGTCATTACAGCTTCTATTGGGAACCGCTTGGCGACGCCAGTCTGACTACTTTCTTCTCTTGGAGCGGAAAAGCATTTGACGGAGGAGATGTAGAACTTCGCTTCCATATTCTGAGCAAACGGACTCAATTAAGTACAAGACCATGGAACGGTGACGTATATAATGAGAACAGCGGTCGTGATGTAGATACCAGCAAGCCAAACGTATTATCATTCGAAATACGCGAAGCAATAGACCCCAAAGATCCGGCTCTGTCATGGATTTACTCGGAATGGATTCTCAACGGTACAGTCATAGGAAAAGCGACCAGCGACGGTGTGATAGACGCTAACGGTACAAGTGATACTTACAAAGTACCATTCGCCGATACCAAAGATGGTGGTAATTTCTCAATGACAATTTCCGGCGGCAGCGCCACACTGACTAAATGGGAATACATCGCTCCACTAGTATGGGGAGACTAATTCTCTAAGGATAGTGATTGCCTGAACTCCCCCAATCAGGCAATCGCTTCTAACAAACTCAAAAATCAATAAAAAGAAAAGAGTATGATGAAAAGAAAAATATTACTTATACTGAACATGGCAATCATCGGATTTTCCACCGCTGCCTGTTCGGATGATGAGACCAATTACATCACTCCGGAAAAGAAATATCCGCTCACCGCTTTTGCCGTAGCAGTAAATAATGTGTCAGCGAATACGACTTCCTATTATCATGGGAAGATAGACCAGACAACTCACAGAGTGGAAATCGGTACGATTGAGGATGCCAATACCATTACCGGCGTAGACTATACGCTAATGAGCGACGGAGCCACCATCTCACCGGACCCGGCAACATTTGTACACAACTGGAAAAAAGAGCAGACAGTGACCGTCACCACCGAAGACAATCAAACAACGACCTATACCATCGTACTGACCAAGTTTGACGACACCATGAAGGACGTTCTCTTCATGGACGAGTTCGACGTGGACGGCAATCCGGACCCGACCAAATGGGTACTCTGCCAGAAAGCAGGTTCCGACTGGAACGACGAAATGTCCGAAAGCTATGACCAGGCTTACGTAAAAGACGGCAGACTGATACTCAAAGCTGAAAAAATAGGCGACGAATACAAAGCCGGAGGTATCGAGACACAAGGCAAGTTTGACTTCACCTTCGGACGAGTAGAAGTAAAAGCCAAAATTACCAGTTACCCCAACGGTGCATTCCCCGCTATCTGGATGATGCCGAAGAAATATATCTATGACGGATGGCCGAATTGCGGAGAAATCGATATCATGGAACATGTGAAACAGGAGTCCGCGATCCATCATACGATACATACTCACTACACGTATGATTTGAACATCAAAGATCCGTCCAACACCGCACAAGTAACTTGCAATTATCAGGACTGGAACATCTACGCTTTAGAATGGAGCGAAGACAAACTGACTTTCTTCGTCAATGGGCAGGAGACTTTCTCTTATTCAAACCTGAAACTGGAGAATGAAGCAGAAATGAAGCAATGGCCGTTCACAAAAGATTCTTCATTCTATCTCATCCTGAACATGGGATTAGGAGGAGACAGACCGGGTTCATGGGCAGGTCCTATCGATGATGCCAACTTGCCTGCTATCATGGAAATTGACTGGGTAAAAATAACCAAGTTAGATAAATAGGTTTTAAGGTAAGAGCCAAGGTTTTTAGGAACTTCTAAAGAAGGAGGAATGGAAGTATAGAGACTATTCAAAACTTTCATTCCTCTATTTGTTTTCGGGTATTAAATCTTTTTTACTTATTAAACATGAAACATTTATTATACGCATTATTAACGGCTGTAAGCATTTTATTCACTAGTTGCGGACCCTCTTCTAATACCAACAACACACAGGAACCCAATGTGCCTCAGCCGCAGCCTCAGCCCCAACCGGAAGTCACCCAGAAAGTAGTTATCGGCTACCTTGCGCTTGACGACTGGGAGTTTGAAAGTTTATTTCCTACGATAGAATGGAAATATCTGACGCATATCAATGCCAGCTTTGCAAGGGTAAAAGCAGACGGCACACTCAACATCGATCCTGTCCGGAAGAGAATTGAAAGTGTACGTGAAACGGCTCACAAGCATAATGTCAAGATTCTGATATCTTTGGCTAAGAACAGTCCGGGAGAATTCACTACCGCCATCAATGATCCGAAAGCCAGAAAAGAACTGATACAGCAGATTATTGCATTCACTAAAGAATATAAACTGGACGGCTTCGACATCGATTATGAGGAATATGACAACTGGGATAAGAATTTCCCCTCATTATTGGTTTTTGCCAGAGGTTTATACCTGGCAAAAGAGAAAAATATGCTGATGACCTGTGCCGTCAACAGCCGCTGGCTTAATTACGGAACCGAATGGGAACAATACTTCGACTATATCAACCTGATGAGTTATGACCGGGAAGCGTTTACCGATAAACCGGTCCAGCATGCTTCATACGATGACTTTGTGAAAGACCTCAAATACTGGAATGAACAATGCCGGGCATCCAAAAGTAAAATAGTGGGAGGACTTCCTTTCTATGGATATTCCTGGGAGGAAAGTCTGCAAGGCGCAGTGGATGACGTTCGTGGAATCCGCTATAGCGGCATACTCAAACATCTTGGAAACGAAGCGGCCGACAAGGATAATATAGGCAAGACTTATTATAACGGCCGCCCTACTATAGCCAACAAATGTAAGTTCATCAAAGAAAACGACTATGCCGGCGTGATGATCTGGCAATTATTCCAAGATGCCCACGATGATAACTATGACTTAAAGCTCATAAACGTTGTAGGCAGAGAAATGATGGAATAGACGAGATATACCGCTTTCTCTTATGCAGAAGACCCTATCCTGTCGTGCTTTTCACCTATTGTTATCAGATTTTTAATAGGAGATCTTCATCGTTCCACTCGAGTGATCTGATCTCATCACTGTAGTGAACAGATCTCTCCACTCTAGTGGCAAGATCGTTTCACCCGGGTGGAACGATGAAGATGTCGGTAAGAAAACATAAGTATATAGGCTTGATATGGCAAAGATATAAGGTATCCGAGCTACAAAGTACCTGTTATTTGAAACTGATATATGAGATATTAACCCTCAAAAGGTAGACAGTTTTACCTACTTACGCAAGGAAAGGGAATGAGAGATGCTCTGAAAAAGGATGAGAGATAAGCTAAATTGAAGGCATTTTGCGTAGAAAACGTAAGCGTCTCGGCGATGTCGTCTTTTCTTTAATTTTACTTCTTCATATCTTTGC
>DXOL01000047.1:0-34070 GCA_019412825.1 Bacteroides thetaiotaomicron | reverse complement strand
ACTCTTTCAATTAATGGATAATGTTTAACCAGTACAACTTTTTGGGGTCACTTCACTGTACAGATTCAGATAGGGGACATTTCTTTCACTTTTTATACGAAATAGATATAGGCTAATGTACTTAAACTTATGACTACCCATAACAAAACGCCTTGGATCAAAGGTTTGACACCGACAGATCTCAGAACATCCAAAGAAAGGGAAGCACCTATAAAAAACATGGTAATAGTCAATGTCTTGCGTGCAATTCCATTGATGGCGGCACCTAACTGCGGCACGCCATTCAGCAAATATGTATTCGCAATCATAGCTAGAATAAAGAAGAAAATAAACCAGGGAATACTTATCTTCTGACCTTTACTTTTAAATATAAAAGAAGTAGCGAATGCCATCGGTATGATCCAAAGAGCACGAGTCAACTTGATAGTTGTAGCAACCTTCAGCGCTTCTTCACCATAAGCAGCACCTGCTCCCACCACAGAACTGGTATCATGAATAGCAATGGCAGCCCATGTGCCAAACTGATGTTCGGTCATATCCAAAGCATGCCCGATAGCCGGAAAGATAAAAAGCGCAATAGCATTCAGAATAAAGATCGTTCCCAATGCCACAGACATTTCACTGTCTTTGGCTCTCAGCACCGGCCCTACTGCCGCAATAGCACTACCACCACAGATGGCAGTTCCCGAACTAATCAAATAGGAAGTGTTTCTGTCTATCTTAAAGATTTTACGACCGATAAACCAGCCGATGAGCAACGTGCCTACCACAGAAATAACAGTAAACTCCATCCCTTCTTTACCGGACGCCAAAGCCGACTGAAGATTCATACCGAATCCCAACCCTACTACAGAATACTGCAGCAAATATTTAGAAGTTTTCTTATTAAATTTCGGGTGTGCCTGCCCGCAGGTTAATGCAAAAATAAGTCCGAGAAACAAAGCTACCGGAGGAGTAACCCATGCAGACCACATTTTCAAACCTGGAATATAATCTAAAAACAGAAAGAAAGTCAAAGTAGAAAGTAATGCGACGTAAATCGTCTTGTTGTTTGCTTGCAACGTTTTTGTAGCTGTTGAAATCATATATTTATCTTTTTATTATTTTGCGGGCACAAAGGTACGGCAAACAACTAAGACAAACCAATCGTTTCTAATTATGTATTATAACTTTTTGTTATAATTATTTTTTTCCAGTTATCAGATTATGCTTCTACAATATCTTTCCCAAAGGGTGACAATGCCAGTGCGGCCAACTTAAAGTGCTGTAAGCCAAAAGGTATCCCAATGATAGTAATACACAGAACAGCTCCAAAAACCAAATGTGACAGACAAATCCAAATTCCCCCCAAGAATATCCATAAAATATTCATTAAGACATAAAGGCAACCGCCTGAACGCTGTCCACTCCTCACCTCTTTACCAAAAGGCCACAAAGCAAGTCCCGCCAACTTCAACGTCTGCATACCGAAAGGAATACCAATAATAGTCAGCATCATCAATATACTTGAGATTAAGTACTCCACTGCCGTAAAGATACCACCCAACAATAACCATAACAGATTCATTAAACAGCCCATATAGTATCAGTTCTAATATTTATTTAGTATTTTCTTTGTTGTCTCGTCCGGTCTGCCTTGAAAATACAGATCAATCACTTGCTGAAATAAATCATCAGAAGCAACTTCATTAAAAAGTGTCATGCACGACAGTACTTTCATTGCGTCCAATCCTCCGAATACATCTACCGCTGCCTTACCTTTCAGTTGCAAAAATGCCGATGTTATTTCACGGAGCCTCACTCCTAATACGGAATGAGCAAGATATGCTTCGGCCTCCTCTTTACTGCTGATTCCATAATACTGAGAATTATAACTCATCCCCAATCCTTCTAATTGAGGGAATATGTACCAAATCCAATGAGAATATTTTTTCCCATTTTTCACTTCTATAAGTGCTTGTTCATAAACACTTTGCTGGGCATCTAGAAAACGCTGTAAGTTATAATCTGCCATATATTTCTTCTCATACTACGATCTTGATGTATACAAAGATACATGCATTTTGCATATAATTGATAAATTCGACTTAAAAAAGAGCACAGATCAATCCTTTAGCAATTCAAAGATATCTTTGGATTGCTAAAGGATTGATGGAGGAGATGTAATTCTTAAATACAAATTATTCTTTTACAGGTCTAATTGCCATTTTAATCATACTCGCATTCCAACTAGCATTATAATAATAGCTTGTAGAATTATAATAGAAAACATAGCCAAAACGTCCGTAAGTATCACCATAAGATTCTCCAACCCAATAATAGCCACTATTCTCGTCCATTAGCTGTGTAGATCCTATCGGTCCACTTGCCGGAAGCATATAACCCGTAGAGGGCAAAAAGATACTATTTCCGTTACTACCTGTTACTTTCATACCACTGACTCCGTTTACCGTTACTCTTGTCCATGTACATTTTTTTATCAAATCTACTTGTTCAGCTTTATTAGGTAATCTCCATGATCCTCCCCACATTTCACGTACTATGTCATATTTAGTACCGCAGATATTATCCATATTAGGAGCTTGATAATTGGGCATGATTCCAGCATTAGCAACATCTCCCCATAGATAATATCCACCTCGCTCTGAAGATGTTGTTGCTCCTAAATTAAATGAAGCCCATTTCACACTAAGTCCTAAATTCACGGCTTTATATGGCGATTGTTCTCCCAAAGGAATTACTATTTCTGTTCCATCTTTGAGTACTAATCTAAGTTCATCTTCTGTTGCTTCTATTGATTCAAAAAATGAGTCACCATCTTTCCCTGAAGCCTTAACCGCCTTTCCGTATTCGTCAAGTAGTTTGGAATAAGTATAGCCTTTATCATAGCTTATAATCCAATATCCATCAGAGTCTACTTTCAATAGTGGCGTGACAGCATCCGTTCCTGATGCAGGAATCTTGTTTCCATCACTATCATTAAGCCATGTTGTTTCACCATTAATAGTTTGTACCCAATAGTATCTGCCACTATAATAACGAACATTGATCACCGGAGCATCCTTTCCATCAGCTCCATCTTTTCCATCTGAAATTGTTATATGTGAACTATCTGAAAATGTGAGAGTATAACCATCCTCTAATGTAGCAACATGGGTTATATATAACCTGTTTTGAAGTACCCCTACTAAAGCACTGATTGATGTGATATCATTATTCAATGCTTTCAACTGATTCTCAATAGAGGTAACTCTGTCATCTAAAGAATTAACTCTATCCCATAATTCACCATCATCGTATTCGCTACACGCAGCCGTGCACATTAACAACAACACTAACTGATAAATAATTTTAAATGCTTTCATATCTTTTATTTTTAGTCCAAACTTAAATTGAAGATTTCCACTATCTGATTTTATTACTATTGTTATCTATATATCCAATTACTCATTTGCCGTTTTAGTCTATTGTGGAGCAATACTTACCTTAAAATATCCATCAGGAAAATTTTGAGTGTAGTCCCCGCTAAAGTAGAATCTCACATATGCTATATTTCCTGAGCCTACATATCTCAACATAGGATCGTAAACTTGACCTGTTCCTTCAAGTGACAATGTTCCACTACCGGTAAGGTTATAATTTGAATCATATACCTCATAGCGCAACCGCTTGCTATAGTTTGCATCGTTAAGACTGCCAAGATACTCTAGATTTATATACATATAGGTGGATTTTCTATTGAATTTAAATACGTCCACATCACTAATAGAAGACAATGAGAATTTCGTTGGCTGACCATCCTTAATAGTGTTTGCGTTAGAGAAATCATTATTGTACTCCCTCTCTGTATATCCTGGTATTACATTTACATAGATTCTCTCATTTCCGCTACTTAGGCGTGTTATGTATCCTGTTGGCTTAATTCCAACTATACCTGTTTTCAATCCTATAATAGTCCCATCTGCATCAATAGAAATTATAGAAGGTTCAGAAACAACATTTACAGGTTCATAGAATACAAAATCGCTTAGATTACCAAAAAGATTTAATATCGAACCGCCTTGCTTGGAGGTATAGCTAATTTTCTGAGATTCTCCTACTGCTAAAGTTAGCATAGGATAAATAGAATAAGTCTCACCTGTATTACTCCAAGAAAAGTCAGATATTCGAGAATGAACAGTATATTCTTTAGATACTCCACTATTTTCATCTTTAACAACAACATTCGCTTCTCCATAACCTACAATCTTAATTGTTGCATTACTTCCATTGCCATTAACCGTCAAGACCTTGATATCAGAAGAACTCCATTTATAATCAGTTATTGCATCACTTGGTTTACAAGTAACAAAGAAGTTATAACTATCGCCAACATAAGCATATAGTGTTCCGTAGAAAGACATTTCAAGTGCCGTGGCTTTCACGACAGTAGCCTGCGTAACGGTTACTGTTGCCGTCTTCATTCCGTCTGAGGAAGCAAAAGTGATCTTGCCAGTACGGTTCTCACCTGTTGTATTGGACATAATATTAAATTTCTTCATACTATTTGATACAGAGCGAGTAGGTACTTCTATAATCCAATCATTAGAAATTGACACGTTATAGCCAATATTACTCTTCAGTTGAATGTTGATTGTTGTCGTATTTCCATCAATATTATAAGAAGACTGAGTAAGAACAAGAATTGCGCCACCACTCTGATAAACCTTCAGAGTATCACTGATATCGTTATATTTGAAATAGATTTCACCTTCACGCTTATCATACTCATCACTGCTTGCTACGGAAAATGTAGATGTTGTTTTTGATAATGCACGATGAACTTTATCTGAAGAAGGAACTCTGCTAATCCAACTGCTGCATGAAGAAGGAATTTCAATAGAGTACCCGACATTACTATTAACATCAACAGAAAATGTTCCACCATCCTGAGAAAGTTCGACCTTGTTACTTGAAAGCAATATAGCATCCTTCTGTTTTTGCTTAATGGATACACTTTCTTTCTTACCGCCGTTGGCATCCTTGAATACTATAACAGCCTCACGATCATCATATGTGGTATTTGCACTTATCTCATAAACAAGAGTATGGCTTGAAACAGTACGAGTTTCATCTGCAGATTTAATCCAATCAACCTTAGGCATATCAATTTCATACTCAAAGTTACTGCTAATATCAATTGATATCCGTCCTGCTTCACAGCCATAAGTATATTCATTTTGAGAAAGAATAAGAATAGCAGAACCTGTCTGATAGACCTTCACCGTTTCAGCTAGTTCGCCAGAAGTGATGATGATTTCTCCTTCACGTTTATCATATTCTTCACTTGGGGATATTTTAAAAGAATAAAAACGATCAGATAAACTACGAGTACGTTCAGAAACAACAGGCTCAATCCAATCACTGCAATTTTCAGCAACGATGACTTTATAATCTACATTCGACTTAACTTGCAAATTAATAATTCCACCTTCTTTATCAACCTCAAATCTATCCGATGTTAATGTTAAAGCATCTTTTTGTTTTTGATTGATCATTATATTTTTAGTCAATTCATCAGCACTGATCTTTAATACAACATTTCTGTCATCATATCCTGTATTACCAGCCACTACAACAGTTAATGTGACATTTCCAGCTTTACCATTTGAAGGAGAAACCGTACACCAATTGTCCCCACTCTGTGTCTTGGCTAGGGAAACAGACCAATCCTTGTTAGTAGAAAAAGATATAATTCTCCGTTCACCTTCTGATGGAACATTGATTCCTTGACTAAAAATTGTTTCACATTCAGATGTGGGTACAATTTCTGTTTCTACTCTAACTTCACTCTTTTTGTTCTCTTCACTGCAAGAAAACAAGAAAATAAAACATGAATATATTAGTAACAATAGTATTCGGTAAATTCTAAAATAAGAGTTCATAATTATATCCAATTCAAAACATTCAATCATAATTCATACAATTTCTCTATATCATTCAACACCTGATCATTCAGAAGATTTTCAATGGCAGAATACATAGTACGGGAGGCATTCAGACTCTTGTACCATTCATTTTCAGGAACAAGTTTCTTGTATTTTCTAAGAAACAAATTTATCAATTCCAAATCCCATTGAATATAAGGATTTTTCCGAAGGACTAACCAATCAAGATCATTTTGGTGTTCAACTATAAACTCTTTTGATATATTAGGACTATAAGAATATAGCTTAAGACCCATTTTCTCACACCTTTCAATCACTTCATCCAAATCACTTTGCGCTATCACAGATTCTGTACCCAATAAATGCTGTAACTGAGTTAATGTTTCTGCAACATTTCTTACACCCATTTGAGCAAAAAAGCCATTATTCTTCAATAAATCTCCCAACCACCAATAAACACTTTTAGCATTCTTTATTTTACTTACTAGTTTCCAATCCCATTTAGTAAATTCATTTTCAGCCAAATTATCATAAACCTGAGAAATATTATGAAAATCAATATTATAATTAGAACGAAAAATATAGACTCGAAGACTATCTGTTTTTAGTTCACATAATTCACGCAGATCATCAAATGATGATATTTCAGAAACTAAAGTGGATGGAATAACATCATAGCATCTCACAGTAGAACGAAAACGCTTATAACATACTCTGTATAATCTATCACCGATAGAAAATTCAGATCCTTTTCGATATAACACATTTAAGTTTGTTATGTAATACCAGCCACGTGGATCATTTGTAAATTTATTATCCACTACAATCTTATGTACTCCTTTGTAAATACAATCTTCATAATTAACGATTTGCTCATCACTTAATGGATAATATTTTCGAATAAGGTTACGAAATAACATGGGGCCCACGATAGATTCATCCAATAGATATTGCCTCAATAAAGCCAAGCATGCCATATTTATTTGTAATTGTGCTCCATCCTTTATACTTTGTATTTTATCAATATCGTGCTGAAGTTGTTTCAAACTTTGAATATTATATAGCAAATCACTTACATCATTCATCGTCTGCTTCAAATTAAAATTCAAAGAATTATTATATAATAAGATAAGATTCTCCATAGTTCAACTACAAAAATAAAAGGTTCCTTTGTTTACTATTTCCTCATGTAAGTGATTCATAATATCATCGTGTAATGACAAACTTGATTTTATAATATTTCTTTTTGAACATAAATCATCAAAATATCCTTTTTCTACAGCACCCTTCAACCATTGTCTACGTAAAAACATATCACGAGGAAGTTGAACCATTCTAGATAACATTTCAAAGTCTTTATATTCCAATAATAAAACCGATTTAATAGCTTTCGGAAAATGTTGCCAATCATTGAAATCTATATGGTCTGTCAAAAAGTAATTTTTCACTCTGGCAATTGTTTGACAAAACGATTTTGCTCCTAAATTTAAGAGTAAAACTCTTTTATCCAATGCTCTAATATTTGAAGAATTAAATTTTAAGCCACAAGACAAAAAATAATATCCAAGCGTCGAAAATGTCTGATAAAATTCCGGATCATTTATAGCATCTAACAAATTCAAATAAGCCTCTCCTACAGCAGCGGCATCTTGTCCTGGTATTTTTAGTAAAAAATCATGTTGAGTAAAAGTCAACTCTAGAATCTTACCAAGATATAGTTCCGACTCATTTCTATCAGTATGAAACAATTCATTAGCTATATAGCTATTATGAATTACGATTTCAAGATTTGTCATATTTATAGATTAATTCAATGGTTCTTTTATATCTAATATTTCACCAAATAAGGTTTTTGAATATTTCCTTCTAAACGATATTTCACCACATAAAAAACATCTTGACAACGAGATATCTCCCTTCTGACTAAAGATTTGAAAATACCAACTTTATCATTTAAATCTAATTCTTCATTACTATATGCAGCAACAGTCCCCATTAACTCGACTAAAATGGAGACTGAACACAGCAAATCAGTATCAATTAAGCGATGATATGTATCAACATGTTTATCTATAAAAATATCAAGCGCAACAAAAAAGGTGTCTTCTCCTCTATCATTTGCATTTATAATATCAACAAATGCCTCTAAATCATTACAAAAATCATCTTCATCATATCCAAACATTTCGTTGGTCACCGCTCTAGGGTCATAATTGGGAACACCTATAATATGCTGTTTAAATACTAGAAACTCTTCTAAGATTTCCAATCTACCTAAATTTCTCAAAACAACGGATAAAGCTAAATAATCTCTTCCGTTAAATGAACGATATTCTTTTTTCATATTTATTCTTGATAATCTACAGCTATTTCCAAAATCTATTTACTGATTCATAATAATCTTCCAAAGCAGAAGAATCTTCGAGAAAAGTATCTTGAGCAGATTGGATCTTTTTCATTAGATTTACCCACTCCTTATTAGCATTACTTTGTGCAAATTTGCCCAGTGTATACGCTTCTTGAAAATCTTTTTCCAATAGTTCGTAATAATCTAATCTGAAATAGAAATCACAACTATTATCGGCCAAATGGGTAGAAACAGAGAATATATCCCCTTTTTGTGGACGGACAAATAACTTCTTGGCAAAAGCTTGAAATAACATTGCTAATTCGCTTCCATTAAGTGTTTGTTTTTTAGTTTTCATAAATAAAGATTCTTTATCCTCACGTTCCTCTAAGGTATTAATAAACAAAAGAAGCGCGGAACTGCGTGCTATCATTTGTTTCTGAAGGTCCTGAGAAAACCCAAACGTACAAATGAATAGACAGCAGACCCACGCCTATACGACGCGAGAATCGCCTATGCCATTCTTGTACGTTTTGAAAGTTTCTCAGGTTTTCAGAAACAAGAATGAAGCACAACGCTTCTTACAATTTTTTCTTTTATAAAACTTTGAAGACTATCACCATAGACTTCATTCGCAAAAATATAAAAGATTATCTATAAGCGCAAAAAATACTAGAAGAATTCTTCTTATATTTCTGATTTTAAACTATAAAACCTATATATACACTTCATTTACTCACTATCGTACTATATTATAGTCTTCTATTACTTATCCTCCAGTCTATTAACAGACAAAATATTCTTTATTAAGGATAAACTTCTTTTTCTCAAATGGAAAACTTATCTTTGTATGACAGTAAACTATAAACGCAAGCTTTGTTTATAAAAACAAAAGTTTCATTTTTACAAATGCAACTTGCATTTATAAAAACAAAGACTTCATTTATAGTTTATAATTAACCAAAAAGAAGTTTACTATTAGAAGAAAGGAAGTTTACTCCTAACAGAAAGCAACTTATCTATTAATACTTTAAGGCTGAAACAATATGGCACGATACATTATGGAAGAGATGCCCGACATGCAAAAGACGGGCAAGAGAATTACTTATCCCAAGTTTGCGCAGATAGACAATGCAAGTATAAAAGAACTGGCAAAGAGGGTCAGCGACGTCAGCGGATTCAGCGCAGGAAATATAGAAGGTGTACTGCTTCAGACCGCTATTGAAATGGCGCATCTGATGGCAGGAGGACGTTCGGTCAAAATAGATGGAATAGGAACATTTACCCCGTCACTGATCTTGGGAAGAGATAAGGAACGGGAAGAAGTAGGAGAAGGAAAAGAGCACCGCAACGCACAAAGTATCTTTGTGGGAGGCGTAAATTTCCGGGTAGACCGGACGATGCTAAGAAACATCAATGAAAGATGCCGGCTGGAAAGAGCACCCTGGAAGCCACAGCGTTCCTCGCAAAAGTTCACACCGGAACAACGGCTGGCATTAGCAGTAAAGTACCTTGAAGAACATTCATTCCTCACTGTCCACGAATATCGAAAAATGACCGGACTACTGCAAACAGCAGCCACGAAGGAGCTGAAACAATGGGGTACTCTGCCGGATTCAGGCATTGATATTGCCGGAAGAGGTTCACACAGAATCTATATTAAGAAAATAGTAACTACAGAAGAAACGGCAGAACAGGATGAGAGATCGTGAGAGATATCCCCGAAAATGATGAGAGATGCCTGTTTTTAAGGTATATTTCGCCCGAAAAGGATGAGAGATAAGAGTTTTCAAAGTATCTCTCATTCCATAAATAGATAGCAATCAATTATTTATCAAAATGCAATGAGAGTATGAGAGATAAAAAATAATTCTTTTCTAGAAGCGGCTGAATAGCCATTACTCAAAAAACAGTAGTGATAATCACAGCGGAAAATAAACGCACAAGAATGGAATATCCATCTTAAAAGAACTATCTTTGACGAGTAATTGTTTGAGAAACAGGAATCAGAAAGACAAGAAGCAGAAAAATATACAGTTATGGAAGCAATAAAAAAAATACCATACGGCATGTCCAACTTTGAGGACGTAATCATGCAAAACCGCTATTACGTGGATAAAACAATGTATATTCCCATATTGGAAGATCAAGCCAACTATCTGATATTCATTCGTCCCCGACGTTTCGGCAAAAGTCTGCTGCTTAGTATGCTCCGAGCTTATTATGACCTTTCACAAAAAGACAAGTTCCAGCAACTTTTCGGTAATCTTTGGATCGGACAGCATGCTACTCCGCTTCAAGGCAAATACCAAATGCTTCATCTTGACTTTTCCAAAATCGGTGGAAATATGGATGAACTGCCACAAAGATTCGATTCTTACAGTGCTGTACAGCTAGACGGTTTTCTCAATCGGTATCGTAAATATTACACAAATGAGTTCATAGAACGTTTCAGTACAGCGGAAAAAGGTATTGACAAACTTCACATTCTTGACGACGAAGCTAAACGATTAGGTTATCCCCTATATCTTATTATAGATGAATACGATAACTTCACCAATGTCGTTCTCAACGAAAAAGGCAACGAAATATATCGTGCCATCACCCACGCAAGCGGCTTCTATCGTGATGCTTTCAAAAATTACAAAGGCATGTTCGACCGTATCTTTATGACCGGTGTCAGTCCTGTAACACTAGATGATCTGTCGAGTGGGTATAACATCGGTTGGAATATCAGCACTAATCCGGTATTTAACCAAATGCTGGGATTTTCCGAAAAGGATGTGCGCACTATGTTCCAATATTATAAAGAAACAGACCAACTGCAAGGGGACATCGAGGAGATGGTACGAGAAATGAAACCGTGGTATGACAATTATTGTTTTGCACGCCAAAGCCTGAATTCTGATCCCAAAATGTTCAATTGCGACATGGTACTTTACTACCTTCGCAATCGAATTCAGCTAGGAGTATCCCCCGAACAGATGATTGATCCTAATACCCGTACGGATTATAACAAGATGAAAAAGCTGATTCAGCTTGACCGACTTGACGGCAACCGCAAAGGCGTTATCAAGCGCATCGCTGAAGAAGGGAAAATCATCACTAACCTGTTCCAATCTTTTTCCGCAGACCAAATCACGAATCCGGAAATATTTCCCAGTTTACTATTCTATTATGGTATGCTGACTATCATCGGGACACGTGGCAATCTGACTATCTTGGGGATTCCCAATACAAATGTCCGCAAACAATATTATGAATACATCCTAGAGGAGTATCAAAATCACCACTATATCAATTTGATAGATATAGAGCTACTCTTCAACGACATGGCATTTGACGGCGAATGGCGACCTGCATTGGAATTTATAGCCAAAGCTTACAAAGATAATTCTTCCGTTCGCAGCAGTATTGAGGGAGAACGTAACATTCAGGGATTCTTCACAGCCTATCTGAGTGTGAATGCCTATTACCTGACAGCACCCGAAATAGAATTGGATCATGGCTTTTGCGACATGTTTCTTATGCCTGACCTGCAACGCTATGCAGAAATTGCACACAGCTATATAGTAGAACTGAAATATCTGCCCAAAGAAAAATTTAACGCCCAGTCTGCCGAACAATGGGAAGAAGCGGTCACTCAGATTCATGGTTATGCTGCAAGTCCGAAAGTCCGCCTACTATGTCAAGGCACGCAACTTCACTGCATCGTAATACAGTTCTGCGGTTGGGAAATGGTACGTATGGAAGAGGTCTAACCTACAAGTTCTTGCTATGATGCCCCGCAAAGCGCATAAAAACTTGAGATAATCCTCCCTCCTGCCCTTGTAACTGCACAAAATTAAATTCGCGCAACATCGGCATCCCTTTTATCTCAACTACTCGTAAAGTGCCGGCCACAAGCTCTTTATGCACCGACCGGATAGAGACAATTCCCATACAATCAGTATGTTCCAAAAAGAGCTTGATACTCTCCGTACCACCAAGATACATCAGAACATTCAAAGAAGACAGCTTCAGATTGTGTTGCGACAAAGCACGTTCAAATACATCCAACGTCCCCGAACCTCTTTCACGCAAAACCAAAGGGATATTCGGCAATTCTGCAGGTGTTATCTCCTCCTGAATATTTAGTTTACTGTTCACATGCACTACCGCAACAAGTTCATCTTGCAAAAACAAAGTATATTTCAGATTAGGTAAACGAAAAATACCTTCCACCAATCCCAATTCAATCCGGTGTTCTTGCAAAGCGACCTCCACTCCCCGAGAGTTTCCATTAAGGACGGAAAGATTGACTTGTGGAAACTTCGCAATAAAATGAGCCAATAAAGGGGGCAGAACATATTGAGCAATCGTCGTGCTAGCCCCCAGTTTCAACTCTCCAATATACTCGTTATGCAGCAAATGCATTTCATATTCAAGCCGCTTGTAATCATCTAAAATCTTTTCGCTATGCTTCAGCAGTAATTCACCGGCAACAGTCAATGAGATCTTACTACCCTGACGTTCGAACAAACGAGCCTGATAATAAGTCTCCAATTCCTGAATATGCTTAGTGATAGCAGGCTGGCTGACAAACAATTCTTGCGACGCCTTTGTGAAACTCAGATTCTTCGCTACGCTCTGAAATACTTTTAAACGAAAATCGGACACCTTGTTATTTAAGTTATTTGAGGATTAAAATTAAAGATCATGAATTAAACACAAAGACTATAGTTCTTCAGCTTTGATTCCTAATGCTTGCATAATAGGGAATGCCAACATATCCCACTTATACTCTACCTGCACTTCAGGCTCATTCATACGAAACTGGATAATCTCCTTGCCTTTCACTTCATGCAACGCATCGGATACTTTCTTTCCATATTCTTCGTTGAAAGAAACGACAATCATCCTTTTCACATCAGCCGAATCAGCAACGATAGACAATAAATCCAAAAACAAATCTTCGCGTGAAACCATCCCTTCCGAAGGAACACTTGCAAATGAATATTCACCGTAAGGACTCTGAAAAGCGACTCCATTCAATTCCTTCACCAAATCGGAAGGATGGCAATGTACAAGCTGATCGGACTCTTTATCGTAAACAAAAAGAAATTGTACTTCATTTTTCCCTTCCGTAATTCCGGCATCCAGGGTCAGATAAGTGGTCAACATAGAAAGGTCTATATCCTGTAAAGAACGTCGCAAAGTCTCTTCAAAGTAACCTTTCATATCTGTAATTACAAAATTCAAGAAAGCAGCATCAATCAATACTACTGTTTCAGACAGTTTTATTTGAGGTTTATCATTCATACCTTATTTATAATATGATTACAGCGGATAAAGATACTACAATACTTTTATTTATTCACTTCATTTCGCGGCAAATTCGTCAGTATCATTCAGATGGAAAAGGTCATTTTGTCTTCTAACTCCCTTATAATCATGCTATTTTGTCATATTTTTCTACTTGGCAAATCTTTTGAGCCCTTTCAAGTGTTATTAAAATCATGAAAAAAGAAAGGAGAACAACCATATGAACTTTAACAATTTTACCATCAAATCTCAAGAAGCGGTACAGGAGGCCGTGAATCTCGTACAAAGTCGGGGACAACAGGCGATTGAACCTGCTCATATCCTGCATGGAGTGATGAAGGTAGGCGAAAATGTGACTAACTTCATCTTCCAAAAATTAGGAATGAACGGGCAACAAGTAGCCCTAGTCGTTGACAAACAGATCGATTCTTTGCCTAAAGTCTCCGGAGGAGAACCTTACCTGAGCAGAGAATCTAATGAAGTATTGCAGAAAGCAACCCAGTATTCTAAAGAAATGGGGGATGAATTTGTTTCATTGGAACATATTCTATTGGCTTTGCTAACTGTAAAAAGTACCGTATCCACCATCCTGAAAGATGCCGGAATGACGGAAAAAGAATTGCGTAACGCTATCAATGAACTCAGAAAAGGAGAAAAAGTTACTTCTCAATCCAGTGAAGACAACTATCAGTCATTGGAGAAATACGCTATCAATCTGAACGAAGCCGCCCGCAGCGGCAAACTGGACCCTGTAATCGGACGTGACGAAGAAATCCGACGGGTACTGCAAATATTAAGCCGACGAACCAAGAACAATCCGATTCTGATCGGTGAACCGGGTACAGGTAAGACAGCTATCGTAGAAGGATTGGCGCATCGTATCCTCCGGGGAGACGTACCCGAAAACCTGAAAAACAAACAGGTCTACTCTCTCGATATGGGAGCATTGGTTGCAGGAGCAAAATATAAAGGAGAATTCGAAGAGCGACTAAAATCAGTAGTCAATGAGGTTAAGAAATCAGAAGGTGATATAATCTTGTTTATTGATGAGATTCATACACTGGTAGGCGCCGGCAAAGGCGAAGGAGCAATGGATGCTGCAAATATTCTGAAACCGGCATTGGCACGTGGAGAAGTACGTTCGATCGGTGCAACCACTCTCGACGAATATCAGAAGTATTTCGAGAAAGATAAAGCATTGGAACGTCGTTTCCAGATTGTACAGGTAGATGAACCGGATACTCTGAGTACCATTTCCATCCTTCGTGGATTGAAAGAACGCTACGAGAACCATCATCATGTACGTATCAAAGACGATGCCATCATAGCAGCCGTAGAACTGAGCAGCCGTTACATCACTGACCGTTTCTTGCCGGACAAAGCAATTGACCTGATGGATGAAGCAGCAGCCAAACTACGTATGGAAGTAGATTCCGTTCCGGAAGAATTGGATGAAATCTCACGTAAGATCAAACAGTTAGAAATCGAACGTGAAGCCATTAAGCGTGAAAATGATAAGCCGAAACTAGAAATTATCGGCAAAGAACTGGCCGAACTAAAAGAAGTTGAGAAGTCCTTCAAAGCTAAATGGCAAAGTGAAAAAACGCTGATGGATAAAATCCAGCAAAACAAAGTGGAAATAGAGAATCTGAAGTTCGAAGCAGAGAAAGCGGAACGTGAAGGAGACTATGGAAAAGTTGCCGAAATCCGTTACGGAAAGCTCCAGGCTCTGGACAAAGAGATAGAAGATACGCAGGAGAAACTTCGTGGTATGCAAGGTGATAAAGCCATGATCAAAGAAGAAGTGGACGCTGAAGACATCGCTGACGTTGTTTCACGCTGGACGGGCATCCCTGTCAGCAAAATGATGCAAAGTGAGAAAGATAAATTATTGCATTTGGAAGACGAACTCCATCAACGAGTGATTGGACAGGACGAAGCGATTGAAGCGGTTGCAGATGCCGTACGCCGTAGTCGTGCCGGATTACAGGATCCCAAACGCCCGATCGGTTCTTTTATCTTCCTCGGAACAACCGGTGTCGGTAAAACCGAATTGGCAAAGGCATTGGCGGAATTCCTCTTTGACGATGAATCGATGATGACGCGCATAGATATGAGCGAGTATCAAGAAAAGCATAGTGTTTCTCGTCTGGTCGGAGCACCTCCGGGATACGTTGGATACGATGAAGGCGGCCAGCTGACAGAAGCCATTCGCCGGAAACCTTACTCAGTTGTTTTGTTCGACGAAATCGAAAAAGCGCATCCGGATGTTTTCAATATCCTGTTGCAAGTACTGGATGACGGACGACTCACTGACAACAAAGGAAGAGTAGTCAACTTCAAAAACACCATCATCATCATGACTTCAAATATGGGAAGTTCTTATATACAAAGTCAGATGGAGAAACTGAGCGGTTCGAATAAGGAAGAAGTTATCGAAGAAACGAAAAAGGAAGTGATGAATATGCTAAAGAAAACCATTCGTCCGGAATTCCTGAATCGTATTGATGAAACAATCATGTTCCTGCCGCTGACAGAAACTGAAATCAGGCAAATTGTACTCTTACAAATCAAAGGTGTACAAAAGATGCTTGCAGAAAACGGAGTTGAACTGGAAATGACAGATGCTGCTTTGAATTTCTTATCCCAGGTAGGATATGATCCTGAATTTGGAGCGCGTCCGGTAAAAAGAGCTATCCAGCGTTATCTACTGAACGATCTGTCGAAAAAGTTATTGTCTCAGGAAGTCGACAGAAGCAAAGCAATCATCGTTGACTCAAACGGAGACGGATTAGTGTTCAGAAACTAAATTATAGTTAGTTGTTATAAGGACAGCCGGTATGTTCCCAAGTGAGCATATCGGCTTTTTTATACTCCTGAATATATAATTCTTCTTACTTCCGGCTGACAATTAGGATGGCTCATGACTAAGACATAAGTACCTTTTCTAGATATCTCTAAAGTGAGCGAAGGCAAGGCAAATCTATGTTTCTCTTTCAGCTCCCCCTGCGAATCATATAAAAATACCATTGTACCTACCAACATTCCTGTTAAGCACAATGTTCCTTTTTCATTATCAAGATAAACGTTTACCTCTTTATTTGTTATTACATCCATATTTTGTGCGTATATTAGCAGTCACAAAGATAGAGAAAAACTATGTTTATTTACTATATAAACAATAAAATATTCATGCAAACATAAGATTGCTTAAAGAACACTAAAGGGGATTCTTTGCTTACTCGTACTTATATAAACACAAGAAAGCGTGACAATTTGAATCATTATCACGCTTTCCTTATTACATTTATGTATTTAAGCCATCAATGTTTCATTACTTATTTTTCATCAGTTGCAACCTCTTCTTCAGCTTCTGGTTCTGATTTAAATTCTGTAATTCCGTTCGAAATTAAGATGTTATACCAAGAAATCAGTTTCTTAATATCCGCAACGTATACTCGTTCACGATCAAAGTTAGGCAATACCTCTCCTAAATACTCGCGTAACTGTTCCGGAGTAGCTTTTTTAGGGTCAATAGAAGCAGCTGCAGTATTTTCTTTTTTCTTCATAGCTTCCAGCACATCATACAAAGGTACTTCTGCATCATCTGTATACATTGCTATATCTGCCAAAGAGATGATTTTCTCATTACCATAAGCGGGGAAACGTTTTTTATCTGCACTGATTGATTCAACAATCAACATATTTTTTCCTTGCGAAACAAGTTTGTACAATCCCGGTTTACCGGAGATAGACAGGATAGTCTTCAACATAGTATATATTCTTTTATTTATTAATTATTTTTTTTGCAGAGCAAAGGTAATGATTATTTTTAGATAGCAAAGAAATAAACTTCAAAACCTGCGGAATTAAAGGGGTTTCATCGTCATTTACGATTACAAAATCAGCATGATTCCGCTTTATCTCATCGCTCATTTGCGCTTCGATACGTTTCATTATCAATTCCCTTGAAGAATGGTCACGCCTCATTGCCCGCTCCACTCTCACCTCCAACGGCGCATATACCATTACCACAAAGTCTACTTCCTGCTTAAAGCCAGCTTCCAGAAGGATGGCAGATTCCATACCGACCATAACTATATCACCTTTCCTTATCGCCCAGCGCCTGAAGTCTTCTTTTACTTGCGGATGAATGACAGCATTCACTTCTTTTGTATGTTCGGGGCTTCTGAATATATAAGATGCTAATAAAGGACGATTCAATTCTCCATTCTGGAATACATCCTGCCCGACCAAGGCACAAAGTTCCCGACGTATCACGTCATTTGTATGAGTGATACGCTTCGCCTCAATATCCGAAATATAAACGGGGATTCCCATAATCTCCAGCAATCTGGAAACTACACTTTTTCCACTACCGATACCGCCGGTAATACCTATCTTAATAGCCATCGGAAGAAACTTGTTCTATCAGAAAATCAACTTGTTCAGGTATAATACGGATTTGATTGATTCCTCGGGGAGCCGACTTTAACTTCACCGTATATTTATCCGATCCTAATTTTAGCAATTCCTCATAAGAAACATTAATCACAAAATCACTGGCTTTAATGCTCCGAAAACGCTTCAACCCCACTTGAAAAGTAATTTGAACCTTTGATGGAAAAGCACGGAGCACTTTATCTGCCGGGAAGTTAATCCCACGCAACGGCACTTCCACGGTTTTCTCAGTGTAAATATCTACAGGGAAAGTCAGTTCAACCGAGGCGGGAACAAACTTCACTCCTTTTTTATTATCCAAGGCAACCCGCTGACGAATCGTATCCGATATATTTTCAAGATTTACCTCTTGAGTATAAGCTGTTGTTATAGTATCCAAAATTCCGGCCGGAGCATATACCAATACGGAATCCGGACTGCAAATGGTATCGGAAACATAATATTGGAGCCCTGCAGTCACTTTTCCCTGAAAATGAACGGGTACTAATTTGGACTTGCCTGTCGAATAGATATAATCTAACGTATCAGGTTTTATTGAAAGTATCTTAGAAGAAGCATTCAATTGACTAAGTATCTTCTTTTCAAATTCAGAAGCAAAGATTTTCACGTGATTATTTTGCCCTTTATAGTCAGGGAAACTCAAATTTACCGGAAAGAAACTCTTTCCCAACATATAGTTGAGAAGTACCGTTCCTTTATCTTTTACCCGGACGCGAAGTTCGGAAGGAGGTTCCGAAGTGAGCACAATATTATTAGGGACATCTTTCATCCTCACCGGGATAGAGAATTCCGCTTCATAGTCATTATTGAGAGTCTGAATCAGCCAGAACCCACCGGCAATCAGGAAAAAAAATAAAAAAATTAAGAACTCCCTGCTTTTATCACTAAGCAGGAAATCCTTAATTCTCTTGGATAGTCTTAAATATGTATATCTTAATTTCCTACGATCGAGCATAGGGTATTTGTTTACTAAAGATTATTTAGACTGATTGCCGGCAGCCGAAGCATCAGCAAAAATAGAATTCTTATCTATTTTAATCTTCACGTTAGAAGCGATTTCAAGTACTATATAATCATCAGTAATCTCTTTGATTGTACCATGGATACCACCTGCAGTAATTACCGACTGATTTACCTGAAGAGATTTACGGAAATTAGCAATTTCTTTCTGCTTCTTATTTTGAGGGCGAATCATAAAGAAATACATGATAACAAACATAGCTATCAGCATGATCCACATCATACTTCCACCTCCCGCTGCGGGAGCTTGCAATAATACAGTCAATAGGTTCATAAATAATCAAGTTTTAGTTTCTACTATATGGACAAAGGTATCAGTTTTTAGTCAACTTACCTTCTTTTTTTAATTGATTAACTATTCCATCCAGCGTTCCATTGATAAAGCTACCGCTCTTGGCAGTGCTATACAACTTCGCAATTTCTACATACTCATTTAACGAAACACCCACCGGAATGTTCGGGAAACTTAAAATTTCTGCTAAAGCAGTCTGCATAATGATAATATCCATAAATGCGATACGATCCAAATCCCAGTTCTTTGTATTCTCGCTCACAAGATGGCGATAATAGTCAGCATTCAGGATCGTACGACGGAATAAACGGCGTGCAAATTCCTGATCTTCGTCATCCTTGAATTCGGGAAGTAAATCCTGATTCGCTCCGTTCTTTTCTTCAAAACGCTTAATCGTTTTCAAGACAAAGGTATCTACAATCTCTTTATCGTCATTCCAGTACAGACTCTGGTCTTCCAGTACCTGATCAAGGGAATCATTATTAAATATGTATGTTTTATAGAGTTTTCTCCACAATTCGCGGTCAGCTTCATATGAATTGTCGCCGGAAGCCATATAATCTTTATAAATATCGCTTTCTACGATTTTCTCATAAAGCTCTTTGACGAAATCCTGATCATTCGCCCAAGTTCTCTTCTGATTGGATATAAACTCGGTCAGCTGCTTGTTCACCTCCAACTGTGCAACAAACTTATTATCCACAAACTTTGTGTTGGGATACAACTCTTCTTTAGTAGGAGCCAGTTTTGCTTTTGCCGCATCAATGCGTTTTTGTGCATACTCTGTTAATGCCATCATCAGCATTAACAAATAGTTATAAAGGTCATACGCCTTTGAAAGGCTGAAGAATAACTCTTTCTCCGCTGAGTCTAGATTTTTGCTGCCATTTTGGTAATAGGCATACACTATTTGTATAATCTTAAGACGAATAAGAACTCTGTTGATCATAATTCAAATTAATACTGTTATTATCGAACTGCAAAAGTAGATATTTTTAATGAGTTTCCACAAATAAATCACATTTTTTAATGCAGTATTTGATTCTCTGCGCTTTTTCTTTTGACAGTTTAAAAAAAATATCCAATTTTGAGGCCGATTATTAACGGACCCAATGATATGGAAGATTTTAAAAAGAAAATGAACGCAGACATGAATGATAAGGAGATAGTTTTCTCCAAGTCCATCAAAGCAGGTAAACGCATCTATTACCTTGATGTGAAGAAGAACCGTAAAGATGAAATGTTTTTAGCTATTACGGAGAGTAAGAAAGTGGTGATGGGAGAAGGAGATGACTCTCAAGTTAGCTTCGAAAAGCATAAAATCTTCTTATATAAGGAGGATTTTCAGAAATTTATGGCAGGATTGACAGAGGCTGTCGATTTCATCAACCGCAGCGACATGAACGATTACATCAGCCGCCTGAACGAAGAAGCTGATATAAAAAGAGAACAGGAGGCTCTTGCCGAAGAAGCACAAGAGGACAAGCTGGAAAACGAAATTAAGATTGATATTGACTTTTAAAGAGGTAACTCTTTGATATTTCAAAAAAAAACTGTACTTTTGCACCGCTTTTTTGCAACATCATGTGATAATCCACATCGTGTAATGGTGAATTAAGCAAAATAACTTAATTTAGAGTAACACAATTTTTTAAGAAATGAAATCAATTGAAGTAAAAGGAACTGCAAGAACTATTGCAGAACGCTCTTCGGAACAAGCAAGAGCTTTGAAAGAAATTCGTAAGAACGGTGGTGTACCTTGTGTACTTTACGGAGCAGGTGAAGTTCTTCACTTTACAGTGACTAACGAAGGTCTTCGTAACTTGGTTTATACTCCGCACATTTACGTAGTAGATCTGGATATCGATGGCAAAAAAGTAAACGCTATCCTGAAAGATATTCAATTCCACCCGGTAAAAGACAACATTCTTCATGTTGACTTCTATCAGATTGACGAAGCTAAACCTATCGTTATGGAAGTTCCGGTACAGCTGGAAGGTCTTGCAGAAGGTGTGAAAGCCGGTGGTAAGCTTGCATTGCAGATGCGTAAGATCAAAGTGAAAGCTCTGTACAATATAATTCCTGAAAAACTGACTGTTAACGTTTCTCACCTGGGATTGGGTAAGACTGTTAAAGTTGGCGAACTGAGCTTCGAAGGTCTTGAACTGATCAGCGCTAAGGAAGCAGTTGTATGTGCTGTTAAGTTGACTCGTGCAGCAAGAGGTGCAGCAGCAGCCGCTGGAAAGTAATTTGAGATTATCCCTGTAAAGAGATATAGCAAAACGCAGATTAATGCAGATTAAAGCAGATGTTCAGTCTGCATTAGTTTGCGTTAATCTGCGTTTCTCTTTTTATATTCACGAACTGTTTTTTACGAAAAAACAATGATTAAATATCTAATTGTCGGACTAGGAAACATTGGACCCGAATATCATGATACTCGGCACAATATTGGTTTCATGACAGTAGAAGCATTAGCAAGAATCAACAATGCCCCTCCTTTTATTGACGGACGCTACGGATTTACCACAAGTTTTTCGATCAAAGGACGCCAGTTAATCCTGCTCAAACCGTCAACTTTCATGAATCTGAGCGGACTGGCCGTTCGCTACTGGATGCAAAAAGAAAACATCCCATTGGAAAATGTGTTAATAGTAGTAGACGATCTGGCTCTCCCCTTCGGCACTCTGCGTCTGAAAGGAAAAGGAAGTGACGCCGGACATAATGGTCTGAAGCACATAGCAGCCATTTTAGGAACTCAAAACTATGCCCGTTTACGCTTTGGTATCGGAAATGACTTCCCAAAAGGCGGACAAATTGATTATGTACTCGGACACTTTACTGACGAAGACCGCAAGACAATGGATGAAAGACTGGGAACTGCCGGAGAAATCATTAAAAGTTTCTGTCTGGCAGGTATTGATATTACCATGAACCAGTTCAATAAGAAATAGGAGTATTTACAATTGACTATTTCACAGCGTGTATATGCAGACGGTTAGTAAATACTCCACCATGACACATTGTACATTGTAAATTAATAAATTATCAGCATATGGCAGAAGCAAGAATAGATAAATGGATGTGGGCTGTTCGTATTTTCAAGACACGCACAATTGCCGCCGAAGCCTGCAAGATGAACCGTGTCACCATCAACGGAGCATACGTAAAAGCATCTCGCATGATAAAGCCGGGTGATGTGGTTCAAGTTAAGAAGCCGCCTATCACCTATTCATTCAAAGTGTTGCAAGCTATTGAAAAACGAGTAGGTGCCAAACTTGTACCCGACGTGATGGAGAACGTAACCACTCCCGACCAATACGAACTATTGGAAATGAGTAAAATCAGCGGATTTATTGATCGTGCACGAGGAAGTGGACGTCCAACCAAAAAAGACCGCAGAAGTCTGGAAGAATTCACAGCTCCGGAATTTATGGATGATTTTGATTTCGACTTTGATTTCGACGAAGATAAATAAATAATGAACGGTGAATAAACTGTAGTGTGAAGTTACAAGTTTATTCACCGTTCATTATTTTTCCAATCGTGATTTACAGATTTGCTTTCACAGCATCAATTAGTTCCTGATATTCAGCATCGGTCAAATAAACTTTTCCCGGATTCATTTGGAATATACCTCCATAATCAGGTCCGTCTATATATTTAGGAGCCAGATGGAAATGCAGGTGAGATAATTTATCTGAGTAAGCACCATAGTTGATCTTTTCCGGCTGGAAAGCTTTCTGCATTGCACGAGTGACACGTGCCACATCAGCCATAAACGCATTACGGTCTTCATCGCTCAATTCGTTCAAATCATTTGCGTGATCCTTGTAAGCAACGAGGCAACGTCCCCGATAAGTTTGCTCTTTAAACAAAAACACACGTGATACACTAAGCTGCGCAATCTCAATCATCAGATTATGCAACGTTTCATTATTCTGGCAATACAGACATTCTTTTGGATCGCTCTTCATGATATTCTTATTTTTATGTTTTGACAAAGCAAAAATAGTCGTTCTACTTTTATTTTACCTGTATTTTTTCGTTTTTTTGATCGACTAATTGGTACACGTTCTCTTTTTCACCGACAACCCACACTACATCTCCCTCTTCGAACGGTGCATTTACATCCGGCACCATCAGAGTTCCATCTTCCCGTTCCACACCGGCTATCATACAATGATACTTATCCCGTATACCCGATTCACGGATTGTCTTACCCAGAAAAACGGAGTCCGCATCAATAATAAACTGTTTCAAAGTCATCTCCCCTTTTTCATACATCTCCCAGTCTATCTTCGCACCACTTTGCATGGCACTGCTAAATACATTCAATTGTTCATCCGTTCCTATCACCTGTATCTTGTCCATAGGAAAAAGACGCACCGAACCACCGGGAATATTAATCCTTCTCTTCCCTCGCAAAATAGAAGCGATATGAATGCCATATTTCTTTCCCAAATTTAGTTCCATCAACGTTTTTCCCGCCCAAGTGGATTCCCCCGGAATCTCCAAATCCGCCAAATGCAGATCATGAGATAACAGACGTCCGGCATATTCGGGTTTCTTCTCTCCCAAATATTCCGCACGCACCTCCCTGGAACGCAGATTTTGAAAGAAACGCCGTTCTATCAATATGGATTGCTTTTTCAAACGACGCGACCATACCATCAACAGGACAGCAAGCACCGCCACACCAATAATCAATCCAATAGATGCCTTAAACAACCCCGATATCACAAAAATAACAAATAATGCCGCAATCATAATACGTATGACAATAGTAGACACCAATGGTGCACGATTGGCACGGTTATCATGCCACAGGGTCATAAATTCCACCGAATGGTTTTTCTTCACCATGATAGCACGCAGGAAAGGCGAAATGCAAAGGATAATAAAAACAGCCCCCAATAATGACGCCCAAAAATGAGGTAGATTCTCCTTAAAGAATGGAATGACAAAACGGAAAGACAGTGCAATAATGGATATACTGACAATTGAATATACCACAGTTATGCGTACCATTGCCAGCAACAACTTCTTCCACAAATTTTCATGATTAAGTACTGTTTGCGAGCCCGAAGAATAACGCATTAAGAACTTTCGCCAGGAAGCGGGTAAATGAGCATCCACAAAAGAAGAGGCCGGTTCAGCCAGACGAATCATATAAGGAGTCAGGAAAGTGGTTATCACAGAAACTGCTACCACTATCGGATATAAGAAATCGCTCGTCACGTGCAGAGATACACCCAATGAAGCTATAATAAACGCAAATTCACCAATCTGAGTCAAACTGAAACCGCATTGCATAGCCGTCTTCAAGGGTTTGCCGGAAAGAATCACGCCGAATGTTCCGAAGGTGGCCTGCCCCAGAATAACTGCAATCGTAATCACAATAATAGGTATTGCATATTCAATAATCATTGCAGGATCGACCATCATCCCCACCGATACAAAGAAAATTGCACCAAAAAGATCTTTCACCGGCTTCACCAACTGGTCGATAGATTCCGCTTCAATCGTTTCCGCCAGAATAGATCCCATAATAAACGCACCGAATGCAGCAGAGAATCCTGTATTGGCTGCCATCACTACCATACCGAAACACAGTGCCAATGATACGATAAGCAGAGTTTCCTCTCCCATCAGTTTCCTGCAACGCTTCAAAAACTCCGGAATCAGATAGATACCTACTACAAACCACAAAATAAGAAAGAACAGCAGTTTACCAATACTCTCCAGCATCTCGGTACCTTCAAAGTTATGACTTACCGCCATCGTAGAAAGCATTACCATCAATACAATAGCCAGTATATCCTCCAGAATCAGAATACTCAGTACAAGCCCGGTGAACTGCTTCTTCCTCAGTCCCAAGTCATCGAACGCCTTATAAATAATAGTAGTAGAAGACATCGCAATCATACCACCTAGAAACAGGCTGTCCATCCGATGCCAGCCGAATCCCATACCGACACCTATCCCCAGCAATATCATACAAAAGATAATGGTGCAGGCAGCGATAATAGCAGAACCTCCGACTTTTACGATTTTCTTAAAACTGAACTCCAGACCAAGAGCAAACAACAAGAAGATAACGCCGATATCCGCCCATGTCTTAATGTTGGCGGTATCCATTACTGATGGTGTATAAGGCATGTGCGGACTTGCCAGAAAACCGGCAACCACATATCCCAACACCAAAGGTTGCTTTAACTTCTTAAACAACAAAGTCATGACGCCGGCGCAGATCAATATCAGCGCAAGATCGGCAATGAGTGTAGGTAATTGAGACATTGTTTCATCGTATTTGGTGACAAAATTAAAATAAATCTATCGTATAAACAACAGATTCACGGATATGTTTCACATCAATAGCAACAAACAGCCCGCACAAAACATCTAATTACTTATATAAAACATCATTAATTATGTAGAAAATCGATAGCCTATCCCTTAATAGATAAACTACCGACTTCATTTTATGATACTAATTCCCGAACCATAACCTTCATTTTTCCGTTGAATTTGATAAAAGGATATGAGAATTATTTATCGTAAATATTTGAAAACTATCAAGCTATTCTAAAGGAGTAAACTCTTTATACTCTCTAGACATATTTATTTCCCCATATTCTCCCCATCGGTCATAAACGGCAAATTTCTTGGTTGTAAGTTCTTCTATATCCCAATAATGATCCGAACCAAAATAAATTGTACTGGAACTCTGATCATAAAAAGCCCACCTCATATTGACATCACGTCGTTGTTCTTTTCCGTTTTTATCAGTTACAATTGAAGTTTGAGTACACGTACCATCTTTTCTAAACGTATACAGCCCTTGAATTGTCTCTTCAGCATCATTGACCGTTTTTTGACTAGCCCATGTTACATCACATATCAGAGATATGATATCATCTTCCGCCTTTGTATAATATCCGGTCTTTTCCACACAGCCTGTCATAAGAAAAGCCATGATAAAAACGAGTGATACAAAAATCCTACTTTTCATCAACGTAAGAATTTGAAGTTTGCAATACGGGGAGCATTTAAACTCGTCGTTTCAAAATTCCATTCTGCATAATCTCCCTGAGTTACAGACCATTCAAAACAAGGATTGATATTATAACCAATTCCACAAAATAGCACTCTTGCTGTTTCCTTACTGTCATTATTTCTAATGCGGCAGGTCACGTAGAATGCCCAACCTGCATTCTTATAAGATTGTGGATTTAATTCTATAGATGTTTCGATATGATTACTTTTATTTATATAATAATTCTCCTTATAATCCGTTACGTCCAGTGACGCTACTGTAGAAGAATATCTACCATTATCAAACTGTTTTTTCTTCAATTCAATTGGCGAATCATCCTTTATCTGACTAATGTATATTTCATTTTCTGTTATCATCACAATATAGTCTACACCATGAGAGGCCGCCAACTGTCCACACCTACTATTTACTTGATTAATACTTTCTTTAAAGATACTAAGATTAAGGGAATTGACGGAATTTAACTCTTCTACATCTGCGTTGGTTATATACGATAATACAGAATTGCGTTTATTAGAATTGATATAATATTCATGCGTAGTTTTATTTATATCAACAAATTCATTTAACACCGCAGCATCTTGCTGGTAGTTGCGACTTGCGGGAGTTGGAACACTAAGATTATCTTTACAACTCTGAAAAGATAAAGATAATAAGACAATTGCTAAAAATAGAATAGACTTCATAGTTAATAGTTTTTTGTGTGTACGAACAATAAGTTTCCAAATATAAGAAACTATCTTTAGCATATACAATCTATTGGAAGAAAAGAAGTTAATATTAAAAAGAATTATACTACCACAATGATTTCACCTTCCACTTTTACATCCATTTAGAGTTTTATCCAATATCCAAAATATATTTATGATAAAGATATTCTATCCTTTTTGTTTCGTATGTGTCAATTCATTCTTACCCTCAAGTACAAACATTGCCAATATCTAATAGGCATAAAGGGAGGGATACTCCTTTTATGCCTATAGAATGGAAAAATCTTTTTATTTTCTAAAAGGCGGTTTCACCACTATTGCCTTCAATTTACGTCCACGCATATCAATACAGATTTCCGTACCTGCCTTGGCATATTCCGGTTTCACATATCCCATGCCAATACCAATCTTGCGGGTGGGGGACATTGTACCGGAAGTCACCACTCCTATACCATCTCCTTCCGCATTCACCAGTTCATAGCCGTGACGAGGAATGCCGCGGTCAATCATCTCAAAACCAACCAGTTTGCGGGTAGTTCCTTCTGCCTTCTGCTTTTCCAGCATCGGACGGTTAATGAACTCCTTACCTTCCACAAACTTAGTGATCCATCCCAATCCAGCTTCGATCGGGGAAGTTTTATCATCCAGATCATTACCATACAGACAGAAGCCCATTTCCAGACGAAGCGTATCACGAGCACCCAGTCCCACCGGCTTGATACCGAATTCTTCTCCCGCCTCAAACACAGCTTTCCATATCGCCTCGGCAGCATCCGGATAGAAATAAAGTTCAAAACCTCCGGCACCGGTATATCCGGTATTGGAGATAATCACATTCTCTTTCCCCGCAAACCGACCAACGGTAAATGTATAATAAGGAATAGCCGACAGATCGATATCCGTCAGTTTCTGCAAAGCAAGAATAGCCTTCGGACCCTGAACAGCAAGCTGCGCCATGTTATCGGAAGAATTTTCCAGCTCCGCCCCCTCCGTATTATGAGAAACACACCAGTTCCAGTCCTTTTCTATATTGGCCGCATTCACTACCAGCAGATATTTTTCCGGCTCGTAGCAATATACCAGCAAGTCATCTACAATTCCCCCTTCTTCATTAGGGAAGCAGGTATATTGTATCTTACCGGGAACAAGTGCCGCCACATTATTGGAAGTCACCTTCTGAAGAAAGGCTAACGCTTGCGGCCCTTTCACCCAGAACTCTCCCATATGGGATACATCAAATACCCCGACTGCACTACAAACAGTCAGATGTTCGTCAATAATTCCAGAGTACTCGATAGGCATATTATAGCCCGCAAATTCATGCATTTTAGCACCTAATGCAATGTGTTTCTCTGTAAACGGAGTGGTTTTCATTTTTTGTGTATTAAGTTTTAAGTAATAAATTGATATTCGTGAAATGCAATCACTTGGAAGCTACCAGTTCGGCAATCTTCACAATGACGTTCATCGCCTTCTCCATATTCTGAATAGGAACAAACTCATAACGTCCGTGGAAATTAAGACCGCCGGCAAAGATATTCGGGCAGGGTAAACCTTTGAATGAAAGCTGCGCTCCATCCGTACCGCCACGAATCGGCTTCACATTCGGCTTCACTCCTACCGCCTCCATTGCTGCGAAAGCAGTGTCGATGATATGCATCACCGGTTCTATTTTCTCACGCATATTATAGTATTGGTCACGTAATTCAAGTGTAGCCGTACCTTCTCCATATTCGGTGTTGATCTGCGCAACCAAACGCTTTATTTCTTCCTTGCGTTTCTCAAATTTAGCACGGTCGTGGTCGCGAATGATATAAGACACTGTACTTTGCTCCACATCTCCCTGAATACTGATCAGATGATAGAATCCTTCATACCCTTCAGTCTGCTCCGGTGTTTCCATGGATGGCAACATCGCGATAAACTGATTAGCGACACGAATCGAGTTTATCATCTTATTCTTTGCATATCCCGGGTGGACGTTACGTCCTTTAAAAGTTATCTTTGCAGCGGCAGCATTGAAGTTTTCAAACTCCAGCTCCCCTACTTCACCACCATCCATCGTATACGCCCATTCGCAACCAAACTTCTCGACGTCGAATTTATGCGCACCTTCACCGATTTCCTCATCCGGATTGAATCCGATACGAATCTTTCCGTGTTTGATTTCGGGATGTTCTTTCAGATAAACGATTGCCGATACGATTTCGGCAATTCCCGCCTTATCATCCGCACCAAGCAGCGTCTTGCCGTTTGTTACAATCAAATCCTCCCCTTTATGATCGAGCAGTTCCGGAAATTGTGCAGGAGAAAGAATCACATTTTCTTCGGCACAAAGCACTATATCCGTCCCATCATAGTCTTTTACAATACGTGGAGTTACATCTTTCCCTGTCATATCGGGACTTGTGTCCATATGAGCAATAAACCCGATAGTGGGTACTTCTTTTTCTATATTAGCAGGAAGCGTGGCAAAAAGATAGCCATGTTCATCCAAAGTAATATCTTCCAATCCCAAAGATTCCAGTTCCGTCTTCAGATATTCGGCGAATACCATCTGTTTCGGAGTACTGGGAGTAAGCCCTGTTGATTCATCCGACTGTGTATCAAAGCTCACATACTTCAAAAATCTGTCTACTAAAGTCATATCTATTTTACGATTTAATGATTTGCAATTTACATTTTGATAGTTTATAGTGCCGTAAAGGTAAAAAAAGAGCCGTGAATTGACAAACAATTCACGGCTCTTTTTTCTCAGTATATTACTTAAAAGTGACTGCTACCATCAAAACAATGCGTACACACTTTACATTTCGGCAATCCGATAGCTTCAATCAAAGTTTCAAGTGTATTGAATTTCAATGAAGTCAGTCCGAAACGCTCGGCTATGATGCTAACCATCTTCTCGTATTCGGGAGAACCCGTAGTGGCGTATTTCTCCAGATTCTTATTCTCATCGCCTTCCAATTCTTTAATGATACGACGGGTAATTAACTCCAAAGCATTCTTAGAAGCCGAGAAACCCACAAACGGACAGGCATAAATCAACGGAGGGCAAGCGATACGCATATGCACCTCTTTTGCTCCATAATCATACAGAATCTTCACATTATCGCGCAACTGTGTTCCACGCACGATCGAATCGTCACAGAACAACAGACGCTTTCCCTGAAGCATGGCACGATTCGGAATTAACTTCATTTTTGCAACCAGCGAACGCATTTCCTGATTGCTCGGTGTGAAGCTACGAGGCCATGTCGGTGTATATTTTGAAATGGCACGATGGTAAGGAACTCCTTTACCTTCGGCATATCCCAATGCCATACCTACTCCCGAATCAGGGATACCACAGGCGCAATCCACTTCCGATTCGTCCTTCTGTCCCATCTTCATTCCACTGGTGAAACGGACTTCTTCTACATTTTTGCCCTCATAGCAGGAAGTCGGGAAACCATAATATACCCATAGGAAAGAGCAAATCTGCATTCCTTCATTCGGTTGGCGAAGCTGCTCGATATGATCTGGATACATACGTACTATTTCTCCCGGTCCCAGATACCTTTCGATCTCATAATCCAGATTCGGGAAACTGGATGACTCGCTGGTAGCGGCATACGCATCTTCTTTCTTACCGATCACCACCGGAGTACGTCCCCACTGATCACGGGCAACGATAATGCTACTATCTTCCGTCAGAATCAGCATAGAGCAAGACCCCTTGATGTGTTTGAATACGTTTTCGATACCTTCGGTGAAAGTTCTTCCTTGTATGATAAGCAGGGCGATAAGTTCCGTTTGATTGGTGTTGCTCGAACTCAGTTCGGCGAAGTGCATATTTTGATTGAGAAGGTCTTCTTCCAGTTCCTGGATATTCGCTATTTTAGCGACTGTGACGATGGCGAAGCGGCCGAGGTGGGAATTGATGATGATAGGTTGTGCGTCTGTATCGCTGATAATGCCTATGCCGGCATTGCCTTTAAATTTATCAAGCTCTCCTTCAAACTTGGATCGGAAATATGTACTTTCCAGATTGTGAATGGAGCGAATAAATCCTTTCTCCTGACTATAAGTCGCGAGTCCGCCCCGCTTTGTACCCAGATGTGAGTTATAATCTGTACCATAGAATAAATCAGTCACGCAACTCGATTTCGAGACTGTTCCGAAAAAACCTCCCATGTTGTTCTCTTTATTGATAATGTTTAAAAAAAGATGGCGCAAAAGTACAAAAAAGAATCCATCCGATAAAAAAAGCACTCCGCAAAGTTTTAATTTTCTTTGCGGAGTACCTCTAATTTTTATTAAAAATACAAAGAAGGATGAACAATCGTTTTAGCGGCGTCTCATTTCCATTTCTTAATTGATTTACGGTCCGACGGAGCCGCTTCGACGAGACTCAATGCAAAACCACCGCTGCGTGCCAGCTTGACGGACATCTTCGTTTTATTCGTCACGATCCCTTTCTTTATCTGATAGGAAGTCGGATTCTTTTCGTAGTCAGCCTCTTTTCCATCGGCATACAGGGTAGCCACATATTCTTTATCCGGTTCCAGAAAGTCAAGAGTAAACGCGGCAGTACGGGAGTTTTCGTCTGTAATACCGCCAACAAACCAATGATTGGTTCCTTTTGCTTTGCGGGCTACTGTAATATAATCACCCGGTTCGGCTTCCAGATATTTGCTGTCATCCCAGTCCAAAGCTACATCTTTAATAAACTGGAAAGCATCCGGATAACGTTCATAACTTTCCGGCAGATCGGCAGCCATCTGCAAAGGACTGTACATTGTTACGTAAAGAGCCAGTTGTTTCGCCAGAGTAGTACGTACAACACTATGCTCCCCTTCCAGAAAAGAAATTCTCGTGTCGAAGATACCCGGTGTATAATCCATCGGGCCGCCGATCTGACGAGTGAATGGAAGCAAAGTAGTATGAAAAGGTTTATTGCCGGCAAAAGCTTCATATTCCGTTCCCCGTGCCGATTCATTGCCGATCAGGTTGGGATAAGTACGGCACAGTCCCGTTGGACGTACAGCTTCGTGCGCATTCACGCAGATTTTATAATCGGCGGCTTTCGTCACGGCATATAAATAATGGTTATTCATCCATTGTCCATAGTGATGTTCGCCCCGAGGAATGATATTGCCAACATAACCACTTTTCACGGCATTATATCCGTTGTCAACCATAAATTGGTAGGCTGTATCGAGATGGCGTTCGTAGTTACGTACGGAAGCAGATGTTTCATGATGCATCATCAGCTTCACCCCTTTCTCTTTAGCATATGCGTTCAGCATCTTCACGTCGAAATCCGGATAGGGAGTGACGAAATCAAACACATAATCTTTTGATTTGCCGAACCAATCTTCCCAGCCTTCATTCCAGCCTTCTACCAATACCTGATCGAAACCATGCTGCGCTGCAAAGTCGATATAGCGTTTTACTTTGTCATTGTTGGCTGCATGACGTCCGTTAGGGCTTGTCTTTGAATAATCCGTCTGCCCGAGTTTGACGGAATAAACATCATCTGTATATGCCCAACTGCTTTTTCCGGTAATCATCTCCCACCACACACCGATATACTTTACCGGTTTAATCCAAGAAACATCTTGATAAGCACATGGTTCGTTCAGATTCAAGGTCAGCTTGGAAGCAAGGATATCACGTGCATCATCGCTCACAATCACCGTGCGCCACGGAGACTGACACGGTGTCTGCATATAGCCTTTATCTCCCATAGCATCCGGTGTCAGCCATGATTCAAAAATCAGTTTTTTGTCATCAAGATTGAGATGCATACAGGAATAATCCACCAAAGCGGCTTCGTGCAGGTTAATATACAGACCGTCAGTTGTTTTCATTTGCAGAGATGTCTGCACGCCTGTTGGCGAAAAAGACGTTTGAGAAGCATTGCCGGTAATAGCTCCTTTCATCAGTCCACGAATTTCTGTTAGCCTGGATTCTGTATAATCATATTCCTGAGTATCATAATCTCCCGGAATCCAAAAGGCAGTATGGTCACCCGTCATGGCAAACTGCGAATGTTCTTCCTTAATAACAAAATAATTCAGATTCTTCTGCTGCGGAAATTCATAGCGGAAACCTAATCCATCATTGTAAAGCCGGAAACGGATGATCATATTCCGGTCCTGCGCCTTCTGATTCAGTGTGACAGCCATTTCATTATAATGATTGCGAATGGATTTCACTTCTCCCCACACCGGCTCCCAAGTTTCGTCGAAGGTGGAAGTTTTTGTATCGATGCACGCAAACCCATTCATCAGTCCCGGATCATTCTTCAACTCAAGTCCCAACTTTGATGGTTTAATCACTCCCTTTCCTTTATAAGAAAGTTCGTATACCGGTTCTCCCTGAGCATTGACCGAAAAATCCAGTTTTAATTGTCCGTCAGGAGAAGTGATACTTTCTGCCATTGCCGTTGCGCCCATAGAAAAAGAGAGTAACAGACAGAGTACTGCCGTAGTTAATATTTTCATGTTCTTCATGATATAAATGAATTAGTTAATAATCATATGGCAAATGTAGTGAGGAATAGCAAGCGCCACTTCGGATTATAATTAAAATATAGCGTTTTCGAATGTCTCAAAACTGATAAACACCTGTCAATGATACATATACCAAAGTACTTCAACAGAAAAAATATAGTGCTTACATGGAGCAATATAGCACCTTTTCACATCCGACAAACGGGATTTTTCTTTATTTCCCCGCCTCTCTTCAGAAATAAAAAAAAATATTTTAATCTCATACTCTCATCCTATGACAACTAATATATAGACAATCAGCACGATACAGAATGAGAGATACTTTTTAAATAGTTATCTCTCATCATTTCCTCATCAAATAGCGTAAGCGTCTCGGCGATGTCGTCTTTTTGTGAAAAAAATCTCCTTATCCTTTTCTTTTCAGATTCTATTTCTGTTTTCCTTCCATT
>DXOL01000046.1:0-53037 GCA_019412825.1 Bacteroides thetaiotaomicron | reverse complement strand
GCATAACCTTGCCAAGGTTAGGGTCGCGAGTTCGAGTCTCGTTTTCCGCTCAAAGTAGTGAGGTTGTCAGTCGATAAGATTGGCGACCTCTTTTTGTAATTACAAAAGTCGATGTACTTCCCCCAAAAAGAGTGTCATCGACTCACACAGACCTATAATTAATTTAAGAACTTGTGATATGTTAACACAAATCATTAATGCGCGCATCCTCACCCCTCAGGGCTGGTTGAAGGATGGGTCCGTACTTATTCGTGATCATAAAATTCTGGAAGTGACCAACTGCGACCTGGCAGTTATCGGAGCAAAACTGATTGATGCCAAGGGTATGTATATCGTTCCGGGAGGAGTAGAAATTCATGTTCATGGCGGTGGTGGAAGAGACTTTATGGAGGGGACGGAAGATGCTTTCCGGACAGCGATTAAAGCTCATATGCAACACGGTACTACCAGCATTTTTCCCACACTTTCTTCTTCTACTATTCCTATGATCCGTGCCGCTGCAGAGACAACTGAAAAGATGATGGCAGAGCCGGACAGTCCCGTACTCGGACTGCATCTGGAGGGACATTACTTCAATATGGAGATGGCAGGCGGACAGATTCCGGAGAATATCAAAGATCCTGATCCGGAAGAATATATCCCTTTGCTGGAAGAAACCCGTTGCATCAAACGTTGGGATGCGGCACCGGAACTTCCGGGTGCCATGCAGTTCGGAAAGTATATTACCGCAAAAGGCGTATTGGCATCTGTAGGACATACGCAGGCTGAATTTGAAGATATCCAGACTGCTTACGAGGCAGGATATACGCATGCTACCCATTTCTACAATGCCATGCCGGGATTTCACAAACGGAAGGAATATAAGTATGAAGGTACGGTAGAAAGTATTTATTTGATTGATGATATGACAGTGGAAGTCGTGGCCGATGGCATTCATGTGCCTCCTACCATTCTTCGTCTGGTCTATAAGATAAAAGGAGTGGAGCGTACGTGTCTGATCACTGATGCGCTGGCTTGTGCGGCAAGTGACAGTAAGACTGCTTTTGATCCGCGTGTCATTATCGAAGACGGTGTGTGCAAATTGGCAGACCGCTCTGCATTGGCAGGAAGTGTGGCGACGATGGACCGTCTGATCCGTACGATGGTGCAGAATGCTGAAATTCCTTTGGCGGATGCTGTGAGGATGGCTTCCGAGACTCCGGCCCGTATTATGGGAGTGCTCGATCGCAAAGGTACATTGGAACGTGGTAAGGACGCGGATATGATTGCTTTGGATAGAGATCTGAATGTAAGAGCGGTCTGGGCGATGGGACAATTAGTGGAAGGCACGAACAAGTTATTTTAACGACTAAAAAAGAAAACGATGTTAACTCAGATAATCAACGGAAGAATACTTACTCCGCAAGGCTGGCTGAAAGACGGCTCTGTATTGATTTGTGATGGAAAAATATTAGAGGTAACAAACAGTGATCTGGCAGTTATCGGTGCAACGGTGATTGATGCGAGAGGAATGACGATCGTACCGGGATTTGTCAGTATGCATGCGCATGGTGGCGGCGGGCATGATTTTACCGAAGCAACGGAGGAGGCTTTCCGTATCGCAGCAACTGCTCATTTGAAGCATGGAGCTACCGGTATATTTCCTACTTTGTCATCTACTTCGTTTGAGAGGATATATCAGGCGGTCGATGTTTGTGAGAAGCTGATGAAGGAACCGGAGTCTCCGATTCTCGGTCTGCATATCGAAGGGCCTTATCTGAATCCGAAGATGGCAGGAAGCCAGTATGACGGTTTTCTGAAAACTCCCGATGCTAATGAATATATGCCGCTGTTGGAGCATACTTCCTGCATCAAGCGCTGGGATATCAGTCCCGAATTGCATGGAGCGCATGATTTTGCAAAATACACTCGTTCCAAGGGGATCATGACTGCCGTTACTCATACGGAAGCTGAATATGATGAGATTAAAGCGGCGTATGCGGTAGGATTCTCGCATGCTGCTCATTTCTATAATGCGATGCCCGGTTTTCATAAACGTCGCGAATATAAATATGAAGGTACGGTAGAGAGTGTATATCTGACAGATGGAATGACGGTAGAAGTTATCGCAGACGGTATTCACTTGCCTGCTACTATTCTGAAACTGGTTTATAAACTGAAAGGGGTAGAGAATACCTGTCTGGTGACTGATGCGTTGGCTTATGCTGCCAATGAAGGGAACGAGCCGATTGATCCGCGTTATATTATTGAGGACGGAGTATGTAAGATGGCGGATCATTCTGCATTAGCCGGTAGTTTGGCGACTATGGATGTGTTGGTTCGTACGATGGTGAAGAAAGCGAGTATTCCTTTGGAAGATGCTGTGCGTATGGCTTCCGAAACTCCTGCCCGTCTGATTGGTGTGAGCGATCGGAAAGGGGCATTGTCTAAAGGTAAAGATGCTGATATTGTGATACTTGATAAGGAATTGAATGTACGGTGTGTCTGGTCGATGGGAAAAGTTGTTCCGGGGACTGATAGGTTGCTGCATAAATGATAAGTGTTATCTTATTTAAAATAGAAAGTCCGAACCTTTAAATTGCAGCAAGCAATTGGGATTCGGACTTTTTCAGTAAGAAAAGTAGTTATGTGAGTACTCTATATTCTATTTTATCATGAAAATAGAGTCGTTTCTATAAGCTCTTTCAATTGAACCTTGTTCATTGTACTGAGTTTCATTATCGGTTTGCCATTCACCGGACAAAGCAAAAGGTTGGGAATTGTCCGAATCTTGAATGCGCTTTCCAGTTCCTCTTCCTGATCGACGTCTACTTTATAAATATCCAGTCTCCCTTTATATTCTTCTGCTAATTGGTCCAATATGGGTGATAATGCCTTGCAATAACCACACCATGGAGCATGAAAATCGACTAAACAAGGTTTATCCCCTTTATATTCCCAATTATCCGGATAAGATTTATAATCAGCAACTTTATCAACAAAACTTTCTTTGGTTAAATCTATAATTTTCATGTTTTCTGTTTTTAATGATTCATTATTTATTTCTACTTTGCAAAGATAGGGATATGGTAGAGAAAGAGGGATAGCCATTCTTCCTGTTGTGTTTACAATTTTTCCTTTCTGATATTTTCTAATCAAATTCTAATCTGAAATGAGAGCCTTATAATCGCTTTTATCCGGTCTCTCCCGTTGCAGAGTTGTACTTTTGTCGCAAAACAAATTAAGGTAACAAAAAGATTGCGATGAACAGAGCATTTTTATTTTTACTCTTTCTTCTATTGGCAGGAAAGATGTGTGCGCAACAGGTTGCGGGCACATTAACACTGAAAGAAGCAGAGCAGCGTTTTTTAGAGCGCAATTTATCGCTGATAGCCGAGCGGTACAATATCGACATGGCACAGACGCAGGTATTACAAGCCAAATTGTTTGAAAATCCGGTCATTTCGTTGGAACAGAATGTCTACAACCGATTGAACGGAAAGTATTTTGATTTTGGAAAAGAAGGGGAAGCTGTTGTTGAAATAGAACAGGTAATTCATCTTGCCGGTCAGCGGAACAAGCAAGTCCGGCTGGAAAAAATCAATAAGGAAATAGCTGAATACCAGTTTGAGGAAGTAATGCGGACGCTCCGTCAGGAATTGAATGAAAAGTTTGTAGAAGTCTACTTTCTTTCTAAATCTATTGCCATCTATGAAAAGGAAGTAAATTCCCTGCAAGTACTTTTGGACGGAATGAAAATTCAGCAGGAAAAGGGGAACATCTCTTTGATGGAAATTTCCCGTCTGGAATCGATGCTCTTCTCCTTGAAGAAAGAGAAGAACGAACAGGAGAATGATTTACTGACTACCAGGGGAGAACTGAATTTATTACTGAATCTTCCGGGAGATACACAAGTTCAACTCTCATTGGACGAAGAAGTACTGCAACAACTGGATTTGTCGCAACTATCATTTGCAGACCTGAAAGCAATCATCAATGAACGGCCCGACCAAAAGATCGCCCGAAGCACAGTGAATGCTTCCCGTGCAAATCTGAAACTACAGAAGTCAATGGCCTTTCCCGAGTTCTCCGTGAAAGGGAATTATGATCGTGTCGGAAACTTTATCAATGACTATTTCGCGATAGGAATAAGCCTGTCCGTACCTATCTTCAACCGTAATCAGGGAAATATCAAAGCAGCCCGCT
This sequence comes from Bacteroides thetaiotaomicron, assembly GCA_019412825.1. Classification (GTDB taxonomy): domain Bacteria; phylum Bacteroidota; class Bacteroidia; order Bacteroidales; family Bacteroidaceae; genus Bacteroides; species Bacteroides thetaiotaomicron_A. Next base: position 48,852 of record DXOL01000046.1, on the reverse strand, counting down.
TCAGTATCCAGCAGGCGGGAGTGCAGCAGGAATATGCTGCCAATCGTGCTGATATGGAACTCTTCACCGCTTATACGTCTCTGGAAAAAGCGACTCAACTCTATCAATCCACTAATATGGACCTGGAACGTAACTTCGAGAAATTGATAACAGGAGTCAATGAGAATTTCACCAGAAAGAATATCAGCCTGCTGGAATTTATAGATTATTACGACAGCTATAAAGAAACCTGCATCCAACTGTATGAAATAAAGAAAAACGTATTTCTTGCTATGGAAAACCTGAATACAGTTGTCGGACAAAATATATTGAACTATTAATAAACCGACAAATATGAACCGATTAAAGATTGCAATCCATAAATTATCAAAGACTATGAACTGGAATAAATTCCTTCCTTGTATATTGCTCGGCAGCCTTTTGGGAGCATGCTCCGGAAAAGTAGAACAACCCAAAGTAGAACCAACCACACTATGTCTGACGGACAGCTTGCTGAGAATCGTATCCGTCGATACCGTGCACGTCCGCGAAGTGGTAGATGAACTGACATTGAATGGACGGGTCACTTTCAATCAGGATCAGGTAGCAAATGTATATCCGATGTTCGGAGGAACCGTGACGGAATTGCGTGCTGAAATAGGAGACTTTGTTCACAAAGGAGAAGTGCTGGCAGTGATCCGTAGTGGGGAAGTGGCGGATTATGAGAAACAATTGAAAGAAGCCGAACAACAACTTTTGCTGGCCCGCCGGAACATGGATGCCACACAGGATATGTGCAATTCCGGTATGGCATCGGATAAAGATGTACTTCAGGCCAAGCAGGAACTGGCAAGTGCGGAAGCGGAAGAAAGACGAATCAAAGAAATATTCTCCATTTATCACTTTTCCGGAAATGCTTTTTATCAGCTTAAATCTCCCGTATCAGGCTTTATTGTGGAAAAGCAGATCAGCAGGGATATGCAGCTGCGCCCCGACCAGGGGGATGCGTTGTTTACGATTTCCGGTCTGTCCGATGTATGGGTGATGGCGGATGTGTATGAAAGTGATATTAGTAAGGTTTCCGAGGGAGCTGACGTTCGTATCTCGACTTTAGCGTATCCGGAAAAGACATTTACAGGTACGATCGACAAGGTCTATCATCTGCTGGATAGTGAAAGCAAGACAATGAGCGTACGCATCAAACTGAAAAACGAAGATTACCTGCTGAAGCCGGGTATGTTTACAAACGTGAGCGTAAAATGTAAGGCGGAAGATACTTCCATGCCTCGTATCGACTCCCATGCACTGGTGTTCGAGGGAGGAAAGAATTATGTGGTCATAGTAGAGCCTGACCAGCGTCTGAAGATAAAGGAAGTAGACGTTTATAAACAGTTGAGCAAGGAATGTTATGTCCGTTCCGGTCTTTCCGAAGGAGACAGGGTACTGAATAATAATGTATTGTTAGTGTATAATGCTTTGAATGCGGATTAAAAATCAGAGAATAGTATGCATAAATTCATAGATAATATAGTAGCCTTCTCGCTGAAGAATAAGTTCTTTATATTCTTCTGTACGGTGATTGCGGTTATAGCCGGAGCCGTCTCATTCAAACATACGCCGATAGATGCCTTTCCGGATGTGACAAATACAAAAGTGACGATCATCACGCAATGGGCGGGCCGTAGTGCGGAAGAGGTGGAGAAATTTATCACGATTCCCATTGAGATAGCTATGAATCCCGTACAGAAAAAAACGGATATTCGTTCGACCACTCTTTTCGGACTTTCTGTGATCAATGTAATGTTTGAAGATCGTGTTGATGACTTTACAGCCCGTCAGCAAGTCTACAATTTGCTGAATGATGCCGATCTGCCCGAAGGCGTGACTCCCGAAGTACAGCCTTTGTACGGACCTACCGGAGAAATCTACCGCTACACCCTGCGCAGTGACAAACGTAGTGTACGGGATTTGAAAACGATTCAGGACTGGGTGATCGAACGCAATCTCCGTTCGGTATCGGGTGTAGCCGATATCGTCAGTTTCGGTGGCGAGGTGAAGACATTCGAAGTGAGCGTGAATCCTCATCAGCTGATTAATTACGGAATTACCTCTCTCGAACTTTATGACGCGATAGCCAAAAGTAATATCAATGTAGGAGGAGATGTCATCACGAAAAGTTCTCAGGCATACGTAGTCCGGGGAATCGGCTTGATAAACGACCTGGATGAATTGCGAAACATTGTAGTGAAGAACATCAACGGAACGCCGATTCTCGTAAAGAACCTGGCAGATGTTCACGAATCCTGCCTGCCCCGTCTCGGACAAGTGGGACGAATGGATGAGAACGATGTCGTTCAGGGAATTGTGGTGATGCGTAAAGGGGAGAACCCCGGTGAAGTCATTGCAAATCTGAAAGATAAGATAGAAGAACTGAATCGGAATGTACTTCCTAAAGACGTACAGATAGTACCGTTCTATGACCGTGAAGACCTGGTGAATCTGGCGGTAAAAACGGTGACCCATAATCTGATTGAAGGAATATTGCTGGTTACGTTTATTGTGTTAATCTTCATGGCAGATTGGCGGACAACCGTGATTGTTGCGGTGATTATTCCATTAGCTCTGTTATTCGCATTTATTTGTTTACGCGTGATGGGGATGTCTGCCAATCTGCTTTCTATGGGGGCCATTGACTTTGGTATTATTATCGATGGGGCAGTGGTGATGGTGGAAGGTGTGTTTGTCGCTTTGGACAAGAAGGCGAAAGAGGTGGGAATGCCCGCATTCAATGTGATGTCCAAGATGGGACTGATCCGTCACACCGCCAAGGATAAAGCGAAAGCGGTATTTTTCTCCAAACTGATCATCATTACCGCCTTGATTCCAATCTTTTCTTTTCAGAAAGTGGAAGGAAAGATGTTCTCACCTTTAGCATACACATTGGGTTTTGCCTTGCTGGGTGCACTTATTTTCACATTAACGCTGGTTCCCGTCATGTCGTCCATGCTGTTGAAAAAGAATGTACGCGAAAAGAACAACCGCTTTGTTCATTTCATCAATCAAAAGTGTACGGCTCTTTTTGATACCTTCTATGCCCATCGCAAACTGACTATCGGACTGGCAACCGTGGTTGCAGGAGTCGGTTTATGGCTTTTCTCCTTCCTCGGGACTGAGTTTCTTCCTCAGCTCAACGAAGGTTCGATCTACATCCGTGCTACGCTGCCGCAAAGTATATCGCTGGATGAATCCGTAACGCTGGCAAATAAGATGAGAAAGAAACTATTGACCTTCTCCGAAGTGAGGCAGGTATTGTCTCAAACCGGACGTCCCAACGACGGAACGGATGCAACCGGATTTTATAATATTGAGTTCCACGTAGATATTTATCCGGAGAAAGACTGGGAAAGCAAGCTGACCAAACTGCAGCTTATTGACAAGATGCAGGAAGATTTATCCATTTATCCTGGCATTGACTTTAACTTTTCGCAGCCGATTACGGATAATGTGGAAGAAGCGGCCTCCGGTGTAAAAGGCTCTATTGCGGTGAAAGTATTCGGTAAGGATTTGTACGAATCGGAAAAACTAGCCGTTCAGATTGATAAGATATTAAATACCGTACAGGGAATTGAAGACTTGGGAGTGATTCGCAATATCGGCCAGCCAGAGCTTCGTATCGAACTGAATGAGCGTCAGTTGGCACGTTATGGAGTCGCTAAGGAAGATGTTCAGTCTATCATTGAAATGGCTATTGGCGGGAAGTCAGCTTCGCTGTTGTATGAGGACGAACGGAAATTTAATATCATGGTGAGATATAGTGAAGAGTTCCGTCAGAATGAAGAGGAGATAGGTAAGATATTGGTTCCGGCGATGGATGGAACGATGGTACCTATTAAGGAACTGGCAGATATCACCACGATTACCGGCCCATTATTGATCTTCCGTGATAACCATGCCCGTTTCTGTGCTGTCAAGTTCTCGGTGAGAGGACGGGATATGGGTACGGCAGTTGCCGAAGCGCAGAAAAAGGTGAATGCTTCCGTCCATTTACCGGCAGGATATTCTTTGAAATGGACGGGTGATTTTGAGAATCAGCAGCGTGCTTCGAAACGTCTGGCGCAGGTAGTTCCTATCAGCATTGCCATTATTTTTATTATTCTGTTTATTCTCTTCTCCAATGCAAGAGATGCAGGGCTGGTATTACTGAATGTGCCGTTTGCTGCCGTGGGAGGTATTGCAGCTCTTTTGTTAACGGGATTCAATTTTTCTATATCGGCGGGTATCGGTTTTATCGCTTTGTTCGGTATCTGTATACAGAATGGAGTTATTATGATTTCCGATATCAAGGCAAATCTGAAACTGGGCTCGCCCTTACAGGAGGCTACTAAAGAAGGAGTCCGTTCACGTATCCGCCCTGTGATAATGACGGCGGCTATGGCGGCTATCGGTCTGTTGCCTGCGGCTATGAGCCATGGCATCGGTTCGGAATCACAGCGTCCGTTGGCGATTGTCATTATCGGCGGATTGATAGGAGCGACTTTCTTCGCCCTGTTCATCTTCCCGCTGATTGTGGAAGTAGTGTATGAACGAATGCTATATGATAAAAACGGAAAATTATTGCAAAGACGTATCTAATTCATTTTCTATTCTTTCTATGAAAGAAACGGGCATAGATTAAATTTTAATTTCGTTTTCAGTAGGTAGAAGTGAGGAAGGGACAAAAGTAGGTTGAATCAGAAGATCACCCGTACTTTTGTTCCTTTTTCTATTTCCGAAGATATTTCCAGCCTGGCGTTATAGGCGGATATTATTTTCAGAGTCAGGCTGAGGCCGATGCCCTGACCCGCATAGTCATGTGTATTGCTGCCTCGATAGAAAGACTGGAATATATGTTCTATTTCTTCCGGAGGAATGCCGATGCCCTGATCTTTTATTTCAAGAACGAGGTGTTGATCTTCTTGTCGTAGGGTGATGTCTACTTCCTTTTCTGAATATTTGCAGGCATTATCGATGATATTTTTCAAAGCTATTTTGAGCAGATAGGGATTTGCCTTTACAGTGGCAGCCTTACCTGTTTCTTCATGATGGAATCGGATTCTTTCGTTCGTTTTTATCAAGTCGTCCAGCATATCCGGCAGAGACGTTTCCTCTATATTGCTTTTTAAGAGTTCTTCATCCTGACGTGAAAGGAAAAGAAGATGGCGGATCAGATTGGAGATTCGCTTGCTTTCTGACGAGATTCGTTGCAGAGCTTCGATATATTCTCCGGTACTTCTTTCTTTCAGCAGACTGATTTCACATTCTCCCTGTATGGCGGTTATCGGGTTGTTCAGTTCATGCGAAGCATGGCTGACAAAAGACTTTTCAGCTTTGAAAGCACTGTCCAGACGGTCGAGCATACTATTCAGCGTTTTAATCATGTCTTCCAGTTCATCGTTGTTCCCGGTCGTTTTTAACCGGCGGTTCAGACTGTTGGCTCGTATCCTCTTCAGTTCTTTCAGTATATGCTGCAAGGGGACAAGAATACGACCGGAATAGATTTTTCCGACTAAATAAATCAGGATGGAACTGAATAAAACCAGAAAGATAGAAAGAAGCAAGAGGTGTTCTTTAATTTCAGCTCCGTACACATTCCGGGACATGACGAGGACGATGAAATTCCCTTCATTATCGGGATAATAAAGGGCAGCTCCCAACTGGTCTTTGTATTTAAAAGAAAAAGGGATGCTGTCTTCACCGGCTATCAGAAGTGCCTGCTGATGCTGGGTCAGATATTTGTTCAGCGTGTCACGGACTTCGGAGAGACTGTCCATATTTAAAAGAATCTCATGAGCTTCGGGCAGAAGTTCGTCATATTTGCGCTGGATAATTTGGTAACTCTGTTCGTCTACTTCGTCTTTCTCCCAGTGTTTTTGTGCGGTCAGATATGCTTTTTCACGAAGATAGGAGGCATAGAGTTTATTGATAAACTGTGTGCTGAAAAGATAGAATACGGCGATAATGACGATGGTTGTCAGCACACTGAGCAACGTATAGAAGAGAGCTATTTTAGAACCTATTTTCATACCCGGATCTATTAATGGATGGATGTTCAGGCATTCATGATATATCCTAATCCTACTACCGTATGAATCAGCTTCTTGTCGAAGTCACGATCTATCTTTACCCGCAGATAATTGACGTATACGTCTACGATGTTGGTATTCGTATCAAAGTTTTTATCCCATACGTCTTTGAGCAGCGTAATGCGTGACAAGGCTACCCCCTGGTGAGTCATGAAATATTCGAGCAGGCGGTATTCTTTTACGGTAAGTTCGATATCCGCATCTCCTCTTTTTGCCCGCCTGATGTTACAGTCCAATACCAGATTGTCGCAAGTCAGTTGATTGGTTACAGTCTCCTTATTACGTCGCAGCAGCGCCTTGATACGTGCTTCCAGTTCCTGAAAACTGAAAGGTTTGACGAGATAATCGTCTGCTCCTGCATCCAGTCCTTTTACAATGTCCTCTGTAGTGCCTAAAGCCGTCAGCATAATGACCGGTGTCTGGTAACCGAACATCTGCCGATAGAGATGACAAAGTTCGAGCCCGTTTATTTTCGGCATGATAATATCCAGAATTACAAGGTCGAAAGGTTCTTCCTGAAGGATTCTCCAACCCGTATTTCCGTCATGACAGACTGTTACCGAATGTCCGAACTCTTTCAGTCCCCGTTCGATAAAGGAGGCGATATTGACTTCATCTTCTGCTAATAGTATTTTTGCCATAAATCTACATTGTTTAGATGCAAAGATACTTTTTCTTTGCATCTGAAGAAAGAAAAACGGCATACATTTAAGTGTTTCTTCTTTCTGAACTGTATTATATATAAACAGATTATTATACTATGAAAGTAAAACATTTACTTGGAGCTTTTCTGTGTGTGCTGGGATGCTATGCTTGTAGTAGTCCGAAAACAGAGGTCCAGTCACCGGACGGACATATCAAGATGACATTGACGGTAGACGAAAACGGCAAACCATTTTATAATGTGTCGGTGGATGACTCCCTTTTGATAGAAAATTCGGCAATGGGGTTTACGGCGGCTAACGGCATCATTCTGGGAGAAGGTTTTCAGGTGAAGAACACGACTTTCAGCAGTAGAGACGAGACTTGGACACAGCCGTGGGGAGAAAACAAAAAGAACAGGAATCATTATAACGAAATGGCAGTCAATCTGACAAATGAAGATCATGTACAACTGACGCTTCGTTTTCGTGTATTCGATGATGGAGTCGGTTTCCGCTATGAATATACGGTACCGACTGTAGATTCTTTATTGATAACCGACGAACTGACTACTTTCCATTTCCATCGTGACGGAACTTCGTGGTCGATTCCTGCCAGTGCCGAAACATACGAACTACTCTATCAACAACAACCGATTTCCGAAGTGGAAACGGCCAATACACCTTTCACATTCAAGACTGCGGATGGAGTTTACGGAAGTATCCACGAAGCCGCTTTGTATGATTTCTCGGAAATGACTCTGAAGCAAATCGGCCATTATACATTGAAAGCGGAACTTGCCCCGTGGCCTGACGGCATTAAGGTGCGTAAGGGAAATCACTTCACGACCTCATGGCGCACTATACAGATTGCACCGGAAGCTGTCGGTTTGATTAACTCTTCGCTGATTCTGAATCTGAATGATCCTTGCGTATTAGAAACTACGGACTGGATTCGCCCGCTGAAATATGTAGGAGTGTGGTGGGGGATGCACCTCGGTGTAGAGACCTGGAAGATGGACGAACGTCACGGAGCTACTACCGCCAATGCAAAGAAATACATTGATTTTGCCGCAGCCAATCATATTGAAGCTGTCCTGTTCGAAGGCTGGAACGAAGGCTGGGAGAGTTGGGGCGGTATGCAGAGCTTTGATTTCACCAAGCCATACGCGGATTTCGATATTGATGAAATCGTACGTTATGCCAAAGAGAAAGGTGTTGAAATCATGGGGCATCATGAGACCGGAGGAAATATTCCTAACTATGAACGTCAGATGGATCATGCTATGCAATGGTATACCGATCATGGTATCCACATCCTAAAGACAGGGTATGCAGGCGCATTTCCGGATGGATATCTGCATCATAGCCAATACGGTGTCAATCACTATCAACGGGTAGTGGAAACTGCCGCCCGTCATCAAATGACTCTGGATGCGCACGAACCGATCAAAGATACTGGTATCCGTCGTACATGGCCGAACATGATGACACGTGAGGGGGCAAGAGGCATGGAATGGAATGCGTGGAGCGAAGGCAATCCTCCTTCTCATCATGTGATGTTGCCGTTCACCCGCTTGCTGTCCGGTCCGATGGATTATACGCCGGGAACTTTTGATATTCTGTTTTTGAAAACGAAGGATTCTCCGCGCCGTCAGAAGTGGAACGATCAGGATAAGGGCAATAGTCGTGTAAATACGACGTTGGCTAAACAACTGGCTAATTGGGTGATACTGTATTCTCCTCTGCAGATGGCTTCGGATATGATCGAGCATTATGAAGGACATCCGGCATTCCAGTTCTTCCGTGATTTTGATCCGGATTGTGATGAATCGAAAGCATTGGCAGGTGAACCGGGAGAGTTCATTGCAGTGGTACGTAAAGCAAAAGGCAATTATTTTCTGGGAGCAGCTACCAATGAAAGTCCCCGTACTTTAGAAGTAAAACTGGACTTCCTGGAACCGGGCAAGCAGTATAAAGCTGTCATCTATGCGGATGGCGAAAAGGCTGACTGGAAAACGAATCCTACCGATTATAAGATTACAGAACAGATTGTAACATCGGAAAATACGTTGAGTATACGGATGGCTCCCGGAGGCGGACAGGCTGTCTCGTTTATGATAGGTAATAAGTAGCAGGTAATAGGTAATAGGTAATAAGTAATAGGTGAGGGTATTAAAGGAGGTTGTTAAAGTAGAGAGATTGTCGGAGGATAACAAGGTAAAATAAAGTTGGTTAGGTTAGACTGAAAAAACGGTGGACAGAGTTTTGATACCTGTTCACCGTTTTTGTTTTTATTGAGTATAGTTTTGAAAGGATGTGTTATCCTTTCGCTTCCTGATACATAAAGCGTTTGATTGATTTCTTCGCAGTCTTTTCAAATTCCTCGAAGTGGATTTTGACCTTGCTTATCTGAGAATAGTTGGGAAGCTGCTGATTCAGTTCAACACGATTGGCTTCCATTACTTTTATGATATCGGCCTGTTGCAAGCCATGGGCAAAAGCATCGTCAAAGTCCGGATAAATCAGTGCGACCAGCTTGTCGTGTTGCAAAACGATCAGTGACTCGGCAACATAAGGCATATTATTCAGTTTACTTTCGATCTCTTCCGGATAGATATTTTGTCCGCTGGAAGTCAGAAGCAGATTCTTGCTACGACCGCGAACTGTCACATATCCTTCATCGTCGATTGTTCCTAAATCGCCCGTGTGAAGCCATCCGTTGGCATCGATAATTTGTGCTGTCGCTTCCGGATTTTTATAATATCCCAGCATCATATTCGTTCCTTTGCATACGATTTCTCCGGCATGTGTTTTAGGGTCGGGCGAGTCGATACGGACTTCCATTCGGGTGGTTGCCTTGCCGCAGGAAGCCAGTTTTAGTGTTTCCCAACGGCTGGAGCAAATAATCGGGCCACATTCGGTCATACCATAAGCGATGGTGTAGGGAAAGCCTATCTTTTTGAGGAACGCTTCTACTTCAGCATTGAAAGGGGCACCGCCGATAATGATTTCATCGAAGTTCCCACCGAAGATTTCCATAGCAGCCTGCCGCGCCAACGATTTGATTTTATCGTTTACAATGGGCACTTTAAGCAATAGTTTACCGATTTTGCTGTCCACCCTCGGAAGAATATCTTTTTTGATAATTTTCTCTACGATCAAAGGTACACAGGAGATCACTCTTGGCTTTATTTCTGCAAAAGACTGAGCAATAATCTTCGGAGACGGCATACGTGTCAGGAAGTAAATATGCGCTCCGGCAGAGAAACCATATAAGAAATCGTATACCATACCGAACACATGACCCATCGGAAGCATGGAGACGATGTGATCACCCGCTTTCACGGGAAGCATCTCGAAACAGTATGCCACGTTCGACCAAATACTGCGATAGGGGAGCATGACTCCTTTGGAATATCCGGTAGTGCCGGAGGTATAATTGATGATAGCCAGTTCCTCCGGACGATCCTTCCGATAACAGATATGTTCGGGGCGGAAATTCTTCGGATAACGCTGACCATAAATAGCGTTTCGGTGTTCGAAGGCATAAGTTAGTTTCTCGTTACGCGATACCAATGCTGTGAAATCGGTGAGTGAAGCGATACCTTCCAGTAGCGGCATTGCGTCTTCATTCAGATTTTCCCATGCCTGATCGCCGACAAAGAGTAACTTGGCTTCGGAGTGATTGACGATATTGTGAATATTATCCGCTTTGAACTCATGCAGAATAGGAACGATGACGGCTCCGTAAGTGATAGTAGCTAAGAAGGTGACTCCCCAATGGGCACTGTTCCGTCCGCAGACTGCTATTTTATCTCCCGGCTGGATGCCGGCACTTTCCAATACAATGTGAAACTTGGCTATCTTACGCGCTACATCCTTATATTGAAGCGTGATTCCTTTGTAGTCTGTCAATGCATCCTTATCCCAGTTTTTGATGATGCTCTGTTCAATATAATCAATGAACTGATGTTCTTGTTCCATTCGATTTTTGCACATTTGATTTAAAATTGCGCAAAAATAACATTTCATTAACGGAAACCGAAGTTTACAATTAAGTTTTACGGTTAATTAACGGGGGATGGTGTCACTATACGGGCGGTATAGTGACACCATCTGTTGCATATAGTGACACTATCACAGACGGATAGTGTCACCATAAATATCAGGATTTACTGTTATCTTCCTCATCCTCTTTAGACTTTTCGGAAATGAGCAGCAATTTATCGTTTACATGCAGTTTCAGCGTTCCGTTCGGTATCAGGAACTCATCCCCACGTTTCACAATCATCACCAGTGTGCCTTTGGGAAGATTCATATCTTTCAGTGTATCTGCCTCTTCCAGCATTTCCTGAGTAATAGTCATATCTTTGAGGTCTGTATCGATTTCTTCCGGAAGTTCTACTCCGAAGTCATTACCTGTTTTTTCCAGCGGTTTGGACAGATTCAGCAGGCGGGCAACGAAAGAAACTGTTGTTCCCTGCACAACCAGTGAAACAATCGTGATAAAGAACACGACATTAAAGATAATATTCGACCCTTCGACTCCTGCAACTACCGGATAAGTGGCGAAGATAATGGGAACTGCTCCACGCAATCCCACCCAAGAGACGAACAGCCGCGATTTCATCGTTATTTTCCGGAACGGAAGCAAACAGAGGAATACACTCAACGGACGACCGATCACAATCATGAAGACACCGATCAATAAAGCTACCGCTGCAACTTCCAGCATTTCATGAGGATTAACGAGAAGTCCGAGGCAGAGGAACATGATAATCTGAAACAACCACGTAAGTCCGTCCATGAACGTATAAATGTCTTTGCGGTGCATGATCTTATTGTTTCCTACCATGATACCTGCGATATATACGGCAAGGTAACCATTTCCTTTCAGTAAATCAGTGATAGAGAAAGTGAAGAAAACAAAAGCCAGCAACAGGATAGGATACAACGCCTGATTGTCGATGTTGAGCTTGTTCAGCATACGGATGGCCAGTTTTCCGAGCACGTATCCGGCAGCCGCGCCGACTATAAACTGAATGATGAAAGAAGCGGCGATAGCCCCGACTCCCATACCTGCCGATTGGATAAACTGTATCAGGACAATGGTAAGCATATACGCCATCGGGTCATTACTTCCACTTTCCAGCTCCAGCATGGGACGGAGGTTATGTTTCAGATTCATCTTCTGCGAACGCAGGATGGCGAACACCGAAGCCGAGTCCGTAGAGGACATGGTAGATGCCAGTAGTAATGACGTGGTGATAGGCAGATAGATATTCGTCCAGCTCATTCCGGACAGCCACCAGATAAATAATCCGGTGAAAAGAGCGGTTAGTAGAACTCCGACGGTAGAAAGCACGATACCTGGACCTAAAATGGGTTTGATTTCTCTAAATTTCGTGTCCATACCTCCCGAAAACAGGATGATGCTCAAAGCAACCATACCGATGAATTGCGCATCCTTTGCGTCATGAAACTGGAGTCCGAGTCCGTCACTTCCGAACAACATTCCCACTACGAGGAACAGTAATAAGGTGGGCACTCCGAAGCGATATCCGGTTTTTCCGACAACGATGCTAACGAAAAGTAAGATAGAACCAATAAGTAGGGTGTTTTCTGCTGTAAATATCATAGGCAATATATTATTAAGTTATTAAAAATGTCGTATTAGGTCTCACCGTGCGAAGTTACACATTATTTAAAACAAATAAAGAGTCTTTTTGGATGTATTTTTGTGAAAAAAGGTAGTTAAATTGTCTAAAAAGATTAATTTTGCACTCAATTAATCTACATCATACTTATGGATTCAAACAATCTTACTCCTTTACGGAAAGGAGTGGTAGGAGTACAATTCTTGTTTGTAGCTTTCGGAGCTACGGTGCTCGTGCCGCTCTTAGTGGGGCTTGACCCTTCCACCGCCTTGTTCACAGCCGGTATTGGTACACTAATCTTTCATGCGGTTACCCGGGGGAAAGTGCCTATCTTTTTAGGAAGTAGTTTTGCGTTTATTGCACCGATAATAAAAGCGACAGAACTTTACGGATTAGCGGGCGCTCTGTCCGGAATGGTGGGCGTCGCATTGGTTTATTTTGTAATGAGCGCGCTGGTTAAATGGCAAGGGGTGAGAGTCATTGAACGGCTGTTTCCTCCGGTGGTCATTGGTCCGGTTATTATTCTGATCGGTTTGTCGCTTGCCGGGACAGGAGTGGAAATGGCGAAGGAAAACTGGGTGCTGGCCTTGTTGTCGCTGGTTACTGCAGTTGCTGTTTCGATGAAGGCAAAGGGACTTTTGAAGTTGATTCCTATCTTTTGCGGTATCATTGTCGGTTATCTGGCGGCATGGCTTTTTTATGATCTGGATTTGTCCGGTGTCAGGGATGCGGCTTGGATTGGGTTGCCGCAGTTCGTGTTTCCCAAGTTCTCATGGGAGCCGATACTGTTTATGATTCCGGTAGCTATTGCTCCGGTGATAGAGCATATCGGAGATGTATATGTAGTCAATACAGTCACGGGAAAGGATTTTGTGAAAGATCCCGGTCTGCATCGTACGTTGTTGGGGGATGGTCTGGCTTGCTGCTTTGCCGGATTGGTAGGTGGTCCTCCGGTGACAACCTATTCGGAGGTGACGGGTGCGATGTCATTAACGAAAATCACCAATCCGCAAGTCATCCGGATTGCTGCTATATCTGCTATCTTATTCTCCGTTATCGGTAAAATCAGTGCGCTGCTGAAATCTATTCCAAGTGCGGTATTGGGAGGAATTATGCTTTTGCTGTTCGGAACCATCGCTTGTGCCGGAATAGGTAATCTGGTGAATAACTGCATTGATCTGAGCCGTACAAGAAATATCATCATTGTCTCTCTGACATTGACTGTCGGTATTGGCGGAGCTGTTCTCACGTGGGGAGACTTTTCATTATCCGGCATCGGACTGGCCGCTTTGGTCGGAGTACTTCTCAATTTGATATTACCGAAGGACGATTGACTCTGTCTTTGAAATAATCAGGCGCGAATTACGCAATCAGTGTAATCCGCGCCTTTTTATATTTAATAGTTAAGGCTTAGAATGTATATACGTCTTGTGTTTATGACAAGAACTTCATAATATCTTCGTCTGCGGTACTGATGCCACCGATTCCGAATTGTTCGATCAATACATTTTTTACGTTCGGTGAAAGGAAGGCCGGAAGAGTAGGACCCAGATGAATATTCTTCACTCCCAGTGCCAGCAATGCCAGCAATACGATTACCGCTTTCTGCTCATACCAAGCGATGTTATATACGATAGGAAGTTTGTTGACGTCGTCCAATCCGAATACTTCTTTCAGTTTCAGTGCGATGACAGCCAATGAGTAGCTGTCGTTACATTGTCCTGCATCCAATACGCGGGGAATGCCGTTAATGTCCCCTAAAGCCAGTTTGTTATATCTGTATTTAGCGCAACCGGCAGTCAGAATGACTGTATCTTTCGGAAGTTTTTCTGCAAATTCGGTATAATATTCACGACTCTTCATACGTCCGTCACATCCTGCCATAACAAAGAATTTGCGGATCGCTCCGCTTTTCACGGCTTCTACTACCTTATCTGCCAAAGCTACTACCTGTGCATGGGCAAAACCTCCGATCAGCGTTCCGCTTTCGATGGCCGTTGGCGGTTGACATTGCTTGGCATGTGCAATCAGTGTGGAGAAATCTTTCGGTTTTCCGTCTTTGCGTTCGGGGATGTAGTGTGCTCCCTCCAATCCACAGGCTCCGGTGATGTAGATACGGTCTTTGTAAGTAGCGTTGGCACGGGGAGGAACAATACAGTTACTGGTAAACAGGATCGGTCCGTTGAAACTTTCAAACTCTTCTTTCTGTTTCCACCAGGCATTTCCGTAGTTTCCTGCCAGATGCTTGTATTTTTTCAGTTGGGGGTAATAGTGTGCGGGGAGCATTTCACTGTGAGTATAGATGTCTATGCCTGTTCCTTCGGTCTGTTCCAGCAATTCTTCGAGGTCTTTCAGGTCATGGCCGCTGATAAGGATACCGGGATTATTGCGGACACCTAGATTCACTTCTGATATTTCCGGGTTTCCGTAGCTGTTTGTATTGGCGGCATCCAGCTGGGCCATGGCGGAAACTCCGTGCTTGCCTGTTGCCAGAGTAAGCTGAACCAGTTCTTCCATCGTAATATCATTGCGGGTGAGTTCGGCTAATGCACTTTGCATAAAGGCGAAGATTTCCGGCGACTGGTATCCAAGGTTATGCGCATGCTCAACGTAAGCCGCCATACCTTTCAGTCCGTAGTGTACCAGTTCTTTTAGTGAACGGATATCTTCGTTGGGGGTGCGAAGTACTCCTACTGTCTTGGCTTTCTCTTCAAACTCATCTTCATTTCCATCCCAAAGACATTCGTCGGGAGCATTTGCAATGGTTACTTTGCTGCCGAGTTCTTTTTTCAGTTGTAATCCTTCTTTTATTTTTCTGATGATGGCTGCTTTATCAAAGTTTGCATTGGTAATGGTGATAAACAAAGCATCATAGATAAATTTGTCTGCTTCTTCGGAAGGATGTCCTTCCCTGCGCAGATGTTCATTGTACACGGCGATTCCTCGTACTACAAAGAGTAGCAGGTCTTGCAGGTTAGCCACTTCGGATGTTTTTCCGCATACTCCTTTTAAGGTACAGCCTGTACCCATTGCGGTCTCTTGACATTGATAACAGAACATACTCATAACTTTTACGTTTTAATTAGTCTTATTGATTATGAACGCAAAAGTAGGGGGAAAGTTTGAGGTAAGTTTGTAACCAATGTTACATTGGACGAAAAAAAATCAGATGCTATGAGCTAAATTAATTTAGCTATAATCATATTCCGATTAGCTATAATGAAAACTAGATTAGCTATAATGAAACCGGAGTAAACTCTTGGTTATTGAATCAGCCGGATCAGCCATTCTTTCTGTAAAATGGTGATCTGTTTCCGGTCGGCTATGATCATCCCGTCTTCCTGCATGTGCGACAGTTCACGTGCCAGAGAAGGACGGGAGACGCCGAAGTAATCGCTCAGCTCCTGTTGCGAGCGGTCGAGGGTGATCTGCAGCTGTTGCTGCTGTTTGTATAATCGGAGCAGATAAGATGCTATCTTTTGCCGTATAGTCTTGAAAGACATAAAGAAAAGCTTATCCGATAGGGTACGGGCATAATTGGCGGATAGATTCATATAATTCTCCAAAAACTGCTCATTCTTACGAAAAAGCTCCAGTACGCTGGCTTTAGGGATTTCGATTACTTCCGTCGGTTCGTTGGCGGTCACTTCTACCGGAAAACGATTCTCTTCTCCGAAAAGGAAAAGAGGGGCAAGGGCTCTCGGTGCGACAATATCCTCTACTTTGATGAGTCTTCCGGAATAGTCTATCATTTCGCCACGTACACTTCCTTTGGTCAGTATCACGAGACGATTGCACACATCTCCTTGTCGTGCCAGTATTTCTCCTTTTTTATAAGATCGGGTGTGGAAACTAATCTCTTCCAGATTGGCGGATAATTTCTCCGGAGTAATTCCCCGAAACAATGGGTTATTGGTGAGTGCAGGTGTCATAGGCTGGTCCGTTATTTGAATTTTAATATGAATTTCGTTTCCTTATGGTCCGGTAGCAGGGTGAGACTTCCGCCCGAAAGCCGCATAATCTGACGTGAAATACTTAGACCGATTCCGCTGCCTCCTTCTTTGGTAGTGAAGAAAGGGATAAAAATATGCTCCGCTATTTCCGGTGGAATGACGGGGCCATTATTCTTTATCTCAATCAGCACCTCTTCCGTTTCGTTACAATAAACTTGAATGTCGATTTGACCGTCCGGCTGATCGCCGATTGCCTGAATCGCATTTTTCAGAAGATTAATGACTACTTGCGAAATCAGATTTTCATCCGCATATAGGATCAAGTCGGCAGGATCGATCTTTGTGTGGAACGTGATGTGGTCACAAGGATTCTGATGGCGGGCAAGTTCTACCATTCGTTCGATGAATGCTTTCAAGTAAAACAATGAAGGTTCCGGAGTCGGTATCCGTGTGAATTTGCGGTAAGACTCCACGAAAGCAAGCAGTCCTTTTCCTGTGGTACTGATGGTTTGCAGTCCGTGACTGATCTCTTCGTCTTTGTCCTCCACCATCGAAAGAAGTGTATCGCTGAGTGAAGTGATGGGAGTGACGGAGTTCATAATCTCGTGGGTCAGTACTCGGGTCAGGCGAATCCATGAATCTATCTCCTTTTCATCCAGTTCAATATTAATATCATTCAGTGCAAGGATGCGTAAGTGTTCTTTGTGTACATTGATTTCTGACACGCGAATAGACAGGTTGACCGTTCCCCGTTCATTATGAAACGCTACTTGCAACTTGTCTCCGGAACAACAATTTTCTATCTTTTTCATCAGTGTAGCATCTACTTTACTCAACTGACGGACATGGGTAAATACATTCAATCCCAAAAGCCGGAGTGCTTCCTTGTTTTTCTGATAGACCGCTCCGTTATCATTGAGTACCAGTAATCCCGTGCTGACAAAATCAAGAATCAGTTCGTAGTATTTTTCCTGTTGGGCAGTCTCCGCTTTCACATTATATAAAATGCGGCCTACCCGATTGAGTGCCCGGTTGATCTGTTTGTTTTCAAGCGCACCGGACTCTTCGGGGAAACGAAAGGCACTGTCATTATTCTCCAGTGCATCGATCATGAAGAGCACCTGCTTGATGTGCAGACGATAAAGCCGGACTTGCCAAATAATACTTAAGATCAGCAGACAGGCACTGACGCCGAACCAGATATAAGACTGATACACACCAAACCAAACGGTCGCCAGACAGCAAATGACCGTCAGTGATACCCTAAACCAATATTGGTTGGCTACTTGTTGTAGAATCCGGTTCATAATCCGAATTTTTTCATCTTGTTATAGAGAGTCTGACGGGTAATTCCCAGTTGTGCAGCTACTGCCGAAAGATTTCCTGCACAGGCATCCAGTGCTTTCCGTATCATTTGTACTTCCATCTCTTCCAAGGTGGAAATATTCTTTTCGGAGGTTTCTGTTTTTCGGGAGGATAACTGGAACAATTCCGCAGGGATTTGCAATCCGTCGTTTATGATGACTACCTTTTCGATTGCGTGCTCCAGCTCACGGATATTGCCATACCAAGGATACGCAGTAAGTTTTTCTTTGGCTGTCGGACTGAATCTCATCGGTTCCTTATCGTATTGCTTACAGAAGCGGATGATAAATCTTTCGGCAAGAGGGATAATATCTTCTTTCCGTTCCCGCAAAGGAGGGATTTCTATATGAATAGTGTTGATACGGTAGAGTAAGTCTTCCCGAAACTCATCCCGATCTACCATTTCCTGCAGATTCCGGTTGGTGGCGCATATCAGACGGATGTTGATAGGAATCGGAGTGTTGCTTCCCACTCGCACGATACTTCTTCGTTGGATAGCTGTCAATAGTTTGGCTTGCAGGTGATAGGGGAGGTTTCCTATTTCATCCAGAAACAATGTGCTATGATCGGCAGCCTCAAATTTTCCTGTCCGGTCGGTATGCGCATCGGTAAAAGAGCCTTTCATATGTCCGAAGAGTTCGCTTTCAAATAAAGATTCGGTGATTGCTCCCATATCCACAGCAATCATTTCCTGTTGCCTGCGGTTGGAAAGAGCATGAATTTCACGGGCAAGCATTTCTTTTCCTGTTCCGTTCTCACCGGTTATCAGGATATTGGCGTCTGTGGTGGCTACCTTCTCGATCAGCATTCGGAGTTGTTGCATGGACTTGCTTTCTCCCCAATAGAGTGCCGGAGTGTTGACAGGTTCCTTTTTGTTTCCCGTTTTTCGTCCTTGCTGTACGGATGAGGCGGCAGCCTGCAATGTTTCTACCAGTTTCTGATTGTTCCAGGGTTTGACGATAAAGTCCGAAGCACCTTCTTTTATTCCCCGGATGGCGAGATCGATATCCGCATAAGCGGTAAAAAGTACGACAGGAAGCTCCCGTCGTACTTTCTTTATTTCGTGCAGCCAGAACAATCCTTCATTGCCGGTATTGATGCCCGAAGTGAAATTCATATCCAATAGTACCACTTCCGGTGTTTCCTCCCGTATCACGGTGGTCAGTGTGACCGGTGACGACAGCGTGATGACTTTCGAAAAGTAGTTTTTTAAAAGGATTTGTACCGCAGTCAGCACCCCTTTATTATCGTCTACAATGATGATTGTTCCTGATTTACTCATATCCGAATTGGTTTGTACGCTACAAACTTACGAAAAAGTAATTCATAATTCAAAATTCAGATTTGAATTTATAGCCATTGGAACTTTAATCCGAATGATAAACTCAGATAATCACGGGGGCGGAGATAACTATTTGTTACCGCACTGATCAGGTAAAGATCACAGGTGCTTATCTCGTAGAAGAAAGTCACGGACTTTGCCAGAAATCTACGATTCGGGTCAATATCATAAGTCAACCGTTGTCCCATGAAAACATGAATACGCACTTTACTTGAAAAACCATAGTATCCTTTTGGATAACGTTCCGGTTCGCTAACCCAGAACTGATTGCCGAATACGGTATTCAGATACAGTCCGCAGGAAAGTGGTTCGGTAGAGAATCCTTTTCCCAGATTGATGCTCCAGGGCATATAGTTCTGTTTCAGCGTCATGGTTACTTTGGCCTTCTTGGACGAATATTTCGGGATAAATCCGAGCAGCAGATCAGTTTCCCACTGGTTTCGTTTTCCGTAATCCCATCCGGTACCGAATGAGAGTAATCCCATATTTCCGGCATATTGTATTTTGGAATGGGTCGGGATAATGCGTTCCCAGTTTTTGCGGAAGCGATGAACACGTTTGTCATAGCCGGTGCGTTCGCCCGATTCAATAGGTTGAGGCATAGCGTTCAGTACGCTGTCTGCTTTGATGATGGTGAACAACGAATCGCCCTCGTGAAAGGCTATGATAGAATCAGCCTTGATCACCAGTCGTAGCGAATCGGGTCTATAGTTCTTGATAATCGTATCTGTCTTGCAAGTAGCCGAAATTAGGCTGGGGAAGAGCAGAAGCATAGTCAGCACTCCTGCGCGAATCATATATTTAGTATTCAACCAGTTCATATTCGTATTTTTCCGGGGTTATAGTAAATACCAGATAACTGCGACTTTTCATGCAGTCACTGACAATATAATGCACGTCGTCATCAAAAAGGATTCTGTCATCGAATCCGTGATTATGGGCAGCCGTACAGAATTGTAGTCCCGGATATTGGGTGATGTAGTACTGGAACGGCTTCGCTACGTTATCATTGAACACATCTGCAAACGGATGTGCATGCATACTGACTACGGTTTTTTCAAACTCATCCGCCCTGTCTGTCAATTCCTGTTCCATAAAACCGAAATTGGGAATAGGTTCGGAATAATCATATTCCAGCGCATTGGTATTAAGGCAGACAAATTTCACATTGCCTGCGATGAATGAGAAGTTGGCAGGTCCGAAAACAGCCTGATAAGTTTCTGCTCCGGTACCCAGACAGTCATGATTTCCAATAAGGGCGACATAAGGAACCTTCAGTCCGTTCATGATGTCCCGTTGCCAAAGAAATTCTTTGGTCAGTCCGAAGTCACTCATATCTCCTCCGTGAATGACGAAGTCAATATCATCTCTCTTATTGACCTCTTTTACAAAGTCTTCTGTCTCATCATACCATCGCTGTGAATCGCCCATCGTGATAAAACGGATGGTTGTTTTTCCTTTGCACTTAGCTTCTATCTGTTCAATGTTATGAGCATTTACGTCTGTCTCTCCACTGATACGTACATCGTAGGGGTGGTAGTCTATCAGGTCGCATCCGGCCAGAAGCAGGCAGACTAGGAGAGTGTATAAATTCTTGTTTACCATAAATAGAATAATTTATTTAATTGAAAACTCGATGCGAAGATAGAGTTTTCAATTGAGATATGGATGATTGATCAGATGAAATAGGAAAAATAGAACAATAAATAGGCATTAATGCATACTTTTCCATGAGATAGGGAGTAAGGTTGTCTTTGTCTAATAATTAGACGTATGTGTCTAATTATTAGACAGTAGGTGATATAATAGATAACTGTAAATGATTGAGAATGAATACTCTTGCTATTGTGGCACGTTATCTGCACTGCATCATTAAGAAAAACAGGAATATATTATATAATCATGAGACAAATCTATTATGTAATTCGAACTTTGCTGCGGGGGCGTGGTTCCAATGTTGTCAAGGTCATCTCTTTAGGGCTTGGTCTGACAATGAGTATTTTATTATTTGCCCGCGTGGCTTTTGAGCAGAGTTTTGATAAATGCTTTAAGGATTATGAAAATTTATATCAAGTCTTTTCCATCTTTACGATGAATGGCGAACAACTCGAACCACAGGATCAAAATTGCGGACCTGTGGCAGGCGCAATCCTTGAAAACTTTCCTGAAGAAGTGGAGGCGGCTACCAGTTACTGCCTTTGGATGAATGATCCTCTTTATAATGGGAGTGTCCGTTTTGAAGCCAGAAAACTGGCGGCGGATTCTCTCTTTTTCCAGACAATGGGAATCGAGGTATTGAGCGGGACCCCGGTGAAAGATTTAGCCCAGAAGGATGTCATTTACCTTAGTGACCGTTTGGCACGAAAGATGTTCGACACGGAGAATCCGATAGGCAAGGTTATCTCGTACAGTAAAGAGATAGAACTTACAGTAAAAGGCACCTACGCTGATATACCGGAGAATGCGACAGTAAGGCCCGAAGCGGTGATTTCTCTGCCGTCTATATGGAGTCGCAAATGGGGAAATTACTCATGGAGAGGTGGTGACAGCTGGCTGGCGTTCATCCGTTTTCGTCCCGGAGCCGATAAGTCGGTAGTGAATGCACGGATAGATGCTATGATACAGAAGTATCGTCCTGCGGAAGATCAAAAAGTGGTTGGATATACCGCTTTTGTAAAACCAATCCGTGATGTATATCGTGATAATAAAGATGTAAAGCGGATGCGGAACATCATGACTATTCTGGGTATTACTATTCTTTTCATCGCTTCATTGAATTATGTCTTGATTTCCGTTTCATCACTTTCCTATCGGGCGAAAGCGGTCGGTGTACATAAATGTAATGGAGCAGGAAACATGACCATATTGGGTATGTTCCTTTGGGAAACAGCGATTATCATTCTGTTTGCCTTGATCCTGATGGGATTGATCTTATTGAATTTTCAGGATTTCTTTGAAGATACGGCAGCTGTCAAGTTAAGCGCTTTGTTCAGCTTGGATCGTATTTGGGTACCTTTGTTAACGGTAGCTGTACTTTTCGTTGTGGGTGGAGTATTGCCGGGACGATTGTTTGCAAAGATACCCGTTACTCAGGTGTTTCGTCGATACACAGAAGGTAAAAAGGGCTGGAAACGACCGCTGTTGTTTATCCAGTTTGCCGGTGTAGCTTTCATTTGCGGACTGATGTATGTGGTGATGATGCAATATTATTATGTGTTGAATAAAGATTTGGGTTATAATCCGAAGTGTGTTGTGGTGGCCAATGCCAGTTTTGGTGAGGAAGAAAAAGGGAATTATGCCTTAAATGTTTTCCGGGATATGCCTTATGTAGAATCCGTGTCCAGTGCCAGTTATCATCCCGTTTACGGATATAGTGGAACGGTGATTAATGATGAAAGCGGACAGTCACTATTCTCATCACGTTATTGCAGTGTTCCGGATGATTATCCGAAGATGATGGGGATGGTTCTGAAAGAGGGACGTATGCCCCGTGGTGATGATGAGACAGTCGTCAATGAGACTTTTGCCGAGTGGATGCATTGGGGAAATAATATACTGAATCGTACGGTTTATAATTCGGGATATGTATGTAAGGTAGTGGGCGTGATGAAAGATTATCGCATCGGAAGTTTTACCAGTCCACAGCAGCCGTTGATACTTATGCACACCAAAAATTTTGGTGACTGTATCCATATTCGTTTGAAAGAGCCTTTTGCCGAGAATCTTCTTAAACTGAATAAGGAAATGGAGAATGTTTTTCCTGGTAAGACTATCGAGTTTCGGTCGATGCAGCAGATGATAAAAGAGAGTTATAACTCTGTCCGTGTTTTCAGCAATGCTACTATGCTGGCGGCAATAACGATGTTTTTTGTGATGTTGATGGGATTGATAGGCTACACTACGGATGAGGTTCGCCGTCGTTCCAAGGAGATAGCCATACGCAAGGTGAATGGTTCCGAAGCAACCGGTATTCTGGAACTGCTGGTGAAAGATGTACTTTATGTTGCTGTCGTTGCAGTTTTAATCGGAGTGGTGGCAGCATGGTACGTCAATAGTATGTGGATGGATTTGTTTGCTGAACGTGTTCCGCTCAGCTGGGCTGCCTATCTTTTGATAGCAATTGCAAATTTGGCGGTCATTGTGGTATGCGTACTTTGGAAATCATGGAAGATTGCCAATGAAAATCCGGTTAATAGTATAAAGAGCGAATAAGAAAGAAATAAAAAGTATAACAACATAATAAATGAACAAGATGATACAGATTGAAAACATTAGTAAAGTATTCCGTACTACCGAAGTAGAGACAGTCGCATTAAATCATGTGAACCTTGAAGTAAAAGAAGGAGAGTTTGTAGCCATTATGGGCCCTTCGGGCTGTGGCAAGTCTACCTTACTAAATATTCTTGGTTTATTGGATAACCCTACCGAAGGCTCTTACCGATTACTGGGAGAAGAAGTTGCCGGACTGAAAGAAAAGGAACGTACCGGCGTCCGCAAAGGCAAGCTGGGCTTTGTATTTCAGAGTTTCAACCTGATAGACGAACTGAATGTCTTTGAGAATGTAGAGCTTCCGCTGACTTATTTAGGTATCAAATCTTCCGAACGTCGCCGCATGGTAGAAGAGATCCTGAAAAGGATGAATATCAGTCACCGTGCCAAACATTTTCCACAACAGCTATCCGGCGGTCAGCAACAACGTGTGGCAATTGCCCGTGCGGTAGTAACTAATCCAAAGCTTATCCTTGCCGATGAGCCTACCGGTAATCTGGACTCCAAGAATGGCGCGGAAGTAATGAACCTGCTGACAGAACTGAACAAGGAAGGAACCACCATTATTATGGTAACGCATTCACAGCACGATGCGAGCTTCGCACATCGTACCGTACATCTGTTTGACGGAAGTGTAGTGGCAAGTGTAACGGCATAAACCGAAACGACAATGAGACAAATCTATTATAGCATCCGAACCTTACTGCGTGAACGCGGCACGAATATCATCAGGGTAATTTCTCTTTCGCTGGGACTTACTATCGGTATTTTGCTTTTTTCGCAGATTGCGTTTGAATTGAGTTATGAACGTTGCTATCCGGAACCGGAACGACTGGCTATTGCACGTTGCCTGACCACTAACCTTAGCACGGGGGAGACAATGGGAGACGACGGCAACAATTATGATTACACACTTTTTGATGTGGTTGCACCTACTTTGGCGCAGGATATGCCCGAAGAAATAGAGTTTGCCAGTTGCGTCCTTACCGGACAAGGGATGAGTATATATTACGAAGATAAATTATTATCGGACGTCAACTATATATATGCTGATACTTGCTTCTTCCAGACTTTTGGTATACCTGTCTTAAAAGGGAACCCGAAAGATATGATCATGCCGGGAAGTGTGTTTGTGTCGGAGCATTTTGCCCGTGAAACATTTGGAGATGCAGATCCTATCGGCAAAATTCTTAAAGCAGACAGGCAAAATGATTTTACTATTCGTGGTGTATACAAAGATATGCCGGAGAATACGGTGCTCACTCATGATTTTGTTGTTTCCATCCATCGGGATGGAGGATATCAGGGAGGATATGGCTGGAAGGGAAATGATGTCTTTTACACTTTTCTTCGTCTGCGTAATGCTGCGGATATTGATAAGGTGAATGACAATATCCAACGGGTAATTGAGAAATATACTCCTGCCCAGTATGATGACTGGAAAATGAACTTCAGTGTCATCCCATTGGTGAAGTATCATTTGATATCTTCCGATGTACAGAAGCGCTTGATCATATATGGCTTTCTGGGGTTTGCTATCTTCTTTGTGGCCATCATGAATTATATGCTGATATCTATTGCCACCCTAAGCCGTCGTGCCAAAGGAGTAGGAGTGCATAAATGCAGTGGTGCCAGTTCCGGAAATATCTTCGGCATGTTTTTGGCGGAAACGGGAATCCTTGTCGTCATATCCGTACTTCTTAGTCTTCTGCTGATAGTTAATGCGCATGAAATAATCGAAGACTTACTTTCCGTTCATCTATCCTCTCTTTTTACTTGGGAGACATTGTGGGTACCTTTGCTTACGATTGTGATACTTTTCCTTTTGGCAGGTGGTATACCGGGACGGTTGTTCTCGCGCATACCGGTCACTCAAGTGTTCCGTCGTTACTCTGATGGTAAAACAGGTTGGAAGCGTTCGCTACTGTTTATACAGTTTACGGGTGTCTCCTTTGTATTAGGATTACTGTTGGTGACGCTTCTGCAATACAACCATCTGATGAGCCGCGATATGGGAATAAACGTTCCGGGACTGGTTCAGGCAGGAACCTGGTTGCCGAAAGAAACGGTAGAGCATGTCACCGATGAACTGCGTCGGCAGCCTATGGTGGAAGGAGTGGCTGTTGCCACAAGCGGAGTAATCGGGCAGTACTGGACACGGGGACTGATGAGTAATGATGGCAAAAGAATCGCTACACTTAACTTTAATTATTGCAGTTATAACTATCCCGAAGTAATGGGAATAAAGATTGTCGAAGGCAGTACCCTCAGGAAAAATGAAGATTTGCTGGTGAATGAAGAATTGGTACGCTTAATGAAATGGACAGATGGGGCGGTAGGAAAGAAGCTGAATGATATACAAGGAACGATTGTCGGCGTCTTCCGGGACGTTCGTAACTATAGTTTTTTTTCAACTCAGGCACCTATTGTCTTGATAGGATCGGAAAATGCTAATCACGCATTTGATGTTCGTCTGAAAGAACCCTACGATGATAATCTGAAACGTCTGAATGAGTTTGCTGATAAGACATTCCCGAATATAGCCATGTGTTTCAGCTCTGTAGACAGTATGATAAAGGAAATATATAAAAGTGTATATCGCTTTCGTAATTCCGTCTGGATCACTTCAAGCTTTATTCTGCTGATTGTAATTATGGGATTGATCGGCTATGTGAATGATGAAACTCAACGTCGAAGCAAAGAAATAGCTATCCGGAAAGTGAATGGAGCCGAAGCCTCTCATATTTTGCGTCTGTTGATACGCGAGATTCTGTATGTCTCTGCTTCCTCCATATTGATTGGTACCATTGTTTCCTATTTCGTTGGAAAGGCATGGCTTGACCAGTTTGCCGAACAGATTTATATGAACCCGTTATTGTTTGTGGGTACGGCGCTATTTGTCTTATTGCTGATCGTAGTGTGCGTTGTGTTGAAAGCATGGCACATCGCCAATGAGAATCCGGTGAAAAGTATAAAGAGCGAATAAGAATATTATTATCTTTTAGGCACGGATTAACGCGGCTTTTATGAGATGCATTCATTGCAGAAGCCATCTTAATCCGTGTATCCGTGCCTAAATATTTTTCATACTGATATATCTTTTAGCATAGCGTTCTTTTTTATTTATTCCGTCACTTTATCCGCTATCGGATGCTCTTTCGATACTTTCTTTATATAAATCATCAGACTGATAACCGCCGTAATGAATGCTAAAGAGTCCGATACCGGCAGACTGATCCATATTCCCTTCAGTCCCCACCAATGCGGGAATAACAACAGGCAAGGTAACAAATAAAGTAACTGCCGCGTCAACGAAAGGAAAATGCTTATTTTTACTTTGCCTATACTTTGGAAGAAGTTACCGATTACAATCTGTGCTCCTACAAACGGGAACATAAGTACAGTTAACCGAAGACCGTCCACCGCAAGTCCGATTAACTCATCACTATCCGTGAAGATTGCCGATACTGCATGAGGGAAAAACTCGCAAATCAGAAAACCGCTGCTTGTTATCACTACACCGGAAATTATCCCCAGCTTTAGCGTCTGTTTCACCCGGTCTATCTTCTGTGCTCCGAAGTTGTAGCCTACAATCGGTTGCATACCCATCGTCAGTCCCAGCACAATCATGATATAAAGCGTCAGCAACCGGTTAATGATTCCGTAAGCACCGATAGCCATGTCGCCTCCGTGTTCCTGCAAACTATTATTAATCACGATAACGATGGCACAAGCGCAAACATTCATCAGGAAAGGAGACATGCCGATAGCGAAAATACTCTCCACAATTCTTCCTTTCATTTTCCAGACCTTTCCCTCAAAATGCACCGTACTGTCTTTCTTACAGAAGTGACTCACCACCCATACCATTCCGATCAACTGTGAGATAACAGTTGCCGTAGCCGCTCCCCGCATTCCCCATTCAAAGTGAAAGATAAAGATAGGAGCGAGGATAATATTGGCCACCACCGTCACCATAGAAGTAAGCATCGCTTTCTTCGGATATCCGGTGGCACGCATGACATTATTCAAACCGATCATTGTGTATGTAATGGGAGTTCCCAATAAAATCACTTGCATAAAACTCCGTGCATAAGGCAGTGTATCAGGACTGGCACCAAAGAAAGTCAATATATCATCAAGAAAGATAAAAGACAGGATGCCGAAAAAGAAAGAATTAGTGATACAGAGCATCAGTGTATGTGACAAAATCTCCGTAGCCCCTTTCATATCTTTCTGTCCCAGCCGGATGGAAGCAAGCGTAGAACCACCTGCCGAAACTAATGTACAGAAAGCGACTACAAGATTCATCAGGGGAAAGCTGATAGCCAGTCCTGCTATAGCCATTGCACCCACACCGTGACCGATGAAGATACTGTCGATAATATTATAGATAGACGTGATCGTCATTCCGATAATGGCGGGAATGGAGTATTGCAACAGTAGTTTACCGATGCTTTCTTTTCCTAATATGTGCGGATCGTTTTTGCTCATGCGCTCGTATGGATTGTTGGATGAAAACGAATGTTACGTTTTTTTAAGTGGGGCAAAGGTACGAATTATTTGCCTGATTCGATGATTATTCGGAACTTTGCATAATTCAATACACAAGGTTTAACGTTTTAGGTAAAAAGAAAGATTAAGTATGGATACAACAAAGACAATTGCGGCACTGTTCGATTTTGATGGTGTCATCATGGATACGGAAACACAGTACACTGTTTTCTGGGATGAACAAGGGCGTAAATATCTGAATAAAGAAGACTTCGGCCGTCGCATCAAAGGACAGACACTGACGCAGATTTACGAAAAATATTTCTCGGACCTACCCGAAGCTCAGCAAGAGATTACAGCCGGACTCAATATTTATGAGAAAGGCATGTCCTACGAATACATCCCCGGTGTAGAAGCCTTTATTGCCGATCTCCGGAAGCATGGAGCAAAGGTAGCTGTCGTAACCAGCTCCAACGAAGAGAAGATGCAAAACGTCTACAATGCTCATCCCGAATTTAAAGGAATGGTAGACCGCATCCTGACCGGAGAAATGTTTGCTCGTTCCAAACCGGCTCCCGACTGTTTCCTTCTCGGCATGGAAATATTCGGTGCTACTCCCGAAAACTCATACGTCTTCGAAGACTCCTTCCACGGCCTGCAAGCCGGAATGACTTCCGGTGCTACCGTTATCGGTCTTGCCACTACCAATACAAGAGAGGCCATCACCGGAAAAGCACATTATATAATGGATGACTTTTCGGAAATGACCTTTGAACACTTATTGACCTTGCATCGTCAATGATGAAAGTCTGTATCAAGTGGTGCACACTGCGTTTGATGACTCCTGTGTGCACCACTTGATTTATTTCATTCACTTATGCTTTTTCTGTTTTCTCTGTAGCCTTATCGGTATCAAGTAATCTCCACACTACTGAAGCCACAGCACCTCCGAGGAACGGAGCAACGATGAATAGCCATAACTGTGAAAGAGCTTCTCCTCCCTGATAAAGAGCCGGCCCGATGCTACGTGCCGGATTCACTGATGTTCCCGTGATAGGAATACAGACTATGTGAATCATGACAAGTGTAAGGCCGATGGCGATTCCTGCAAATTTGTTATCAGCTCCTTTGGATGTAGAGCCTAATACCACCAGTACGAAGATAAATGTAAATACAGATTCGGCTATGAAAGCCATTGTCACATTGGTATATCCGTTAGCTCCGGTCAGCGTGGTGACAGAACCGGAATCTCTGGCGAGCAGATAAAGGATAGATGAACCGATAATACCTCCGATCACTTGAAATATCATATACATCCCGGCATCTTTCGATGACATTCGGTTGGAAAGCCATACTCCAAGCGTGATAGCTGGATTGATATGGCAACCGGATATTTTCCCGATTGTATAACACATGACAAGTACACTCAGTCCGAAAGCGAAGGCTACCCCGAGGGTTCCTACGGATGCAAAAGGTTGGATGGCTCCGGCAAATACTGCGCTGCCACATCCCATCAGGACAAGTATCATTGTCCCGATCATTTCAGCAAAATACTTTTTCATTTTCAATTCTCTTTTTTATTTGGTTTGAATGATGAATCATTTGATTCATATAGAGAAATAACAGTTCAGAATCCCTTTTGTTTTTTTATTAGACTTTATCTTTGAGTACTTCATTTTCGTGATAAGCGGAGAAAATGACCTTTTTTCCTTTTTCTTTCTCACTTATGAAAGAAATGTTATAACTTTGCCCCAATTTTTGATGGCGTTAACGCCTTATTTGATTCCTAATTTTTAATTTAAAATTTAAAAGACATGGCTGGTTATATATCAGATGACACAAGAAAGGTGACTACTCATCGCCTGGTTGAAATGAAGCAAAGAGGCGAAAGAATATCTATGCTTACTTCTTATGATTACACGATGGCACAGATCGTAGATGGTGCGGGAATGGATGTAATTTTGGTAGGCGACTCCGCTTCCAATGTGATGGCGGGTAATGTGACTACATTGCCTATTACTCTCGACCAGATGATTTATCATGCTAAATCAGTAGTACGTGGCGTAAAACGCGCTATGGTCGTAGTCGATATGCCTTTCGGTTCCTATCAGGGTAACGAAATGGAAGGTCTTGCTTCTGCCATCCGCATTATGAAGGAAAGCCATGCCGATGCTTTGAAACTGGAAGGTGGAGAAGAAATCATCGATACAGTGAAACGTATTATCAGTGCGGGTATTCCGGTGATGGGACACTTGGGACTGATGCCTCAGTCTATTAATAAATACGGTACTTATACGGTACGTGCCAAAGATGACAGCGAAGCTGAGAAGCTGATTCGCGATGCTCATCTTCTCGAAGAGGCAGGTTGCTTTGCCATCGTGCTCGAAAAGATACCGGCTACCCTTGCAGAACGTGTGGCTTCCGAACTGACGATACCTATTATCGGTATTGGTGCCGGTGGTCATGTTGACGGACAAGTATTGGTCATTCAGGATATGCTTGGAATGAACAACGGATTCCGTCCCCGCTTCTTACGTCGTTATGCAGACCTGTATACGGTGATGACTGACGCTATCAGCCGTTACGTATCCGACGTGAAGAATTGCGACTTCCCTAACGAGAAGGAACAATATTAAAACAGTATATGGCAGTTAAATTGTGGACAGTTCATTTTATGCGGATATGCGTAGCTAATTTGCTGTTGTTTATCTCCTTATATATCTTGTTTCCGGTACTTTCCGTTGAGATGGCAGACCGTCTCGGAGTACCGGTGGCACAGACAGGAGTGATCTTTCTTTTTTTCACTTTAGGAATGTTCCTTATCGGCCCGTTCCATGCTTATCTCGTAGATGCTTATAAGCGTAAGTACGTATGTATGTTCTCTTTTGCCACGATGGTGGCGGCAACGGCAGGATACGCTTTTGTGACGAACATCACGGAACTTATCTTGTTGAGCACCGTACAGGGACTGGCTTTCGGAATCGCTACCACCGCAGGAATCACACTTGCCATTGACATAACGAACGCCACACTTCGCAGTGCCGGAAATGTCAGCTTCTCCTGGATGGCACGTTTGGGGATGATTATAGGTATTGTTCTGGGCGTCTGGCTTTATCAGAGTTATTCCTTTAAGAATCTGTTGTCCGTGTCGGTGATTACCGGAGCAGCGGGTGTTTTGATGGTATCCGGAGTATATGTGCCTTTCCGTGCACCGATCGTGACCAAGCTTTATTCCTTCGACCGCTTTTTGTTGTTGCGGGGATGGGTGCCTGCCATCAATATGGTTCTGATTACCTTCGTTCCGGGATTGTTGATTCCGCTTGTACACCGTTTCCTTAACGATTCCGTATTGGGAAGCAGTGGGATACCTATACCGTTCTTTGTCGGTACAGGCATCGGGTACCTTGCCTCCCTGTTGCTGGCGCGTCTGTTTATTCTGAAAGAAAAAACTTTGCGGTTGGTGCTCGTCGGCATCATACTGGAGATTGTGGCAATCACTTTGCTGGCTTCCGGCTTTCCGGTAGGCGTTCCTTCCATACTTTTGGGATTGGGACTGGGGTTGGTGATGCCTGAGTTTCTGGTCATGTTCGTGAAACTGTCTCATCATTGTCAGCGAGGTACGGCAAATACCACTCATCTGTTGGCCAGCGAAGTCGGATTTGCATCCGGAATAGCCGTTGCGTGTTACTTCGATTTGGAAGCGGATAAGATGCTCTATACAGGACAGGTGGTAGCTGTGATCGCTTTGATTTTCTTTATATTGGTTACATATCCATATTATAAGAGAAAGAAAGTGAGATAAATCGTTTCGCACTATTTCCGCGACATGATTGTCTATCAAAAATAAAAAGACTGGCGTTATCCTGACGGAGATAATGCCAGTCTTTTTATTAAAGACCTGTCAACTGATTTGCTGTTAGCATAGAGTGCTTAGTTTCTGCTTACCTGTTTGACTCCCTTCACTGTCCGCAACTTTTTGATCAGTGCTTCCAGTCGTCCGGTATCACCCACCATGACCGTAAGCGTTCCGGAGAATAGTCCGTCGTTGGAATCGATTCCGATGGAACGCAGACTGATTCCATTCTCTTTGGAAATGATAGAAGTAATATTGGTAACAATGCCGATATCATCGTGACCTACTACGCGCAACGTGATAGGATACTGCGTACCGACTGACTTCCCTGCCCAACGCGCTTTAACAATCCGGTATCCGAACCGTTCACGCATCTGATTGGCATTCGGACAGTCTGCCCGGTGAATCTTGATACCCCCGCTCACGGTCACAAATCCGAATACATCATCCCCATAGATCGGGCTACAGCATTTGGCCAGTTTAAATTCCAGTCCTTTCAGATTCTGATCAATGACCAGTACATCTTCTTTTGAACTAGGCTCTTCCTGAGTTGCCTGCAAATTATATCCTTCGGCACTGCGATACACAATCTCGTCGTGGGTGTCATTGTCCCGCCTCTGCTGTTCAAGGTATTTATCCAGAATATCGTTGACATCCAATGTCTCATCAGCAATTTTCTGATAAAACTCTGTCACGTTCTTAAAGCCCAGCCGCTTGATCAGACGCATCATTGTGGCTTCGTCATACTCCATCTTCCGGTTCTTGAACTTCCGTTCCAGTGTCTCTTTGGCGAAATCGTGCTGGCGTGCTACCATCTCTTTGAGTGCCTGCCGTATCTTGGTGCGGGCTTTGGAAGTCGTCACGATGTTGAGCCAGTCCTGTTTGGGGGTCTGGGTATTCGACGTCATGATTTCTACCTGATCACCGCTGTTCAGTTTCTGTTTGAGCTGTACATTTTTACCGTTTACTTTCGCGCCGATGCACTTACATCCCAGTTTACTATGAATATGGAATGC
Organism: Bacteroides thetaiotaomicron; assembly: GCA_019412825.1. Lineage (GTDB taxonomy): Bacteria > Bacteroidota > Bacteroidia > Bacteroidales > Bacteroidaceae > Bacteroides > Bacteroides thetaiotaomicron_A. The sequence continues at coordinate 16,158 of DXOL01000046.1, read as the reverse complement.
AAAATCGAGCACAGTAGCTCCTTTGGCAAGTTTGAATAAGTCTCCTTTAGGCGTGAATACAAATACCTCATCTTCGTAAAGGTCCATCTTGAACTGATCCATTACTTTCAGTGAGTCGTTATCTGCATTTTCAAGAGCTTCACGTACCGAAGTCAGCCATTCGTCCAGTCCTGTTTCCCCTTTGATACCTTTGTATCTCCAGTGTGCGGCGAGTCCCCGTTCGGCGATCTCGTCCATCCGGCGGGTACGGATTTGCACTTCCACCCATCTGCCTTCCGGACCCATTACAGTGATGTGCAACGATTCATAACCGTTGCTCTTCGGAATCGAGAGCCAGTCCCGCAGACGTTTCGGGTTCGGCTGATACATATCCGTTACGATAGAATAGACCTGCCAGCATTCCTGCTTCTCTTTGGCCGGGTCCGGTTCGGAATCCAGAATGATACGGATAGCGAACAAGTCATAGATACCTTCAAACGGAGTCTTCTGCTTCTGAATCTTGTTCCAGATGGAATGGATGGATTTGGTACGTCCCTTGATGTCGAACTTCAATCCGGCTTCCTTTACCTTCTTTTGGATAGGATCGATGAAGGAAGCGATATACTTGTCACGGGAAGCTTTCGTCTCGTTGAGTTTCTCCTTTATATAATAGTAAGTTTCCCGCTGCGTATATTTCAACGACAAGTCTTCCAACTCCGATTTCAGTTTGTAAAGTCCCAGCTTGTGTGCCAGCGGAGCATACAGGTAAGCAGCTTCGTTCGCCACTTTCATCCGGTCTTCTTCGTTGCCTGTATCCTTGATCTGGCGCATGATATTCACACGGTCTGCGATCATAATCAGGATGACGCGCATATCTTCGGCAAAAGAGAGCAGGAGATTGCGGAAATTCTCTGACTCAATCGCCGGACTTTTGGAGTACAGTTCGTTTGTTTTCACCAGTCCTTTGATGATACTACCCACATCTTCGCCGTATTCGGCATTCACATCTTCAATCGAGAGGATATGAGCCTTCACTATTTCGTGAAGCATGATACCGATCAGACACGACCCTTTCATGCCGATTTCTTCGGCTACGATAACCGCCGTTTGTAAATCTCTGATGACGGGATTCATCCCGAAGTTATTGCGTTGCAGCCCGTTACACTGGGCGGCTTTGATAAGATGTTTCTTTAGTTTTTGGCAATCCCTCCAGAAAATCGTATCTCCGGCAGATTGCAACAGATGCCTGTAGAGTGAAAAAAGCTCCTTCTTTTCCTCTGATGTAAAAAAGTCGTCCATATTCAATCTTGTTAATTCGACGTAAAATTAGTTTTTTTCCCGGTTATTCGGCAAGAAGTAAATAACATTTTGTATTTTTGGGCATCAATTAATAAAAATAGATATTATGATAACGACACAGGACAAAGAGTTGCTTGCCAAGAAAGGCATCACGGAGGCGCAGATAGCAGAACAGCTGGCTTGCTTCCAGACGGGTTTTCCTTATTTGAAACTGGACGCTGCCGCTTCCATAGAAAAAGGCATATTGGCTCCTGACGCAGAAGATCAGAAAGCATATCTGGCTGCATGGGATGCTTATAAGAATACGGATAAAATCATCGTGAAGTTTGTTCCTGCTTCGGGCGCTGCCAGTCGTATGTTCAAGAATCTGTTCGAGTTTCTGTCCGCAGAGTATGACAAACCTACTACAAAGTTTGAGCAGGCATTCTTCGACGGAATCAAGGATTTTGCTTTCTATGACGACTTGAATGTAGCTTGCCAGCGCACAGCCGAAAAAGATATTCCGGGGTTGATGGAAGAAGGTAATTACAAAGCTGTAGTAGCTGCCCTTCTCGAAACTGCCGGACTCAACTACGGAGCACTTCCGAAAGGTCTGCTCAAATTCCATAAATATCCCGAAGATTCACGTACTCCGCTGGAAGAACATCTTGCCGAAGGCGCTATGTATGCAGCCGGAAAGAGTGGAAAAGTCAACGTACACTTCACCGTCTCTACCGAACACCGTGAACTCTTCAAGAAGCTGGTGGAAGAGAAAGCCGAAGCATTCGGCAAACGCTACGGAGTAGACTATTACATCACCTTCTCCGAACAGAAACCGAACACTGATACCATCGCTGCCGATATGGACAACCAACCGTTCCGCGACAACGGCAAACTCCTGTTCCGTCCGGGTGGTCACGGTGCATTGATCGAGAACCTGAACGATCTCGACGCCGACATTATCTTCATCAAGAATATCGACAACGTAGTACCCGATAAACTGAAAGCCGACACCGTTACTTATAAAAAACTGATTGCCGGCGTACTTGTGTCCTTGCAGAAAAAGGCATTTGAATACCTCGAACTGCTCGACAGCGGAAAGTATACGCACGAGCAAATCATGGAAATTCTCCAATTCCTGCAAAAACAACTTTTCTGCAAGAATCCCGAAACGAAGAACCTCGAAGATGCCGAACTGGTGATCTACCTGAAGAACAAACTGAACCGTCCGATGCGTGTATGCGGTATGGTGAAGAATGTAGGTGAGCCGGGTGGCGGTCCGTTCCTTGCTTATAACAGTGACGGAACTATCTCTCTGCAAATCCTCGAAAGCTCTCAGATCGATATGAACGATCCTGCCAAGAAGGAAATGTTCGAAAAGGGTACGCACTTCAATCCGGTAGACTTGGTTTGTGCCGTACGTGACTATAAAGGTCACAAGTTCGATCTGGTGAAATATGTAGATAAAGCGACAGGCTTCATTTCTTATAAATCAAAGAACGGAAAAGACCTGAAAGCGCTTGAACTCCCCGGCTTATGGAATGGTGCAATGAGCGACTGGAACACAGTATTTGTAGAAGTTCCTCTTACCACTTTCAATCCGGTGAAGACAGTGAACGATCTGTTGCGTGAACAGCATCAGTAGGATTTAAAACAAGATTGGGTCCAGTCTGTCATCTGGAACATAGTGAAGGATCTCTTCTTTTGTACATACAAGGAGGAGATTCTTCCTCCTCCGCGGTCATCCGAATGACAGATACAGACAAATGTCTCTCCCAATCATTATAATCACTAATTAAGTAAGGGGCTTAATCAGTTAAATCTGTGACTAATAATTTAATTATTAGCATTTATAATAAAAAGAGTGTTTAGGATGAATCAGATAGAAAAGATCATTGACATTGCAACATGGAACAGAAAAGAGCATTTTGAACATTTCAGCGCATTCGATGATCCCTTTTTCGGAGTGACAGTCCATATAGACTGTACCCGTTCTTATCAGGAGGCTAAAGATAAAGGCGTCTCCTTTTCTCTTTTACTATTACATCGTATCATTACTGCCGCAAGTAAAGTCGAGGAATTCCGTTACCGCATCGAGGGCGACAAAGTAGTCTGCTATGACAGTCTTATTCCCGAAGCGACAGTAGGGCGTGCCGATCATACTTTTTCTTTTGCCGCCTTTGAGTACGATCCCGATGAGCTCACCTTTATCCGTAAGGCGAAAACCGAAATGGAGCGGCTGCAAGCCACCACCGGACTAAATAAAGGAGGTACTTTTCATCCCAACGCCATTCACTATTCGGCTGTCCCTTGGCTGGCCTTTACAGATATGAAACACCCTACGAACATGCGTTCCGGTGATAGTGTCCCCAAAATATCCACTGGAAAATACTTTCGGGAAGGAGAGAAGCTGATGCTCCCCATTTCTGTCACTTGCCATCACGGACTGATGGATGGTTATCATGTTGCCAAGTTTATTGAGGCCCTTGATTTATGACCCCGTCAGGACCTGAAGACTAACAATGACGGTACTATGAGAAACAAGACTCTGAGATGGAAAACCATCGCTCTTTGTTCCATCATGTTTTGCCTGCCGGAGATTCCTTTGGTAGGGCAGGAGTCTTCTGGTTTTATCCATCGTTTGGGGATAGAAGCCCGTCCGCAGTATGTGTTTCCTACCAATCCCTTTCTGCAAGGAGAGAACGAACGCTGGAAACCGATTCAGACATCGTTTGCCGCACACTTGAAATACTCGTTCAAGTTTCGTCCCAATACTTGTGCCGACCGTATTTACGGTGGAGCTTATCAGGGTATCGGCGTATCCCTTACTACCTTTGGCGATAAAAAACAGTTGGGCGATCCCTTCTCATTCTATGTATTTCAGGGAGCACGAATAGCCCGTTTCTCTCCCCGTGTCTCGCTCAATTATGAGTGGAATTTCGGTTTGTCCGCCGGATGGAAGCCATACGACAATTATTATAATTCCTATAATGGTGCGGTCGGTTCACGGATGAATGCTTATATCAATGCCGGAGTTTACATAAACTGGGCGTTTTCCCGTTACTTCGATCTGATTGTCGGAGGCGATTTTACGCATTTCTCCAATGGTAACACTAAATTTCCGAATGCGGGAATCAATACTGCCGGAGCCAAGATCGGACTCGTCTATAATATCAATCGCACGGAAGAAGACCTCTCGAAATCACTCTATCAGCCTGTCACCACCCGTTTTCCTCGTCATATCAGTTATGATGTCGTGCTGTTCGGGTCATGGCGTCGGAAGGGAGTGTGGGTAGGAGAGAAGCAGATAGCATCTCCCAATGCGTATCCCGTTGCCGGATTCAATTTTGCTCCGATGTATAATCTAGGTTATAAGTTTCGCGTGGGAGCTTCACTGGACGGTGTCTATGATGGCAGTGCCAATGTATATAGGGAAGATGTAATTGTGGAATATGGAAGCAGCAGTTCTAAACGTGAGTTCTTGAAACCGGGCATTCAGCATCAGCTGGCCTTGGGACTTTCGGGACGTGCGGAATATGTGATGCCTTATTTTACCATCGGTGTCGGTATGGGAGCCAACGTACTCAGCCGTGGCGATATGAGAGGCTTCTACCAAATTCTTGCGTTGAAAATAGCCATTACCCGTAGTTCCTTTCTTCACATCGGATATAATTTGCAGAACTTTCAGACTCCCAACTATCTGATGCTCGGACTCGGTTTCCGTTTCCACAATAAATATCCTAAGGTGCGTCATTAATAAAAAGAAATATACTAATTTTGCATCACTAACATAAAACACTCAAAATAATGAAGAAAATACTGTTACTCGGTTCCGGAGAATTAGGAAAAGAGTTTGTGATCTCTGCACAGCGCAAGGGGCAACACGTCATTGCTTGTGATTCTTATGCCGGAGCACCTGCTATGCAAGTTGCCGATGAATTTGAAGTCTTCGACATGCTGGACGGTGAAGCATTGGAACGCGTTGTAGAAAAACATCATCCGGACATCATCGTTCCAGAGATAGAAGCCATCCGCACAGAGCGTCTCTATGACTTTGAAAAAGAAGGAATCCAGGTAGTGCCCAGTGCTCGTGCTGTCAACTTTACGATGAACCGTAAGGCGATCCGTGACCTTGCCGCCAAAGAACTCGGCTTGAAAACAGCCAACTATTTTTATGCCAAGACACTGGACGAACTAAAGGAAGCAGCCGCTAAAATCGGTTTCCCTTGTGTCGTCAAACCGTTGATGTCTTCTTCCGGCAAAGGACAGTCTCTCGTCAAGAGTGCCGATGAGCTTGAACATGCCTGGGAATACGGATGCAGTGGCAGCCGTGGCGATATCCGCGAACTGATCATCGAAGAATTTATCAAGTTCGACAGTGAAATCACCCTGCTCACCGTTACACAGAAAAACGGACCTACGCTGTTCTGTCCTCCTATCGGACACGTACAGAAAGGCGGTGACTACCGTGAGAGTTTCCAGCCTGCACACATCGACCCTGCACACTTGAAAGAAGCCGAAGAAATGGCGGAAAAAGTAACCCGTGCCTTGACTGGTGCCGGACTTTGGGGAGTAGAATTTTTCCTGAGCCATGAAAACGGAGTTTACTTCTCCGAGCTTTCCCCGCGTCCGCACGATACGGGCATGGTGACATTGGCAGGAACACAGAATCTGAATGAGTTCGAACTTCACCTGCGTGCCGTACTCGGTCTGCCCATTCCCGGCATCAAGCAGGAGCGGATCGGTGCAAGTGCCGTTATCCTTTCTCCGATAGCGAGTCAGGAACGTCCTCAGTATCGTGGCATGGAAGAAGTGACGAAAGAAGAAGACACTTATCTGCGCATCTTCGGCAAACCGTTTACCCGCGTCAACCGTCGCATGGGAGTCGTACTTTGCTATGCACCGCTGAACTCCGATCTGGATGCGTTGCGTGATAAAGCGAAACGAATCGCCGAGAAAGTAGAGGTATACTAAATAAAAAGAATGAGAGTGAGTCAAAAGCAAAATTCACTATCCTTTTGCTTTTGATTCTCTCTCATTATATCCATTTATATAACTAATAATGAAAAACATGAAAAAGACTAAACTATTGGCAGCTACTGCTATGCTATTACTGACTTCCTGTTCACCTAAAGTGGTCACTAACATTGTAAAAACTTATCCGGGTATTATCCCGGCAGATTCGGTCTATGTCATCGGTTTGGGAGAACAAGTGCCTAATACGGCTGAGACTATCGGACGTGTATCAGTAGTAGACCGGGGTACTTCTACGAATTGCCGTTATGATCAGGTATTACATCTTGCACAAGAGGCTACAGGAAAGATTGGTGGCAATGGACTCGCTATTACTAATCATCAGCAACCTTCTTTTTGGGGAAGTTCCTGTCATCAGATTTCCGGTCTGATGCTTCGGCTGTCGGATAAAACTGTGGATACGCTGAAAACGAATCCGGTACAAGACGCAATAGATCTCGACCTGGTTATTGCTAAAGACTATGCAGAAAGCAGAAAAGCGCCTGCTAACACGTTCGAAGCGAGTTTTGGATATGGATGGGTGATCAGCAAAATTTATGATATCGACGGTAGGGCATTAGACTCGAAAGGAGGAGTTGAATGGAAGCTCGCTTACGAACATGTCTGGAACGGTGGCATGGGAATCGGACTGCAATATTCTGGTTTCAAGAAGTCATTCTCCGGTGGCGACATGATGTTCTCCTATATAGCTCCGGAGTGGGTAAGTCGTACAAAATTTGACAGATGGATCTTAAAATCAGGCGTTGGTGTCGGTGTTTTCCTTTATCATGATCCTTTCTACAATGCTGCCGGATTCGGCCTTCATGTCACATTAGGATTTGAATATATGCTTTCATCCAATTGGGGACTCGGTTTGACTCTGAACGGGATCGGTGGTAGTATGCCCAAACAGGACTGGATGCTGCTAAAAGAAGACGAACGTTGTGGAATCACCCGTTTCAACTTATTGGGTGGGTTGCGTTATTACTTCTAGCAGAGCTGTATAAATTATTTATATCAAACAAACTCAGACTATTTCTTTTGTTTAAGAAATACCTTTTTGTCTTTATGTTCTTGTTTCTTCAATTTCCATTATTGTCGTAAAAGTGGCATTTACGATATAAAATAGAGAGGGAAGATGTAGTTTTATACTTCTTCCCTCTCATTCATAACGGAACTATTTTGCTTATTTATCTTCTTCCATCTCTTCCCAATGCGGCAAAATTCTTGAAGTAACGTAACCTCTTGTCAGGCTTGCCCCCAGATTGATGGGTACTAACTTCGTTCCGACTCCATAGAAACGGTTGGCTACGATCGGGAAACGGTAGACGCCTTCGGGGTCGATGATGCCTGTGCCGTTGCCGGTAGAAGAGTCGTCACTGTCCGATAACGTCACGCGGGTGGAGCGGAGGGTGGTTCCGGAGGCATTTACTATTTCTATTTTTAGCGTATAGTCGTTGGCGTTCACCGGTGCGGGGGCAGGTACGGGGAGTACGTAAGAACCTTTTGAGAGGACGGTCAGAGCCGTAATGCCTGCCGGTACGGGAATTTCTACCAATACCTGTCCGCCGGTGGAGGCATTGAGGGGACTGCTGATATAGTCAAGGAATACGGGCGTTTGCTGCCGCTGCAATAACGGGACGCTCTTATTCTGTTGTGTGTAGAGGGTGATGCGGAGGGCGGATACAGTGTTCCCGCCGATTTGCGTGGGGATGTTGGTAAACCAGCCCATCACTCCAGCCACACGACGCCAGAGGTCTACGTTGCCTTGCGTGCCGTAGCTGTTGGGCGTCAGCACGGTGGCTCCTGCGAACAGTTCGGATTGGCGCATGGCAGTCCATGTGGCGGCTTCGCTACCTGCGAGGGTGGCGATGGCTTGCGAGAGCACGGTAGTGCCGACTTTGATGGTTGAGGGAAGTCCGTAGGTGCTGCCGGAACGGTCGTCCAGACCGATGGCAAGGAAGGTGTAAGGAGAGCCGTTTGCCAGTCCGGTGTACTTCACGTGATAGCGCATGGTTGAGGTGACGGTGGGTGCCTGATTGCCGAAATAAGCCAGCCAGCCGATGTCTTCGGAGGCAAGGCAGGTGGCATTGTCTCCTGTGCCGTCGAATATATAGAGGCGGACGGAGGTCACGTGCTGCACGTTGTCCGATCCGGACAGGTCGGTACGGGTGGAGAGTTCACCGGCTACGGTGAAGTTGAGTATTACGTTGCTTGTTTCTGCAGGGTTGGCGGGATCGGAAGGAGTTTCGGTGATGTCCTCTTCCTGTCCGCAACCGGCAGCCAGCAATGCCGATGCAAGAAGCCAGCCGTATAGATGTTTCTTTATTTTTCGATGGTTCATGATTCTGTTATTTTGATGGGTTTATAAAATAATCCGTGCCTGATGATCAATTCTTTTCCAGATAGAAGCGTCCTACGTTGGTGGAAAGGATGCCGATATCCAGCGTGATCTCGGAAGCGGATAACGGGGTTCGTTTCCCTGTTTGCACATCTATGAGTGACCAGTTTCTCCAGGCGTCACCGTTGTTGTGAGAGAGTCTCAGTATTACCCGTGCGGGGTTGTACAGGCTGAATCCCAGCGGGATGCGTGTGGCGTCGTTGAGCTGCTGTATGTCGAGCGCTTTTTCGTCGGCGATACTGAAAACTGCGATCTTCGGCGGTATTTCGTTGTCCATCAGCAGTTCGGAATCTTCTGTCGGACGATAGGCGGTGGAAGCGGACGGATGGAGGCGCAACAGACATTGTGAAGAAACATTTCCGACGGTGGCGGTCAGAAACAGTGCAGAACGACCGGAGACGGTGGAGCGACCGGAACTTCCGACACTGCCGGAATCCATAGAGCGGGTGCTCTTCAACTTTCCGGACGAACCGGGAGCTTGTGTCAGCATCGCTTCCGTAAATCTGACCGGCAGCGTGGTGGAAGCAACGTTTACCGTGACGAAAACGGACTGCATGGGAGCGATATACATGAAATCGTTTCCGTTTGTCAACAACGTTCCGTTGGCTTTGATGACGGAATTATTGCTGTTGCCATCGTACACCTTGACGGAAGTGATCGCCGGATTTTCCGTCATGAAGCGGTCTATGCGGATATGTGTCATGAACGGGTTGCCCACTAGGAAGGTGTTTCCGGGTACCTTGTTCGTGGCGTTCACCGTGATCGGGAAAGAGGTGGAGCCACTGCTGTTCTCGTAGATGAAACGCCCCGGCAACGTACGTGTAAGGGTTTCGCTGTAGGAAGTGCCCTGACCGGAGACGTTATAATAATTGTAGCGTGTATGCACTTTGGGGAATCGGAAAGTGAGGGTGCTTGCCGATGCCGCTTCCTTGTTCGCTAGTAGTGAGAAGCCGATGCCCGTGCCGTAGTTTTGGTTGAGGGCGTTGAAAGGCGGTGTCCAGTTCGTTTTGTCCGGCACTACGGTGACGGGGGTAAGCGTCCCTCCGCTGATCTTCTGTCCCGGAGCGTCATGGCTCCACAGGCGCTGGTAGATACGCGGGTTGAAGCGATTCTCGGGAGAAGTCGTCTCGTTCAGTGTCACGAAAAAGTCGTTGTTCTGAGTGCCGTTCATGGCGGCGGGGATAAACATATCTCCGGTGAAGGTGGCTTTCAGTGGTGCGGACAGCATATAGTAGCGTCCCGATTGTAAAGCCATTTCCACCCATGCCTGCGAGTAGGTGAGATAGTGGGTGTTCACTATTTCGGCGTTCGGGGCGAAATGGAGGTTGTTGCAGTAGTTGGCATCCCCCTGCGCGAGCACGGGGTAGAGGGCGCAGTCCGACGGGATGATGACGTCCGTACATTGCCACGGGCTGCCGTCGCTCCAGTTGGTCCACGTGTTCCAGTTGGAGGTGGCGGCGTTGGCTTTCCAAGTGGTGCGCAGCGGGTGGACGGTGGAGTGGATGCCGTTGTAGTAAATGTTGGTACCTCCGGCATCGTAGATCGAGATGTAATAGTCGCCCGCAGGCAAGCTTTGGATGGTGAACGTCTGGTTGGTAAGCATCACGGTCTTGTCCGTCACTTCGTTGTTTTTGGCAGCGTTGTAGAAGCGCAAGAGGTAACTGTTGCCGTTCGTGCCACCCTGCACTTGGATGACGATGGGCGAGCCTTGGCAGAGATGGCCGGTCACGCTGAGGAAGTCAATCGTTTCGCCCGAACCGGTCGTTTCGGCACAGTCGGGGATACCGTCTCCGTTGCTGTCCTGACGGGTGTAGACGCCTGCCAGTTGTAGTGTTTTCAGCGCATCCGTCACTCCGGCAAAGGTGATGCGTACTTCGTCGAATGGCACGGTGGAAGGGGTAGTCTCTATGTACTGTCGGCCTCCGTAGCCGATAACGTCGAGTCCCAGCACGCCGCCTGTTCCGGTGCGTCCTACTTCTACGCCGGCATTATATACGGTGAGCGTTGTCCATGAGAGAAGGTCGGCTCCGGCTATCCCCGTTGGGTCTACTACGATAAATCCTACGGGTTGTTTCTGCTGAATCTTGTTGAATTTGACAGCTACGGTGACTGCTCCCAGTACGTTGGTCGTTGTGATGGTGGAGTAGGAGTTTACATCGCTGTCGATCAGATTGCCCAAGTCGTTGAACGAAGTGCCCACGTTGGCAACTCCCGTGCTGCGGGTGGCGGCATAGTTGATGCTGGCGCCGTAGGTAGAAGGAGTCATCAGTTGGAGGCAGGCATTGGCGGGACTGCCGCTGTAGCATCCGGCATCGGCGTTTTCCCAGAAGGCATAGTAGATGCGGAAAGCGTTGAGGTTGAGGTTCAGCACGCCGCCTGTCCATAGCTCGATGGAGTCAAATTCCTGATTGGTGGTGACGCCGATGCGCACTTTGTTGCCGTTGTCGCCTATTAGTCCGGCGGAAATAGCGTTATTGCCGTCCGCAGCGCTTTCGAATACTTTCACACCGTTGCGGTAGAGACGGATGATGAAGAGTTTCAGTACGTTGGCGCTGAGTAGCTTCGTAGAGGTCTGGATGACAAATCCGGTGCGGATGGAGTTCTTTGCAGCGTTGACAGACTTGTCGGTGGCGGTGCGGATACCGACGATGGAGGTGTTGGCAGCGATGCTGGCTACATTATTATAAGTAATGTAGTTGTCGGGATTGCTGTCTATGAGGTTATTCTTTCCGGTGAAGTTGGTTCCTTCGCCTACGCAGAGCAGGCATCCGCCGCCGGAAGGAGCGTAGACGGATGCTCCGTTACTGGCAAGGGTGATCAGCGTGTTGCAGGATGCGGTATCGCTGATACCATTGGCATTGCGGGTGATGGTGGCGGTCTGCGTATAGGTAGTGCCATCGGTGGCGGTGTAAGTACCTGTCACTTTGTAGTCACCGTTGACGGTCATGCCCGTTATCTTGTTGTTGCTGATGGTGGGGTTGGTTCCTGCGGGAGACTGGGTGATGACGTAGCTCACGTTTCCGGTGGCGGGAGTCGTCAGTTGGTAAGAGTTTCCGGTGATGGTGGCATTGCCCAGCGAGAAGAAGCTGGAAGCATCCACTACTACGGCATCACGTACGAAAGCGTAATTGATGGTTGTAGTTCCCAAGTTGACGTTGACTCCGGAGAATTGTATCTTGATCTGCGTGCACGGCTTTTTCAATATCATACTGACTTGCGTGCCGCCTCCGACGATGGCGGAGACACCGAGCAGGTTACTTACCGTCACTTGTTCCTGCTGCACGTTGGCAGCATTGTAAGTGGTGAGCGTGGTAGAACCCAGCAGATTGATGTTCAGCAGGGCTAGGTTTGAGAGGTTAAAGCCGACTTCGGCTCCGATGGGAATTTCCTGTTTAAAGTTGATGGTGGCACGAGGTTGCAGCAACGAGCCTATCAAACTGAAAGAAGGACCGTTTGTGAGGTCGGCATCGATCAGTTGCGCACTGCTGGGTACGGTAGTCCATGTAAGGTCCGGCGGGAGTACCGTATTTTCGTGCACCGCTACTCCGTTCGTAAAATAAGCGTTTCCGGTGACGGCAGGCTGTATGGGGTTTTCGCCTACAAAGGCGTAATATAGTTTCAAAGCATTGAGTACGGTAGCGGATACGCCGTACATACCTATTTTAATCTCGTCGAAAGGTTTGGTGAGCGAGGTGGTGATGGAGAGCGCCTGCTGGCCGCCGTTGTTGGCTGCGCCGATCAGGTTGAGTTGCAGGGTTTGCACTTCCTGCGTGTCGCTGCCTTTCATTTCCTGTTCCACACCTTTGAGGTAAGTTTTGAGGTAGAATCCTTTCAGTACGTCGAGGGTGAGCAGGGAGGAGTTGTCTATCAGATAGACGAAACCTGCATTTTGTCCTCCGGCATAGGTGCGGTTGACGTCACGGACGGAGGCTATCTGGTTGCCTATCAGGTTGGCGGTTGCCACGCCGCTGAAAGAGGCGTAGTTTGTGAGGTCGGTATCGAGCATGTTGGCGATACCATTGTTGGTGGTGAGTACATCTACCAAAGCGTTTGACATATCGTCTACGATACGTCCTTCGCCCACAAGGGGAACTCTACGGCTGGCAGTCCATGTCTTGCCTCCATCGGCAGAGGTGAGGACGGATGCGGAGGCGGAAGTAGCTGTAACGGCTCTCGACAGTTGTTCATCCTGAGGAGCGGATATGATTTCTTCGTCCTGACAAGCGGAGAGGCAGAGGAAGAAGGCGTATGTGAGGAAGATATGTTTTGTTTTCATGGTTGAAAAAGGATTTATGATTAGCAAGAAGCAGCATTGCATGGCTGCGCAGCCGCTAATCGCTAATCGTCAGATACTAATCACTTCAATAAACCTTTAAAATGCAATTATTCGAGACCTAGATTATAAATTGTATCCCAAGCATCGTTCACGGTTACAGTGATCACGGTTTCCTGTGACAAGTCGATCGGATTATCGTTGTCGTCAGTGGTTCCGGGGTCGGATGTACCGCCATCGGTAGAGCTGGCTTTCACTTTCTGGCCGAGTGAGTAGAAATAATTACGTCTCACATCATAAATTTTCTTATCGCCTGTAAGCGCGTTGTTCACTACATCCCATGTTTTCAATACGGTTCCCAAAGCGTCTTCCAGTTGCACGGTGAAAGTGGTGGCTCCTGCTACCTGAGCGAAAGGAACGAGGAACTTACCATTCAGGATGCTGTTGGGCACAGTGGCTGTTGTTCCGGTGCTGATAGCCGGAATGGAGAACACTTTGGTCAGGTTAGTGCCGGCAGCCGTTACTTGTGCGGCAAAGTCAGTGATCAAAGTATTAAGACCGAATTCCAATACTTTAGTTTTGGCATTATTACCTGTACCGTTCACGTTCAAAACGCTAGGGAAAGTGAAAGACGTTGCATGAGAAGAAGCGTATACCCGGACGAATGCAACGGGAGTAGGAAGACCGCTGACGGGATTAGGGTACAGTACCGGAACATTCTTGAAATATCCCAATAAACCGGCTACGTGGCGACGTAGCTCTACTTCGCTGCTGGTGCCTGTCTGTATGTTTCCGTTGACTACGTTGAAGGTAGCTTTGCCTGCAAATAATTCGGATTCATTAGTGGCTGCGGGTAGGGCGGCGGTGAAAGAATCGTCGGCACTGGTTCCTGCTGTGATGTTGTAGTCGAGTGCAGTATTGTAGCCATAAGCCACAACAGTATATACACCGTTCGTTGCTAACTTGTTCAATTTAACAGTCTGGCTGGCTTTGTGAGCCGGATTCGGATTGTCACCAGGCGTTGCGGAGTCCGACGGGCCGGCGGTCCATAGCACAGGGTTCTGTGTTCCTGCTGCCAGGGCGGCGTTGGTTACATCTGTTCCCGACGGATTGTAGATATACAGTCTTACGGCAGTCACATTGTTGGCAGCCTCAGAACTATTCACCGGACGACCTGCACGTGTATTCAGTCCGTCACCGCCACTGTTGACAGTAAGGGTAATTGCCGAACCGGGTTGAACTACATCTTCACCATTCAGGGGGACTGTGTCATCATTACTACATGCTGCCAACAACATGGCGCCGACAGCGGATACATACAAATAATTTTTCATTTGAGTTAAGTTTTAGAATTAAACATTTTGTGAGAAAAAAATAATATGCGAAAACAATTTTAATTAATATCCAGATTGTATATCGTTTCCCAAGTATCGCCTAGCAACAGGTAGATGTTAAAGTCTCTCTGTTCATCATCGTACACGTATTTCAGAGTCGTGAGCTCGTTACGTTTCAAGGTGATTTTTACGTCTTTTGGGGTAAGGGTAGGGACCTGACGGTCCGCCTTGTCATACAAGTCAAGGTGCAGGAGTGACTGATATTCTCCCGTAGAGGGTGCGAGGATTGCGGACAAGACAACTTCCGAAGTTGGATTCCAGTCGTTTTGCTTACGTATGGTGACCGGATTCGTATATTCGAACAGATGGTTGACACGTTCGTATATTTGTCCGATACTGTTGGTCTCGTAAAGTATGGTAGCAGGCAGATTGGTGATTTGAATCACCAATTTGCCGGTGACGCGTTGCAGGGCTACGGAGTAGTTGGTATGCTGAAGGTCGTACACCAACGTATCGTGTGCCAGATAGATATCACTTGCTTCCGTCTGGTTGGTATGCAGGATGTTGGTCAGTGAGTTGTTCGTCAGCGAACTGTTATCCGCCAGTCCTCCCCATACGGTCAGGACGTATTTGCCGAAAGGCAGGCATTCGCAGAAGGTGACGGATTGGGTCGGTTCGCTGCCCGTTACACTGAATACTCCCTGTTCTTCAATGATTTCTCCGGTGGCGGCGTCACGCAGTGTATAGTAAAGCGTAGGGACGTATTCGCGGAAAGCAAGGGATTCACTTTTGCGTGTCTCCAACGGTACATTGTCTACATTGAAGTAGTTCTTATCTTTCACCGAAATCTCTACTTGCAGGGGCGGACAGGGCTCTACATCATCCCGGATGCAGGAAGAGAGCAGTGGCAGAGTGGCGATAGAGACAAGAAGATACTGAATGTTTCTTCTTACGGACTTCCGGAGGGAATGTCCGCAGTAGGCGGCTGTATTTGTTTTCATGGTGGTCGGGCAGGGGGTTAGAAGATAAAATAGGTCAGAGATATGGCTACTTTAGTAGGTCCGAAGTAGTTCTTATGCTTCTGTTCGTAGCATTTCCCACAGGGAATCCGTTCGCTCTCCTTGTACCACAGGCGGGCGTAGCCGATGCCGATGGCTGCTTCCAGGTTCCAGTGTGGAGATAATATCCAGTCATATCCATAGGTAAGACCTCCTCCGGCAAGGTATCCGTCGTACCTCTTGGAGCTGAATCCCCCGTAATATTGTGCGCCATGCAGGTGCACGCCGATAAAGTGCCCGTTGAACTTTTCACACGTCCAGTATTTGAGTTCCGGTTGCACCAGCCAGAAACGCATTTTCTTGTCATCCTTGAAGGTCCACGGATTATAGGCTCCTGCCACTTCGATGGTCAGTTTGCTACTCAGGGAAAATTCAGCTCCGATGTTTGGAGTTGTCGTCAGCCAGTAGAGCGTATTCGTCTTGATAGCTACATTCTGCGCTGCCATAATTTGCCAGAATCCGAGAGTGGATATCAGCAGTGACAGTATTCGTTTCATGGTCTAAGTTTTGTTTCGGAGACAACAGAACGTGATTCGAATTTGTTTTCCGAAAAGGCACTTTTTATCTTTGTTAAGGAAGAAAGGATTAAGTGGGGCAGGGAGGAGCTGAAATAGTTTGTTGGATGGAAAGTTACGGGAATGATTGCTTTTTCCTCGTGCTCGAACACAAAACTAGTTGTCTGCGCTACTATTTTATTTGCTCTTTAAGTGTTTGAATATAACCTTTGAAGAGGAAAACTTTCATGGAAGTCAGAGTTTTGCTGATATTTTATAAGTAACAGGCATGTTTTGCTATACAATCGTAATTGAAATGTTCCGATAT
>DXOL01000045.1:0-17626 GCA_019412825.1 Bacteroides thetaiotaomicron | reverse complement strand
TAATTTCTTCGAAAGTACCAATAATTTTATGTCTTTGCCCCGGTGTTGTGGGCTTTAATTTACGTACTGCCATTTTTATTAAATATTACTATAAAAATCAATAGTATCTCCTTCTTTCAATGTTACGATTGCTTTTTTGAATGCATTCGTACGGCCATTGATGATACCTGCTTTAGTATAACGGCTTTTATTTTTGCCTGCATACTTCACTGTATTCACATCAACTACAGTAACATTATAAAGAGCTTCAACTTCCTTCTTAATTTCCAGTTTGTTAGCATCAGGACGCACAACAAAGCCGAAACGATTCAGCTTATCAGTGATTGCAGTCATTTTCTCTGTTACCAACGGTTTAATAATAATTCCCATTATTTAAGCCTCCTTTTTAAATTAAGATATTGTCAATAGCCTTCAGAGAGTTTTCTGTAAGCACAACAACCCCAGCATTCAATACTCTGTAAGTATTTAATCCTGAGATAGTCTGTACATTAGCACCCTCTATGTTACGAGCTGACAAATATACGTTTTTATTTGCTTCCGGTAAAATTACAAGTAGCTTTTTATCGGAAACTTTAAGATTTTTTGTCATAGCAACGAAGTCTTTTGTCTTAGGAGCTTCAAAAACGAAGTCTTCAACGACAACAAGTGCGTTGTTCTGAGCTTTATAAGACAATGCTGACTTACGAGCCAATGTCTTAACTTTTTTATTCAACTTGAAGAAGTAGTCTCTTGGCTTCGGACCAAAAACACGAGCACCACCAACAAGTACCGGTGAATTCATATCACCACGACGTGCTCCACCGCCACCTTTCTGACGACCGATCTTACGAGTTGAACCGCTGATTTCACTTCTTTCTTTTGACTTATGAGTACCCTGACGCTGATTAGCCATAAATTGTTTTACATCCAAATAGATAGCGTGGTCGTTGGGCTCAATTCCGAAGATAGATTCGTTTAACGTAACCTTTCTCCCAGTGTCTTCACCTTTAATGTTATATACGTTAACTTCCATTATTTCTCAATTATTACGATTGAACCTTTGCAACCCGGGATAGAACCTTTGATCAAAAGAAGGTTATGATCCGCGATTACTTTTAATACCTGCAAGTTTTGAACAGTAACTCTGTCACCACCGAGCTGTCCGCCCATACGCATTCCTTTGAATACTTTAGCTGGATAAGAACAAGCACCGATAGAACCCGGTTTACGAGCACGGTTATGCTGACCGTGAGTAGCTTGACCTACACCACCGAAACCATGTCTCTTAACTACACCCTGGAAACCTTTACCTTTAGAAGTTCCGACAACGTCTACGAAAGTAGCGTCATTGAACATCTCTACAGTAATAGTATCACCCAGATTCAACTCTGTCTCAAATTCTTTGAACTCGGCCAAGTGTCTCTTCGGTGTTACTCCAGCTCTCTTGAAGTGACCCATCAACGGTTTAGTTGTATGTTTTTCCTTTTTGTCCTGGAAACCCAACTGAACAGCTGCATAGCCATCTTTTTCTACAGTTTTAACCTGAGTAACAACACAAGGACCTGCTTCGATAACAGTGCATGGTACATTTTTACCATCGGCACTGAAAACGGATGTCATTCCGATTTTTTTTCCTAATAATCCTGGCATTTCACTAATTTTTAATTATCAAACTTTAATTTCTACTTCCACACCACTCGGCAATTCCAACTTCATCAAAGCATCTACTGTCTTAGCTGTTGAGCTATAGATGTCGATCAATCTCTTATAAGAAGAGAGTTCAAATTGCTCACGAGACTTTTTATTTACGAAAGTCGAACGGTTCACAGTAAAGATACGCTTGTGCGTAGGCAGAGGTATTGGACCGCTAACGATAGCACCTGTAGCTTTTACAGTTCTTACAATCTTCTCAGCTGACTTGTCAACCAAGTTGTGGTCGTAAGATTTCAATTTAATTCTAATTTTCTGACTCATTATGGTTTTAAATTAATATATTTATAAAATAAGATAAAGCGGCAGGCTAAGAGTCATTCGCTAGCCTGCTGCTTTTGATATTTTTTAGAGTAAATCAGCACGTCCTTTTACTTCATCCAATACTGCCTTAGCAATAGAAGAAGAAACCTGAGCGTGATGAGAGTACACCATTGATGAAGTTGCGCGACCTGAAGTAATAGTACGTAACGCTGTTACATAACCAAACATTTCAGCCAGCGGAACCATTGCTTTCACAATACGAGCACCGGAACGGCTAGATTCCATACCTTCAACCTGACCACGACGTTTATTCAAGTCACCGATAACATCACCCATGTTTTCTTCCGGAGTAACAACCTCCAACTTCATGATAGGCTCCATCAATACCGGACCTGCTTTAGCGCATGCATTCTTATATGCCATCTGAGCACAAATCTCAAAAGACAACTGGTCAGAGTCAACTGGGTGGAATGAACCATCAATCAATGTCACTTTCAGTGAGTCAAGCGGGAATCCAGCCAATACACCATTCTTAATAGCTGATGTAAAACCTTTCTGAACTGCAGGGATAAATTCCTTAGGAATATTACCACCCTTCACTTCATCAACGAACTGCAATCCACCTTCTTTGAAGTCTTCATCTACCGGACCAACATTTACAATGATATCAGCAAACTTACCACGACCACCAGACTGCTTCTTGTACACTTCGCGCAAGTTAACTGTCTTAGTGATAGCTTCTTTATAGTTAACCTGAGGTTTACCCTGATTACATTCAACCTTAAACTCACGTTTCAAACGGTCAATAATGATATCCAAGTGCAACTCACCCATACCTGAGATTACAGTCTGTCCTGTTTGTTCATCAGTCTTAACTGTAAATGTCGGATCTTCTTCAGCCAACTTAGCCAAACCATTAGACAACTTATCCATGTCTTTCTGAGTTTTAGGCTCAACTGCAATACCGATTACCGGTTCCGGGAAGTCCATAGATTCTAATACGATCGGAGCTGTTTCATCACAAAGCGTATCACCAGTATGAATATCTTTAAAACCTACACCTGCACCAATATCACCTGCACCGATTACTTCAACCGGATTCTGCTTGTTTGAATGCATCTGGAACAGACGAGAAACGCGTTCTTTCTTACCAGAGCGAGAATTATAGATATAAGAACCAGCTTCAATCTTACCTGAATACACACGGAAGAAAGTCAAACGGCCTACATATGGGTCAGTAGCAATCTTAAATGCCAAAGCTGATGTTTTCTCATCATCACTCGGTTTACGATCTTCTTCTGCACCTGTATTCGGGTTTGTACCAATTACGTTTTCAGCATCTAATGGAGAAGGCAAGAAAGCACAAACATAGTCTAACAATGTCTGAACACCCTTATTCTTAAATGAAGAACCACACAACATTGGTACAACTGCCATCTGAACTGTTGCATTGCGGAGAGCTCTCAACACTTCCTCTTCTGTAATAGTAGAAGGATCATCGAAATATTTCTCCATCAAAGCATCGTCAAACTCAGCGACCTTTTCTAGCATTTTATCTCTCCATTCATTTGCTTCATCAACGAGATCTGCCGGAATTTCTTCAACTGTATAATCAGCCCCCATTGTTTCATCATGCCAGTAGATAGCTTTCATTCTAATCAAGTCTACCAACCCTTTGAAAGATTCTTCTGCACCAATAGGTATAACTACCGGACATGGATTAGCACCCAAAACAGACTTCATCTGACTAACTACATCAAAGAAGTTAGCACCAGAACGGTCCATCTTGTTTACATATGCAATACGGGGTACATTATATTTATCAGCCTGACGCCATACTGTTTCAGATTGAGGTTCAACCCCACCTACTGCACAGTATGCAGCAACAGCTCCATCAAGTACACGCAATGAACGTTCTACCTCAGCGGTAAAGTCAACGTGTCCCGGAGTGTCAATCAAGTTAATTTTATATATATCGCCTGCATACTTCCATTTAGTAGTTGTGGCAGCAGATGTAATAGTGATACCACGTTCCTGCTCCTGCGCCATCCAGTCCATTGTTGCAGCACCATCGTGTACCTCACCAATTTTGTGAGTTAATCCAGTGTAGAACAGGATACGTTCAGAAGTTGTTGTTTTTCCGGCATCAATGTGAGCCATGATACCGATATTACGAGTCAAATGTAAATCTGTCTTTGCCATTTTCTTATTCCTTTACTTTAAGTTTTTAATCTAAATCGGTTATATTCTTATAGTATTAGAATCTGAAATGAGCAAATGCACGGTTAGCCTCAGCCATTCTGTGCATATCTTCTTTACGTTTGTATGCACCACCTTGTTCGTTAAAGGCATCCATGATTTCAGCAGCCAATTTGTCTGCCATAGATTTACCACCTCTTTTGCGAGCAAACAGAATCAAGTTTTTCATTGAAACTGATTCTTTACGATCAGGACGGATTTCAGTAGGCACCTGGAAGGTAGCACCACCTACACGACGAGATTTTACTTCTACTTGCGGAGTTACATTATCCAAAGCCTTTTTCCAGATTTCGAGAGCTGATTTTTCTTCGTTAGGAAGTTTTGCTTTCACTGTTTCCAGAGCGGCATAAAAGATTTCATAAGATGTATTTTTCTTTCCATCATACATCAAGTGGTTCACAAACTTAGAAACCTTTTGGTCATTAAACACGGGATCCGGAAGGATTACGCGTTTTTTTGGTTTTGCTTTTCTCATTTGTTTGAAAAATAATGTTTTTGTTCTTGGTTGTCTACTTCTTGACTTCTTCAACTCTCCCACCGGAGAATTTACTCAACCTTTAGCATTTCCAACAAACTAAAACGTAAGTTATTACTTTAATTCTAATTAGGTTTTAATCCTTATTTTTTCTTAGCCGGTGCAGCTTGTCCTGGTTTCGGACGCTTAGCTCCGTATTTAGAACGTCTTTGAGTACGGCCAGCAACACCTGCTGTATCAAGTGTACCACGCACGATGTGGTAACGTACACCCGGAAGGTCTTTTACACGACCGCCACGTACCAAAACGATTGAGTGTTCCTGCAAGTTGTGTCCTTCTCCCGGAATGTATGAGTTAACCTCTTTTTGGTTAGTCAAACGTACACGAGCTACTTTACGCATTGCAGAGTTCGGCTTCTTCGGAGTAGTAGTATATACTCTCACGCAAACGCCGCGTCTTTGAGGACATGAATCCAAGGCTGGAGATTTACTTTTCTCCACCAGCACTTCGCGTCCTTTTCTTACTAATTGCTGAATTGTAGGCATTTTAATTGTTTTTTGATTTATATTATTGTTATATTAATTTCGTAACTATACATTTTGGGCTGCAAAAATACGAATAATATTTGAATATTCAATGCGCTACAACTTTTTTTTCTTTTTTAATGTTTTTATATCAACCTCATGCTTCGCCTTTTATACCACTTAACGGCGGCATCGGTGACTCTTCAGAAATGCGAATAGGTCCAAAAGCACGTTCATACTTTGCTATGTTGTCCTCCAATGCCCGCAATAAGCGTTTTGCGTGTTCAGGCGCCACGATAATACGAGACTGCACTCCTGCTTTCGGCATTCCCGGCATAACCCGTACAAAGTCAAGAATGAACTCTGAGCTTGAATGAGTAATGATTGCAAGATTTGCGTAAGTTCCTTGCGCTACTTCTTCTTTCAATTCGATCTGCAACTGGTTGTTATTTTGTTCTTCCATATTAAATAAGATAAAATGTTATTTTGCAAAATAACAAAATTTTATCGAGATAAGAATAATACAGCCAGGTAAAAGAAACAAAAAAAGGAGCAACTGCCTGTTACAGCAATCGCTCCTTTTCATATAGTCAATTGAATTGTATTATTCTACTTCATTGTAATCAAGTACTGTCTTCTTGTTTGCCAAGATACGATCATACTCTTCTTTTGAACCAACGATAATCTTTTCAAATTCACGCTGACCAGTACCTGCCGGAATTAAGTGACCGCAAATTACGTTTTCCTTCATTCCTTCAAGTTTATCTGTCTTGCCATTGATAGCAGCCTCATTCAACACCTTCGTTGTTTCCTGGAAGGATGCAGCTGACATAAAGCTCGAAGTCTGCAGTGCAGCACGCGTAATACCCTGAAGAATCTGAGTAGAAGTTGCAGCTACAGCATCACGCACCTCAACAGGTTTCAAGTCACGGCGTTTCAGCATACTGTTCTCATCACGCAACTTACGGGCAGTCACAATCTGTCCCGGCTGCATATTCTGAGAATCGCCAGCATCAACAACCACTTTCTTACCCCAGATACGATCATTCTCTTCCATAAACTCAAGCTTATCCACTACCTGTTGTTCCAGGAAGCGAGTATCACCCGGCTCATCGATCTGAACCTTACGCATCATCTGGCGAACGATAATCTCAAAATGCTTATCATTGATCTTCACACCCTGCAGACGGTATACATCCTGAACTTCATTCACGATATATTCCTGTACAGCCGTAGGACCTTTAATTGCCAAGATATCAGCCGGAGTAGTAGCACCGTCAGACAATGGAGTACCTG
Source organism: Bacteroides thetaiotaomicron (assembly GCA_019412825.1). Classification (GTDB taxonomy): domain Bacteria; phylum Bacteroidota; class Bacteroidia; order Bacteroidales; family Bacteroidaceae; genus Bacteroides; species Bacteroides thetaiotaomicron_A. Next base: position 11,119 of record DXOL01000045.1, on the reverse strand, counting down.
CACGCACATAGTCGTTCTCCTGTACCAGAATCTGTTTGGACAATGCAACAAGATATTTCTTCACCTCACCAGTTTTCGAAGTTACGATGATTTCACGGTTACCACGCTTGATCTTACCCATTGTAACCTCACCGTCAATTTCAGAAACGACAGCAGGGTTAGACGGATTACGTGCTTCAAACAACTCAGTAACACGAGGAAGACCACCCGTGATATCACCCGCCTTACCTACAGCACGCGGAATCTTCACGATTACTTCACCAGCTTTCACTTTCTGACCATTTTCAATAATCACGTGACCACCTACCGGCAAGTTATAAGTACGAATCAAATCGCCGTCTTCTGTCAGGATATGAGCCGAAGGAACTTTCGTTTTATCCTTAGATTCAATAATGATGATTTCACGAAGACCGGTTGCTTCATCCGATTCCACTTTATAAGTAACATTCTCAATTACACCTTCGAATTCAATCTTACCAGTTGCTTCAGTTATAATAACGGCATTGAACGGGTCCCATTTAGCAATTAACTTACCCTTTTCAACCAGATCACCATCCGATACATATAATGTAGAACCATAAGGTACATTGTGTGTAGAAAGAACGATACCAGTATTTACGTCCACGAAACGAACTTCAGCCAAACGGCCTACCACTACTTTTGCAGCTTCGCCCATTTCGTCTACGATATCTACCGTACGCAGTTCTTCAAATTCCAGACGAGCACCGTTCTTAGCGACAATACTTGCATTTGCTGCAATATTCGCAGCAGTACCACCGGCGTGGAATGTACGCAATGTCAACTGTGTACCCGGCTCACCGATAGACTGAGCAGCGATTACACCGACAGCCTCACCCTTCTGAACCATGCGGCTTGTTGCCAGGTTACGTCCGTAACACTTAGCACAAACACCCTTCTTCGCTTCACAAGTCAATACAGAACGGATTTCAACGCTTTCAATCGGAGAATCCTGAATCTTCTTAGCAACTTCTTCTGTGATTTCTTCACCACCAGCAACAAGCAATTCGCCTGTAGTAGGATGAATAATATCATGTACAGAAACACGACCTAAGATGCGTTCATACAGGGTAGCGATTACTTCATCGTTATTCTTCAAGTCTGTACAAACCAATCCACGGAGTGTACCACAGTCTTCTTCCGTGATGATCACGTCGTGAGAAACGTCTACCAGACGACGAGTCAAATATCCGGCATCGGCAGTCTTCAAAGCGGTATCCGCCAAACCTTTACGAGCACCGTGAGTAGAGATAAAGTACTCCAACACAGAAAGTCCCTCTTTAAAGTTTGACAAAATCGGGTTTTCAATAATCTGACCACCTTCAGCACCAGCTTTCTGGGGCTTAGCCATCAAACCACGCATACCGGACAACTGACGAATCTGTTCTTTAGAACCACGGGCACCTGAATCCAGCATCATGTATACAGAGTTAAATCCTTGATCATCCGAAGAAATAGTTTTCATCAAGATGTTAGACAACTCAGAGTTAACATGTGTCCAGATATCAATTACCTGATTATAACGTTCGTTGTTGGTAATGAAACCCATATTATAGTTGTTTACGACTTGTTCAACTTCGTCGTAACCTTTTTGTACCAATGTCTCTTTTTCTTTCGGGATAATAATATCACCCAAGTTGAATGACAAACCACCCTTGAAGGCCATTTGGTAACCTAAGTTCTTGATTCCATCCAGGAAGTCTGCAGCTTTAGCCACACCACAAACCTTGATTACATCACTAATGATATCACGAAGAGATTTCTTGGAAATAATCGTATTGATATAACCAGCTTCAGGAGGAACAATTTCATTAACAATCACACGTCCTACAGAGGTTTCACGCATAACGTCAACAATGTTACCATTTTCATCAACGTCTTTCACGATAACCTTTACCGGAGCATGAATGTCTACCTTACCTTCATTATAAGCGATCAATGCTTCTTCCGGTCCGTAGAATGTAAGTCCTTCTCCCTTAGCACCGGAACGCAACTTGGTAATGTAATACAAACCAAGAACCATATCCTGTGCAGGCACAGTAATAGGCGCACCGTTTGCCGGATTCAAGATATTATGTGACTGAAGCATCAACATCTGAGCTTCAAGAATTGCTTCGTTACTCAAAGGCAAGTGAACAGCCATCTGGTCACCGTCGAAGTCGGCGTTGAATGCCGTACATGCCAACGGGTGCAACTGAATAGCCTTACCTTCGATCATCTTCGGCTGGAATGCCTGTATACCCAAACGGTGCAATGTCGGAGCACGGTTCAAAAGTACAGGATGTCCTTTCATTACGTGTTCAAGAATATCCCAGATCACCGGTTCCTTGCGGTCTACAATCTTCTTTGCAGATTTCACCGTCTTAACGATACCACGTTCAATAAGCTTACGGATAATAAACGGCTTATAAAGTTCAGCAGCCATCAATTTAGGAATACCGCATTCACCCATCTTTAGTTCCGGACCAACGACAATTACAGAACGTGCAGAGTAGTCAACACGTTTACCCAGCAAGTTTTGACGGAAACGTCCTTGTTTACCTTTCAAGCTATCAGACAGAGATTTCAACGGGCGGTTAGCATCCGTCTTCACTGCACTTGATTTACGTGAGTTATCGAACAATGAGTCTACAGATTCCTGAAGCATACGTTTCTCATTACGCAAGATTACTTCCGGAGCTTTGATTTCGATCAATCTTTTCAGACGGTTGTTACGAATGATAACACGACGATAAAGGTCATTCAAGTCAGAAGTAGCAAAACGACCACCATCCAATGGAACCAATGGACGGAGTTCGGGCGGAATAACCGGTACGATACGTACAATCATCCATTCCGGCTTGTTACGTCCACGTGATGCACGGAACGATTCTACAACCTGAAGACGTTTCAATGCCTCATTCTTACGTTGCTGTGAAGCATCATTGCCTGCACGGTGACGCAATTCATAAGACAGAGCATCCAGATCCAAACGAGCCAGCAAATCATAGATTGCTTCAGCTCCCATCTTAGCGATGAATTTATTCGGATCATTATCCTCCAGATATTGATTATCCTTCGGAAGCGTATCCAGAATATCCAGATATTCTTCTTCAGAAAGTAAATCATATTCGGCAATGCCATCTTCAGCCTTTACACCCGGCTGAATCACAACATAACGTTCGTAATATATAATCGAATCCAGTTTCTTTGTCGGCAGTCCGAGCAAATAACCGATCTTATTTGGAAGCGAACGGAAATACCAGATGTGAGCCACCGGCACCACCAGCTGGATATGTCCCATACGTTCACGGCGTACTTTCTTTTCTGTAACTTCTACACCACAACGGTCGCAGACGATACCTTTATAACGGATACGCTTGTATTTACCGCAATGACATTCGTAATCCTTAATAGGACCAAAAATGCGCTCGCAGAACAAACCATCGCGTTCGGGTTTGTACGTACGGTAATTTATGGTTTCAGGCTTCAAAACTTCACCACTCGAATTCTCTAGGATTTCTTCCGGAGAAGCCAGACCAATTGAGATCTTCGAGAAATTGCTTTTCGTCTTATTTTCTTTTCTAAAAGCCATACTCTATATAATTGAGATTTGATAATTGAATCATTGGAAATTGAAGAAGATGCGAATGTCAACAGACCTTCATCGGCCTATTGACATCCTGCACTCTTTCATTATTTTATTCTAGGTTGATACTCAAACCTAAACCTCTCAACTCGTGTAACAATACGTTCAAGGATTCCGGAATACCAGGTTGCGGCATAGGTTCACCTTTCACAATTGCTTCATAAGCCTTAGAACGTCCTACTACGTCATCAGACTTAATAGTCAAGATTTCCTGCAGGATATGAGCAGCACCGAAGCCTTCGAGTGCCCAAACCTCCATTTCTCCGAAACGCTGACCACCAAATTGTGCCTTACCACCAAGAGGTTGCTGAGTAATCAATGAGTACGGACCGATAGAACGAGCGTGCATCTTGTCTTCAACCATGTGCCCCAACTTCAACATATAAGTTACACCTACAGTTGCTGCCTGGTCAAATTGCTCACCTGTACCACCATCACAAAGATAAGTTTTACAGTAACGTGGCAATCCCGCTTTGTCTGTCCACTGATCCAAGTCGTCCATCGTAGCACCGTCAAAAATAGGAGTTGCAAATTTCACGCCCAAAGTTTTTCCGGCACGTCCTAATACAGCTTCAAAAATCTGACCAATGTTCATACGAGAAGGCACACCCAACGGATTCAGCACAATGTCAACCGGAGTACCATCTGACAAGAACGGCATATCTTCCTGACGTACAACACGTGACACGATACCTTTGTTACCATGACGACCTGCCATCTTATCACCTACACCAATCTTACGTTTCTTAGCAATATATACTTTAGCCATCTGAATGATACCAGCCGGAAGTTCATCACCGATAGTAATCGCGAACTTCTTACGTTTCAATTCAGCATCCAGCTCTTTGTATTTCTTGATAAAATTCATGACCAGATCACGAACCATACCATTGGTATGATCATCATTAGTCCAGTTACTCAGCTGAATAGAAGTAAAGTCAAGTGAATCAAAGTCAGAAGCACTGAACTTAGATCCCTTAGCAATAACTTCTGCTCCTAAGTAGTCTTTCACACCCTGAGAAACCTTGCCTTCAGTCAAAGCCATCAGTTTCTTTACCAGGATACGCTTCAAGTCTGCAACCTTTGATTCAAACTCATCGTCAATCTTAGGCAACAATGCTTTATCTGCCAGTTTAGAGCTACGGTTCTTGATTACACGCGAGAAAAGTTTCTTATCAATAACAACACCTTTCAAAGAAGGAGAAGCTTTCAAAGAAGCATCTTTCACATCACCTGCCTTATCACCGAAAATTGCACGAAGCAATTTTTCTTCCGGAGAAGGATCAGATTCACCTTTCGGAGTAATCTTACCGATCATGATATCACCCGGTTCAATACGCGCACCGATTCTTACGATACCGTTTTCATCCAGGTCTTTAGTAGCTTCCTCACTTACATTCGGAATATCAGAAGTCAATTCTTCCATACCGCGCTTCGTTTCACGAACTTCCAAAGAGTATTCTTCCACGTGGACAGAAGTCAACAAGTCTTCGCGTACCACGCGTTCGTTCAATACGATAGCATCCTCATAGTTATATCCCTTCCAAGGCATATAAGCAACCAGCAGGTTTTTACCCAAAGCCAATTCACCCTTTTCGGTAGAATAACCTTCAGTCAGGATATCACCCTTCTTCACGCGCTGACCTTTGTCACAAATCGGACGCAAGTCAATTGTCATGTTCTGGTTCGTCTTACGGAACTTCGGAATTCTATATTCCTTCAGAGCAGGTTCGAAGCTTACAAATTCTTCGTCTTCTGTACGGTCATACAAAATACGGATCGTAGTAGCATCAACGAAGTCAACGACACCATCGCCTTCTGCAGTAATCTGCGTGCGAGAGTCTCTCACTAACTGACGTTCGATACCTGTACCAACGATCGGAGCTTCGCTTCTCAACAAAGGAACTGCCTGGCGCATCATGTTTGATCCCATCAATGCACGGTTAGCGTCATCATGTTCCAGGAACGGAATCAATGAAGCAGCGATTGATGCAATCTGCTGAGGAGAAACGTCCATCAAGTCTACTTCAGACGGTTCTACAACCGGGAAGTCGGCATCCTGACGAGATTTGACTTTATTGCGGACAAATGTACCGTCATCATTCAACGGAGCATTACCCTGTGCAATAATCTTGTCCTCTTCTTCTTCAGCAGTCAGATAAATCAAACCATTATCGGAAAGATCCACTTTCCCGTTTTCAACCTTACGGTACGGAGTTTCAATGAATCCCAGTTCATTAATTTTAGCGAATACACACAAGGAAGAAATCAAACCGATATTCGGACCTTCAGGAGTCTCAATCGGACAAAGACGACCGTAGTGTGTATAGTGAACGTCACGAACCTCAAATCCGGCACGTTCACGAGAAAGACCACCAGGACCCAGTGCAGACATACGGCGCTTGTGCGTAATCTCAGCCAGCGGATTTGTCTGGTCCATGAACTGTGACAAAGCATTTGTTCCAAAGAAAGAGTTGATCACAGAAGAAATAGTCTTCGCATTGATCAAATCGATCGGAGTAAATACTTCATTGTCACGAACGTTCATACGTTCACGAATCGTACGAGACATACGAGCCAGACCAACAGCAAACTGGTTAGAAAGCTGCTCACCTACTGTACGTACACGACGGTTGCTCAAGTGGTCAATATCATCCACATCTGCTTTTGAGTTAATCAACTCAATCAGATATTTGATGATCTCAATGATATCTTCCTTCGTGAGGACACGCACGTCCATATCAGTCGTCAGATTCAACTTTTTGTTGATTCTGTAACGACCTACATCACCAAGGTCATATCGTTTTTCTGAGAAGAACAAGTTGTTGATAACTTCACGTGCACTTGCATCATCGGCCGGATCGGCGTTACGCAACTGACGATAGATATACAACACAGCTTCTTTTTCCGAGTTACTCGGGTCCTTCTGCAGAGTATTATATATAATAGAGAAATCAGATTGATTCGGCTCGTCCTTATGTAAAAGGATGTTTTGAACTCCCGATTCCAGAATTTCATCAATATGTACTTCCTCCAGTACGGTTTCACGGTCGATAATAACCTCGTTACGTTCGATAGAAACCACTTCACCGGTATCTTCATCAACGAAATCTTCAATCCATGTTTTCAAAACACGTGCAGCTAACTTACGACCCAGAACTCTCTTCAGATTTGTTTTGTTTACCTTAACATCTTCTGCAAGGTTGAAAATCTCAAGAATATCCTTATCGTTCTCGAAGCCAATCGCGCGTAACAAAGTAGTTACCGGCAATTTCTTCTTACGGTCGATGTATGCGTACATCACATTATTGATGTCGGTAGCAAACTCAATCCACGAACCCTTAAACGGAATAATACGAGCCGAATAAAGTTTCGTACCATTGGCATGTACACTCTGACCGAAGAACACACCCGGAGAACGGTGAAGCTGTGACACAACTACACGTTCGGCACCGTTAATGACGAAAGTAGCCTTATCAGTCATATAAGGGATCGGGCCGAGGAATACGTCCTGAATTACTGTATCAAAATCCTCGTGATCGGGGTCGGTACAGTACAGCTTAAGTTTCGCTTTCAAAGGAACACTATATGTAAGCCCACGCTCTATACAATCATCGATGGTATAGCGCGGCGGATCAATATAATAATCCAAAAACTCAAGAACAAAATTGTTTCTTGTATCGGCAATAGGGAAGTTTTCAGCAAATACTTTATACAAACCCTCATTCTTACGCTTTTCAGGTGGGGTATCTAATTGTAGAAAGTCTTGGAATGACTTCAATTGTACTTCCAGGAAATCCGGATATTCAAGCGGATTCTTAGTCGAAGCAAAATTAACTCTTTGATTTACAGTATTTGAAGACATCTGTCAATGAATTTGGAGAACTTAATTTGAAATATATACACAAAAAGGTTAAGAATCCTCTTGCGAAGGATTCCTAACCGAATTACCTGATTACCAGGCTAATGTTATTTAAGTTCAACTTCAGCTCCAGCTTCTTCCAATGTTTTCTTCAATGATTCTGCTTCGTCTTTAGCCAAACCTTCTTTTACTACACTAGGAGCACCGTCTACCATGTCCTTAGCTTCTTTCAAGCCAAGACCACAAGCTTCCTTAACGGCCTTAACAACCTGAAGTTTAGCTGCACCAGCGCTCTTCAATACTACGTCGAAAGAAGTTTTTTCTTCTACAGCAGCAGCACCAGCTGCAGGACCAGCAGCAACAGCAACAGCTGCAGCAGCAGGTTCAATACCGTATTCTTCTTTAAGGATAGTTGCAAGTTCATTAACTTCTTTTACTGTCAAGTTAACTAATTGTTCTGCAAAAGCTTTCAAATCTGCCATTTTTTGTATGATTTTAATTGTTTAAATACTTTGTTGTTTTTTGAAAATTATTCGGGTCTCTCACCAAGAGTTTTGAGAACTCCGTGAAGGGTGTTACCACCTGATTGAAGAGCAGAAATAACATTCTTGGCCGGAGATTGCAACAATGCAACGATATCGGCGATAACTTCGTTCTTACTCTTGATAGCAACGAGAGCATCCAATTGGTCTGCACCAACGTAGAAGCTTTCTTCTGCATATGCAGCTTTCAGTCCGGGAATTCCGTCTTTAGCTTTATCCTTGATCAGTTTAGCAGGTACGTTTGCAGTATTGCTAAACATAACAGCTGTTGTACCTTTCAAAGAACCGTAAAGAGGAGAAAAGTCTTCTTCCAGGCTTTCAAGAGCTTTGTGAAGCAATGTATTCTTAACTACCATCAATTTGATGTCAGACTTGAAACAATCTCTTCTCAATGCACTTGTAGCGGCAGCGTTCATCGCTGTAACGTCTACCAGGTAGAAGTGGCTATATTCCTTTACTGTAGCAGCAATTTGCGCTATAATCGAATTTTTATCTTCCTTTCTCATTATTTCTCTGTTTTATTAGATTTCATCCACTGATTTCGGGTCAATCTTGATACCCGCACTCATTGTACTAGAAAGATAAATACTCTTAATATATGTACCCTTTGCTGCGGTCGGTTTCAGTTTGTTCAGAGTAGAGATAAACTCTTTCGCGTTGTCGCGAATCTGATCAGGACTGAATGATACCTTACCGATAGAAGTATGAACGATACCGCTCTTATCAACTTTAAAGTCAATCTTACCTTGTTTTACTTCTTTTACAGCTTTAGCAACATCCATAGTTACAGTACCACTCTTCGGGTTAGGCATCAATCCACGAGGACCGAGTACACGACCGAGTGCACCAATTTTACCCATGATAGATGGCATAGTGATGATTACATCAATATCAGTCCATCCACCTTTGATCTTTTCAATATATTCGTCAAGACCAACATAGTCAGCACCAGCTTCTTTTGCAGCAGCTTCAGCATCCGGTGTACAGAGTACCAAAACACGTACTTCTTTACCAGTACCATGAGGAAGTGAAACAACACCTCTCACCATCTGGTTAGCTTTACGTGGGTCTACACCTAAACGTACGTCAATATCCAGTGAAGCATCGAATTTGGAAAAAGTGATTTCCTTTACCAAAGATGCAGCTTCTTTCAGTGAGTATGCTTTCCCTGCTTCAATCTTTTCTGCAGCTAACTTTTGATTTTTTGTCAGTTTACCCATTACAATTGAAGTTTATTAGTTATTAACCGGGAACTCCCCTTTTACAGCGATACCCATACTTCTAGCTGTACCTGCAACCATTCTCATGGCAGCATCCACAGTAAAACAGTTTAAGTCAACCATTTTGTCCTGAGCAATCGTACGAATCTGTTCCCAAGTAAGCTCGGCAACTTTCTTACGGTTAGGCTCAGCAGAACCACTCTTTACCTTAGCTACTTCAAGTAATTGAATAGCAACGGGAGGAGTCTTGATTACAAAATCGAAAGACTTATCTGCGTAGTAAGTAATGATAACAGGCAAAATCTTACCTGCCTTGTCTTGGGTTCTGGCATTGAATTGCTTGCAAAATTCCATGATATTAATACCCTTAGAACCCAAAGCAGGTCCAACTGGGGGTGATGGATTTGCAGCGCCTCCTTTAATCTGTAATTTGATTAGTCCAGCAACTTCTTTAGCCATTTTTTTATTGATTTATATATAAACATTAAACGAAGAACAACAACAGCGTAACAATTCCGCGTTATTCTTTTTCCACTTGCATAAAGCCTAATTCAAGCGGCGTCTTGCGCCCGAATATCTTCACCATGACCTTTAGTTTCTTCTTTTCACTATTCACTTCTTCAATGATACCACTGAATCCGCTGAAAGGACCAAAAGTAACTTTCACAGTCTCACCCACTACATACGGAATATTGAGTTCTTCACCCGTTTCCTGTAGCTCGTCTACTGTACCAAGTATACGATTCACTTCTGATTGTCTGAGAGGCACCGGTTTCTCGGAGCCACCTAAAAAGCCTATCACATTCGGAGTATTGCGCAGATGATGAGCGACCTCACCAACCAAAGCAGCCTCCACCAAGACGTAACCAGGGAGATAACTTCTCTCTTTCACAATTTTTTTACCATTGCGAACCTGATACACTTTTTCAGTTGGAATCAATACCTGAGATACATATTCACCAAGGTCGCTGTTTTTAAGATCAGCTTCAAGATATTCCTTTACCTTAGCTTCTTTTCCGCTAATAGCACGCAGAACGTACCATTTCTTTTCAATCTCAGCCATTTTCAATTCCTATTTTTTTAATGTGGATAAACAATTTTTTCCATGAAGTTCTGGAAACAGACATCCATACCCCATACTACCAATGCAATAAGCAGGGAAGCATATAAAACAACTACTGCACTGTTAGCAAGTTCAGAATACGTAGGCCACGATACTTTATGAACAAGTTCGTCGTAAGATTCTTTAATATAAGCTATTACCTTTTTCATTTCAATAATATTAGCACGGGAGGAGAGGCTCGAACTCCCGACACCCGGTTTTGGAGACCGGTGCTCTACCAACTGAGCTACTCCCGTTTGTACATAATCAGTTCCCGATGAAAAACCGGGAACTGATTAATTATTGTGTATTAGTCGATAATTTCAGTAATCTGACCAGCACCTACTGTACGTCCACCTTCGCGGATAGCGAAACGAAGACCCGGGTTCAATGCTACTGGGTAGATCAACTCAACTGTAATAGTCACGTTATCACCCGGCATTACCATTTCTGTTCCTTCCGGCAAAGTGATTTCACCTGTACAGTCCATAGTACGCAAGTAGAACTGAGGACGGTATTTGTTGTGGAACGGAGTGTGACGACCACCTTCTTCTTTCTTCAGGATATAAACCTCAGCTTTGAATTTAGAGTGCGGCTTAATCTGACCTGGTTTACAAAGAACCATACCACGTTTGATTTCTTCCTTGCTTATACCACGAAGCAACAAACCTACATTATCACCAGCTTCACCCTGATCCAACAGTTTACGGAACATTTCAACACCAGTTACAACTGATTTCTTATCTT
>DXOL01000044.1:0-42783 GCA_019412825.1 Bacteroides thetaiotaomicron | reverse complement strand
CTCTACCAACTGAGCTATTTCCGCATTTTTTCGTTTGCGGTTGCAAAGGTAGGGAATTTCCGTAATTCTGCAAACATTCTGCTTATTTTTTTCACAAGAATCTGCACACTTTGTTTCCGCAAACAAACAATTGTTTTGATTATCAACTCATTCGGTCCCGATAGTCTTCGTAAGAAAATTGCCTGTATATTTCCGCTTTCCCTTCTTTTGTCCACAAAGCGATGGCGGGATGGTGTATTCCGTTAAACATATTCGTCTTGACCATGGTATAATGAATCATATCTTCGAACACAATCCGCTCTCCGATCTGCAACTCATGATCGAAACTCCATACTCCCATATAATCACCACTCAAACAAGAATTACCTCCCAAGCGATAAATAAATTCTCCTTCATTCCCCATCTCCGCACCACGAACGACAGGCTGATAAGGCATTTCCAGACAATCGGGCATATGGCAGGTGAAACTTACATTCAGAATAGCCGTCTTGATACCACGACTCTCAACGATATCTACCACTTCCGAAGTCAGGACTCCTGTCTGCCATGTAAAAGCAGAACCGGGTTCAAGGATGACCTGCAAATGGGGATATCGTGCTTTCAGGTCTTGCAACAGTTTAATCAGATGTTCCGTATCATAATCCTTTCGGGTCATCAGATGCCCGCCTCCCAGATTCAGCCATTTAATTTGCGGAAACCAGCGGGAGAATTTCTCTTCCAGATGCTGCAAAGTACGTTCCAGCTCGAAAGAAGAAGATTCGCAATGACAATGACAATGGAAACCTTCGATTCCTTTGGGCAAGGTATCCGGTAATAAGTCGGCGGTAATTCCGAAACGGGTACCAGGTGCACACGGATTATAAAGTTCTGTTTCTACTTCCGAATATTCGGGATTCACACGAATACCGCAGGAGATTCCGCTTCCTTCGGCTACTGTCATCGGATAGAAACGACGGAACTGTGCCATTGAATTAAAAGTGATGTGGCTGCTGCAACGCATGATTTCCGGAAAATCCTGTTCCGTATACGCAGGAGAATAAGTATGGGCTTTACTTCCAAATTCTTCCAATGCCAGACGTGCTTCATACACGGAACTTGCTGTGGAATGATCCACATATTCGCGGAATATCGGGAATGAACGCCACATGGCGAATGACTTGAAGGCGAGAATAATCTCCACTCCTGCCCTGTCGGCTACGCTTTTTATCAGACACAGGTTCTTTCGCAAGAGTTCTTCCTCCATGATATAACAAGGAGAAGGAAATTGGGTGAAATCTATCATATATAAATTTATTATCTAAAGTAACGCCTTACGGACGTAGCTGCAAAAATACAAATTCAAAAGCAAAGAGAGATTCTTTTATTTTTAATTAAGATATTGAGTTTCGAAAACTTTTTCTTATTTTTAGACCTTTATATTATATAAGTAGTTATTTCATCCTAAATACCCGATTGATTATGAATAAAGATTTAAGAAAAGTGGTGATTCTCCTGGCACATCCCAATATGAAGGAATCACAAGCAAACAAAGCACTGATTGACGCAGTGAATGATATTGAAGGCGTAGCAGTATTCAATCTTTACGACCAGCAAGGCGCTTCTTTTGATGTTGACGAATGGAGCAAAATCATTTCCGATGCTTCCGCCCTCATTTATCAATTTCCCTTTCATTGGATGGCTGCGCCGTCATTGCTCAAAAAATGGCAGGACGAGGTATTCACCTTTCTTTCCAAGACTCCTGCAGTAGCCGGGAAGCCATTGACAGTAGTAACCACCACAGGTTCCGAATATGAAGCATACCGCAGCGGAGGCAGAAACCGCTTCACAGTGGATGAGCTTTTACGTCCTTATCAGGTTAGTGCCATTCATTCGGGGATGTCGTGGCAAACGCCTATTGTTGTTTACGGAATGGGAACCGCAGATGCGGGAAAGAACATCGCTGAGGGAGCTAACTTGTATAAGCAACGGGTAGAGATGCTGATCGGCAGCAGCAATGCAGGAAATAACTGGTAAATTATCTCCTATACCTTATTTCGATTAGCTATTAGCAAAAACAAATTAGCTATTAGCTAATTGAGATATGCTAATAGCTAATTTATTTCTTCAAGGATTCTTCCCCGCCATCTTCTTTTTATTCAAAGTCAGTACCGGCAAGAAAATAAACACGCCGATCACGGACATTACCAGTCCACCGATAGTACCTGCAGCCAAAGGAAACCAGAAACCTTCTTTCTCCGCTCCCACCATAAAGGGGATAAAGCCAAGGATGGTAGAAACAACCGTCAGAAAAATGGGAATCACTTTCGTATTCCATGCCTTCACGTAAGCACGAAGAGGTGAAAGGCAGGGAAAGCGTTTTCGAATCGCATTGTACTCATTTAAAATATAAATACTGGCGTTCACCGTAATTCCGCAGAGCAAGATAAACGAAGCGAAACCACCCTGGTCAAAGTTCAGCTTGAACCAGTAGAACGTCAGAAACACACCGATATAAGAGATCGGAATGACAAAGATGATCGCTAACGGCTGCTTCAACGAATTGAACAGAATACTTGTAATAAAGAAAATGATAGCAATCACAATCAGGAGCAAACGATACTGTTTGTTCGCACCTCCACCCCATGACCAGTTATTACTTTCCGCTTCCGCCTTATATCCCATCGGGAGAAGTTCATTAAACTCTTCCAGGTCTTTTTTCAGCAACTTATTTCCCTGTTCCGACGCACCGATATACTCATATTGCAGGCATAAGCGATATTGTTGATTCTCCTTCGCCACTTCCTGCGGCATCTGTCCCTTCTCTACTTTAGCCAGTTCCGCCAGTTTATACTCCTTATCGCCTACACGGAAAGGATAATACTGCATGGCCCATATATCCCGCTGATCCGACTGGCGGGAAGAGAGTTTGATTTTTTCCGTTCCATCCTCGGTAACAACGGAACCGATTTCCTGATTCCGCCCATATATGGGACGAATAGCAGCAAACAGTTCTCCGGCTCCGATCCCCGCTCCGATCATCCGTTGTTTATCCAGCTCAAAATAAAACTCCTGATAATCATCCTTCCACCACGAGAAATTGGAACCGACCGTAACTTCCCTGATACGGCGATGAGACAATAAGACCTCTTTCAGTTTTGTAGCCCAGCTATAAAGTTCATCATAATTATATCCGTACATTTTCACCCGGAATGATCCCGCATTCTCGCGTACACTATTACTGAATCCCTGATCCTGCAATCCATAGATACTCCAATCTCCTCCCCCCAACTGGAGAGCTTTACTGATCATGTTAGCTTTCAACGTATATGGGAACCCGCTTTTCTGATTTTCCTTTGTGAAACGAATGCTGATAGATGCCCTGCGGGCGCTTTCTACCGATGTCTGAAACTGCTTGATCTCCTTGAACTCGCTCAGATAAGTTTCCATTCGCTTGATCAGCGTATTCATCTGTTCAAGTGTACTGCCGTTCGGCAAATTGGCATTGGCATAAAGTACTACCTCCTCATTCCGGGTAAAGTAGCTCCCTTCATACACCTTTTGCACAAACAGCCTCAGACTTCCTCCCAACGCTTTATCCACTATCGGTTTCACCTTTTCTTTATAGACAGGAGCCCCCAGTGTCTTATTATAAATCTCTGCCCACTTACCATCCCCATCCATCTTTTCCGGCAACAGAAAGACCGGTAATCCGAATGCCAGCAACAGTAGCAGGCAAACCGCTACTCTCCAGCGGCAAAGCCTCTGTATCAGCCACCTGTAGAAACGACTAAAGTAGACCGGTCCCCTTCGCATCTTCGAACGCAGCCATCCAAAGAAACGGGTATTCCCCATTTTCCATTTTCTCTTCACTCCGGTCAGAGAAGACTTTCTGCACCGTTTCAACCCGATTTTATCAATCAAAGAAGGCACAAAGAACAGAGCAACCAATAATGAAACTCCCAGATTAATCATCACCACTGCGGCAAAATCCTGCAGATTCAGACGAATCCTCTCGTCCAGAAAGAAGATGATGACCAACGCTCCCATTGTTGTCAGTGTAGCCGCCAATACAGACATGAACGCCTTCCGGTTTTTACATCGAAGATAATGATCACTCATCACAATCGTATTATCAATCACCAGATTCAGTGAAACCGTGATGCCCGCCAAAGAATATAACTGCATTTCCAGCCCGAAGACATAATAAAAGATGACGGCTATTGCCATATTCACGGTCAGACTGGTGACAATCAAAAACAGATATTTGGGGCTGAAAGTAATCAGCAGTACAAACAAGAGCAAGATAGCCACCGTCACTCCCGTACGCAAATAAATCTTGTTCAGCTCGTCATGTATAAACTCTGTAGTATCATAACTGGTATGAATCTCGTATCCTGCCGGAAGCGACAGTCTGATGTCATCCATGCACGCCTGTACCTTTTTGCTCAGTTCCAGCTGGTTAGCCGCCTCTTCAGCGACAACAGACAGGTAAATCGAGTTCAATCCGTTGATCCGGTAATAACTCTGAGGCTGTTCTTCCATACGGACGACCTTCACCAGTTCGTCTAGGCGGATGATTCTCCCATCCTTCACTTTCACCTGTATCTGCCCTGCGTCAAACTCCCGGTTATCATGCTCGGGCATCAGTACCAAGCGAATCCATTCCTTGCCCGAAGCCGCCTGTTCCATATCATAAGTACCCAGAAACTCTTTCTGATAATGCAGACCGACTGCCTGACTAATTTCGTCCGTACTCACTCCCAACGCACGCAACTGCTCATAATCATACTCCAGCCGCCATTCCATCGGTGTGGCTCCGCTGACGTTTATCTTATAGATACCCGGAAGCTGCGCAAGGCGTGTCTTTATATGTTCCTCCGCATACTTCTGAATCAGACTGGGAGTGGCAGGTGCATTAATCGTGAATGCGATAAAAGGTCCCTGACTTTTCTGCTCCGGACTTGCCATCTGAATGTACGGGTAACTAACTCCCGCCGGCAATTCCGGCCATGTCTGACGAATGATGGTCGAAGCCTCAAAACGTGCGACAGCCGCATCTGCATGCTTATCCAGACTCACATTTATACTTCCCCAGCCATTGCCGGAAGTCGAAGATATACTTTGTATTCCCTTGACACGGGCAAGCATCGCCTCCAGTTTGCTGGTAGCCGTCATCTCCACGACACGCGCCGAAGTCCCTCCCATGCCGAACCACACAGAAAATCCGGGTAAGGTCCGTGACGGATTCAGCTTCACCGGCAGCAACGGAACAAGTGCCAGCCCGACCAACGCCACACTGATAAAAGCGACAATGAGCGTAAAAGCGGAAGCTTTTGATGACTTTTTAATTTCAGAACCTATATCTTGCATGATTCATTTGTCTATATCCCAAAAGAAATTACTATCTGATCAGTCTTCCTCCATTAAAGTCGAAACGATCCGAAAGAGAAAGCTTCGTAGCAAAATCGAATAAAGTCAGACGACGTATTTTATAATAATTCAGCCAGTAGTTCTGCAAGGCAGAAATGTAGTTGCGCTGCGCCTCCTGCTGCCTGTTGAGCGAAAGCGTGAGACTATTAATATCCGCTTTACCGATAATAAAACGTTGCCTTGTCTCATTATAAGCCAGTATCGCCAGGTCCAGCGCTTCTTCCGCACTGGCAATCAACTGCTGCTGGATATTAAAATCACTCACCGTCATGATGACTTCCTCCTCAATACTGATCTCATCCTGACGTGCCGAAATCTTCACTACATTCAGATTATTCCGTGCCATGTTGTATTTGCCCTTACGAACACCCCAGTCCACCAGCGGAATCGATACGCTGACCGCTACCAAATCCTGCTGCATCGGTTTATGATATACATCTCCGAAGTTTTCCGCCACCTGGTTGAAACCGATACTGGCATTCACGCTGGCATTGAAACGGGATTCCTTCTTTGTTCTGTCCACACTCCGTTCCGCTTCCAGTACATTCTGCTTCAGTTCCAGCAACTGCGGATTATTACTCCTTCCCCATCTCAAAGCCTCATCCACCGGAATCTCCATCATACTTGGGCGTGAAGGAAGTTCCAGTTCGATCTGGGTATTCTTGTCCAGATTCAGAAAAGATGCCAGTGAGAACATTGCCCGTTTCAAGGCGCTTGCCTTATTCTGCAATGTATTCTGTGCATTCACTTTATCCAGCTTTAAAGTCAGCAGGTCCGCCTGTGAGATAGCGGCGATCCGATGCCGTTGCTGTCCGATGCGGTACAAAGTATCCGTAGATGCGAGATTCTCCTTTGCCAGTTTGTATTCCGCCTGCGCCATCGCCAGCGAAAAGAAATAATTCGTCGCCGTTTCCGAAACCTTTTCCACATTATAAAGAAATTCCTTTTTCACACGCTCGTATTTCAGCGGTTCGATCTTCCGGTCCCATTTGAAAGGATTATACCCGACCAGGCTCTGCGAATAACCGAGCCGTATCGGGACGCTGGTAAACTGCGTCGCACTATTATCCCCGAAATTACGCATATAGGCAAGGTTCGACTCCAGATAGAACGTACCTCCGGTCAGGTCCAGATTCTGACGGACACTTAATCCTCCATAGGCATAGTATGACTGTTGCGTACGGTAGACATCCAGGTCCTGTCCCGAATCATAACGTTTCGTGATATCCCGGTTATATTGTGCCGGGGTAAGGTCCATTGTCAGACTCGGCAAACGGTTTGCCCGGTACGTCCGGTATTCCCAATAACCGGACAGGTACATATTTTGTGTGCGGAATGACTCCAGCGAACTGTCGTTAGCTAAAGCGATAGTCTGGTTCAAGTCCAGCACCAGACGTTTCTGGGCATATACTGAAGAGAAACATATCCCCGATGCTGCCATCAATACAAAAAGAACGGATGATTTCTTCATAATTCAACATGTTTTTCATTTGGTTTGTGATTCCCGCTTTTTCCCCGATAGATAAACCAGTAAAGCAGCGGTATGATAAAGAGGCTGACCGCCGTACCGATGGACATCGTGCCTATCATGGCGATAGACAACGGCTTTTGCAGTTCCGATCCCATATCCGAGGAGAACAGCAACGGCACCATGGCAAAGATAGTCGTCAGCGAAGTCATGATAATCGGACGCAGACGCCTGCGGCCTGCTTCGTGAATAGCTTCCAGCAAAGGAACGCCTGCCTTGCGCAGTTCATTGATCGCATCCAGTTTCAGGATAGAGTCATTGATTACAATACCACAGGTCACAATCAGACCGATGGCAGACATCAGATTCAGCGTATGCCCGCATATCCAAAGCAATAGTAAGGCAAATGCCACATCAATCGGGATTTCCGCCAATACCAGCAACGGCTGCAGAAAACTCTCGAACTGTGCGGCAAGAATGAAATACATCAGCAGCAGTGAAATCAACAGGATCACGACCAGTTCATCCAGCATCTCCTTGTTGGAGAAGATACTGCCGGAGAAGCCCGTATCCCAGTCCCCTGTTTCCTCCGCCACCTGTTTCACTTCATGCATCAGCCGGTTCGCATCCTGCACGCCGTAAAAGTCGAACGGGACATACTCGCCGTTACGTCCGGAAGTAATACTTTTCAAGTCTTCGGCGGGAGCCACGTTGATCAATTCCCGAAGCGGAATAAAATCGACATTCCCGGAGTTATCCGGTTGCGTCTGTACCAGTGTTTCCTGCAACACCTCGTTCACGGTCTTTTCATCACCGGCAATGTTGATCGGTAAATATTGCTGATAAGAATGCAGCATCATCACACTGTTTTCCCGGAAAGCCGTTTTCAGTACCCGATACAGTTCGTTGTAGGAAACACGGTAGAGCAAGAGTTTCTCTTTGCTGATGCTCAGATTCAACTGGTTTTCGAAGGCGATACCTGTCGGATTGATTCCGGTTTTTCGTCCCAGTTCCTGTTCAACGCTACGGATTGCTTCCGCTTTGGGGGCTTCCGCTTTATTACGGGTGTAAAATTCCGCCACCACATCCGGTTCACCCGTCACAAAGAGTTTCTCAAATACCGTTTCCGGCGGAGAGAAAGAAATGACAGAGAGCGGATAACGTTCCTTCAGTTTCCGGTATACCGCCTGTTCCAAAGAGGCAATAGCATTGGAAGTCTCCGTACGGAAATAAAGTTCCGCTTCGGAAGAAGACAGTTCCCGTTCCCGATTGAGAATGAAATCCTGTCTGCCGATAGAGGCTGTTTGCTCCAGTACTTCATCTTTCAGTTCCTTGAAAAGTTCATCCACCCGTCGTTTGTTTTCATCCACATGGATATTCTCATTCCATTCTATCCGGGCGATCAGTTCATTTTCCTCGATATCGGGCATCCGTTCTTTGTCTATAAAGAAAAAGAAGAATACGCAAAGCGGAATGGAAATCACACAGAACAGTACACTGAACGTTTTATGGCGAAATACCCAGTCAACACCCGCATCATAGAAGCGGTCCAGCGTGTGATCCTTGATCGGGTTATTAAATTTGAAAGAAAGCCACTTCCATTTCCGGGTGCGGACACCTGTCCGGTAAACCAGCAGATAAAGTACGGGAAGCAGCATGATACCGGTGAGATAAGACACCATCAGTCCTACAGTGACAGAAAAAGCCTGATCAAAGAAAATAGCGCCTGCAATACCGCTCATAAAAATCAGCGGGGCAAAGACAGCAATAGTCGTCAGAGAAGAGCTCAGCATGGGGGTGACCACTTCACTGGTTCCCGTCACACAGGCACGGCGCAAGGAGTATCCCCGTTCACGGTATTGCGATATATTCTCAGTCACAATAATCGAACTGTCAATCATCATTCCCAATGCCAGGATCAATCCGGCAAGAGAAATGATATTGAGAGACATATTGCAAAGGTAGAAAAAGACAAAGCTGATCACGATGGACACCACCATACTGAGTCCGATAACCAAAGGAGACTTTACATCTCCCAGAAACAGAACCGCTACCAGACAAATAAAGAGAAAGCCCAGGGAGAGATTCTGTTGCAGATTAGAGATGGTGTAGTCCAGCAGTTCCGTCTGATTACGGCTGATGCTGAAATCGATCTCCGGGTATACTAACTGAAAATAGGTCATCGTGCCTACCAGCGCCTGCTTCATCTTATCCATGTTCTCATCCGCCTGTTTGATGACGGCAAGGCTCACCGCCCGTTTGCCATTGGACAGGGATACTCCTTTTTCCTTTACAGGTACGACGCTTACTTTGCAGAAGTCTTTTAACTGTACGATGCGGTCGCCCTTACGCAGATAGATATTTTCCACATCCTCCGCCGTACGCAGCAATGTCGAGAATTTAATATTATATTCATAATACCCGTCTCGCACTGTCATGCTGCCCGGTTCCACATTATTAGAAGATAAAGCCGATTCGATATCTCCAATGGAGAGTCCCATCATGGCGAGCTTGTCCTTGTCGGGTACAATTTGTACCTGTCGTTCCAAAATTCCGGTCACGTCCACCATGGCAACTTCTTCAAGCTGCTCTATCCTGCGCTTGATGACAGACTCGGCAAACTCACACAATTCAAGGAAGGATTGTTGTTCCGTAGCTCCGTAAGCACTGTCATTCTTCAGTGTCAGATTCAGATAGAATACGGGAATATCCGTTGCACTCGCTTTGATTACCTTCGGGCGTTCCGCTTCTTTCGGAAGATAGTTCATGGCGGCATCTATCTTCTCATTTACCTCGATAAAGGCAAGGTCCGTATTCGTTCCATATTCAAATGACAAGCGGATAATGCCCGCCCCGTCTCTCGATTCACTATGGATATCCTTCAGGGTAGAGACCTGAATCAACTGCCCCCGCAAAGGTTTGACAATCGTGTTTTCCAATTCCCGGGCAGAGGTATTGGCAGACGCCACCTGTACCGTAATCTCAGGAATAGCGATATTGGGAAGCAGCGATATAGGTAGCGTAGAGTACGTCACCAGTCCGATGATGAAACAGGCGGTAAAGGCCATCAATACGGCAATAGGGCGCTGAATTAAGAATTTTATCATAGATTCATTATTTAATTCTTAATTCTTCATTTAACATAGACTTCCGCCTCATGCGCCAGATTCAGATTTCCGGTGACAATCACCGTATCTCCTTCCAGCAGACCATCCTCAATGCCTTTCTGCGACTTGTCGGAGACGACACATTCTGTCGCATTCTCCAGTCCCGTATTCACATAATTCCACATTGCCTTGCCGTCTTTCAGGGTAAATACCACTTGTTTGCCGGAACGCAATACAACGGCGCTCTTCGGAATAACCAGCCGCTCTCCCAGCGAACGGCGGACACTTACCCTTACATTCATTCCGCTGAACAGTTTTCCTCCCGCATTTACCAATGCTTTCACTTTCACCATGCCGTTGGCATCTACCAATGGATTTATCTCTGATACACTGCCTTCAAACGCATCTCCTCCGGCATAAGGAGTAATTACCACTTTATCTCCCATCCTGATAAAAGCAAGTTCATTTTCCAGTACCGTGAAATCAGCTTCCATTCCTTTGGAATCGATAATAGTACAGAATGCTTCAGAAGTATTTGCCGGATTATAAGGCTTCGAAAATAAATTGGCTACCACACCGTCAAAAGGAGCAATCAACGTAGCATGCTCCATCTCTCTTTTCGCCAGTTCATACTGGGATTTCGACTGTTCATACCCGCTTTTTACTTTGGCGATTTTCATTGTTTCGGCAGGGACTTTACTAAAGTCGTCAGGAGAATATCCCTGCCCGATCAGTACGTCTTTCAATTCCAGTTCGGCTTTCAGCAAAGCATCTTCCGACTGGGATAATTTCTGTTCCAGGCGGAATTTATCCAGATCAGCCAGTTTCTGCCCTTTCTGTACACGGTCGCCATTCTTCACATAGATATGAGCGATGACTTCACCGGTTTCAAAACGCAGATCGGCTTTGCCACGGGCACTGATTTTGCCGTTACTCACCAGTTCGTGATTAAAGTCACGCTTCTTCAATATCTGAACAGCTACTTCATTCTTCGTATCCGGAAGGACTGTGGAGACGCCTTTCTCCGATTCATCTGCAGTATTCTTCTTGTCGGAACAAGAGAGCGTCATCATACATGCAAGGCACAATAAAATCCATGTAGAATTATTTTTCATCGTATTTATTGGTTTGTTTATTCTAATTATCTCACATATAAATTCTTATATATTGTATGTAAATCTGTATCATGTTTGCCAAATTTAGACAAAAATATCTATTAATCAAGTTTGTACAGTCATTTTTTTTCTTCACCCATTTATTTTAGTAGTTTTACTTCTTCTCTCATCTCCCTTATCGCTGTCGATTGTACTTTTGGTTCCTTTGTCAATACAATCTGAACCGCCTGTTTTAATTTCTCCGGGTGCCGATATTCCGGTTCCGCATAAAGCTTTGCCAACAAGTAATATGGATAAATTCGTCCCGGAAGCCGATGAGTAGATCGTATGAAATATTCTTCGGCTTTCTCATATTCTCCTGTAGCCTGATAATTCTTTCCTATTATGTTCAGAATCATAGGGTCACAACTATGCGCCATTGCCTCTTTCAGTATTGTTGTAGAACTATTATATTCTTTCAACTTATGTAAAGAATGTCCATATTCAAACAAAAATGCTCCCCTATCATTCAATTCCGGATAAATTTTCTCATACCCTTCTTTGGCTAAACGAAATGCGCCTATATTATAGTGCATTTTATACCTAAACCATTCTTCACAAGCATTATACTGATTATATTTCCAATAGTAACTTCCCAATAAAGCAATCATTATAATAAAGAACAATATTTGTAACCGTGAAGAACCCACTACACAAGCAGCCAATAAAAAATAGAATGCTATAGCAAATCCGGGTATTTGCATTGGATAAGATGAAAATGCAAATACTAAAACAGAAATCAAACCAGCACATGCACTTAGTCTTTTCTCTGTTATTCCTATCCAAAGGCAAAAAACAATAATCAATAACACAACCAATAGAAATAAGACTCCATATTCTACAGCTATTTGCAGATATTCATTAAAAGCGTATTCAGGACTTCCAGCTACTAATTCTTCTGTAGATGTAAACTCTTTTTGGGAGAAATATTTTTCCTGAGCCATTCCATAAGCCGATGCAAAGTTTCCAGTACCATGTCCAAGGAGAGGTTTTTCCACAATAGCCATAACACTCACTTTCCAAATTAACAGACGTCCATTAGCCGAATCTACTTTTAATTGAAAAAGAGCATAACCAACTATTATCAATACCATTCCCCCGGCAATAATAGCCGGAAATACTCTTTTCTTATATTTTCGGCCTATCTTCCTTAAACTAGTTCCCCATGAACGATATGTAGCATATACCCATATCCCAGAAATCGCAACAGCCATCCATGCCGAACGACTCATACCTGCCGGTAAAACACAAAGAATTAATAGCAAGACTCCCAAAGCCATACAATATTTACCTTGCTCTACCCAAGTACGTTTCTTCACCTTTCTTAAATTCAACCATTCATTCAAACAAATAGGAAATACCATTGCTAAGTATCCGGAATAAGGCCCCGGATTGTAGAAAGAACCTGTAAGCGCATATAATGAATGATTAGAAACAGCTAAACCGTATATCTGCCTTAATCTCCAAACAGCTTCAACCCCACCTAATATAATAAGAGACCAAACGACTGATAAATAAAAAGTATTTCCCTTTTTATCTAAACATAAAGAAATAAGACTACATATTACAAATACAATAGTCACACGCCCCAAATATAGCTTCTGATATGCCATATCTCCAACCGCAATAGTATAAGATGAAACAGTCACAACACTTAAAAGCGCAATGACTCCAAACAGCATTAATAAATGAACGATATATTTATTCTGTAATAACATCTTCTATCATCTCCCATCTTTATTTGATCTTCATTAAAATCCGTTCCCAACGTATCTGATCGGTATATTTTTCTTTTGAGTTCCAAATACGGGTAGCTTTACCTACAATATATTCTTCCGACAACATTCCCCAATAACGGGAATCTTGTGAATTCGCCAAATTATCACCAGATACAAAATAATAGTTCTTTTCAAAACGGTATTGATGAATAAGGCTATCACCAATAAGCACCTATCCTTCTTTTAGTTCTATTTTTTCTTTTGTTCCCATGCTATCAGTTGTCTATATAAAAAATATAAGATTAATTGAATCTAATCCCTCTATTATCTCCTTCTAGCTAATAATTGTAATCCACAAATATGTACCACATTACATCGGCATAATTCAATATAGAGTAGGTAAATCATTCTCTTGTATAATTTGTCCTCAAAGCCATATATCGAAACGGCAGGTTCGAAGCTCGTTATCAGGTTTTTATGATACCTAAAGTCCCTTCCACTAGAACAGGGGACGGGTCTGTAACTTGTATCCCTATGCCATTTCTCAATTTTTTATTAAAGCAGAACGACTGTACAAATCAACTCTCTTCCTATACAATATTTTGACGTTTACTCAAGAATGGCACATTTCTTTAAAATCAAAGGGACGTTGTTTTGAAGAAACGTGCCATTCTTGAGTCTATATCAGTATAATTCAATATTAATAAATCATAAAGTCACCTCCATCATTTCGAAAAGAATGTAAACTAATCATCAATAGAAAGACATTTCTTAATAAAGTCATCTAATTGTTTTTTATCTTGTGATATTTCGAATATACACGCATCTCTTATTCGACAATTATTATCAACAATTATCATAACAGGAGTCGGTATATACCTCAATTCTTTTCTTATTAAATCATTCTTGTCTTTATAAATAAACCCTCTATATGAATTCCTTTTTTGAGTAGACGTAACTTCATGAAACATACTTACAATTACTTTTACATATTCTCTTTTTTTACTATTATCAATGAGGTTTACTATTTCAAAGCCTTTATCTATGCATGTCTCACAGTCATAATAATTAAAAATATATACAATTACACACTTTTCAGTCTCCCCCACTACAGAATCCAAAGAAAGAATTTGCCTTCCTTTCAGCCTATCAACATCCTGATTCAACAAAGATGAAATATTTTGCTCTACCATTTTATTTTTTTTATTGCTATTACAATTAGGAAACAAACAAAGAAAAAAACTAAAAAGGCATATTAATCTTATATATTTCCATAGCACACTGCTCATAATTCATTGCATAAATATAATTTTCATTAGCACAAATCGTATTATATATTTTACCAGGCAAACGGCAAACATAAGATGGGGTTAAAGCCGAGTCTAGAACAAGAATAGTATTTACTTCATATCCTTTTTCCCAAGTAGCACACAACAAATATAATTTATCTTTATTCCAATAAGCATCGCATAAATATGTAAAAAAGCTTCTAGAAGATATATTTTTCTGCTTTATATAAGATAGATTATTTTTAATAATATTAATATCTGAGAGATCACATGAAGCAAGTAGTCTATTTTCATGCAAATCATATTTTTCTATTACAGGATAACTTGGACATATAGCATACAAACAATCTTCACCTTTTACTAGATGGCGTTGATTACGTAATATATTCATATCTGTATGTTCAGTTATAGAAAATACCTCCCCACAAAATTGTATGTCGCCACTATTTATACGGTCCCAATTTCTTTCAGTCTTAACATAACATGAACTATCAGTCATTGTTGTTGCATAAATAGTGTCATTTTCTATAAAGAAACGAAATTCATTACATGTTGGAACCGATACTGATTCTATGAATCCCTTCCCATCATAAAATTTCAAAGCCATTGAACCAGCATCTAAGATACCAATAGTATCCTTCTGTACATAAAATCCTGTTGGCGATACCACTTCTTTAGGGCCTTCTCCAAATTTGCCAACAGTATAGAAAGTATCTTTATCAATATCCAGAATAGCGACATCAGCCCTTGACGGATCAAACATATAAAGTTTACCATCCTCAAAATATAAGCATGAAATACTCTTAAAAAAAGTTGAGTCAGGATAAGTTCTAAAAGAGGAAAATAAAGAACATTCAAGTTCCATTAAGTTTTTTTCCTCTTTGCAACTCATGATATTAAACACAAATAAAAGAGTGCAAATACACAATATAATCAGCCTCATTTTTCTATTTATTTAGCAATATGTTTTCAATCCGTCACATTCAACCCATCGCTTCTCTTTTATTATGACAGTGCCACTCTTATCAATCCCTCGATGACATTTTTCAGTTCCCGTACACTTAACTTCACCGTCTCTTTGGCCCGACGAATTTATACAGTCATAACTAATAGAGCATGTAGCTGTTCCGGTCTCAGGAGTTCCCAAAGCTTCAATATTAACTATATCCATTAAACTAAAAAGAGAATTAGTCGAGCTTTTGCTACAATAAGCCCATGAATACACACTAAAAACAGCAACACAAATAGCTAGCAATACATTTACTTTTTTCATAACACTAATTTTTAAATAATAACTATAATATAAATACATATTTTTCAATAAAAAAACAGGATTCAATAAACTTTTCATCCAATCAATACGATTGAAAAAACAACAAAATAGGAAAATTTTTATAAGCCTCTCTGACATTTCATCAGAGTGACACAATATTAGCATATTCTATTTTCCATAATTTATTATATTTCCATCCATTATTTATTTCTAAATCTTAGCCAATTCTCTTCATTATCCTTTTCCAACGCACATTCTCTGTATACCTTTCTTTTGAATACCAAACCCAGGTAGCTTTACCTACAATATATTCTTCTGGCAACATGCCCCAATATCTGGAATCCTGCGAATTAGCCATATTATCCCCCGATACAAAATAATAGTTCTTTTTAAAGCAATACTGATAAATAAGACTATCACCAATAAACACCTGTCCTTGTTTTAGTTCTATTTTTTTCTTTTGCTCCCATGCGATCAGTTGTCTGTATAAAAGATAAGTAGTATGGTTCATTATTACAATCTGATCCTTTTGTGGGATAGGCAATGGCCCGAACTCTCGAATATTCCATCCTAGGCTTTGATCATAAGGAAATGTTCCTACTACGATTCCTTGTTTTTCCGGTTGCTGTAGTCCGGCAAGATATTGCTGAGCTTCATAATTTCCCAACTGTTCGCGACATCCACGCACTTTATAAAATCCTCCTCTGATTTCCAATGTATCCCCAGGCAAAGCTATACAACGTTTCACATAATACTGCATTACGTTCATCCGGATACTATCCCACCGACTCATCTGATAAGGAAAATTAAAAACCAGTACATCATTTCTTTTAAAATGCCCCAATCCCGGCATCCGGTAAATAGTAACATCTTTGTTATCCAAAGCAGCAAACACATTAAACAATCTGGCTCCTTTTATCATTTTATTAACCAATATTCTATCTCCATCTTTAAGTGCAGGTCCCATAGAATCTGATGGAATTTTAAACGATGTGAAACAGAATAACTGTACCAAGAACAAAATTACTATCATGCAGAATATCATGAATATTAAATTCTCTATTATTGCTAGAAATTTCTTCACTTTATTCATATGCATCCTTAAGTTGAATCAATTTATGATAAGCCATCAATCCCAGCACACATTTCACACGTTTGTCATTTGCATCTAATAACTCAATAGAAGGAAGAACTTCACCTTTCATCTTTTCTTCCAAATAATTTGCCCACAAACACAAATGACTCCAATGCAATTCAGCATAACTGAAATCTTGTTCTGCCTCCACAATAGCAACCGTCATCACCAACATATTTGCAGCAGCCTCTTCAGCACAATTATCCACTTTTATTTGTTTGCTTGCAACCGGATATAATCCAATATCGTAAGGCGGATATTTTCTTTTCCAATGTTCATCTTCACAATATTCAAATATTGGATTTAATAAACTTTTCATCCAATCAACACGATTAAAAAATAACAAAGCAGGAAAACTCCTATAAGCATCTCTAACATTACCCAAAGTATCTCCGAAGCAGAATGACTTATTATCCGAAGATAACACAAACCTATGGGAAGAAATAAAATTACGATATGAAGGAAGAATCTGTTCTGCAAATGTCTTATCACCCACTTGAAATGCTTTATTATTCCACAGATTATCCAATTTATTACATTCTTCCTTAAGTTTCTGATACCTGTTTCCAACAGCCTTCATTAATTCTTTAACCTCTCCTTTTCCATTGTCATTCCAAAGAGGTTGTAAACGCTCACCAATATATTGTATCCTCTGCCCTTCTCCGTATCCTATTAACAATATGCCTTTATTTCCATTTTCTGCACACAACTTTTGAGACAGAACAACATGACTATCATCGCATGAAAACGATGTTCCATCCGCCGTCAGACCTAAATATAAACTATCAGACTTGACAAACCGCCACTCTTGTTCAACCCAACTATCAATCTTCCTCCTACCAAACATCCATTCCATATCCACATCGAACAAAATTTCCACCGTATGCTCCTTTTTATCTTCTGAACGAACTTGATAGGAAAGGAAACCGACAGGCCATCCTGTCATATTCCACTTCTCTGACAAAGAAGGTGAAACAAAATCAATCTGAAGTTCTACATCCCCACATTGAAATACATAATGAGTTTGAGTAGCTTGTACATCTATTTGC
This sequence comes from Bacteroides thetaiotaomicron, assembly GCA_019412825.1. Lineage (GTDB taxonomy): Bacteria > Bacteroidota > Bacteroidia > Bacteroidales > Bacteroidaceae > Bacteroides > Bacteroides thetaiotaomicron_A. The sequence goes on along the minus strand of DXOL01000044.1, from coordinate 25,181 downwards.
TTCAATAGGGCCGTATCTGCTTCACTATAAGTTTTATTTTCAATATACAGACCAAAATCTAACAACGCAGGGCCTCCTGTATTACATCCATAAGCTGCCAAAACATTTGTTCCATTACCAATATGAGCAATAGCTTCATCTGTTAAACGTCCACATTTCGTTTGATATGTTATTCCTTTTTCAAATAAAAAATCTCCATTCCAAAAAAGTTTTATCTGATCATCGCAAATATAACAGACGTAAATTTTATGCCCTTCCAAAGCATCTTTATTATCAATCTTAATATGCCTGCGGACATATATATTTTCCGCCCCCCAAGCGGTACGAATCTTAGAATTTCCTTTTACAGGTCCAAAAGCTGCATTTCCTTCTTTCCAAAAAGAATCATCATATTCCTTTTGCTCCCACCCTTTTCCTGGAAACAAATAAGAATATTTCCCTGACCAACTGACGCTGTCATTTGCAAGAGAAGCTATAGGGGATATACGTAAAGAATCTTCCCCCATAAAACGATAGGTCCTACCATCTACCTGCAAAATCCCTGTCATTGGAAATATCTTTCCAGACTTCAATCGTAGATAATGTTTATTCAATGTATTTCCTGCCATTTTTATAGAGAATTCCGGCGTAATCGCCAGTAACGTATGCTCATCAGGAATAATAGCAATAGAAGATACAGCCTCCTTCTTCGAATGGAAACAAGCAGATAGCAAGACAATTATTCCTAATAAGATGATTGTCTTCCACAACACAACTAGTTTAATTTTAAGTCTTATTTCCATAGTTGCTCTCCTTTTTCATAAACAAAGACTCTCTCATCTACGCCGCGCGTATGGTTACGTAAGAACAAAAGTACATTCTGGGGAATCCCTCTGTATACTAATGAATCAACTGTAGCTTTAATTCTTCCGGCGGATTTCCAATATCGATCACAATAATACAACTCGTAGATATCACCAGGACGAATATAATTATCCCTGTTGCGCGGAGTATATACAATACGGTCTATCTGCACCTTTCTACCCAAATCAAGTCCTGCCCATCCTCCGGAAAATTTAAAATAATCAAAAGAAGTCCACGTTTTTCCATCAAACACATTTGTATATTCATGCGTCCCGTCATGTTGATAGCATCCGGGAGTCCCTATAATTTTCCCAGACAATGGAAGAGTATCATTTTTTTCATAAAATGCGACTTCAGCCACATTACATAATCCTCCGGGAGGACCTACATATCTGATATAACGATATTCTTTATTTGAAGAACTTCTTACTGTCGTATTCAAACGATCAGGTTTACACTGTATGATAAACAAGGTATCGCTTACTGCAAAATCCAGTTGGTTACTGCCTTCAAAAACGCCCCCTATCATTCGGTCACGGAACATATTTTCTCCCTCTATATTACATTTAGCATACAATACCACATCTTGTGTATTTCCTTCAATAGAGAAATAATGCTGCTCCTTTTTCTGTTTATCCACATAAAAAGGATCAGTCAAAAAGTTCAAAGTACCATTCTCGTAAGTAGCCACCCTCATAAGCGTACCTCTTCGTACATTTCGAAAAGCCAGATGCTGTGCGTCAAATTCAGTCCAATCAACCGGTATCCAGTTATCTCTATTAGTAACACATAAATAAGCTATTCTCCCACTACATTGATTCCTATAAAGTTTTTCCAATGGAATGACTAATTCCTTTTCAAAAGAATAAGCATATTCATAAGTAACATCCATAAATTTCGGCAGACTCCAAAATGAATATACCTTTTCATTATATTTCGCCATTTGCTCATATAATTCTTTGTTTATATCAAAAGTATATCTATACACCTTTGGACTATCATCCCAACGATACCACCAATTTTTGCGGACCATTCCCAGATTCTCGGGAAAATTAGCCATATACGCTTCACCTGTTTTATCCCAGGCTACCAACCAAAAATGCCCAGCATTAACATAGCTACGTACAGGAACAAAATCAATAGCACAAGGAATTCCCAATGCCCGAAATAGATATACAGCAAAATCAGTCACTTCACGACACGTTCCTGACAAGTATTGTACATATTCAGGTCCGATATGCCCAAAGGAATAAGGAGTTGTTGAAGTATAATAATGCCACTTATCAGGCAATTTATTTATTAAGTAATTAGCAGCTACTACTGGATCTTCTATATCCAAAGAATCCGACATTCTCAATGTATCTAACAATGAATTATATTTTGCATAGTACATTTCACGCCAATATACCAAGGGTTCATCGCCAATACGATAAGGCAACAAATACTCACAAAACACATCGAATGATATACTCTTTCCCCAAGGCTGTTCCTGCCAAACTTTAAATGCCCAATCAATATTATGACACAAATAAGCAGAATCAATTTCCATAATATCGCGTATCTTATTGGGTTCTTTCATTGGACCATATACTTTCTTAACTGAATCTGCAACTTGTTGCGGTTCTTTTCCCTTGCTTTTTTTCAGCCATGCATAGTATGACTTATAGTTTTCTAATTGTTCTCCAACTGAATATCTATGAAAGGGCATATTTTCAATTAAATAACAGGCTGCTTTATATTTCAGGCTATCTGTATTTTTTCTTTTATAGTAACAAAGGACTTTTTCCAGCTCCCCTCTATTATCACCAGCAGACCGCAAAGCAACTTCTAAAGAAGTAATATCTACCTCTTTTTCAGATACAATGTTATCCATAATATGCCATCCCAAAACAATAAATAATATTATACATATATATGATAAATCCCTAAAGTACTTTGCCATATTCCCTCTTTATTTTGCATTTCCACTTATCTTTAGTCTAAATGGGGAACCTTCTGCATTACAATATATAATTACCGTTTTATCAAAATGCTCAGGATGCTCTGCTTTATACTTTATTCTCAGATTTAATTTCTGACCTGGTCGAATCGGTTCTTTTAGATATTCCACAGTAATACAACCACAAGAAGCAGAAACATCCTCTATCGCTAATAATTCTTCTCCTGAATTACTTAATATAATGTCAGATATTTGCTCCTGTTTCCAATTAAAACTGCCCATGTCTAAAAATCGTTTATCCAAACTAGCATTTGTTCTTTGTTCTGCATTACACGGTAAAAAAGGTTTCTTACCAGAAATAATATTGAAATAAAGTTTTTTTATTTTAGGATTATAAACTGGATTACCAACAGCAATAACTCTATTATTTTTATCCAATAAAAATGTGTGGAGGTTTGATTCTAATGGAAATCTATTAAGTTTAGCAATGCTATCCTGTTTATCCACATATACTGGATATGTAAAATTAGCAGTCAATATAGCATGATAAATATCTTTAATTCTATTAGGAGAGAATGCAAATATAAACTTGACCCGACCTGCATATAAGGAATCAATTTCATTAATTAACATACTCCACGCCGACAATTGAAGTTTACAACTAGTACATCCTATCGAATCAACATATGCTAAAATTTTATACTCACTCTGAAGATTATAATATGTAGTATCCCTCAACATTGTTGTAAAATACATTTCTTTAGGGAACAGAATTTCTTTCTGTTCCCATTCTTTCAAAAGAGAAACGATGTTATTATCCTTATTTAAACATGACATCAAGAATAATGGCAATAACATAAGACATATATTTTTCATCGTTTATCTATTATTTATATGAAAATTCCACCACATGAAATTCTGGTGAACTGCTAATTCCATATATCTTTTTCTGAACTTTATCAACAGCAAAATTAATTATTCCTTGATCTAAAGTATATATTTTCTGAGGAATGCCATTCCAATCAAAAACGAATATACGATCTGGCAATTCTACTTCTTTATCATCCGGATCCCAAGGCTTTCCATTGAATAACACAAAAAACTCATCTCCTACATTATATGGAAAGAAATATGCATCTATATTATCTTTATCAGAGGTAGCTGCGATAGCATTACCATTACGAAATTCCTTAAAATGTGCATACGAATGTTCAGGTCCATGAATCCGTTTCTTCAATTGACCGTTCTGATCATAGATATCAATCAAATCTGTCCATTTATAACAAACGGCTATCCTATCTTTCATATTAGTCACAAAAGAAGATTTAAAAGCCTCCAATTTCTCATCGTCTGTATATGATAAGTCTGCCACCACTGGATAATAGCCAAATTCACCAACCTTCTTTCCATTATTATCAAATTTTATAAATTGATTTTTAGGATTATATGTCGATCCTATTAGATTATCAGAGAGTAAACCTATTTCACCATATGCTTGTAGCTCTATAGTCTTCCTTTCTAAAGGAATCGTATTTTCATTTGAAATAAAATCCTCGGTATCATACGTAAATAACGTAAAAGTGGCAACATCAAATATTAGAATCTGATTCTCATTAAATTTTATAATAGAAGGACGAATCATTTCGTCAGGCCCTTGTCCAAGCGAAATTCGTTTTCCTATTTCTTTTTTAGATTTTAAACTAAAAAGATGAAACAGCTTCTTCTCCATAGGGTTCATTGTTATCAGAATAGTGTCACAAACATATATACGCATCGGCTTTAATACTTCTTTATCTGATAAAAAATTTATCCCTGTCAATTTTTGACTGGATACAAAATCTTGATATTCAATTAAAGTTGCATCTTGATATTTACTTCCACTTTTTTCTGCACAAGATACTGTTACTAATAATACTGTCAAAAGCAGTATTAAACAAGAATTATGGGTATTCATGATTACATTTTTTAAAGCAAGGCTATATAGAAATAGTAGGCACCTATATAGCCTTACAATCGGTTAGTTAGATCTTCTTATTCTACTATCATAACAAGTAGTAAAAGTGTTATTTGTATATCTAATGATACATGTATCAAAATAACTCACCATACAGTATGTGTTACAATCACTTTGAGAACCTTCAGAAGAATCAGCCAATGCTTCTACATTAGCTAAAGCTAAGTCCGACAACTTCACGTTACTCCGCGAAGCATATACATTATATCCTGCAACAGCAGCAATTGCAATAATAGTAACTATGCCCATTAATTTCTTTTTCATTTAAGTAGATTTTTTAATATTTATACCTTTTCATTTCATACTTTTCTCTATATCTGGTAAAAACGTATTTGCCATAACCATTATTATCACTATCTTTGTCGCACCTCCTTTCTTTTTAGTAGGAATAAAGTAGCAGATGATGGGAACCAATCCGGCAAAATTGACTAACCCATCTTCCTGCTCCTCTTTTAATCACGTTAACTATCTATTTTTTCAACCACATTGAAATCTCACAATAGGCTGATCATTATTTATATCTGTCGCTATAATTGTTTTTGTAGCTTCATCCACCCAAAAACCATATACATAGTGATCAAGCACATACTTATATAGTGGTTCTCCTTTCAAACTGAATACATAAATATACTTTCCTCCATCTGGAAGATGACCATTATGTTTTACAATCTCTTTAAATGTAGTCCCATGGAACACTGCATAAATGGCATTATCTGTTACTTGCACATCGCTAAAGCCCATAATTCCTGAAGGTATTCCATATCCTTCAAATATTTTAAACTTAGGTTCCCCGTTTTCACCAATACGAATAACCTCCGTGCTATCCTTCAAATTATAGACTTCAAGTACTTCACCTAGTTGAGTCACCATTGCTAATACACCGTTATGAGAATTATAATCAATGAAACTACGCCATGCCTGTGCCAATGCTGGACGAGCTTTTCGTAACGCTTGATTATTAATTGATGGGATAGCGCCTATCTTTTTTACAAGTTCCCCATCATCATTAAGCCAACATAATCGGTTTTCACCGGAATAATCAGGAATTATAAAGGTAGTATCATTATATATGGCAAAGTCAAGTGGTCTTAAAATATCTTCATCCAATATCACCGCTTCGTCACGGAGCAGTGAATCACCGGATGAAGAAAAACCCAACCGTGTTAATTCTCTTTTATTAGCATCTAATGTCCATACTTTATGATTGTAAAAACGAACATTATCCATTGATAGCATTTCAGTTGGTGAATCACCGCGCCTCCCAAAAGAAGATAAATATTGAAAGCCAGGATATTTGAACAAATGAGCATAATAATCGATACCATGCAAATCCATTACAATAGCTTTATCTCCTTCTACTCGTATCCGAAATGGACAGCGAAATAAGGCAGTATCAAGCTCTATCACCTCTCCTTTTAGCTCCTTCTCTTGTGGAAATTCAGAATAAGGAAATACATTCTCTGCATATTCCATATTTTTTGTACCACAAGAGATGCAGATAAAGAGAAGAAGAAAGCTAATAAAGACCTTCAAGACTATATCCTCCAGCGATATATTTAACTTTATCGTGAGATACAGGACAATCTAAAGTACCTGTTCCATAACAATGTCCAATATCTGCATGCTCACTGTTAGCAGCTAAAGCTTCTATGTTATATAACAATAAAGCACTTTGTCTCTTTTCATGAGAAGCCAAATATTTAGTAGATAAAATAGCTACTATACATAATAAAAGAAGAAGATTTTTTTTCATACTACTTTTGCGTTAAAGATTAATTCTGAGAGCAAAAGTAGTAATGAAGCACTTAATTAGCAAAGAATACCGCTGACCAATCCTGACCTCGCATCATTTTTATCCGAAGAAATCAAGTTGAAATTCAAAATAGCTCCATTTCATCGACATTTTTAGCTATTTCTCTTAACAAGAGATTTCTCTGATATAATTAGTCGATAAGTACCATTTTTATTTATTATACTCAATGAAGGATCTATTTTTCTAAGAAACGAGCGCAGACGTCCAATCGCTTTATGCATTCGCTCATCATTACCTGAATTATCAGGCCACAATTTTTCTATAATAAAATCTTCCTTTAATGTATAGCCATTATCTTTTTCTTGAAAAAATAGTTCTAAAAGTAAACTGGACTGCCCCTGAATATTATACTTAACATCATTTACCTCTATGATATTCTGATCTGCATAGAATATTAGACTCTCACCCAATATGTAAGAATGTAAGGGAATAATATCCACTCTCTGTACTTCTTTAATTATTTGTTTTTCAACCTGAACTTCTTTGATAATTTCCACAGGAACCTCTTTTAAGATTTCCACGGGAGTCTCCTTGATAATCTCGACTATTTCTTTACTACGTAATGAATTGATCCTGCGACTGAGAATTATGAAAAACGTATAAAATCCATATCCAACAATTATATATAGCAATAAATATAGCAGCACCTCTTTATATATCATCCCCCATAGAGTGTAATGCAAATAACCCATTACTTCTATCTCACAGGCATAACCTATATAAAAAGTAAAAACTAAATTTGAAGAATTGCCCCATTCACTCTGATAGGTCTTTTGAGATTCTACACTACCGTCTTCATGCGTCAAAGAAATACGTAAAGCTGATTCTAAATAAATATCTGCTTTATTTAATTGTTCATCCCATATAAGATTTAAAGAGTCAGGCTGAAGTGGCTTTTCATAAAAAATAAAAGTATGCAAAGCACGTAAATTACTATTATGAGTAATATTCATAGAGTTTTTCTTGGAATCCATCCGATATAAATGTCTTCCTGACGCATCTTCCCAATAAACTGAATCAGGCATTTCAGTAGAGATAGCCGATTCAGAATTAAAGTAAAATGACAGTCCTCCGTTTATATTTCTATTTTTCAACTCTTTATCCAGTGCTTCAGTAAAAGTCTCTTTCGCTTTCTCCTTAAGCTCCGTTACTTTGAATTCATAAGTATATTTGCATGCAAGGAAGAATACAATTCCTCCAATACAAGCTATAGCAGATAACAGAATTATGATTTTAGGTCTCATTTTGCTTTACTTTATGTTGTTTTGTACTACAAAGATAACATTTTTCACAACAATCTAAACTTTCTCTTTAAAAAAAGATATAACTTAATAGAAGAAAAGCCACTTTGTAGTCAGACAAATATTCATAATATAAATGTTTGTAGCATCAAAACTCTTATTTATTAAGCTATACTTATATAAATATTTTACTATTTAATAAGACTGAAAACAGGATTTATCAAGCTACTGATTATCAATAATATACAAATCGCCATTTTTCCTTTAAAACCAAAAAGGCGTTCCTTTAAAACCAACGACCCGTTTCTTTAAAACCAACGGGCCTTTGGTTTTAAAGAAACGGACCATATAAAGGCTAAAAGAATAAGTTTGTTAACAATATTCAATATCCGATAAATATAAAACTAGACTAGACACTTTATTAACATTATTCGATTTGCATAATTCTATTTAAATAACTACCTTTACGGAAAATTGAAACAGGTATGGCAAAAGAAATTAACCCATTTATAGTAACTGGAAAAATAGAACCCGAGTACTTCTGCGATCGCGTGAAAGAATCAGAGAGGCTGGTTAAATCATTAACCAATGGCAATAACCTTGTCATTATCTCACCCAGAAGAATGGGTAAAACGGGACTAATCCGTTTCTGTTATGAGAAACCTGAAATAAAAGAAGAATATTATACTTTCTTCATTGACATACTCCATACATCAAGCTTAAGAGAATTCACTTATCTGCTTGGCAAAGAAATTTATGAAACACTATTGCCCCGCAGTAAGAAAATGGCAAGCCTGTTTATCCACACACTTAAATCAATCAATGGTAAATTCGGATTTGACCCGCTGACCAATCTACCTACTTTCAATCTGGAACTGGGGGATATTGATCGACCCGAATATACACTGGAAGAAATATTTCAATGTCTGATAGCAGCAGACAAACCTTGTATCGTTGCCATTGACGAGTTTCAACAAATTGCTAAATATCCCGAGAAAAATATAGAAGCATTACTACGCACACACATACAGAAAATAGAAAACAGCAACTTCATCTTTGCCGGAAGTGAACGGCACATGATGCAGGAAATGTTTCTATCTTCATCCCGTCCATTCTACCACAGTGCCGATATTTTGGAACTGAAAGCCATTGCACCGGAAATCTATATACCATTTATCGCAGACCATTTCCAAAAAAGAAAACGGCATATTGAAATCGAAAATATAGAAAAAGTATATCGGCTATTCAAAGGACATACCTTTTATATCCAAAAAACATTCAATGAAGCTTTTGCAGATACACCGAAAGGGAAAGAATGTACACTGGAAATTATCAAAACAGCTATAGATAACCTTATTGCATATAATGATACAATCTTTCGGGAAATCTTATCCAATATTCCCGAAAAGCAAAAGGAATTGCTTTATGCCATTGCCAAAGTAGGTGAAGCAGAAAACGTCACATCAGCGAAATTTATCAAACGATACAGTCTGACATCGGCAAGCTCTGTACAGTCCGCAACTAAAAAACTGCTTGAAAAAGATATTATTACAGAAATCAATAAAGTATATTCGGTTACCGACAAGTTTTTTGCCATGTGGATCAATACTATTTATGGCAATAAATATACCCTTTAGGGACATATCTATGCAACCTTTTTAGAGGAAAGATAATGTTATTACGCGTATCCTAAACAAATACGGTGCGGATTTGTTGTCACTATCTCATTAACATTGTCCAAAGGTTAGCGTCTGCCATTCATTACAAATGAGAATTTCTATGTTATTTTACGCATTTAGAATGAGCAATTATCCCTAATTTCGCTCGTTCATAATGAGAAGTTTTATATCTTTGCAAATAAAATCGCCCATTATTATGAAAGAACTATTAAAGCATATCATATTCGATCAACGCGAAAAAGATATATCACAAATGATAGAAAGGGATATTGATATAAGTTTAGTAAACAGTCCCGAAGTGTTAGTTATATCAGGTATACGAAGATGTGGAAAATCTGTACTTTTGCAGCAAATACGTTCGCAGCAAACAGAACAAGACTATTACATGAATTTTGATGACGAGCGGCTCATCAATTTCAAGGTCGATGATTTTCAAACATTGTATGAAGCCTTTATTGAGTTATTCGGAGAACAGAAGACTTTCTATTTTGATGAGATACAGAATATTCCCGGTTGGGAAAGGTTTGTACGGAGACTGCATGACAGTGGATGCAAAGTCTTTGTGACAGGCTCTAATGCCAATATGTTAAGCAGAGAATTGGGAACACATCTTACCGGACGTTATTGCCAAATAGAGTTATATCCTTTCTCTTTTCCTGAGTTTCTAAAAATAAAAGAAGTATATCCGCAACAAAAAGACTTTTATACAACCACAGGAAAAAGTATGCTGAAAAGATACTTTGATGAATATGTAAAAACAGGCGGTTTTCCCCGTTATATCAAAGACCCAAACACTAATTACCTATCCACACTCTATGAAAACATCATTTATAAGGATGTTGTCACCCGAAACAAATTAAATGGTGAAAGGGAGTTGCTGGAAATGGTTTATTATCTGGCTAGTAATGCAACCAAACGCTTTTCTTATACTTCGTTAGCAAAAACGATAGGTATCAAGCATACGGAAACGGTTAAAAATTATCTGGAATATCTTGAAAATACTTATCTATTGTTTCAAGTGATGAAATTTGACTGGTCTGTAAAGAAGCAGATGAATAATCAAAAGAAAGTTTATTTCATTGATAATGCGATTATCGGCAAAGTGGGCTTCAATGCTACTGATAATATCGGGCAATTACTTGAAAATTTAGTATTTCTTGAGATAAAACGCCAGGGAAAAGATGTTTATTATCATGATGACAGAATAGAATGTGATTTCATCATGCGTGAAAACGGACATATTGTATCCGCCTGTCAAGTCACCCGTTCGATGAAAGATGAAAAAACAAGGCAGCGTGAAATAAATGGATTAGTTTCTGCACTCAATGCATATAATCTCACTGAAGGCATAGTTCTGACCGATGACGAAACCGAAGAAATAACTATTGACAACAAAAAAATACATATAATCCCTATATGGAGATGGCTATTAAAAGATAGTGTCACTATCCCATTAACATAGTGACACTATGTACTAAGGATAGTGTCACTATCCCGAGCACATACTGTCACTATAACAAATCGAATATTTTGAGCTATTCTTATCCTAGTCCGCCCGCTGTGTAGGCAGTGTAAACTCCTGAGAATCACAGATTACCCCATTCTCATCGGACACCGCTACGCGGAAAGTCACTTCACCATCTTTCAGCTTACTTCCGGCATAGACCGTAGCCGTATAGCGGATACCCTCACCCGGAAGAATTTCTTCTATCATTACAGTAGGAGAAATGCCGATATGTTTCACTTTCCCGACCGTCTCTACAATAGGAACCACGTCATAAACCGGATTCCGTCCTTCATTCATGATTTCAAAGATGATCTTGCTGCTTTCTCCCCCGTCTATCGCATGATTGCGGTTATCGTCAATAAAGCGAATCTTGCGCAGTTTCAACTGAGTCAGTTGCTGCTGAGTCTGTGTCCGAGGTTTAAACTTAGAGTGAGACTGCCCCTGTCTGACTTCCGGAACGTAAGCATATTCCTCTATCGGGTCCGGTTTCGGAGCAGTCAGCGCATTCCCTATCGCTGCACCGGCAATGGTGCCAACAATATTTCCAATGGCAGAGCCGCGATATCCGCCCCTCCAGCCACGATTATTATCTCCGATAAGTCCGCCTATCGAACTTCCCAGACTTCCCCCAATTGCAGCACCACCTACAATTGCTCCGGGATTTCCCATACGTCCCGATGCACATCCGCTCAACATCAGAGCAGAAAGCAGAATTACAGTTAGTTGTTTCCTCATGATCATCTCTAATTTTACTATGATTACTCTATCACCTTAAAACGTGCAAAACGCAACAATAGTTGCTTGTCCCCTGCATTTTTAAAATGAATCGTTGCTTTTGCATTATCACCCGTTCCTTCTACCCTGATCACTTCGCCCAAGCCGAAACGTTCATGTTCTATCATCTGCCCCGCCTGTACTCCTGTTACAGATGCCGAGCCGGCTGAAGCCGACCGTATACTGCTTCCACTCACCGCACTGACCTTCTTCAAATTCTTCGGCACAGTGGGCGCAATCACCTGAGCCTTCGGACGTTCACGATCAGAAAATTTAGTACCATAAGGCGTTCGTGTAGGAGATGCCGCACGTGTAAATCCACCTTCGATCTCCCTGCGGAAACGCCCCGCACCTTCGTCTACCGACCGGCTGACTCCCGCCTCATGCGGCAACCGCAAATAATTCACATCGATATCGCGCAAGAAACGGCTGGGACTTCCAAACTCCATCTTTCCATAACGGAAACGGGTCTTGGCAAAAGAAATATAACAATGTTCTTCGGCACGGGTAATGGCCACGTAGAACAAACGGCGCTCCTCTTCCAGAGCACGCGGAGAATCGCCCACCATACCACTGGGGAAAAGATTTTCTTCCAGTCCCACTACGAATACGTTTTTAAACTCCAGCCCCTTGGCCGAATGAACGGTCATCAACGTTATCTTTTCTCCATCATCCGCTTTGTCCGAGTCCTGATCAGTAAGCAAGGCAATCTCCGAAAGGAAATCTGTCAGAGAAATATTCGGGTTGCCTTCTTCCTGCCGCAACGCGCAGAAATCATTCATACCATTCACCAATTCCTCAATGTTTTCCTTACGACTCAGATTCTCCGGCGAAGTATCCTGACAGACATCATTGATGATGCCGGACCGGCGGATAATATCCGTTCCTATCTCATACGCACTCTTGTCCACCTGATCGGTCATAAAGCCTTCTATCAGTTCACGGAAACCTTGCAGTTTGGTGTGCGTACCTTTATTAATGTTCAGCCCGTAGCTCAATGGTTCGCAAAGCGCCGCCCAAAGGCTGACACCATTTTCAGTGGCAGCGGAGATGATTTTTCCAACCGTCGTATCACCGATGCCACGGGCAGGATAATTAATGATTCGCTTGAATGCTTCTTCATCATTCGGGTTCACTACCAAGCGGAAGTAAGCAATGACGTCCTTAATCTCCTTACGCTGGTAGAATGAAAGTCCGCCATAGATTTTATAGGGCATACTTCGTTTCCGAAGAGCCTCCTCGAAAACACGGCTCTGCGCATTCGTACGGTATAATATGGCAAAATCGGCATAGCCGTAACTATGTTCCCGACGCAGTTCAGCTATCTTATTGGCTACGATATCCCCTTCTTCCACATCACTGTAAGCCTGAAACACGCCAATCGGTTCGCCACGTTCTTTTTCAGAGAATACTTCTTTCCGAATCTGACGTTCATTCTTTTCGATCAGACTGTTGGCAGCACAGACAATGGTTTGCGTAGAACGATAATTCTGCTCCAGTTTAAAGACTTTCGTATTAGGATAAACCTTCGTGAAATAAAGGATATTATCAATATCCGCTCCACGGAAAGAGTAGATGCTCTGCGCATCATCGCCTACCACACAAACACGCTGATTTTCTTTCGTCAGCTGGAGTACGATACTATGCTGGGCATAATTCGTATCCTGATACTCGTCCACCAGCACATAACGGAACTGCTCCCTATAACGGGCCAGCACTTCCGGAAAGTCGCGGAACAGAATATACGTATACACCAGCAGATCATCGAAATCCATAGCTCCCGCCTGACGGCATCTTTCCCAGTAACGGGTATATATTTCACGGACAGCGGGCACTTTGGCTGCCATATCTCCTTCATACGCTTCTTTGTTGGCAGCATATCCCGTAGGAGAAACCAAATGGTTTTTGGCACTTGAAATGCGGGCCTGCACCATCCCCGGCTTATATGTCTTTTCGTCCAGTCCCATCTCCTTGATGATGGAACGGATCAGACTTTTACTATCCGCCGAATCATAAATGGTAAATTGGGAAGTGAATCCGATATACTTTGCTTCGGCACGGAGAATGCGGGAAAAGACGGAATGGAAGGTACCCATCCACAAATAACGTGCCCGCTCCATGCCCACCTGACGGGCTATACGTTCTTTCATCTCACGCGCCGCCTTATTGGTAAAGGTCAGTGCGAGGATGTTCCACGGTTGATAGCCGTTTTCCAGCAGATAGGCAATTTTATAAGTCAACACACGTGTCTTTCCCGAACCTGCACCGGCTATCACCAGCGAAGGCCCGTCGTTATAAGTCACTGCTGCACACTGACTCTCATTTAATTCCTCTATATAGTTGGTATTCATAACAGCATTATAAAAACAATGAGGATTTTTAACAAACCCTTGGCGTTCAAATTTGTTTCAATACGACAAAAGTATAACATTCATTTGACAATGAAGATATTTTTATGAATTTTCATCACTAACTATTTAACCTAACCACTCAAAGCAATGAAAAAGAGTATATTTTTATCATTTATTTTATGTTTGTGCCTCATCGCCTGCATACCACAGCAAGTAATGGCGCAAAAGCAAAGCCGCATGGAAAAGCTGCTAAGGTATCTGAACGACAATGACGCCGACAAATGGCAGAAGAACAGGGAAAAACTGGATGACGAAACAAAGGCGTACTATGCCGAAGATTTATCATTGATGGACGTCCTCAACGACCTGTGGAACGGACAGAGCGAACAGGCAGCCACCCTCTACTTCGGCTGCTACGAGAAAGCCGCCCAAAGTAACTTCCCCGGCATCTGCGAAGGGGAAAAGATTCCGCTTTCTCAGATACGGGACAAGGCGGACCAGTCCATTATCAACCTGCTGGAGGCCTCGAAAGATAAAATACCTTTCAGCCGGGCACTGCTGGACAGCATTCACGCCACCGAATATCCGGTTGACTCCGCCATGCTGCAACGGCTGCAGAACATCCGCGAGGTGGCACTGCTGGAAGGAATGCTCAAAACCCCCACTCCCATCATCTATCAGACTTACGTCAAGGAGTATCCCAACGGCAAATTTATTGCACAAGTCAACGCCTCCGAAAACGTACGGCTCTACCAACTGGTGAAGACGGCCCCGACTCCTGCAAACTTCAAAGCCTTCTTTGAAAACCCCGAAATGCAAAAGTATTATCAAGACAGAGGTCCGCGCCCCTATCTTGCCGAGGTCCGTACCTTATACGATGATTTCCTGTTCCAACGTATCGACAGCCTGAAAAAAGAAGGAAATGCCACCGCCATCCGGCAGATTATCGATGATTATAAGAACACACCTTATCTGTCCACCGGTGCACGGACTCACCTGAACGATCTTGAATATCTCAGTGAAAAGGCAGACTTCGAGCTTCTGAAACCGGCAATAGTCAACTCCGAATCGCTCGGTTTATTGCAGGAATTCCTCAAAACACACAAGTATAAGGAATTTCGTGACCAGGCAAAGAATTTGCGTGCTCCATTTATCCTGCAAGCCATCGTTTCCACCCCGACTACTGTAAAATATTACACTCAAGGACGATTGATAAAGTGCTGCGAGACCGACAGCACCGGTAATATTACGACCAGCTACACCTACAATGACAAGGGGCAGCTTACCACCACATTATCCGTGACTGAAAAGAACGGGCAACCCATCAACGAGGTGCAAACCAGCAGGCTGTACGACCCGCAAGGCCACTGCATCTTCGAAGTGAAGACTAATCCGAAAACCAAAACGGACTTCTACCGCCGTGCACGCCGCATCGGTATCGACGGAAGCATCGAAAGTGATTCCCTAAAATACATGGACGGCAGATATACCGTCAGCAGCTACAACAAGCAAGGATTACTGACGGAAACCAAAGAGTACAACAAGAACGGGGAAATGGAGGGATATACAGTCAACAAATATGACGACAAAGGCAGAATGACCGAATCTCAGCATCAGAATATGCTCTTTGTCAATTCGCCCAACCAGATTCTCTCACAAAAAGAACTGTATGAATATGATAAATACGGATACCTCACCCGCATCGTCTACCAACGTATCTTCGGCAACAGCCAAAAGACGTCCGGCTGCCTGACCTGCCTGTACGACGAGTACGGAAACCGGATCGACGGTGACTCCTATTACGAGTATGACAATACGGGGCAATGGATATGCCGCACCAGCTATGACAACCCACAGCAAGTGGAACGTATACAGTACATTTATAAATAAAAATAAAATACCGTGAACCTTTTACGAACTATGGCTGTTATTATAGTATAACAAAACCATTTAAAGTTTTGACAATATGAATACTATATTAATGTCTTTAATAATTATGACCATGACTTACGAAATGCCTAAACTTCCTTACGCAAACAATGCGCTGGAACCTGTAATCAGTCAGCAAACGATAGATTTCCATTACGGAAAACATCTGCAAACATATGTAAATAATCTGAATAGCCTTGTGCCCGGAACAGAATATGAAGGCAAAACGGTAGAAGAAATCGTTGCCGCCGCTCCAGATGGAGCTATCTTCAACAACGCCGGCCAAGTGTTGAATCACAATTTATATTTCCTCCAATTCGCTCCGAAACCTTCGAAAAAGGAACCGGCAGGCAAACTGGGAGAAGCCATCAAACGTGATTTCGGCAGCTTTGAAAACTTCAAGAAGGAGTTCAATGCAGCAGCAGTCGGATTGTTCGGTTCAGGATGGGCTTGGCTGTCAGTAGACAAGAACGGTAAACTGCATATCACCAAAGAAGGAAACGGCAGTAACCCCGTACGCGCCGGACTGAAACCACTTCTGGGTTTTGACGTGTGGGAACACTCCTACTATCTGGACTACCAGAATCGCCGCGCCGACCACGTAAACGCCCTGTGGAACATCATCGACTGGGATGTGGTAGAAAAACGAATGTAACCGGACTCATTAAAATTAAGCTAAACTATACTATTGAAAAGGTCGTTGTGAATTTCACAGCGGCCTTTTTTCTACAACAAAAAAACTAAGCTTTCTATTGTATTTCAAAGGCATAAATTGTATTTTTGCAATAGCCGAAAATCAAAACAGACAATTATGACACTTCAACAAAAAAATAAAGAATGGCGCATTTTCTTTGTTGCCTTCTTCCTTTTGCTCTCTTTCATCAGTAACGCGGCTACCCCGGAAGAATTGGAAGAGGAGATACTTTTCGTGACGTCCTACAATTCCGATACTAAATATACCTACGATAACATCAACACGTTCGTAGAAACATATCGCCAACTGGGTGGCAAGTATTCCACCATCGTAGAAAACATGAATGCCACCGACCTCAATCAATCCAGAAAATGGAAGAAAACGCTTACCAACATTCTGGACAAACATCCGAATGCCAAGCTGGTCATCCTGCTGGGTGGCGAAGCATGGAGCAGTTTCCTGCATCTCGAAGACGAGAAGTACAGACAACTGCCCGTATTTTGCGCTATGGCATCGCGCAACGGTATCCGTATTCCGGAAGACTCTATTGATATACAGACTTACGAACCTCAGAGCATCGACTTAACGGAAAGAATGAGCGAATACAATATAATATATTGTAACACATATGAATATGATGTCGATAAAGACATCGAAATGATGCGAAGCTTTTATCCGGATATGGAGCATTTAGTGTTCATCTCGGACAACACCTACAACGGACTTGCCGAACAAGCCTGGGTGAAAAAGAATATGAAACGTTATCCGGAATTATCGACTATTTATATCGATGGTCGTACCCACACCCTCGATGCTGCCGTCAAACAACTACGCGATGTCCCCAAAAATTCGGTTGCACTACTGGGTATCTGGAGAATTGACAATCGGGGCATAACGTATATGAACAACTCTGTATATGCTTTCTCCAAAGCGAATCCAGAATTACCTGTATTCAGCCTGACTGCTACAGCCATCGGTTATTGGGCAATCGGAGGGTATATCCCCCAATACGACGGAATAGGGAGGAGCATGGGAGAACAGGCTTATCAATTTCTGGACAAGGGAAAAAACAATGTCAGCCACATTCATTTGTTGCCCAACAGGTACAAATTCGATGCCAACAAACTGCATGAATGGGGATTTCAGGACAAGAAGTTACCTTTCAATTCACTTGTCATCAATCAACAAGTGCCTTTCTTCCAGGCATATCGGACGGAAGTGCAATTCATCCTGTTTACCTTCCTTGTACTGATAGGCGGACTGTTTATCTCACTGTATTATTATTACCGGACAAAAATCTTAAAGAACCACCTTGAGAAGACTACAGCCCAATTAAGGGAAGATAAAAAGAAACTGGAATTATCGGAAATTGCGCTACGTCATGCCAAAGAGCGTGCCGAAGAAGCCAATCAACTGAAAAGTGCCTTCGTATCAAATATGAGCCACGAAATACGGACACCGCTGAACGCTATTGTCGGCTTTTCCAGCCTACTGATCGATACTGTGGAAACGACGGATGAACAGAAGGAATATGCGGATATCATCCAGACTAATTCCGAATTGTTATTGCAACTGATCAGTGATGTACTGGATGTATCACGTCTGGAATCAGGAAAATTGCTATTCAAGTATGAATGGTGTGAACTGGTAAATCATTGCCAGAACATGATCACACTGACCAGGAAGAACCGGACAAGAGATATAGATGTCAGGCTTCAAATGCCGAAAGAGCCTTATATGCTCTATACCGATCCGCTACGTTTACAGCAGGTTATCATCAACTTACTGAACAATGCGCTGAAGTTTACTCCCGACGGCGGAAGTATCACGCTGGATTATGAAATAGACGAAGAAGACCAGTGTATGCTGTTCTCTGTGACCGATACAGGCGCGGGCATCCCCGAAGACAAGCAGGAACTGGTATTCCAGCGTTTTGAGAAGCTCAACGAATTTGTGCAGGGAACAGGCTTGGGACTGGCGATCTGCAAACTGACCATACAACGCATGGGAGGCGATATCTGGATTGACAAGAATTATAAGAACGGAGCACGGTTTGTCTTTTCTCATCCTATCAAAAAGCGGGAATCGGAAGAAAAATGAAAAAAAACCGGATAATTTGATGAATCTTTGTTTCTTTTTCGCTTACTTTGCTCCCGTAAAGACAAAGGGGTGCCCCCAAGGAGGGGCTGAGATTATACCCTAGGAACCTGAGGCAGTTAGCACTGACGTAGGGATTGTGTTTCTTCTTATCGCCTTTCCATATAAGCACGCTCTTTGTATTTACTTTCAACTTATTAATACTGATAGGACAATGAAAGTACAAGTTAACAACAAAGAGGTGGAAATGACTCCTGCTTCTACCCTTACACAACTGGCTGCCCAACTGGAACTTCCGGTACAAGGCATCGCTATTGCCGTAAACAACAAAATGATTCCACGTTCCGAATGGGAGAAATTCGCATTACAGGAGAATGATAACCTGGTGGTCATCAAAGCGGCTTGTGGAGGGTAAAAGTATGGTTAGTCTACAATTTATCACCCACCAGACCGATCGGTATACTTATTTCGAATCGGCACTCATGGCACTTGAAGGAGGATGTAAGTGGATTCAGCTACGCATGAAGGAAGCTCCGTGTGAAGAAGTGGAAGCTGTCGCCCTCCAACTAAAGCCGCTCTGCAAAGAAAAAGAAGCGATCTTACTTCTGGATGATCACGTCGAACTTGCCAAAAAGCTGGAAGTGGACGGAGTGCATCTGGGCAAAAAAGATATGCCGATAGATCAGGCACGACAATTACTTGGAGAATCATTTATTATCGGAGGTACGGCAAATACATTCGAGGATGTCGTACAGCACTACCGTGCCGGAGCAGATTACCTCGGCATCGGTCCTTTCCGGTTTACCACTACAAAGAAAAACCTGAGTCCTGTACTGGGACTGGAAGGTTATACCGCTATTTTATCTCAGATGAAGGAAGCGAATATCGAACTTCCGGTAGTAGCCATCGGAGGAATCACCCGTGAGGATATACCCGCCATACTCGAAACCGGAGTGAACGGAATCGCGCTTTCCGGAACGATTCTTCGGGCGGAGGATCCGGCAGCGGAAACACGAAAGATTTTGAACATGAAACGTATAATCAAATAAACTTATTGAAAAGTGGAAAAGTTAGTAATTGCAGGCCGTGAGTTCGACTCCCGCCTTTTTCTGGGCACAGGAAAATTCAATTCCAATGAAGTAATGGAACAAGCCATTCTGGCATCGGGCACTGAAATGGTAACCGTAGCCATGAGGCGCATCGACATGGATGACAAAGAAGACGACATGCTGAAACATATTATTCATCCGAATATCCAGTTGCTACCTAACACATCGGGAGTACGTGATGCGGAAGAAGCTGTTTTCGCCGCACAGATGGCACGTGAAGCTTTTGGTACCAACTGGCTGAAACTGGAAATCCATCCGGATCCGCGCTATCTGCTCCCCGACTCTATCGAAACCCTGAAGGCTACAGAACAGCTTGTCAAACTGGGCTTTATCGTATTACCCTATTGCCAGGCCGACCCTGTGCTCTGCAAACGACTGGAAGAAGCCGGTGCCGCTACCGTAATGCCGCTGGGTGCTCCCATCGGAACTAACAAAGGACTGCAAACCAAAGAATTCCTGCAGATTATTATCGAACAGGCCGGTATCCCCGTTGTCGTAGATGCCGGAATCGGTGCACCGAGCCATGCTGCCGAAGCAATGGAACTGGGTGCGTCTGCCGTACTGGTAAATACCGCCATCGCCGTAGCAGGCAATCCGGTAGAAATGGCGTTGGCCTTCAAAGCCGCCACCGAAGCCGGAAGACGGGCATACGAAGCAGGACTGGGTCTGCAGGCTGATAACTTTATAGCAGAAGCAAGTTCACCTTTAACTGCATTTTTGGAATAAGTAATAGGTGATAAGTAATAGGTAATAAGTAGGGAGTAGTGTTTGTTTCACTATTCTTAATAATACGATAATAAAATTCTATGGAACAAAAAATAAAATTTTCCCGTTCTCAGAAAGTATATCTGCCGGGTAAACTCTATCCGAACATCCGTGTAGCCATGCGGAAAGTAGAACAAGTGCCCAGCGTCAGCTTCGAAGGAGAAGAAAAGATAGCTACTCCGAATCCGGAAGTATACGTATATGACACCAGCGGTCCGTTCAGTGACTCGTCAATGAGCATTGATCTTAAGAAAGGACTTCCCCGCTTACGGGAAGAATGGATTGTGGGACGCGGTGACGTAGAGCAACTCCCCGAAATCACTTCGGAATACGGACAAATGAGACGTAATGACAAAAGTCTGGATCATCTCCGCTTTGAACACATCGCCCTTCCCTATCGTGCCAAAAAAGGAGAAGCCATCACTCAGATGGCATACGCCAAACGAGGAATCATCACTCCGGAAATGGAATATGTGGCGATCCGCGAAAATATGAACTGTGAGGAACTGGGAATCGAGACTCACATTACTCCCGAATTTGTCCGTAAAGAAATAGCAGAAGGACGTGCGGTGCTGCCTGCCAACATCAATCATCCGGAAGCCGAACCGATGATTATCGGCCGTAACTTCCTTGTGAAAATCAATACGAATATCGGAAACTCTGCCACCACTTCCAGCATTGACGAGGAAGTGGAAAAGGCTTTATGGAGCTGCAAATGGGGAGGTGATACGCTGATGGACCTTTCAACAGGAGAAAATATTCATGAGACACGTGAATGGATCATCCGCAACTGCCCTGTACCGGTAGGCACTGTACCTATCTATCAGGCACTTGAGAAAGTGAATGGCGTAGTGGAAGACCTTAACTGGGAAATCTATCGGGACACACTGATCGAACAATGTGAGCAGGGAGTAGATTATTTTACGATTCATGCAGGTATCCGCCGTCATAATGTTCATCTTGCCGATAAACGTCTGTGCGGCATTGTCAGCCGTGGAGGAAGCATCATGAGCAAATGGTGTCTGGTGCACGACCAGGAAAGTTTCCTGTATGAACACTTTGACGATATCTGTGATATTCTGGCTCAATACGACGTTGCCGTATCATTGGGAGACGGACTGCGTCCGGGCTCTATCCATGATGCCAACGACGAAGCACAGTTTGCAGAACTGGACACGATGGGAGAACTGGTACTTCGTGCATGGGAAAAGAACGTGCAGGCATTTATCGAAGGTCCGGGGCACGTACCGATGCATAAAATCAAGGAGAACATGGAACGTCAGATTGAGAAATGCCATGATGCGCCATTTTATACACTCGGCCCTTTAGTGACGGATATCGCTCCTGGCTACGATCACATTACCTCTGCTATCGGAGCTGCTCAAATCGGCTGGTTAGGTACGGCGATGCTTTGTTATGTCACTCCGAAAGAGCATCTTGCCCTGCCGGACAAAGAAGACGTACGTGTAGGCGTTATCACTTATAAGATTGCCGCTCATGCCGCCGACCTTGCCAAAGGACATCCGGGAGCACAGGTACGCGACAATGCCTTGAGCAAGGCCCGTTACGAGTTCCGCTGGAAAGATCAGTTCGACTTGTCTCTCGATCCGGAACGGGCACAGGGATATTTCCGCGCGGGACATCACATTGACGGAGAATACTGCACGATGTGCGGACCTAATTTCTGCGCCATGAGATTATCTCGTGATCTGAAGAAAAATGCCAAGAGTGATAAATAATGAATTGTGATTATACCAAAACCAAATCACAACCTCATTTCTTTTTAATTTTCAACTTTCAATTAATTAAAATGTTCTCAGACGAATTAGAAAAAATATCCTGGGAAGAGACGACAAAAGCCATCTATTCCAAGACAGATGCCGATGTGCGCCGTGCATTAGGCAAAAAAGAGCATCTGGATGTCAATGATTTTATGGCATTGATCTCACCTGCCGCCACTCCCTATCTGGAAGTGATGGCCCGTCTCAGCCAGAAATATACGATGGAGCGGTTCGGCAAAACAATCTCTATGTTTGTGCCGCTCTATATCACCAATTCATGCACCAACTCCTGCGTCTATTGCGGTTTCCATATCAGCAATCCGATGAAAAGAACGATTCTGACAGAGGAGGAAATCGTCAACGAATACAAAGCAATCAAACGGCTGGCTCCTTTTGAGAATCTTTTACTCGTGACGGGTGAAAATCCGGCAGCAGCAGGTGTACCTTACATTGCCCGTGCTCTCGATCTGGCAGAACCTTATTTCAGCCACCTGCAGATTGAAGTAATGCCCCTCAAAGCGGAAGAATACAAGGAACTCACCCATCACGGGCTGAACGGAGTCATCTGCTTTCAGGAAACTTATAATAAGGCGAACTATAAAAAGTATCACCCGCGAGGCATGAAGTCCAAATTCGAATGGCGTGTCGATGGATTCGACCGTATGGGACAGGCCGGTGTCCATAAGATCGGCATGGGTGTCCTGATCGGTCTGGAGGAATGGCGGACGGATGTGACGATGATGGCTTACCACCTCCGCTACCTGCAGAAGCACTACTGGAAGACCAAATACAGCGTCAATTTCCCCCGTATGCGTCCATCCGAAAACGATGGCTTCCAACCCAACGTTATCATGAACGACCGGGAACTTGCACAGCTTACTTTCGCCATGCGAATCTTCGATCATGATGTAGACATCTCCTATTCTACCCGTGAAAGCGCCGAGATACGAAATCACATGGCAACACTGGGCGTGACAACCATGAGTGCCGAAAGCAAGACAGAACCGGGCGGATATTACAGCTACCCGCAAACACTGGAGCAGTTCCACGTGAGTGACGAACGGAAAGCGGTAGAAGTGGAACGTGACCTGAGGAAATTAGGACGTGAACCGGTCTGGAAGGATTGGGATCAGTCTTTTGACTTTAAAAGATAAAACAATGCGATACGACAGGCAAATGATCCTTCCCGAAATCGGAGAAGACGGTCAGCAGAAACTGAAGCAAGCAAAGGTTCTTATTGTAGGCGTGGGAGGGCTAGGCTCTCCCATAGCCCTCTATCTGACCGGAGCAGGAGTAGGCTGTATTGGATTGGTAGACGACGATGTAGTCAGCATCAGTAATCTGCAACGGCAAGTGCTCTATTCGGAGAAAGAATTAGGTAAATCCAAGGCAATATGTGCCGCCGAACGACTTTCCGCACTAAACAGCGAGATAACTATCCGGACTTATCCAACCCGTTTGACGGAGGAAAACGCACAGGAAATTATCAGTCAGTATGATATAGTAGTAGATGGCTGCGACAACTTCTCTACCCGCTATCTTATCAACGACATCTGCGCGGAAATGGGGAAAGTGTATGTCTATGGAGCCATCTGCGGCTTTGAAGGTCAGGTATCCGTTTTCCATTACGGAGAAGAGAAAAAAAGTTATCGGGACTTATATCCGGACGAAGAAGAAATGAGGCGAATGCCTCCTCCCCCAAAAGGTGTAATGGGCATTACTCCTGCGGTAACAGGAAGCATCGAAGCAACGGAAGTGCTGAAGATTATCTGCGGTTTTGGGGAAGTATTATCGGGTAAACTATGGACTATTGACTTGCGCACATTGCAATCTAACAAATTTTCACTATAAACGTTGGTTTCTGAAATAGTTAATTAGTAACTTTGCTAAACTTTACAACTTTACAAAGGAAATGAAACTAATTGTAGTTACCACGCCCACGTTCTTCGTTGAAGAAGATAAGATTATTACCGCTCTTTTCGAGGAGGGACTGGATATTCTACATCTCAGAAAACCTGAGACACCGGCCATGTATTCCGAACGATTACTGACGCTGATTCCGGAAAAATATCATCGCCGCATTGTGACACACGAACATTTTTATCTGAAAGAAGAGTTCAATCTGATGGGTATCCACCTGAATGCACGCAACCCGAGCGAACCGCATGACTATGCCGGACACGTCAGTTGCTCCTGCCATTCCGTAGAAGAGGTGAAGAACAGAAAGCATTTCTATGATTACGTTTTCATGAGTCCCATTTACGATAGTATTTCGAAGGTTAATTACTATTCTACTTATACGGCAGAAGAACTACGTGAGGCACAGAAAGCTAAGATCATTGACTCTAAAGTAATGGCACTTGGAGGTATTAATGAAGATAATCTATTAGAAATAAAAGATTTCGGATTTGGAGGGGCTGTTGTATTGGGGGATCTTTGGAATCGATTTGATGCCTGTCTGGATCAGAATTATCTGGCTGTGATCGAGCATTTCAAGAAGTTAAAGAAATTGGCGGACTAAGAAACAGCAGCCTGATTCAAGCATTTGTTTCATCCAATAAATCATTCAGAAATAAAAAAGCCGCGGAGATGAACTGCACCCCAAAAGTTAGACACAAAACTTTAGGAGTGCAGTTTTTTTATGA
>DXOL01000043.1:0-181971 GCA_019412825.1 Bacteroides thetaiotaomicron | reverse complement strand
TCAGGGCGCTTTAGGGACTTACACCCGTTAGAATATGTTCGTGCTGGGCGAACTACAAAAAAGGCTGCAAACCTCATAAAGTTTGCAGCCTTTTCCTATATCGGAGTATCTTATCCTCTGCTATACGTCAGAGAGATAAGTACTATTTGTTATTATATTATACCACCATAAAGGATGATTCCACACTAATTTTCTCATTTTATTTATCGTTCTTATATTATTCAGTTCAGGTTTGGAACTACAAATATACAACAATAAAAGTCGTTTGTCAAGTGTTTAACGGATTTCCGTCGGTCCTGTCATTCAGCAACTACTTCTATAACTCTGCTGTTCAGACGCTGACCTGTAAATATATTCAGTCCTACCGTCATCAGATATTCACCAGAGAATAACTCACCGTTTCCTTGAAGAGAAGAATTAGCGCCCGGCATCAGATTAATTTCCTTCACCCGATATTGGCGGTCGGCGTCCAGTCCTTGCAGACGGACAGGCAACAGTTTCTCGCCATAACGGGGGTAAATATCGAATGCAAAGACAACAGCTCCCTTCTTATCTTTCCCCACATATTGGGTGGAAGTATGGTTTCCGCTATAAGGAGATACCAGCCGATACATGTCTCCTTCGAGCACTACCGGTTTAAGATGATTGTAGTTGGTGACCGCATCACGGCAGAACTTCTTCTCATTATCATTGAGGTCCGACAATTTGATATCAAAACCAAGTTTGCCCATCATTGCTACGTCTGTACGGAATTTGATACTTGCATCATGATTCCACGTAGTGACATGTGCACAAAGAGTTTTTGCCGGGAAAAGCTGAGAGTATCCCCATTGGATAAACAGACGTTCGATAGGGTCCGTGTTATCACTCGGCCAGAACTCGGTGAAGTATCTGAGCGCTTCATAGTCGATACGCCCGCTACCGC
Organism: Bacteroides thetaiotaomicron; assembly: GCA_019412825.1. Classification (GTDB taxonomy): domain Bacteria; phylum Bacteroidota; class Bacteroidia; order Bacteroidales; family Bacteroidaceae; genus Bacteroides; species Bacteroides thetaiotaomicron_A. The sequence continues at coordinate 181,046 of DXOL01000043.1, read as the reverse complement.
CCGAACAAAGCATCATCGGCAGATCAGGGTACTTCGTTTTAATACGTTCCAATACATTATACAGACCGCGAACATAGTCGATGTACAAGTGCGACTGTTTCTCCTTCAGATAAGAAGAGTAGATATTAGTGATCGGGCTATTGCAATCCCATTTGAAGAAAGCGATACCGGGATATTTAGTCATCAAATTATCCACTACTCCAAAGACGAAGTCCTGCACTTTCGGATTGCTCAGGTCAAGTACCAACTGATTGCGGAAGTAATATTCATCCCGATTGGGAAGATGGATGACCCAGTCTTTATGTTTCTCGTAAAGCTCACTCTTCGGATTCACCATTTCCGGTTCTATCCACAGACCGAACTTGATGCCCTTCTTAGTGGCTTCTTCGACCAGACGCCCGATACCGTTGGGCAGTTTATCTGCCGTTTCGTCCCAGTCTCCCAAGCCTTGATGATCGCTGCTGCGCGGATATTTATTGGCAAACCAGCCGTCGTCCAGCAAGAACATATCCACTCCGAGACCTGCGGCATCGCCAATCAGTCCTATCAGTTTCTCCTCATTAAAATCGAAATAAGTCGCTTCCCAGTTATTTAACAGGGTCATACGGGTTTCATCTCCGTCCTTCAACTGATAACGACGTGCCCAATCGTGGAAATTACGGCTGGCTTTGCCCTTACCATTTGCACTATAGGTAAAATAGAAATCGGGAGTACGGAACACGACACCTGCCGGAAGGTAATATTCAGAGGCATAAGGGTTGATACCCGAAATGATACGCAATTCGTTCTTGTTGTCCACTTCGAAAGTAAAGCGGAAATTGCCGGTCCATCCCAATGTACCTACCAGCACTTCACCACAATTCTCCGTAGCCAGCTGGTCCAGAGAAAGCTGGAAGAACGGAGGGGTAAACATATTGGCACGGGCGCCCAGTTTGGTATCGAGTACTTTCTTACCAAACTCCAACGGCTGGTCGGAAATATTGGCTTCGTGTGCCCAGTCACCCGCAAATTCAGTCAGATAATACTTAGCACGATTCAGATGAAGCATACTAGAAGCATATTGGTGAAGCACTACGGGCTTCTTCTCCTTATGGCTGATTTCCGTATAGGTTTTAATGATATCCTCGGCAGGATAAGTGACGTAATGCAGCTTTACCGTAACCGGATATTTATCATCTCCCAAGGTGATAATGGTTTCGTTAACTCCTTGCGACACCGCTTTTGTCTCGTGAGAGACATACTTCAACAGAAGTGACGGATTGCCGTCATTGTGAAGGATATGAATGGCAGGTTCAAAGTAGTCTTCCATACCGTGGGTGATATAGGCTTCCGTCCCTTGCGGAAGATGGGAAATATCGGTCTCATGGCTCAGCTTTTTGCCCAGATAGCTCTGGTATAGCCGCCCGTTGTCGGCTACGCGGAAGATCAGACTACTGTTGTCCGTATGAATCTGAATGACAGGCTTGTCCGCCGCGTTCAGAAGACAGGTGATACTAAGGAAACAGATTAAAAACAGGGTTTTCACTTTCATGATATACATTTAATAAGGTTTATAAATCAAGTCGTTAAAGTTGTGGATAGCTGAATCAATTAAAATGATGGATAGTTGAAGTTAAAGTTGTGAACGGGCTGAATCAGTTAAAATCGTAAGTGAACCAGTTGAAGAAAGCATTTCCTCCGTCACGAAGCGTGTTGTATGAGTACAGACCGACACGGGCACCTTTCCAGTCACCGAATCTCAGCGAATAAACTTCTCCACAAGGAGTAAAGTTCTTATTGTCCGTGCTATAGTACAGCTGATGCTGGTTGGTACGTGCATTCATCGTAGCCCGAAGGTAAATCTTCTTACCGCTTACCGGCTTTACTTTCTCCACATTACCATTATTCTCCAGATACAGATAGTTCTTGCCACTCTCTTTGAGTATTCCAATGCCATTGAATAAATTACCTATACAGAATAGTCCAGCACGTTGTCCCTCGGCCAAAGAGCTCATATCCATCTCTGTCGTAACCGTCCCCTCGTATCCGATACATTTCTGTGTCAGCATATTGCGTGATGCCCGAAGATAATCCGCTTTCAGAGCTTTCAACAGTAACCATCCTTTTCGTTCCGTCAGGTTCCAGTCGGCGTCAGAAGGATTATGGTTGAACTGCCACTGCAAGTTCAGCTCGGTCGAATCAAAAGAATCGCCTCCCTGCGGGAAGCTTACAGGCACTTTCTTTCCAGTATTCGGCTTTGTCCAGACTTTTACCGGTTCGCCTATGCCGTTCATATCGATGTCCACCCCAATCACAGGCCATCCGTCTTTCCAGTGTGCAGGTTGCAGATGCACGACTCTTCCCAGCGGTTCCGTCAACTGGAAGTGATAGAACCACCACTCACCTTCGGGAGTATCTACCAGTGCACCTTGGTGAGGCCCGTTGACATTGGTAGAACCTTTTTCCAGTACCACTTTCTTCTCGTAAGGACCGTAGATGTTTTTCGAACGCAGAATTGTCTGCCATCCCTCACCTACTCCGCCTTCGGGAATACTGATATAGTAATATCCGTCCCGCTTATGAAACTTGGTACCTTCTGCCACCGGACCGGTATAGATCACCTGTCCGTCATCTTCCAAGGTCCTCCCATCGGCACTCATCTTATGCAAGATGATAGGTCCGGCCCCCAACTGGCTCCGTCCCAGATAAGCCTGACCATTGTCATCCCATATCGGGCAAGGGTCTTCCCATCCGCCAATCCGTTTCACACAATGCAAGGGTGACCAAGGGCCGTGAGGATCGGTAGCCGTACTCATCATCAGCCCTTCACGGGGAGTACAGAAGTAAATCCAGAACTTCCCGTCATGATGACGGATAGAGGGGGCCCATGAGCCTCCTCCATAATTTCCGTTCGTATCCCAGTCCGGAAAATCCAGACGCCGGTACACCTGACTGATAATCTTCCAATTAATCATATCGTCGGATTCAAGCACCGGCATGCCCATATAATGAAAGTCCGAGTTTACCATGTAATACTTATCGCCTACCCTGATGACATCCGGATCAGAATAGTCCGCATTCAATATCGGATTGATATAAGTGCCGTTTCCCTGATCTCCCCATGTCACATTCTTTGTTTGTGCACCCGCTATCTGACAAGTCAGAAGCGCTATCCATACGCAAAGGATTCTTGTATTCATAATCATTGTTTTAAGTATATACTCAAGCTTCATCTTCTACATGCCGAACGAAAGACCAAAAACAACATGCCTATACTGATCAGCCAGCCAACCAGTATCACGATGAAAGACTTCACCGTAATCCCGCCATAGAAATGATTAATGACCAGCTGAAACGGCAGTATAAACAGCCCTATCGTCAGAAACAGACCTCTTCGTTTTTTGTCGTTCTGTGTCATTTTCCCTTCACAGTTATCACCTTCGTGAAGTGGATGTTGTCAGCGGCACTTCCTATCTGAATCTCAAACTCTCCCGGTTCCACCACTTCCTGCATACGGGCATTCCAAAGTGCCAGCTCCGAGATGGGAAGCTTTAGTGTGAAAGTGTTTGTTGCACCGGCTTTGATCAGGTCTTTCCTGAATGCTTTCAGCTGGCGGATGGGAGTAGCCACGGAACTGAAGCAGTCGCGTACATACAGTTGCACTACCTCTTTGCCATCCATCTTGCCGGTGTTCTTCACTTTTACCGTTACCGTCAGTTGATCCTTGTCGGTCAATACAGAATCACTCAACGCACAATCCACATATTCAAAAGTAGTGTAACTCTGTCCGCTACCAAAGCTCCATAACGGGTCGGGGGCGTCAAAGATATAATGTCCTTTCGGTTCTTCGGGACTGCCCGGCTGGTCGAACGGTTCATTACGGTCTGTGATAAAATGATTGTAGAAGCAAGGAGTATTGCCTGTGCTACGCGGGAAAGATACATTCAGTCGTCCCGACGGATTGACCTTCCCTACGAGGATATCAGCCAACGAACGTCCCTGCTGTTCGCCACCGTACCATTGTACCAACAGTGCGTCGGCATTCTCTTTTACCCAAGGCATAGCCAATGGTTTGCCGGCTATCAATACGACAACCATCGGTTTTCCGGTTTTCTTGATTTCCTGCAACAGTTCTTCCTGTACTCCGGGAAGTTCCAGCGAAGAGAGGTCGAATCCTTCTCCGGTAGTGGAATATTTCGGACTTCTGCCCAGATAGGTACTGCGTGTTCCGACGGCAACAATTGCCAGATCACTGCCGCGAACGGCTTCCACCGCTTCCGCTATCTTATCCTTTTTACTACTCCACCAGTCACATCCTTCGGCATGGCGAACCGTTACTTTATTTCCTAATACCTCCTTTAATCCCTGAAGCAAAGTGACACCTTCTTTGGTATCTCTGGTAGTCCAGGCATAATCTCCGTATATCGTCTGATTGCTGTTCGGACCTACTACGGCTATTGACTTATACTTAGCCAAATCCAAAGGAAGAATCTGATTCTTATTCTCAAGCAGAATAGCGCTCTCGTCAGCTATTTCCTTAGCCAAAGCCACTTTCTCCGCACTGCGGACAACTTTACTCACTGCCTTCGGATCGCCATAAGGCGCATCAAACAGCCCTAACTGAAACTTAACCGTCAGGATACGGCGAACGGCAAGGTCAATGTATTTTATATCCAGACGGCCTTCCTGTACCATCCGTTCGAAGTTATCATAAGCAGAGTCGATGTTCAAGTCTACCCCGGCTTCCAATGCCAGGCGTCCGGCCTCATCGGTTTCGGGCGTGATAGCATGAAAGGTTTTAAGGCGGTCCACCGATCCCCAGTCGGAATAAACATACCCCTTGAAACCAAGTTCACCACGAAGAATATCTGTCATGTAATAAGGAGAACCTGTTATGGCTACTCCATCATAAGCACTATAACAAGTCATCAATGCCAACGGATTCGTCTCCTTGATGACACGACGGAACGGATAGAGATACAAACTTCTCAGTTCCCGTTCACCACCGCTGACCTGCGCACAGTTCAATCCGCCGGAGGGAGTGCCGTGCGCAACAAAATGCTTCGGCATACAGGTTATGCGGTTTTTCTGATATCCATTGATAAAGGCGATACCCATTTCGGAAATAAGGTAAGGGTCTTCACCAAAGGTTTCTTCTACACGTCCCCAGCGAAGTTCACGGGCAATGTCCAGTACGGGCGAGAGAATCTGATGGATACCAATTACTTTGGCTTCCTCTCCCGCAGCTTCGGTCATGCGCTGGATCAGAGCAGGATTGAAAGTACTCCCCTGTGCCAAAGCGTGCGGAAACAGCGTACAATTATTTTGCAGGATTCCCTGAATGCCTTCGGCAGAAGTAATAATGGGGATTCCGAGCCTTGTTTTCGTCAGCATGTACTGTTGCAGTTCCTTGTACATCGCAGCACATTCGGCGGCAGTCGTACCCATTTCGTGGGTACAGCCATAACTCTCACCGTTGAATATACGGTCTATCTCGTCCAGACGACCTGCGCCCCGGTTCTGCAATTGCAGAACCTTTTCACGCAGTGTCATCCGTCCCATCAGGTCGTCTACACGCTCCTCGATGGAAAGTGATTTATTCTTATAAGGTGGTACCTCCGTCTTTCCGACAGCCTGTCCCGAAAGGGTAAGCAGGCATAAAGTTACAGCACAAGTTATATTTCTCAGTGTCATAGCAAGTTAGTTATTATAAGGTGTAACCAGTAATTTGTAAGAACCGCCTTTCAACAAAGACTTGTCAAAGTTAATAGTAATCTCTTTATTTTCACCCGGCATCAGCGTAAAATAATTATCATTCATGATAGCCGGAAGAATACGTTCACCGTCAACCGTGCGTACAGCCTGTACGTGTACGGCAAAAGCTACACTCTTGGCAGACCTAGGCAGTCCGATTGTTGCACGGATTTCCGCCTTCTCTCCCTTCTGTTCCATTTTGGAAGAAACTTTCAGTTCGGCCTTCGGAAGTTGGTTCAGAGCAGTGAAGTCTCTGCGGTCATTTCCTCTCCAGTAGTTATTTTCCGAAATCAGTTTACCGTTCTTATCCGTCAGTTTCAGACGGATGAAATGTACATCGCTCAAACCTTCGCTCTTACCGGTTCCTCCCAGCACATCGAAGCTCCACAGAGAATATCCATACCACCAGCCTCTCTTGAACCCGAACATACGTACATAACGTGCATCCTTTTCGGGGAAAGTAATCAGCTCCACACCACCGATTCCATTTTTCGTGCTGTAAGCCTCTTCCCACTGCTGAGCGTCATTCGATACCTGAATCTTGTATTCCTTCCCATAAGATGCTTCCCAGTCGAGACGGACACCGCCAACGGGCTGTACCTTCCCCAAATCAACATATATCCACTCGTTATCACGGTAGGCGCTTGACCAGCGGGTATTTTTCTTTCCATCCACAGCCATTGACGGATCGCCTTCGGAAGTAGAGGAAACAACTACTTTCTGATTCAATCCCAGGTTCGGTCTTTCCTTATTAAAGTCGATGGTAAAACACTCCAGCGTGCTATTGGACGCTGAATGAACAACAGAGGATTTGCTATAAGCCGGAACAGCTTTTCCGTCCATATTGTAAACTGTTACTTCCGCTTTCAAATCCTGATAGTTTTCTGCGGTAGTATTGGCCACCTTCACTGCGTCCGTCACCGGATTCCAGAGGATATGCAACGGTTCGCACGCGGACTTCGTTCCCCAGTAAGCGCCTGTAAGGTCATAATAGTAGTCATAAGTCTGCCATACCATAGAGGGGTAAGCCGATTGTCCCATCCAGGTCATGATACCGGAAGCGTCGTCCCACATACGGTCCAGCCAGCCTTCATACATAGCTTTGTTCGATTCGATATTGATAAGCTGCGCTTTACGGCAATAGTCCTCGATTCCAGAAGGGGTGCCAAAACCTTTGGCAAGAGAAGCGTCATATCTGTCCGGTGCGGCATTGAAAGCAGACTGACCGAAGTAGTGCAAATCCCACATCTTATTACGGGGCCACCAGTCTTTCTCCGGCATAAACTTCTTGAAACTTTCGAAAGTAGGAACTACAGCCGTACCTATTTCCGTACGGAATCCCCAGCCACGCTCCGGATCACCTTCCAGTCCGTCAGGATATTCAGTGAAATAGAATCGAGGGTCGAATGCTCCCCAAGGACCGCTACCTGTCAGGTTGCCGGCATGTGAGTTCGGTTGAAAATAGCGATCGCCACCATCAAAGGTTTTGATATTCTCAGCCATCCAGCCTTCCAGCGGGGGCTGCGGGTTCGACTCATTATCACCACACCATACAGCCAGAGAGGGATGATTACGGACACGCTTGATTTTCTCTATCATATTGTTATTGAACGCATTCAAGTCGTAAGGAAGATTGGGATTAGAGTTAATCCAGAAGTCATCCCATACCATCAGACCATATTTATCACACATTTCGTAAAACTCGTCATCGGTAGTAGAGCCAAGCCAGTTACGAATCATGTTGAAATTCATTTCGTGATGGAAACGTAGCTTGGTGTCATACTCTTCACCACGGCATCTCAGCATATATTCCGACATTCCCCAGTTAGCTCCTTTCACAAATACAGGTACACCGTTAATGTGCAGATGCAGGGTGTTGTTGTTTGTGTCGTAGCTATATTCTTTGATACCGAAGGTTACGTCTTTAGTTTCGGAGACTTTCCCGTCTACGGATACTTCCAGTTTACAGGTATACAGGTTGGGCTCACCATATCCGTTGGGCCACCACAGTTTCGGCGAGTTGATCACCAGTTGCGGATAATACCGTTTGTCGAACTTCACTTCCGAAGTCGCACCCGGATTAATGTCTACTTCTTTGGTAAACTTCACATCACCGGGGGTGATCGTACCGTTCACCACGACTTTAGATGGTTTGTCAGAACTGTTTTTCACTTCCAGCGCCACCGACAGATCGGCGCGTGTGCGGCTGGGCAATGGTAAGTCTGTGCGAATCCAGGGATCGATGATCGTTGCCGTACCGGTGTTGCTGAGATAAACCTTATCTGTGATACCCATATTCAGTCCCGGTACATAAGGCATCCAGTCCCAGCCACCACTCGACAAGTAAGTAGGACTGCCGTAGTTTGCCAACGGGGTTTGCGGCATGTGAACCAATACTGCCAGTACGTTCGGCTGATCTTTCTTCACCATTTCCGTGATATTGAAACGTCCTCTGTGCATAAATCCATCGAGTATCCCCAGCAGGTGTCCGTTCAGGTAGATTTCCGCTTTACGGTTTACCCCGTTGAAGTTGAGCCATGTCAGCGCTTTATCAAAGTCGGCGGGAACTTTAAACTCTGTACGATACCAAAAACTACGGTCGTACTTTGAACGGTCCACTTGATGGATATTATCCCCAAAGTTAGGGTCTTTTTCCAGTCCTGCCGTTACGTAAGAAGTAAAAGCAGTGCCCGGTACAACAGCGTCCACCCATGATGATGTGTCATAACCTGCGTTCAGCAGAGCCGGAACATTCGTTCCGACTTCCGCCTCCGGCTTTAACTTCCATGAAACAATCGATTCACCACTATGCAGATAAACGGGGCCTGCTTGCAAAGAAGATACCAACAATGAACCAACCATTGCAAGTCCGATACCCAGCGATTTACCTTTTTTCGTTATAAACTTCATACACATTATTGATTATAGTATTATTATTTATTTTTTTATCGTAATTATGTCGTTTGCAGCGCATATATATCCTGGTTGTTGGATCTATATGTCCAACTCGTAGCGTATATATGTCCTGCGCGTTGGATCTATATGCCCTGCATGCAGGGCATATAGGGTGTATATCCACTATTCCGAGCGCTTATGAAAACCGGATTATTCGGCTGTATCCGCTATGTTCATCAGCTTGACATAGAGCACTTTCATCCAAGTAGACGATCCGAAGGTGACTACCCAGCCTACCGAAACAGTAGCAGGTTCCGCCAAAGAGAAGGTCAGGGTATGCTTGCCCCCCATATTGGAGTCACCGTACTGGCTATATCCCAATGCTTCTTCTTTCAATCGGTCAATGTCCGGCAATACGCTGCCGCGGCCGGCTGCCAGATACCCGTTCATTCCGTTACTGCCTCCTTCGAGTTCACACTCCAATTGATAATTTCCGGCCGGAAGTTCAAAACTTTGGTAGACTTTACCGTTTGTGATTCCATCCCCACTCCAGTCTTTTGACTCCAAATGGATAGACTGGTTGCCCCAGTCGTCAGACCAACCGCCTTTTCCATTACTCTGATTCAGGATATTAGGAGTGAAGTCCCAGTCAACGAGTATTCCCCATTTATTATCCGCATTCTTATCTCTTCCTTCAAACGGACGTTTGTAGTTCTTCAGATACAAGTCGGTAATGTCTTCGCTGACTCCGTAAGAGACAACTGCCGTTTTAAAGGTATCAATCGACATTTCATCCGGCAGGAAGTAAGTCTGCACATTAAACTTGGTCATACTCTTGTAATCCTTCAGGACGGTTTCTTCTTCGCTGTTTTCGATCTTCAGTTCCTGTACTTTTCCCGAGTTATCGGTATAATGTACCATCGTATAAAGAGCTGTCGGCTCTGCCGGCGACCAGTCGATCGTTACATCATCTTCTATCTTTTCTACCTTCTTCACCAAACGGTTGACCAGCCCGTCTTTGTAGGAGTCACCATATGACGTTCCGGTAAGGTTGAAAGGAACCGAAGGATGCAATCCGTCTTTATCATAGGTATGCATTTCGAAATTATAAGTCCCTTCTTCCAGAGAAATCGGTATAATCAGCACATTATCATCCCCTTCTCTCCGGATATCCTGCTCCAGAGAGTCCTGTTTCAAGTTCCAGTATATCTTTATCTTGGCTATTTTAGGGTCGGATGCCAGTACTCCGCGGAAGACCACCCGGTTGTAACCGGAGTACATGGCGATAGAATCAGGGATACCCGTATAAAGAATTTCCTTTCCATCCGTATATTTCAGATATTCGTCCATCTTTGTGCAAGATGTAATCCCTAATAGAATCAGTAGTGACACCAGATAGGGCGTATGTTTGATAAATTGTTTCATATTCTTTCTGCTTTAATCAGTCGGTTAACACTCATTGAATTATTCTTCGTTATCATTCCCCCAGAAGGTGAGTTCCGTGAAACAGATGTTGTAATTGTTAGACCAATTCTTCAGACATTTGATACGGATATAGCGTACACGCGGCATGTCCAGAGGAACATTTGCCTGATCTCCTATTTTCGCAGCTTCGATATCATCTTCCGTCAGGATACCGATAGGCGAACCGGAAGGCTTCACATTCTCCATATCCAGCAGTTTCACCCACTGATCCCAGCTACCGTCGGGGTTAGGTTCCGTAGCGCATCCCCATACTTCGTAGCGTCTCGGGCTCATGTCGTTATAGAAGTGCTTGTCGTCCTGAATAGCCCACAATGCAAAACGGCTCAGTTTAGCCAGTACGCCAAGGTCGAAGGTAAATACTGCCGGACCGTCTTTCGTGCCTGTTCCGGTGTGAAGTCCCACGCCACCACTGTCACCATCTTTGGAGATTCTTCCGTTCCATACATATTCCATCTTTCCGTCGTACGAATCTACGCGGGAATCATTCTGCAAGTACATTTCCCTGAATTTCGTCTTATCCAGTTCCCTTTCGTAGATCGGAGTCAGCTCCGTGAACAGCGTATCTGTCTCATTCCCATATTTATCCTGCAGGAAGATGCCGAAACGACGGGGAACTGCATCATACCCTCTGACGGAATAAGCGATCTCTTCACGTGCCGAGTAGAATGTTTCGGCCAGCACCATATCGCCTAATTCATCGGGAGTACAGACGTAGATAGCAAGATCGGACTTGAACTGATTATCCATCTCGAAGGTCATGCCGCCAAAGTCAGCAACCATCGACAATGATTCATAACAGGACAGGATAGGAGGAGTCAGCGGAGCGACTTCCACTATCTGAGGCTGAGAACGGTTCTCGCTACGGTCTACAGTGTACAGTTCTACTTTATAAGTATCCGTATCGCCAAAACCTTCTACCGTAACGGAGTTCGTGTAAAACGAGGAACGAAACTCCATTACTTTTCCTGTTTTATTAGTATACTTGGCCAACACATACAGCAAATCCGGATCGGAAGGCAGTGTATAAGTGAATTTCACAGCTCCCGGAAGGCTTTCTGTCTTTACGTCCTGAACAGTTCCAGGAGCGTCTTTATCGTTTTCAATGGGCTTTACCATATCTTCTGCGCAACTACCGAAAACGAAAAGTAAGCCGCAAGCCCATATTGTAAATTTACGTGATATCATATTCTGCTGATTTTAAAATGAGACATACATTACCATCCGGGGTTCTGAACCAATTTCGGGTTGACTACCAGGTCATTCTGATGAATCGGCCAGAAATAATCACGCGGAGCGATAAACTTTAATGTATACAGGGTTCTCTGCGAATAGTACTCTGCGGGAGTTTCACCTTCAAAGTTCCATCCGTGGATCTTCTCGTTCAATACCTTATTAGCTGTCTTCCATCGACGGAGATCCCAGAAACGGCTGCCTTCGAACATCAGTTCGATAGCACGCTCACGCTGGATGATTTCGCGAAGTCCTTCCTGTGTCTTGTATCTGTTAGGATACTTGGAGTAAGTGTCCCATGATTCCTTGATTCCTTTCAGGCCGGCACGTGCTCTGATTTGATCCAGGTAGCTGATAGCCAGTTCACGGTTGTTGGCGTCGTCTTTCTCATTCAGCGCTTCGGCATAAAGTAAGTATAAGTCAGTAAGACGCATTTCCGGCCAAGGGAATCTTTCGGTCGTATAGCTGCTTTGGGTAACTTCATAAGTGGCGCTGACCAGTTTTTTGGTCCAGTATCCGGTGGTTGTATAACTGTTGGTTCCCAGTTTTCCCTGTGCTTGTCCGGCGCGGTTCTTCGCTGTCCAGATGTCTTTTTCACTGTCGGATGCACAGTTATACTGATACCAGGTGCAACCGTCAAAACCGATATTGGCGTAGAAGCGAGGTTCCCTGTCAAAGTTCATCTGTATTGTTTCATAATAAGATGCCAGTTCGTATGGTTGCTCGTTGGTGTGCATCTTCACTTTGAAGCGGTCGGCATAATTCCATGTTTTATCTTCGTCCATTGGGACACCGTTCTTTGTGTAGTACAGATTCGTAGCTTCCATTGTAGGGTTCAGCATTTCCTGTCCACCCCACATATTGTTGGGATAAGCTCCGACACGAGTCATACAAAGATTTTGCAAGTGTGCGTCCGAACGTGAAGAAAGTCCCCAGATCAGTTCTGTATTCCACTTTTCCGTTACACTGTTGCGGATGCTAAGCTGGCATTTGGTTTCATCAGACAGGATCAGGTTGCTTTTATAGGAGTATAATTCTAATCCTAATTCCGGGTCCTGACTGGCTTCAATAGCGGCTTCGCATGCGGCAATGGCAGCGTCCCACTTAGTCGGGTCTTCGGTGGAGTTAAACAAATGTTCTCCATCCTTATCCACATAGTTTGTGTAATCCTTATTGCCATTGAACAACGGACTGGCAGCTGTTACCAGCAGTCTGGCTTTCAGAGTCAGGTTTGCGATCTGCGTCACACGGCCCAACTCACTACCTTTGTTGGAAATCACTCTCGGAAGGTCTTCCAGACATTCGTCCAGCAAATCTACAATGTACTGCACTACCTTATCTACCGGCTCACGTTTCTTTCTCACTTCTTCCGGAGTAGCCGAAATCGGGAGATTGTCATCAGCAATCACGATAGGACCGTACATTCTGAACAGACAGAAATGATAATATGCTTTCAGGAATTTCACTTCGGCAAGCCATCTCTTCCGCATGGAAGGAGTCAAATCTCCTACTTTGCTCATGTCTGATACGTTCTCCAGAAAGATGTTGCAATCACGGATGCCACGGTAATATACATACCACATGTTACATAAAGGGTCATTGACATTCTGACGTCCCAGTGCAATCTTCCAAGGGCCAAAGTCGTTGTACGGAGTAAGAGGGTAATAACTCCAGAGTTCGTCCGCACCCATCAGAGCGACATTATTGTATGGGCTGTCATTGCCCGGAATGTATGAGTAGCAAGTATTCAGATACTTTTCCGCCTCGTTGCGGTTTGTAAACGAGTTGTCAATCGTTCCTATCTTATCGGGCACTACATCCAGATAGCTGCAGGATTGTGTCAATGCCGTTCCTCCAATCAACAGAAGGAAGTATGTCAGGTTTCTGACCTTATTCTTCATTTGGTATATCATTCTATTTTTCATGCTTTCCTAGATTTTAGAAGTTAATTTGTACACCCAGATTGATGACTCTCTGAATAGGATATCCCAGTCCGGAACCTCCCATTTCGATGTCCCACAGTTTAAATCCGCTAAGGAGGAGCAGGTTGTTTCCGCTGCAATAAACACGTGCGGATGATATATAGGCCTTCTTCGTCCAGCTTTCCGGCAGTGTGTAGCCTACTTCCAGCGTTTTCAACCGCAGGAATGCGCCGTTACGCATAAACCAAGAGCTGGTTCTCACGTTATTTTCAATCACTGTCGTACTCAGACGGGGCCACATGGCATACAGGTTACGGTTACTTTCCGACCAGTGGTCGTTGGCATAAGCTTTCAATAAAGGAATATCCTGATGATAAGGATCGTCATCCGTAGGATTGATGTGCTGGAACGGAGAAGTTGCCTTCGCATCTATCCAGAAGGAAGAACGTGCCGAACCTTGGAAGAAAGCCGAGATATCAAATCGCTGGTTACCGAATGAGAAACCGAATCCGTAGACAATTTCGGGTACTGTAGGATATCCCAGCGGAACCATGTCGGCATCGGTAATCTGTCCGTCACCATTCACATCCCGATATTTGATGTCACCGGCTCCATATTCGCCAAAGGTCTGTTTCGGGGAGTTCTGCACATCGTATTCATCAATAAAGAGACGTTCGGCAATAAGACCGTACCATTGGTTCAGCGATTGACCGATATGGCTTCTGTATTTCTCGTTATAGGCGGGTTCTTCATATTTCAGAAATTCGCTGTGCGCATAAGTAAAGTTACCGTGTGCCTGCAACCAATACCCATTGCGGAAGAACTTATTATAATCCACTGACAAGTCTACTCCGTTTGCTTTCGCTTCACCTACATTGGCACGTACTTTGGCAGCCAGCCCCATATCGGCCGGGATAGAAGCTCTGTCCATCAGAATGTTCGTACGATGCTCTGTAAAGTAGTCCAGCTGAATATTCAAGGCATCAAACAAAGTAAGCTCCAAACCGTAGTTTGCCTTTTTCGCCCGTTCCCAAGTGATAAGGCGGTTATCGTAACGCTTCACCGTCACTCCCGGTTTTCCTTCGTCAAAGTTGGTTCCAAACCAATATCCCTTACCTGCATCATTCGGGTCTACCTCGGAGAGATAGAAGAAACGGTCATTCTCGTCTCCAATCGCATCATTACCTACCAGACCATAGGTTGCTTTCAGTTTCAATTTAGGAATCACCTTGTTCATCGGACGCCAGAATTTCTCATTAGAGATTACCCAAGCCAACCCGGCTGCGGGGAAAAATCCCCAACGTTCGTTTTTATAGAAGCGCTCAGAACCGTTGTAACCGAAGTTCAGCTCTGCCATATAGCGACTGTCGTAACTATAAGTGAAACGGCCGGACAAACCCTGATTTCGGTAAGGCAGAGACTTCTGCAAAGAACCGCTGTTCGCATTGATCTTTTCGCGCTGCTGATATACCAGCAAGCCACTGACTTCGTGAATATCGAAACTACGATTATACTGCATAGCCGCTTCTATATAAGTGGTAGACTGTATGTCTTTCCAGCCTTCGCTATATCCCAGATAGTCTGTCGGATTGGACTTCTCGTTCAGCAGACCGATATTATATTGATTCGTCTTCTTATCATACGAACTTATATTATAATAATAAGGATTGAGCGAGCGGTTAACATCGAAATAAGAGTAGCGGGAAGTATTATACAATCCACGGACATTCAACCCTTTCGTGATAAAGGATAAATCTTGCTTTAACTCAAACTGAGCATCCATTGTAGAACGGGAGTAGTCTTTATATCCTTTCGTCAGTTCGGCGTAAGGATTGATATAGTTCGCTTCCGTCTCACGGATAGCGTTACCATACAGCAAGTGCTTCGCCGTAGGCAGTGCATCCGACGGGTAATAGGCGGGAAATAAAACAGGATTGGAACGGACTATCTTCTTATACATCACATCTCCTCCGTCCAAAGGTCCGCGATAGTCGTCAAAGCTACCTGACAGACGCACAACAGCTTCTGTCGTCTTTGTCAGATTGATGTTTATATTAGAACGTAATTGATAACTACGCAAATTAATGTTATTATCGAAACCATTCATCGAATTGCTCTTCAGGTTTCCGTTATCTTTGGAAAAAGAAGCTGCAATATAGTATCTTGCCAGCTTACCACCACCGCTGACATTCATGTTAACACGCTGATTGGCGGTCATGTCTTTTACTAAAAGTTTTCTCCAGTCATTGGCAGGATAGACATACGGATTCGTACCTTTGATCGTGTTGTCTATCTTCTCACGCGAATATGCCAGAGGAGCCAGCGGGTTTCTGGTTCTGACCGCTTCATTGGCAAGCTGCATAAAGGTGATCGGATCGGCCAATTCCACATTCTTGGTATTGGAAGAGAATGAGTTCTCTACACGAATAGACACTTTAGTCGCTCCTTCCTTACCTTCCTTCGTGGCTACCTGAATAACACCATTGGCACCACGGGCACCGTATAATGCCGTAGCAGTAGCGTCTTTCAGAATAGAGAATGCGGCAATATCGTCCGGTTGCAGGCGTGCCAGCTCGGTAGTAGTCGTTTCGATACCGTCAATCAGAATCAACGGGTCTTTTTTGTATCCGAAGGTCGTGACACCTCTGATAAAGAAGTCCGCGTTATCTTTTCCCGGCTCTCCACTGCGCTGATAGGCAATCACACCGGACATACGCCCTGCAAGAGCAGTTGTCAGGTTACTGGACGGAACTTTCAGTTCTGCGGGCTTGATCGTCTCGATGGAGCTGATCATACTCTCTTTCTTTTGTGTACCGAAAGCTACCACCACAACTTCATCCAGTGCCTTACTGTCTTCTTCCAGCACTACAGCCACCTTATTATTCTTAGGAACCCTTACATATTGAGTAATATACCCGATATAAGAAATCTGAAGTTCTTTCCCTACAGGGACTGAAAGAGAAAAGTTTCCATCAACATCGGTGATAGTACCATTGGAAGTACCTCGCACCACTACACTCGCACCGATAATCGGTTCTTCGGAACCTGCTGCCGTTACCTGCCCGGTAACTGTCTTATTCTGTGCCGACAGCTGGCAGCAGCAAAATAAAATCAAAGTCAAATAGATAAGCCTGATTTTTTCCATGTATCAGAATTTTAAATTAGTATTAGAGTTCACATTTAAGGATAAATCAATCCGTTCACCGAAAGGGGTTATCTTTCCTTATCCGGAACGATGGCAAAAGTAGGAGTATATATATAGGCGGTATAATAAAAATCACTGCAAAAAATACCATTTTTGCAGCACCAGACTACATCTGAAGCATATTTTCCGCAGATGTTTCATTTTTGTGCATCATTTGTTATAGTACACTCAAATGCTCAGGAAGGCATATCGATCTTTTCTTTGTCTGCCTGACTTTGTTTTTCAAAATCTTTGGGTGTCATGCCAAACTGTTTCAGGAAAAGCTTGCTGAAATAGGACGGTGAGTTGATACCTACCATAAAGCAGATATCTCCAATCAGGTATTTACCTTCATGAATCAGTTCTGCAGCCTTCCTCAATCGGATTAAACGGATGAAGTCTACAGGAGAAAGATTGGAAAGCATCTTTATTTTGCGCAGCAGACTGGAACGACTCATGCCCAGAATCTCAGCAAGATGCTCTACGTTCAGATTGGTATCTATGATATTTTCCTCGATGGTACGAATCACTTTATTCATAAACTCTTCATCCACCTTATTCATCTGCATCTTATTCGTCGGGAAGAACGGACGCTTGGAGAATGCTTCGCGTTCTTTCTGACGATTATACAGCAAGGATACGATCTGCGTTTTGAGATAGTTGAAAGAGAACGGTTTCTCTACATAGGCTTCCGCACCTATCTTCAAGCCATTGATCTTGCTGTCGATATCATTTTTGGCTGTCAGGAAGATGACGGGGATATGGCTCAGGTCCATATCCGACTTTATCTCTTTACACAACTCCCATCCATTCATAACGGGCATCATAATGTCGCTGATGACCAGATCAATCCGCCTGCTCCTCAACACTTCCAATGCTTCCTGCCCATTTTTTGCCGTTTCCACCGTAAAAACTTCCCGCAGGCGTTCGGACATAAACTCCAGCATGGTCTCATTATCTTCTACCAGCAACAAAACGTAACTTTTCATTTCCGCCTCTACCGGCGCCCCTTCACCCAAGGTATCTGTCTCTACCGTTATCTCTTCCAACTTGGGCAAAGACCGCAAGGTATTTTCGACCAAAGGAACAGACAGTACGAAAGAATTGTCTTCATGCTCCGAGTCCAGATATAGCTTGCCTCTATGAAGAGATGCCAACGAACGTGCCAACGGAAGTCCTATGCCGACACCAAATGAGGTGGAGTCCTTTTTCGCTGCCTGATAGAACGGTTCGAATATCTGCTGGCTAATCTCCGCCGGTATCTTATCGCCGTCACTGGTCACCCGCACAAGGAATGCCTCCGTCTCTCTCTGCAATTCCACGCAAATAGAATGACGGGCATATTTTAAAGCGTTATTCAAAAGGTTGCTCAGAATCTTAGTGATAGCCTCCTTATCAACGACCGCTTCTATGGATTCTTCCGGAATATGAAGAGTCAGTTCTTTGTTCTTCTTGGATATAGTAGGTTCAAAGCGTGCAACTGTTTCACGAAGCAGCGACGTAATATCCACACATTCCATCGTCATCTCAAATTTATGAGCGCCTATCTTCTGAAAATCAAGCAGCTGCCCCGTCAGTGTCAGCAGACGATTGGTGTTTTGTGTAATCACAGACAGATTCTTCTGAATCTTAGGGTCGGCAATGTCCATCTCCTGCAACGTTTCCAGCGGACCATTGATCAAAGTAAGCGGAGTACGCACTTCGTGGGCAATCTCCGTAAAGAAATTGACCTTAGACTCATACAGCTCTTTTTCTTTCTCTATCTCAAACAGTTTCTGACGCTCTTCCATTTCCTTTTCCTTCCGGTGCTTATACCAGAAGAACCAGGATACCACCACGCAGACAAACCAGATAAAATAGAATACGTATGCCCAAGGGGAGAACCACCAGGGCGGTAGTATTTCAATAGATAAGGAACGTTCGACAAATTGCCCTCCATTATCGTTGCTCGTTGCCTTTACTTGAAAGGTATATTGTCCCGGAGGCAATTTCGCATACGATATATTCTGATTGGTAGCCGCTTTAATCCAGTCCTTGTCAATCGGGGCCATCCGATAGTAATATTGGTTAGCCTCAGCGGTAGAATAGCTGAGTAACGCCACGTCGAAGCTAATATTCGACTCGTCATAGTCCAATACGATACGATCTGTATGGGTGATACATTCCTTCAAAGGTGAGTCGGCTGTGTGCACTGTCACCTCCTTATTATATATACTGAATTTGGAGATATAAATAGGCGGCACAAAATCATCCGTCTTCGCCTCTCTCGGGTCGAAAGCGACCAGTCCGTCTATGCCCCCAAAATAGAATTTGCCATTGCGCGCCTTCAAAGCCGATTTATAATTGAACTGATTCCCCAACAGCCCGTCTTTTGTCGTAAAAACACGTATATCATTCTTGTCGGGATGAAAGCGAACGAGTCCGCGGTTCGTCCCAAACCATAGATTCCCTTCTTCATCTTCCAGAATCTTGTAGGCGACATCGTCGGGCAATCCTTCCTTTATTGAATAGGTGACAAAGTTATCCTTTTCTTCATTGTAATAGCAGATTCCGCCCCGGTCGGTAGAAAACCATACACGTCCTTTACTGTCCTGCATAACGGAACTGACTGAGTTTGAACTCAGCCCATCGGGTTCATTTTCCTTGCTTTCATACTTTTTATAGGAGTCGGTCTGAGGCGAATATCTCCACACGCCACTTCCCATCGTGGCAATCCAGACAGAACCGTCTTTCGCTTCGCACAGATCGAAAATCCAGTTGTATCCGGTCTCCTTGACATTCACAAAATTAAATGAACCAGCCTCGGCAACATACAGTCCCCAGCCTGTTCCCAGCCATTTACGTCCTTTCCTGTCTATATGGAAAACATATACGCTGCCTTCTCCGATCTTTAGTTCCGACGGAGTATAATGCCTGACAGTGTATCCCGGAACCTGAATAACATCAAGTCCGGCTTTGAACAACCCGCAATATATCTGATCCTGAAAAGGGACTACTGCCAAAGTAACCAGATGATTTCCGGATTTATTATCCTTTACCTGCCTTATCACACCGTTCTCTACATTCAACACACTGATTCCCGCATCTTCCGTACCGATCCAGATATTGCCTTTCACATCTTCCGCCAGTTCACGGATACGTTTGGTAATCAGTGAATTTCCGGAACTTCCGGGTACGAACTTATCGAATTGCAGATTCCGGTTGGGTAAGTAGTTCACCCCGCCAAACAATGTCCCGATCCATATCCCTCCTTCACTATCCTGACACATCGAATAAATCATCTTATCCGACAGGCTGAACGAACGCATCAGGTCTTCCTTCAACGAAACGACTTCGTTCTTCTTTTCATCAATGACGTACAGTCCATTGAAGGTTCCCAGCCAGATTTTACCTTTCATATAGGCTACCGTAGTATAGAATGTATTATCGGCTCCTGCTACTTTTATATCTTCCAAGACATGGGATTTCGTATTATATTCCATCAATTCCCCTTCGTTGGCAGCCATTATCAGCCAATCGCCATACTCGCAGATAGAATTAATATTCTTCCCCACCAACGGGCGTCCATCCTTATCCTCCGCTATCTGTTCAAACGAATCTTTCTGCGGATTATAACGACAGATTCCTAATCCCCAGAAGCCAATCCAGACTTCCCCATTTTCACGAACGCAAATACAATTGGGGGATTCCTGCTTAAATTGTCTCCTATTGCTGATTTCATAAAAATATAATTCGTTGTCTTTATAACGGAATATTCCCTGATCGGGGATAATAACCCATATATTACCCTGTGTATCGCCTACGATGGCCGACACCCAGTTATCCATTGTTTTACCCTCTTTTGTCTTTTGGTTTATATTGGTGAATACATCAGAAGCCGGATGATACAAATAGACACCCCTGTCCGTACCCACCCAAAGTGTGCGGTTGGCATCCTCATACAAAGCGGAAATGTTATTATTGCCTTTCTTTAACTGATGGTCTTCGCAGTTCATCCGCAGGATGGAAGTACCGTCAAAACGATTAAGACCATTCTTCGTCCCGAACCACATAAAACCGTAGCTATCCTGGATAATCGCTTTCACGTTACTTGACGAGAGCCCGTTATCTCCATTTATGTGAGTAAAATAATAACTAGAATTCTCTTCTCCGCTTACCTTTTGCAGAAATAAAGTAACCAATGCTAATAGAATATACAATGTGTTCCTCATGATCATATTTTATTTCGGTAACAAAGATAAGGTAAATACTCTTAAATAGATGGAAGGAAATTAAAACTTTTGCGTTTAGAGTAATAACCGTCTGTCCTCTGTAAGAATCCAAACTGCTGAATATCAGAAAAGATCACCGTCTTCACCTCCCTTAGAAAAAGAATAGAGCACAAACTTGGAGAAAGAAAGCCGTTGTTCTTTCATTTTACTTCATATCTGACAGATCACAAGTTCTATATATGTTCACTATAATTACCGATATTTTATTTTATTCCAATTATGCACTTCCAAGTATACGAAAATAATTACAACTCAATGTATAAACAGTGATAGCGTTTATAATAAATTCTGTGATCGTTTATTATAAACGTCCCCCTCGTTTATTATAAACTTTAAAATAGAAAATCACGGAATAATCTCTGAATTTATAAGACAAAAAAGGCTGCAAACTTCATAAAGTTTGCAGCCTTCAGCCCATATTCGGTAGTCTACCTCCTGAAGTATTTAAGGGAGATAGTATATATCTGTTATAATATTACACCATTTCAGCAGTATGTCTTTACTTTTTTCTTTCATCTGTCATTTTATAGGTTTACGTTATTGAACTACAAATATACAACAATAAAAGTCGTTTGTCAAGTGATTAACGAACTAAGCCGTGAGAAAGCACCTCTCCCCCACTGGAAAAAGATGCTTTCAAACAAGCAATAGCGACCATCTTCACAGATGACTATTTTTTCGAGGCACTCCGTTGCCGGAATTATGCCCCATGAGATTTATAGATGCTTAGGCATCTTTCAACTAATTACAAATTGTTTTATAAGTGTGTTTTTTATCTCATCTCATCCATATTTATGTGAAAGGGTTTATTTAATAACCGTTATAACTGCACGGCTTACTCTCGGATCATCATAGAACATATTGTCCACACCACCTTCATAAGTTATTTTCAGTTGCGATGCCGGTACTCCGAACTCATTGACCAGACAGTTATAGACTGCTTCTGCACGAGACTTACTCAAAAACTGGTTAAACTCTTTAGTCCCTGTACCCTTATCGGCATAACCGATAATTGTATAGACAGCATTCTTGTTTTCTTTCATTATCTTAGCCTGAAATCCGATATTTACACGAGCTTCATTGCTAAGGGCAAATCTTGATATCTGGAAAGTAACCAGATAAGGAGCAGAGAGGATATTGGTTTCTACCACTCGTTCGGAAACTTTATTGGAAGTTACGACCAATTCGTCTTTCAGACGATTGTTCTCATCGTTCATAGCTTTCAGTTGTTCGCGCATCAGACGCAGTTCTTCATCACTGAATGTGATGGTCTTAACAGTGCTGCGCCCCCATGTACGTCGTGGGAATTTATAAGTAACTCCTACTGTTACGGACAATAATCCTTCTTCTTTACGCCCGCCACGTTCACCGTCAAACTCATCCTTTGTTGCAGTGCCACGCACGTCCAGATTCAAGTCGAACGCAGAACTCAGACGGAACGAGTTGATCAGTCCTATACTGGCATTGAAATTGCGCGCACGCGGAGTTTCCCATGTCAGTATCCAGCCTAAACCGACATAGGGAGTTACAGACCAAAAACGTTTTTCATTATAACCACAAAGCAGATTCGAGGCATTGAACAGCACGTCTCCATGAATATTCATAAAGTCGAATTTCTGTTCGTCCAGCCATTGTGAAGCATCGTACACTTTTCCGGTAGAGTGA
This sequence comes from Bacteroides thetaiotaomicron, assembly GCA_019412825.1. GTDB lineage: Bacteria > Bacteroidota > Bacteroidia > Bacteroidales > Bacteroidaceae > Bacteroides > Bacteroides thetaiotaomicron_A. The sequence continues at coordinate 158,661 of DXOL01000043.1, read as the reverse complement.
CTGCCGTTCTGTGTAGCACCTTTGATAGTCAGTCCGCTATACATGAAGCGTACGCCGATGCCGGGCGTAAACCACTTTCCAAAACCGATGTCCAATGCCGGACTCAGACGATCGCCAAATTTCATCTGCATATTATGATCACCGAAAAATATCAGAGCGCCACCACCGGCGGTTACAAACCAGTTGCTCCAGAAGCGATTGGTCTCTACTTTATATTTATCAGCATTTTCGACGATTGTAGTTGTCGTTTTTAAAGATTTGGAGTAGTCCTCTTGTGCATAAACACTCATTCCTGTTATCAGCAACAAGGCTGATAGAACAATTACTTTTCTCATAAGTGATTCTTTTCATTAAAATTCAATATACCAAGTTCCAATTGCAAAGTTGGGGCTTTTTTTTCAGTTAATTATTCACATAAAATCCGATAACTTTCTCACTTTATACAGAGCCTCATTAAAAGTTCCTCTTAGTAAGCAATGTATGATTTGTATGTCATTCTGTCAAAGCGAAACGATGCATTATTTCTTTCCCTTACGTCTCCACCATCCTCCTTTCTTTTTCTGAGTTGCAGCATAACCATAACCGTAATTATAGCCGTACCCGTAACCATAACCACTACTGCCTTTTTCCGTTCCGTTAAGCACAACAGCCATATTGTTCAGCTTATGTTCCTGGTACAAGCGTTCCAGCTCGGGCAGTTGACGGCGGTCAATCTTACCGACACGCACGATAAACAAGGTCAAATCAGTGATACGGTTCACAACCGTAGCATCGGCAACCAAGCCTATCGGGACATTGTCGACAATGATATAATCATATCGCTCCCTAAGCTTGTCTACCAACTCATCCAGCCGCTTACTCAACAAGAGTTCTGTCGGATTAGGAGCAATAACACCGATGGGGACCAAGTCAAGACCTTCTCCAAAAGCATCCCGCAGGATAATATCATTTACCTCTATAGATGGATTGGACAGATAATGGGCTACCCCTTTAACCTGTGTGCAATGAGACATTTCGCTCAATTTTCCCTTTCGGAGGTCCAAGTCAAGTAATACGATTTTCTTTTCAGTCTGTACCAGACTGGCCGCCAGATTAATGGAGATGAATGTTTTACCCGCACCGATATTAAATGAGGTAAGCGTAATCACTTTCCGTTCCTGCATCTGGGATAACATAAATCCTAAATTGGTGCGAAGAATGCGGAACGATTCGGATAATGCATCCAGTCCGCGGGCACGTACCACCACCTCATGCACATTAACCATCGCTTTGGGTGTCTGCGGAATATCTGCCAGGAAAGGGGCACTGACAATTGATTCAACTTCTTTCCGGTTATGAACTCCGGTGTCGAGTATCAACATCAGTAACAGAATAACAGAAGGAACAATGACTCCACAACCTACCCCTAACATGAGCTTTTTATATTTATTGGGAGAAATCGGAATATTACTTCCCGAAACCGGATCAAGAACCCGCGCATTGTTATCTACCATCGCTTGACTCAATGCATTTTCTTCCCGCTTGTTCAACAGAAATATATACAGGGACTCCTTGACTTTCTGTTGCCTCTCGACGGACAGCATTTCTCTTTGTTTTCGAGGAACTGCCTGTACTTTTTGCCGCACTTGGTTTTCCTGAAGACTATAATCCTGCTTTTTCAGCCTCAGCGTGTTAGAAAGGTTATCCAATGCCCTATAAATATTTTGCTTCATTGTCTGCATCGTACGGTTCAATTCCTGCACCACAGGATTATTGCTGCTACTTCCGTTCATCAAGCGGTTACGTCTCAGCAATGTCTCATTGTAACGTGCGATCTGACTTTCTATATTAAGGTCTTCCAGCCCTATATTACTGGGAATCAATTCATCCTCCTTACTTGAATCCTGTAAATATTGTTTAATGAATGTGACCAGTTGCAGCTGTGTATCCAGTTCTTTGATCGATGATTCGTACTGCCGGCTGTCTTGAATGTACATGCCTGCGGCCATATTGATATCAACCCCATTATTTGCTTTTTTCAAGTCCTCGATATCTGTCTCCACACTACCTAATTCGTGTTCAATGATCTGCAAACGTTCTTTGATAAATTCCGCCGTATTCACGGCAATCCGGTTTTTATCCTTTATAGCTTCCTCATTATATATAGTAATCAGCATATCAAGAATATCGGCGGCACGTGTCGGGGAAAGGTCGTTCATTGCTATGCGCAAAAGAGCGGCATCACCACTCATTTGTCTGATCGACAGATTATTGAGCCAGAAAGAGACCATTTCTTCCAGAGGCTTACAAGTCACCACGATCGGTTTACCGAAACAGGATTCCCCATAATTTTCGGCAGCGAATACAACTAACTTGCCCAGTGCCGTCTGAATGGTGTCATTCAGTTTCACAACTTTCCGTTGTTCCATCCCACGTGAGAAATCGGAAAGTTCTACCTGTACATTACTCTTAGGAGTGACAGACAAAGAATGAGCCTCATCCGTTCCCGCCTCCAGGAAGGCTACACGCACGGGAGATTCCGTATACAGTTCTACAGGCCGAAGACCTTCGTGCACTGTATAGCAGATATTTGCCTGCAAGCGATCGATCACTTTCCGCATCAGTTCTTTCGACTTGAATTGCAGAATCTCACTTGCCACGTTGACTTGTCCCGCAAAGTCGGAGTTATTCAACTGCATGGTCGATCTCGAATTGGCCGGCGTCTTAATCATTACAATCGCCACCCGACTGTATTCAAACGGCGTTTTGCAGTAAATATACCAGAAACATCCCCCAAACAGTAAAATGGAGAGGACGAACCACTTCCAATGGACGAGCAGATAAATAAAGAGATCGACAATATTGATGGACTTCTCCTCCTCCGTTACAGCCAACTTTTTATGTTTTTCCATATTCTGTCTTATCGTTAGTTATTTTAATAATACGGTCAGTGTGGTAATCAGGCTTAGAAGAGTTACTCCAAACGAGTAGAAGCCCAGTGTACGGCGTTCTTTTGTATTAGCTTCCGCAAACTTAGGATGTATATACACCATGTCATTCTGCTGCAAATAATAGCAGGGAGAATAAAAGATATCCGACGAACGGATATCGTGCATGTACATCTTGCGCTCGTTTCCTTCTTCACGGATGACCGCTACCCTGTCCAGAAGAGCGTTAGAGGTTACGCCACCGGTTCTGGTGATAGCTTCGAGCAAAGTGATGCGACTATCGTCCACCTGCAATACCTGCGGACTTTTAACTTCTCCCATGACGGTAATCTTTATATTCAAAATGTCTACAAATATTAAAGGATCATTAATCAGATTCTCACTGATCAAGCGACTCTTGATAAGATCGGCTACCTGCTTGCGGGTCAGGTCGACCACTTTCAACTTACCCAAAATCGGAAATTCGATATATCCGTTCAAGTCTACCATATACCCTTTTTCTTGCTTCTGACTACCGGCAGTCGTGGATACGTCTCCATTGGAAGTCACCTGAAAGTCTCCTCCGGTAGATATATTGAAAGGCACTGTCAGTTCCGGATTTCTCGAACTGACAATAATGCTCAGCCGGTCGTCCCTCTGAATTCTCATCTCCGGCTGCGCATTCATCGGATAAGAAATGTCTTCTCTCATATCTTCCAGATAAACGATCCTTTTGGTATTGATACAAGAAGTCATCAACAGTACTGCCAAAACCAATATTACAGGCCTGCTTTTTCTTAAATAGTCTCTTTTTCTCATGTTTTATATTTCTTGGATATTATTATTTTCTGTAATCTGGGTATACTGGTCAGCATCACTTCTCAATACTTTCCGGTAAAGGTTCAGGCAAAGTTCTGTCATCAGTTCTTTGGTGAACATCGTTTCGTAACGTCGTCGGGCGCCTTTCGACAATTGATCATACAGATGCTCATCGGTCAGCACCGTTATGATCGCTTCCGCCAACGCATCCGCGTCCTCCGGGTTTACATTAATTCCAGAGAAGCTGTTTATATTTACCCAACTGACTCCCGACTCCGGAATGTTCATAGCAATCACCGGTTTGCCACAGGACATCGCTTCAATCTGTACGATTCCGAAAGCTTCTGTTTTCCAGATAGAACTTAAACAGAACAAGTCGCAGGCACCAAAATAATCCGGTAAATCATGGTCCTCAATAAAGCCCAGCAGCTTGACTCGATCCGCTACGCCCAATTCGTCTATCAATGCCTGCAAGTACTCCTGAAGAGGTCCTCTTCCTCCTATCAATATGACATAGTCGTCTGTCAGCCGGCGGGCAGCCTGTATCAGATACTCATAACCTTTATATTCCACAAGTCGCCCCAAAGAAAAGATAATCTTCTTGTCGGCATATTTTTCCTTGATTTGTGCTACCCGTTCGGGAATCGGTTTCATTTCATCCACACCGATAGGGATGCTGGTAACCTTACGCTGTATGTTTTCCAAAAAAGGAGATTCTCTCACATAAACGGGAGTAGTCCCGACTATTACTTTCGCCCTCCGGAGCAACCAGTTTTGCAAGGGTGAGTATAGTTTTAACAACATCCTCTGCTTCAGTATGTCGCTATGCCAATGCAAAACGACAGGACCTTTATAGCCGGACAGGAATAGTGCCAGACACGCCATCGGGTCGGGATGATGGATATGGATGATATCATATTCCTCCCGTATTTTACGCAATCGGAATATCATAGCAGGAGATAGCATAGTAGCAGCCATCTTCTTCCATGTAGGCACACACAATACACGTGCATAGTCATTCAGTAATAGATTCCCCAAGTCTTTTTTCTCTGCCGAGGCACATAACATATCGCAATAGACCTGTTTCTGTGACAGCCCCAAAGTAATGTCGTACATCACTTTTTCTATCCCTCCGCTAATCGGATAGAATTTACCTATTTGTAATACTTTCATTTTAATAGAATATGAAATAGTTTTTCCCATGATTCAGCAACAGGAGGCAGCACCTCTTCTTTCCGTAGCGTAGCCTGAAAGGAGTGATCCCCTCGAAGTAGTTTTGCCATCTGAGCAGCCAGTTCCTGCGGCCGGTCCGGATGGAAGAAAGCCACCTGTTCACAACCGGCAGCAGTTTCATGTGCATACGGAAGATCGGACAGGAGCATCGGCTTGTTGAAAACCGCAAATTCAGTAATCGGTAGTCCCCACGTTTCTACCTTCGAAGAGAAAATCAAACAATTACTTCTTTGGTAGTATGCGTAGAGTTGCTCTTTAGTCAGGTATCCGACGAATGCCAGAGCCGGAACCTTTCCCCAGTGTGAATAAAGCCAACGGGTATACGCATTCTCATCTCCCTTCACAGTGAGGTAAACTTTAAATTTCAGCCCCGGCATTCTCTGCCGCAGAAGCACCGAGGCCCTGCAAATACACTCAAAATTCTTATGACTATCCGAAGTTGCCGCATAGAGAAAGGAATATTCGTCCTCATCCATCTCTATGCTTGCTGTATTCGGACTCTTCTTCACTGATGGTTGCCGTTGCAGCACAGGTGGTGCTACGATAACAGACTCGTCCGGCAGGTGAAACCAGTGGGTGAAAGCCTTCCGGAACCATTGTTGCTGTACAATGACATATTTGTTTTTGTGAATATTAATCCGATAAACATACCTGGAGAATAGCGAGAACAACACTATTCTGGGAGCAAACAGGATTTCCTTCATTTTCCAGCGATAAAAAGGAAATGAATTATGGCAATAAACAGCCCTTCTTTGTGCCCTGACATTGGGAGTTGTATCATGCAAGGATAGCCACAGAAATACAGGAGCAAGCCGGACTGATATTTTACGCATGGCGACATACTCGCACCAAAGCCTATTGCCCCAATTCTTCTTAGGCCATTTCAGTTCTATATACTCTATGTGGGGATAATCGGCTAATTTTCTGTCATATACCAAAGCGATAACCTGATATTCACCTGTCGCAGCCAAACCGGACAAGTGCCGCAGACAATCGCGTAATATAGTCAATGTACCTCCGACTTTTAGATTCACAGCCGATATTACTATTCTCTTCATATACGTTTACCTATAACTTTTGAGATCATCTATGGAGTCTTCTCCGGCATACCACCACCTATAGCAAAAAAACAAAGTATGCAGTTCCAATAGTAGTTTCATGTGGTAATACTCAGAGAGTCAAATAACTTTTCCCATTTCCGCATAATTGCCGGCTCCATAAAGCGGTATGAACTTTTTAAAGCAGTTTCGCCCATACGTTTACGCAGATCTTCATTTTCTATCAGTTTCAGTATCCTGTCTGCCAGCACGGAAATATTTCCTTCGGGTACTAAAAAGCCATCTTCTCCTTCAGTGATTACATCTTTGGGGCCACACTTGCATGCAAAGGAAACAATGGGCAGTCCGAATGACTGTGCTTCCAGCAGAACCATAGGCAGCCCTTCATAACGAGAAGACATCACCAATAAAGATGCTTGTCTGTACTCATCTTCTATATGGCTGGTGGCAGACTTCAAACGAATGCAATGATTGAGCTTATATTCGTCAATCTGCTGTTGCAGCCGGTTCAGTCCTTCTCCTTCTCCGATGATATCCAGCCTCCATTCCGGCTGAGAATGATGGATAATTGCCCATGCATCGATCAGATAATCAAAGCCTTTCTGATAATTATACCGGCCAACTGCTATTACCTTTTTATTATTTAATGGAGCCGGTAGACCGACAGGATAAGTCAGTGCATTCGGAATAACCATGATATTCGGCAAATCGCCCCAATATGACTTATCTTCATGAGTTAGCACCACAAAACGGGCATATTTCTTTACTACCTTCTCATCCATCCTGCTTCTCCACTGATCAACCATCTTCCAAGCTCCTTTACGCCCATATTGCAAACGCTTAAAACGGGAGAAATGAATTTCAAGTACTTTCAGGCTACCATCATTAAGCTTCCACAAGAAAGATACATCGTTACAAAACATGGAAATCACTCTATCGGCATTTAATTCCCCGAGTAACGCGGACAACCGTCTCCGATGCTTCCACTGCTTGAACGGATAATGGAGGATTTTATTCAACAGGGATTTTCCGTTATTCTCTTCATAATTAATATCCAAGTCATAACACCGTATGCGTTCATCCAAACTAAAAAAAGGTTGCCGCCCGCGTTGATCGGTAGTAACTATGAATACTTCATATCCATGACCTACCAGATAGTTGGCTTTATTAGCCAAAACCCTCTCCATACCACCGGAATTATAAGTCCCGGCTATACAATAGACTATTCTCATCTCACAAACCGGTTGCTATTATTCTCTGTAATCGATTTTTCAAAAATGCAACAAGAAAGGAAGAGATAAGCACAAGAGGTACAAGAATAAAGAAGTAACTACCGAATTGCACTTGGGTAACATAAAAATGATTCTTAAAGAACGGATAATAAAGCACATCGAAAATATAGCAACACAAATATATATCCAAAGAATACAGAGATATATTCATCACCACTTTTTCTACAATCTTCTTCTTTATATTGATCTGATAAAAGATCAGGAATAATAGTATTGTAATAAAGAAAGATACAATATCCTCCGGACCACCTCCTAACAGCAACAAAGAACGGGTATGCAACAACAAATTCAGAACCGGATTCAACAAACATAATCCCATTATAAGAATTGCTACAAGTCCCAGCCTTACCCGTGGTTGATATTCCTGTATGTATGCCCCGATAAAATAAAAAGTTAAAGGCCAGCATTGCTGCCAGAAAGCAGGAAACAGATGCATTCCATCTCTGTTCAGCCAATGTGGAAGAGTCGTCATCAGAAATAAAATACCGATCAACAACTGTTTTACATTTCGGTTACCCATATTCTTATAAAGTATATTGAGAAAAGGAGTCAGAAGATACAATCCTATCCACATTTCAATATACCATGCATAGGGAATAGCGGAAAAGTCCAAAATCTTAAGTCCCCATTCTATCCATGTCTCCGTATCGCCTAAATAGTATTTTCTAAATAAAATAGTCAGTATGGAAAAAAGTAGATAAGAATACAATACCCTTTTAATGTTTTTGTAGTATGTCCAACTGCAACTCTTGCTGATATTCAAATAACCCGTCAGTACAACGAACAGAGGAACCCCAGAAAGAAACAGAGATAAAAAAGTGCCTTGCACGAATAAGGATATACCTTTAAAAGGAACTTCACGTAGGGAAGTATACAACAGAAAGAAATGTCCGCCTATTACAAAAAAGATTGCAATGCTTCTAATTACATCCAAACCTATATTGCGAGTCATATTCTTCATTCTACAAGTATTTTAGCTTCGCTTTCTTTCCAATCCAAGCAATAGAACAAAGCATATATAAAGAAAATGTCAGTAGCTACTTTTATCCAGATGATAAAAGTCAAGGATAAAAGGAGAAAAGATAAAAGGAGAAAGTGCTCTCTTTTGCGGGCAAAAACGCAAGCGTTGAATATGAAGAATGAAGAAAAGACTCCGAAACCAATCAAGCCACAATAGAGTATAAAACGGCAATAACCAATATCGGTACTGAAAGTATAAAATCCGAATTTCCCTGTTCCGATCATCCAACTCTTAAAACTTTCCGGCCAGACCCACATGATGGCATTCAATCGATCGGTGGAACCTGTACGCCATTCACCCATTTCTATCCAGTTAAAGAAACCTTCAAAAGCAAACCGCATATTCTGATAAAAGTTATGGTTGTTCTGATACATATAAACTCCCCAGACAACAAATACAACCAACAGACACCCGAAAACAGAATAGAACTTAAAATTACGGACCGATATACTCAGACGAAAAATTCCGGTTGAATAAATGATATAGGCCAGCCCCATCATCATTCCAATAGTAGTAGTCCGCGAAATCATATTTCCTAAAATCGAGATAATAAAAAAGCAAACCAGAAATCCTGTTATTTTCTTCCGGTCCTGCCGAATCACATCATCTTCACACAAAAGGTAAGCTATCAGCAACAATACAACAGTAAACCGTACTCCGGCAGGGTCCAGTGCCGCCCCAATACCGTATAATCTGCCAACTTCCTGATAAAATTCCTGTCCCTGATCAATATAAGAATCCACCAGCATCCGAAAAGCAGGAATTCTGTCTATCAGAATAGCCAATATACATTGCGTTGCACAGACAAAAGCCAGGTAGCTGACCAACAATTTCAAAGTGACTTTTCCATGAAGCAGACGAATGGCTGCACAAGCCGCATACGCTCCGCCCAACCAAGTGAAGAAAGTGGCAAAGTAGGTCACATAAGAATAATCATCCGTGTGATTATAATCAATTGAAAACAGACATACGAAAGAAAAAAGGCAAGCCAGTACTACTGCTCCCATCAGTTCCTTTGAGAAAGTAATCCCACGCTTCCGACATCCCTCATAAAGTACCAAACCGATACCGATGACCGCCAAGACCATCTTCGTATTCACGCCCGGCAGAAAGGTAAAGGTAAATGGAAAATAATACCCGCTGACTATCATAGCTACCACCAACATGGCTAATAAACGCATCATAATCTTACTACCCTATTTATAAATAGTTCCATAAATCAACTTGAAAACACACTTGTGATAAAGTTTCAACAAACTAAAGCTCTGTCTCACCGCCATCCACTGCACGAGGCGTGTTCTTAAAGAAATCCGCTTATTATGCATCACAAAATCATTCGCTTCCGGAAACCATTCCAACCATTGACGATAGTTCGCTGTATCATCCGTCATAAGAAGCGGAAGTTTAATATTCAATTTCAAAAAAGGAAGGTAAGGAGATAATAAACCAGCATAAGCCGATTCGAGGACATAGCGTTCTACCTCATATACATTATTGGTCACTTGCATCATATGCTCCCGTGAGTAGACCTTTGTCAACGAATTCACATTATTCTGCCCATAGTGATAAAAAGGCCGATGTATGATAGAGGCACTCCTTGCACAAATAAACAGTTTCATCATCACCATCATATCTTCTCCCATATTCATACCTTCTGTAAACCGGATATCATTCTCCACATAGAGCGAACGCTTCACTAAAAAGAGCCACAGATTCCAGCGCATCACTCCACACATCATATTTCGTAAAGCCTCCATAGGAGTGCTATAGTCAGCCTGTTCCATGTAGCGTTCATTCGAACTGAAAGTCAGATACCACTCATGCCCCACAATATCCAGTCCTTCTTTTCCTGCTTCTCTCGCCAGGCACTCCAATGCATACCGTTCGATAGAATCATCCGCATCAACATAATAGATATAATCACCCGTAGCATGTGCCAGTGCCGTGTTGCGTGCCGCCGCTACTCCCCGGTTCCGTTCGTGGTGCAATACTCTGATTACTCTGTCAGTATCAGTATTCCGTTCTGCATAACAGGTCAGCATGTTCAGACTGTTGTCTGTGCTGCCGTCGTCTACAAACAAAAGCTCCAGCTTCCTGTAAGTTTGTCTGTCCAAAGACTCCAGACAATGGTGCAAGGTGGTTGCCGCATTGTATACAGGGATAATCACCGAAATCGTCACGTTTTCAATATTCATCTGCCACTTTCCATTATTTGGCTCTTTACCCGTCCGCCAACCAGTACGGCAAGCGCTTTAGGAGCCACCTTGTTCAACATATAATAAAGTCCCAGACAAATGCCCAAAGTTATAAAAGGAATAAGCATATAACTGAGTAATAATCCTCCACCGGAACCGGCAAGGGAAGTACGGGAAAAGAACCCTTTCGTCCAGTTTATGATGTATATTTCATGAGCCGCATAGATAAAGAAAACCGTAGCCGACAGACTGCAAAGATGCTTCTTCCAAGTTTCCCTGTTTATCAGCCAGTTCATCAGATTAAAAACGGTTATGATACCAAACAGCACATAAATTCTAACGATATATATATGTATCTCCTTTCCATTACATACAGTGGCGCAACACAGAAACAAAAAAGCTGCTATTGCCGCTGTATAACGATACTTCGAGCAAAACTCCAGAATGTTCTTTTTATAAATCCCCATATAAGCTCCTATGCCGAAAAACATAATAGCCGACATACTCAGCCCCGCAACATTTGTCTCCCAAGCAGACAAATACAGAATCGTAAGTATAAATACACCGTATACTTTCAAATATCTGAAAAACAGATAGAACAAAGGAGTCAATACGGACATACAAAGTAAATCACGCAAAAACCACATGGGATAGTTGGCTGGAGTATGCCAGAACAGGATATACCAAGGAGTATTCTTAAGGTTCAGCAACTCCTCACCCAATTCAGTCGACAGAACTGCAACCGAAGCATAGTTCTTGATATATATCGCCGCTATCATCAGTATATTCCATAAGAGATAGGGCAACAAAAGGCTTCTCATTCTCTTTTTCAACTGGGAACGGTAAAAACCGGCACTCCATTTCTCCAGCTTACGAAAAAAGAAAAAGCCAGAAAAGAAAAAGAATAAGGGATTGCGTATTCTGGAAAGATTATGTGATATTCCTTCCGAAATAAAATGATATATATTCATCTCCGAAAAATTCATTTCTATGGGTATCGATACCATAGGCAACACATGGGCAAAAAGCAATAACACCATCAAAGGAAACCTCATAGCAGCAATTACTTCCGACTGCCTTTTCTCCAGTTCACCTTTCATCTTACAACCTCATTTAAAATCCACCCGACTACCGCGATATGACGGACAGTAAATTTCCGGGCAAATAATGCTTCCGATCTCATCAAAGTCTCAAAATCTTTTTCCGTCCACTCCTTTATCCGATTATCTTTCCATCCGATCATCCGCAAACATCCACGTTCTTCATCTTCCGCATCATATATATAATCTCGAAAAGATGAATTCCAGCATATTGTCTGCACAAAGATTTCATCTGCACAAAATGTATGGCTGTATATGCGTTCAACTTCATTTTTATATTGAAGTAAATAGCCGACACAATTCTCAGTAAGGCTCACCCATTGAGTACCCTTCCGGAAATTTATTGTCGTATTCCGGTAAAATCCGATCACCTGTTGCAATCGGATAAAACCAGCCCGCAATACCTTCTTTCCAACGGCTGTCATTCCGCCTGTCTTCTTAAAACTTTCCGGAAACAGATGCCATCTCCGAACTTTCCGATTGATTTCTCTTGTAATATCCCCTTGATAATATCCTATAAACTCCTTCCCATCATTTTCCTCGAAAAAACGGTGTATATAATCTTGTGGCTTAAGGGGCATATCAACACCGGACAATAAATGATAATAACGATATCCGCCATGCCGATATGCCTCATCAAACAGTGCATACTCCGCTCTGACTACACTCACATCTCCCCAACGGACGTCAATACGCTCAGCCAGAATAATAAGTCCGGCATGAGATATCCGGCATTCCGGACAGCGAGTTACTTTCCGATCAAAATGAATGTAAATATCATTTCGCTCATCATCAATTGCCCGAAGCAATCGCTCCAGAATCTCAAAATCGCTATGGGCAAGTATTAAATAAGCATGCTTCATTATAGCCTATCCATTGTGTTATGAATCAATATTTTGTCCACGACATCCATATCCTTACGGCTGAATTTACGGGCAAATAAACAATCGGAGTTCACCAGGTCGTTATAATCTTCCAAGTGATATATACGTGGATTAGAACTTCCTCCGAAATCACATTTCAATAACCGATTATCATAATATATCCGATATTTAAGGTCTGAAACTTCCAGTTCTGAAGGGATAAAGAACTCATCCCCGCATAATGTGAAACGATACTTTCTCAACACATCGTCTTTGATCAGCAACAGATAAGAAACACAGCTGTCGGTTATACTTACCCAATTAGCCGCATTCGTATAAAACTGCTTTTTATTTCGATAGATATGCAGTTCCTTCTGAATGCGGATACAAATCCTCCATGAAATCTGGCTGATTCTTCTTATAAACATATTCCTGTGCATAAAGTGCTTCATGAATAAATTATATCGCCGCATTTTAAGAGTAGTCTGATAGTCGGAATTGGGTACATGTGCCAATACCTCTTTATCTTTCAAGTTATTAAAGAAACAATGAATATAATCCTGAGACCTCAACGGCAAATGTACACCGGAAAGCAAATGATAATAAGCGTATCTATCCTGCGTGAAGGCCGCTTCAAATAGAGTATACTCCGCTTTAATCTGTGAAATATGCCCCCAATGGATATCTATTCGCTTCTCCAGTATATACAAGTTTGCATAATGTGCCTTCAGCAAAGGAAGATTTTTGAGTTTTCCATCGAAATGGATAAAGATATCATTTCGTTTATCATCAATAGCCTGAACCAATTTCCCTAAAACCTCGAACTCATGATGAGCCATTATCAAATAAGCATGCTTCATTTCAGACTCTTCTATTCTGCTTTAATATCGTTTTTAAACGCATTATTCCGGCATCATCGAAATAAGCCATTTTATGTATGTTAGTCAGTTTCAATGCTTCACCGAATGAGACTTCCTCATATTTTCCGTTAATCTTAGTCTGGATAATATGTGGAATACAATCATTAATGACAGGGCAATTCTTGTTTGACAGTCGTTTGGTTATCAGTTCATCAAATAATATCTGAAAAAAGAAATAATCGGGAATAGAATCCTGAGTCTCCCAAAAATAGAGTAACAAGTCTTTTAGAGTTGAAATAACCAGACTATCTTTCTGAGCAAAGATGATACTATTCAATACTTTTACTTTAAAATCAGTCCGCCACCCAAAATAATAAGCATAAACTCCTTCCCAGTATCTCTTGTTCTTTTCTTCTTCCGAACGCTGAAACATGAAGAAATCATATTTTCCATATGTATCCGGAAGTCCTCCCGTTAATAGAATAGTAGCATCCAACCACACACCACCATAAACACTCAACAAAGCGATACGAAGCAGATCAGAAAAAAGTGTTCGGGTGAATTGTGCATTTTCACGCTTTCTCCAGACAAAATCGGGTAAATCTATATATTCGGATACGGTCGTGTCCGTCAAGCGAATCACCCGATAATCTCCTCTGTTTCTATCTACTGAATCAAAGCAAATCTGTACGATCTCAGGCAAACTGTCTTTATCCATCCCCTGCCCCCAATATTGCCAAATGACTTTCTGAGTATCTAACTCTTTTTTAGGCTTTAATGAGTAGCTTCCTATTTCTCCATTATAATAAGCCTCAATGACAGGAATCCAGAAGGCAGCTACGTTCTTGTGCTGTCTTATAATAGATGCCGTACGTCTTGCATTCCAAAGTTTCATTGGAACAAGCCCTTTCACTGCTCTCTTTAGTTCTGTCTTTTTTAGCATTTATACTTTAATTTACGATATAATATCTGAATAGCATTTATGATAGTTCCCAAGGGTGTCCGGTAAAGCTTGAAAAGGAAATAAACCTTTCTATTCACCTTCCATTCCTTTTTTATTTCTCCCGGTAACTGTTCATAATATTGCCACCATAGTTGAAATTCTACAGTAAGACGATTCCATGGCTTTGCACCGGTATAATGTACCGTACCATGCCGATGAACCTCCTCCCAATCCTGCTCTGTATATTTCTTTAGAAAATATTGCTTGTATTGCGGTAAATAAAAAGTCCGGATACTATTATAATAAGGTGGCAAACCCAAAATCCGCTTTTTACAAAGCTGATTAAGTACATCCTGGTCAGGAAACTCCAAATAGTCAGCTTTAGAAGCATCGATGAACTTCTCTACCATATTATCTCTACGCATTAATTCCAGATTCATGATCAAAAAGCCGGAGTTTACATATTCACCGGGATTACAACTTATAGCTTCCAAATGTCCTAGTTGAAAATCCATAGGGGTTTCAAATACGGCAGCCAGATAATTATTTCCCAAATCAACCGACCGATAAAGGTTTACCAGATTATTACGTACTATTATATCACAGTCGATATACATCACTTTATCATATTCCGGAAGTAAGTCCGGCAGTAACAAACGATAAGAAGCCGCTTCCGTATATTTTTCATCAATGTATATATTTTGTAGTCTGCCTTGAAGATTTATAAAAGAATACTGTGCACATTCACCCCCGATCAATTGTATCTTTTGTTTTAACCGATCGGGTAGTTCCTCACTAAGCAGACAAATGACATGTACTTGTTCTTCTGTTTCCAAATTTGCAAATATAGAATACAAGCAAGTAGATGCCGGAATAAAATAATTAGGCGTAAAAGCCATGACTACCGGAACAGGATTCGTATCCATCGACTTATCTTCAACAATTATATGATTCATTTTTCAATCACCTTAGCAGGTATTCCTACTACTGTAACACCAGGGATTACGATGGATTTCGTAACAATTGCTCCGGCTCCGATTCTAACTCCATCCGCTACTGTTATTCCTCCCAAAATCTGTGCATTCTGACCTATATCGACATTATCTCCGATGACAGGAGAGTCATCGGGAATACCTCCTTTACTGCCAATACAACAATTACCATGTATCGTACAGTTCTTACCAATACGGGACTTAGGATTTACAATAACAGAACCATAATGATAAATCTTCAGCCCTGGACCAAAGCAACCTGCACCAATAAAAAAGCCAAGTTTCCTACCCAGAATATTTTTCTTTCGAAGATAATAATATCGCAAAAGTTTATTCCTCCTGTAAAAGGTATAAAATTCTTCCTTGCGGAGTGTACGTACATATTTCCCTATCCAATATTGCTCCGGTTTTAGAAGATAGTCCAATAGATAATTTTTAGAGAAACCGGAGAAATTATTTATGCGATCCGAACTTACATAATCTTTTAAATTCATCATTTATCGTCTTTATACAATTCCAATACATCCTGTAATTTCTCCAGATACTGGTAACCGTATCTCAAATCCGGTTCCATATAATTACCTTCCGCCCATTCATTCCATGACTTTATAAATACTATTTTATTAATCTTATCCTTCAATACCGATTTCACATCCAAAAGATGTTTTATAAATAAGTCCGGAGTTGAATGATGGAAAACCAGCCCTTTACGCCCCGTTCTCGGCGTATGGTCCCAATTAGGAATAATCGTAGGATAAACATGTTCATTTTTCTCTTCCTCACCGATAAAACTCTTCAAAGCCTCCTCGTAAGGAACGATACGAGGGTGAGAGAAATATTCACTTCTCATTCGGGTTATCAATCTGGCAGACAGGGTACGGTGATTCAAGTAATCGAATAGCCGGACTACCTCTACTGCATCAAACCCCAATGCCATCACCTCACGAACTTGTTCTGCTGAATAGGTATGACCGACAAAATGAATTCCCTCCAACCCATTTTCTTTTGCTAACTTCTGCCATAAAGAAATAAAGCCTTGTGCATCCGGTAAGGAAAAAGGATTATAAATCATAAATAGAGGTTTAGAATCAACTTGTATATAGCGGGCATCTTTAAAAGCAGGTAATACAGAATAAAAATGATCTATATAATCCTGTTCCGAAGGATATTCCTGTTCTATCAGAACTTCTCTGCCATTTACCCCGTGAAAGAAACCTTTCCATGATTCATTTGCCCATGCAAGGCAAAATGGAAAATCCGGCTTTCCCAATGCAAGAACTTCCTGAAAAGGCCTTTCCAATAACCGCTTTCCATTGCCAAACCAATAATGCCAATAACAAAATCCTTCTATTCCATAATTTTTAGCCATCTCCGCTTGTGCCTCCCTTGCTTCAGAAAGCCTTAAATCATAATATCCAAGATCAGCGGGTACTCTGGGTTGATAATGTCCCCGAAATAAAGGTTGTGCTTTTCCTACATTCATCCATTCAGTAAATCCTTTCCCCCACCATTTATCATTCTCCGGAATCGGATGGAACTGAGGTAGATATAATGCAATCACACGAATATCAGTATCCATAAATAAAGTATTAATTCATTAGAGTAAACATCTGAAAAGATCAGATCATATTATCTGTTCAGAAACCTGTTAGCCCAGCTTTTAACCTTCTTCAATACCGGAAAAACAGGACTGCCCTTCACTCTTAAATATATTTTCTCACGAAAGGACAGAACCGGAGTAATTTCCCTAATTGTCTTATTAATCCAATCATTGCCCATATCCAGAACATTCTGATGAACCATCATCCATATCATATACCTCAAGAAAAGAAGTACGGATTTTTGTAATGTATCTTCAGCTTTAGCTCTATATACTTCATCCAATACATAACCACAAACTTCCTGTACATATATCGGAGTCAGTTGAAATGTACTTGTAACAGAGCCTTCATTATATTCGCTATACTGATAAATCATATCATGAATAAAATACACCTTTTTCACATGGAAAGCTATTTTTATATTCATGATATAATCTTCTGCAAACTTTATATGAGAAGGAATTTCAAATACATCATCAGTCAGCACACTTATTCTAAAAAGTTTTGCCCATACTACCAAATCGACCTTCTGTTCAAGTAAAGCAGCTACATAGCCAAGAGAAGTCTGAAAATGGTCAGTCTTAATTCTATTCGCATAGCTACTATTTCCACATACAATATCGGCATCACTCAGTAGAGCTTTATTAAATAAGACATCCAAAGTATCAGGCAATAATCTATCATCACAATCAACAAAACAAACATATTTTCCACCTGCATGCCTAACCCCGTTTCTGCGCGCATTCGTAACACCCATATTTTCCTGACGGATAACTTTCATACGCTGATCAAGAGAAGCCCTTTCAGTAAGAATCTGAAAAGAATTATCCACAGAGCCGTCATCTACAAAGATAGCCTCAAATAAAGAAAAGCTCTGGCATAGGATACTATCTATACACCCCGATATATACTTTTCCCCGTTGTAAACAGGAATAACAACCGAGACCAAGGGGAATGATGATAATTGCTGATTCACAAGCAGTTCCTATTTATCAATATTTATCATAATCAACAGGAAGTCGCAACTTGTAAAAAGGGGAACATAGCTTTTCTCTTAACCGATAGCAATAGTACTGATAAAAAGCCACCGTTGGTAAAAATGGAAATATTAATTTAATCTTTCTATTTATTTCTCTTAGCCATTTCAGTTGAAAATTTCTATTCACCAATACAGATTCCTGTTTTACAGCCTTATCCGTATGTACATCCTGCAATAACTCATACCACTTCTCCCCCACTACAGCCATTGAAAAATTACATTTTACGTATTCTCTCACCTGAGACATATCATTTCTATTATGTTTCAGCAAAGAAACGATCTTTTTACTTAAATCTTTTATATCCGTATACAGCATACTCTTGTCATATACGGTATCCATATAGCCACAATTCTTAATTGTAGTAACCAGGCAACCTTCCATCTGCATTTCAACAGCAGTATAGCCAAATGTTTCTCCTATACCACCGGGGTTGGGAATACCGACCTTCGTGTTTTGCAATATCTGCTTTTTCTCCGGTCCCAATACTCCCCAAAATCTGACAGAAGGAATAATATTACCATTTTCATCCAAAAGAGGTTCAAGCAGCTGTTTTTCAAAGGAACTTTCCGCTATTCCGAACGTGCCCAAATTAAAATCCCGACTATATAATTTTCCGGAACCGATAATATTTAATTTGGCGTCAGGAAATTCCGATAGTACCTCCGGCCATGCTTGCGTTAGGTATTGTACACCTTTTGCTGGGTATAAACCGCCTACATAAGTCACTTCATCCGCTCGCTCACCAAACTCCCTGACCGGTTCGTCCGAAACATATAGTCCATTATATATAAAAGTTGACTTATAAAAAGCATGATGATCTCTATAAGCATCTAACTGTTCTCTGCCAACATTAACGATAGCTTTCACAAAAGGCAGAGAATCAAAATACGATAGATACCTTCTCGAATAAAAGTTGTGAGCCCACAATACTATTTTCAGTTTATGCAAAAAAGAATTATCCAACAGATGTCGTTGCAGATAAAGCGGCTCAAACCTCAATACAAAAATCTCATCCCCATTATTAACAGACTGAACCAAGGCCTCCATAATATCACTGCACACATTTATGTGAATAGAAGGAGGCAGATTTTGCGAGCTTCTCACATACAAAGTTAAAGATATATCATCTTTAGTCAATGAAAGCCATTCTGCCACAAGAAGCGTAGCATATTCTACCCCACCTATACCGGGATTTCCCTTGCGCAGATCTGTACAATCTACAGACTTTAACCCATCATTCTCTATATAAAAACCGCATTTAATCATATCACGTTACTTTTAATAAAATCTACAGATTCTTTTATGAACTGACTTTTACAGCTCTCAACTTTAGTATAATCTATTCTTTGATCCAAATCAGGGAAAATGTCACCCAAAAGTCTGTTTCCAATATTCATGCATTGCAGAATATTCTCAATCCGATTGCTAAATGCCGTTTTTATTGCATAGAACTGTTTTTCCAGTATTAATGAGAAAGCAACAGCATGAAAAGATGTTGTTATCACATACTCTGCATTATTAATCAGAGAAAGCAAATCAATAGGACCAAAGTCCTGTATTTCCATCTTTTTTCTTCTCGTTCTAAACTGAGTATGTACATTGATAACTTCAAAACCTGTCTGCTGTGAGATATATCCAGCCAATTTATTTAATTCATCAGAATATGCCAGGTGATATACCAAAATATATTTTCTGTAAGGTGAATGAGCCTCTGTTTTTATTAACTGCAAATAATCTTTCTTAGTCAACAATAAAGTAGGATCACATGTCATCTTTACTTTCTTAATACCTATAGTTCCCAGTCTGTCAACTATAGTTTTTTCCCGAACAGACACCGCAATGTACGAACCTAAAACTGACTGATAGAACTCTTGATTATCAGAGATATCATCCAATGACCTATATTCCATACTGACAGCATAAGAAATCTTCCTGACGTTTCTAATCGGGATAAAATACATCAAATCATTTCCTGTTAAATATTTGTTCCAGACCTGATCACTTCCTGTGATTATTATTTCATAAGATAGTGCCTCTATTTCATCTGTACTAAAAACGGATGCTGATAATTTCAAATATTGCTTTCTAAAAGCTTCAAACTTCTTATGCTTGCACTTCACATCTCCGGCAACTAACAAGTCAAAGAGCAATTGACGCAATCCAGTCCACACATTTTTTCTAAGATATCGCTTTAACAAGAAAGGCATATAGACCGATTCTATTGATTTACATCTATAATCTATAATATCAACATCGTGTCCTGACATCATTAAAAACTTCTGCAAAGCATAGGTTTGCCATACTGCACCCAAATTATCTGCTCGATGAAAGGTTAATATGCCTATTCTCATTTATATAGCATAGATTTAGTCCATCTTTTAATAACAAGGATATATAAATTAGCCTTATATTTCCAGCCTATATCTCCATATTTTCTCCCGACATACAAAAAGCCATGATTGATATAGTCACGTTCGAAATCATCCCGTCGTGGATGGATAGCAGTAGGAGATTGCAGATTAAGCTGCATGCAATGTTGGGGATCTGTTTCAATATAATCGATCCACTTTTTTGTCTCATCAAAAAACAAACATCCTTTTTCGGTATTGACCAAAACCAAAGATACTCCCTTATTATCAGCATTAAAGTGAGCATCCACTCTCTCCCAACCCCAAAAATCACCAATAGTAATATCCGAAGGACGTTGCAAATTGGTGAAGTGGCATATTCCACATGAATGCCGGAACATGATAGACTGGCAAAAAATACGAGCATAAGTACTAGCATATACTACCCTTTCCTTAAAAGTGAATGCCTCTTGATGGCTCCCCCATCCCAACTTTGACTTATCTCTAAAGTTTACTGCACTTACTTCCATCTTTTGTTTCTGCTCAACATATGCTAAATAGTCACGCCAGACATTAGGACCAGGAACTCCGTGACAGATAATATCTACTATACATAACCTTTCCATACTTATTCGAAGCAGTGATAAATAAGAGTATAAACCCGAAGTTTGACAGGGAGTCCCCGAAAACAAAACATGAAGCCCTCGTTTCAGATCATCTTTTACTTGTACAAATATTCCATTCAGATCACTTTGCACATACTTGCTTCCTCTGAATTCATCCCGCTCCTCCTTTGTTGACGCACGTTTATGTGAAACACGAAAATGCCCCGTGTATCCTACGCCATAAACCACTCCCCCTTTATCTAACACTAAATCGGAAATTGCGACAAACATAGCTCCGCTACGACTTTCTTCTATTTCTTTCATCTCTTTATGCCGAACAGCATAAACATCCGGTTTCTGCAAATTAAGCTCCTTGAAATAATCCTTATTAAAAGCACATACCTTCTCACATAATCCACATTGTACGCACTTTTCTTTATTGATAACCGGATACCAAAAGCCCAATTGGTCAGGCTGCATTGAAATGGCCGAATGCGAGCAGATGTTTACACAAGCTGTACAACCGCAACAATTTTCTTTATTTCCCAGTTTTATCATTTCCAATGATGCGGTATTTCACACCCGCTATTTTCTCTTTTATAAACAAACGTTCACGAGAAGTGCATCCAATATAATATACCACAATACCTGTGCTAACCATAGAAGCAAAACACGATAACAAGAAACCTATAAAATCCTTCTTAAGATATCCACTAATAACCAATGGCAAAACCAGTGAAAGCATAGATACAACAAGAACATTCCCTAAAACATGCAATAAATAAGATCTTGCTGATAAATTTATCATTCCGCGTAAAAGTATTAACCGGGCAAACAAACAACACAATGAAATAACAATAGCCACTATCAATACGACTTCCGGAAAGAGTCCCATCCGCAACAGAACATAAGAAACAGGTAAATTCATCATTTGCAACCCGCCAACAATTATTTGATAATTGCGTATATTACCTGTTGCCAGCATCGCTGTGATCAAAGGATTGGATATTGATTCACACATTGCGGAAATGAGAACTAACCGCACAAATGAAACCACATGTTCCGGAACAATATTCAGCCACAGCATCAGCACATAATTAGTATTCAAAATGATTGGTAATGACAAGAATAACAATACATAAAAAGAAAAACGAGCTCCACGATATATTAAAGAAGCCATATTTCCATATTCTCCCACCGCATATAGCTTGGTAATCTGAGGATTCAAAGCTGTCATGAAATTACTCACGAAGCTACTGACAGCAGAGTTCACCTGAGAAGCAATTCCTTTGGCAGCATTCAACGAAGGACCATCAAATATATTCAAGACAATATTCACTCCCTGCTCTTTTAATATGCTCGAAGACGCACCTATAAAATTCCATCCGGCAAATCCAGTCATTTCTTTTAGTAAAGTCCTGTCCATTGTTCTTTGAAAGTGGCATTCCTCAAAATGCTTTCTACAATAAATAACATAAACAACCTGCAAGAATATACCAACACAGACTAGCATCAGCGAATATGTTATCAACTTATCCGAATCATCAAACATATAAGCTAAGGACAACACCACGCACAGTCGTAACAATACATCCACTATCCCAATATACGCAAAGACTTTCATCCTTTCATGAGCCACAATCAAAGCATTATAAGGTACACTTATCAAATTGAACATAAATGATAATATGGAACATTGTAGTACCCAGTTAGCAGCATATATTCTATCTGTGGGAATATTCATCCGCGTATTCAAAAACCATACCCCTATACTTTCAGCAGTAACTAAAATAATGATCGCCAAAGCAATATGTATAATTAACGATGCTGAAAATATTCTCTGCAACTTATTTCTGTTTCCTGTCCCCAATTCGAAGGTCAGAAATCGGCTCACAGCTACCGACAGAGAATTGGAAATAATTGAAAACATAGCAACAACTCCACCGACAACATTATAAATACCATAATCTTCTACTCCCAATGTATTAAGAATCACCCGTGAGGTATAAAGTGACACTAACATTCCAAATAACATCCGGATATAAAGCAACAACGTGTTTTTAGCTATCCTCTTTATGTTTTCAGATTGTGTAGCGGCCATACTCTTTAAAGTCTAATTATGATACATGCGCATGCATGCAGACACATATGCCACTTATAAAAATTAAACATATATTCATTCTACCGCCTCTCTTTGCTAAAGTTCAGTAGCATCTGTTTTACTAACAGATATATCTCATCATGCTTTATCTTTAATAACAAGATATAAATGGATAAACTCATTGAAGTTCCTAATAACAATTGCAATCCTGCCGACAAAGACGTATAAGTCAGCATATAAGCCGGAATATTGGCGATAAGTGCCATTATGAAATAAGGAAGGAAATCAGCCAACTGTTCCCGATATCCCAAATGAAAAAGTCTTCCTGTATAATACGTATTAATAAAAATAGCAATCTGAGTATATATAACCATCGCCCAACACATCGCCATGATTCCCCACGGAGCACTAAGAAGAATCATAGTAATAGAGATAGTCTTTTTAGCAATCTCTAATCTTAAGAATAAGTCCGATCGTCCTTTAACCTGTAAAAGAGACAAATTTATTGTATTTACAAACGAAAACATAAAAGAAAAACAAAGAAGCATCATAATCGGTACACATGGCAGCCATTTATCTGTCAAAAGAAAGATAACCAAAGGCTTAGACAAAGCAGCCAAAACAGACATCCCACAAAAAATAAAAGCAGCACATATCTTTATATATTTCCGATAAACCACTATTAACTGCCTGTCTTCATCCTGCAACCTCGACAGAACAGGAAAAACCACCTGCTGTAATATCCCCATTATATTACTACTTGGAAAATACGCATAACTTTGCGCACGAGTATAGTAGCCCAAAACTGTCGAAGAATAAAATCGTCCAATAATTAATGGAGATAACTGGACATACAGAGTATTAAGCCAACCGGACAACATCAATTTACTACCATAGCCAAACAGTTCCTTAAAAGAACCGACAGAAAATACCCATAACGGTTTCCAACCAGACACCCTCCACAGATAGCAGCAACTCACCAAAGACGCAATGATTCCCTGACAGACTAATGCCCAGACTCCGTAATCATTATAAGCCAAAAACAAACCGATACATCCTGAGAAAAAAGCTGCTAATATGTTGCCAATCGCAATATCTTTAAATCTCAACCGGCAATACAAGAGATTACTATGTACCGAGCATAAAGCACCTATCGGTAATGTCAGGCAAGCTATTCTCACTACACTTATCATTAATGGCTGATCATAAAAGTAGGCTATAAAAGGAGCAGTACAGTACAAAATAATATACACCAATATACTCGCACCCAGATTATAATAAAAGATAGTTGAACAATCCGCCTCCGAACGATTCAGCTTACGTATCAAAGCAGAACCAAATCCGCAATCAACAAATGATCCTGCAAATGCAGTAAACACTCCGAGCATCCCTATCATCCCATAATCAGAAGGCAAAAGCAAACGAGCCAAAATAAGTCCTAAGACAAAACTTATTCCCTGTGAAGAAAAATGCCCTATGGAGGCCCACTTCACACCGGAAAAGCTCTGTGAACGGATATCATTGTCCAATTCTGTTTTTTCTTGCATAATATCCGGTTCCCAAAATAGCTTGAATGATATTTTCAGTTGCCTGCTGATGATTGGGAGGTAATAAATATGATTTAAAAAATAACCTTCGTCTTTCTAGCAAATAATCAGAATTCTCCAATACTACATCTTCTATAAATCTTTGAATATCCCGCATATTCCTGCCTTTATAATGTAAATCATAGGCTTCTTTTGCAAAACGATTCATCATTTTAGTATGTTCTTCTCTTTTGACAAGGTACATTACAGGCTTCAAAGTATAATGATATTCGATAGTAAAAGAGCCACAATCGTGGATCATAGCATCCGAGGTCATAAATAAATCCACATATTTACCCGTTTCCAATTGAGTATTCGACAGAGAATCCCATTCTGAATAATATCGGTCTGTTTTTTCCTTACCCCATGAAGGATAAGTATATAATTCACTCTTTAATAATGGGTGAGGCTTAAAAGCTATCTGAATAGGCAACTGGGTAGTCTTTACAAACTCCAACATATCTTCTGCAACAGACAAGAAAGTTGAATAATTCAAACAACCGTCATCAGATATGGAGAAATGTGGAGCCCAAATAATCCGTTTACACTTCTCATCTGTCTTTTTCCACCTGTTTTCATGCCTTTCGTTCAAAAACATATCTGTTACAGGCAATCCTGTAATTACTACATTCGATGATACTTCTGTAAATCTTTTCTTCAAATCAGTATAAGCAGACTCATTTTCATAATAGTTCTGCCACACCAGTTTAAAAAAGGCATTCTCATTGGCCCATTCTTCCAGTAAACTATGAAAAGCATAATTAGTATAACAAAATAAGGCATTCATATTCTTGTAATACAGCAAACTTCGGGGATAAGCTTTATAAGGTTTCTGATAAAAAATTATATCCGGCTTCAGTACTTTCCGAATATTTATCAGTTTTCCATCCTGATAGGGATAACTACACTCATATCCGCTTTTACGAAAGAAGTCAAAACATAAATCAACCTCTTCTTTTGATAAGCTGGGTTCTTTTTGCTCGTCCGGCAGAACAAGAATAAACGGAGTAAATCTGGGATGTTTCAACATCGCTCTATAGAGAGTATCGTTTTTCCAAGTTGCAGTCTCGGCAACAGCAAACAGGACTCTTATATTCTCCTTCTGCCTTACTTTACGAATTCTTATTTTCAAAGTATTCATATAGATAAATCTGGAGCAAGTCCATTTCAATGAGCGTAGTAGTTTATAAATCATTCCCATAAATAAATATCCAAGCTCTAAAAGACAGTATTAAGTGTATGTGAAATTCCTTCTTCAAGTCGCCATCGGGGAGACCAGCCTATTTCATTTATTTTATCTGTACTGAATATCGCTTGCGATATAACAGAATGATTATCTACAGCACTATCCGGTATCTCAAAAACAACTTTCCGGCCACTTTTTAATGCCACCAGCTCCGCAAATTCATATATACGGGCATTCGACCGAGTGTCTGCTATATTATAGACATTCTTCGTTTCTCCTTTTAATAAAACATAAAGAAGAGCAAAAACACAATCAACCACATAGCACCAAGAACGTAGCTGTCCCCCCGAACTTTTCAATACTATATCCTCATTGGCCATTGCATTCCGAATCAATTGCGCATAAACACGATCATCCTTAGATGTAAAAAGAGGTCCGTAAATATGACAAGGACGTATTATCAAGATTTCAATTTGATATTGAGACGCATAAGAAATACACAAAGTTTCAGCTGTGCGTTTTGCTATAGGATAACATGCTCTCAATGAAGTCCAGTTAAGATAACTGCTATCTTCTTCACAGAAAGGTGTTCCATCACCTTCTCCATATACTTCAGCAGAAGATACGTACAGAAACCTTTTCAAATGATGCTGTATTCCGTATGAAAATAAATTATCAACTCCCCAGATATTTGCTTTCATAACCCCAACCGGATCATTTAGAAAAGCATCCGGACCAGCATAACTCCCAGCATGGATAATATAGTGAAAATCTATATCATATGATATCGGTATGGTTACATCACATTGTATCAAGGTAAGAGAATCAGCATTCTTGTATTTCAAGAAACAACTATGCGCATAAGCCAAATCACGGACCCCTGCATAAAGATGAAACGTCTTATCCGGCAATTGCATCAATGTATCTACCAACGCCCTCCCTATCAGGCCCGAAGCTCCTACAATCAATATATTTGCTTCATTAAGAGTTTCCCATGGCAAATCCAATTCTATGACTCTCTCTATATCATCGTAATAAGTCATCATTTCAGCCACTCTTTTTGGGAGGTTTGCAACATAACTTTAAAGATTTCCAGATCTTCAGTAGTAGTAATCTTTATATTTCTTCCTTCCCCTGGAACAATATGCATTTCGTATCCTCCCAGCTCAGCCAAAAGAGTACATGAAGACACTGAGTTCACAATTCCTTTTTCCTTTGCCATCTCATGAGCATTTATGATATCTTTCAACCGAAAAGTCTGAGGCGTTTGAGTTCTTATCAATTTATCCCTTGGAATGCTTGTTGTAGAGTAAAAACCATCCTCACTCTCTAAAATAGCTTCCTGGCAGCGGACTCCCGTAATAGCATAACCATAATGTTGACAAGTAGCAATATTCGAAGATATTATGCTCTGAGACACCAATGGACGGACAGCATCGTGTATTAAAACCAGATCATTATTCTTCACATCATTATTTCTTAAGCCATATATGCCATTACGAATTGACTCCTGCCCACTCGTACCACCGGGAAATACCCAACGTAACTTTGTCACATTATACTGATGCGCATATGAAGCCATGACTGTTTCCCATCCGCCTAAACAAACAACGGCAATAGCAGATATATCCGGATGCTTTTGAAAAGCTAGCATGGTATATACAATTATCGGACAATTATTCACATGTATAAACTGCTTCGGTATATCCTGCCCCATCCTATTTCCAGATCCGCCCGCTATAATCAATGCTATATTCATTTTTGTGAAAGAAGTTATTTTAATACCTTTATCCTATTACCTGATTTTCTTTCTTCTGCAGAAATCCTCTATCTGATAAAATTCATTCACACACAACTTTTTATTAAAAAGTAGCCTGTCAATCCACATTCTCAATACAAAGCCTGCACCGAAATGAGCTATTAATATCTTTGTGATTCTCACAAACATAGAATATTCTCTAACAACCTGAATCCGCCCCATTGGACGTGAGAACTGTGACAAGATGAATAATGCAGCCTCATCCGTTTTCTCAACATCATAAATAGCTTTCCTTGCTTTTAAAGAAAACATCCGCTGATGATTCAAATTAAGGCTTGACCATACACCCGCATCGTGCACTCTATATACTCCCATTACATCAGGCATACAATATCCTTTTCCTTTTTTCAAAAAAACATAATACAGTACAGCATCTATCTGCATTGTATACTTAAAAAGCTCATTTAAATCTATTACAGTCCTTCTGAATACCACACTTAATGTTTGGAATAACCATCCTCCACGAGTTAAGAAAAATAAGTCAAACTCTTTCCCATCAGATAAGTTTTCAATGGGTCTGATTTCATCATCTATTCTTTCTTCTTTCTGGAAATATAATCTATAACGATGTGAACACATGACATAGTCTAAATGACTTTCTAAAAAATCCACTTGTTTTTGCAATTTATCAGGGGCAGTCCAATAATCATCGCCCTCACAAAATGCTATATATTTACCTTTAGCCCGAGGAAAGTTATAGGTTAAATTTATTTTTATCCCTTTTGAATATTGATTTTCAGCCTGATATATAGGCTTTATTATATCCGGATACTTTTGCTCGTACTCTCGAATTATTTCTTGAGTTCCATCTGTAGACGCATCATCATGAATCAATATTTCGAATGGAAATTTTGTTTTTTGCATTACAAAGCCATTCAAACATTGACGGATAAATGGTGCGTGATTATATGTTATACAACAAATGCTAACAAGAAACTCCATCAATCAACGCTCCATTTTTTATTTCTTTTGCAGGCGAACCTGCGGATACTGTAAAAGGAGCAACGTCACGAGTCACCAATGACCCTGCTCCAATATATGCGTGAGTTCCAATCAAGTTTACTTTCCCTGATATACTCAAAGTTCCCTGTCCCATAAAAACAAAATCTTCAACAATAGTATACGCACCAATAGTAACACCGCCTGCTATAAAGCAACTTTTTCCTATCTTATTAGAATGGGAAATATTAACTCCTGATAGAATGACTGTATTTTCATCGATGATCGTATCAGCCTGAATATAAGTAAAAGGACCAATATAGACTCCAATCGACGATATAGATGCAAAACGAGAGACAATAGCCGTTGGATGAACCAAGGTCGGAACATTTCCACCTAATGAACATAGCTTCTTACAAACTTCTGTTCTAATTGTATTATCCCCCATTGTAAGAAGAAAATTCAGTCCTGCCAAATCCTCCTTTTCATATAAATCTTCAAAAGAACCTAAAATATCGAATCCATGATCTTGTTCGCCTATTCTTTCACTATTATAATGGTATAGTCCTATTACTTTATACCCACAAGCTTCTGCCAAATCAATAAAAACAGGAGTATTATGTCCAACTCCCAAAACATAAATTATATTTTTCACATCACTCATAAAACTATTCGCTATATACCAATGTAGAGCTAAATATGCTGATATTCACAAATAACCAATCTCCGTTTCCCCGAACTCGATATTGGAATACCATCCACAAAATCGATTTTAAGTTCAGCATCAAATCCCAATATATTCCTTGATAACGATGCATAATAAGCTTCTTTCTTCTTTAACCTAATGTCCCTTAATAATAGTTTCAAGGTGTAAGATTTAGCTGCATGTTGAATAAACTGCCATTGCATTGCAAAACATCCAGGTTATTATTTATCACAGGAGGAATACTATTAGCAAAATCAACAGGCTCACCATTCGTTTTACAAATAAGATCTGTTTTGCGACCGACTAACTGGTCGATGCTATATAGTACATTGTCTCTCATCTCACCGATAGTGGCAATATCACCTGTATCATAACGGATGATACCTTCCACACGAATAGGGGGGCATATTTCAGAATTATATTAATAGAAAGAAATCCTTACTTTATTAAAATATTCAATACCCTATCCAAATCATCTTTATTCAATGCGTGATGCATAGGCAGACAAATGACCATATCTGCTACTTTATGCGCATTTGGCAGATTCGCAGGGTC
This sequence comes from Bacteroides thetaiotaomicron, assembly GCA_019412825.1. GTDB lineage: Bacteria > Bacteroidota > Bacteroidia > Bacteroidales > Bacteroidaceae > Bacteroides > Bacteroides thetaiotaomicron_A. Next base: position 128,893 of record DXOL01000043.1, on the reverse strand, counting down.
AGCACTCTCCAATCCACGATAAGTTGAAAAAGTACTGATAAGCGGATAGAAATAACGACGTCCCAGTATATTGTGTGCCTTCATCTTAAAATAAAGTTCATCGCGAATCATCCCATACTTTTCCGCATCTACAAAGATGGGGAAATAGGCATAGCTGTGCTGCACATCAGGCATGTCATCAAAAAAGGTAATGCCTTCTACATTGCGTAAAGCATCACGATAACAAACAGCTACCTGACGACGAGCCTCAATAGCTGCATCCACTTGTTTAAAATTCAACAGCCCATATACGGACCGGATTTCGTCCATTTTACCATTAATGCCAGGAGCCACAACTTCCGCCTCTCCGGCAAAACCAAAATCCTTCAGATAATTAATATTTCTTCTAGAGCTTTCATCATGCGTCACTAACGCACCGCCTTCAACTGTATTATAGACTTTAGTTGCATGGAAACTCAATATCGACATATCGCCGGCACGAAGAATACTTTCTCCATCAACTTTTACGCCGAAAGCATGAGCTGCATCATAAATCACTTTTAAATCATACTTATCAGCAATTTCTTGTATACGTGCCATATTACAAGGGTTACCATAAACATGTACCGGCATAATAGCCGTAGTGCGTGACGTGATGGCCGCTTCAATCTTATCCGGATCAAGATTGCACGTATCCGGTTCTATATCAATAAACCCTGGAGTAATGCCATTCCACCATAAAGAATGAGTGGTCGCTACAAAGCTATAAGGAGTAGTAATAACCTCTCCCGTAATATGAAGTGCCTGTAAGGCTGTCATTAATGGCAAAGTCCCATTAGTAAACAGGCTGATATAGGATACGTCTAAATAATCACATAAAGCCTTTTCAAGTTCTTTATGATAATATCCATTATTAGTAATCCATTTGCGTTGCCATATATCCTGCAAGTAAACATTTAACTCCTCCAAAGATGGTAATAAAGGGGAAGTTACTGTAATCTGCTGTTCCTTCATGGTTTGTAATCTCAGTTGTTTTTTCTTAGTAGTAATTACCTAACAGCATCATATTCTCTCCACAAACCCTACCGGCACTTCTACCATTGCAGCTCCCAGCATATTAATCCTGACGGCTACTTTACTCTTTCCATCCATTGTTAACAACTCCCCTGTTAATCCTGTCAGCGGCCCTTTGATGACTTTTACCTGTTCACCCGGCTGGATACGCTCCGAACACATTTCAACCGCTTCTTCCGAATAATCGAGCATAAAACGGAAACGTTCCATCTGTGCATCCGGGATGCTTGCCGGAGCACTTTCCCCGCGCAATACCATAAAGCGGCTGACAGAAGGAAGACGAAGCACAGGAATACGTTCGGAAGGAGCTATCCGGGCAAAAACAACCATGGGAATAACTACCCGCTGCACTTTCTTGCTTCGGTCACTCCACCGATGTGTCTCCTCCTGTAACGGAAGAAAAGATTCAAAACCTAATGCCGACAGACGTTCATAGGTTTTCTTCTCTCTGTTGCTCTGTACGCAAACAACCAGCCAACTCTTTATTTCATCCATAATAACTCCTCCAATTCTACCATTTAAAGTCACAATAAGGTACCCTCCAAGCGCGCTCCGCTCCCGCCAGTCACATACATGACGGCTACCTGAAAAATTTTATATTATATCCGGCCTTTCCTATCTGTTTTATCTTTCAAAAAGGAAAAGCCAAGTTTATCAATTAATAGTTTCTTTAGCTCCTGAACCAAATTCGTATTGCAACGTCCGTCTCAACCCTTCTTCCATAGAGAAAGCCGGCTTAAAACCCGATGACTGCACCTTAATAGAATCAAACTGAGTCACCGCACAGAACTTCTTCACACGAACAGAACTCACCGGCAATTTTCTTCCCGTCATCTTAGCCAAAGCATCAAAGCAATACCCACCCAACATTCCTAACCAGTAGGGATAATGCGTAGTAGGAATGTGTTTATTCAACACATCCCCGACATGATACACCAAATCATTCATTGTAAAATCCGGCTTATCGATATAATTAAATACATGATATCCCTCCTTTTTATTCTCAACCAGAAAGGTGATAAAAGAAGCTACGTTACCGACATAAGCCATCGACTTCCGGTTTTCGCCGTCTCCTACCATCAGAAATCGTCCGGAAGTAATCTGCCGCAACAAATTATACACATTCCCCCTGTTGCCCTCTCCAAAGATAACTGTGGGACGAAGAATATTAATATTCCACTCCCGATGCGTGTCATACCACTCCTGCAACAGACATTCCGCCTGCCACTTACTACGACCGTAATCATTAAACGGATCGGCCGGATGCAATTCTGAAGGATTATCTTTGTTCAATCCATAGACAGCAACGGAACTGGTGAATACCAAACGGGCAATTCCATTACTTTCCATAGCCTGAAGTGTATTACGCGTCCCTTCTACATTCACCGTATAATAAAGCGATGCAGGAGTTACGTTGTCTTTATGTTCGGCAGCCAATAAAACCACAAGATCAGTTCCAGTCAGCAACCCTGTCAGCTTCTGTACATCCAGCACATCGGCTATTTGCGTCAGATGAGGATAAAGTTCACTCTGCTGCTTGTCAATATTCAGCAGTTCGAAGTTCGGAACGGTCTGTAACAGCCCGATCAAACGACTTCCCACGAATCCGGAACCACCGATAATAGCTATTTTCATATCATTCAATTTAATTATTTGCCACCCCGTGTTTTGCCCGGATAAGCTCTCGCCTGTCCAACCATATATGGAAAGCAATCCACAGTACGATATCTATAAAAATCACGATGTTATTACTGATGTATTCTACCGCAACAATATTGAAGAAGCTAAAGAACAATGCCAAAGCCAGAATAAGAATCATTGCGACATAATGAGACACCCCCACTCTCAGGAACTTATGATGTATATGGTTTTGGTCGGGCATAAAGAGAGGCTTGTGCTGCCGATAACGTATCCGCACCACACGGACTACATCAAAAAGAGGAACAATCAACGTAGCGAAAGAAACCACTATCGCTCCTTCCGAGAAAGGCTTTATCAACGGATTATTCATCGCATAGCTGATTGCCAGAAAAGCCATCGAAAGCCCCAGCGTCAGACTTCCAGTATCCCCCATAAAAATTCGTTGCCTCCCTTTTGACTTACCGAATACATTGTAATAGAAAAAAGGACATAGCACCCCTGCGGTGATAAAGGCAAACACTGCGTGTAACCATGCTGCATTATAAATAAACAAGAAACCAAAAACCAAAGCGCCCATGCCGACCAGACCGGAGCAAAGCCCGTCGATTCCATCAATCAAATTAACGGCATTAATAATAAAGACAGCCACAAACACCGTCAAAGGCATCCCAATCCAAGGAGACAAAGTAGTTATTCCGAGTAATCCATACAAGTCATTAATCCAGAGTCCGGATAACGGAAGAAATGAAGAAGCGACAATCTGAGCTGCGAATTTTCTGCGATAGTCAATCCTGATCAAATCGTCTATCACTCCGACCATACTCAGAATAAGCAACCCAATCATCAGCAATAAAAATTGAAATGGTATAAATGGGTCCTGAAGATGAGGTGTCATTTCTAGTTTATACATAAAAAACATAGATAGCACTAATAGAAAGCACTGCACCGGGACGAACACAACTCCTCCCAAACGTGGTACTATACCGTTATGGGTCTTACGACCACCAACAGAGTCAAACAGTCGTTTTCTAAAAGCTACGAGTAAAATCTGAGGAGTGATGATCCACCCCATAAATACCGCAACTAAAAATGCTATTGCTATAAAAAAATAATTCATTCCATAATCCACTTTTTCCAACAAATAAGTGCTGCCGTTTTTCTACTTTTCATTAAACAAGAATCATCCGGTCTGATCTTACAGCCATACTATTCCTCACACAAGACAATCGCCCAATCAACTGACAAACAGCGTTTTAATCATATATAATTCCCCTACATTCTTACTCTCTATTTTGTAATAGAGAGTAAGAATGTCTTTATTGTCTATATACTATTGATTGATAGGGATTTATGCATAGTCATATACCACATATTATGTTTCATACCCTGTAGATACTTGACAAGGCTTAGGATCATTCATCATAACACACTGATAACAAAGCGATTATATCAAACCATACTGAATCAATTATGAAGCAGAATGAAGTATAATCGCTTTCTTATCATCAAAAAGGGAAGGATATGAAAGGGGAACAATTACCAGATGGATTACTTTACGTTAGGGAACATTTGTCATGCAAAAATTACATGACAGATATTGTTACAGGATTCAAATATATTAAATTCGACAAGGAAAAATGCATAGAGGAAGAGTATACTCACAAAAATTATCTTTTGCTTTTTTTAAAAGGTGATTTTTCGGTATACTGTAACCAATTTTGTAACCACACATTTCATGGCAATGAAATGGTAGTACTGCCCAAGTCTTCAATGGTGAAGATTTCCGCAACAACCAAATCACAAATGCTGGCTATGGCATTTGATATGCCTCAAAATAACTGTGACAAACTTTTATTTCAAGGTTTAAGCTCCATTTGTGAAAATATTAACTATGATTTCAGCCCTATCCCCATTCGCTATCCACTAATGCCATTCTTTGAAACAGTTGTCCACTGTTTGAGGAATGAAATGAACTGTACCTACCTGCACGATGTAATAGAACGTGAATTTTTCTTCCTATTAAGAGGATTCTATAATAAAAAAGAAATTGCTACACTTTTCCACCCTATTATCGGGCGGCAATTAGAGTTTAGAGATTTTGTCATGCAGAACTATACTAAAGTAAATAATCTTGATGAGCTGATTACACTCTCAAATATAGGAAGAACCAGCTTCTTTATTAAATTCAAGGAAGAATTCGGGATCACCGCGAAACAATGGATGATGAAACAATTAAAGAAACGCATTTTGGGAAAAGTTACAGAGCCGGGTATATGTGTCAAACAACTAATGGAGGTATGCAACTTTGAATCTCAAGCACAGCTATACCGTTATTTCAAACAGCATTTTCACTGTACTCCCAAACAATTGATAGACCATTATCAGGCGAAAACCGACAATCTTTAAAGAGAAGTCATGGGGCGTACAAAAGGAGAATATTAACGTACTTTTCGATAATGGCTATTTGCGAAAAATAGTCTTATTTTGCAACATCGCTATTAATAAGCGATTGATATACTCTCTATTACAAAATAGATACCGTTTACAAATATAAGTTATAAATATGAGCTTTACAAAATTTGAAGAACAAATTTATGTTTCATATTATAACAGATTAGTTACGATACGATTTACCCGCGCCAGCGTTTCCTGATCGAATTCCTTAAGATATACTCTCGTCATTTCCTCTGAAGTATGGCCCAGCCCAGCACTGATGACAGAGATGGGAGCTCCGCTGTCTCTCGCCAATGTGGCCCAAGTATGGCGGGCAGTATACGTTGTCAGACGGACATTTATATTCAAACGGCAGGTGATCTTTTTCAAATAACGGTTAATCCGTCCCAGAGCCAGGCGATACTGGTCGTAGACAGTCGTTGACAGAGAAGTATCAATAATTGGAAATACATATTCACTGTCATTCGCATATTTATCTATCATCCTCTGCATCTGAGGAGTGATTACGATATGAATCAACTGTTGCGACTTATGACGGCGATAGCTCAATATACCATCACGTATATTCTTCTTTTTCAAGAATACAATATCTACAAATGCCATTCCCTGAGCATAGAAGCTGAACAAATACAAATCCCGTGCGATGTCCATCCCCGATTGAACCGGCAAAACAAGAGAAGACAGCTTCTTCATATCATCTTTATTGATTGCCCGTTTTATAGTCTTGCAAGGCTTTGTCTGGATGCAGGCAAAAGGATTCTCACTCTTAGTTTTAAATCCATCCCGGACAGCGGAATTATAGATTGTCCGGAAATTGCGCAGATAATAGTTAATCGTATTTCTAGCCAGTCCCTGCACACTCAGATAATCCTCGTACCCTACCACAAAGCCGAAGTTTATTTCCTCCATTCTGATATCCGACTTACGTGCGGAAACCACACCAATGTATTTCTTCAAGGAAATATAAGTGCTATGATAAGCAGCCGCAATACCATCCTTTCCTATCCTTTTCTTATAGCCAATCTGCTTATCTATATACTGCAAAAGCAGATATGAATGATGATGATGACTCTTTTTAAACTCTACGATATCATCTACGGAATACTCTTCATTATTCTTCTCCAGCTCCGCTATACGCTGCTGAAAGCGCCTGTATTCCCGCTTCAACTCACGATTCATTTCTTTAATCTCTTTCATCGAATAAATCGATGACTCGCAGTATTCAACCTCCCATGATCCATCAGCCAATTGTTGCTGAAAGATATGATACTTGGTATAATAAAGCAACTTCCGCCTCCGGTGAATAAACTGGAACACCAATGGAAATGTACCATTATTAAGCATTCGCTGTTTATTGAGTAATAACTTTATAGATGCCATAATTCTTCTTTAAACCTGTTATTTTTAAATTCAAAACGATACAAAAATATAAAATGTTCTTTACTTATATAATTCTTTAATTTTTAAAATGATTCTTTAGTTACCCTTATTAAAATAATAAAAGAAATCTAACAATAAAAGGTATGATTTATCATTAACCAAGCGTTTATTCGTCAATTTAATAAAAAATTCCATTTGTGCTTAAACCCGCAAACAGCCTGATTCTGCCTTGAAAGAAGGAAAGCTTCTCATACTGTTTTGAAGGTTATAACACAAAAATACATAGATTTTTAAAATCGTTTGCATGTTTTCACCTTCTTAATATTCCATTTTTTGGATTACGAAAAACGAATGTTTCTCTAAAACCAATAAATCAAAAATAAGAAATTCGAAAATCAGCGCAACCACATAATGTATGTTCAAAATCAGAATCCGTTCGCATTGCTTCCTCTTTTTCCGTAAAGAAGGAGATTCAACTGATTCAAATAAACGACTGGCTCCCACTGCCGATAACAAATTCAAAAATTTGTCTTCTTTGATTACCACGCAATATGTCTGCGATAATTACCAACAGACATCGTCGTCGAATAGCCGGAATTACAGCCATACAAAAATAACAACAAGTCTATACATAAACTCTCTATACGTTTATAATAAATTCCATGATCGTTTATTATAAACGTCCCCACCGTTTATTATAAACTCTCTAAACGAAATTCGCAATAAATTCATCAAGTTTTTAAGACAAAAAAGGCTGCAAACTTTATAAAGTCCGCAGCCTTCAGCCTATATCTGATACTCTATCATCTGATGTATCTCAGGAAGATAGTCCATACTTGTTGCTATATTATACCATTCAGGAATATGATTTTACTTTTTTCTTTCATCTGTCATTTTATAGGTTTACATTATTGAACTACAAATATACAACAATAAAAGGCGTTTGTCAAGTACCTGCCGCGTTTTCAAGCATTCAAGCGATTATTTCACAACTCTCGGCTCGATAACCTTTCCGCTGATAGAAACCACTCCTTGGTCTGAGATAGCGAAATCCTTGAAATAGGAAGTACGCGGATGTATTTTCTCTTTGTTCCAGTGAGCATGGAAAATGTATTTCCAGCTGCCATCTTTGCATTGGAAAGGTGCGCCATGTCCCGTACCTACCAATCCCATAGCCTCAACACCTTGCAGAAGCGGATTCTTGCTATACTTAACCCACGGTCCCATTGGCGACTTGGAGGTGGCATAGCCTACTCCATAGCCCTTATTCTGATAATGGTTGGCAGAATAAATCAGATAATATGTTCCATTCTTCTTCAGTACAGAAGGCCCTTCTGCTACTTTAGCCTGCAAAAGTTCCCACGGTTCTTCCGCTTTCACGCATTGAGATAATGTTTCCGTTTCAATCTTCATCAAATCATCGGTCATCCGAGCCACCCAAATAACATTTCCACCGGTAAACCGCACAAAAAAAAGATAGGGAGTACCATCGTCATCTATAAAGAGAGATGTATCGATGCTTTTCTCCTCCCAAACAGGTTGTTTCACTTCCTGCCGGAACGGGCCTACAGGGGAGTCGGAAGTCGCCACACAGATATGCTCTTCTACCGAATAAAACATATAAAATTTCTTCTTCGATTCGATATAGTAAACCTCCGGTGCCCAAAAGCCCCACTTCCCGTATGAATCGGCTGCCGACAATGCTTGCCCCTCCCGTTTCCAGTTCTTCAAATCGTCGGAAGAAAAACAGGCGAAACCTTCACCTTTCGTTGTGCCACCGGTGCCATAGGCATAATACTTATTATTGTAAAGCATCACATACGGATCGGCGATGGGCAGGCGATCCGACTCGACACTCACTTCTTTTTCCGGAATATTCTTTCCTTCTTTCTCCATTGCACTACTTTTTCCGCTGCAAACCAACAGGATGCAAAGAAGCAAAAGAGCATTCATCCCTTTCTTTATCATAGACAGACTTTTTAAGTTTATAATTATACGATGCCGACAAAGTTACTTATTTTTTCGGGCAGAACAGCTATGCTCTGCACCCGAACCGTCAATAATGACACAGGGCGGGCTAAAAAAGTTTTTTAGTCCACCCCATACCAACAATCAGATAAATATCATGAGTAAATAGAACCGGTTATTTCAGAGCATCACAGATCTCCTTATTCATCTTCCTCAATGTTTTCTCATCCAGCTTGATAACCTTACGGTCATAAGTCAATAATCCGTTTACTTCTACTTCCACATCCGTAGTCTGCGTATAGACAGCAGCCGAGAATCCACGGGGAATCAGTTCTTTCAATACATTGGCATATTCCATGTATTTATCGGTTGCCTCCTTAGAAGTATTAAACTGAACATATCCCCAGTTACGATCCGGTTCCCAGAGATGCTCTTTCAACACCAGGCCGATACCACCATATTCTCCGAGCACTGTAGCACGCTGGGCGTCATACAGAAACATTTCCGGACCCGGATAATGGTGCAAGTCAAGCATATCACCACAAGTATAATGATTACCACCACTGGCAGGATTCACCAGGCGGGAAGGGTCATATTGTTTGGTCCATTCAGCAATTTCAGGAGTCTTGAACTGTCCCCAGGCCTCATTAAACGGTACCCATGTACCAATGCAAGGATAAGAATAAAGACAATCGATGATTTCCTTCCATTCTTTGCGATAGGTTGCTTCCGATTCTGCGGAACGTTTCTTCTCCGTTCCTGTAAAATACTCGCGCATCTGCCATTCCGGATTCTTATCTCCGCTCGGCATATCCTGCCATACAATAATTCCCAGACGGTCGCAATGCGTATACCAACGAGCCGGTTCCACCTTGATATGTTTACGGATCATGTTATAACCAAAGTCTTTCGTCTTTTGAATATCATATACCAGCGCCTCATCACAAGGAGCCGTATACAGCCCATCGGGCCACCAGCCCTGATCCAAAGGACCGAACTGGAACTGATCCTTATTATTCAACTGCAAGCGCACAATGCCGTTCTTGTCTCTCTTGGTAGAGAATTTACGCATGGCAGCGTAACTCTTGACCTTATCCACCAGCTTATTGCCTTCGAACAGGCTGATCTCCAGATCATACAAAGAAGGAGAATCCGGTGACCATAACTTCACATCAGCCGGCATGGCTATTTCAACAGGAATACCATTAATGGAAACTCCTTTAGCCACCAGCTCCTTTCCATCGAACACCTTCACTTCTATTTTATCCGAAAGTTTCTTCTCATCAGTAGCTACTTCTACTGTCAGCTTATTCAGATCGATATCAGGAGTTGTTTTGATGTTTGTGATAGACTGTGCAGGCACGGGTTCCAGCCATACTGTCTGCCATATTCCACTAACCGGCGTATACCAGATACCGGAGGGCTTATTCACTTGTTTTCCTCTGGGTTGAGTACCATTATCCGTCGGGTCCCAAACCTTTACTACCAGTTCATTCTCTCCATTCTTCAAGGCAGGAGTGATATCGAATGAGAAAGGAGTAAAGCCACCAGTATGCTGTCCTATTTTTATTTGATTTACCCAAATATCAGTTTTCCAGTCAACAGCTCCAAAATGCAGCAATACACGTTCGCCTTTCCATTTTGACGGCACAGAGAACTTTCGTTGGTACCACAAGTCATTTTCCTTTCCGAGTCTTTTTCCTACACCGGACAAGCTGGATTCTATCGCAAAAGGAACCAGAATCTGTCCCTCATATTTTTGAGGAGCCGCCTGCCCTACCGGAGTTATGGCGTAATTCCACAACCCGTTCAGGTTCACCCAGTCCGGACGTTCCATAATGGGGCGGGGATACTCGGGCAACACATTCTCAACGTCTATTTTGGTAGCCCATTCTGTTTTAATCCGTTCTCCTGCCGGTTTCCACTGAGCAGACAGATACGAACAATTAAAAAATACGACTAATAAGATAATCAATTGTTTCATCATGATATAATTTAAAAGGTTTCTGCAGGACACAACCTGTACAGTTTTATTTCTTCAGGAAAGTCTCCGCACGTCCGGGAGTATAAAGTTCCCACAAGGAAGCAACCGTCCAGCCGGGAGCAAAAATATCGTTGTAATATCCTTTTCCATTCTTTCCATAATCCCAGTTGGTGTGCTGAACCACTTCCGGATAATAGCCGACCTTGGCAATGCCGCACATATGGCCTTCATGAGGCAGCAACTGACGCATGGAGGTTGAGATCACCTCTGCAAAATCAGACAAGCGGTTCTCTTTGTATTCTTTGGCCAACCAACGAAGCACGTCAGCAAATTCAAAAACAAATACATCGATATGATTATTTTCCACCGACACATTTCCCCAACCGCGGGTTTTCATGCCAATGTCTCCCAACATCTGTCCCGGAGCAAACGGAACGTCCCACAGATAATACCATGACAGGGCAAAGTAGGCGGCCTTCTTTGTCAGGTCAGCATAATGCTTATGTTCTTCGCCTTTCGTAATCAGTGAAAGATAGTATGTAGCAGTGGCAGCATACAGCGATGCTTCTTTGTCCTCGCAGTTCGCATCAAGTGTGGAAGAGAAATAGTCTGCTTTGGAGATCAGTTCCTTCTCAAGATATTCGGCTGTCTTTCTGGCGCTGGCAAGATATCGTTTGTCCTTGAAATATTTATATCCCAGTATCAATGGCAATGTTGCTGAAGGAGTACTGCCTCCGCTTTTATCTACAATCGTAAAGTCATCACGGAATTTTCTGGGGAAGCTGCCGTCAGCGTTCTGAAGTTTCAGGAACATTTCAAACATCTGTTTGACCCGCTGTTCCCATTCCGGGTGCTTGCGTCCCTGTTCCTTTTCGTATGCCAGGAAATGAAGCATCGCATAAATTCCTTCAGACTGACGTCGAATGCTATGTACCGGTTCTTCAATTCCACGGTTTAAATTGACAAATTCCTTAAAGAAACCCGCCGGTGTAAAACCGTTCTTCAGATAACTGTCAAAGATCTTGAGACTATTTTCCTTCAGTTCTTCACGGTTAGTTTCCCAGCCATATTCCCAGGCATTGAACGAATTCAAAAGCACACGTCCCACGAAACCGATTTCCGCTTCGCCGTTACTCTTACAGTCGTCTGTCCGCAGACCGACACCCGAATTATAAGTCAATTCCGGCTTACTCACCAGGCTATTCACAAAGAAATTGCTGAGCGTCTGCTTCATATCAGAAATGGAGTAAGGAGTGTCAACCGGTTTCGGTGCATAAGTATCATAAGAATATTCCCAGGCATGACGTACAAAATCGGAGAAGTCATCCGCACTGTTTTCCGAGATTTCCCAGGTTAACATGACGTTTTCTCCTTTCTTCAGCAGTTGGAAAGCTTCTACTTTAGGTGCCAATGTCAGTTTACGGATATAGCTTCTGGGAGCTTCCTCATAGGGGAAACCGAAAGAAAGTGCAGCCACTCCATTCTGATTCTCAAAACCTGTAAAGCCCAGGGATGTTTTTCCGGAAAGAATCACTTCACCTTCCTTATGCGTAGTCAAAGCGTCGGTCGTAAACTTATCCAGTCGGTTTACCGTCATATACCGCTTGTTCTTCTCATTATAGATTCCTGTCAATGGAGCACTCAATCTATCTTCACGGACCACCCAGCTATCGGATGTATGGAATGAAGGAGCTTCTTTGGGCGAACGCAGATTACGGCGATACCAAAATCCGGGCATATAAAACAAGCAATCGTCGTGACGGAAACCGGTAGACACATTCTGTCCATAGTTAAAATACACATCTTCCAGAGCTGTAATACACATATCAATATGTAGACGCCCATTAGCCTCTTTGATCTTCTGAGAAATCGTCAGCGGAATATTTTCGGAGGCTACTAACTGATAGGCAGAATTATCATTCTGCGTTCTCTTTAAAATTAAAGGGTACTGCTTAGCCTTATTCCCGGGCACTTTCAAAGAAATATGCGCATTCACCTGTTCCGGCGTATAATCAACGGCCCAGGCAGTCCCGGTCAATAGCCCGATAGCTATTCCACAAAGCAAGAATTTTAAGTTCATACAGCTCATCATAATTATATGAATCAGCGCTAATTCTGATTCTGTTAATACTTTATTTAGATATATTTCCCAAGCCATTGCCGGCTCTTATCAACGAGGACAAAATTAGCGAAGATCACTTTATTTCAGTAAAACAAATTGAGCAATTAGTAAAAGAATTCGTTCTAAATGAGTGTAGAATAAGTAAAATAGTACCAAAACGGAACAGATGATGTCCTTTTTGCCTGTTCATCGAGTGCCGGTAAAACAAGAATAAGGAAATACTCTGTTACTTTTCCAGAAGAGCGACGGTACACCAAAGAACGGGACCTTGTCCATGATAATCACCTGTACGACGAGGACGGTCATAATAGTACTGCAGGTCGTTCTTTTTATTGGTTCCGACACAGACTTCTCTTACCTGGTTCTTTTCGTTAACGTACGGAACCAAAGCCAGCCAGGCTTTTCGGGCAGCAGGTGCATACTCTTCCGCATCCAGCCAGCCATTCTTCACACCCATAATGAATGCGAAAGTAAACATAGCCGACCCGGATGACTCTGTCCAGCAATCAGACTTGTCAATCAACTGATTCCACAAGCCATCTGCGTTCTGATACTCCTTCAGGCTTTTCATCATTTTCTGATAGCCTTCCAGGATACGGGCACGGTCTTTGTGCTTCTTTGGCAAACAACGGAGCAGTTCCGACATACCTGCCGCCATCCATCCGTTTCCACGTCCCCAATAGAAAGGAACATCCGGTGCATGATAGAAAAGACCATTCGGGCGTTGCAGTTCATCCAGGTACATCACCATTTCTTTCGCTGCGCGGTCGATATATTTACGGTCCTTCGTCACTTTATACGCATGAGTCTGCACAATCGTAATCATGTACATATCATCAATCCACAAACGTGTTTGCCAAGAATACCCTTTTTCAGCCCATTCCTTTTCTTTAGGATTTGCATTTGCGGGAACTTCCCACTGAGAATCGGCATAAGGCAGTCCCAGATACCAGTATTTCTTATCCTTTGTCACCCGGTACATATCCAGTGGAAGGCTGCCGAACATATTCAAATCCACATGATTCATAATCGGCTGCAGCGCCTTTTCTGATGTAAACAGAGGGGCAAACTTATCTTCCAGAAGCTTTATCAACTCTTTATCTTTTGTTACCGCAGCATATTTCAGCGCGCCATTCCAGTAGAATGTTTCCGGATATCCAATCCATTTACCGGCATGAAGTGCGTGCTTCTCACCTACAAAGCGGTATGCCAAACGCTTACCGACCTCTTCGGGAGTGTATCCTTCCGGGAAGTCCGTCAGCAATTTAGTCTGAGCTGATAATAGTTGAAAAGGCAACAAGAGCAATAATAAAAGTAGTTTTTTACACATAACGACTTATTTTTATTTATTATACAATTATAGAATATCTACGGGGAGTTATTTAACCTTCAGGTTCTTTACATTGTCGCACACGGCCACTGCTATTCTTGAGTCCGCACAACCATAATAGAGGTATAACTTCTTCTTGTAATACGCCAGTCCTTCGATAAATACTGTTCCGTCTTTGTATTGCCCGCTCTTCTCAAAAGGTGCTTCAGGCACAAAGAAAGGTTTATCCAGCCGATCCAGTACTTTATAAGGATCATTATTATCAAATAAGAATTGTCCGGCACAATAGGCACCTGCCGGATAAGCGGTATCCCTGTCCTTCCCTGCATTTTTTCCATTATACAGAAGCACAATACCCTTTTTGGTCCGTATAGCCGGAGGTCCGCATTCTGTCATCTGACAGTCAAAATGCCCTTTACGCGGTCTCGCCAACTTCTTTAATTCATTCTTCTCGTCCAGTACCGGATACCAGTCCACAAGGTTGTCAGAAGTAGCCGCATGAACAGCATACTCTCCCCAGTACATGAAATACTTGCCGTCTACTTTATCAATAACCAGCTTTTCTTTCTTTACTTTGGTCAGTATGGAAGCGGATTTACTGGCTATCTTAGTGAAGCGTCCGTCGTAGGCCTTTTCAAAAGCAAGTCCATGCTTTGTCCAGTTTTTCAGATCCCGGGAGGTGGCTACAGCGATGCGCGGTGTCTTCCGGTTCCATGCCGTATAGAGCATCACATACAGTCCGTCTTCCGTCATTGCTACGCGCGGGTCCTCACAACCACCCGGCCATTCTATCCCTTTAAAGTTGTCTTCCGCTGGAAATAATACCGGAGCGTCCAGTCTTGTCATCGTGACTCCATCCGCGCTCTCAGCATATCCGATACGCGAAGTCCTTTTACCGATGCCCTGTGCCGAATTATCTTCCGCCCGGTACAGTACGACTATCTTCCCGTCTTTTACGGTAGCCGCCGGATTGAATGTATCACTCTCTTCCCACTTCACCTGTTGCTTCTGCATCGGACAATAGAAAGAGGTATGTTGAGGTGAAATTACGGGATTAGCCCCTTCGGGACGGACGAAAGGTCCGATCACCCAAATTCTGCCATCCTCTTTTTTACCTGTAGCCGTATCCGGAGAAGGTTTCATGGTAAATCCACATAACATCAATATACCGGCCAAACTAATTACAAGTTTTAGTTTCATCTTATTTTCCTGCTTTATTCATAATAAAATCATTTACCTTTACAACAAATATTGTCCCTCCTCCTTCAATCTTTTACGCAGATAATCAGTATCGATTTTGTGGACATCATTCTTTGCTTGTTTTATAGCATGCACTGCAGCCATTCCGGCAGCTTCGCCAGTCACCAAACAAGGAGGCATTACCCGTAAACTCCCGAATGCTTCTTCATCAGTAGATATACAGCGCCCTGCAGTCAATACATTTTTCAGTCCTTTTGGTGTCAGGCAGCGATAAGGGATTCCATGAGATTCTCCTTTTTTATAACGTGTCTCTTTATGACCGGGTTTATGAACATCTATATAATAACAGTTACGTCCGATTTCATCCTCAAAAGTTCTACGTTCTTTCCAGTCCTCTACCGTAAACGTATAATCACCTTCAATCCGACGGCTATCTCTGACTCCAAGCAAAGAAGCAGTCTTCACCAAAAAAGCATTACCAAAAGTTTGGGGCTGAACATCCTTCATTGCTTCCAAATATTGTCCTGCAATTTGCCGACCTACCATCATTGCCTGCGTAGTTGCCCAAGGATCCGTTGAATCGACATTATCAAGATGTCCGGCATTGAACTGCACCACATCCGGACCAATAAAATTACTATTAAAATGCTTATCTATCAATGGATATTTCCCAGACTCAATCGCTTTATAAACAGGGCTGTTCTTATTGCTAGTATGTAATGAGGGCCCCGTCAGATTGTAGTTATAGCTATCGACATTAGCAAACGAGAAGCATAAAGATGAGCTCTGTACCACCCCACTATCATCTCCTCTCTTGAATGATGCGCCTGCCCATGCCGCCAAATCCCCGTCACCTGTCGCATCAATAAAAACTTTTGCCTTGAAAGC
Source organism: Bacteroides thetaiotaomicron (assembly GCA_019412825.1). Classification (GTDB taxonomy): domain Bacteria; phylum Bacteroidota; class Bacteroidia; order Bacteroidales; family Bacteroidaceae; genus Bacteroides; species Bacteroides thetaiotaomicron_A. Next base: position 112,873 of record DXOL01000043.1, on the reverse strand, counting down.
AACAAGCCCGGATTTATTTGCGACAATGATAGCGTCTACCGTTTCATCGGCTGCTTTTTCTACAGCGGCAACTCTTGAGAAGAAGAGTACTCGAGCTCCCGATTCAGCAACCATCTGATCATAAACTGTCATCAGATATTCGGGATTTATACTCACCCAATTCATTTTCTGTTTTCTCTCATGCGGTACTCCTTTCCTCGAAGCTTCAAAGATTTTCTCTGCCAAACCTCTATAGATAATCTTCTCACCATCAGAAAACGGACACCATGCCGGAACCATACCGGCTGTGCCCATCCCGCCAAGTTGCCCCATTGCTTCAATCAATAGAGTCTTGGCCCCTTCGCGTGCTGCCGAGATAGCGGCAGCACAACCGCCAGGCCCTCCGCCAACTACAATAACATCCCACCGATCATCTACGGCAATCTTTGTATTCTTCAGACTCAGCCTGGATTGCGTTGTTTCTCCCTGCGTATTGAGAGTAGGTACAGTGAAAGCTGCGGTCAACAGCCCTGCTTTTTTTAAGAATTCTCTTCTAGAAGTCATAGTATTCTATTTATCATTTGGTGAACATTAGTTCCTTTGTTCGATTCACTAGAACTCAATTAAACAATCCGCCTATCAATGCAGCCATAAATTTAAGTTTCATCTTACTTAAGTTTATACTTTTGGCTATCGATATTCCATCCTTTTAATACCAGCATTGCTCCTTCACCCAGTTTCTCCTTTGCTGTCTCGATCGTTACCGTCTTCTTTTCACCCGGAGTCAGGGAGAAGAAGTTATCCGTATAGAATGACGGACGTATCGGGCTCATCTTTGCATTAAGGAATTGCAGTTGATTGAAGAAAGCTATCTGATTGGATGTGTTTTTCATAGTGATATCAATAAAATAGTTATCACCTTCTTCCCTCACCTTATAAGCCAGTTTCACTTTAGACGGCCGGAGTTTACTCAAATCTTCAAAGCCAGAGGCTGCCGGACCGGTCAAGGTCGTCTTTCCTTCGTACTTATCGTTGGAACGCCAGTAGAAATTAGAAGAAACTTCTTTCCCTTTCTCATCTTTCAGTATTAATTTGATAAAGTGAACTTGAGAGATGTCTTCGGGAAAACGAATAGTCAATGCATCATTCGCTACTCCATCAGCCGGTAGATTAACAGCAGCCGATTCTTCAAACACCTTCCGGCTATTTATATCATATACCTGTGCCATAACTTTGTAGTTATCGAAAGAACGATAGAAATCATTCACTACAGAAACCGTATTCTTAAGATAATCGAACTGAGCATGCAAAGGCTCCAAAGAATTGGCCGTGTGATAAAGCGAAGCTGTCGGTTCCAGAGACCAGTCCCACATACGGGAAGCTACCTGCCTCATAGAACAGTTATGATACCAAAACAAAAGGCCCGAACAAAAACGGTCGCCATAATCCAGCTTATTATAGTTCCATACTTCCCAGATGCTCTTAGAGTTTATTGCACCTAGCAGTTGTCCTTTCTGAGCAAATTCATCAATCGAAGATGACTTTCCATAATGATTCACCAAGTCTGTATACATGGTAGTCATCAGATGGAAACCATTTCCATCCAAGTAATCCCACACTTCTTTGTTGATGGGCCACAGGTCTTTCTCATCCATCATTTCCCGGAGTATTTCTACTGTAGGAAGAGTAGGTGCGCCATATTCAGGATTAAAGCCATCTACACGACTCCCTCTTGGAGAAGCTGTATTTTCATAATGCTGCATCGGATTCACCTGTTTGTAAGGGCTGCCATCGTGTACTCCGGCACACTCCGACTGCATCTGATATCCGCGTGTACCATCCAGCTGATTCAGCAGTTCGGGAGTACCGGTCATTTCCGTGCTTTCATTGGAAGCAACGTAATAAGCCAGAGACGGATGATTACGAATACGCTTCACTGTAGACTCCACGTTACTCATATAGAGAGCCTTGTCATGAGGATGACGAGTATCCCCTGTCATCCAGAATTCCTGCCATACCAGCAAACCCAGTTCATCACAAAGCTGGAAGAAATAGTCAGATTCGGCAATACCACCTCCCCACATACGCAGAAGGTTGACCCCCGACTGGCGGGTATAGCGCAATTCAGCATACGTACGTTCATCAGAGTGTCTCAACATAGCTTCCGGTATCCAGTTCGTACCACGGATAAACAATCGTTTGCCATTTACATAAAAGATACGTGATTTGTCCGGCGTTTTAGTATCGGAAGTGATTTCACGAATACCAAATCTCGTCTTTACAGAATCACAGACCACTCCGTCAACCGATACGATCAACTTCAGATCATATAAGTTTTGCGGTCCTTTGTTGACCGGCCACCACAAGCGAGGAGAATTCATCACAAGTTGCGGGAACTCTTCCGGAGAAAAAGTAACCAGTTTTTCTTCTCCGCGAATCACCCGGAATGATTTCTCAAATGATATATTCTCACCTACAATCTCACCTTTTACTTTGCAATTAATACCACTATTGCTAGTTGACGGATTAATCACTTCTACAGATACGGTCTCACGTGCCTGGTCATAATCCGGTTTGCGTAACTCAGATTTAACAAACGGGTGACGTAAAGCTACTTTTCCGGTAGCATAGACAGAAATATTTTTCCAGATACCAGTATTGCGGTCACGGATACCATCCATAAAGGTAAAGTCCCAGCCTACAGTCATCAACATCGTAGTGTTTAATCCGATATTACCGTTACCACCATTATGGAATTCTCCGGCAGCCCCCCAGGACTTCGGCTTAGTACTTCCGGGAACATCAACCGGATACACTTTGACAGCCAGTGCATTATTCTTTCCTATCTTTACAAAATCGGTCACATTGATATAGTCCTGTATGAACATACCATTAATGGTACTAAGCAAATTCCCATTCACCCATACTTCTGCTCGATAATTGATACCGTCCAGCTGCAACCAAACATTCTTCCCCTTAAAAGACTGAGGAACTGCAAACTCTGTACGGAACCAATAAGTATAAAAGTCACGTCCGACCTGAGAGAGATCAGGGATCAACTTTGATTCAAGTTTATTATTGACTCCATAATAAGGTTCGGGATATTTCTGATTATACACCAAAGAATTTAAGACTGTACCAGGAACAATGGCTGGCAACCATTTTTCTGTCGGATAATCTGATGAAGATATTTTCTCACCCGGATCTGTGGTATCGCCTGCTTTTATCATTTTCCACTGATAATCTCCATGATGGGTGACTTCCGAATCAAGCCAGATACGATTAGGGTCTCTGGCGTCATTCATCCTATTTTGTGCAGTCAATACTGAACAGAAAAGTAGTAGCAAAACAGAAAAAAGGGTCTTAACAAAGTTGTGCATATTTATGTTATAGTTTTAAATGGTTTTTGGCATGGAACAAAAGTAGAGGTTTCCTTTTATTCAACATACCAAAAACAGGTCAATAAATGAGATTTTAGTCCCAAATTATTTTAATAAAGGACATAATTGCCCGTATTCATCGTTATTTTTCCAAAAGAGCAACCGTACACCAAAGATAAGGAGCCTGACCGTGATAATCACCTGTATGGCGAGGACGATCATAATAATACTGCTTACTATTCTTTTTGTTCGTTCCCACACATACCTCTCTTACATCATTCTTCTCATTAATATACGGTACTAAAGCCATCCATGCTTTGCGAGCTGCCGGACCATATTCTTTTGCCTTAAGCCATCCTTGCTTGACTCCGGTAATAAACGCAAAAGTAAACATAGCAGATCCCGAAGTCTCAGCCCAACAATCAGGCTGATCTATTAACTGATTCCACAGACCATCGGATGTCTGATATTCCTTCAGACTCTTCATCATTTTGCGATAACCTTTCAAGATGTGCGGACGATCTTTACTATCCTTAGGCAGACATTGAAGTAATTCCGCCATCCCTGCCGCCATCCATCCATTACCACGTCCCCAATAAAATGGAACGTCCGGAGCATGATAAAAAAGTCCATTCGGGCGTTGCAACTCATCTAAATAAAGTACCATTTCTTTAGCAGCACGATCAATATATTTTCGGTCCCCGGTCACTTTATAAGCCTGAGTCTGTACAATGGTAATCATATACATATCGTCAATCCATAGACGAGTCTGCCAGGAGTATCCTTTCGCATCCCATTCCTTTTCTTTGGCTTTTGCATTCCCGGGGAGTTCCCATTGCGTGTCAGCATAAGAGATTCCTAAGTCCAAATAACGTTTATCTTTAGTTATTTTGTATAGTTCCAAACATAAACTGCCGAACATATTCCAATCTACATGCGTCTTTTTAGGCAAAATATTCTTTTTTGTCGTAAACAACGAATCAAACTTATTTTGCAACAGTTTAACCAGTTTTTCGTCTTTAGTGATTGCTGCATACTTAAGAGCACCACTCCAATTAAATGTATCAGCATAGCCAATTCCTTTTCTATCGCTGATTCTATATCTCTCCATAAAACGATATGCCAGGCGATTACCGACTTCTTCCGGAGTATACCCTTGAGGGAAATCCGTTAACTTACTCTGTGCCATTAATAACTGAAAAGGCAAAAAGCATAATAAAAAAAGTATTCTTTTATACATAACGATATTTTTAGTCATTAGATAATAAAAAGTTTATTCTTCTAAAAGAGCAACCGTACACCAGAGATAAGGTGCATGCCCATGATAATCCCCTATATTACGCGGACGATCATAATAATACTGCATATCATTCTTTTTGTTGGTACCGACACACACTTCTCTTACTTTATCGCTTGAATTTATATAAGTAAGCATAGCCAACCACGCTCTTCGAGCAGCTTCACCATACTCTTTTACCGGTAACCATCCATATTTCACTCCCATAATAAATGCGTAAGTAAACATAGCCGAGCCCGATGTTTCTACCCAGCAGTCCGGTTTATCAATCAACTGTCTCCACATACCCTCTTCTGTTTGATAATTTTTCAGACTTGCCATCATAGTTTGGAAACCTCTTACAATAGGCAAATGATATGGGCTCGATTCCGGCAGATAGCGAAGCACTTCTGCCATCCCTGCCGCCATCCATCCATTTCCTCTTCCCCAAAAATAGGGTACATCCGGTGCATGATAGAAGAGGCCATTCGTACGTTGTAACTCATCCAGATACATCGCCATTTCTTTAGCAGCACGCTCAACGTATTTCAATTCACCGGTCACTTTATAAGCATTCGTTTGAATGACAGGAATCATATACATATCGTCAATCCACAAGCGAGTTTGCCAACTATATCCCTTCGCTGCCCATGACTTCGCACTTGCACTTGCATTTTCCGGTACTTCCCATTGGGTATCTGCATAAGGCATACCCATTTCCCGATATCGTTCGTCTTTAGTGATCAGATACAACGTCAGAGGAAGACTACCAAACATATTCCGGTCAACATGATCCATCCCAGGCAAATAGTTCTTATCAGTAGTAAAAAAAGACTCAAATCCCTCTTTCAAAGGCTGGATCAGTTCATTGTCTTTTGCTACTTCCGCATATTTCAATGCTCCGTTCCAAGTAAAAGTTTCCGGATAACTGAGAGTTTTTCCATTATGCTTTCCTTTCGCAAAAAGCCTTCCCAGCCGTTTGCCTATCTCCTTAGGAGTACTCCCTTCCGGAAAATCAGTCAGTAAGGGAGTATCAATTGTCCGCTTAGTCTGCAACATCCATTCCAAGATTTCCACCCCTTCGCCGCCTTGATTCTGATGAATGGTCAACTTATAATATTGATAAGCTTCGTTATTGTTTAACGCCATAAATTTCTTTTCCGCTTTCTCGAACTTCTGCCGGATTCTATTGTCCAGTTCCATCCATTTCTCCTTATCATTCGATCCGTAAAGAGACCAGGCACCAGGTGCATTTCCTTCTTTATCTCCGGTTGCCATAACCGAATAATAACGTGCTACAACCGGCTCTTTTCCCTTCCAAATGATAGAGACAGAATTATTAGGAGTATAGAAAGAAGTTGCCCAGTCTCCATCAACCAAATTGCTAATATCTTTTCCTTCAGGGGAATCATCATACTCAGGAGAGATAGTACCCTCTGTCGGCATATTATAATTATCTGCCTTCAACTGATACACATAGGTGTATTTTTCCTTTTCATCATTTCCCGTACCTTCCTGAACTGATGGCACAGGTTCTTCATCTTCACTGGAGCAACTATAAAGCATACCTCCTGATATTAATATCAGGAATGTACAAACTAATGCTCTCACTATATCATGTATCCGACTATCGTTTTCCATCTTATACATTATGTTTTTCATTATTTACCTTCTAGTTCCAGTACAGCCAAACGAGCCAGCATCTCGACAAAAGCTCCTTCGTGCAGGACTTGCCAGGAAGAATTCGTTTTATCGACAAAATAATTATTACTCAGCAGATTAGTTGTTGGGTTCCGGCATTCTGACATCCAAGCCTGCAACATGCTCTTCTCGAATGCAGTGACATAATCCCTTCTTCCATCAATCTTATACAATTCAAGGAAACCACGAAACAATACAGCATAAAACCAGGCATGATCTCCATTTATACGATAGAACTTTTCTCCCAGTTCTTTTGAGTCATACAAGGTGAACCACTTATTGTGGGCTGAACGGGCAATCTGCTGCGCTTCATTCAGATATTGCTGTTCTCCTGTTATATTGTACAATAAACAAGCAGCCTGCATTGGCTGACCGGAGTTGTAACTGTACTTACTTTTGCCTATAACCATCGAAGGAGTAATATTATCATAGAAAAGGTGATCACTCGGATCTTGCATATATTGTATCAACCATGCATAAAATTCTTTAGCCTTATCCAAATACTTCTGTTCTTTGGTTATCTGATATAATTTACATCCCAATACTGCAGCCGGTGCGGTAGAACACGTATGTTTATTAGTGTATGCCGGTATTTCCCTCCAAAGAATACCACCGCCACATGAACTGGTATTCCCCACCATCAAATAATCCCAAACCATTTTTGCTTTCTCCAGGAAACGATTTTCCTTTGTCTGTTCATACAGTTCCGCCATATCCAGTCCTATCCAAACATTATCGTCGTAATATCTCTCATTTCCGTTTTGCGGATAAACTGCGTAAGCGCTGCGCTTGTTGTCAGTTGTGATAAAACGGTTGATACTGTTAAACATACGGTCAGTCAAATCTGCATACTTTTTTTCATAAGCAGATACCCCGACAGAAGCTCCGCGCAAAGCTACATAGCCAGAAAGTCCCGCTCCTTGACCCCAAACTACGGCATCTCCATCCCAATACGGTCCGGTAGCAAGCGGATATCTTGTATTCCAACAGTCACGTGCAGACTTTCCGAAGCAAAGATTCATTAACGAAGTCATCAGGATGTCGGCCCTTTCCAGGAAACGGGTTCTCACCACCTCTTCTTCACGAAGTGGTGTAGCAGTGACCGTTAACTCCTTCGAGCGTTTCCCATAATTGTCGACAGCAACAGCAGTTACAATATATGTTCCCGGTTCAGAGACAACGATTAACAGTGAACTAACCTTTTCTGTAGTAATACGTATGTTTTTCTTCACTGCGTTCTCGGATTTATCTCCTTCCAACAAATAAGAGATTTCTACAGAAATAGCTCCAGTAGGATTAGTCCAGCTCACTTGCAATTCATTCGCTCTCTCCGTTTTCTCCGCCACAAGATTGGTAACCGGAGATACTGTTTTTTGCCCCTGCCCATCCTGCTTTCCATCATCTATTTCATCCGTGATAGGCGAGTCGCCCCCACCACATGCACCTAATAATGCAGATAAGAGAAAGAAGCAGATACCTAACAGCATATTAAATCGGATATTTTTCATGGTATTCCTGATTTATAGGGTTACTTTATTCTCACTGGTTCGATCGTTTCTCCTGTGATACTAATTACTCCTTTATCGGAGATATTGAAGTTACTGATATAAGAAGTACGAGGACCTACACTAGTCTCACTTGCATGAGCATGAAAGATATATTTATAACTTCCATCGGCACAGACAAACGGTGCTCCATGTCCTGTACCGACTAGTCCTACAGACTTAGCAGCCTCTTTGTCTCTTCGGAGAATCGGATTTCCACTATACTTGGTCCAAGGTCCTTTAGGAGAACTAGCTGTTGCATATCCTACAGCATAGTCTTTACTTTCATAATGGTTTGCCGAATATATCAGATAATAAGTATTCCCTTTTTTCAATAGCGAAGGACCTTCGGCAATCGTACCTTGTTTCTTCTCCCAAGGTTCAGTAGCACTTATACATTTAGTCAATGTCTCTTTTTTTATACTGGTCAAGTCGTCATTCATTTCTGCTACCCAAATCACGTTTCCCCCGGTAAATCGCACATAATAGAGATAAGGAGTACCATCATCATCTATAAAAAATGAGGTATCAATTCCTTTTTCATCTGCTACAATAGGTTTCTTTTCTCTTTGTACGAATGGACCTTCCGGGCTAGTAGAAGTAGCTACACAGATATGTTCATCCACTGAATAAAACATATAAAATAGATTCTTCGACTTCACATAGTATACTTCCGGCGCCCAATACCATCTCGTTCCCCAAGAATCTTCCGGTGACAAAGCCTTGATATCATTTCGTTTCCATTGTTTCAGGTCTTCAGAGATATACACTTCAAAACCATTAACACGAGTGCCATACGCATAGTATTTACCTCCATAGTATAATACATAAGGATCAGCAATGGGCAGTTTATACTCTGCTATTATATCCGGATCAATCGCATCTTTTTCGGCAGGAGTACCTGAGATAGTCACTTTCTCGGAACGTTTACCATAATTATCAACAGCAATAGCACCAATCTGATATGTTCCATATTCTGGTAATTGGAGTGTATATTTGCTATTCTTTTCACCATAAACTCGTACATTGGTAGTCACAGGAGATTTCTCATTTTTTTCATGGAAGTAGGATATCTCCACAGCCACAACGCCAGATGGATTTTTCCATTCTAATAGTAATTCATTCGCCTTATCAGTCTCTTTCGCTGTAAAATCAGTAACCGGCTCTATGATTGCTTCATTTTTCTGCCCATCATCTCCCTTCTGATCATTCTCATTAAGTGGTGAATCGTCACCGCCGCCACAAGACAAAAAGAAAATAGTTCCTAATATCAAACATACGTTTAAAAATAAATTGCTGTGTGTATTCTTCATATTTTTAGTAAAAAAGAAATGTTACAAAATATTCATTATTAATGTTTGAAACGCAAGCTATCACAAATTCATTCTGAACTAAATCAAAATTTGCGATAACCTGCGTTTCAGTTTAGCTACATAGATTAATCATCGTTTAATCATGTCAGCCTTTCTTCACACTTTTACCATTGAATCTGTTGATCTTCATCAGGAATCAGTGTATTCAAGTTTCGTTGCATAGACAGGGACCCCTTCACTTTATAACGCAAGCGTTGTCCCGGCACTGTAGTATAATCATCAAACTCATAATACAAGTTCATAGTAATAAAAATCTTTTTTAAGTATGGTTTCAACTCATCCATTTCCCAATACATATTAAAATTAGATTGGTAAGCTGAAACTCCATCTTTATCAATATAAGGTCCAAAATTTAATTCTTCATTATCTGCCCATACTTCCAATGTTTTAGAATCACTGTCTTCTTTAGGAAAGCGAATAAAAATTTTATAAAGTTTACGATCCAAATAATCAATATCTCTCGTACCCGCATATATAAAGACAGTACGGTCATCTACCACAAATGCCCTCTGAGAGCTGACTGCAAACGGTTCTTTTTCATCAGTATCCGATTTAAAATAAATTAGATATTGAGAGGCATCATATGTACCTGAATAGTCATTAAAAGGCAGTAAACGCAACATAGCTCTCCGAAAATATTTACGTGGATTTGCACGATACCCCAAGGAAGAATCATCCACTATTTGCAAAGGCAATACCCATTTGTCAGCCTGATCTAAATCATCAGATAACTTAAAGTCTACAGAAAATAATGCTGAACATTCACCAGCAGGAATATCTACCGACTCTGGCATTTCATAATACTTACCAGGTAACTGTCTAAAGTAAAGTTCTTCACGATGACCATATTCATTCTGATTTAGTACAGCTAAAGTATCGGGATCCAAAGCTACTTTTACATTAATAGGACCATTATTCATGGTAGAGCCACTAAGCAACACAGGGAGTTCATAACGCACCACCCCTCCCGGTTTATAACGAACATATGTAGTAGTCACTCCCTGGCCATTCACATTAGCTTTGAATGAAGCCATCTGCAAATACTGCTCATCTTTCCATTCGTCATTGCATGATGCGAAGCATATAGCAACCACCATACTTAAAAAATAATTGATATATTTTTTCATTTTTACTATTCAAATAATTATTCAGGATCAGTCCAACCTGGGTTCTGCACCAACATAGCATTACGTTTCAACTCTGTATGATTAATTGGGCAGAACCACATTTTCTCAGCAAAAATAGTAGGTAATGAAGTACACATTACCGGTGTATGAAATTCCTCACGCATCTCACTAGTGGCATATATGTTACAGCCATATACCGATGCAGACTCTTCTTCAGGAGCATCCATCCAACGCCGCAAGTCAAAGTAGCGATGTCCTTCAGCAAAAAGCTCAATTTGACGTTCACGCTTCAACTTCATACGAAATTTATCAATGTCATCATAAACATCTACTCCATAATCAGGTACCCCTGCACGGATACGAATTGGATGAATACCTTTCTTCATCTCAGTAATATCACGCTTGATAGAATGTGTTTTACTTCCATCCCAAGAGGAAATTTCATATGTTCCTGAAAGTTCATTCAAAGCTTCAGCATACATTAACAATACTTCCGCATAACGAATAGCTGGATCCACTTTAAATACTACGCGAGTAACATCATAGGCATTTTTCTGTGTGTAGCTAATATCATCCGGATGCACATATTTTTTAATGCCGATACCAGTACGTAACCAATAGGAAGAAGACTTATAACCATCATTTCCGCCACCACGATAATAAAACACCTGCACATTGCTTTTTTCATCATGGGTATCATCGTTCAACGCTTTCAAATAATTCCATGTACTTCCATTATATCCCACCGAAGCATAAAAACGAGGTTCACGTTGTACATACTGCTTAGATACCCCTACACCCAGTTGACCCAGCTCCGGATAATTTGCCAGTTCTTTTTCCGTAACAAAACCTTCCGCACGTTTTTGTGTATTATAACGTCCCATATAACCAGCGCGATCTTTGTACATATCATTCATTCCGGGACAGTCTTCACCATTATTCATATAATAAGCATCACACTGTTTTAGTGTCATCCCTTGTGAATTATATCCACCACCTGTCAATCGTGGAAGTTGGTGAATTACCATCACACGAATATCTTCGTTACCTAGGTTTGTACCACGAGTAAAAATAAGTTCAGGATTAGAACTTGCTGATACCGAACCATTAAACAAAGAGCGATAAGATTCATACGGATCAATATTCCGCCAACCATTGGGCCAGTCCTTATCAGAGAAGTCTTTATCATAAGGAGGGGTTACTGTAGCAGGATAAGCAATACCATTCGAAATAGTAGTGGCCGGAGCCGTATAAAGTTCATAAAAATTTAAATCCATTACATCTTTAGCGGCCGCAGCAGCTTTAGCCCACTTTGATTCATCATAGGCATCCGGAAGCAAATGTTTACCATCTTTATTTATCAGAGCTGCAGACACTACAGCTGGTGCTTTTCCATTATAAAGCGGGCTTGCGGCAAAAAGCAAAACCTTAGCTCTTAGCGCTAAAGCTGCGCCACGTGTAGGACGAGCAATCTCTTGTACCGAACGTTGCAATGGCAAAACATTAGCAGCTTTTAGTAATTCATCTGTTATATAAGCTACGCATTCGTCATACGAATTTCTAGGACAAGCCAATTCGTCATAACTATTCATATAATCAAGTCCTTCGTCAGGAACAATTGGAATCGGACCAAATAAACGAAGCATAGCCCAATAAAAGTAAGCACGCAAGAAATGAGCCTGGCCTTTGAAATCAGAAATTTCTTCAGCAGTAAATTCCTTGTTCATATCAACATTATTCAAAAAAATAGAAACTTGCCGAATGCCTTGATAAGCCATCTTCCAAACGTTTTCACTACAACCATTGGGTCCGTTCTCACTATAGTCTCCACTCTTCCATTCCTTATAGCCACCATCACCGTAATACATATCATCGGCAAAATTGAAAGGCAATGTTCTTTTACTACAAATATCTTGCAACGCGTTATCACCTAAGTAAGCGTAACCTTGCGCCAACCAGCGATTCGTATAGTCTTTATTAGTGAACACATCCTCTATAGACATACGTTCATCGAACAAATAATCAGAGTCCAAATAATCAGAGCATCCGGTAAGTCCCCCTAGCCCTGCCATAAAGGATAAAATTATAAATACTTTTTTCATATTAGTTTCTTATTATAGATTAACAGACACACCCATAGAAAATGTCTTACTTAGTGGATATTGCTTTCCATCTGTACTACCCATTTCCGGATCCCACAACTTAAATTTAGAGAAAGTAAGTAAATTAGTACCAGTAAAGAACAAACGGACATTATTCATATGCACCTTACGCACTATTGCTTTTGGAAGAGAATAGCCTATATCCAATGTTTTTAAACGAAGATAAGCACCATTACGCAGCCAAAATGTAGAAGAACGATTATTATTTTGATTGTTTCCGTAAGTTAAGCGCGGATAATCAGCATTCGGATCTTCATTTACACCCAAAATCCAACGGTTTGAGTTTGCCATTTCTTTCAATACATTTCCCCATCCATCACCGCCTGAGAACATATATACGGTAGAGCCATTAATGAAATAAGTAGATTTGCCCACACCCTGAAAGTGCACATTAATATCCAAACCCTTCCAACGAGCAGAAACACCAAAGCCATAGGTCAAGTTAGGTTTTGTAGTAGCGCCAATAGCCACCTTATCATTGTCATTAATTACACCATCACCATTAATATCTTTATACTTGATATCACCTGGCATTACATCACCAAACTGTTTCGGCCAATTACGAATTTCCTCATAGTCTTTAAATAGCCCTAAAGCCACTAAACCCATCGCTTGATTTACCCGATGCCCTTCCATCATTTTATACCAATACGGAGTATTTTCTTCATCGCGTTCCAAAATTTCGTTTTTACCATATGTCATAGTTCCACGTATAGTCAAATCTACTTTCCCAATTTTATGCTTCAAAGAAAAGCGCCCATCGAAACCTTGCGATTTTACCTCACCGACATTACCTGAAGGATTACTTCCCCGCAAACCAACCACCCAAGGCAAGTAGTTACGTGTCATATAAATGCCGGTACGTTTCTCATAATAATAATCAATGCCACCTTCAAACTTATCATCGAAAAAGCTGAAATCAATTCCTAAATCTTGTTTTGTAGCTATTTCCCAGCTCACATTCTCTGAAGCAACACTCGAATAATACATACCACTATATCTACGATCGAAGCCATAATCAGCGAATTGATATCCACCACCATCTGACGCTATACTATACAAATAAGGAAAACGAATGTTATCTCCCAAATTATCGTTACCTGTCTTACCCCATGAATAACGAATTTTGAACATATTTACCCATTTTAGGTTCTTCTTGATAAAAGCTTCTTCAGCTACATTCCATGCACCGGAAACAGCCGGAAAAAAGCCAAAACGATGACTCTTATGAAAATTCTCGGAACCAGTATAGCCAAAATTAAAATCCACAAAATAACGATAATTCCAATTGTAGTTGACACGCCCAGCTAAACCCTGATTACGACGAGCAATACCATTTTTAAGATCTGTACCTAGTCCTTGTGTAAAGACCTTAGAAGCTTGAGTATATTTCAATACAGCTCCAGTATGATGCTCTTTAAATCCACGGTCATAGTGTAGCTCCCATTCAAAAAATTCTTTACGATCTCCTTTAGAGCTTGAAGTTTGCGCCATTTTCTTCTCTTCCGCTACGCGTGTAAATATCAAATTACCATTCGTATCACGATACCTTTCAGCCTTATATAACTCCGGCCATTTAACACGATAGATAGTACTTTCATTATAAGTATCATAGCCAAATCGCCCAATAAATTTCAATCCTTTTGTTATAAATTTCAAATCCTGTTCCAATACCGCATTAGTCTGAATAGTGTTTTTCCAAACCTCTCTATATCCAGTCTGTGTTGCCTGTGTCCATGGATTGATATTATCCTCTTTACCAGACCATGCCGGAATCTTACCATCTGAATAAGTCAACGGCATCATAATAGGATTATACCCCATCAATGTAGTCCAAATAGCTTTTGTTCCTACTCCCGGATCATTTTGTTTGTTTAGCGAACCTGAAAGTCCGACTTTCAATACAGTAGTTTTCGTAATATCAATATCTACATTCATACGATATGTCCATTTACGATAATTAGCATTGGTATTATAGTCTTCCAACTTCTTATCCGTTTTATACATTCCCTGTTGGTCTTGATAGCTACCTCCTACATAATAACGAGCTGTTTTACCACCACCAGTCATATTTAATGAAGCACGTGAACTCCATGCTCCATCACGCAACATCACATCCATCCAATCTACATCAGGATATAAATCCGGGTCAAGTCCTAAACGAAAAATTTCTAACTCTTCCGGTTGATAAAGCGGTTCTTGATTACGAGCTATCTTTGCCTCATTAGCCATAGAAGCATAAGTATACCCATCTACAAAATCCGGAGCTTTGGTGAAAGTATTATAAAAGCCCTCAACTTTGGCATTAATATTAATTTTACCTTCTTTACCACGGCGAGTATTGATCAGGATTACACCATTTGCTCCTTTACTACCATAAATTGCTGTAGCCGAAGCATCCTTCAAAACAGTAAAAGACTCCACATCTTCCACGTTAACCTCATTCAAGTCACGTTCAAAACCATCTACTAATACTAAAGCTGCACTACTAGCACCAAACGTAGAGATACTTCGTACCCAAAACTCGGACACTTCACCCGGTCGACCACTAGATTGCATAGCCTGAATACCAGGAACAACACCAGCCAAAGCGTCGGCCATAGAAGCAGAAGGCGTATATTTCAAATCCTCTACATTCACATTGGTCACTGCCCCTGTTACTGCAATCTTTTTCTGAGCACCAGTACCAGTGATTACGACTTCATCAATTAATTGTGCATCCGCCTCTTTCATCTCCACATTAACTTTCCGCTGTTCTTTCACCAGCACTTTCACTGTCTCATAACCTATATAAGTAAATACTAGTTGATGATAAGAAGACATCTTAATTAAATATTTACCATTGATATCAGTGATAGCCCCCAGCCCCGGCATATCTGCCACAACCACATTTACACCGATTAGCGGTTCTTTATTTGAGTCAGTTACAACTCCTGTTACTACGATATTTTCCTGCCCGCATACCGAGACAGAAACTCCAAGTAACATTATACATATTAATATAATATTTTTCATCCTTAAAAGTGTGTGTTTATCATTTATTATTCTTCCATAGCAATCTTGCGAATACGGTGGTTATCAACGTCACCCACATAGAAGCATTCTCGGGCCTCATCATATACAATGCTCGTAGGACGTGCAAAACGGGCTTCCTGGCGTAAATCTCCATCATTAAATCCATTTTCTGCATCTCCATTTGGCCGACCAGCGAATGTGCTAACTCGTCCCTCCGGAGTCATTTTTCGAATACAATTATTCATTTGATCACAGAAGTAAAAATCGTACTCATCTTCTTGTCCCTTGTATTTCGGATTCTTCACAAAGCAACCTTCCCTTGGCTTATTTAGACGAACATTACCGCCCATGCCATCAGCCCAGCCTTCTTTTTTATAGCCCCCAGCTACTAGATAGGGAGTAGTAAAACACTTTATATCCCAATTATAGTCACTACGCATAATCAGATGTACATTGTCCAAAATCACATACATATAATTTCCTGTAGGATGAATCGCCGTAAAAATTCCAACTTGTCCATAAGGCAATTTAATCTTATCAAATTCATGTACTTTAGTTTCTTGATCATATCGGCCAATCACTCCTAAATCATACCGAGAAGTATAAATTTCCCCATTCACCGGATGAGTACTAGCTGAACGAGAGCCGCGAGCTACAATACTCTCAACAATAGTCTGAAAACCACTCTCGCGAGACAAGAAATAAGTAGCCGGTTGATCTGTTTTTGCATAATCTTTCACTACAATAAGTTCACCATTAGCAGAAAAACCGAAACTATTAATACTAATGCCATTACCACCTGCTGGAGAAGGAAATTTAATCGTACTCACCATTTTGTTTTTAAGATCCAAGATACGATGTGGTTTACTTGCACCACAAACATAAAGCTTATCTTTATCCATAGGATCCAATATCATCCAATTAGCATTGTCAAATCCACCACAATCATCAAAAGGTCCATCCTTAACATCCCATTTAGTGTTGTTTTCGTAAGTTTCGCCACATAAGGTTGTTACAAGCATCTTTTTCTGATAGACAAATTTTTCTTCTGCTTCTGCATATGCTATTTCCTCCCCATTTTCGTCCATAATGGTGACCTCAATATCCCCATCGAAAGCTTGTCCTGGAATAAAACAATGCAAACTTTCATTTTTCACACCTATAAGATTGGCGGGTTTTCCACCAATAGATACTTTTACTTTGGAAACATCATTTCCAAAATTTTCGCCATACACCACTAATCGTGTACCCAAACCTCCTTCTTTAGGAGTAAAGTCAGAAATAACCACTGGTTTACTTGAATCAAAAGACTTTTCACTGCTTTCTTCATCCTTGCAACCAATGAAACAGAAACTAACCAACGCCAATAATCCAAATAGGACATACCGACAATGACTCTTAGTTTTCATTTTCATAATACATTGATTTTAATTATATAATAAACTCTATTTAAAAATCATTCAATTGTTAAATACAGGGATTAAGTCTGAATCGGAAGGCACGCAATTCTTGATATAAGGCCAGCCATCAGATGACCACTGCAAACGATCAAGCATTCCCAAACGACCTCCTACTTCACCATTTTTTTTCATATAGCTATGATAGATCATCCAATCAGTGCCCTCATCATCTTGAATAATAATAGAATTATGTCCTGGGCCTATCCATTTTTGACCATCTCCTTCCAGCACAAGTTCCCAATTATTATTAAGCATATCTTTTCCGTCCTTATCTACATAAGGTCCAAGGATGTTCTCAGAACGTCCTACTACCACTTGATAAGAAGCATTTATCCCATTACAACAACTGCCAATAGAAGCGAACAAATAATAATATCTACCTTTTTTATATATATTAGTACCTTCGAAAGCATTCCCACAAACTTGCTTCTTCAAAGTAGGTTTTCCATCCTTTCCTAATTTAACAGTCAACCCATCATCTTCCAATTCAGTAACATAGATGCCTTTAAAACTTCCAAAGAACATATATTTCTTTCCATCTTCTTCATAATAAAACTGATCTATACAGTTAGAACCAAACTCTGCATTACCTATTAACTCTTTACTATCAGGGAAAGGCCCCATAGGTGTATCACCTACAGCTACAGCCGTATAACTAATATCAGCGCCATTCATTTTAGCCCATGAATAATAAAGTACATATTTGCCATTAAGAAAACGAATCTCCGGAGCCCAGAATGCCCCTCCCCCCGGTAAATCAGGTTCGGTTGCTTTATTAAAAGCTGTACCTTGATATTCCCAATTCACTAAATCTTTTGAACGATAAACAGGCATCCAATAAGTCTTGGTTTGTGTCGCATATAAATAAAAGTACCCATCCTTGGCACGAATCACACTTGGATCAGGTACACTCTTATCCGAAATAATAGGATTTGTATATGTTCTTCCAACTTGAAGATAACAAACCTCATCACGACAAATAATATTCCCATTGGAGCAGTGACCTAACTGTAAAGGAAGCAAATAATTAACGATAGCCATTCCTTCACGCCTAACCATAATTTCTCCATTAGCCTGAGTTTCACCAGCCTTAAAAGACACACCTTCACCTAAATCATAATTACTTGCAGGCAGAAGTTGATAAGAGGTTTTATAAATTTTATTATACTCTGCAACCAATTCTTCCGCATTGGATGGTACAGCGAAGTTACAAACGAAATCCCAAGGATTGACTGCTGATACTCCATCGACCGTATAGTCAAGTATTGCACCAATAGATACAGGAATCAAATCTTTATTCACACTAACTTCTGCAACAGAAGCGGTAAAACCAACTATTGGATAATCAAAAGAAATACCAAGTAGCATTTTGCTTTGGCTATCTCTTACTTGAACTTCATCGCTACTAAGTTTTAAAGCAATAACATATTCGACACCTTTTTCCCTAAATTCAGTAAATACTTTAGATGGATTAAACTTAACCTCAACATCCATAGTAGATACTCCTTCCTTAAAAGACACTTCTGTAGAGGTAAGAGAATACAATGACGAGGGCAAAAGTACATAAGATGTTTTCTCCTTATTATTATATACTTTCAGCTCATCCTCACTCCATGTATTTATTTGGGCTTTAAAGCTCTGATTAGCTCCATTTCCTACAACTTTGATTTGGAAAGGAAACGCAAAGCTTTCTTCTGTACAAGAAACTTTGATTGCATTCAGACCATTTGGCTGTAATTGTAGATAATGATTCGTAGTATTTCCCGAATCATCAGCCGGAGCATTGTTATCCGAGCCACACGATAGGAGCAAAAGTATTCCCGTCAATATATATATAAAACGGTGTGCACTCATAGTGATACTTTTTCTTTTAATCGGTTTGTTATTCATTTCATAAGATTTAAGTTGGGCTCAATACAAGCCCTTTGTGTTACATGTGATTTAAAAATTAATTAAAAATGTGTTATCCTTCAAGCATTCTTTTTAACTATACTTCAAAAAACCAATCGTTATATTCTTTACCTTCTTTATTTTATTTTATTAAGTGCTCACATAAAATCGACTATAATAGTTCTTATGAACGACACAAAAGTAGAAATTCTGTTGCATTTAGAGTAATACAAACAGGTCAATAAATGGAAAATTAGTCCCAAAGCATTTTTAACAACTAATAAGAAAGGATATAAGAGATGATAGCGACCAATTATTTTCATTATGGACAATTTCTATTCTTTATTGAATAAATTCTTTCTATTTTAGCAATCTGAAATCTTACCTTTGCTACAACGAATCATTTTATACTCTAATATGAAAACTAAGCAATCTTTAATGACGTTCCTAATGATTATGTTTTGGGTAACATCTGCACTGGGACAGCAAGTAATCCCTCCATCATGTTTTACTGATAGTCACGACATCACCTCACTGCAAACTTGGGGGCCTTACTCCAAACGATACGCAGGAATCTCACATATACCCGATATGAAAGCCGGAATGCGTTTCGATTTCTCTGTAATGCCAGGCTATTACCGCAATCGTCAACTGGTTCCTCATGTGCTTTTCGAATCATCTTATTACCCATGGGATATCAATCCATCCATGAACCGCATCACATACCGCTATGAAATGGAGTGGAAAGACCGAGTATTTACCGATGTCACCTATTATATATTAGATGAACACCGAACACTGGTAGGTATGAATTGCGTCAATAATACTGCTGTTAATCAAAACTTAGTTCTCAATTTGATGGCATATATCGATTATGAAGGAGAACAACCTCAGTTCAAAATCCCTGAAGATTCAAATATACAGTGGTATAATGCAACCGATTATATATCAAATGAGCCTGTACGCAAATCTCCACAGTATAATTTAGTATACGACGGATGGAAAAGGAACGAAATGCGAACTTCTCAATCACTCAGTGGTTTTGTTCTAGGAAAAGGATTTGGAAGAGATAAGGGAGACAAAGTGAACTATGAAATAAATATTCTACCTGGAAAAGAAAAAGGAATGATAGGATTCAGATACAATACTCCTAAAGGAAAAACAAGCACTTTTCAAGTAAAAGGAATAACCGAAAGCCGCCTAGAGCTACAAGGCACCGGAGAATATAACATAGTCTCAATCCCCTATACTCGCAAAGAACCAGGAAAATATACGCTAGAATTAATTTCAGAGGGTACTCACAGTACTGATTTAGATGGTTTCTTTATCGGTAGCGAAGAAGATATAAAGCAAATCAGAATACTGCCCAAGAAGCTTTCTTTTATTCCCGAAATTAAATCGGGAAAAACAAAACAAGATTTTATCTTAAAATATCCGGAATGTGATAATTATTATGGAATAGCATGGAATTACCAAGAATCTCAGATTCGGGAAGTTCTGGATGACAATCTGGAATCTTTCTTCCGCAAAAAGACTCACGACCATGTATCATCAAGACTAATAGGAAACAGAGAGTGGCATTATTCTAATGCTTTTCTACGTCCGATTGTCTTGGCACCTCACTCCGAACAGACAATATACGCCTTAGTCTGCACCGGAACACCCCAACAAGTCAATGAACAGATTCAGAAGTTTCATTCCACACCGGAAACTCTGACTTCATTAATACAAAAGGATTCGAATAACTCTGAAGACAGAATATTAGCAAATGGCAAGAAGTATGAATTCGGACGTCGCTTGCTGCAATCAGCATTATTATCCAACATTGTTTATCCCGTCCATACCCAAGGACAGTATATCCGGCATTTTACACCCGGCAAAAATTGGAATAGCCTTTATACATGGGATTCCGGTTTCATAGCTCTGGGATTGATAGATGTGGATATTACTAAGGCTTTTGAGTGTATCAGAGCTTATACAACTCCTGTAGGCAGTGAATCTGCATTTATTCATCATGGCACTCCATTGCCCATACAGATGTATGCCTATTACGATTTATGGAATAATACACAGTCAAAAGAAGCATTGCAATTTCTATACCCACGACTGAAGCAGTTCTTTGATTTTATGACAGGTAAGAATCCCTACTCCACAACCCGAATGAAAGGTTCTGGTCTGCTACGAACATGGGATTACTTCTATAATTCAGGAGGATGGGATGATTATCCGCCTCAACATGCTTTACGTGACAAGGCTTCTGTTACTCCGGTAGTATCTTCGGCTTATTATATCCGAGCTGCTAAAATTTTACGTTTAGCAGCAAAAGAACTAGGGCTTAAAAAAGATGTAAAAGAGTATGAGCAAACCATCAAACAGCTGTCAAATGCATTACAAACCTATTCATGGGATGAGGAAACCGGTTATTTCGGATATGTAATGCACGATAACGATGGCAAACCCAAAGGCATCTATCGATATAAAGATGGCTCCAACTTTAATAAAGGCCTAGATGGAGTAAGCCCACTTATTGCAAACATCTCTTCCAAAGAGCAAACAGGCAGAATGATAAACCATGTGTTTTCTCCTGATGAAATGTGGACAGAAGTAGGAATTTCTACAGTAGACCAGTCTGCTCCTTATTATCGTACAGACGGTTATTGGAATGGAGCCGTTTGGTTTCCTCACCAATGGATGGTATGGAAAGCCTTGCTGGACCTTGGAGAAGGAGAAAAAGCCTATCAAGTAGCAACTACAGCATTAAATACATGGGAGAAAGAATGTAAGGAGAGTTATTATACTTTCGAACACTTCATTATCTCCTCACAACGTGGAGCCGGATGGCATCAATTCTCCGGTTTATCATCTCCCATACTCAACTGGTTTGCTGCATATTACCGGATAGGGAAAGTTTCAACCGGCTTCGAGGTATGGATTTCCAACAGTCATTTCAATGATGATTATACACAGTATCAGGCAGAAATAGCTTTTGATGATTCAACAGTTCCTCATCAGCGAACAATTCTTGTTTGCATGAATCCGGAGAAAGATTATCAGGTTGCTTTCAATGGGAAAGTGGTGGAAAGCAGAACATACCATCAAGGATTATTAGAAATCACATTACCTAGTACAAACAAATCGGGAAAACTTACAGTTACACCAATCTGACAGCATAAATTTCACATAGCGTAACCACACCAAAAGTTTTATTCGTTATTATACAGGCTGAATATAACTTTTGGTGTAGCTATTCTAATAAAAATATGTAATTCTCTAAAGAATTTCTACAACCCACTTCTCTATATTGCGGGTTTTAGCGCTGAAGTTCACTCCTATTTTGAATAGTTTCCGTTCATCCATTTCGAAGGGGAGCGCATAATGCTTCTCGTTGATCTGCTGTAAAGCCTCTTCGGCAGTACCTTCCAACTTAAACTCCATGATATAGATAAATTTATCCGTCTTCAGTACGAGGTCAATACGCCCGTCATTCGTATTATACTCTACCTGGGTATAGAAGCCAACCAGTTTGAACACGATAAACAGGACGTTTTCGTAATGCAATTCCTGTTCACGAATCACCTCATAGGTAGTATCTGCAAAAAAACTTTGCAAACGACGGAAAAAGGAATTATAATCTCCAGACTCCACTTCACGGACAAACTTCTGAATCTCAAAAGGAGACTCTACTTTATTCACATTAGCATAATAGGGCAATAGGAACCGTATAAATCCTTCTTCCACTTCACGATTAGGAAAGCCCAGACGATATATTCCAAAACGTTCGTCATATCCCTTGATCGTAAGATATCCGCTTTGATAAATCACCGGAATGGGATTAGTGGATTCGGAGTCAATGCTGTTCAACACTTGCGCATCAGTCTCTTCGCGCGCCATTCGTTCCAAATCGTAATGATGCTTTTTCAGTAATTCCACCAAATAGGTAGGCGTTCCGGTTTCAAACCAATAGCTACCGAATTCCTTATACTTAAAGGCATTGAGCAGACTGAACGGATTGTAGATACCAATAGAATTATGTGTAAAGTGATAGCCATCGTAACGCTCTCTCAACTCTGAACAAAGTTTATCATAGGTCACTCCCCGTATATCGGCAAAATCATGAAGTTCGGCTTCCAGATTATCATGAATCTCCTGTTCGCTAACACCACAAATGTCAATGTACTGATTCCGCATAGAAATATCATCCAAATTGTTCAGATCGCTGAATACACTGACTTTACCGAACTTCGTCACCCCTGTCAGTAGGGCGAACTTGATGCAACCGTCCATTGTCTTAAGCGCTCCATAGAAGGGTTTTAAGGTATCCCTGAATTTCTTTTGAAGTTCCTCATTACCGATGGATTGCAGCATGGGTTTGTCGTATTCATCCACCAGGATGGCAACGCGTTGCCCCGCTTTCTCGTATGCACGCTGTATAATACCTGCAAAACGCAGGGAAAAGGAACGTTCAGACGGTTCGGCACCATATAGTTTTTCCCATGCTGTCAGAGACTTTTCAAGTATGTTGTCAAGGCTCTCCAAAGTATCATATTTCTCGATATTGAGGTCCAGATGCAAAATAGGATGTTTATTCCAATCCTTTTCCAACTTTTCCATAGCCAATCCCACAAATAATTCCTTTTTGCCTTGAAAGTATGCTTCCAGAGTGGATATGAGAAGACTCTTTCCGAAGCGACGAGGACGGCTTAAGAAGTAATAACTACCCGTCTTTACCATTTGATAAATCAATGCTGTTTTATCAATATAGAAATAACCGCCATTCCGAATCTTTTCAAAATTCTGTATGCCAATGGGATAAATCTTATTGCTCATATTCTTCTGTTTTTATACACCAACACACAAAAATACAAATTTCCCTCTTATCTCCAATTATCTCCAACACTATTATTTGAGAAACTTCTTGTTTTAAGATGGATAGCAGGAATATGATTTTCTACTATCAAACAAGTGTACAGGATACTAAATAGATATTACTAAAACAGGGGGATTGGAAATGATCTTATTTCCCCATTCAAACGCGGATAACTTTCCCAAATATTCTGATCTTGATCAGAACTATCCAGATAACGTGCATCTTTAGTCTTTTTAAGTGCATCATTCATCTTTTTACGAAGATGATCCAGCTCCTCCATATACTCATTATTACCTACCAAATTTTTAAGACACCCTGGGTCTGAGCTTATATTATACAGTTCTTCATATGGACGTTTTGCCACTGCCTTCAGAAAATAAGGATATATTTCAGAATTATCTTTGTTATCAACAATAAATTTCCAAGTAGGTCCTTCGTCTATATCAAAATAAGCACTGTACATCGGAGTCAAATTACCTTCTCTGTCTATGCAGCAAGGATCACCTGCAGGATATCTTTCAGGACAAAAGTTCCTTATATAAAGAAGGTCTTTAGTTCGCAATACACGTATTGGATATCCCAAATTGTTATATCGTGCAGAACTGTGACGTTCCCTGCCTGCAAATACTGTAGTTCGTCCAGTACTTTTTTTCTGTTTCTTTAGATAAGGAAGGATACTGTTACCTGCCAACTTCTCTTTGCTTCGTATACCAACAGCATCAAGTATGGTTGGGAATAAATCTACACTGCTAATAAGTTCATCACTAATTCCCCCTTTTTTTATACCTCCTGTCCAACATATTGCTAATGGAACATGGATACCATATTCAAAACAAGTTGCTTTAGCCAAAGGGAAAGGCATTCCATTGTCAGCCATGACAATAATTAGAGTATTCTCAAATTCACCTTCTTCTTTCAATATATCAATGATTTGAGACAAATGACTGTCATACCATTCAATCTCAGTCCCGTAATCCAATAAATCTTGTCTAATAGAAGGAACATCGGGAAGAAAGGGAGGTATTTCCGCTTCAGTCAGTTTTTTATCAGCTTTTTCCCAACAATCTTTTTCGTAAGGACGATGCGGCTCATATGCACCTACCCAAAAGCAAAAAGGCTGTTTTCCATCTCTTTCATGAAGAAATTCTCTGAAATTTTGAGCATAATTAATCTTTGATATCCCACGATATGGAGGCTGAATCTGAATTTTATTGTAAGCAGGACCAGCAGGGTTATGTTTGCGTCCAGATATTTTCCAATTACCTGGACCCCATCCTTTTCCTGTGTATCCGATATGATAGCCTTCTTCTGACAATATATCAGGAAAACATTTATAATCAACTGGAAATGAAGAAGCATGTGTACCTGCCTCTTCTATCTGCCAAGGATAAAGCCCCGTAAGTATAGAAGCACGAGAAGGGCTGCTTCCAGGTGAAGTAACAAAAGCATTATTGAATAACCAACCACTTTGAGCAATCAAATCGAATGCAGGCGTTTTTACTAGAAGCGATCCATATGCTGATGTATGCGGATAAGATTGATCATCAGAAATAACAAACAAAATATTCGGCCTCTTGGTTACAGCAGAACTAACCTGTGGAATTAACAAGGAGCTCACTAAAGTAGAAAAGATATACCTACTACTCATATGGGTGAGAATTAAACTAGATAATAAACATAGCTTTGTCGGGATTTTAGGCTTCATTTCCTATAATATGTTAATTAGTGAATATTAATCCTATAGAGAAGTTTTACAAAGGAAGGGAAATCAGAGAGAAAAGAAAGAATTTATTGTTCAAAAAATAAAAGAATTTCTTCATTATCGTTAAAATTTAAATCCACATTATCATCATTTAGTTCAGGTTTCATTTAGGTATTCTCAAAATAAAATTCTGCAAAAAATGATATCGGCAAGATAAGAATCTCATTTTCAAGTAATCTATCAAACTTTAAGTGTTCAACTGGAAAAACTAAGCCCCTTCTCCGAAAAAAGTAATACCTTTGAGTGCATAAATTAATTCGTCCGGCTATAGGCATTCTTTCGTCCACCTATAGGCAAACGCAACGTCGGCTATAGGCAAACTTGCGTCCGGCTATAGGCGGACGAATTAATTTATGAAGAGAAAGAAATTATCTGTAGAACAAGAAAAATATAAAGTAACTATGAGCGTTTATTACGATTTATACACGAGTGGGAATCCACAGAAAAAGGAGGAACAACAGGCACTTTATGCACGTGTTATTCCATCAGGCACCATTGATGCTGATAAGTTCGTTGAACTAGTATCCAAATCCAACGGCTTCAGTCCAGCCACAATAGAAGGTTGCCTGCAAGCCGTCAGTGATGAGCTACAACACTGGCTCGCGCAAGGCTGGACTGTAGAAGTCGGGGAAATCGGACATTTCTCTTTATCACTGACATGTGACCGTCCGGTGATGGAGAAGAAAGAAATTCGTTCTCCGTCTATCCATTTAAATAAGGTGAACCTGCGCATTAACAAAAAGTTTCGTGAGAATTTAGAACCATTGCAACTGGAACGCATAGAGTCACCCTATCGTACTAATAACGATTCCAACGAAGAAAGATGCCGCACCCTCCTGATACAACATCTAGACAAACATGGCTGTATCACCCGTACCGATTTCATGAGATTGGCAGAAATCAGCCGCAACAAAGCGATTGAACTGCTCAATAAGTTCTTGGAAGAAGAGATAATCCGGAAGTATGGAGGAGGAAAAACTGTCGTATATCTAAAGAAGTAGTTTTTCTAATAGTACTATCACACTACAAAGCAAGCCCATAGCGAAAAGAACGCTCACTATCAGCAATATACGCATTATTAATTATTTGTTTAACGCACTTTCGAAAAATAACTTGCACAGTAATTTCAGTTGCCATATCTTTGCATCGTGATCACAAAACAAAAACTCGATTTATAAACTATTTAAAAAACTAAAATTATGGCACTGAAATATGTAGTCAAAAAAACAACCTTTGGTTTCGACGATACCAAAGCAGAAAAATATGTAGCGCGTCCGTTCAATGTAGTCAACGTTGATTTTAAGATGCTGTGCGATCAGGTAACCAAAGTGGGATTCGTTCCACGCGGTACAGTAAAAGCCGTCCTCGACGGACTCATTGATTCTTTGATAACGTATATGGAAATCGGAGCATCCGTCAACTTGGGGGAATTTGGAACTTTCCGTCCCTCCTTCGGATGCAAGAGCCAGGAAAACGCAGAGGAAGTCACTACGGAAACATTGAAAAACCGTAAAATCATCTTTACTCCGGGAGACTTGCTGAAAAATATGATAAAGTCTGTCAGCATTCAGAAACTGGATGTAACCAGAAACAGCAGTTCTGCTCCTTCAGGTGGTGGAGAAGAAGGCGGAGGAAACGAAGGAGGTGATGACGGCGGTGATGAAGCACCGGACCCGACAGTATAAGGAATTATTTTATATTGTTATATGTAGAAAAAGAGGATGTCTCCAGTCGGTGGGGACATCCTCTCCTTTTATACAACAAAATATATCTGTCTTTTACTTATTGTTCAGCAAAGCATAAGCACACCACAAGATAGGTGCCTGTCCATGATAATCTCCGGCAATGCGAGGACGGTCCATGTAATATTGCTTACTGTTTTTCTTTCCCGTTCCGATACAAACTTCGGTAAGGTCATTCTTATCGTCTATATAATTGCACAGACCCAACCAGGCTCTGCGTGCAACAGGAGCAAATTCTTCTTTATCCAACCATCCGTTCTGAACACCCAAGATCATAGCATAGGTAAACATTGCCGATCCGGATGTTTCAGTCCAAAAGTCAGGCTGGTCTATCAGCTGATTCCACAGTCCGTCCTTGTTCACGTATTTCTTCAGGTTGTTCATCATCAAAAGATAACCTTTCATTATCCGATCTCTGTTCGGATCATTTTTCGGCAGGTTGAACAAAAGTTCCGTCATACCTACAGCCATCCAGCCATCTCCACGTCCCCAATAGTAAGGCACATCCGGTGCATGGTAGAAAAGGCCGTTAGGATGTTGCAGTTCGTCCAGATACAGCACCATTTCTTTGGCAGCCCTATTGATGTATTTAGGATCACCGGTAGCCTTATAAGCCTCAGACTGTAGGATAGTAATCATATACATATCGTCAATCCAAAGACGAGTTTGCCAGGAATATCCTTTTTTATCCCATTTACGTTCTTCTTCATTCGCATTGGCAGGAAGCTCCCATTGAGTGTCGGCGTAAGGCAATCCGAGGTCCAGATAACGTTTGTCCTTCGTTATATTATAAAATCTGAGAGGCAGACAACCAAACATATTCTGGTCTACGTGTATGGGTGGAGGAAGGAGTTCTTTTTCCAGGTGGAACAATAGTTCGAAACGATTTCTCAATAGCTTAATCAGCTCTTTGTTATTCGTCAATTCTGCAAAACGGAGAGCTCCGTACCATGTACATACTTCAGCATAATGTATTCCTTTATCAAAATATAGCTGATGTTTGGTTTCCATCAAGCGTCTGCTCAATTTATTTCCAACAGTCTTAGGATCTGCTTTTACAGGAAAATCTCCAAAATAATTTTGAGCAGTAGCAATACTGGTTGTACAGAAAGCAGCCAGTAACAATACACAAATTAAATAATAGTTCTTTTTCATCATTACAATTGTTTCTATATAATTAATTATTCACGTTATTATCAGATTACAATCCCGCCACCGGTATCCAGCGGCTTATAGAAGATACATCACTGACTGCCTCATCTTCTTTATTGTCGGTAATAGAGAAATTGACCAATACCTGTCCCGAAGAAATAGTCAGGCTGGAACGGGGAACAGAAATTTCAGCAATATAACCATAGTTGTCAATACGATCTTCATTGGTGTCATTGCACACATAAGTTTTCACTTCTACACCCATCTCCGCATTGTTCCACTTACCGGCATAAGTTTCGGTACTTTTCAATCCATCCATTGATACTTGTATCCGTGTAGCACCATTCGTCAAGCTTTTACTATCACCCGGAGAAATATAAACAGTAGCATAATCACCTCTCAGCAAGCTCCGGTCAAGTACTTCTACCAGAAAATATACATTCTTGTCATCACACGAACAACGGAGAGTTCCCTGTACTTGCGATTTTTCTCCGACAAAAAGCGCATGATCCGTATTCGCCCATTCCTGATTGTTGCCATCCACCTTTACACTACGGCGTACCGCATCGATACGATGGTTAAGAACAAACTGCGCCATCTGGATAGGACCTGTAGAAGCCCGGGGGATAGTACCTACCATCAGATGAGAATCGATCACCTGCAGCGATCCCCAATAGCCACCGGAGAATGGCTGATAATCAGCACCAAAATTACGGGCAGAGACATCGCCCATCTTCAGACAATACTTGCTGGATGCATTGTAAAACAGTACGGTCTCTCCCGAAGGGAACTGTCCCAAGTAGGGTGCCATCCCCGAGAAAACACGATTATTGCTGTCCGCCGGTCCTTCCTGATCGGCAGTCAGATGTTCCCACTCGTCTTTATCCGAATAACAGAGTGAAATGTAATATTTTCCCAGGTAATTGGTTTCCAATGCAGCTGCCAGTCCTTTATTGTCATTGAGTCTGATAACGGAAGGCATTTGATGATTATAGCCGACAATTCCGTCTTTTTCCCATCTCATCCGCATCACATAATAAGGCAAAGAACCAAAATCCGGTTTCCACGTCTTTCCTCCGTCTGTAGAAACTACCATCGCCGTGCCTGTATCTGTCCCATGACCTTCCAGACCGGTACGACTACTATCAGTGAAGTAGCAGTGCAACTCACCCGAAGGTAACTCCAGCAGGTAGGGCTCCCAAGTAACACCTTGATAGATTTCAATCGGTTCGCTCCAGGTAACACCATTGTCTGTGCTGCGTTTCAGTTCAACACCCGCATCTTTCGGCAAATCACGATAACCATTATTCGCCCGATAGGAAGCCACTGCCAGTACATCACCATTAGAGAGCACCAGTCCGTCGCAGTTGGCATAACGACGTTCATTCTTGTTGCCTTTACTGTCAGTGATAGAATATTTTTCGAACAACTTACCTTTGTGTACCCACTGCCTCATATCAGTACTGATGGCATAATCACAACCGGAGCCAATATTACTGTTGGCACTACCGTTATGATAGAACAAAATATAACTGCCGTTTTTCATTTTCTTGACACGCGGATAGCGGGGATAAGTGGTCTTCTCCTCTATCGACGAAGTCGTAAACGTCCGAAAGTTCATCTTCAAGGACGAACGCGAAGTAACATCAGCGTGCGAATTAATCACCGGGACACCTTGATTGAGTTTGTCGACAGGAGTAATATGAGCAACAAATGGTTGTTCCGGTTCTTCTTGATCGCCCTTATTACCGGTTCCGCCACCATCACCTCCCTTATGATCCAATGCATCCTCTCCACCACCTCCACAGGCCATGGCTGTAGCGCAAAAAGTAGCCAACAATACGGCTGTTTTCAATAATCCTTTCATAGTCTTATTTCTTGAGTAATGATTAAATATGATATTTGCTATACATTCTCTTAGCCGTCTGCACCGGATCAACACCAGCCTCAAGCACATACTTATTATGTGCATTCACCCATGCCTTCTCCGCTTGAAACGAGTCCGGAACAGTAAGTGAACGTCCTTCCAATGTACCTTTAAGATAAGCGATGTAATTAGTCCAGCGAGGCAGATAATAGTCTTTCAGCAGCCCGCCCCATTCCTTGTGGGCATAGTCGCGCACCGGACTAAGCGTCTCCGTCCATGTCCCGATCAGCATACGGGCATTGTGCTCATACAAATCCTGCAATTCAGGCTGTTTTGACTTCGAACGGGCCATATCCAGCCAGCGTCCCACGAAGAAGCGTTCGTGGGTGGACAGTAACTCATTTTGATCCTTAATCAGCTGCAGAAACCTCTCCGAC
Source organism: Bacteroides thetaiotaomicron (assembly GCA_019412825.1). GTDB lineage: Bacteria > Bacteroidota > Bacteroidia > Bacteroidales > Bacteroidaceae > Bacteroides > Bacteroides thetaiotaomicron_A. Next base: position 82,139 of record DXOL01000043.1, on the reverse strand, counting down.
CAGTAATCAAACTGTTTCGTATCTTTCGCCCGATAAGCATCCACCAGATTGTAATATGTCTCCCGTCCTAAATCCGCAAGATATTGACGGACGAAATCGACTGCATCATACTGATAAGTTGGCACCTGCTTCAGACGGTCTGCACTTTGCAAGAATAATCCTACTCCCTGAGCAAAGAGCTCCGGATCATAGAAAATCCGGCATTGGCTCCAAGCAGAAGCCGTGATTTTATCTCTCTTCAAGCTGGGAGGGGCACAAAAAACTGACTCTGACGGACGGCGATGACCGGTATAAGTACCATAAGCTGTACGGTGGAAAATAGTCCACGCCTCTTTCAGATTTTCATCTTCCACGCCATAACGACGCACTGAATACTCTTTCAGCCAGGCATCCAAATCCAAGTGCTCCGAACGCCAACGCATTTCATTCAGCAAATCAAATACTATCGGATTCACCTCGATGCCTTCCGGGGTAGAGCTGGTTCCTTTCATGCTCGGTGATGCCGCCGAATCCTTCTGACCATCTACCGGACCGGTAGCTATAGCATCCAGGCGCCCGTGCAGACCAATGTTACCTCCATAATTGGAAATATGTGACCATAACCACGGGAAGCCATCAAAGCCCTTGCGCTTCCGCCAGTTATCCCAAAACTCGGCAGCAAGATCAACGATCAGCGTATTTTTCCTGTCGAGTCCTGCCAGCAACTCCTTTTTAGGATTTCCCAACCATGCTTGAATCACCCACGTCGCATCCGGATTATATCGTTTCATGGCTGTCTGTACCCGGCGGGCGGCATCTGTTACGTCAATGCCCCCGGTCTTTCCACCTTCGTGAAAGAGATCGCCGCCAAACAAGTCCGCTTTCCCATAAAGCTTCTCATATTCAGCATACCATACCTTTGCCATCCGTTCAAACAACGGATCGGCAGGATCGAGCACAGGAGGACGTTGAAGCGAATTCCACAGTCCCTGTTCCACCAGGCGGGCTTCCGGATATTTTTCTTTCAATGAGGAAGGAACCATCCCAAAAAATCCCTGAAAAACGGGCTTCATCCCATATTCACGCATACGGGCAAGTATTTTCTTCTGTAAGGCTATCTGCTCCTTAAACCATTCATCGGGCAACGGACCACCGATATTCTCAAGATTACCCATCAGCAACCAACCGAAATAAGCCGGTCCACACAAGAACTCCTTTACTTCCGGAAGCGTATACCCGAATTTCAACAACGTATTCCGCCATACAGCCTCCGCCCCAACCATAGCCATCGGCATATTAATGCCGCTCAAAGCCATTAAGTCTATTTCACGTTCCCAACGTTTCCAGTCCCAAAAGGCTGTGGTATAACTGAATGTGCAATAATTCATATAGAAATTATCGGATAGCTTAGTCGCATGACGTTCTTTCACCTGTGGCAGATCAGGAGGCAATTGAGATAATTGGTCTTCACAGAAAGAGACATGGGCATGACAGTAATACTTCAGATACCAGTTAATGCCAAAGGCGGCACTTACATAATTGTTGGCACGCACTGTGACTTTGCGCCCGCCACCATACAGTTCAAAATAGTCGCCTTCATCAGAAGAAGAACGAATCTCTATTTTAAACCGGTCGGAAAGCCCCTCCTGAAGACGTTCCAACATTTGCTTCACCGGATTAGCAGCCTCAGCAACCGCAACTAAAAGCAGGAAAAATAAAAGTACAAAGTGTTTTTTCATGGTTAACCCTATCACCCATGATCAAACAACCATGGCAATCTTTAACTACATATTAATCAAACAACTCTATTTTTTTGTCGGTTGTGGTCCAAAGTAGGAACGTTTCATTCCTCCAAAGTCCAATACAATCTTTTGCAATACAGTTCCGGCATCTCCGCAGATTATTTTCACGGTATGCTTACCCGGCTTGTCGATATGCAAAGTTGTCTTATTGATTCTACAGTTCTTCAATACGCTCTCATACCAGATTTGCGCATATTCAAAAGAAGATGTAGACGGATTCAAAACCGGGCCTTCGTCGATACATACACCATATTTGGTTTCGATATTCGTTGCTTCATGTCCGGCATAGCCTCTGTCCTTGCTTGTCACAAATGTAGGCAACACATATGTATAGACATCAACCGAGCCTTGCTCGAAAGTATAGAAGTCATACTCCAGACGTGGTGTGCTACGGCCTGCGGTACGTTGTGGAGCAGCCGTCGGATCACCCAACTGAATAGCCGTATTCTCTATCCCCAGATTAGGAATGGTTCTCATCTTGATCGCCTTATTTTCCACTTTCCGATGGAAACTTGCCGCATCGATAGAGACATATCCGTTATGTTCCACAAATAAAGTATCCATTTCGGCAAGGGATGGAGAAGAAGGATTGAATACAGAGATGTAAACATTCTCTTTCTCGCCCCGGTCGGAAGTAATTTCCAATACCCCGAATACTTTCTCTCCAACCGGTACTTTTGCCCAGTCTACCGATACTTCGAGACGTTCCTCCGTAGCCGTTTCGCCTGCCTTCTTACTCAATAAAATCCAGTTGTCCGTAACAGATGCCTTCCATTTCAACGGGCTTGCCCCTTTATTGAAAACATCCACATAATATGACTGACGCAGGTAAGTATTGAAGCAAGGCAAGGAGTGGAAACTCTTCAGACCTTTCAGCACATCTTCTCCCTCTGCCATTACGCCCAGTGTAGCGTCAGATGCCAGTGAAGCTTTTCTTAATGCCGGAAGTTCAAAGTAAGCAGCGGCAAATCCCTGTTTCATTGTCATCACATGATCCCATTTGCCACCAAGCAACGAGTTATATCCTTTGGTGATCACTTGCAGACTGTCATAACAAGCCTTCACCTTTTTCTCCAGTTCGCCAGTAGACGCTCTTTGCTGAATAGAGTACCAGCGGTTTCTCTGCCCGTCCAGGATCATTCTGTTCAGCAACTCACATCCTTTCACCGGATAATACAATGACTGATAGAAGCAGGCCTTTTTCTCTTCCGGCAGCTTATTCAGAATCTTCTCTGTAATGCTTCCGATCCGGCGGTATTCACTCAGGCGTGAATCCACTTCCCTGTAATTCGTCAAGGAGAAATCAGTATCTGTATTCCGTTCTCTTCCGTGCTTATCGGTAGCCCACTGATAGCCCCATCCCATAAATTCCGGTCTGCGGGCAAAAGCCAGTTTGTAGAATGAGTTGATCACATCCTGATACTCATTGCGGTATTCGTCGCCCAGCATACCGCACAACCATTCCGTGCGATAAGTAGCCGCTCTGTCAAAATTGAAAGAATCGATATCATAAGCCATCGACAGGAAGAAATCTACAGCAAACTCACATGATTTGATATCACCGGCATTGAGCAGCCAGATCCGGTCTGCCGTCATGTCATAAGCCTTGCGAAGTTCTTCGTACATCAACGTGGGCGAAGTGGTGTTCATCCAAAGATGATCGTGAGGCTTGCCCAGGTAGGAAGAGTGATAATAAACACCCGAACGTCCGGAACGCTTCTGTTCTTTCGGACTGCTCAAACGCTTCATATAGCCATAGTTATCGTCCGGCCATATGATCGTAACATCATCCGGCAGTTCCAGTCCCTCGTCGTATACATCCAATACCTCTTTATAAGGAGTAAAAGCCTGCGGGATATCTTCGCCACGCTTACCCGTCGCATCGATCAGCATCTTTCTTTGCGCCATCAATGCATCCTGCAGCATCTGTTTTCTATCAGCCATATTGTTGCTCGCGTTCATCGCTCTGTCGTGCAATCCGCGCAGAGCCAGGGTGTACACATTCTCAAAAGGAGCACATTCGTTCGCACGTGCTCTCAGCACACTGTCTACTCCCGCTCTATTGTTGATGTAATCCCATTCGCCCATCTTGTCACGTTTCCACTCGCTTGCCGTGTTGAACAACAGCGGTTCACAGTGAGAAGATCCCATAACGATGGCGAAACTATCCGCTACCAATCTATTCTCCGGTATGCGATGGAATGCCATAGACGCATCGTGCATGGCGGGACACAGATAATTTGCCTGGAGACGGAGCAGTAACTCACAGATCTGCGCATATGTTTTCGGTCCGAAGTTTCCACGTTCTTTCTCATAATTGTTCTTTGACCAGCGATAAAGTCCCCAGTCTTCGTCATTGATAAAGATACCTCTGAACTTGACAGCAGGCTCTTTTGAAATGAATTTATGAACGTTGACAGCCAGTTTCTTCTGTTGTTTTATCGGAGCGTCGGCCCACCAATACCAGGGAGACACACCTATCGCTTTGGATATGGAGAGAAGTCCGTAAGCCGTACCGCGCCTGTCACTACCAGCTACGACAATGGCTTTCTTTATGCCCGGTGCGGGATTATCAACCGTTTCTATCATATAACGTTCCCATCCACCGGCGATGGGAGTTGTATCTATCTTCTTTTTGGCTACCATTGCATTGATCCATGCGCTTTTTCCGACAGTTCCCACGATAATGGCATAACGAGCCGAGACATCACCCGGATTACTTGCTTGTGTTTTCAAGTCCTGTCCCGTCACACGACGGACGTCATCTGTAAATAAAGTCACACTCTTACGAACGACAGTTTCATCCTTGCCATCAAAACAAACAACGACATTGGCAGCCGGTGAAACGATGGGAAAACTGTTTTTACCAGCGTTCTTATCCAGTAATACTTGTGCTTCTGTTGATACAAGGCTACAGCAAAACAGCCCTACTAATAAAATCTTATTTTTCATATAAAAGTTAGATTGATAATCGACGGTACAAAGAAAACCAAAAATCAACAGAAGTAATAAAAGAAATAGACCGATAAATGGAATAATATGGTCAAAAGGCCATTCCAGACGTGTTTTATCGCTGGAAAGAAGGAATAATGCGGTCGCTTAATAACCGATCAGGAAGTGATTGACAAGTAAAGGACGGAGACTGGCAAGCAACGTTTCGCGCTGTTCCGGACCGGCGGCAAACAGAGCAGTAGACAGTATCTCCCCGACAGCCCCGTTCTTTGTTACGACCGCTATCTGCCTGATACCCTCAACAAAGTTACCATTTTGAGGAGAAATAATATGCCTGCGCCCATCCGATTCGTTTCCGGAAGTAGTGAGGCATTCATTATAAAGAAGTATACTCTGTGGCTCCCCGGTCTTTTCTGTCTCCGACTGGTTGCCAAAGTTAACTTTCCATCCCGTCCCGGCCGGATGGTTGCCTAAAGCAAGTACAGAACTGTTTCCCATATTAATCAGCGCATTCTCTATGGAACAGGAGTACAATATGTCTCTTATATTTTCTAAAGCATATCCTTTCAGAAATCCCGAAAGGTTGATCGTTATCCCCGGTTGCCGGAAAAAGACACTGTGTTCTTCCGCTGACAAACATACCGAGTGGATGGTGTCCTGATTATAATTCTCCGAATGAACTGTCACATCGAAGCATCCCGATGTTTTCTCATGATATTCCAGACACAGATCAATCATTGCATAAAGTTGACAGCTAAGAACTACCGGAGATACAGAAGCGGTCCGGTTGACGACAGCCAGTTCGCTGGCTGGATCATAATAGTTAGCTGTCTTCTCCAGGCAGCTTAAAGTTTCATGGATACGTTCGGCCACAGACAACAATTCTTCTTCTGATTTCTGACTGCACAAAAGAATATCTACGCGTGTATGCATAGACGGGAACCAGGCGTAAAGTAATCCGTCGCCTTCATGAGATGGTCTGTACAAATGTTGAATGGCAGTCTTCATCTATCAAAAAAAGAAAGGAGCTGTACTCGAAGCAGCATTCATCAACAGAATGAGATTTCCGGCACAACTCCTCTTTTACAGCATATTCTTATTTCAATTCTTTAATCTTCACGTTCTTGAACCATACTTCATCTCCGTGGTCTTGCAGAAGGATATTACCTTCAATAAGATTTCCGAAGTTAGGCCAGTTCTTATACTTGCTATAAGCCACCAATGCATTCCACATCTGATTGTTACGGTCATACTCAATCAGCTTTTCTCCGTTCAGCCAGTGTTCTACATGATTGCCTTTGACAATGATAGTAGCAGTATTGAACTCTTTCTTATGGAAAGGTTTATTCTTAGGAGCCGGAATCAGGTCATACAATGAACCCAATTGTCTGTTGCCTTTCACACCAAGTTTAGCATCGGGATGTTTGTCATCGTCCAGAATCTGGAACTCGCAACCAATAGCAGAACCTTCACCCTTGTTCATTTCCGGATTAACGAAATACTTGATTCCGCTGTTTGCACCTTCAGTGATCTTGAAATCCACAGTCAGGATAAAGTCCTTATAAGTACGGGTAGTTACGATATCACCACCATTGGCTGATTCGGCACCGCCACTCTTCATAACTTTAAGGATACCGTTTTCCATTTTCCAGCCTTTGGCAGGGAAAGTAGAAAGTTTCGCTCCTCTCCAGCCTTCATTAGTCTTGCCGTCCCACAACAAAGCCCAGCCTTCTTTTTTCTCACGCGGAGAAAGGGTATTGATAATCAGATTTCTTTCCGGTGCAGCCTGAGATTCCGGTGTCTGATAACGTTCTACGTCTGTCGTACAGATACGGATATTCTTCCAGCTTACTGTCTTGCCTTCGTCAGCAGCGTTGCCGATAGCGTGTACCTGCAAAGCGATAAATCCGACAGGAGTCATGTCGTCCCAGATATTGGCACAAGGCACTCCGTTGATCCATGTACGGATAGAGTTGCCTATCGCTTCGATACGGGCCTTATTCCATGCATTGTTCTTGAAAGCCGTGCGTGCCGAAGGATTCCAGTTCAAAGAATAAATCCAGTTTCTGCGGGCCTCGTCATAGATACCACCCGACCAGGCACGTTTGGAAGGGTCGATCTCGAACTGATAGCCGTGTACGCGGCCTTTGTTATATTCTTTTTTGCTTTCACTGCGAATCTGTACTCCTGAATTCAAGCCATCATCGATCTTAAAGTCAAACTCAAGGATAAAATCTCCGTAATCTTTGGTAGTTGCCAGGAAGGTATTGGGAGTTCCCATTTTTGATACGCCTACAATGGCATCGTCTACGATTTTATACTCAGCCTTGCCGTTCAGTTTTTTCCAGCCTTTCAGGTTTTTACCATTGAAAAGCGGTTCCCAGTTCTGCGCCGACAAAGAAGCGACACAGAACAAAAGTAAAGTCAATACGATATTTTTCTTCATTACTTATGTTGTTATTATAATCAAACTTTATTCTGCTTTATATTTCCTGCCAGTCTTTACAACTTGTAGAACTCATCCCATCCTTTACGCGGCGGAAGTCCGGCCAACATTGAATTAGCAAACTCATTATTGGTAATCTGCTTCGTGCGGGGATCGAAGAACAGCTGTGTATTGAGACGCTGTGCCATTACTCCCAATGAGAATACCTGACTCAAAACACCATTAATCTCGAACGGTGAACGCGTCTTTTCAATGCCATTACATGCCAGCAAGAAGTTCTCGAAGTGATTGGACGGACTTTTAGGTACTTTCGGCAACTTATCTGCCATTTCCTTTGCCTTTTCTTCCGGAATAATAGACAAAGTACTTCCGTGGCTACCACCCTTGAAAGTCAGTTCTTTTGAATAGATAATCTTTCCCGGATTCAGTTTGGCAGCAGGCACATCGCCCTGATTGGTCTTGGGAATGTTCGGATCCAGTCCGGAAACACCATAACCAGCAGGAATAGGAGGAAGGTTATCCAAACCATCATACCAGGTGATATCTACCGGCGGCATTCCTTTACGCTGCGGGAAACGGAAGAGGATCGTAGAAGAATAAGGGAAGAAATAATCATTGTGTCCTTCCTCGTGTGTCAGAGTCACTTCGTAAGGCAAGCCCAGTTCAAGGAACTCATGAACGGAATCCAGAATATGTGCCCCCCAGTCGCCCAAGGCTCCCATACCGAAGTCATACCAGCAACGCCATTCACCCTGATCATATTTATTGCAATATTCATGGTAAGGAACAGCTCCCAGCCAGGTATTCCAATCCAGATCCTTCGGGAGTTGCTGACCTGCAGGAAGCTTATAAATGTTCGTATCCCACTTATGCCAACGACGCGGATTATTCATGTGAGCAGTGACAGCTGTCACATCCTTGATAATCCCTGCATCCATCCAGGCTTTAAACTGGAAGTAGTTTGCTTCCGAGTGTCCCTGATTTCCCACCTGAGTAGCCAGGTTCGGACGTTTAAGGGCAGCCTGCATCAGCAATTCTGCCTCATAGAAAGTACGTGCCAACGGTTTTTCCACATATACGTGTTTGCCGGAAGCCAAAGCCAGCATACTGATAGGGAAGTGTGAATGGTCCGGTACAGCAATTGCCACAGCGTCAAATTCATTACCGGCCTTGTCAAACATCTGGCGGAAATCTCTGAACTGTTTGGCCTTAGGATACATACCCATCACCTTTTGTGTATGTTTAGCTCCCATGTCTACGTCACACAGAGCCACAACCTCTACCATACCCGTACGTGCAAAATCCTGTATAATTTGCTCTCCACGGTTTCCAATGCCAATATAGGCTATTTTTACCTTCTCTCCTTTTCCTTTTTTCGATGAAATAGTTTGAGCATTCAGTAGTTCACCGGATCCCAGTGCTAATCCGGCAGAGGCCAGTGACATTGTCTTTAGAAAATCTCTTCGTGTTGTCATAAATTCGTCATTGATATTGATTAAGTATATTTGTTAAGGTCTGTTCTCACAGCCTGTTTCTCTTCTTTGTAAATAATGCTTTCACTCCATAAAAAAGGAAGCGCAGAAGCGTCCATGCAGCATAGAGCACAAAAGCAAAAATGATTATATAGAAAATAGAGGTAATCATCTCCATCATGGATCTGTGATATGTGATGATTGCATAAAGATTCACCAGATTGGCAAGCACAAAACATACAAGTAAAGTGATTATTTCTATTTTCTTCCGTCGTGCGGTCAGGACTGTATCTTTCATACTGTTTCGAGTGTTTTGGATTGATGGTTCAGATAGTCTATTTTGTATTCATCAGGGAAGTAAAGCGTTTTTTCTTCCTCCATAGCCTGGTGTCCCAACAGACAGAGCATACTTGCATAGTAGCCCTCTTCAGCAATTCTTTCCGGTTGTTTTTGTGTTATCACAGCTTCTGCGAATGCTTCCAGCAACAAGGAAGTACCGTCGCCTTTCGGACGTTCGCCCAGAATAAATTCTCCTGTATTCGCATTGGCAGTTTCCGGTGCCCAGCTTGTGCCTGCAAAAGGCAGTGAATCAAACATCTTGTTCTCCCAGTCATTGACCAGCTGCAGGAATGCCGGTGCAGGAGCCACACTCTCAAAGTAGTATCGTCCCTTTTCCGGTTCCACCGTTCCGAGATTACCCATAATCTGCTCTTCCAGACCATAGAACTTATTGGAGATAATGGAATCGAATGTCATCTTCACGCCATCGTCGAATACGTATATACAACTTACATTATCATATACTTCACGTCCGTCCTTCCAGTAGGTGATGGCTCCGTGTCCCATTACCTTCTCAGGAAGTTTCTGCAATGCCCAGCTACCTATCTGAAGCTGATGGCAGGCAAGTTCCGTCATCAATCCCTTCGAGAATTCCTTATAGAGACGCCAGTTTATCAGACGCTCCAGACTTGGTGAAGGAACAGAACGTCTCCAGTCGCCATTCCGGTTCCAGAAGGTATGAATTCCGTTGATTTCGCCGAACGTACCCGAATGGATCATTTCCATCGCCTTGATATAGCGCGGGTCGAACAGACGTTGCTGTCCGGTGAAGAAAACTTTTCCGGTGCTCCGATGCTTCTGATACATATGGTAACACTCTTCCATCGTATAGCCGACTGACTTTTCACAGAATACGTGCTTCCCGGCATCAAAAGCGTCCATTACTATCTTATAGTGCGCGCTAAGTGGAGTAGCCACAAGAACGGCATCTATACTCTTATCTTCCAGCACTTCCTGATAGTTACCGTATACTTTTGCCTTAGGGGCAAGTTTCAATGCCTCATCAATTGAAGGCTGATAAATATCGCACAACGCTATGATATCCACTTTCGGATTTTTCACCAGGAAGCTCATTAAAAAACGTCCTCTCGAACCGGGACCGATAATTGCCAGGCGGCATTTTTCACTAGACGTGTTCGTCACCTCCGAAAATGCAGAAAGCCAGGGACTCGCTGCAAGAAGTGCTCCAGCCCCGGCTATTCCCATATTTCTCAGGAAATCTCGTCTACTAATAGGTGTATCTTTCATTATTTAGTTAATTAAATTCTCGTATTTTATTTCAGTTTCCGTATCAAGGCTAACTGATTATTCAATCCACAAAATCCTTCGGCAACACTCCAAACTGCTTCTGAAAACATTTGGCAAAGTAGGACGGAGAGTTGAATCCTACCATATAGCAGATTTCAGTTACCCGCCCTTCTCCTTCTTTCAGCAACTGGGCAGCCTTTTTCAAGCGTTCCAGGCGAAGATACTCATTCGGGCTCAAATCCAGTACTCCCTTTATCTTGCGATAGAAGTTAGAACGACTCATATTCAGACTGTCCGCTATATCATCCATGCTGAATTCCGGATTATTAAGATTAGCCAGAATTACTTCATTCAGTCTCTTGATAAAGTCCTCGTCGGCCTTGGTCAATGCCATGGTGTTGGCTGCCACAAAAGGAGACTGGGCAAAAGTCCGGCGTAGTTTTTCTCTGTTCTGAATGAGGTTGGAGGCACAAGCCTGCAGGTATTCGACAGAGAAAGGCTTCTCGATATAAGCATCTGCACCCAGTTCCATACCTTCTATCTTAGACTGAATGTTCGTTTTCGCAGTCAGCAGAATAACAGGAATATGACTATAATTCAAGTCCGATTTTATCGTCTTACACAATTCAAAGCCATCCATCACAGGCATGACCACATCGCTCACTACCAGATTCACATAATTGCCATCCAGCATTTTCAAGGCTTCCGCCCCATTGACTGCCGACAGTACCGTATATTCTTTCGACAACTGGCGGACAACAAAGGCACGCATATCCGAATTATCCTCCACTACCAATACAGTAGGACGATTATCCTTCTTTTCTCCCTGTTCCACTTCCACAGGAGCCTCACTTACAGGTTCCGGCTCCGCTTTGGCTTCCGGAGTCAAAGTGATTGTCATATCCTGGACGATAGGCAATGTCAGGCAGAAGGTATTACTATTTTCTTCTTCCCCCATAGCCAGCGTTCCCTGATGCAGTTCGGCCAATGAGCGTGAAAGAGCCAGTCCGATACCCGTTCCGGTGGTCACTTTTCCGTCTTCTCTCTCGTTGAAACGGACAAAAGGCTGGAATATTTCTTCTCTCATCTCGCGAGGGATAATCACTCCGTCATTCACTGTACGGATACGGAATACATTACTTTCGTCCCCTTCGGTCACTTCCAGAGATACGTGTATATAATGTTCCGAATATTTCACGGCATTGTTCAGCAAGTTACTGATAATCTTGGTGAATGCCTCTTGATTAACATGAGCATAAAAATCCGTCTCGGGCAGTTGCAGGGTAAATTCCAGTCCTTTCTGTTTGGCAAGAGAAGTAAACCGCAGATGGGTTTCTTTCAGCACCTCCGTGATGTTGCACTTGGCAAAGTTCAGACGGAATCCCTGGCTTTCAGTCTTGCGGAAGTCCAGTAACTGGTTCGTCAGATTCAGCAAACGTTCCGTATTCTGCTTCATGATATTCAAGTCCTCACGCGTCTCCGCATCGACCTTTTTCTTAAGGATGATATTCTCCAGCGGACCTTTAATCAAAGTCAGCGGAGTACGTATCTCATGAGCTACATTCGTAAAGAAGTCAATCTTTGCATGATAGATCTCGCGTTCCTTTTCCTGCTCGAACTTCTCCATCTGCCTGCGATGCTTATAACTGCTGCGCTGCTTGAAATACCATATAGCGTACAGAGAGCAGCCTATAATCAGCAAAGCATATACGCAATAAGCCCAGATGGTAAGATAAAAAGGAGGAAGTATACGAACTTTCAAAGACACTTCATTTTCGTTCCATACCCCGTCACTGTTAGAAGCTTTCACCCGGAAGGTATAATTGCCATACCACAAGTTGGAATAGGTCACCACAGGACTCTCTCCGACCGGCAGCCACTCATCATCAAAGCCATCCAGCTTATACATGATCCGATTCATTCGCGGAGCCTGGAAGTCCAGAGCTGCAACACGGAACGAAAAAGAATTCTGATCGGGCTGAAGAACCAGCTCGTCCAGGAAATTAATACTTTTCTTCAGCGGAGACAAAGGATCACCGGCATATACTTCTTTTCCGAACAACAGAAAGTCCGTAATCACAATGGATGGAAGAGACTTGTTTTCGGAGAAGTTTTTCGGATTGAAAGCGACAAAGCCGTCGATACTTCCCAGATAGATCGTTCCGTCTTCCGTCTCAAAGCTGGAACGATAGTTAAACTGGTCGCCCAACAAACCGTTGGCGGTAGTATATACTTTCATCGCTCCCGTAGCAGGCTGAAAAGACACCAGGCCATTATTGGTTGTCAGCCACAGAAGGCCTTCTTTATCTTCCACAATCTGATAAACAACATCATTAGGCAATCCGTTACGGGAATCATAGCTGGTAAAAGTTTCCGTTTCGGGATGGAACAGGCAGAAGCCTCCGCCTTGTGTCGTCAACCAAATCTGACGATGAGAATCCTCAAAAATACTCAATACCTTATCATAAGGAAGACTTTTGGGGTTCTTTTCATCATGCAGGTAATTGGTCCATTTCTTTTCGTTAACATTATAGCAGTAGGCTCCATTAGCATAAGTTGCCAGCCATAGATTACTGCCGGAATCTTCTTTGATGTCATATACAAACTTGCCGTTCAGTTCCGGTATCCGATCAAAATCATCGGTCTGCTTATTATAGCGCAGCAAGCCGAACAAAGTACCCAGGTAAATATCCCCCGTTGTTGTCTGGCAAATAGAGAAGACGCTGTTGTCCATCAATGAACGGGGCGAATCGGTTTTCTGATATGTTTTCACAATCGCTCCCGTACGTGTATCGATAACTTTCACTCCCTTCGCGAAAGTTCCTACCCAAAGATGATCGCCAATCAGACACAATCCATGAACATTGGTGAACGCATTGCTTGGGGTAAAGAAAGAGAAGGCTTTTGTCTTCGGGTCAAAGCGGTTCAATCCGCCATCTTCCGTACCGATCCATAAGATTCCCTGATTGTCCTGACAGAACTCACGTACTCTTTTTCCATGCAAACCATTATCTGTCCCTTTCGGATAATACTTTTCAAAGTAGGTATAGAAACGGGGATAGTAATTCACTCCTCCGAAATAAGAACCGATCCAGATGCCTCCTTCACGATCCTTGCACAGCGAATAGACTGCATTGTCAGAGAGAGAATATGGATCATTGATTGAACTGCGCAGATGCACATATTTGCCCATCCGGAGGTTATAGATATAAATTCCGGATTCCGCCCCTATCCATAATTCATTGTCAGAAGCAACCAGCAAGTTACGGCAAAGAACCGGTTCTTCATTTTCATCAACGGAAAGCAGATCATGTAATTTGTTGGAAGTTAAGTTCAATTCCTTTGCACCGCCTCTCAAAGAGCCGATATACAGACAGTTGTAGGCACCTTTCACGAGAGTAGTTACAACATCGTTTTCGTAAGTTTCCTTATTGTCGGCAGGAGAGATGTAGGGTTGAAGTGTTTTCAGACGGTCTTTTGAATAAAAGAGTCCGTCACCATAGCAGCCTATCCAGAGAGTTCCGCTGTTATCAAAGACAAAAGACTGGACATTAGTGGAAATAAAAGGAAAGTTCTTCAGGGTAAAGTTCTGAAGTTTCTCTTTCTCCAAATCATAACAAAAGAGTCCCTGAGACTCTACCGCAATCCAGACACATCCCTGGTCATCTCCCACAATCGCTGTTACAGTGTGTTCTATCTTGGTTTCTTCCGCACTCAGTTCTTCAAAATGCCGGAACGAGTCATTCTCCGGATAATAGATATAGAGTCCCACATCCGTACCTACCCAAATGTTTCCTTCCGCATCCTCGTAAAGTGCTGTTATGAAATTATTGCCAATGCTTCGCTGACTGCGGCCGTCGTGTTTGAACTTACGGAATGACAAACCGTCATACCGGTTCAGTCCGTCCTTTGTTCCAAACCACATAAAGCCCTGTTTATCCTGCAAAATAGCGTTTACTGTATTTTGGGATAATCCATTCTGTACACTTAGGTTTTTGAAATAATAATGCTCATCCATCACTTGTGCATGACAGACGATTTGATAGCATATAAAACTTACCAGGAGTGCTAAAGCTTTCTTCATACTATGCGTGTTTTCTACCTTTTCGTTTTGAGTTATCAAATGTAGGCAAAATTACTGCCTAAAGATAGAAAATATGTCCCAATGAATGAAAGAATAGTCCTATTTTTCTATTCGGATACGCGCATCCACCGCTATAACCGCCTTCTCAGTGGCCAGGAGCGGGTTTATGTCCATTTCTTTGATTTCTGTTGCAAACCGGAGCAAGGTGGACAAACGAACGATAATCTCAGCAAATTTATCCTCGTTTACTCCCTTTTGTCCACGTGTTCCCTGAATTATTTTATAGGCACGCAAGGAGCGAATCATTGAATAAGCCTCTTCATAAGAAAGGGGCGCCAAGCCGGAAGATACATCTTTCAAAACTTCCACAAAGATGCCCCCCAAACCGCAAAGTACCACGTGCCCGAACTTCTCTTCATATTTTGCACCAATAAAAAGTTCCGTGCCTTTGAGCATAGGTTGAACCATGATCGCTTTTGCATCGGGAATCTGCATCATACGATCAAATTCGAGTGCCAGATGCTGTTCCCCTTTGATGTTCAGTACCACGCCGCCGACATCCGATTTATGCACAGGACCTACTACTTTAGCCACTACCGGGAATCCGCATCGACGGGCAAAAGCCACAACTTCCTCCTTTTTATTGGAAACAAATTCATCGACCAATGAAATACCGGCTGCGTGCAGCAATGCCTGCACATAATGAGGTTCGATATATCCATTCTCCGGGATGGAATCAATGATACGACGGATTCTCGGTACATCGACTCCGAACAGTTCAATCTCAGGCACCGCCGGTTTCGGGGCGTTGACAATGCGAGACAGTGCAGTTCCCAAAGTCACTTCGTCGGAGAAGTTCACGTGTCCTTTGGCAAGGAATGCCGCCACTTCCGCTCCTGCTGTATTGATGGAGGGAAGAACAGGGAATATAGGCTTGCGACAGGTCTGCATCTTTTCATGGAGGACATCGTACATTTCAAACATGGTCACCAGTCCGGGTGTGCCGAAGATAGCCAGGATAGCATCTATATTGTCTAATTTTTCTTCGCAATAGTCGATGCAGATACGCAAATGATCCGGTGTACCGGTGGCAAGGATGTCAATCGGATTTCCTACAGAAGCTCCGGGGAAAAGTTGGGCTTTCAGTTCTTCCGCTAGTTCACCTTCCAGCTTAGGGACATTCAGTCCGCCTTTGCTCAAAGCATCCGTCAGCATTACTCCCGGACCTCCGGCATGAGTAATAATAGCAAAGTTTTTCCCTTTCAGTTCGGGGAGGGTGAAGATACAACCAACGGTAGTCAGCTCTTCTCGCGAAAAGCAACGCACGATCCCGGCTTTACGGAACAGCGCTTCTACAGCCGAATCGGAACTGGCAATCGCTCCTGTATGTGAAGAAGCCGCCCGGCTCCCACTCTCCGAACTTCCTGCTTTTATCGCTGCAATCTTACAGCCTTTCCTTATCAATGAAGAAGCATGGAAGAGCAATCTGTCCGGATTATGAATACTTTCAATATAGAGTAGCTTGATACGGGAATCTTTCTCCGGATCAAAGTTCTCGTCCATAAATTGCAGCACATCTTCCACACCAATCTGCTTGGCATTTCCTACCGACCAGACAGAATTGAACTGCAATCCTTTTGTCACCGCACTTTCAAGAATAAAGACTGCCGTAGCACCGGAGCTGGAGATCAGATCGACTCCTTTTGAGTTCAAGTTCGGAATAGGTTGGCTGAAGACGCTATGATGCCATGTATTCATCAGTCCGATGCAGTTCGGACCAATCAGTGAAGCACCGTATTTGTTGACAGTTTCCAGTATACGTTCTTCCAACAGCGCTCCTTCGTGTGTCTCTTCACCAAATCCGGCAGAGAGTATGATAAACGCCCGCGTCTGCTTCTCGCTTGCCAGTGTCTCTACTATATCCGGACACATCACAGCCGGAACAGCCAACACAGCCAGATCGGTATCAGGCAATTCTTTTACATCTGCAAAGGCAGGAACTCCCTGCACTTCTGTCTCCTTCGGGTTCACAGCCCGGAGTTCTCCCTGATAACCTCCGTTTATCAGATTCTTCAATATAGCGCCACCCGGCTTATGTACATTATTCGAAGCCCCTACTACAACTATACTCTCGGGACGAAGCAACTGGGTTGTTATCATATCATACACTGGTTTTCGTTTAAACTAGGATACAAATATATTCTTTCCTACGAGAAAAAAGAAAGAAAAAGAGGAGAATTATGGGTGGAAGTTTTTAGAAATATAAAATAAATTCCAGGTTTAATATATAATATAGTAACATTTAGCTAGTTTATGCTTTAACTTAATTTTCACAGAAACCAAAATTATTATTTTATTCCCAATCATAACTTAATAGTGGTAGCTCTTTGTCGATTTAATTAGAATTTACTAGTTTATGTTTTCCTAATTATAATGTTTTAATCTATAAAACTACCCTAACATAGAGTCTTGTCCTGAATGTTAGGGTAGCCGTCAAATTCAAGTTACTTCTATGCTAAAAACAAACAAGAATAACTCAAAACAACCTTTACAACACATTAAGAATGAAGCATATCGACATATCTATTTAATACAAACAAAGTTACAACAACCATTATAATACTTATAATAGTGATCCACTTTATTATTCTTCGCTTTAATGGGGTAAATAATTTATATTTTTTATCCAATAAGACGATTAGTTCTTTTCGAATTAAATAATGGTCTAAAAATAAGAATATCCAAATCACGAAAGTTATTACCAGACCTATGACTGGACTTCTATCTTTTAAAAAAAATATCAGTTCGTTTTTTGTACACAACAAATAACTATATCCTATCATCATAATGAACATTCCCATAATCCAGCCGGCTATCATTACAGAAAACGATTTAGCATCATCGACATTTTTTCCTACAGGAGGACAATGAAAAAAACGAAAAATAAGATATACAAAATAATCTATAATATTCATCTATTCTCTTGTATTAAATCCTTTAATAAAGGACGGTTAATAATATAAATTTTAGAAAGGACATTGCCATTATTATCGTAAGTTACCGAATCATTTCCATAAGTAGACAAACGGTTCAAAGCGCCGTAACCAAAATTCCCGGTCAGGTCTCTTGCCACATCAATACGGCTCTCCAGATTACCGTTCGAAGCATTGAAACGATATTTGCCCCCAAAGAACCGTCACCACGGATAATGGCTACGTCTTACAGGCAATCTCAATCATTAAATGCAAGTTGTGCCACATTCCTCCAGCAGTGAGTTTCGTCGGTTGTCCTTGCGGATTCTCCTAATCATAACGGTAAAACATTTACTATCCAAAGCTTCTTCACGCTGCATTGCCAATCTTCCATGTTCATCGTCAGTATTGCGTAGCTCTCTGCCATTACTTGATACAGCGAAAAGCAACTGATTGCCTTCTAATTCACTTCTCTTTATCTAGATATTTCAGAACGTCCTCAATATCAGGCAATATCTTTATTAAACTTTCTATGTTAATAATATTACAAAAAGTTAAACAACTTTGTGGTATACAAGTATCACTAATACTGCCCTTCACAACAACTTCATGATTATTATTCATTAGAAATTCAATAGACCAGAATTCTCCTAATGGCCCTAAATAAAATTTCTTAGATTGCTTATTCAACATTAAGTATAAGTCATCCCTAAACTGAAGAAATTCTCTAATATTCATATTCGCTACAGTTGATACATTAAAAATAGGAGTTATAAGTTCTAGGACAAAATGAATATATTCAGAATCAACTATATACCCAAAATCATATAAATGGATGGAAAATGAGCCATCGATGTTCTTCATTAAAATATTATTCATAGCTTTCTATTAATTATTCATTTCCATTATAATACCCTCTATACTATCTTTTAATTCCGGCAGAAAAGTCTGATCGAAATAATCGATCATCTCTATAAAACTTTTTGTCGATTCTTCCATTATAAAAAAGTATTGTTTAATACGCCCATATTCCTCCTGCTTGAGTTCAATTCTTAACAATCCATCAGAAGAAGCAAAAGTCACTTTATTAACCCTTTCTTCATATAATAATTGAATATGCTTTTCAAAAGCAAGTAAATCCTTGCAGCAAGTTTTACAAATAGTGGAAACTATGAAAATAGACTTTTCAGTTTTCACTTTAAAATATAAAGTATCCTCCTCATTATCATTTAAAAGAAAACCAGACCAACACATAATTGGAATTCTTTTTGAATTGTAAAAAAGTATTTCTATCATAATTACATTATCTATTTAAGGTATCTAATATATTACAAATATAATTCATTCAGTCTTTTATTTAAATAAGTCCACTAGTAAAATACATATTTAAATGCACTAATATGTTCTATTCTAACAAAATCTTACCAGTGGACTCGTTTTATACTAATAAGGCATCGTAGGAAATTTGAAATTTTTCATAAACCCTCCCCATTCATAAAATGCTCTATGATATATTATGCCTGTTTCAGTATTTATACCTAAAGTATATATTCCATTAACCCCATTAACTGTTCCTGGAGCAACCATCATCGTGCTATTACCAGAATTACCATACAACCATCCTCCTTTCACTATTTGTTCATCAAAAGAACGTGGAAAAGCGTGATACAAATCATTTTGTGCCGCTAATCTCACATCATAGCCTTCTATTTGCAATGGTCTATTCATTAACCCTTTTCCCTCCATCATAGGATTAACATGGCTATTCTCATACGTTGTAACAGAATAATCCCTAATTTCATTTTGTGGCAACTCTGGCTTTGGAGAAATTGGATTTGGATTACTACCTACAGGACGATGATGTACGGTCTCATTTATTGGTGTATTCTTCAATGAAAACGCATTTCTTCCAGCCGCAATATCTCTTCCACTCCATACATTTTCACCTTTCAAATAAGAAGTAAATCCTCCACCTATTCCGCCAAAAACGGCTCCGGTAGCAGTTCCCATATATGCTCCAGTTAAACCATTACTCCAAGCATCATAAAGACTGCCTCCAGCCATAAGAGTATTACCTCCACCAAGTATAAACCCAGATGTTGTTCCTCCTACAAAACCAGCTATCGCTCCACCGACAGCTCCCCCTAAACCACCGGTCATAGCAAGTGCCGCTCCACCAGTTAAAGCTCCAATAGCTCCCGCCGTCGCACCAACTCCAAAATACCCCACACCTTGCCAAAAGTTATCGATATTATTCCAATTAGTCGCTACATTAATAGCCCCGCCAATAAAAGCAGCTGCTGCAATCCACCAAAACTCCCCATTTTCATCCACATAACACAACGGACTATTCATACAATAGCTAAATCTATTGAATGCCTGAGTAAAGCCAAGAGCCTGCACATATGGATCAGGACTTAAAAAACGACCTAATACCGGATCATATAACCGGGCGTTCATGTTGATTAAACCAAATATCGCCAAATGCTCATGGCCTGTAAAACCTCTGCCAAGCATCAGTTTAGGGGCCGTACCAGCAGTGTAAACAACCTGCGTAACAGGATCGCGCCTACACCCCCAAGCATCAAAGCTATTTTCTTCTACGACTTTACCTTGTGTATCTACAATTTGGAGTACACTACCTAAATAATCACGATGTATATAATAGACACTACTTTGCCCATTATGCTTCACTAACACTGCAGGTGCATCATAGTAACCGCCACCCAGATAAAGACGTTCCGTAAGCTCAGTACCATCCACATCCAATTCATAATTACCATTCAGATAATAACGAGTCAAAGTCACATTATCGCCATCACTAATTTGCATTTTCACACGCTCATGGTTAGCGTTGTAGGATAGCATAGCATGTACAGTTCCTTTTGTAATAGCAGAGGGTCGTTCAGCTGCAGTATAAGTAATATTCAGTCCTCCCAAATCTTGTCGCACATTGACTGGATTCAAACCTGTCACTGAATAAGGTCGATTAGGATTCGTATAAGCCAATGTCCCAACATCACTCTTAGAAAGAATATTACCATTGTTATCATAAACCACCAAAGCATTTCCATAAGTAGACAAACGGTTCAAAACATCGTAAGTAAACACTTCGGCTAAATTGCGAACTTTATCCGTATGCTTTTCTAAATTATTATTACTTACATTAAATAAATAAGTATGATTGAACACTACGCTATTATCCGCACGAGTGATCTTTCGGCTTACTGGTAATCCATAGTTATTAAATTCATAATTGCGTTGCATATTCCCCACGCTAAGCTTTGTTAGTTGCCCCATCGCATTCTCCTCATTGTGACGGAAAATCAGCGTCCCATCAGATAAATGAACCTCAGACAGATAACCATTACAATAATTCATCAGTTCTGTGCTTAACAGCCCTTCCCCAGAAGTGTAAGTAATGGATGAAAGAAGCCCATCAACAGTATAAGTATATGTTTTCTGTAACCATTTATCCTCTGGAGCCTCCTCCCGATATGTTTTCAACCGTGCATATTCGTCATACGTATAGCGAGCAGCTGTTCCATTATCTGATACAGCCGAAAGCAATAGATTTTCCGTGTTATCATACGTGTAGACGGTCACTATGTCTGGAGTCACCTGTCGGGTCACGTGTCCATAACGATCATACTCCTTCAGTATCTCACGACCGTCAGCATCTATCTCCTTACTTACATTTCCAGCAATATCGTATTCCGTTCGTCTAATTCCTGCGCTCGGATCTTTAATTGCCGTCCTCCGCCCATAGCAATCGTAATAAAAACGGGTCTGTACTTCGCCGGGAGCTACAGCTACTATCGGCTGACCATCCGGACGATAATAGTATTCCACACTTCCACCCGCATCTGTTACTTTTATCGTCCTTCCAAGTACATCAAACTGGTGAACGTGAGTCATTCCGTTTTCAATAATTGTATCTGTCAGTATGCCATATGCACAAGAATCGACCTTTCCAGAAGCATAATTAATAGACGTTTGACGGAAAAAGCTATCATAAGAATAAGTATTCCAATGAATAGGTACTTCATCTGTCGTCGGTTGTGATTCACGCTCCAACAATCCAGTCTTTACGTTATACACTTTATCTGTCTTTAACTCTTTTCCATCGAAACGAATTTGCGAGTTGCGCACTACCCTTCCCATCAGATCATAATAGGTTTTGATGATCGGTTGTCCGGTCATACTAACAGTAACACAAAACACACCCGGTTCTTCTTCACTACTCCACCTTGTTACTGTCTGCTTCTTACTACCATCAAGACGATATGTAACCAATAAGTTTCCCCATTCATCATATTCATTCCGAGTAACGCGTCCTTTATGGTCAGTAGAGCTCTTTAACAGTCCATTTACTTCATCGTATTGATAGTCAACAGATAATCCCATTTCATTAGTATCTTGCGACAATCGCCCCATACTGTTATAAGTATATGTATTTGACAACCAATCGGTAGATTCATACGAACGTCGTTCACGCTTAATGAGACGCTTCTTACCATCATAAGCGAAATGCTCTTCAGAAACAGGTATGCCATTAAAAGATGCAGCTTTATTAACAGGCATATTATTCTCATCATATTCTATCGACATCTCCCTACTACAAATCGAATCATTACAAATTGTCATTGTCTCATCAGTTGTCAGTAATCCCAACAAGTATTTATTGCTATTATCTATATTCTGATATTCCAGGTTATGGTACTCGGTAAAGAAAGGACCTTTAGTTGTTATAGAATTGAGTATTTGTCCATAAGCATCGTATGTATATTCAACTTTGGTTTCCGTTCGGTTCAATACATTCAAATCGCTTTCTTTTTGTAGTTTCAACATAGATGTTTTATCAGGGTTAACATCTAATACATAGCTACGTACAATGGTATCAGCAGGAGTTTCTGTTTTAACTTCAACTCCCATTAATGTAGGGTCGAAAGTAGATACAGTTTTGAGTTTATGATTATCAAAATCGGTCGTTTCTATTTGTTGAAATCCTCTGAAACCTAGTCCTGTACGATGAAACACAGCATTGGTATACTTATAATGTATCCACGAAGTCCAGTCGCCCATTTTATTATCATTCATCTTCTTTGCCCAAGCACCCACATAACAATGAGGAGTCATTATTACATATGGATAACCGAAAGTAGCCAAATTATAATTAACCTCATAACGCGTGCTATTTGTTGCCAGAATATCAAAATAATAATGTTCGGTCCTCATTCCATAACTATCTATCAAAGCATGCAACATCCGCTCCTTTATCTCTTTACGCGTATAATTATAAGAATAAATATTCTGGTTATCTACACAAATTAACTCGCCAGGCCAATAGTAAGATTGAGACACGTTAGCAATAGTCAATTGTGCATCAGGATTGCCTAAGGTTAGTGTAGCCCTTTCCTCTGGATACATATTTATTTTCCCATTTTTATTAAGATAAAGTTCCATTTTTCCTTGTGCTTTTCTAAGCAAATCGGGCAGACCATCACTATCAACATCAGTCAGTATAAAGTTTTTGCCTTTCGCATCGGAGAAGCTACGAACAATATTTGTTGAATAAGTTACAAATCCAGTAGTATTACTATTCCCTGAATTACCTGTAGAAAGCAAAATATCCCAACTGCGCCCCCCATCTTTTATAATAGCCTGATCAGTACCTTCCGAGTAAGGAGGAGCTAATACCAAATCCATATTTCCATCACCATTGATATCAGCAATCATCAATTCACGATCTGAATTAGCAAACTTGTCTAATTTTAGACTTGTTGTATGAGCTATTTTTTTAAATCCATCCCCAGTGAATTCATAGATGTAAGTGCCAGTATGGTTAATCAGGCAAACATCCGTCTTTCCATCGCCATTGTAATCAATTGTCAACAAACGATCAGGAACAATATCATCCGGATTTTGTTGAAAAAAGGCATAGTCAAACACATTCTTATCAAGTATTTTTTCTCCTGTCTGCAAATTTATGAGCCATGCATGAGAGGAATTGTTTTTATCACGTTCATTATGATTTCTGCAAGTGGCGATTGCTAATAACTCCATCTTTCCGTCGCCATCAAAATCTCCAAACAAAAATTCTCGTTGACGAGGACTAACAAAAGCACCATCATGAACCCTAGTAAAAATCTCATATTTATATTCCTTATAAGAATTAAGATTATCAGTGTTACTATATATTGCTAATTTCAAACTTTCACTAGACTTTTCTATATCATAATTGACTTTTACTAATGCATCTACTCCTGATCCACTTACATCTACAGCTGCCAATTGCTGAAATCCATATCCAGCAGTCAGAGTTGCAGGAGGTGTATCTATATTAAAACCGGACAAATCTTGATAGATAGCCAGTTTCTGATTTGAAGCATAAGTTGAGCCAAACTGATAGCTAAGAACACCACCCAAATTTCTTGTCATTATTACAGAGTAAGTACTTTTTTGTGGATAAGAGATTAATCCATCACTGGCCGATTTTGGTTTAAATCGTCCTCGTGATAGAACCAAACCATCATAACTACCGATCACACTATTTATGAAATAATTTTCCAGATGAATATTTCTCGATTGAAAATATTCGATACTTCTATCTCCTCCATATTCAAAATGTAAAGGTTTCAAAGACCGTGTCTCTGTTCCACAATCCAAACGAACCAACTGATTTACTTCCTTCTTTTCATATGTTAGTTGATAGCGCCTCCATAATGTTCCTCGATAGTAAGACTCAATTTTATCAAGAAGCTTACTATTTTCCACACGTTTTCCATCTGAATAACGCACCAAGCCATCTGTAAGATTTTGATATCTGAATATTATAGAATCCGTATAGTTATTTCCATTCTCACCATACTGAATTTTCTGAATATATGACAGATTATTAGCCTGACCGTATTCATATCGGATACTTCTTCCTTTCAAGTCTTTGCAACTTGTCATTACATAACTAAAAGGAGCAGAAGAGGATGTTTCGAAAATCGCAATATTTCCATTAGGATAACAAGCCTCTAATGTACCATCAAGCAACTTCTTCACCTTAACAAAACCTTGTTCCGTCTGCCAAGTATCCATTCCTTTTTTTATCAACCGCATACCATCAAGTACAAGCTTATCATCCGAGAGAGAAAGAGGTGTTGTTTTTCCGTCATAATAAATACTACCCCCAACATGACTGATAGAGGAAAGTCCACCCATATTCCATCCATATCCTAAAGCGCTTTCACCCTGTTGACTATTGTAATTGAAAGATAGCTGTGGCTGAAAATCGTCAACACTAGGGTGGATATTTATAGGTATTTGATAAGTAATAGCTCCTGTCGGACTTAACGCATACTCCGCAGGAATTTTTCCTACATCATAACCATCATTACCATCCTTAAACACTCCGGTTTCCTGTGCCTTCGTAGAAAGAATCACTAACAAAGTGATCCCTAAAATAATTAGTTTCTGTATTATATTTCTCATAATCATCACTGCTTTTTAATAGTTTTAATTCGATTACCCGACAGGTCATATTGATACTGTATCGGACTGTTATTAGGCTCTTCCGGTTTCACGCCCGGTTCATCCGGAATACCGGAAGACAGATTAGCTATAATAGTGGTTCCCAGCTGTCCGTTAGGTACAGAACCATTCATATATTTATATCCGGCAACTACAATGTAATAGGTGCCAGCAGGCAAATTACGCACATGCAGATAAGCAAGTCCCATCGAAGAACCTTCAGGCATGCCAAGCTCTACCGGATCAAAATCAGGAGACAAGAAATCTCTTTCTTCAAAAGTTGCTATCCTTTTGAATGCTAAGTCACCTTCCGACCAATCTGACAATTCTTCTGATTTGATAGATTGCAACAGGAATATAGTACTAAACCCCATCCGATTTGAGTTCCAATTATGTATAATCACATCTCCCGGAGCTGAAGTGTCCATCCGATAGTAAATGGCTCCCCCCTGCGTATATCTGTAAGTTCCGTCTTCTTTGGATACGTATCGGCATGAGTTATACCAAGGAGGTCCCCCTTGTGTATTACGAACATCCGTAAATGTCGCTTTCCCAGCTGTAAATACAATCGGGATTGCGTCAGTATATGAAGTTCCGTAGTTTTCTACAGTTTGTGCTCGCAGCAATAATCCAAACAGTGCTGCCAACAATAAAAATATAATTCGTTTAGTCATTGTGTTTTAATGTTATAATTCTCTACTTGATAACTTTATAAATCCCCGCCAAACAAAAGTGGCGCGCACGCTTATCAAAGCGGGGATTCCTTCACTGTTTTCTTACAAACTCATCGCATTAGCACCCAATACGCCTGCTACAGCCGACGCTACCGCGATAACCACCTTCAGGATCATATCCCATACTGATTTCTTCATTGCCATCATTTACCTCCTTTCTCGCTCTTTAAATAGTTTAGTTTACTCTGTGTTTCTTCCGTGCCTTCTGCCACAAATTCTTTGAATTCCAATTCGGCATCAAAGCAAGGACACACCTTCATCCACTCTTCCGGTTCTATCTCTCCATTACCGTTTCTGTCCGGCGAGAGATCCCGATGACCGCACACCCGGCAGCCGGGGAACATATCGAGCAACTGCTGCACCAGCAGCCGAAGTATGATCTGCTGCTCTGGAGTCCGGGTATCTGCCGGACGTCCCCGGCAGTCAAGACCGCCTTCATAGCAGATTCCGATACTGTTGGCATTGAAGCCTTTTGCATGTGCACCGATGCGTTCCAGTGGTCGGGTAAAGCACAATGCACCATCTCTGCGAATGTAATAGTGATAGCCTGTTCCGTTGAAACCGCGGCGGCGGTGCATCAGGTCCAAAGCCTCCGGAGAAAGCGTACGATTCCCCTGCGTGGCGGAACAATGCACCACGATCAAATTGATAGTTCTCATGTAATTTGATAATTCTCTGTTTAGTTGATTGTCTTATTAAACCACTAGTCTTTAACCCGTTATCTTTTAGTAGCCTTTAGCAGGTTATCCTTAGTTAGCTCTAGTTTGTTTCCTTGTTTTCAGTTTTACAGTTCAGTTCAGTCGTTAATCTTATATTTCTTCCGGCGAAGCAAGAAACAAATTATACTGTCGGGTCCGGTGCTTCTCCATCATCTCCGCCATCGCTGCCACCACCAGGTTTGTCATTCGGATCATCAACCGATCCGCCGTCACCAGGCGCGGAGACCAGCTTGTCATAGCGGGCACACTTGGCACCCGTCACCATAGAACGGGTAGCGGTGGTACGGTCCAGATTCTTCGTCGTGGTAGGCTGGAAGCGGACGGTAAGCGTAGCCTGTGCAGCACTCACCTCATCGGCGGTCTCAACACCCCGGCCACGGGCACTCATCACCATGCGGAACGTTCCCAAGCCATCCACGCTGACGCTTTCGGACGATTGAAGATGCTGCGCCATCACCGTCACCAGGTTGTCAAGCGTATTTTTCACATCACCCGGAGAAAGGGAAGAATAAGCGGCAATCTCTTTGGAAAGCTGTGCGGAATTGATATTTCCTGTACGAACTACATGGGGATAAAACAGTTTCTTCCCACTTTTCTTATCTTCCAGATTAGACTGGAAAGGTTTATATAATACTGGCATAATTGTAATAGTTTTTAGTTATTAATCTTTTTGTTAGTTTCTGTCGTTAAGCTTATTGACACTGCAAATATAAGGGCTTATTCTCAGCTATACAAGCGATTTCGGAAATGTGCGTTAATAAGTTAGTTAACATAAGAAATAAGTATATAACACACTGATATTCACATATTTATCAAATTCATATTATTTATTCAGCACACTCAGCAAATAATGTCCCGGCAGTTTAATCTTCCCGCCGCTTCCACGAATGACGCTAAAGCCTTTCCAAATATCACCACCGATTTCACCGTAATTACTTTTCAGCACTATAGCGTACTGTTCCGCAGGAGGAACACGAAAGAACCGGAGATTCTCCAGCAGACCGGAAAAATTGCGGGGACATCCGTCCGGGGGAGCCTGCATCCGGTCGATATCTTCCTGCGTCAGATTCCGTTTCTTCTTGGCAGACCGTTGATCGCATTCCTCTCTCATCCCGCCTCCGGCTCCTTCAGCTACTTTCTCTCCTTCACTCCCTTCTTCTTCATCCCCTCCTTTTGCGAAAGGAGGGTTAGGGAGGATGTTTTCTTTCTTTTCCTTTTCTTTTCTTTTTATGAGAGCTGTTTTTGTTGCAGTATCCCAGGATGCTGTTACCATATCCGTAGATGCTGTCACATTTTCCCCTGTTGCGGCAACAGTATCCGGCTGCTCATCCGTTGTTTTCTTCTCCGGCATTTCTTCTGCGGATTTCACCGGTTCCGTAGATTCCGCCTTCTCTCCTTCCGGCAGCAGACAATAATCCGGACAGATATGGTGCCGGCTACGACGCTTGGTGATGAAGAGATACTGCCGCTGGACATCCTCAGACGTCAGAATGCTGTAACGCTCATAAAGCGCAGAGTCAAAAAGCCCGTATTCAAGAAACAGGCGGATGACACGGCGGACGGTATCGTTGTCCGTACTGAAAAGCTGATCGGAAAGTTCGTCACAGAAATCGGTGTCGGCACGGACATAGTAGCCCTCGCCCGAATAGAGATAAGACATAATATAGATTAAAACGGTGAAAGCGGAGTCGCCCTCACGCTTCATGACACGACGAACGATACGGTCGTGCATGAAGTCGGTGCTCAGGGGAAAGTAGTCCAGTCCCTGTTTGATTCTTCCCATAGTTGTATTGTTTTTATAAATAGTTTATCAGTCGGTTTTTTCATTTTGTTAATCATTCAGTTCCGCTTCCACTTCACAAAGTTTCTGCTTTTTCCGCTTGATACTTGCCCTTACGACCTGCAGGGCGGACAGAATCAGTTTCTGACGCAGATCGGGGTCTTTCGTAGAGGTGATAACGGGATAAGGTTCACGGTCGTCACGTGCCAGCGTGCACTTCTCGGTCTTCCGGTGTTTCCGGCTGGCGGACTTGCGGCATTCCTTGCAGTAGTTGTTTGGAAGTCCGGTTTTCTTATCTACGTAAAAGGCTTCTGAAGGAAGCGTGTGTTTGCAACAGCCGCAAACGTAAAGTGTTTGTTTTTGTAATGTTTCCATTCCGGTTATTCTTTTTGATATACTTGATATGTTTTCAGATAAAAGGTAAGGCAGCCTGCACACAGGAGGTTCACATCCTACACAATGATTATTGGCAACTTGCCTGTCAGATGTTAACAGCCATCACGTCAGCTGTTAATACCCAATATGACAACTGTTAACTCCTGACAAATCAACTATTAACAGCTGACAGCTCTCTTTTCGGAGGGGGAGAATGCGGTTTTTGAAAGTATTTCGCATCTTTTTCTTGTTTTCTCATGGTTTATCTAATTTTTATTTCTAATTTTGAAATCAAATATTCATTTCGAATACCACAAAAGTATAGAAAGTCGCATATATAAAACAAATAATTTTAGATATTAACGCTGAATTATTTTACAAAAGACTGTATATGAGGCAATAAGACAAGAATAAATATTAACATATAAAAAAGTAAGCAAAAACATGAATGAGAAACAAGCGGATACACTGCTGAATGTACCGGAAATCGTAAAGCGGGCGAAAATAGCGTTGAATCTGAAACGGGACAGTGAACTTGCATCATATTTAGGAGTAGCCAGAGCGACACTTTCCAATTGGTGTGCACGAAACAGCATAGACTTTCCCTTACTGCTGAACAAGCTGCGTCATGTGGACTACAACTGGCTGCTGACCGGAAAAGGAAGTCCGGTGCACGACCCGAAGTCTTTTGACAACGGAAAGATACGGGGAGAAGTAGAGACTATTCACAATTCAAAAACTACAGAAGCCATAGACGACCGGAGTGTGACGCTCTATGACATCACAGCCGCCGCCAATTTAAGGACCCTGCTTTCCGACAAGCGCCAATATGCGCTGGGCAAAATACTGATTCCGAGCATACCCGCGTGCGACGGAGCCATCTTTGTCAACGGAGACAGTATGTATCCCATTCTCAAATCGGGAGATATCGTAGGATTCAAAGGGATCAACAACTTCGGCAACGTCATTTACGGAGAAATGTACATCGTGGCGTTCCACCTCGACGGAGACCAGTATCTGACAGTGAAATACGTCAACCGCTCGGAGAAGGAAGGGTACGTCAAACTCGTCAGCTACAATCCGCACCACGAGCCGATGGACTTGCCTGTAGACACCATTCAGGATATGGCGATAGTGAAGTTCTCCATCAGAAAGAATATGATGATGTAAAAACGGCACAGGCTAAACAAGCCTTTTCCACAGATTTCCTGTCACATTTCTTCCTGAAATCTGCGGAAAGCATTATCTTTGCACGTTGCAAACCGTATCTTTGCACATTGCAAGCAGTAAAATCATAAAATCACTCTATATCAATGGAAAAGAAATTCAAGAGAACCACTGTCACATCGGCACTGCCGTATGCGAACGGACCTGTACACA
Organism: Bacteroides thetaiotaomicron; assembly: GCA_019412825.1. GTDB lineage: Bacteria > Bacteroidota > Bacteroidia > Bacteroidales > Bacteroidaceae > Bacteroides > Bacteroides thetaiotaomicron_A. Next base: position 52,336 of record DXOL01000043.1, on the reverse strand, counting down.
TCGGTCACCTGGCCGGCGTATATGTACCGGCAGATATCTATGTGCGCTATCTGCGACTGAAGAAAGAAGATGTATTGTTTATCGGAGGTTCGGACGAACACGGAGTACCTATCACGATTCGTGCAAAGAAAGAAGGAGTCACTCCGCAGGATGTAGTAGACCGTTACCACTTTCTGATCAAGAAATCGTTCGAAGAATTCGGCGTTTCGTTCGATGTATACAGCCGCACCACTTCGAAGACGCATCATGAGCTGGCTTCGGATTTCTTTAAGACGCTATACAACAAAGGAGAGTTTATCGAAAAAACATCCGAACAATACTACGACGAAGAAGCGAAAACATTCCTCGCCGACCGCTACATCACCGGTGAGTGTCCTCACTGTCATTCGGAAGGTGCCTACGGCGACCAATGCGAGAAATGCGGAACATCCCTGTCGCCCACCGATCTGATCAACCCGAAGAGCGCCATCAGCGGCAGCAAGCCTGTGATGAAGGAGACCAAGCACTGGTATCTCCCCCTCGACAAACACGAAGGATGGTTGCGCCAATGGATTCTGGAAGACCACAAGGAATGGCGCCCCAACGTATACGGACAGTGCAAGAGCTGGCTCGACATGGGATTACAGCCGCGTGCCGTCAGCCGTGACCTCGACTGGGGTATCCCTGTGCCCGTAGAAGGTGCGGAAGGAAAGGTGCTGTACGTGTGGTTCGATGCTCCTATCGGATACATTTCCAATACCAAGGAATTGCTTCCCGACAGTTGGGAGACATGGTGGAAAGACCCCGAAACGCGTCTGCTCCACTTCATCGGAAAGGACAATATCGTATTCCACTGCATCGTATTCCCCGCCATGCTGAAAGCGGAAGGAAGCTATATCCTGCCGGACAACGTGCCGAGCAACGAATTCCTGAATCTGGAAGGAGACAAGATTTCGACTTCCCGCAACTGGGCGGTATGGCTGCACGAATATCTGGAAGACTTCCCCGGCAAACAGGACGTACTCCGCTACGTACTGACCGCCAATGCTCCGGAAACGAAGGACAACGACTTTACCTGGAAAGACTTCCAGGCACGCAACAACAATGAGCTGGTAGCCGTATACGGCAACTTCGTGAACCGTGCAATGGTGCTGACTCAGAAATACTTCGACAGCAAAGTACCCGCCTGCGCAGAACTGACGGATTACGACAAAGAAACCCTGAAAGAATTTGCCGACGTAAAGGCAGAAGTAGAAAAGCTGCTCGACGTATTCAAATTCCGTGACGCACAAAAAGAGGCGATGAACCTGGCACGCATCGGCAACAAATACCTTGCCGACACCGAACCCTGGAAACTGGCAAAGACCGATATGGAACGTGTAGGCACCATCCTGAACATCTCTCTGCAACTGGTTGCCAACCTTGCCATCGCTTTCGAACCGTTCCTGCCTTTCAGCTCGGAAAAACTCCGCAAGATGCTGAACATGGAAAGCTTCGAATGGTCGGAACTGGGAAGGAACGACCTGCTTCCGGTAGGACATCAGCTGAACAAGCCGGAACTGCTGTTCGAAAAAATAGAAGACAGCGTAATCGAAGCACAGGTACAGAAGTTGCTCGACACGAAGAAGGCCAACGAAGAAGCCAACTACAAGGCAAACCCGATTCGTCCGAACATCGAATTTGATGATTTCACGAAACTCGATATCCGTGTTGGTACCATCCTTGAATGTCAGAAAGTGCCGAAAGCCGACAAGCTGCTGCAATTCAAGATTGACGACGGACTGGAAACACGTACCATCGTATCGGGCATCGCAAAGCACTACCAACCGGAAGAACTGGTAGGCAAACAGGTTTGCTTTATCGCCAATCTCGCACCGCGCAAGCTGAAAGGTATCGTCAGCGAAGGCATGATTCTGAGTGCCGAAAACAACGACGGTAGTCTGGCAGTTATCATGCCTCAGAAAGAGGTGAAGCCGGGCAGCGAAGTAAAATAAGCAATAAGCTAATGGATATTACACTCACATTAATACAGAGTAAGATATATGAAGTCCGAGGGCAGAAAGTAATGCTGGATTTTGATTTGGCCGAAATGTACCAAGTTGAGACACGTATCTTAAATCAATCGGTAAAGCGGAATCAGAGCCGCTTTCCCGAAGACTTTATGTTTCAACTAACAAATGAGGAATGGGAAGATATGTCATCACAATTTGTGATGACATCCCGTGCCAAACGTCCGAAATCTGCTCTTCCACTAGCATTTACCGAACACGGTGTTGTAATGCTCTCCAGTATACTCCGAAGTGATATTGCCATACAGACCAGTGTTCTGATTGTACGTGCATTTGTTGCCATACGGCAACTAATTGCCAAATTTCCTGTAGATAGAGTCGGCCAGTTAGAAAATCAGATGGAAGAACTGAAAAATTATATCGAAGAGGCCTTCACCGATTATAATGATATTAATGAGGATACCCGCACACAATTGGAGCTGATCAATCAAACACTGGCCGAACTGCAAGCGCAAAAAGCAATAGCGGATAAGCCACGTAATCCAATAGGATTCAGAAAGTGAAATATGGTATAATAATAAGTGAAATATGGTATAATAATATGAGTGAAGAACAGTCACTGAAACAAAAAACAGCAAAAGGGCTATTTTGGGGAGGGCTCAGCAGCAGCGTGCAACAGCTGTTAGGACTTCTTTTCGGAGTAGTGTTAGGAAGATTACTGGACCCTGCCGATTACGGTATGATCGGTATGCTGGCTATCTTTCCGGCCATTGCTTCCGCCCTGCAGGAAAGCGGATTTGTCGCAGCACTCGCCAATCGCGAGAAAGTCAGCGATAAAGACTATAACGCTGTATTCTGGTTCAGTATCTCTTTTAGTGCTGTTCTTTATATTTTGCTCTATTCTTCAGCTCCGCTGATTGCTAAATTTTACGATACTCCGGAGTTAACGTCACTTGCCCGTTTCTCTTTCCTCAGTTTCTTTATAGCCAGTTTCGGGATAGCTCCGCGAGCTCTTCTCTTCCGTAATCTCAAAGTGAAGGAGAATACCATCATTTCTCTTTCAAGCCTGTTTCTATCCGGTATTGTGGGGATTATTCTTGCCGCAAACGGATTTGCCTATTGGGGTCTGGCTATACAGACAATGACCTTTGTCGTCATAGGCACGGCACTCAACTGGTACTTTGCCCACTGGAAGCCCAGCTTCCGCATTGACTTCTCTCCCATCAGGGAGATGTTCGGATTCAGCAGTAAAATGCTGATTACGCAAGTCTTTATTATTATCAACCAAAACCTGTTCTCCGTCCTGCTGGGTAAATTCTACACCAAACAGGAAGTCGGAGACTTCAGTCAGGCCAACAACTGGAACAATAAGGGACACGCCCTCATCACCGGAATGATCAACGGAGTCACCCAACCCGTACTGGCAAGTGTGGCTAATGACCCGCAGCGTCAGGCGGCCGTGTTTCATAAAATGCTGCGTTTCACGGCTTTCATTTCTTTCCCTGCCATGTTCGGGCTCAGCCTCATTTCCAGAGAGTTTATTCTGATTGCCATCACGGACAAGTGGCTTGCTTCCGCACGGATCATGCAATTACTTTGTATATGGGGAGCCTTTATTCCGATCAACAATCTGTTCTCTTTATTGCTGGTCAGCCGCGGACGGTCTTCCATCTTTATGTTCAACAGTATCGCACTGAGCGTGTTGCAGCTGATCACTGCCTGCATCAGTTATCCATACGGCATCACCACCATGATTTATCTGTTTGTCGCTATCAATATCGGATGGATGTTTGTCTGGTACTGCTTTGCCCGAAGGGAGATTCCGCTGACGCTGTTCAGCATACTGAAAGATATCGCTCCTTATTTTCTGCTGGCAGCTTCGCTGACAATCGCAGCCCATTACATAACGTCGGGCATCACTAATCTGTATCTGTCTCTCGCCATCAAAGTAGTTTTCGTGGCTTCTCTATATGCACTTGTTTTGTGGAAAATGCAATCAGTCATTTTCAAGGAATGTATTCAGTTCATTAAAAAGAAAAAGATATCATGACGACACCTACCAATTACATAGCGACCTGGTTCTACAAAGAATCCAAAGAAGATGCCAGTTTCTATCCACAGGCAGGCAAACGGGGAGATTCCGCCCTCGTCCATTCCATCTATATGCAGATACAAGTGCCGTTCTTTACCACTTTCAGGCATTATCATCCCAATGAAAAGTTGCTTTTCTTCAGCAATCTGGATCAGTTTCCCGATTATCTGGAACGGTTATTCAAGGAGTTACGGATTGAGACTGTTACCCTGCCTTATCTCTGCATCCCCCCCAAAGGATGGTACGGGGCATGGAGAAATCAATTCTATCTGTATGATATTCTGCGCTATATGGGGAAAAGGATGCAGGCGGACGATACGTTGCTCGTCTGCGATGCGGACTGTCTCTGTATGCGTCCGTTGGAGCAACTGTTCAGCGATACACGGAAATACGGCTCCGCCCTGTACGATGCATCCGACCGACCGGACCTCAGCGTGAACGGAATCACACTAAAGGAAATGACAGATATCTATAATGACTGTTACGTAGAAAAAGAGAAGAGAGAAAAAGAGAAGGAGGCAACGAAAAAAGCAGAAGCGGAAAAGGAAGAAGCAGAGCAACAAGATACGAAAAACGGAGTCACAAGAACAGAGCTTGTCCATTATTACGGGGGAGAATTTATCTCGCTGCGTGGTGATGTAGTGGCACGCATCAATGAAGCGTATCCTGCTTTATGGAATTATAATCTGGAACGTTTTGCCGCCAATCAGCCCAAACTGAACGAAGAAGCCCACTTCCTGAGCGTAGTGGCAACGAGACTCAACATCCACAACAATATCGCCAATCAATACGTCAAACGCCTCTGGACCTACCCCAAATACAATACGGTAGAAAAAGGAGACGAGCAACTGGCGGTATGGCATCTTCCTTACGAGAAGAAAAGAGGATTGTATCTGCTGTACAAACACTTTGTGAACCACCCCACTTTCGATGACGAAGAGGCCTTCCGCAAGAAAGCCTCCGCCTACACCGGTGTGCCGACCGTTACTTTCGGGAAACGCATCCGCGATTTCGTCACTATTCTTCTTCTAAAAATAAAAGACAAATGCATATACTGATACTTCCAATGTACTATCCTGAGAAGGACTCCTCCCCGCACCGGGGATATATGTTCTTCGAGCAGGCTATGCAACTGGCTAAATCAGGCTGCAAGGTAGGACTTGCCTTCACGGAGCAAAGACCTCTGAAGAACTTTACATGGAAACGATTCCGCAAAGAGAGTCATTTTCAGATATCGGCAGAAGATAACGGCAGTTTCGTCACCATGCGCCTGCACGCATGGAACCCGAAACTAAGCACCCGTGCGGGAGGAATCATCTGGTCTCTGCTGACCGTCTTGTTAGTACGGAAGTATATCCGCACTTACGGTCGCCCCGACCTGATTCATGCGCACTTCGGCACATGGGCAGGGTATGCCGCCCGACTGGTTTATAAATGGTATAAGATTCCCTATGTCATCACAGAGCACGCCTCTTCCATCAACGGCAATCAGACGACACCGTCGCAGGCAGTGATACTAAAGAAGGCATACAGCGAGGCACGCAAGATCATCTGTGTCGGCACGAAACTGAAACGGAGCCTGTGCGCATACGTCAGCGACCCGGATAAAGTGACCGTCATACCGAACTTTGTAGATACGAACACCTTTGCATTCAGCCCTCACCGGACGGAGAAAGAGAAACATTTTACTTTCATCAGCATCGGAAACCTGAATAAGCGCAAAGGATTCTGGGATTTGCTGACTGCTTTTCACTGGGCATTCAAGGATATGCCGCACGTCTCTTTGATCATTGCCGGAGACGGGGAAGAAATGCAGTCACTCAAAGAGCAGATTCAGTCTCTCCACCTGCAAGAGCAGGTAAAACTGACCGGCCGCCTGTCACGGGAAGAATTGTCCGGGTTGCTGGGTACTTGCGATGCTTTTGTACTGGCCTCCTTTGCTGAGACATTCGGCATCGTATTCATCGAAGCAATGGCAACAGGCTTGCCCGCCATCGGCACCATATGCGGAGGACCGGAGGACATCATCACTCCCGAAAGCGGCTTCCTCATCCGACCGGGAGATGTGGATGCGCTCGCCGCTAAGATGAAAACATTGTACGATACCTACGAGTCGTTCGACAAAGAGAAAATCCGCCAGTCCATCGTCAGCCGTTTCGACTTTCAGTTGGCAGGGCAGAAGTTACGACAAGTTTATTCAGAAGCATTAGAAATGTCCAAGCCCCCAAAAGCATCGGAATCATGAAAGTTACAGTCATAGATTGTTCAGTATCAGGCCATCGGGAAACGTATTATAAACAGTTTGCCCAGACATGGGCGGGCATGGGGCACGAAACGTCGCTCATCGCTCCCGACGGGAAAGGCATACAGGAGACCGTTGCCTTTCAGCCTGTCTCAGCGCTTCCGCTGCTGCCGCTTCCTGCCGGAAAACCGTTGCAGAAAAAGCTGGTTGTACTGCGCAATGCAGTGATTCGGCTGCGAAATCTGTACAGGCTGCGCCGGAGTCTTCAACGGCTGAATCCCGATCTGGTCTTCTTTGCCTGCCTCGACGATATGCTGCCTACATTGGCTCCCTTATGGCTGTTCAATCTTTTGCTACCCTATCAGTGGAGCGGCCTGCTGGTTCAGTCCGCCCTGCCGCCTTACCACCGAGGGATGCCCGACACACGCCCTTTCCTGCGAAGCAAAAACTGCGTAGGAGTAGGCATACTGAACGAATATTCAGCGAAAGACCTGAAAACATTTCAGCGCCACATTCTGCTGTTTCCCGACTTTGCCGATCTTTCGGCTCCCGCCACAAACTACCCGTTGCTGCGGAAACTGAAGGAGAAAGCCAGAGGAAGGAAGGTGATATCCCTGCTCGGTTCCATCAATTTCCGCAAGGGGATAAAGTTACTGTTAGAGAGTATCCCCTTATTGCCAAAGGATAAATATTTCTTCCTCATTGCGGGGAAATCATCTCTCACCGCACAACAGGAAAACGACCTGCGGGCGTTTGGGAAGTCAAGGAATAACTGTCTGTTCTCATTGGAGAAGATTCCCGATGAAAGCTGTTTCAATGCCCTGATAGCGGAGAGCGACCTTATATTTGCCGCATACAAGCAGTTCACCGGCAGCAGCAACCTGCTGACCAAAGCTGCCGCCTTCTGCAAACCGGTCATAGTCAGCCGCGGCCTCTGCATGGGCCGGAGGGTAGAGCAGTACGGAACAGGCCAAACCACCGGAGAAGACAACGCCGGAGAATGCAGCGCAGCTATCCGCTCGCTGTGTACCGAAACAAGGATGGACACTCAGGCCTTCGCCCGGTACGCCCACGAACACGAAGTGGAGAAACTAATCATATGTTTTAATCAAATCAGCAAGCATATACAATGAAAGTACTTTTTACATTCGGAGGAATCCCCCACTACCTGAATGCCATGCTCAACAGGCTACAGGCAAAAGGAGTAGAAATAACCGTTGTCAGCCCGAAGAAAGGGAATACGACCATCGGCAAAGGGGTGAAAATGGTAGAAGGAGGAACCTACAAGCATCTGACCACACCGGAGAAAAAGATGTTCTACGGAAAAAGCGCTTTCCCCGCCCTTCCCGAAATCATTGCGGAAGAAAAACCGGATATAGTGGTAGTGGGATGGCCCTACTTCCTGCAAGTATTCTTTCAGCCCGCACTGAGAAAGGCTATGAAGTCCTGCAACGCCAAGCTGGTGATTCGTGAAATCCCCTTCCAGACTCCTCCCTACGGAAAGATCAAGGAATATTTCAAAGCCAATCCGATGCACGACGAAGGTATGCGCCTGCTCAGCAAGGGTACCGGATTCTATCTGCGCCAATGGATAACGGCAAGGATACGGAAATACTGCTACGCCCAAGCCGCCGGAACGCTGAACTACTCGACAGCCGCCTACGACATCCTCCCCTCTTACGGAGTAAAGAAGGAGCAGATACACGTCACCTACAACTCGACCGATACGGAAGCACTTCTCAAAGAAAAAGAATCCGTACTGGCTTCCCCCTCCATCCTTCCCCCGTGCGACCGTCGCCTGCTGCACATCGGACGGCTGGTAAAATGGAAACGGGTAGATTTATTGATAGAGGCTTTCCGGAAGGTAGCCGCCGACTATCCGGAAGCGGAACTGGTGATCGTAGGAGACGGACCGGAACTGGACAACCTCAGACAACAGGCAAACGACCTGCAACTGGCAGACAGCATCCGCTTTATCGGAGCCGTCTATGACCCGAAGACGCTGGGTGCCTATATGAACGAATCGAGTATCTATGTGCTTGCCGGCATGGGAGGACTCTCAATCAATGACGCCATGACATATGGTATGCCCGTCCTATGTGCCGTATGCGACAGTACGGAACACGACCTGGTCATGGAAGGCAAGAACGGCTATTTCTTCAAGGACGGAGACGCCGATAGCCTGGCAGATAGAATCAGAGAGATGTTCGAATCTCCCGAACGCTGCAAGGAAATGGGAAAAGAGTCGGAACGGATGATCCGGGAAAAGATCAATATGGAGACGGTCAGCGAACGCTACCTGAAGGCTTTTCAAGAGATTCTTCGTCTCACTCATCTTCGCGATTCCGGTAATTAGCCGGTGAAGTCCCCAAATGCATCTTTACGTACTTCCCGAAAAAGGACTGGTTGGGGAAGTTGAACTCTTCCGCTATTTCCTTGACGGACTTGTCCGAACGTTTCAGCCGGTACTTGATATGTTCTATCGTCGTTTCATTGATCAAGTCCAGCGGAGTCCTGCCACACGCTTGCTTGATGACTTTCGAAAAATGCTTCGGAGTGTAGCAGAGCGCATCCGCATAATAACTCACAGAACGGTGCATACCCTTGTCTTTCGATAATAGCTCCACGAATTTCCGCAGGGTATAATCCGCCTGTTTGATACCTTCTTTCGGACTGTCCCCCTTGTCGGGAGCATCGATTTCCTTGTGAAGCTGTCCCAGCATCTCACAAAAGAGGGCGGAGAAGAGATGCTGCATCACTTCCCTGTGATAATAATGAGGTTCATCATTGATCTTCGCCACAATCAAATCCCGATAAAACATGAAAACAGGATCATCCCCTCCTTCGCTTATAGACTTCACCGGATTGTTGTGGATATGAGCGGCGGTATTCCACGTTTTCTTCTCCATTTTAATAATACGTTGCAGAAAACGGGTAGAAAATCCCGCCAGCCTTACCTTATATTTAGGACTCAGCATCATACGGCTGATCACAGTATTAGGAAGACCAAGCAGCAAATCGCCTGCCTGCAACTGGTACGTCCGGTAGTTGATGTCCAGTTGAATACATCCTTCTATACAGACGGCAATAAGAAAACAGTTCAGCCGTACCGTATCATTATTATAAGGAATCCCATCCAGACTGTTGACTATCACAAAGTCATCGTCTATATAATCAAGGACATGCTGACTGTTCTTAAAGTCTTCTATATCTACGGTCATGATGTTCTCTTTTTCCATACTCTTTCCTTTTTTACTTTTTGCAAAGTTGGTAAATAATAGGGAAAACAGAATGTCCCAAACTCCTTTATAATTGTTTGATATGTCGTTTATCTGCAAATAGTTAGCTATAAAATGTATAAATAACGAAAACAGGACATTTATAGAGGAAAATCGAGCACCATTGAATTGTTCATTTCTCCTACTTTTGTTCTGATTTTAATAAAAGACAAAAAGAGTAAGTATGATTACAGTGAACAAAAATTGGATACGGCTGATAGGGATTGTCGGTTGTACAGTGTGGATGGCATCGTGCAAACAGGCACCGGATGCAGGAGTGAAATCTTCTTATGCAGTCATGCAGATAGAACCGGCGGACAAAGAACTGTCTTCCTCCTATTCGGCGACCATACGCGGGCGACAGGATATTGATATTTATCCGCAGGTGTCGGGAACAATCGAGAAACTCTGCGTGACCGAAGGTCAGAAGGTACGCCGGGGACAGTTGCTTTTCATCATCGACCAGGTACCTTACAGAGCCGCGCTCAAAACCGCCACCGCCAATGTGGAAGCAGCACGCGCCGCTACGAGCACCGCCGAGCTGACTTACAAGAGCAACAAGGAACTGTATGCGCAGAAAGTCGTTTCGGAATTTAGCCTGAAGACTGCCGAAAACTCTTATCTCACCGCCAAGGCACAACTGGCACAGGCTGAAGCTCAGGAAATAAGCGCACGTAACAACCTCTCTTATACCGAAGTGAAAAGTCCCAGTGACGGAGTTGTAGGCGCATTGCCCTATCGTGCAGGCGCATTGGTAAGCGCCAGCATTCCTTATCCGCTCACTACGGTCAGCGACAATTCGGATATGTACGTCTATTTCTCGATGACCGAGAACCAGCTGCTCGCCCTCACCCGCCAGTACGGGGATATGGACGAAGCGTTAAAGAATATGCCGGAAGTGGAACTGATTCTGAACGACAACTCAGTCTATCAGAAGAAAGGCACCATCGAATCTATCAGTGGAGTGATCGACCGTCAGACAGGGACCGTAGTGGCACGCGTGGTGTTCCCCAACGAATCACGGCTGCTTCATAGCGGAGCATCGGGCACGGTAGTAGTGCCGAGCATCTACAAGAACTGCATCGCCATCCCGCAGACAGCCACCGTGCGGATGCAGGACAAGACGATTGTATATAAGGTAGTGGACGGCAAAGCGGTCTCCACCCTGATCACCGTAGCCGGAATCAACGACGGACGCGAATATATAGTGCTGGACGGCCTGAAAGCAGGTGACGAAATTGTATCGGAAGGCGCCGGACTGGTGCGCGAAGGCACACAAGTTAAATAAGAAGGAGACTGATTATGAAAGGAAATATGTTTATCAAACGGCCGGTGATGGCTATCTCCATCTCCGTGCTGATTCTCGCCATAGGGCTTATCTCGCTCTTCACCCTGCCGGTGGAGCAATATCCCGACATCGCCCCTCCTACGGTCTATGTATCCGCCAGCTATACGGGCGCCGATGCCGAAGCTGTGATGAACAGCGTCATCATGCCGTTGGAAGAGAGCATCAACGGGGTGGAAGACATGATGTATATCACGTCCAGCGCCTCCAATGCAGGCCTGGCTATCATACAGGTTTACTTCAAACAAGGCACCGACCCCGACATGGCGGCTGTCAACGTACAGAACCGTGTAGCCAAAGCACAGGGACTGTTGCCCGCCGAAGTAACGAAAGTCGGCGTAAGCACGATGAAACGACAGACCAGCTTCCTGCAAATCGGCGCGATGGTCTGCACCGACGGTCGCTACGACCAGACCTTCCTTGCCAATTATCTGGACATCAACGTCATCCCGCAGATCAAACGTATCGAGGGAGTAGGAGACGTCATGGAGCTGGGCGATACCTACAGTATGCGTATCTGGCTGAAACCGGAACGGATGGCACAATACGGGCTGGTGCCTTCGGACATCACCGGCGTGCTGGGCGAGCAGAACATTGAAGCCCCTACCGGCTCACTGGGCGAGAGTTCGCAGAACGTCTTCCAGTTCACGATGAAATATCGCGGAAGACTGAAGAGCGTGGAAGAATTTCAGAACACCGTTGTCCGCTCGCGTGAAGACGGCTCGATACTCCGTCTGAAGGATGTAGCGGATGTGGAACTGGGCACTATGACTTATAGTTTCCGCAGTGAGATGGACAGCCAGCCTGCCGTGCTCTATATGATCTTCCAGACGGCAGGTTCCAATGCGACCGCTGTCAATAAAGAAATTACCGCCCAGATGGAGCGGATGGAGAAAAACCTGCCGGAAGGAACGGAGTTCGTCACCATGATGAGTTCGAACGACTTCCTCTTCGCTTCCATACACAACGTGGTGGAAACACTGATTATCGCCATCATTCTGGTCATCCTCGTGGTATACTTCTTCTTGCAGGACTTGAAGAGTACGCTCATCCCGTCTATCTCCATCATCGTGTCACTGGTAGGTACGTTTGCCTGTCTGGTAGCTGCGGGATTCAGTCTGAACATCCTGACCCTGTTTGCACTGGTGCTTGCCATCGGTACGGTGGTAGATGACGCCATTGTGGTGGTGGAAGCGGTGCAGTCCAAGTTTGACGCCGGATACAAGTCGCCCTACCTTGCCACCAAAGATGCGATGGGCGACGTGACGATGGCTATCGTCTCCTGTACCTGTGTCTTCATGGCCGTGTTTATCCCCGTCACCTTCATGGGAGGTACTTCGGGCGTGTTCTATACCCAATTCGGTATCACGATGGCAACTGCCGTAGGTATCTCCATGATCTCGGCTCTGACCCTATGTCCCGCCCTGTGCGCCATCATGATGCGTCCGTCGGACGGAACCAAGAGCGCCAAGAGTATCAACGGACGGGTACGCGCAGCTTACAACGCTTCGTTCAATGCCGTGCTGGGCAAGTATAAGAAAGGGGTGATGTACTTCATCCGCCATCGCTGGATGGTATGGACTTCACTGGCTGCTACCATCGTCCTGCTGGTTTATCTGATGAGCACTACCAAGACGGGACTGGTGCCGCAGGAAGACCAGGGTGTTATCATGGTGAATGTCAGCATCTCACCGGGAAGCACGCTCGAAGAGACGACGAAAGTAATGGACCGGCTGGAAAACATTCTGAAAGATACGCCCGAAATAGAACACTACGCCCGCGTAGCAGGATACGGTCTGATCTCCGGTCAGGGAACTTCTTACGGTACGATCATTGTCCGCCTGAAAGACTGGAGCGAACGAAAAGGAAAGGAACACGGTTCGGATGCCGTAGCTTCCCGCCTCAACGCACAATTCCAGTCCATCAAGGAAGCGCAGATATTCAGCTTCCAGCCCGCCATGATTCCGGGATACGGTATGGGTAACTCCCTCGAACTGAACCTTCAGGATATGACAGGCGGTGACCTGGCTACGTTCTATGACGCGTCCACACAGTTCCTCAATGCCTTGAACCAGCGTCCGGAAGTGGCTATGGCTTATACATCCTACGCCATCAACTTCCCGCAGCTCTCGGTAGAAGTGGATGCCGCCAAATGTAAGCGTGCAGGAATTTCGCCAAGCGCGGTACTCGATGCGGTAGGCAGTTATTGCGGTGGAGCGTATATCTCCAACTACAATCAATACGGTAAAGTATATCGTGTAATGATGCAGGCATCGCCCGAATACCGTCTGGACGAACAGGCATTGAACAATATGTTTGTACGCAACGGTACGGAAATGGCTCCGGTGAGCCAGTTCGTTACACTGAAGCAGGTACTGGGACCGGAAACGGCCAACCGTTTCAACCTCTACAGCACCATCACAGCCAATGTGAATCCTGCCGACGGTTACTCTTCGGGTGAAGTGCAGAAAGTGATTGAAGAAGTGGCCGCAGAATCGTTGCCGATGGGTTACGGATACGAATATGGCGGTATGGCACGCGAAGAAGCAAGCAGCGGCGGTGCGCAGACGGTTTTCATCTACGCCATCTGTATCTTCCTGATCTATCTGATTCTGGCTTGTCTCTACGAAAGTTTCCTCGTACCGTTTGCCGTTATCTTCTCCGTACCGTTCGGATTGATGGGCTCGTTCCTGTTCGCCAAGATACTCGGACTGGAGAATAACATCTATTTGCAGACGGGTGTGATCATGCTGATCGGCTTGCTGGCCAAGACGGCTATTCTGATTACGGAGTACGCCATCGAACGCCGCCGCAAAGGAATGGGCATCGTGGAATCGGCCTACTCTGCCGCACAGGTCCGCCTGCGTCCTATCCTGATGACGGTGCTGACGATGATCTTCGGTATGCTTCCGCTGATGTTCTCTTCCGGTGCGGGTGCCAATGGCAACAGTTCGCTGGGTACGGGTGTCGTAGGCGGCATGGCTGTCGGGACGGTGGCATTGCTCTTTGTCGTTCCGGTCTTCTACATCATCTTTGAATACTTGCAGGAGAAAATCCGCAAACCGATGGAGGAAGAAGCAGATGTACAAGTGCTTTTGGAAAAAGAGAAAAGTGAAGCTGAACGTGAACGTTAATAAATAAAAGAAAGAATGAAGAAAAATATCATCCTGTTAGTTGCCATAAGTCTGACGCTGAGCGGTTGTGGCATCTATACCAAATACAAGCCCGCCACTTCCGTCCCCGACGATCTTTACGGCGGGGAAGTGGTGACGGAAGACACTGCCGGTCTGGGGAATATGGACTGGCGGGAACTCTTCACCGACCCTCATCTGCAATCCCTCATCGAGACAGGGTTGCAGACCAATACCGACTACCAGTCCGCCCAGCTTCGCGTGGAAGAAGCTCAGGCAGTGCTGATGTCCGCCAAACTTGCTTTCCTGCCCGCCTTTGCGCTTTCCCCGCAGGGGACAGTGAGCAGCTTCGATACGAACAAGGCTACGCAGGGTTACTCGCTGCCCGTTACCGCCAGTTGGGAACTGGACGTATTCGGCCGTATGCGCAACTCCAAGAAGCAGGCGAAAGCGCTGTATGCACAAAGTGAAGATTACCGTCAGGCAGTCCGCACGCAGCTGATAGCCGGTATAGCCAATACCTACTATACACTGCTGATGCTGGACGAACAGCTCATCATCTCCCGTCAGACGGAGGAGGCATGGAAAGAAACCGTAGCCTCTACCCGCTCACTGATGAATGCCGGACTGGCGAACGAATCGGCTGTATCGCAGATGGAAGCGACCTATTATCAGGTGCAGGGTTCTGTGCTCGATTTGCAGCAGCAGATCAATCAGGTGGAGAACAGTCTTGCTTTATTATTGGCAGAGACACCCCGCAACTACGAACGCGGAACGTTGGCAGACCAACAGTTTCCTACGGACTTTGCCGTAGGAATCCCTGTCCGGATGCTTGCCGCCCGCCCCGATGTCCGCTCGGCCGAGCGGACGCTGGAAGCAGCGTTCTATGGCACCAATGCGGCACGTTCGGCTTTCTACCCTTCCATCACGTTGAGCGGAAGTGCCGGATGGACGAACTCCGTCGGGTCTATGATTCTCAATCCGGGCAAGTTCCTGGCATCGGCGGTAGGTTCGCTCACGCAGCCGCTCTTTAATAAAGGACAGGTGGTGGCTCAGTATCGCATCGCCCGTGCGCAGCAGGAAGAAGCGGCTCTCGGCTTTCAGCAAACATTGCTCAACGCCGGCAGCGAAGTGAATGATGCGCTGACCGCCTATCAGACCAGTCAGGGGAAAAGGCTGTTGCTGGACAAGCAGGTCACTTCCCTGCAAACGGCCCTGCGAAGTACTTCCCTGCTGATGGAACATACGAATACAACCTATCTGGAAGTACTTACCGCCCGACAGTCATTGCTCAGTGCACAACTGTCACAGACGGCCAATCATTTTACCGAAATACAAAGTTTAATTAACCTATACCGTGCTTTAGGGGGAGGTCAGGAATAAAGAATATCATACTCTCTCTGTTTTTTTGATCCTAATGAAGAAGGGCTGCCGGAGAAGTGATTCTCTGGCAGCCCGTTTTTCGTTCTAAGTCATTTATGATATAATAATAAGACAGTGCTAGAAAGTATAGTCAACCTTCCTTCCTGTATTTTTCATTGACAGAATTTAATTCTCTAATAAGTACTTAGATATCTCTTCTTTTATCATAGCTACCCTAGGCGAACAAACCTTAATCGGTTTGTTCGCTATTTTCCAAGCCATAGTATTTGTTTTATCTACTTCACCTATCACTTGATAAATTTTGAATAAAGCATATAACGGGATAAAACGTGCAGGACACATATTGGAAGCCAATAAGAAATGCTTCTCTGCTTCATTATATTTTCTCATTTTTATAAGATTATCCCCTATTAGAATCTCCATATCATAATCTGCGCACAACGGTCTGCCTTCAAATGCTATATTCAAACTTTTCTGACTCAAACCAAAGGCATTAAGAATACCTGCATAATTATATAAGAAAGTATAATCACTATGCCATTGGGAATATAATTCTTCATATTTCATCACGGTCAGCGCAAATTTATCTGATCCAACAGGATAAACTTTTATACTACTCCATTTATACAATGCAATAATTTCTCTTCCACTAAAGAGAAATAGTAAAACAATAAAACCAATCATAAAAATTTGCACTACTCTCTTGACCTTTAGATCTAAGTTTAAGGGCAAATTGGCAAATGAAAAAAGAATGTAAATACTAAAAATGATAACCAACCACACAAACGGTGTTGATAAAGGATAAGAAAAGCAGGCATATGTACCAATGCTAATTAAACAAGTAATAGCAATGTTAGTTTCCAATCTTCGACTACGATAGTATAGTTTGTAAAGGACAAAGATAATACTGATGAATACAGCAAATCCTGCTATGCCATAATTTACCATCAAAGCTACATACTCATTAAACGGACGGAAAGTATTACCAGCCAACATCACAAATGGACTGTCGGGATATTTGCTAAAATAATCAGCTTGATAAGTCATGTAATTAGCCCAAAACCCTTCATATCCAAACCCAAAGAAAGGTTTATCTTTGAACATTTCCCACGCACACTGCCAAATAAGTAAGCGTCCGTCTGCTGAGTCTTTTTTTAGTAAGTACAAGACGATAAGTCCAATAATACAAATAATAAATAGCAATAATAAATGTATCTTTCTAATTTTACGTTTATAGTTGATTATGAAAAAGATGACTGATGCAATTAATATACTTACAATACCACTCCTTGATTCTGAAAGAAAAACTGCTATTGATACGAATATTGACGTGACAATATATAAATATTTGTTTTTTTTAGATGCCCCTGATTTACCCATGAACAAGCATACTGGAAATCCTGCAGTCAACGCCGCTGCATAAGCACCCGGATTATTAAAGTTTCCAGTCACAGGAAAACCCGAGTAAGCATCAACAAAGGAAAAATACTGTAAAATACCATATAGTGACAATAAAAAGATTCCTAATGAGATAATATTACAATATGTCGGAAAAATCCGGGTATGCAACAGCTTACCTGGATTTTTCATTTTCCACATAAATACGAGTATCAACATCAATAATAAAGACAATATAGTGACACACCATTTATCTTGTTCGGTATATACTTGTTGAGTTCCTGTTCTGAATAACAAAGAAGTAATACAACTTATAAATAAAATGATGCGAATAAATGGCATATTATCATTTCTTATTAATTAAAGATAAGATTACCTCCTACAGTACCATTTAAATACCATCATAATATTCAGAGCCAGATCTAAAATTCTCAATTAATCCATCTGTCAATGAATTATCGTTTTTCGTAACATAACCAGTCATATAAAAATATTTCCAGGCTTCCCCCAAACCAGTTTCTCTAAACACCTGCCCTCTAACACCGACATTGGCATTATTATTTCTAAAACTAGAAGTTTTCGCTGTTGTCGGATTTCCTTCCCATCTATCAAATCCTTTTCCTTCTGCTGTCGTTCTTCCAATATTAACCCCATCATTATTGGCTTTTAAACCGACCTCCATGGATAAAACTCGAAAACCATTCGTTTCTTCTTCAGCACTTCCTTTAATAGTTATTTCTCTAGAAGAGTTTCTTGTTAAAGGAATATAATTTATATCCTTAGTTGAAACGAATTTCATATTATCCAACTCTTCTTGCCATTTGAGGAATGAACTTATTTCATCTGATTTCATTTTACCAAGTATCTCTAATCTTGCATTCTCATCCATTAGAGCCAATTCTTTTCCTTCATATTTATGCATATGAAGCCCTCGCTCGCTAAACAGTTTTTCTACTAATCTACCTCTTTCAATGATAGATACCTGCTCAGAACTTTCCTCTTCTTGAGAGGTGCAGGATACGGCAAAAATGCATATCCACAATAATAATAAATTTTTCATATTTTCCGTTTTTACAAATTAAATAATCACTTAAAAACTCATATCATCCATCTCCTTTGCCCACTTCAGAACAGACTCTACATCTTTAATACTCAAGCGACTATAGCCCTTTATTGTATCTTCTAGGCTATTTCTATTTTTTCTTTCATCTTTACTATGCACGTCAAGTCCTGCTCCGTTCTGTTTGAATATCAAATAAATCAGTTGCCCCTTTTCTTCTCTTAAAGAATCATTTTCACTTATCAAGCTGTCTAATTGTTGTTTGAAAGCTTTCTCTTTTATACCATGCCTGCTGCTAAAGCAAGACATCATTACGACACTACTCAGTAGTATGACAAATAATACGCACAGTTTTTTCATTGTTTTTGGTATTTAAAATTTTACAATTGATTTTTCTTTCTTCTTTTTACTCCATTCATCTTTCAACATCAAACATTTTGGTTTATCACACAAAATATCCTCTTTGGCAAATAAGTTTTTTCTAGACCGATCTAAATTGACCCATTGGTCGGCTATAGCTAGACGCATCTCATAGTGTTCGAGTTCTTTTAGTGTATGTACACTATCCAGTTTCTGAGCAAAATCACATTGCTTCATATCTTCCCAATGTTTTTTTGCGCGTTTTTCGGCTCCTTCCCGACTTATATACTTGAAATATTTGTCAAGCTGCAAGGAGGATAGATTTTTTATAAAACATTCGCTTTCAAGTTTTCTCGAATCAAACTTTTTAAACCCATCGGTTTTATTCTCGTATTTTGATGCATATTCATCTTGTTTTATTTTGGCATATCCTTCAAGCAATACTTTGATCTGCCCTTCACTTATACCTCCTTCTTGCCGCTTACAAATAATATCCAAAAGTTTACTATGAAAGAAAGATTTACTATAAACGTCCAGTTTAAGAAGCTCTATTGGTTTATAGGCATTAATTCTGTCTTGTTCTTTCTGATATTCCTTAGGGGCAATATTGCTTATATAGTCAAGCATCCCCCTTCTATTTAGTTCATAATCAGAAAATAACGAATAGAGTCGGGTACTATCTTGTGGGAAACTAAAACATCCGGTTTTCTTGCATTTCTCCATCTGTTCTGAGGTCCATTGCTTCACAGAGGCCACATTCCGTTCAATATAAAATCTCCTTTGTTGCTGCTCGCTTAAAATGTTGCTAATAAACTCCTTCTCAACATCCTCGTAATGATATTCTTTTGTTCCATGGAACTTCTCTATCTCTTCGCTGGCGCTTAGCAACTGCTCAACTTGTTGTCTAGATAGTGTCAATGTTGCTTTATAACGAATTACATTTCTAAGGTTAGAAACATAATTCTTATTTTTCTGAGAAAAAGCCAACAAATAGTTACTACGCTCTTCTGGGGTAAGCAAAGCTGTAATCGTATCAAAGTTCAAATCGTAATATTCAGATATGATAATTGCTAAAGAATCACCGCGTTGCAACGCTATATTGGCTAAACTATCATTACGAATAAATAATAATGCGAGTTCTGCTTGTGTCTTTGGTGAAAGGGAGACCTTCTCATTTATCGCATAAATTCTCGCAGCAATAGCCGCAGGAGAATGATGCATTGGTGATTGGAAATTACGTTGACATGAAGCCAAGCATAGTACTAAAGCCATGTATACTATTAGTAAATATTTCATCAGTTTATTATAGAGTGTTTATAATTTAAATTCTACCACCAATACCGACTTCCATCATCCATAATAATGAAAGGACGTTCTTTTTCCTCTGAATATTCCGGAACAAGAAGCATCAGAGCATTTCGAGGGACATGTATAAATTGCAGAGCAGACGACTCCACTGTAGCAGTTTGCACTCCCAAAGACTTCCATCTATTATTCCAATAAAACAGTTCATACTTTTTTCCCGGTCGAAACCGCAGATACTTATCTTGTTCCGTTATTGTGATACTTCTTGTATGAACCGTATCCGGAATTAAGAGTAACTGATGATTGAAACCATTAACAACAGGATAGCCTGCTACTTTGAACCTACCTCCATTATAGGTCATAGGAAGAATAACAACACCTTTCGGCATATCCGTAAATATCACAGAATCATTATTTTGCCTTCCCCACCATTCAGCGTTCCATTCACCTCTGCTGAATATACCAGCATATACAGTCTGCACCGTATCTGTAAATAAAGGAACTGTTACATTAGATGTCTCCCAATACTCATGAGTTACATCTATATAGTTAGGATGTTGCATATATCCTGGTGGAATATTTTCCTTTCTCTCATACATAGCAAGCGTTTCCTTTTGTTTGGAATAAGTATGCCGGATAACTTTTGCAGGTTCTCTCGGGAGTTCGTGATTGACAGGTATGTTCATTGTAATATCGAATTTAATCGGACTCATATCTTTCTCGAAAATCGTATTGGAAAAATGTGCGCCGGCAGATGTTGCCCATAATGGAATAGTGATATAAGCGGCGGGAATAGCTTGTGAACGAAATATGAAAGTTTCTAGCGATGCTACATCTTCACACGGACCTTTCTTTCGAAACAATAATTGCTGCGCACTTAAACGAGGCAGCGGTTCATCTCTATATTCTTCTCCAGTAGTAAATGTAAACCAATCTTTATAATCAATAGCTGCATAGCCCAGAACATTTTTCAAAGATTTGTTGCAGATGCTATCTCCCAGCCATTGAAATCGAGTATGATATTTCACTCTCCAATCTGCTATTGGTTCAGTAGTGACCCGATATGGCAATATGTATTCACAAAAATCCTCAAAAGGGATATCTCTATATTCAGAAACCCGCCAAGTATCTACAGCATGATTTACATTCTCAATCAGATACTCACTAGATAATACATGCATGTCATAAATTATAGTATCTTGGCATGTTAACAATCCATACTTGTTTTTCAACGATTCTATACCTTTGACCGCTAATTCAAAATCGGAATAATCAAATTCAGAGTATTCTATTTTATTTCCATTCAATAAATCTTTCCAATAATATGTTTCGCTATAGTGAATATCCATATTGGCTACCAAAAATTCGATAGCCTTCATTTTAACTGAATCTTTTTTATTATAAAAGTAACCTAAAGCTTTCTCTAGTTCGATGTGATTACTACCCGCTTTGGTAAGTACAGAATCTATTTCTGGAGAATATGTTCTTTGCTGCAAAGTGGGTGAATCACATCCTGCAAAAATGATTGCAAAGAATAAACTAACAATAAAAAATATAATTTTGCTCATAAGCTTCAAAAGCTTTCTTTTGTTTTGAATTGATACTGCAAATTTGAACATTTTATTTAGAAAAGAGGTCTTAATATAGACCAGAAAGGTTTCAAAATCATTCATAATACCATATTGAATCAAAATCAAAACTTTTTGAATGATTCGTTTCATCTTTTAGAATGGATGGTGAAGAAGATGCATTGAATAACAAAAAACGTGACAAAAACAGAAAGAGGTCACCCTGTATTGTGCTATTTATCAACACTTCAGAGAGAGGGTGAAAGAGGATTATGAGGAAAATAAACTATAATTAAAATGGAGGAAATCATTATATGTAGTAACAATGTACCACATTCTCGCTTCATACGTTATTATATACCGTAACAGGCATTGCTAACAGACTTCTTAAGTATTAAGACCTGACTTATCAGACCTTAATACCTGTCATATCAAATATTAATATCTAACAACTCAAGTGTTAACACCTGACAAACCATTCATCAGCAATAAAAAAGCCCCATACGAAGCATAAGTAAAACATAGACTCAGAACTACACAGGTCGAAGCGCAGCTATGATTCTTTCACAAGCCTGTCCGTCACCGTAAGGGTTATGCGTTTCGGACATCCGCTTATACATTTCTTTATCTTGCAGCAGGGCAGTGACATTACTGACAATAGCCTCCGCATTCGTGCCGACCAGCTTCACCGTACCCGCCTCAACAGCTTCCGGACGCTCGGTCGTATCCCGCATCACCAGCACGGGTTTGCCCAATGAAGGGGCTTCTTCCTGCACACCGCCGCTATCCGTCAGCAACAGAGTAGAATGTTGCATGGCATAGATGAAGGGCAGGTAATCCAGAGGAGAGATCAGGTAAACATTGCTCAGACCGGAAAGCAGTTCATACACTGGCTTCTGCACATTAGGATTCAAGTGAACGGGATAGACAATGTCCATCTCCGGGTGAAGAGCCGCCAGTTCTTTGATCGCTTTGCAGATATGCAGGAAACCATCTCCGAAGTTCTCACGACGATGTCCGGTGACGAGGATATACTCGCGATCACCTACCGTGTAGCCTTTCTCCTGAAGTTCCTTCGCCATCTTTTCTTTCACACCGGCGGTGGTGGAAATGATATCGACTGCCATCAGCAGGGCATCAATCACCGTATTTCCGGTAATAAAGATTTTCTTCGCATCTATATTCTCTTGCAGCAGATTTGCCCTTGACTGTTCCGTCGGTGCAAAGTAGTAAGTGCAGATACGGTCTGTCACCTGACGGTTCATTTCTTCCGGCCAGGGAGACAACATATTATAGGTACGCAATCCGGCTTCCACGTGTCCCACAGGTATCTGCATATAGAATGCCGCAAGGGAGGCTGCCATCGAGGTAGTCGTATCTCCATGCACCAATACGGTGTCGGGACGGAAGTCCTTCAGCACTTCGCGCAGTCCAAGGAGTACCTTAGCGGTAATGTCATACAAGTCCTGATTGGGAGCCATGATATTCAGGTCATATTCGGGAGTGATGCCGAACACTTCCAATACCTGATCCAACATCTGCCGATGCTGCGCCGTAACGCAGACACGTGTCTCAAAATGTTCCGTATCTTTCTGGAGCGCCTTTACAAGCGGAGCCATCTTTATCGCTTCGGGACGGGTACCGAAAACGAGCAATATCTTTTTCATCTGCTTTATTTATAGAGTCTATATAACCTCTTCGCAATTAAACTACATTTTTATCGTCTCACACCGCAGAAGTCCAGTTCTATCTTTCCTTCTTCTCTGGGCAATGCAAGGAAGACATCGTGGCGAACCAGCCAGACGATAATATCCGCTTTCTCGTATGCTTCCCGATAGTCTGTCAGATGGAAGCTCTTATGAGTGCTTATATTAGGCTCGATAATCAGCACGTCCGCTCTCGATTCGGAGATGATGCGGGAGGCGATATATTTGGCGGGAGATTCCCGTAAGTCATCGATATTCGGTTTGAAGGCCAGTCCCATGCAGGCAACGACCGGTTCGCGCTCGTTCTGTTCTACAAACTTCTGGCAGGTTTCCAATACTTTGTTCGCACACCAGTCCGCTTTGTAATCGTTCGTTTCACGGGCACGCTTGATGAGCTGCGCCTGTTCCGGATAGTCGGATACGATGAACCAAGGGTCTACCGCAATGCAGTGACCGCCTACTCCGCAGCCCGGTTGAAGGATATTCACACGCGGATGCTTGTTGGCAAGTTCGATCAGTTCCCATACATTGATTCCGGCTTTGTCGCAGATCATGGAGAGTTCGTTGGCAAAGGCGATCTGTGAGTCGCGGGAGGAGTTCTCCGTCAGTTTGCACATCTCTGCCGTGCGGGCATTGGTGCCGTGCAGTTTGCCTTGTACGAAAGCGGAATAAAACTCAATGGCTTTTGCGGTGGATGCCGGATCGATGCCGCCTATCACGCGGTCGTTGTGCACCAGTTCGTATAATGTATTTCCCGGCAATACGCGTTCGGGACAATAAGCGATATGTATCTTCCCTTTCAGTTCGGGACGTTCTTTATAGATCACTTCCGCCATACGTTCGGTGGTATATACCGGAGAAGTGGATTCGATGACAAACAGGTTACCCTCCTGCAGATAAGGGATCACGGAACGGGTGGCCGCTTCCACATAGGTGATGTCCGCCCGATGGTTCTGCTTGAATGGGGTAGGCACTACGATAAAGAAAGCATCCGCCGCTTCCGGCTTGCATACAGCGCGTAACTTTCCACTCTGCACTACGTCCCTGACTACCTGACCCAGTTCAGGTTCTACAATATGTATCTTTCCCTGGTTGATCGTTTCCACCACAGAAGGATTGACATCTACTCCTATGACTTCGAAACCGTGAGCGGCAGCAACGGCTGCCGTAGGAAGGCCGATATACCCTAATCCTAAAAACACAACCTTTTTCATGTTCAATATCTCCTTATTAATAAGTGTGGCAAAAGTACAAATAATATGTGACTTTGTACGGATTTTCATTGAAAACCACTACTTTTGTGCAAACATTTTGAAAGCATGAGGGTACTAATCATCAATACTTCCGAACGAATAGGTGGTGCGGCTGTCGCTGCCGGACGACTGATGGAATCGCTTAAGAACAACGGCATCAAGGCGAAAATGTTGGTACGTGACAAACAAACAGACCAAATCAGCGTCGTCGGACTAAAGGGCAGCTGGCTGCACGTATGGAAATTCATGTGGGAACGCATCGTCATCTGGAAAGCCAACCGTTTCAAGAAGAATGATCTCTTCGCCGTAGATATCGCCAATACCGGCACGGACATCACTTCGCTTCCCGAATTTCAGCAGGCAGATGTCATCCACCTGCACTGGATCAACCAAGGGATGCTGTCGCTCAACACCATCCGCAAGATTCTGACTTCCGGCAAACCTGTAGTATGGACCATGCACGATATGTGGCCCTGTACCGGCATCTGCCATTATGCACGCGAATGCAAGAGTTACGAACAGGAATGCCATCACTGCCCTTACATCTACGGAGGAGGGGGCAAGAAGGACTTATCTACCCGAATCTTCCGGAAGAAAAAAGAGATTTATAGTCAGGCATCCATCACGTTTGTAGGCTGTAGCCGCTGGCTGGCGGAGAAAGCCAAAGTCAGCGGGTTGCTCACCGGACAAACGGTTACCAATATTCCGAATGCCATCAACACGAATCTGTTCAAGCCTCACAATAAGCAGGAAGCCCGCAGAAAATGCAGGCTGCCGCAGGAAGGGAAGCTCATTCTTTTCGGTTCTGTCAAGATCACAGACAAGCGAAAGGGCATCGACTATCTGATTGAAGCCTGCAAACTGCTGGCAGAGAAACATCCGGAATGGAAAGACTCATTGGGCGTGGTTGTTTTCGGCAACCAGTCGCAGCAGTTGCAAGACCTGATTCCTTTCCGCGTCTATCCGCTTCCTTATATTAAGAATGAGCATGAGTTGGTGGATATATACAATGCCGTAGACCTCTTCGCCATCCCTTCTCTCGAAGAGAATCTGCCGAATATGGTGATGGAAGCGATGTCCTGCGGTGTGCCCTGCGTCGGTTTCAACACCGGAGGCATACCGGAAATGATCGATCATCTGCACAACGGATACGTAGCTCAGCGCAAGTCTTCGGAAGATCTGGCCAACGGCATCCATTGGGTACTGACGGAACCCGAATATGCGGAACTCTCCGCACAAGCCTGCCGCAAGGCCATAGGCAACTATTCGGAAAGTATCATAGCGAAGAAGTACACGGACGTTTACAACAAAATAACAGGGAAATATGCATAGTGTCCATCCTACTCCCAAGTTCTCGATTATCACGGTGACCTACAATGCCGAGAAAGTACTGGAAGATACCATCCAAAGTGTTATCTCACAGACTTACCACCACGTAGAATACATCATCGTGGACGGGGCCTCCAAAGACGGTACTCTCTCTATCATCGACAGATACCGCTCACGGATACACACCGTCGTCAGCGAACCGGACAAAGGATTGTACGATGCCATGAACAAGGCGATCTCCCTTGCCAGCGGCGACTATCTCTGTTTTCTGAATGCGGGCGACTGCTTTCACGAAGACGATACTTTGCAGCAAATGGTGCACAGCATTCATGGGAGCGTTCTCCCCGACGTCATCTACGGGGAAACTGCGATTGTTGACAAAGACAGGCACTTTTTGCATATGCGCCGACTTTCAGCACCCGAAAAGCTGGACTGGAAGAGTTTCAAACAGGGAATGTTAGTCTGCCATCAGGCTTTCTTTGCCAGACATACGCTGGTGGAACCTTATGACTTAAGCTACCGGTACTCCGCTGATTTCGACTGGTGCATCCGCATCATGAAAAAGGCGCGTACCCTGCACAATACGCACCTGACAATCATCGACTATCTGGATGAAGGAATGACTACGCAGAACCGAAAGGCTTCTCTTAAGGAACGGTTCCGCATTATGGCAAAGCATTATGGATGGATAAGCACCGCAGCACATCACGCATGGTTTGTACTGCGGTTGATTATCAAGCCGGGACAATAAATGACTGCCACTTAAAATCAGTATAGTCACTTCATCCACAAAACTCCTATTTATATATTACCTATTGAAACCAATTATATTCAGGCTTATCTGTTAATTCGAATAAAATCTCCCCACCGTTAATAATATCTGAATGAGTTATGACAGAACTACGGTGAGGCTTGCCATTGAGATATACAGCACGTACATAACAATTGCCTTTGCCGAAATTCTTTGTTTTAATTGTGAATGTTCTATTTTGAGGCAAATGCAATACAAAGCCCGGCAGACAGGGAACTCCTAACTGATATTCAATAGAAGCCGGACACATGGGATAGAATCCCATCGCACTGAAGATATACCATGAACTTAATTGCCCACAATCGTCATTTCCCGGCAGTCCGCTAGGTGTGGGCAGATAGTATTTATTGACTATATCATATATTCTTTTTTGAGTCATCCACGGTCTTTTACAGAGATTATACATATAGGGAGCATGCATCACAAATTCGTCACCCACATAGTAAATATCTTTATCGAATAGTTCATCCATAAAAACGGCTAAAGAATCGGTACCTCCCAAAAAGCGAATTAGTTCGGGAACATCATGCGGAACGAACAACGTATAATTCTTTTTATAGTTGTACACTCCTTTGGGATTAAAACCACTCCATACGCTGATATCGTAATCTTCCGGATTACTCCATGAACCATCTGCTTTACGCGCACGAACCATTTTGGTTTCCTTATCCAGTACGTTCCTGAAATTTTTGCTTCGTTTACCTAGTTTATCCGATAAGTCCGGTTCACCTTTTTCGGCAAAGAAACGGGAGAGACAATAATCATCATAGGCAAACTCCATCGTTCTGGCTACTGATTCTCCATATTTATCAACAGGTACGTATCCCAATCGTTCGTAGTCCATAATGCCCAAGCGTCCCCAAGCAATGTGGTTACCCTTATCATACGCATTTTTCAGCACTGCTTTTTTAGCTTTCTCTACATCAAAATTACGCACTCCTTTTACATAAGCATCCGCTATTATGGCATCACTATGAGTTCCCATCATGCAGTTGGTATATCCCGGATTAGGCCATTTGGGAAGCCAGCCTCCCTCATCGTAGGCATGAAGGAGTCCGGTTATGAGATCTCCCGCAAAATCGGGTTTCAGTAATACGAACAGAGGATGGGTCGCTCTGAATGTGTCCCATATAGAATAGTCTGTAAAGCTAATACCCTTATGTATTTTTCCATCAAACGGGCTTCTGTATTTTCCATCTTCAGATAGACTTCTGGGCAACAGGAAAGAGTGATATAGCGCTGTATAAAAAACAATTTTATCTTGTTCTGTAGCTCCGGGCAAATCGATGACTGATAATTCTTGATTCCATAATGCTTCTGTTTGTGCACTGATTGTTTCCATACTTTTGGCTCCAATTTCTCTTTCCAGATTTATCCGTGCCTGTTCCACGCTAATAAAGGATGTGCCAACGATGGCTTTAATTACTTCATTTTTTCCGGTTTTGAAACGGATATATCCCCCTATTTTGGTAGACGATTCCAAATGTCGATTGCCAGTCAGAAGAGGTGTTGATGACTTTTTATCAGGCCTGATCCAACTCAGTTTTATCCGTGAGCTCCATTCATGCTGATAATATTCCAATTTTATATCATACATTTTACCAGCTTCCAGAGAAATCTTCTTTTGGGTAGGTCGATAGCTGAAACTATGAGATTTCCAGTCATCGATGAGCAATTCTCCGTTGATATATAATCGTGCTCCGTCGTCAGCTTGTATCCCTAATGTATATTCACCGGTAGAGGGAGCTTTGAGTTTGCCACTCCAAGTCACCTGGTAATCATTGAAACTGAAATCGTCCGCAGGTTTATACCAGTCCCAGTCAAAATCGATAACCGGATCGATTCTTTCACTCCGCAGATGTCCGAACCCCTTTGAATCCTGTGTATAAATCCCTTTTAAGCCATTGACCCACTTGCCTTCTTTTTGAGTGAACAGATATTTCTCTTCAATTACTTCGGGATAATCATTATTAAGATTAAACGTGCCGAAAGATTCGAAATCCTTATCGAAACGGACTACAAAATATCCGGTTTCCCGATATCCTCTGGCAGATTGTATGCTTTTACCGGAAATTTCTTTTCGTACTGGGTCTATATGGATGTAGCCCGGTGCTCCGGCTGTAAACATGGAAGGCATGGCATCTACCACTACGTAAGCACTATCCGACTGGGGATAGGTAAATTGTAGGATAGCTGAAGTTTTTGTAGCCGATAATTGAGTTTTTACCTGATAGTCGTCTAACATGACTTCGTAGAAGTGAGGTTTTGACTTTTCGGTTATATGGGTAAAAGAAGAACTACGCTCTTCGGGCCTGCATTTCAGTTGTCCGACAACCGGCATTAGTTCAACAGCACCATAATCGAACATGACGGCCCCACTTGGATAGTGTGTTCCCATAAATCCTGAAATATAGTTATGTTTATACCAGTAGGGTACCCGATGGTGCAGCGTTCCAGCGTGCTTGCTCTCTAAGGTATGGGCAGTCCATTCTGTCATACCGAAAGGCTCTGTCACTCCGGGAAAAGTATATCCCGAAGGATCTTCATGCCCGGCAACCGCTACTCCGGATTGCCATACCTCTGTTCCAATCAATGGGTTGACATACTGTACCCATGAGGCTTTTTCCTCTTGTGAGTTCATGTAAATCGGCGTCAGGAATGGAAGAACGGCCAGTATCAATAATTTCATTTTCATGGTACTGTAGTTTAATCGTTGAGTATTCTTTTGTAATTGGCAGCTCTCATATACATATAAGCCGCTACAGTAGAAAACCTTAAATCATATTTTTCAAGATTGCTTGTCGTTGGCGTTCCCCAGTGTTCCGGGTAGCGTCCATTGCCGTCACGAAGTTTATTGTGGATAAAGTTAATCGCATGGAAAGCTTTCGTTAGCCAAACCGTGTTTTTATCTGTATCATACATATCAAACCAAGAGTCTATTATTGAAAAAGCGAAATATCCGGGATCATTCAGAGCTCCGTTGATTGAATTATACCATTTGGCTTCGGAAGATGCCAGGGTAGCTTTTGCCTGTGATAAATATTTTTCGTCTTTGGTGGCCTGATACATTTTCAGCCAACTCCTAATCATAAAACCAGCATTGTATGACCATTTCTGTGTATTAACAGAACCATCCGCTACCATTTTGGCATCCCACAGAAGATTGTCCGATTTATCCAAAAGATTCTCAACAGTCCAGTCGTTTATGCGGATGGCAGCATCCAGATATTGGCGGTCCTGAGTGATTTCATAGAGTTTCATACAACTCAGCATGGTTACGGCAGAGCAAATCGTATTCTTCTGTACGGGTAAAGAAACAAAAGTTTCCTGGAAATAAATTCCTCCTCCCAGCACATTATCTTCTCCCGAAAGGGAAAAAGCGAGTGCCCCTTTGGCTTTTTCCAGGTAGGAATTGTTTTGAGTTGCCAGATAAGCATCGCAAAGTCCGATTGCTGTCCATCCGTTTTCGTCGTAAAAACGGTCGGGAACCTTCTCGGCACTCGTAGGTAAAGTGGCATATCCCGCAATACCTTTATAGTTGGGATGCCAGTAGTTATCAAAATTGAGAAAGCAGTTCATCAAAGCATCCGACCATTCAGACTTGCTCAATGAGATTCCTTCGGTGTATGTATAAAGAAGGAAAATATTTCCCCAAATAAAAGAGACTTGTGAACGGTCCTGATTCTCATAATAAGAATGTGTACCACTTATTTTCAAATCTTTATCAATGACAGATAGTGTCTCTTTACACCATGTATAATAATCATTATTACCGATTTCTACACCGGGATCGGTGTCAATGATGATATCCTGTACAGTGGCATCACAACCCGAAGTAACCTGTACAAAGGACAACATAGCCAAAAGTGTTTTTATTTTATTGCTGATTCGTATCATAGCAGTCAGTATTTATAAAGTTTAATTAAGATTATCAAGATCAGACCATGTTAAGTTGATCAAAGTAGCCGGATATTTACCTGTAATATCCTTTATAGAGGAACCGCTTTTCACATTCAGTTGCCAGTTGGCAACCAATCCTTCTTCGTCCCCTTTTAAGAAAACCTGATAGTTGTCGGCAATCTGTTGTTGAGTACGAATCGTATGCCAGATTCTTACATCATATATTTTACCTCTGAACCGACGTCCGTTCCAGGTAGAAAGATCACCGACAATGAAATTGCAACTACCTTCGGGAATGTACGGCGCAATATCCATAGTTGCGGCTTCTTGCCCGTTTAAGTATACCTTTGCGGTTTGCGAGTCGAATGTAGCGGCAATATGTACCCATTTTTTCAATTCGATAGAGTTCTCCTGAGTAATGCAGCTTGACCACGTACCATTGACTATCGTAAAGTCAATCGCATTGTTCACCCCTTCCGCCAGACGAATCAGCAAACCGTAGATGCCGTTATCGCCCGAACCTTCTGAACCAATTATGCTGCCTCCTGTTTTCTCATTGGCATACACCCATGCCTCCAGTGTCAACTTATCAGAGAAAAATTGAGAAGCAGGGCCGCAGTCGATATAACCTGTTCCGTCGAACAACGGACATGCTGGTAGCACCTTGCTTGACAGGAATGTCTGTCGGGCAATCTCCAGCTTTTCGCAGTAGTTGTCGAGAGCTGACTGGCGATCAGTTTTATTCCGGATATATTCTGTTTCCCGGATCTTACTTTCGAAAATAGCTTTCGAACCGGTTACGAAATCACCCAAATCTTCTCCTTCAGAGGAAGAAGATAAAAGTTCATTGCATTGAGAAAGCAAACCGTCTATCTTATTATATTCAAGTGTCACTTCTTTTTCATCGGAACAAGCAGCCGCCAGTAGGATGAAAGCAAAACAAGCTAAATGAAATATCTTTTTCATGGTTTTTCTTTTTAATCGTTTACAATTTATTTGGTGTATCCCGGATTCTGTTTCAGCTCAGGATTGAGTTTGGTTGCCTGCAGGGGAATCGGAAAAAGATTGATTGTTTCCTTATCTGTATAATTCTTATCCCACATCGGTTGAATGAAACGTCCGAAGCGAATCATATCCGTTCTTCGCAAAGTCTCGTAGCACATTTCTCTTCCCTTTTCTCTGTATAGCTCATCCAAAGTCAGTTCTCCGGTTGCATACGTAGAAACACCTGCACGTGTCCGTATCTTGTTTATACCTTCCAGCGCCTTAGAATCCACCTCATTCGATTTACGAAGAGTGGCTTCTGCCAGATTGAAGTTGATTTCTGCAATCCGGAACAGAGCAAAATCATTTTCCATGCCTTGTGCACCGACTTTTACTTTATATTTAATATTACGTGCACCGGCATTCTCCTTGTTGTTTACCATGTCCGGCAAGTCGAGGGTGAAATCCAACTGTTGTCCGGCATATTCATTGGTTCCCAAAATCGGGTTTCCGCTTAAATCGAATTGGGGTCCCCACATAAATTGTCCGTACATTCCGTTTTGAGGATCATACTTACAACGGCGGTCGTGAGTAATATCATACGTTTCAATAAACTCTCTTACGGTACAGACTCCATTCCATCCCCCATTCGGATTCTTCCAATCCCATTGCGAACGCTGTGACCAGTGAATGTTCCGGTAGAAAAGAACACTCATCTCATTGGCAACTATTTCGTCATTAGGGATCACCCAAATATTTTCCTTGCTATTCTCATTGTTCCATGCAAAGGGAGCATCCCAAGTAGATTCCAGCTGATAACCTTTTTGAAGAAGAGTCTGTGACACAGAAATACAATCGTCCAGACGGGATGTTCCGGTATAAACTTCAGCATTGAGGTAAAGTCGGGATAATAGCGCTAATGCGGCTTCCTGAGTAAAGCGTCCGTAGCTGCCGGTATCTATACTTCTCAGAAGCTGGTCCTTGACTTCCGCAATTTCTTTTTCCACGTAGTTAAAAACCTCAGTTCTGGTTTTAGTTGGCGGATTTAGTTCGGATACCTTTTCTACAATCGGAACATTTCCGAACATATCGACCAGCATGGAATAGAAAAATGCCCTCAATGCCCGGGACTCGGCAATATATAGCTTTTTCTTGTTCTCCGGAAGAATATCGGAACGGGAATTATTCAAATCATTCAGCACCTGATTGCAGAAACCCACCGCTTTGAACAGTTCCTGCCATGCTCCGTTGATAATGACATCCTGGTCGGTCCATGTGTGCCAATGCATACGTTGGTAGATACCTCCGTCATAACCGTCTCGCCCTTTTTGGGGTAAACAAGCTTCGTCTGTAGTAATCTCTTGCAGATAAAATACATTCCAAGCATACATCGTACGTAAGAAAGCGTATTGATTCATAAACGCCGCATCATATTCCTGTTCTGTCTGATAATAATTATCTTTACCCAAATCATTATACATATTTTCGGATAAGTCGACGCAACCAACCAGAAAAAGCAATGTTATAAAATAGATAATCTTTTTCATGTGAATCAAAATTTAATGTTTAAACCTAGCATAAGAGTTGTAGAACGCGGATAGTAACCGGAATCGTCGAATCCGGGCGTGAGCCCTGTACCTACTTCCGGATCAACTCCTGTATATCCGGTTATGGTCAGCAAATTGGTGGCGGTGGCATAAATCCGAGCATTTGACACATATTTCAATTGGGACAAATCGAACGTATACCCTACAGTTATGTTATCTAACTTCAAATAATTACCTTTCTCCAGATAATAATCAGAGAAAGTGGCAGCGTCATTCAAAGGTCTGCCCAATGCGGATTTCAATAGATTGAAAGGTAAAGACACCGAGTTCTCGTAATAAATCCGTTTGGTATTCAGGACCTTAAATCCGGCTGCACCCCGAAGTTGGAAAGAGAAATCAAAATCTTTCCAGGTCAATGTACTGGCCAGATTGAAATACCATTTCGGAAGTCCGTTGCCCAGATAAGTGTAGTCTTTATCCGAATAAGCACCGTCCTCATCCCTGTCCTCAAATACCCATTTACCGGCACTGTTGAAACCTCTGTATTTTAATCCGTAGTACGTGCCAATGGGTTTGCCTTCTTCCAATATATACGTAGTCTGACCGTTGGCAGGTGAAGAAAGGGGATTGTAAGTGATGTGATTGGCACGGTAAGAACTGTTTGCCAAGGAGACCAATTTATTCTCATTGTATGAGAATCCTCCGTCAAGATGCCATTTCAGTTCTTTGTTGCGAATTACATCATACCCGATAGCAAATTCAATACCTTGATTGGTCAGTGTACCTACATTGGTAAATATCGTACTGTATATATTTGAAGGCATTTGCGCGTCATACCAATCCAGCAGATCAGTGGTTTTACGATAATAGTAATCTACACTTGCCGTCAGCCTGTCGTTCCATATTCCGAAATCGATACCTACGTTGTATTCAGCGTTCTTCTCCCATTTCAAGTCGGGATTCGGGTTGCTGACAGGACCATAAACTTTGTCCCATTTTCCATTATAGTAAGCATATCCGAGATCATTGTATTTGGCTATGGAAGCATATAAAGGAATATCCTGGTTTCCGGTGATACCAAAGCCTACACGTAGTTTGAGGTTGCTAAGCGGGGTAGCATCACTAAAGAAATTTTCTTCCAATATTCTCCATCCGGCAGAGACAGCAGGAAACCAGCCCCATTTATGATTCTCTCCGAAGCGGGTAGAACCTTCGCGTCTGACACTCGCATTGAACAGATATTTACCTTTATATGAATAGTTGATACGACCGAAGAAAGCTATTAACTTTGATTCATCCTGTCCCCTTCCCATTGAGGCAAGTCCATCTTCCAGATACGTACCATTACCAATATTGTTAGCTCCCGGAATATCTGTCAGGAATCCTGAGTTGGACGCATTGTGCCAGGTTCTGTCTTCTCTGTTGAATGAATAACCGGCAAGAGCTGTCAGATTGTGTACATCAGTGGAGAAACTGTAATTGGCATAGGCTTCAAATGTTCGTTTCTTGTAGAAATAAGTATTCATATCTGCCTGCCCCTCAAATCCTCCTAATATGCTGTAGCGAGAATCACGGCTGATATATTTGGAACCTTCGTAGGTATCGTTGTTGGCAGACATCATGGCATATACACTCAGACAAGGCAATACTTTGAGATTAGCAGACAGGTTGCCGGAGTAGGTATAACGTTCTCCTCTGTTATCTACTTGCGAAAGTAAGGCTACCGGGTTATAAGGTCCTACTCCTGCGTATTCGAAGAATTTTCCTTCCTGATTATAAACAGGTGCCGTGGGATGATATACGATAGCTTGCATGAAAGCTCCGTAATCAGTATAATCCGATTGAGTGTTTGCTCCGTTCAACGTACCTTCTATAGTCAGCTTCTTGTCGAAAAAATATTGCTTGAAGTTTACTCTCCCCGTCAGTTGCTTATTGCCGGTGTTGATTACCATACTTTCGGAATCCCGGTAACCGACAGAGCCTCGTATGGATGAGTTCTCCGTTCCTGTTGAGAAAGATACTCCCTGGTAATAACTGAAATTATTTCGGATCAGCTGATCCGTCCAGTCGGTTGAGAAGCCGTAATCGTTGTTGATGGTGGAGTGCCCTTTGTCTTTCAAATACCCCATATATTCATCGGCAGACATCATTTCCAGTTTCCGCACCGGTCTTTCTGTGTAATAATAACTGGTATATTCGATACTGGCTTTGCCTTTAGACGCATTTTTGGTTTCTACGATGATAACCCCATTACTGCCTCGTGTACCGTAAATAGCGGCAGACGAACCATCTTTCAGAACATTAAAGGACTTGATATCATTAGCGTTGATTGCCTGCAACTCGGACATGGTACTGTAAGTTCCGTCGACAATTATCAGTGGAGCACTTCCTGCCCGGATAGATCCGATACCTCTTAAATGTATCTCCGGTGATGCATTCGGGTCATTTCCGCTTGTATTGCGAATGGATAATCCCGGTACTTTGCCGTTCAGCAAGTTAATCGGACTGGTAGTTACCCCCGCATTAAACGATTCTTCCCCTACTTTAGTGACAGCACTGGTCAACTCCTCTTTTTTCACTGTACCATAGCCAATGGCTACCACCTCTTCCAGTTGTACGCTGTTTTCACGCATAACGATGTTCAGCCTATTTTGTGTCACCGTTACTTTTTGCGTCTCCATCCCGATATATGTAAGAACAAGCACCGTATTTTTAGGGATGTCAGCGAGCGTAAAGTTTCCGTTTATATCAGTAGTAGTACCCATATTTTTGTTCTCTACCTTGATAGATACTCCAATCAGAGGTTCACCAAAGGAATCTACGACCTTTCCGGTTACGTTCAGATTTTCTACACCGTAAAGCGAAGGAACACATACACACAGGAAACCTGCCATTAAAATGCAATATTTTATGGTTCTCAGCGTCACCTGTTCTTTTATTCGTTCAAAAAATGAAATGGCTAAATTCTCCATAAGTTAGACTTTTTGAATAACATAATAATTAAGTCAATATAAATAGTTAAGTATAGTCGTTAGAGGGCAATCACCACCACTCCTCCGATGAGACATACCAATCCTATCACCATCATCCGGATGGCATAGCGGGTAGCTCCTTTCCACTCGCCGGAAGCAAGTCCGGCCACATTACCTGCAATAATAGCTGTCGATTGCATGGTAGCCCAGCCCACAGAAGTTCCTAAAACTCCCATAAAACTGCCTCCCATACCATAGAACATAATGCTCAGATACCATAATACCCCTGCCAGAGAAGCCATTATCAGGCCTCCGGTTGTACGATGTCGGTAAGTTTTCCAAGATTGATTCTTGCCGAACAAACGGATACATTCAAGGAGATTAATAATAAATCCGGCACTCAAAGCGATACTCCATATCACGTTGGCTGCATAAAGAGAAGATGCTCCCGTTGCTACAGCCTTTTCTTGTAAGGGTGCCCCATAAACGAAAGCAAAGTTAATCATAGGTCCGAATATTCCTGCAAGCAAACAGATAATTAACCCTTTCCTGAAATTTTTCTTAATAGGTGTTTCAGAGTGCGTCTGGCGGCTTTTGCTATCTCTGTTGTGCCCTGCTATCGCAAAGAAAATGATTCCGGCAAGAATAATTACTGTACCTGTAAGTAACTTTAGTCCCGTAGGTGTTAGAAATTCCGAAGGGTCTCTGAGAATGACAGGCATCAAAGTCCCTACCACATTAATCAATCCTTGCATAATGGGAAGACTGAGCGAAACTCCCAGATAATCAATTCCTTTTCCGAATAGTATAGCACCAATTCCCCATAAAAGGCCGAAGAAAGCCACTAGCAGTACCGTGTCGCTTTCATGAGCATATACACTTCTCAAGTCAGGAATAGAGATAAATGCCATTATCCAGGGAGCGACAAGAAGAGCGATGATACTCCAGATAAACCAATTGTTTTCCCATTTCCACTGTGAGTTGTGTTTAAAAGGCAAAGCAAACGTGCCGGAACAACCACCAGCCAGCAGAATTAATAAGAAACCCGAAATAACTGTAGTTTCCATACTTGTTTTAATTTTCGGTGAGTGAAACGATTTTAGTTACGCATTCCCGCAGTTGGGACTTTTGAGACTCTGTTAATTCGAAAAATTCAAAATCATTCAGATGGGTGTCGTTATTCTCTATGATGAGTACCTGGCTCCCCGGTTGCATGGCGATCTTGTGCCATACTTCTCTTCGGATATTGTACACAATACCCGGTTGCATATTTACTACATCATAGGTAATATTTTGATCGGTGACAGAAGCACCGATCAAAGCTGCTTTTCCCTGCAAAAGTACAAATACTTCATCTGTCTGATGGTGGATATCCAGTTTCTCAATTTGCTCCAGAGATTCGGCTTCCGCATAATTGAGATAGGCTACCTGCCACCTGCCGGTTATCAGGAACGGGTGATATCCCTTTCCTTCAAATGTGTGTTCATCAATGATTTTCATGATATAAGATTTTTAGAGTGAATATGATTTAGCTTTCTAAGATACGGTCTACTACCAATTGTCTGAATTGAGGAGACAACATGGAAAAGTAGGCTGTAAATCCGGTAACACGGACTACCAGTTCCGGATATCCGGCAGGATCTTTATGGGCAGCCAATACAGTATCCTTATTCATAATATTGACGTTAATCAAAGTACCTCCCAAGTCGAAGTGTGCCTTGATGATGGACATGATTAACTCTATATTATCCATATTGGCGAATGTAGGGTCCAGCTCCCATTGCATGGGTGCCGTATTGCCGTATCCCGGCTGAATTTTAGCTATAATGGTAGCAAGTGAAAGCGATGCGCCGTCTTTTACAAAACCGGGAGTGGGATTTGCTCCATGAGAGATAGGTGTTTGCGCTAAACGTCCGTCGGGAGTAGCTCCCACACTTTGTCCGAATCCTACCGTATTTGCCCAAGAGAAGAAGCCGGGAATAAAAATCCGGCGTTTGTCCGGTTCGGACTGCGAACGTACCAGTTCTGTAAATGTTTCTTTGATCCGAATCGCCCACTTTTCGCCCAAGGATTCGGCGGCTCCATATTTTTCGCTGTTCTTCAATAAATGCCGTATTCTGCATCCTTCGTCTCCTGAGAAATTGTTTCTCAGATATTCGGTCAGGGTATTCCAGGACAATTTGTTTTCCAACTCGATGCGCTGTTCCAAAGCGGCAAAAGAGTCAGCGACAGTAGCCAATCCGGCTCCGTCAATTGCCAGGTTGTAGTATTCCGCTCCACCGTCCGATACGTCTTTGCCTTTTTCCAATGGCCCGTGGCTCAATAGATTTAGTAATAACTCCGGCTCATTGTATTTTTGAAATTTCAGGTGATGGCGAATTCCGTCGGCTGATGTTTGGACTGCCTTAGCCAAATGCTCGTTGAATAACATCCAGAGCCGGGAGGTGCTATGATCTTTTTGTTCATTCATCATTTCCGTATAGGACACCTCAAAAACTTTCGCCATATTTATTTTCACAAGGTCATTCATTGTATATTCCAGTCCGGGCAGCGACATCCAGTTGCATCCCACTGCTATACGACGGCGAGCCAGTTGTGCACTGAAGCCGTTCTTCATAAATCCTTCTACCAATGCTTTATCTCCTGAGAATCTGGGCCATCCATTCTTGTTCTTAACCAGGTACTCTACGGATTTCCGGAATAAGTCCTTGTTCAGACCATCGAACACTCTCACTGTCAGATTTAAAGAGGTATTGATTTTATCGGCAGCTTCCAGTATTAAGAATGAAAGGGGGGAAGTTTGGTCTTTACCTGATTCGTCGGGACCTCCCAATTGCCAGTAGACAGGGTCGTTCAGTAAAAAACACGCCAGATAATAAACGGCCGTTTCTTTATCAATCCTTCCTTCTGCCAAATCTTTTTCATAAAAAGGAGCCAATAAAGTATCAATTTGTCCGCCAGCTCCATCACGGTTGTAAGTTCTTGATGCAAGATGATACCATATGATCCACTGACAAGCTTCTCTTAATGTCGTTGGGGCATCATTGATAATGCGCTCGTTTACTTTGGCTATTTCCAGTAAGTTGTTTTTAGAACAATCGTCTGTTGCAGATGCAGCCATTCTATATGCCTGGTCGATATGACGCTGTATCCACCCCTGCACACTACGTATGACCCTTAGATGCAAACTGTAGAAGTGTTGTTGCTCTTCTGAATGATGGATGGATTGGTAATGTTCTATCTTCTTTATCAAGCCATTCCATCCTAATTTTACCCCGATTTCATAATCAGGAGCGAAATGAGCGTCATCGCCAATACCACAAATGAGGTCATATTTCTTGATATTCTCTTTTAGAAAGTCATAAGAATAATCCGGATTCCATTTATTGGGCCGCATTTTAGACATGAAATACATCCATCTTCCTGCAAAAGCATCGTCGGCATCAATGTATACCGGATGAATATTCATCAGGCTGCAAAAGTTATCAGCCCATGCATCAAATCCGTAGAAAGAACCATCGGGATGGTTAGGTATGATATTCCACAAATTTTCCGGAGGAACCACCCGTCCATAATCATCTTCGTCCAGAAGTCCTTCCTTTTCAATCTTTTCCTGAGTTTGAGCGAGTTTCCGCAAACGCAGGTTCGCTATTTTTTGCTCGTAATTCTTCATTTTTTGTTATTGTTTAAATTATATCTGATCAGTATTTCCTTTAGTTTTTGTAATTGTCCTTTCTTTAAAAAAGCAGAATTGCTTAAGGGATTCTTCATTCCTAAATTCTCGAACTTAACGAATCCCAACGAATGAAATCCCAGCAGTTCATAAGCGGGTTGGTTAGGTAATTGCCGAATGAAGCGGCATATTGACTCGATAGCTTCTTCGGAATCGTTGACGTGGGGAATTACCGGTGTACGAATGGTCAAAGGAACGGCTTGTTTGGCAAGAAATTCCAGGTTCTTTATAATAGGAACATTGGAGTGTCCGGTCCATTTCCGGTGTAACGTGTCATCGCCCATTTTAAAATCGCACATCCATAAATCAACCCAAGGAAGGAATGCCTCCAATGTGTCAGTATCAGTCAACAGATTGGTCTCTACGGCTGTGTGTATTCTATGTTCCCGGCATTTTTGGAGAATATCTAACGCAAAATCTTTTTGCTGCAAAGGTTCACCCCCTGAAAGGGTAATTCCTCCTCCGGATTTCTGATAGTAAATAAGGTCCTGGAGAATTTCATGTATGATGTCCGAAGAATCAACTTCTTTCCCAATCCAGGACAGTGCGCCCGAAATGCAGCGCTCTGTGCATTTCCCACAATCAGTACACCGTTCGCGGTGAATGGATAATCTGTTTGAGTCGATGGACAGAACTTCATACTCACATACCGTTATACAAGAGAAACAATGGATACATTTGTCTTCAATATACTGGAGTTGCGGTTTTATGCTCCAGGTTTCAGGGTTATGACACCACTTACATCTCAGATTGCATCCTTTTAAGAAGATGGTAGAACGAATTCCCGGACCGTCATGGATAGACATTCGTTGGATGTTAGTTATAAAGCCTTTCATGATATGATTCTTTTAGTATTAGCTGATGGGGACAAAGGTAGAGGTTGTCCATATACGTTTTTCCGATAGAAATTATTCATAGCGGTAGTTTTTTTACGCTATTCCGACTTTTTATGCTTTGATATATAAAAAAGAGCCTTCACAGGTTGTGTTTGTGAAGGCTAACTCTTAATATTGCAATCAAATCAAAAAAGAATATGAGAGATTCCGTTTTTAAGCTATCCTATTTCCTGAGTGCAAATGAAAAGTTTCATATTGCAAGAGTGAATATAACCTCTTCTCAGGACTTGTCCTTACATTCACATGACTATGCTGAAATCTTATGGGTTGAAAAGGGAACAGGCATTCACCATGTCAATGGACATCAGTTTAGATTATCTCCGGGAGATTTAATTATGGTACGTCCCAAAGACAGGCATACGTTTTCCTCTTCGGGAAAAGGGATCGTTATTGTGAATGTGGCTTTTCCCGTGGAGACTTTAGATTATTTCCGTCAGCGATATTTTGAATGGAGTAACTTGTACTTTTGGACTACCGGTATGTTCCCATTTCAGATGAGATTATCAAGGGATATTGTGAAAAGACTATCTTCGCGGGCGGAAGAAGCAATGAAATACGGGCGATCCAATATACAGCTCGATAGTCTGTTGCTTTTCATTTTCCGGCAGATTACGGCTAATGAAAAGGTGGAAGATTCTTCAGAGATACCGGTTTGGCTATTCAATGCTATTCAAAAATTCAATAGTCCGGAATTTTTTATTCAGGGAATTGCGGGGTTCGTCGCTTTATGTGACCGTAATATCGATTATGTGAATAGGATCGTGAAACTGCACTTTCATAAATCTCTGACTGATTTAATAAATGAGTTTAAAATGCAATATGCCACTACTCAGCTGTCTATTACCAGTATGCCGATCAAGGAGATATGTACAAATTGTGGATTTAGGAATCTGGGGCATTTTTATAAGATATTCCGTTCTGTATATAATCAGACTCCTTACGAATACAGGAGAATCAATCAATTAATCGTATAAAGCATTACCTGATCCAGTATCACCCCCTCATCCAATGCCTTGATAACCAGTTGATGTGATTTCTTACCCGAAACGGGAAGTACAATTTTCCGGATTGCCTGATTACGAAGTACGTTCTCTTTCCATTCCTCGCTGCGTCCCTTCGTTTCGTACGCTACCACTTCAGGCTCGGCGCCATCCAGAGAAACCGAGAAACGCAACTTATCGCCATGCACCGGATGGTTGGGAAGTAACCGGATATCCACCTCTACCGAGTCCGTTTTCAGATTGCCAAAGGAGAAAGTCAGCGCATCGCCTTTTCTTATCTCTGCGGCTTTGCCTTCATATCCCAAACCTTCGCAGACAATGGCGTTTCCCTTCTTTGCCTCCGCCCCATTCCATTGACAGACTGCTTTACGGTCCGCTGTCATCGGAGCAGTAGCCACCTTTCTTTCCACACGGTTGAATACAGGGAGCTTGCGGGGTTTGAAGTCCATCATACGATTCCATTTTCCATTCTCCAATGAGTTATAGTGTTGAGTCAGTGCAGCAATGCTGTCGTAAGCGGCATCACTCTTTTCCCAGTCTGCCTTATCGTGGCGTGCCAATTGGGCGTATAACAGTTTGCGATTCATTTGTGCCGTAGCCTGTACGGGATATTTCACCAGTTCGAAGTAAGCGCTCTGTCTGTCGGCGGGTACTTTAGAAGCAGCTTTCTCTACCGTTTCCGAAAGTTGGCTGTAAGCATTCAGACGTTCGTTTATCTCCCTTTCGCTCCACGGCAGGTCTTTCACTTCCCGATAGACCGGATTCTTTTCTTCCTCCCGTGTATTTCCCATAAATTCGGGTTTGCGGATATGTGCCAAGCGATAATGTTCCTGCATAACGGGAAGGATGGTCTTTGCACAGGAAGCTCCCAGTTCCCGTTCCAGCCAATGTTTCAGATGCGCCGTCACTCCTTCGGAAGATACCTTATCCAGATTCCATGCCATATCCATGAACAGCTCAATCTGATACTCGGCAGGTTTGATGTCGCCGACGTTCAGTATCCACATTTTTTGTATTCCCTGATCGTAAGCCTGCTTCATCTGTTGATAGATGAGTGAAGGACTCATAGTACCCAACCATAAATGATCGTGCGGACGTCCCCAGTAGGAAACATGATAATAGACTCCGTTGCCGCCTTTACGGGCACGCTCTCCGGCAGTGGGGAAATGGCGGATATAGCCGTAGTTATCATCACACCACATCAAGGTCACGTCTTCGGGTACTTGCAGCCCCGCATGATAAATATCGAGCACCTCTTTATAAGGAATAAAGACCTGCGGCACTTGTGTTACGTCTTTATTCACGTACTTTTCGAGCAAGCCACGCTGGTCAACAAACACCCGGTCCAGGACAGCTTTCTGTTCTTCTACCGTCTTGGCTCCCTGCATCTTTCCATCGTGAACGCCACGCATACCGAGCGTGTAAAATATCTCTTGTCCGGCAACTTCTTTCACACGATCTTCCCAAAACTGATAAACGGCCGGACTGTTATTCACATAGTCGTAGGCTCCTTCTCCTCTTCTTTTCCACTCACCGGCGGCGTTGCAAGCCATCGGTTCGCAGTGGGAAGCTCCCATAAAGATGCCATACTTTTTCGCTGCTTCCCGATTGCCCTTCGTCAGAAAGAAAGGAAGGGTACACTCGTGCATGGCAGGCCAGTAGGTATTGGCTCGCAAGCGAAGCAGCAACTCAAAAATTCGTTCGTTGGTACGGGGTCCGATTTCTCCTTTCACGTCCGACGGTTCGTAAGTCTTGTTACTCCAAGGCATCAGTCCCCAATCTTCATCATTAATAAAGATGCCCCGATACTCCACAGAAGGAGACTGCAACTCTCTGAAACTGGAAGAAAGACGGAACGTCTCTTTCTTCTCCGGAGTCACATCCGCCCACCATTCCCAAGGGGAAACGCCCAGCAGACGGGATATTTCAAGTATGCCGTAGGCTGTACCGTGACTGTCGCTGCCGGCTACTACCAGCTTTCCATCTTCTGAGACGGTGAGCAGGAAAGCCTGCTTTTTGTTTTTTAATGCGGAAATATCGATGCCTGCCTGCTCAATCAGCTTGCTCTGTCCGATCGTTCCTACCAGGATGTTGCCGGTATTTGTGTCTACGTGGGCAGTTGCCGACAATACAGTCTGAAGGTCACGGGACAACAAATCCAGCGAAGTACGCACCACCGGTGCTTCCGAACCGCTGCAAGCTATCGCAACCGGCTGACCGGACTGCAAGACAAAATCTTTTTGTTTACCTTGAGCGAACAAGGTCACTGCTACCCAAGCAAGGACAGAAAATAAAATTCTATTTCTCATAAATATTACAGTTTTACAATATCAGTAATGGTCACAAAGCAATCGTCGCTGCCATAAATTCTCTTCGTTTTATCAGTCCATGTGGGGCTGATGCCCGTAACTTCAATCACCAGTGTATATTCTCCTTTTGCCAATTGGGGAGTCATAAAACGCGTTGCATGATCATTCGCCTTACTATAGAAATCGATCAGTGAAGAATATATTTTCTCTCCTTTCTTATCAAGAATATTCATACGCGCATATCCGCTATGACAGTTCGTTTCGCCCATAACAGCCACACAAGAGCCACTGAAGGAAAGACTCAGCGTACTCCCTTTTACATTGGAAGATATTCTTCCTTCCTCCACTTTCCAGTCAGCTTCTTTACTGAACGTTATCTGCTTTAAATCGACGGTTTTTCCTTTGCGCAGAGGATTTATGGGTTTCAACTTATCAATGTCCCAGGAAGGCCAGTATTCCGGAATAGAAAGTTTTGTTCCATCCACCTGCATAGGCATCCACACATAGGTGGCGGCCGAAGCCTGATGCGGATAAGACCAGCGGTCGCCCATAAACATCGGAATCGTATCTTCGCCACACTTTAAAGGAAACACAAAAGTGGTCTGTGAATTATAGGTCAGACTTCCTTCGGGAGCAAACAAACCTTGTCTGGTCCACGGGCCTTTGACGGAAGGGGCTGTAAAGTAGAA
Organism: Bacteroides thetaiotaomicron; assembly: GCA_019412825.1. Classification (GTDB taxonomy): domain Bacteria; phylum Bacteroidota; class Bacteroidia; order Bacteroidales; family Bacteroidaceae; genus Bacteroides; species Bacteroides thetaiotaomicron_A. The sequence continues at coordinate 8,056 of DXOL01000043.1, read as the reverse complement.
ATTATCATTCTTCTCCCAGCTGGTCAGATTGGAGAACAAGAAGAAATATGTACCGTCTTTTTTAAACATTGCCGGAGACTCTCCGTGAGAGCCGTCCACTCCCGATACCACTTTTTCCTCTGCCGTACGGTAGTCTTTACTCAAACGATAGACAATTCCTCCGTGCAACAACAAATATCCGGTACCGTCCGCATCCTGATAAGTCCCCATATCCCAGCGGCGAATGGGCTTGCCTTTATACAACAGAGGTCCGTGAAGTTTATATTCACCTGCTATAGTGCTGCAGGTAGCATAGCCGATATGGGGATCTTTATAGTTCATATCGTCCGCATGCATATACATCACATACTCGCCGGTAGAAGGGCATTTCATGACTTTCACACGCTCGCCTACACGATTAGGGCCAAGAATTCCGCTTGGCTGCACCGGCAGAACAACACGTTCGAACTTCCAGTTCACCAGGTCATCAGATGAATAGCAACTGAAACCCGGAAAAGCATTGCTTTTGTCCGACTTATATTCCCCGAAAAGATAATATCTGCCATTCTCTTCCACAATGCAGGCACCGTGCGCATTGACAATCTCTCCCCTGTCGTCAAACCAGGGAATTCCGTTATTTACTACTTTTTCGGTTTTCCGGGCCATGCCCGTTCCGTAAGATACCCACAAAAAGGCAAACAATAACATCCAGTATTTCATGATATTCTTCTATAAATTCTTATAAAAAATATAAGGCACAATCAAATTACAAATTTACGTTTAACTATCTATATTCCTATGGAGAATAGTACAACAAGCATGGAATATTGTACTATTCTTCTTCAAAACAACATCCCGCAGAGCAGCCACGCACTTTTCACCTCCGCTGCGCATATCATGCAGCATACTTCATCATTGATAAGAGATTGATAAGAACAAGAATGTTTAATGCACAAAAAGAAGGAGAAGAACGCAATGAGACGGGAGAAAAATCAAGCAATTATAGGGGGGGGGGAAATCAGGCAATAAGGTAAAAGTTTGTCATGTTGCAATAATTCGCAGTCTGCTAAGTCAAATAAAAGAAAACTCTCTACGGGTTCTTCTGACGCATAGAAAACTTTTTACCCTTCATACTAAAATCGCATTTGAGTTTATAATAAATAGTTTCATCGTTTATTATAAACGGTCTCCCCATTTATTATAAACTCAAATATACCTTTTAAGCATATTCTTTTTAATTTTACGCAACAAAAAAGGCTGCAAACCCTATAAAAGGTTGCAGCCTCAAGCTTATCACCGGTTCACATAGATGCTGATTGGCATATGATCCCCTTTGTATTTTGTTATAATGTTACACTATTTTTTCGGTTCGGTTAAGATGATTGATAAGGTGCATTTCGTTTCATTTTTTAATGGGTTGTTACTTTATTGCCTGTATGACATCTGCAAATATACAACAAAAAAAGGCCTTTGTCAAGTCCTGCGGATATTTGAATAATTAAAAAGCGACAGGCAGTGCAAGTAACTGATACATCAAAGTGCGTGCCATGCGCTCCTGTCCTTTGGTGTCGGGATGCAAACGGTCATAGCCGGCATCATAGAAATAAATAAGCTGTTCTTCAACCATCGGATTCATACCTGTCACTGCATTAAAGTCTATGACAGGTATTCCCCATATATTTCCTGCCTCCTTAATAGCCTGCACATAGGCATCTATATATTCTCCGCAACCATTCTGATAGCTTTCATCCGGCTGGACATTCTTATCGCCGAAGTTAGCCAACGAACGATGCAAAGGAGTCAGCAGAACGATCTGCTTATCCGGGAAAAGTTTCTTCAGTTGAGTGATTCCTATATTAATACGACCTCTATAAGTGTCTTGAGTCATGACAGGCGTACGCTTTTTCCGCGTCACCATCTTCTTCATTTCACCGTGAGCAGACAGCACTTGCTCTTCTTGTTCCGTAAACCACTCACCGATAGGCACACTACTATTATAATCGTTTGTCCCCATAAAAACCAGGATAGCATCGACTTCTCCGCCATGTTCTTTCTTCAGCTTTTCCGCCTGACGGGGTACATCATCCCACTGCCTTCCACTAATGCCGTAAACAAAAGGAGTGATCCCCAGCCATTCTTTCAGAAAGTCCCAGTACTTCTTTATATTATCACCGTAGCAATTCGGGTCTGTGATGGAATCTCCGATGTATCCTACTTTCTTGCCTTGCCAGGGATGCTGAATACAACCTTGTTTATTTTCAGAAAAGTCATTTGTTACAGATGCTTGCTCTTGTCCATACGCCAAACAAGAGGAGAGAAACAAAACTGTGCATATGATCAGAAACCTGTTTTTCATTGTTTTATTCTATTAAAATGAGGTACTCGTATTCAAGTATGGAAATGCAGCCTCAAAAATAGACAGTTTAAGCGAAAGTAGCAAGAATAAAAACAAGAAGATAAAGATAGTACCTTCTTCCCCCGTTCGCAGGGCAACTATAATCTGATTGCAGGACATATATAGCCAATGTGCAGGGTAACTATCTCCTGCACGTTGGACATATATGTCCTGCACGCTGGGCATATATGCCCTATAAAGACTTCATATATCTAATACACAGACTTATTTTGTGTACATCTTCAATCGGATATATCCTTCTTTCGACTGATTCTTCAATGCAATCCCGATACGTGTATAGGCCGGAGAGTTCACTTCAATCGTTTCGGAAGTAAACGCCACTTTACCGGATGCATCAATAGCTACAATCATCTGTTCGGAATCTGTAGCCAGCAGAAGATGTGTATCGTCCAGGATTTTCCAGTCGGATCGTGTCGTTATGGCTGTTTCGAATCGGATCGGTGTTTTCGCTGTAAATTCATCGCCGACCGTAAAGCTGCCTTTGTCCTGACGGTCGTAAACGAAAGTACGAATGAGCTTATCCAAATTGGGGGTGGAATAGGCAGAGGTATAGTCAATACTGAATACATCTTTTTCGTTCGTAAATTCTTTCTGTAGCACAACACCTTTCGCTTTCCCGCCCGAGGACTGTGTTCGTCCGTCTACTACAGGAACCGGATGACCGAATGATCCTTTTATCTTATATTTCTGAGGAGCGTCTCCGTTAAAATAATCACCGGGATAGGAGTTCGGGCCACCCTGATCGCCAACCATCGTTTCACTTCCCAAAGCTACGGCATAAGAACCGACATCATTGTGGTTATGATTCTCCGCATTGGTTCCCCCCTTGGCTGATATGGCCAGACGGCAGGAAGTTCCACCGGCAGGACGAGCAATCAAAATACCTGCCTGCTCATAATAAGCGCGCAAAGCATCCGACTCTTCCTGCAACACCTGACGGATTCCGTCTGTCATTCCAACCTTTGCAACCTGACTTGTGAAAAGTTCGAGAAGGTGAAGGGACAAATTGTTTCCTTTGGGTAAAACAGGCTGTTCTTCTGCAGAAGTAACACCCAGCGCCCGGTCGCAGTAACTGAGAATAAACCTGTCCGGTGACAAACCGATGCGACAATCCGAATAGGCGGGGCACACCCCTTCATTCATCTGTATCTTCTTCCCATACCGGGCGATATGGACAAACTTGGGAGTCTGAAAGAAATCGATCTTTCCCTGCGTTGCCCGGTATACTTCTTCACGCAACAGAATGTAGGCACGGAAACCATAATTATAATAACCTACCCCCTCACTACAGTAGCCGTCGTCAGCGTAGCCTTTCATTCCATACACATTATACTTCTCGGCTGCCGCAACAAAGTAAGCACGTTCCTCCTTATCGGGCAACAAGGCAAGAGCCGCACCGGTAACACCCGCCAGACACACAGAGTTCCAGTTGTTGGTAACGGTGAACCACCAAAATGGTTTTGTCTCTTCCAGGCAACGGTAGACCGGACGGAAAACCTTCTCACGAAAAGCACACTGCACCCGCGCCCTTACCTCCGGAGACAGACGATCGTCCAGCATGGCAACACACTGAGCAATACTGTTGCCGGCAGTAGCAACCACCAAGTCTACATAATAATCCGTTCCTTTATAATTCTTCAGATCGCGGTCGTGGGCAGGGATAGACCAGGGCTTCTGACTGCAAAGAGCCACCAAAGCCTTTTCGATGGCAGGGACATAACGCCTCTTATTTTCAAGACATTCAGCCAAAGTCAGCCTGTACAGATATTGATAACGGGCATTCATCATGTTCTCTCCCGGCAAACGAACGTTCGTCTTATTCAGATGCAGGTACAGTGAATCGACAAAAGGGGGCATCCCCTGTTTCAACAGAGCAGGAGCTTCTTCTTCCAGGAGTTGTTTAGCGTCGTCACTCTCTTTTATCTTATCCCAGAAAGTCCGGTCCTTATAAGAAGTGCCTATCCCCTGCGGTCGATCGGGAAGCATAGCTGCAATTTCCTGAATACGGTTCTGCGGGATCGTAGCATTCTGTTTCGGAGCATCCTCTGCCATACGATACATTTCTGTTCCGGCAAGCAGGAAAGCACCCGGTCCGTATACTTCTGTCATATTGCGGGTTACCTTCTTCGGGTCGGCACCGATGGGTTGTACATATCCCAGTTTACCGTTTTCTTCTACTGCAGAAAGTAGTGCTTTCCATCCTTTCTCTACTACAGGCAGGAACTTTTCCTTTGGTAAAAGTCCTTCATTCAGTCCATAGGCAAGAGCATATACGAAGAAGCCGCTGCAGCTTGTTTCGGGTGATGGATAAGCGTCCGGATCAAGCAGGCTTGCACGCCAAAATCCGTCGCTGCTCTGTAAATTAGCGATGCGGTAACAGAGTTTCAGAAACAGTTCCTGATAGAACGGACGGTATTTGCTCTTGGCAGGCAGTTCACGTAGCATTTCTACAAGTCCGCCAAGCACCCAGCCATTGCCCCGTCCCCAAAAGACTTTGGCGCCATTACTTTCTTTCATATCAAAATAACGGTGATCACGGTAGAAGAGATTTTCGTCTTTATCGAACAGGAACTCGTAAGTCGCTTTATACTCTTTATCCATAAAGCGAATGAATTTCTTATCACCGGTGATATTATAGAGTTTCAGATAAACGGGGGGTGCCATGAAAAGAGCATCGCACCAGGTCCAGTGTTCTAATGTCGTGGCATCTCCGTAAGTCAACTGAAACGAACCCGAAGGAGGATTGGCAATCACCCACTCCGTACGCGCCAGAGTAGGGACAATCAGTTCCTTTTGCTTGTACTTTTCGTACAGATACAGATAGGGTTGGGCGATACAGATATCATCTGCATGATACATCCGTTGGTCTACCTGCCAATAGTTGCGACGTCCCAGGCGGGTCAGCCATTTATAATAAAAGTCATCCTGATCGTCCCTCTCGGCGATCTCTGCCCAATGAACAAGTCCCAGGTAAAAGGTGGCATTCACCCAGTTAAGATCACCATAAACAGCTTTGTTGTAATGACCGATCTGCCAATCGGCTACCCTACGCATCGATTGCTTCACTTCGGACTTGGTCAACGGTTGTGCATGTGTCGTACATAAATAACTTATGCATAAAACAAAAATCAAAAGTAGTTTCTTCATAATATACTATATATATTTTTTTTACAGGGCAAAGAGATCAGGACTTATCCTACAAATATAGTCCATTTTCTCTATTTGAAAAACCAATCCCTAATATTCCATGATTTGCGGAAAACATTTTACCTAAAATAGTTTATATGCTTTGGATGCACCGGCATAGATACCGGTATTTCTAAAATCACATAAGACAGTCTTTCGCTCGTTGGATATTTCAGGAATCAGTAATTCTACTTTAATACAAGATTGTGTCTGTCCGGGATCAGCAATATGCAGTTCCGCATTGCCGCTGTGTCCATCTTTAAGCATCAATGCACAGGCTTTATCCACACTGACAGAAAGCTCTCCGTTGCGGAATGTACCCGCTTTATAGAACACCATTTGCCATATTCCCAATTTCGTATGCCTTACTATTTGCATGGAATCTGTATTCGCCAAAATTTCGACGGGACTCTTCCTGTAGTTATTCATCTTGCGAGCAGAATGAATCCCAGGCACCACGATATAGGCATAGGTAGCATTCCGGGGATTACAACCATGATTAAATCCCAAGGTAAAGACCTCTTGCTGCTGCTCATTTTTAGATTCAGTACGATTAATGCTGTACCACGACCCCGTCTGTACCTTCTTGCTCAAAAAGAGATTTCCGCCGGCGGGAAAGACATAACCAATTCCATTATGCAATACCCATTCGGGAGAGTCACAGACGAAATCTCCTTCTTTCACCATCGACTGCTTCTTACTTTGCGACAATATGACTTCCTTTTTGAGAAGCAAGCATTGATTGATAGTAGTACATACCGGTACACCGGCTGTTGAATTGATTCCCGCTCCCAGACAAATGATTTCATCATCGAAAAAGAACCAGGCCTTTTTGGCAGCGGTATTTATACCGGCATAGGTATCAAGATATGAATAAACAGATACGCCATAAAGACTATCAGAGACTCCTCCTGCAAATACAGAAGTTCCCTTCGTTTGCCAATCAACTACAGTTTGCGGAATGGTATCCAGTTGAGGAGCAGTCACTCCGGGAATACGATTCCAGTTCCATACGGGGAAAATGCGGGCGTACTCGTTCCCTTCGGTCACGATGTTTGTACATCCGTCGGACATAAAATAGGTTTTCAGATTTTCACCATTCCCATATTCGCATCGCATAGTACGATTGGAAGCCATGCGAATGTCAAATGTATAGTGGGGACGGACATGGAGAGTATAGTCTCCTCTGAAATAATGAGTGTGTAACGGCTTTATTCCATAGTTGGCAGGCTTTTTGCCTTCCAACCTGGCTATAATCGCATTATATTCATCTGTATGCACGGGGTCGAGCATCAGCATCCGTTTGGCAAACAAAGCGGCATGGCTCTTTTGGGTAACATTATCACGGCTCACTCCTCTTCCCAATACATCGAAAAGCATATATTGTCCACGTATAACCTGATAATAAGTTCCGCGCATAAAATGCCCCAGCAATTGTATTCTCTCATCATCCAACGCATATTTCGTTCCTTTGGCATAAAGAGCTACCTGTGTTATTCCTTTCAGTATTTCGTCTCCATAACCACCGATATAAAGCTGCACGCCATGCTGAAAATAACTGTTGTCATGCTGAAATCCTTCTTTCACAGTATATGAGAGAGGACTATAAACATTCTCAACAGCCGTTTTCAAGTCAACGTCATTCTTCTGAAGACATGCTCTATAAATCCAATGTAAAGCAATATCTGTCCGGTTGGCTCCAGTCCATCTGGCAGGATGCCCTCCTTCCTTCCGCATACGTTGCAAGACCTTTGTCTCCAAGGCTTCCGGTATCTGCCTTTTACCAACGCGCATCTGAATAAGAAGAATACCAAGCTTTTGCGGTTCGGCAATCTGATTATACCACCAGTTATTACAATGTGGATGACGATGATGCCAATACTCCAAGCCCTTTACTATCTTATGATACAAATCTTCATCCTGATAATAGGGATTCTTCGGATTGGTATAAGCAAATACAAAGTCATACAACCGGTCCACATGAATAAGAGGCATCCAGTTAGTACGATCCCGCCGGGCATAATCTATATCTATAAAACATCCTTGGACGTCATCGTACAGTTCCAGAGTTTTATCAATATTCGGATTTTCTGCAACCCCATCCCGAATCTTCTTCATTAGAATATCAAAATCATCATTCTGCAAGGCAGACGTACAAATAGAGGGGCAAGGTAAAACCAAATCCCAAGGACTCCATGCCAGCAATAATAGAATAATGATTTTATAATGTATCATTTTCATATATGCATGTTTATCATTTGGAAAATAAAAGGATATATCAAAAGCCAAAAGTAACTAAACCGGGGGTGACTAAAAAGTCGATTCTATCTCTATTCTCCTCCTTCGGGAAGGAGGAGTGGTCGAAGACCGAGGTGGTAGGAAAAATAATGTCTGTTCCTATTTCTTTGTAAATGATAGGATTATGTATTCACCTACCACCTCCCCCTACGGGTACTCCTCCTTCCCGAAGCTACC
>DXOL01000042.1:0-10187 GCA_019412825.1 Bacteroides thetaiotaomicron | reverse complement strand
GGGGCGTTAGCTCATCTGGCTAGAGCGCGACACTGGCAGTGTCGAGGTGATCGGTTCGAGTCCGATACGCTCCACTTAAAAAGCTGTTAATCAATTGATTAACAGCTTTTCTTTTTTGCCTAACATTTCTAAACACAGTTAAAAAAACACCTTAAATAAGGTATGTTACCCATTTTTGTTGTAAGCGTATCTAAGTACGTCGGACGCTTTACACCTCCATTTACCGTGTTGGTGTGCGGTTGGCTTATCAATTGCGATTTTCCCGCGTCCTACTAAATCCTCCAACCTCCGGCGACCTCCGACGATTTCTGCCGACATATTTTGACTAAAGGTTAGTTTTCTCGTAGCGTCATAAATTCGGTTGATTTCATTCGCTAGTTTCTCATTATAACGTTCTGCTGTCGTCATTGTAGTCGTGTTAGATAGATTCCTGTTTCGGTTGCTTTCGTTTTGAATAGAGCTAATCCCTTTCTTTTAAGTTGGCTTGCCGTTGCTTTTGCGGTATCTTCCTTGTCTTTATCGAAGAATACCGGATCGCCTACGTTCAAATCAAGCAAGTTCTTTCGTGTTGGTTTGATTGGTGTTGTGTTCATAATTCCTTTGTTTTATTTGTTACTTATTCATTCATTCATTAACTTTGATGCGACAAAGACAAGTCCATTATTGGACTACACAAAACAAATAATCCAATAATTAACCAAAATAGTCCATATTTAGACTATTCCAAATAATAGCCAATAATGAAAACACTAGAGAAACTAAGATTTCTAATAGATAAAGAAATAGTTAGCAGATACGAATTGGCTAAAGATTTAGGAATGAGCAAATCGACATTAACTAATTATTATGAAGGGATAACAACGCCAAGTAGTCTAAGATTGGACGTTATTGAAACTTATATTAACAAAAGATTCGGATCAAATTTAAATTGTTCAACCGAAAAGCAACAAGATAGCCCCTTAGAAAACAATAACTATACCCTTCATTACGATGGTCTAAAAGGCAAAGCCATTCCGCATATAGACGTAGTAACCGCTTCGTGTGGTCTGCCCAATGGCTTTAACTCTGCAATAACAAAAGGAGACTGTGAGCAATATATCATCCCCGATATGCCCGGTTGTGATTTCACGATCCGCGCCGGAGATCGTAGTATGATTAACAGAAACGCTCCAGAACGGAGCATTAATGATCGAGACATTGTAGGATGCCGGATCGTTACAACTAGATCACACGTAAGATGGGGTGAGGTATACGCTTTAGCAACATACGACGGTATAATGATAAAAAAGGTCGAAGAATCAGAACAGGAAGGATATATAAGATGTGTTCCTTTTAATAAGGAGGAAGGTTTTAAACCTTATGATGTTCCGGTTAATAAAATACACGATTGGGCGCTAGTCGTCGGTGTGGTAAGCGTGAAAACATGGATTTAGACTAATAACCAAAACAAAACAACATGAAGGAGCTAATATTTCTAATACTGCTATTATGCAGCACATCAATGTTCGGTCAAATTGAAATAAAAACAATCAAAGATGGTTATCTAGTCTACAACTATGATGGCCAATCTTTTAAATCTAATAAAAAGATAAAAGAAGGGGGAACTGTTGCATTGATTAAAGAATTTGACCAGCATCCATCTTTCTTTATTGTGATGTATAAAGACAAAGAATACTGTTTAAATAAAGAATGTATTGATAAAGTAGATATTGAAAAATATACAAAAGCTAAGGAAGATAGCTTAAAAAACATACAGCAAAGGGAAGATTCTATAAAACACAGAGAAGATTCTGTAAGAGTTTCTATTTATAGAAGAAAAAACGATTCAATTACACGTATAAACCATGTGAGAGATAGTATTCAAACTAAGATCAAAAGGGATTCAATAATGAATCATATTAACTTTATCCTCTCTCTATTAGATGAAAGAAAGAAGTTAGAAAAAGACATGAACAAGCAGGGGCTTCCTATTGAAATTATGTACATCACATGTTCGAGACCTAACAGTGCAGGAGGTGTTGATTTGCATTTGGGATTTAAAAACATCTCCAATAAAGAAATTAAATATATATACTTGAGTGGTTACCCTATCAATGCAGTGAAAGACAAATGCTATTGTTCCATTAAGGGATATTCCACAACATCTGTAACAGGAGTAGGACCTATAAAATATGGAGAAGAAAGTGAGTATTCGTGGGAAAATACATGGTATAATAGAACGATAGATAAGTATGTACCACTATCAATCACAATTGAATATATGAATGGAAGTAAAACAAACATTAATAGTCAACAAATAAAAAAACTTTTATCATACGGACTAAGCGATGAAAGCATTATCAAAAGAATCAAAAAAGAAAAAATCGACACAGATTCATTAAGAAAATACCTCTATGAAAAAGGAGGATATGACGAACTATATAAAGAGCTTTTAAAATATGAAAATATATGGTTCAGATATGTAATAAGTACTCATGGGAAATAATATTCATTAATCAATTCAAAACAAATAATAATTATCAATCAATAAAAACAAACTAGTATGAAAAAACTATTCATCATCATCACGGTTATACTCTTTTCTTCTTGTAGTTCCAAAGAGTTTTCCAATTTTAGAGGCTGCGAATATAAAGTAGTCAACAATTTATTTCCGAGTAACACCGAAATAGTCATAACCGGAGATTATGCGCCTATCGACATATATATTATCATATTAGACGAAATAATCGACAATAAGGAGTCAAAAGCCTTAAAAATAAGTATAACAAAGGATAATATAAAATATTTGTCTAAAGAAGATGTAACATATATCAGAGAGAATGCGGTTAAAATTCACGATTACGACAATCTAATGACTGCGGCGAGTAAATCTCAACCAATAGTTAAAAGAATTTCAAATTATAAAGAATAAGAACACTCCAATAAACAATATTATCAATCACTAAAGCAAAGCATCATGAATAGACTATTAACACTATTAATCATTGCGTTTTTTTCTACATCTTGTCTACAATCATGCAGTAATGAAGATGACAACCAAGATGAGTTCTTGAAAGAATTTAATTTACCAAAAGGGGTAACCAAAGTAACAGTAGGATGGAAGAATGATAATAACCCTACTAAAAACGCTTTATTGGCAGGTTTTCTAGATGGTAACATGTGGCTTGCAGCATATAATGACAGGAAAGAGCAAATATTTGAATATACAGCACCAATGATCCGAGGCTTCAATCAAAAATATTACTTAGAGTTCGGTGAAGTCGAAGAACGGAATGTCGACTATATTGGCTTAGGTGACTTCATAATAAAAGATGACGGGATTATTTTATTAATTGATTACGCAGGAGGACCAAGCGAGATTATTTCCACACTTGGCGGTAAAGAAAAAAGGCTTTATTATAATAGATATGACAAAAAAGTGGTTAGCCTTAAAGATTGGAGTAACGAATATTTTATCACATTAGGGTATAAGAATCACTTTTTGCTTAATAATAATTGTGATGAGATAAAGAAAATACCATTGGAATATAATTTCATCAATAATCTAATTCCAATTGATAATATTAGTGGTCTAGATGTATCATACCCTTATGTGTCTTTAGTTAATATCACTAATGGCGATTATATTTGGGAATACCGACATAAAGAGTATTCCGAAGAATTTATAATAAAAAACAAGTTGATAAACATTAATGGCGATATTATAAGCTTTACTTTCGATATCGTATATAGAAATGGGAACAAAGAAAGAGAATCTTTTAAGCTAAACAAATTAACGGGAGAGCTTATTAATGAAACTAATGGTATCAATTGAAAAAACTGTGCCTGAACGAATAACATTGAAACAACATGAAAAACCGAATCAAATCATATGGGAGTAACTGTTTGTCGATCGCTGCAATTATATGTAGCGTTGTCGCTATTTGCGTTTCGTTGCCATCCGTGCCGGAGTTAGGTATGGATTATATCGGCGTGATAATAGGAATACTATCGCTTTTGGTGACGATGCTAATCGGATGGCAGATATACAATGCCGTAACAATAGAAAAGAAAATTAAAGACGAAGTAAAACAAATAAGAACACATTAAAAGATGAAATAAAACAAGCTCATAACGCGTTAAACGAAAGTATAGAGAAAACACAAGAAGATTTATCTATATCCAGTTCTAGAAATATAACAAGAACACTATTTACAATAGAAAAATACTATGTAAGAAATTGCATATCGGTTGACAATTACATGTCAAGCCTCGAAGGTTTAGAAAGAATGTTTCAACATGCAATATCACTTAATGAATCTGATATTTTTAATGATATGGCAAAAGCTATCATCGAAACAAAAGACAATATTCCTTACATAGACGAGTTAAGCGAAAAAGATATAGTTTATAAGTCTTTAGGAGAACTTTCTCAAAGTATTATAAAACATCTACCCGGATTAAATACTGAAATTCTCTCTCTTCTTACACTTATTCAAGAGAGTAAAGAAGAATATAAAAGCGTCAATGACAATCCCCTAGATTAATAAAATAAAAATGAACATAAAAACAGTATTTAAAAATCGTTTTTTACTTCCGCCTGTCGGATACTTAAAAAACAACCATTATAACTAATTAACTAGATAGGCACATTTTTGAATTAATACTGGCAGTGTCGAGGTGATCGGTTCGAGTCCGATACGCTCCACAAAATGAAAAGAGTAACTTATGATAAGTTACTCTTTTTTAATTTTTAAACCTGTGATTGGCTTTGTAGTCAGCCTTCATTAAGACACTTTTATATTACCCCGAATTGTTTCAAAGCCTTGCAAAGCCCATTATTGTCCACCGTATCAGTGACAAAATCGGCTACCGACTGAACTTTTTCAGACGCATTTCCCATCGCCACTCCTATTCCGGCAGCTTTCAACATGGGGATATCATTACCGCCATCACCGCACGCCATTATTTCAGAAACTTCAATCCCGTAGTAATCGGCAAATAACGAGAGGCCGGTTGCCTTACTTGTCCCTGCGACATTAACATCAGCGAATAAAGGATGCCAGCGTGTTGCGGAAAGACCGGGCAGAAGCGGCATCACTTTTTGTTCTGTTTCCTCATCAAAATAAAAACAAAGTTGACAGCACTCTTTTCTTTCAAACATCTCTTCGATGTCGACAACCGGCGGAACCGGATGCTCAACAATTCCGGCAATCTGTTCGACAGTCGGGGTAAGACGATTGACAAATACACCTTCATTCAATTCGAGAGCGACTGCAAAATCAAATTCCCGTGCAAGCTCCATTGACTTTCTAAAGTCCTGTGCAGGTATTGCTACTTTTCTTATCACACTTCCGTCACGCAATACACACTCTGCTCCATTAAGTGCGATAACTCCATCATACGGCACAGCGTCAATCTCATGAAGATCACTTGCCGCCCTACCGGTAGCAATCACGATCTTAATTCCACTATCATGTACTTTTTTAAGAGCATCCATAGAGAATTGCGACACCTTATGAGTTTCAAAACTCAACAAAGTTCCATCTACATCAAGCAATAATGCCTTTATCATACTATCTATATTTTTAGGCAACAAAGTTACTGAAAAGTTTCTCATGGCATACAACGATAAGCACGAGATCGTGTTAAAAAAGACATCATACATACAATAAAAGAGGACCTTTATTCAAGGTCCTCTTTTATCACTTCATCCATTTCTTTTATTCGTTTCTCACGATCCTTGATGGGACCGTCTTTCGTATCACCTTTGAATACATTATCTGCACGGTCGGTAACTTCAGTGCTCCATTCTTCAAACTCATTCTTAGCCGGACGGCCATTCGGTTCGATATTTTCTTCGGCTATCGAATCGTGTCTGTTAATCATATCATCCATATCTTCTCTTTTTTTATTGGTTACAATGATAATACAATATAAAAAGAGAAAAGTTTCGGGCATTAATGTTTTTTGGACAACTCGCGTTCGCGTATCTGCAACTGTTCTTTATACAACTGGGGGCGGAAAGGGACATAAAGGGTATAATCACTTTCAACCGCCTTGCCTCCTACCAGTGCAGGTGTCCACTTCGGCATTTCCTTAACAATGCGAAGAGCTTCTTCGGCAAACTCCGGATGAGTCGATTTTAATATATGAGGACGAAGAATCACTCCCTCCTTATCTATAGTAAACTCACACAAAGCATATCCCGAGACATTGTTTTTAAGCAATTCCGCAGGATAAACCATTTGTCCGGCTGCATATTCCTGCGCACAAACGTCAGTCAGGTGGGGTAATTCTTCTATTTGCTTTCCCGAATGCGTTTTGAGTTTCGGACCGACAGAGTAAATCCCCACATACATCGGCCTTTTGTAAGCATCCGGCTGTTCTTTGGTACGATTCTCCAGTTCTTTCAATAAAGCGGTTGCTTCCTCCGCCAATGCCTGTTCTGAAATATTTTCTCCCTGAGATAACATATAAGCCGACTGACAAACCAGCACAAGCCGCTCCATCAAAGTACCTTTCATCGGTGACCATTTCCGTCCCATCATCTCTTTTCCTTTCGCGTCTGTCGAAGAAAAGTAATAAACGACTCCATCCAGTCCGGCTGTCGAACCGTCCAAATCCTGTATCTGACTGGTTACCAGACGGGCGATAGCTCCCAAAGACTGGTATAAGGACTGACTGATCTCCACTGATTTAGTTTCCACTTTCACCGTTCCTTTCTCTGCCTGCCAATAGGTACGCGACAAGGTATTCGCAATCAACAGACAACGTCCGTTCTTCTTCTCTACCGACATTGCATATTCCGGTGAAAAAGAAGGAATGGCTACAAAACGTGCGTAAGGACGCTGTTGAAAACCTGTATTAAGCAAAGAAAAGACATTTCGATAATACTCACCCAACTCACCCGTATAGGTAGTAAAAGGCTTCACCGGCTCCAGATAGTCGATCTGAGCTGACAGGCGAAACGATAAAGTCAATAGCAGAAGAGAAATAACAATCTTTTTCATAAGTGTTCCCCGATTTTCGGTACATTCGGCAACAAAGATACAAATTATTTCGATGGTTCGTGATAAAATTATATCTTTGCACGGTTTTTACTAAGAAACTGAATAACAATACATCAAAAATATGATAGCTAAGATTGAACAACTTCTGAAAGAGGTGGAAGCTTTGCACGCCTCCAATGCCGAAGAACTCGAAGCTCTCCGCATCAAATACCTGAGTAAGAAGGGAGCCATTAACGATTTGATGGCGGATTTCCGTAACGTAGCTGCCGAACAGAAAAAAGAAGTCGGCATGAGACTGAATGAACTGAAAACTAAAGCGCAGGACAAAATCAATGCGTTGAAGGAACAGTTCGAGAGCCAGGATAATAGTTGCGACGGTCTTGACCTGACCCGCTCGGCTTATCCGATTGAACTCGGTACACGTCATCCGATCACAATTGTAAAGAACGAAGTCATTGATATCTTCGCACGTCTGGGATTCAGCATCGCCGAAGGTCCGGAAATCGAAGACGACTGGCATGTATTCTCGGCACTGAACTTTGCCGAAGATCATCCGGCACGCGATATGCAGGACACATTCTTCATCGAAGCCCATCCGGATGTAGTACTTCGTACTCATACTTCTTCCGTACAGACCCGTGTGATGGAAACTTCCAAACCTCCTATCCGCATCATCTGTCCGGGACGTGTATACCGTAACGAAGCTATCAGCTACCGTGCACACTGTTTCTTCCATCAGGTAGAAGCATTGTATGTAGACAAAAACGTATCATTCACCGACTTGAAACAGGTACTACTGCTTTTCGCCAAAGAAATGTTCGGTGCGGACACCAAAATCCGTCTGCGTCCGTCTTATTTCCCATTTACAGAGCCAAGTGCCGAAATGGATATCAGCTGTAACATCTGCGGTGGTAAAGGTTGTCCGTTCTGCAAACATACCGGTTGGGTGGAAATCCTCGGTTGCGGTATGGTAGACCCGAATGTACTCGAATCAAACGGCATCGACAGCAAAGTATACAGCGGTTATGCTCTCGGAATGGGTATCGAACGCATCACGAACCTGAAATATCAGGTGAAAGACCTCCGTATGTTCTCCGAAAATGATACACGCTTCTTAAAAGAATTCGAAGCGGCATATTAAATAGAGCACAGAATTTACCAGTATGCCAATGTGCCAATAAAACCATCTGATGGTAATTGGGACATTGGCATTTAATCAATATACCGATTACACTGAAACGGGACGACTTATCACCGTTCCGATCAGCAAATTGAACGTTCACTTATTATGGCAAAGGATAGACTCATTACTCCCGGTTATTGTTTCATCTTGGCAGCCAACTTCCTGCTTTACTTCGGTTTCTGGTTGCTGATTCCTGTTTTGCCGTTCTATTTATCCGAGTTCTTTCAGGCAGGAAATTCCACTATCGGCATCGTACTTTCCTGTTATACGGTAGCTGCACTCTGCATTCGCCCGTTTTCCGGCTATCTGCTGGATACGTTTGCCCGTAAACCGCTTTATCTTTTCGCTTATTTCATCTTTATGCTGATGTTTGCGGGATATCTTATCGCCGGCTCGCTTACCTTATTTATTATATTCCGAATTATTCATGGAGTCTCTTTCGGTATGGTCACGGTAGGCGGAAATACAGTAGTCATTGACATTATGCCCTCTTCTCGCAGAGGTGAAGGGCTGGGCTATTATGGGCTGACCAATAATATCGCCATGTCCATCGGACCGATGTTCGGACTGTTTTTGCATGACGGAGGGGTTTCTTTCGCTACGATATTCTGCTATGCGCTCGGTTCCTGTATGCTGGGATTCCTGTCCGCAAGCCTGGTGAAGACGCCTTATAAACCACCGGTAAAGCGTGAACCGATTTCACTCGACCGTTTCATTTTATTAAAAGGAATGCCTGCGGGACTCAGCCTGTTGCTGCTCTCCATCCCCTACGGAATGACCACCAATTATGTGGCCATGTATGCCCGTAAAATAGGGATTCATACACAAACAGGTTTCTTTTTTACCTTTATGGCGATTGGTATGGCCATTTCCCGTATATTCTCAGGAAAGCTGGTGGACCGGGGAAAAATAACCCAAGTAATTGCCGCCGGACTCTATCTGGTGGTGGTCAGTTTCTTCCTGCTCGCATCCTGTGTATATCTGATTCAATGGAATGATACCACCTGTACCATTCTCTTTTTCGGAATTGCCCTGCTGATGGGAATCGGATTCGGAATTATGTTTCCGGCATTCAATACCCTGTTCGTGAACCTCGCCCCCAATAACCAACGGGGGACAGCTACTTCCACGTACCTGACCTCATGGGATGTAGGAATCGGTATCGGTATGCTGACCGGAGGATATATAGCCGAAATCTGTTCGTTTGACAAAGCGTATCTTTTCGGTGCCTGTCTGACAGTGGTTTCCGCTGTCTATTTCAAATTAAAAGTAACGCCTCACTACCATAAAAACAAGCTACGATGAGAAAGAAAGAACGTTATGAAAAAGTAATCGCATGGTTTCAGGAGAATGTTCCTGTAGCCGAAACAGAATTACATTACAATGATCCGTACGAATTACTGATCGCTGTAATCCTCTCTGCACAATGTACGGATAAACGAGTGAATATGATCACTCCGCCTCTCTACAGGGACTTCCCTACTCCGGAAGCTCTCGCTGCCAGTACTCCGGAAGTTATTTTCGAATATATCCGGAGCGTGTCTTATCCGAATAATAAAGCCAAACATCTGGTAGGAATGGCTAAAATGCTGGTTAATGACTTCAACAGCAAAGTACCCGACAACATGGATGATCTGATCAAACTTCCCGGTGTAGGAAGAAAGACCGCCAATGTGATTCAGTCCGTCGTTTTCAACAAAGCGGCGATGGCGGTTGATACCCACGTTTTCCGTGTCAGTCACCGCATCGGACTGGTGCCGGACAGCTGTACGACTCCATTCAGCGTAGAGAAAGAATTGGTGAAGAACATTCCCGAAAAATTAATCCCCATAGCTCATCACTGGCTCATATTGCACGGTCGTTATGTTTGTCAGGCACGTACGCCGAAATGTGACACCTGCGGTTTGCAAATGATGTGCAAATATTTCTGTAACACTTATAAAGTTACAAAAGAGGCACCAAAAGCCAAGAATAAATAACGATTTAATAGCAAGGAACCGAAATAAATAGTA
>DXOL01000041.1:0-146015 GCA_019412825.1 Bacteroides thetaiotaomicron | reverse complement strand
TCAGGGCGCTTTAGGGACTTACACCCGTTAGAATATGTTCGTGCTGGGCGAACTATAATAAATAGGAGACTCAAAACAGAATCTCCTATTTAGTATACAAGTACTTATTTCTTCTCTTTCAGCAAGTCACGAATCTCAGTCAGCAACACCTCTTCTTTTGTAGGAGCAGGTGGTGCAGGAGGAGCAGCCGGGGCTTCTTCTGCCGCCTTCTTCGTAGTCAGTTTAGTGATAAGACGTATAAATAAGAATATAGCAAAAGCTATAATCAGAAAGTCAAAAGTCGCTTGCAGAAATTGTCCGTAATCCAGAGATACGGCAGGAGCAATCTCCTTACCATCAGCTCCGATCTCAGCCGCTTTCATTACCCATTTCAGATCTGTAAAGTTCACACCACCAACCAGTAAGCCTATTGGAGGCATAATAACATTCGCCACCAGTGACGATACGATCTTCCCAAACGCGCCGCCGATAACTACACCGACAGCCATGTCAATGACGTTCCCTTTCATGGCAAACGCCTTAAAGTCTTGTAAAAATGTGCTCTTTCCCATCTTTTTTCAATATTTAATGTGAATTTAATATGCGAATATAAAAACATTTTTGTAATTTTGCACCGCATTTGAAAATAAAACAAATGCGCGAGCTGAGAGATATTTGAACAAATATTATAAAACCCTTAAAAGTTTAAACAAAATGATTAAAGTAGGTATTAATGGATTCGGACGTATCGGACGTTTCGTTTTCCGCGCTGCAATGAAAAGAAACGATATTCAAATCGTAGGTATCAACGACCTTTGCCCGGTAGACTACTTGGCTTATATGCTGAAGTATGACACAATGCACGGTCAATTCGACGGTACTATCGAAGCAGATGTTGAAAACAGCAAATTGATCGTTAACGGTCAGGCTATCCGCATCACTGCAGAAAGAAACCCGGCTGACTTGAAATGGGATGCTGTAGGTGCTGAATACGTTGTTGAATCTACAGGTTTGTTCTTGAGCAAAGACAAAGCTCAGGCTCATATCGAAGCTGGTGCAAAATATGTTGTAATGTCAGCTCCTTCTAAAGATGACACTCCAATGTTCGTTTGCGGTGTAAACGAAAAAACATACGTGAAAGGTACTCAGTTCGTTTCTAACGCTTCTTGTACTACTAACTGTCTGGCTCCTATCGCTAAAGTATTGAACGACAAGTTCGGTATCCTTGACGGTTTGATGACTACAGTTCACTCTACAACTGCTACTCAGAAAACAGTTGACGGTCCTTCTATGAAAGACTGGAGAGGTGGTCGTGCTGCTTCTGGCAACATCATCCCTTCTTCTACTGGTGCTGCTAAAGCTGTAGGTAAAGTAATCCCGGCTTTGAACGGTAAACTGACTGGTATGTCTATGCGCGTTCCGACTTTGGACGTTTCTGTAGTTGACTTGACTGTTAACTTGGCTAAACCAGCTACTTACGCTGAAATCTGCGCTGCTATGAAAGAAGCTGCTGAAGGCGAATTGAAGGGTATCCTGGGTTACACTGAAGATGCAGTAGTTTCTTCTGACTTCTTGGGTGACGCTCGTACTTCTATCTTCGATGCTAAAGCTGGTATCGCTTTGACTGACACTTTCGTAAAAGTTGTATCTTGGTATGACAACGAAATCGGTTACTCTAACAAAGTTCTTGACTTGATCGCTCACATGGCATCAGTTAACGCTTAATTAGAAGTCTAAACATATAGGAAACCGCTGCGGGAAACCGTAGCGGTTTTTTTGTCTTCATTTTATATATTGTTAAAAAGCAAGGTATTATCCGTGGTATAACCTACAATTTTAGTAGTTTTGTAGTTCTATGAAGAGAATATTAATAACATTGATACTAGTTTACACCATGAACAATATACTGAACGCTCAGAATCCTTTCTTCGGTCAGTATCAGACACCGCATGGTACTGTGCCCTTTGACCGGATCAAGACAGAGCATTATGAGCCTGCCATCCTCGAAGGAATCAAACAGCAGAATGCGGAACTTGATGCGATCATACAAAACCCGGAGAAGGCGACATTTACAAATACAATAGAAGCCTACGAACAATCCGGAAGGCTGCTGGACAAAGTGACTGCCGTATTCGGCAATATGCTTAGTGCTGAAACCAATGACGACTTACAGGCATTGGCTCAGAAAATTATGCCGCTACTCAGCGAACACAGCAACAACATCACACTGAATGAGAAGTTGTTTGCCCGCGTGAAAGAAGTGTACGAACAAAAAGAATCTCTGCAACTGACTCAGGAACAGAATCGCCTGCTAGACGATATATACGACAGCTTCGTACGCCACGGTGCCAACCTCGAAGGAGAAGCCCGCGAACAATACCGCCAACTGACTAACGAACTGAGCAAACTGACACTCGACTTCAGCGAAAACAACCTGAAAGAGACAAACAGGTATCAGATGCTTCTGACGGACAAAGCCAACATCGCCGGTCTGCCGGAAATCATCGTAGAAGCTGCTGCAGAAACAGCTAAAAGCGAGGATAAAGAAGGATGGGCTTTTACTCTGCACGCTCCAAGCTATGTGCCTTTCATGACTTATGCCGACAACCGCAAGTTGCGTCATAAGCTCTATATGGCATATAATACAAAGTGTACGCACGATAACGAATTCAACAATATCGAAATCGTAAAGAAGTTGGTAAATACACGCATGAAAATAGCCCAGCTACTGGGATATAAAGATTATGCGGAATATACCCTCAAAAAACGAATGGCTGAAAACAGCGGTGCCGTATATAAGTTGCTCAACCAACTACTGGAAGCCTACACTCCCACCGCACAGAAAGAATATCTTGAAGTACAGGAGCTGGCACGTCAGGAACAAGGTGATGACTTCGTTGTCATGCCTTGGGACTGGAGCTACTATTCCAATAAACTGAAAAACAAGAAATTCAATATCAATGAAGAAATGCTCCGTCCTTACTTCGAACTGGAACAAGTAAAGAAAGGAGTATTCGGACTGGCAGAAAGACTCTACGGAATCACTTTCCGGAAAAATACGGAAATCCCGGTTTATCACAAAGATGTTGAAGCCTACGAGGTATTCGACAAAGACGGCAAGTTCCTGTCTGTACTGTACACCGACTTCCATCCCCGTCCCGGAAAACGCGCCGGAGCCTGGATGACCAGCTACAAGGAACAATGGATAGATCCCGCAACCGGCGAAGACAGCCGGCCGCATATATCCGTAGTAATGAACTTCACCAAACCGACCGAAAGCAAGCCCGCTTTGCTGACTTTCAACGAAGTGGAGACATTCCTGCATGAGTTCGGGCACAGCCTGCATGGTATGTTCGCCAACTCAACCTATCAGAGCCTGAGCGGAACAAACGTATATTGGGACTTTGTGGAACTCCCTTCACAGATCATGGAAAACTTTGCCATCGAGAAAGAATTTCTCAATACCTTTGCCCGCCATTATGAAACCGGAGAAGTGCTTCCGGACGAACTGATACAGAGACTCGTGGATGCTTCGAACTTCAATGCAGCCTATGCCTGCCTGAGACAAGTGAGCTTCGGTCTGCTCGATATGGCATGGTACACTCGCAACACTCCTTTCGAGGGCGATGTAAAAGCCTATGAACAGGAAGCCTGGAAAGACGCACAAGTATTGCCGATAGTCAAAGAAGCCTGCATGAGTACACAATTCTCCCATATCTTTGCCGGAGGATATTCCGCCGGATATTACAGTTATAAATGGGCAGAAGTACTGGATGCGGATGCGTTCTCACTGTTCAAACAGAAAGGAATCTTCAACCGTGAAGTAGCAGATTCGTTCCGCAACAATATCCTGTCGAAAGGAGGAACAGAACATCCGATGGTGCTTTACAAGCGTTTCCGCGGGCAGGAGCCTAGCATTGACGCATTGCTGATCCGAAACGGCATAAAGAAACAATAAAATTAAAAAAAGGAGAGAATTGGACATGAAGAAGAGATTGATACTTAAAGTATTAGGATTGCTGTTATTGCTTCCGATGTTTTCCGGATGTAATGATACTGATGATGTAGCCGGCATCTTCACCGGCAAGACATGGAAACTGACTTATATCACTAAAGCCAATGGTCATGGATGGTATAAATTCTCGGATGTGGACGATAGCAACATCATGGAATATGCGGATGGAAAGAAAACTTTCATGTTGGTTTTTTCCGGTACTGTAGAGGATGATATAATACAAGGTACATTTACAGGCAGCGGCGCAATCAATGCCAACGGAACCTGGAGTGCGAACGGTAAAAACCAGGAATTCGGGATGAAAGTGGAGAAGGGAACTCCCATCGACAGCAAAGACCGCATCGCCGAAAAGATACTGGAAGGCATGAAAAAAGCAAATTCTTACAAAGGATCGGACAGCCGGAACCTATATCTTTATTACCAGACTGATAAAGAAAACCTCTGTCTCGTATTCGCTCCAAACTAAGACTAGAACTGAAACAAGATGGACACGGAAAAGAAACAATTGGAACTGGACAAACGTTACATACGTATGGCAAGCATCTGGGCGGAAAACTCTTATTGCCAGCGCCGTAAGGTAGGAGCGTTGATCGTCAAAGACAAAATGATTATCTCCGACGGATACAATGGTACTCCTTCGGGCTTCGAAAACGTATGCGAGGACGAGAATAACCTGACAAAACCTTATGTTCTCCATGCAGAAGCAAACGCTATCACCAAGATAGCACGCTCGAACAACAGCAGCGATGGCGCCACGATGTACGTCACCGCCTCACCTTGTATCGAATGTGCAAAGTTAATCATACAGGCAGGAATCAAACGGGTAGTCTACTCCGAACATTACCGCCTCGAAGATGGAATAGAACTATTAAAACGGGCAGGAATCGAAGTTATCTATACAGAAATGAACGAAGATTCTTCTCCAAACAAATAATAAGACGAACGTTTTAAAAAAAAGGAATAGACATGAGTACAAGAAACTCTTCACGTTTTACGCCTATCATCATAGCTATCAGCGTGGTAGCCGGTATTCTTATCGGTACATTTTATGCCAAGCACTTCGCCGGCAACCGTCTGGGTATCATCAACGGTTCTTCCAACAAGCTGAATGCGCTGTTGAGAATCGTAGACGACCAATATGTAGACACCGTAAACATGACCGACCTCGTGGAGAAGGCTATGCCGCAGATTCTGGCAGAACTGGACCCGCACTCCACTTACATCCCTGCACAGAATCTCGAAGAAGTCAATTCGGAACTGGAAGGCAGTTTCAGCGGAATCGGTATCCAGTTTACGATACAGAACGATACGATTCATGTAAATGCCGTTATCCAGGGAGGTCCATCTGAAAAAGTGGGACTCATGGCAGGCGATCGCATCGTTAATGTAGACGACAGTTTATTTGTAGGCAAGAAGCTGAACAACGAACTGGCCATGCGCACACTGAAAGGTCCTAAGGGATCGCAGGTGAAACTGAGTGTCAAGCGCGTAGGAGAACCGAAATTGCTGGACTTCACCATCACCCGCGGAGACATTCCTCAAAATACAGTAGATGCTGCCTATATGCTGAACGATGATATCGGTTATGTAAAAGTCAGCAAATTCGGACGGACAAGCCATGTAGAATTGCTTAATGCCTTGGCTCAGCTCAACCATAAGAAATGCAAAGGACTGATTATTGACCTTCGCGGCAATACAGGAGGATACATGGAAGCTGCCATCCGCATGGTGAATGAATTCCTGCCCGAAGGCAAACTGATTGTATATACACAAGGACGTAAATATCCTCGTGCGGAAGAATTTGCCAACGGTACGGGCAGCTGCCAGAAAATGCCACTCGTTGTATTGATCGACGAAGGCTCTGCTTCCGCCAGCGAAATCTTTACCGGAGCAATTCAGGATAATGACCGCGGTACAGTGGTAGGACGCCGTTCCTTCGGAAAAGGGCTGGTACAACAACCGATCGACTTCAGCGACGGCTCTGCTATCCGCCTGACTATCGCCCGCTACTATACTCCTTCGGGACGCTGTATCCAACGGCCTTACGAAAGTGGTAAAGACAGGAATTATGAACTAGACATATATAACCGCTACGAACACGGTGAGTTCTTCTCACGCGACAGCATCAAGCAGAACGAGAACGAACGCTATCTCACCAGCCTGGGACGCACAGTTTATGGCGGTGGCGGTATCATGCCGGACGTATTCGTGCCACAGGATACTACCGGAGTCACTTCTTATCTATCATCGGTAATCAACCGCGGACTGACTCTTCAGTTTACTTTCCAGTACACGGACAATAACCGGAAGAAACTGAGCCAGTATGAAACGGAAGAAGACCTGCTGAATTATCTCCGTCATCAAGGTCTGGTAGAACAGTTCATCCGCTTTGCCGACTCGAAAGGTGTAAAGAGAAGAAACATTCTGATCCAAAAATCGTATAAACGACTGGAAGCGAATATATACGGCAACATCATCTATAATATGCTAGGTCTGGAAGCTTATCTGAAATACTTCAATAAATCGGATGCTACGGTACAGCAAGGCATAGAACTGCTCGAAAAGGGAGAAGCTTTCCCGAAAGCACCCGCCGAGACAGAAGAAGAAGTGACGAAAGACAAGAAAGATGGAAAGAAAAAAAGAACTGCGCAAGCTTATGGCATCACTGAAAACCCGACACGCATCTTCGACTTTGCAGAAGCTTCAATCAGCTAAAATACTTGCCGCCCTCGAAGCCCACCCGGCTTTCAGGGCGGCAACTACTGTATTGCTCTACCATTCGCTCAAAGATGAAGTAGACACGCATGCGTTTATCCGAAAATGGAGCAGTGAGAAACGAATATTGCTTCCGGTAGTTGTCGGCGATGAATTAGAATTACGCCTCTATACCGGTCCCGAAGATATGGCAACCGGCACTTACGGCATCGAAGAGCCTGTCGGAGATACATTCACGGACTATGCCGACATAGACTTTATCGCCGTTCCCGGCGTAGCTTTCGACCGGAAAGGAAACCGACTGGGGAGGGGAAAAGGCTATTATGACCGTTTGCTGCCACGCATCCCCACAGCTTATAAAGCAGGCATCTGCTTCCCATTTCAAATAGTAGAAGAAGTTCCGGCAGAAGCATTCGACATCTGCATGGACATAATTATAACAAGTAATGAGGACGAATTATCACACCCACACCACCCGCTGCCTCCATGCGACAGGGAGTGACGAAGAATTTGTTTTAAGCGCCATCAAAGGCGGCTATCAGGAACTTGGTTTCTCTGACCACACTCCATGGAAATACCATACCGATTATGTATCCGACATCCGGATGACTCCCGAAGAACTGCCGGAGTATGTAGAAAGCCTCCGCTCGCTGCAAAAGAAATACAAAGATCAGATCAGCATTAAAATCGGCCTGGAATGCGAATATTTTCCGGAGTATATTCCCTGGCTGAAAGGAGTTATCAAGGAGTATCAACTAGATTACATCATCTTCGGCAACCACCATTTCCATACAGATGAGAAATTTCCTTATTTCGGGCGAAATACCCATACGGTAGATATGCTTGAACTTTATGAAGAGAGTGCGATTGAAGGTATGGAAAGCGGTTTGTTTGCCTATCTGGCACATCCTGACCTGTTCATGCGTTCATATCCTGAATTCGATCGTCACTGTAAACTTGTCAGCAGGCACATCTGCCGGACGGCAGCCCGTCTGAACCTGCCCCTGGAATATAATATAGGTTACGAAGATTACAACGATGAACATGGAATAACAACCATTCCCCACCCTGCTTTTTGGGAAATAGCAGCGCACGAAGGTTGTACCGCCATTATCGGAGTGGATGCCCACAACAACCAATATCTGGAAACTCCGTTATACTATAACCGGGCAAATGAGACGCTCCAAAAGCTGGGAATGAAAGTGACAGACAAAATTCCTTTCCTCAACGAAAAATAATATTTGTGATAACCGTAGCCCCTACTCTCTGATTCAGAGTACGCACCAGAAGTTCCCGTCCCATCATCAGTTCCTGACGAAGGGCGGCGGAAGTGAGATGTACATACAGCGTCTGGTTACGGATATAGAGATTACTGGTATAGCTTGCCGCCGGTCCCAACACCTGCGGCCAGGCATCCAGCAACCGCTGCTCATTGAGAGGAGACTCCAGACTCTCCTGACGCAGGTATTGCTGAATCAGTTTTCCTATCTGCTCGGCATCGTTACGTTTCATTGTTCAGCTCCCATTTCATTAATTACACCCTGGTCTACGCGGAATACCTTATAATCGCTGCCTACCTTCTGCAAAATACGATCCAGATGCTCACGGTTGGTATCCGTTATAAATATCTGTCCGAAGTTGTCACCAGCCACCAGCTTGACGATCTGCTCCACCCGCGAAGCATCCAGTTTATCAAAGATATCATCCAGCAGCAATAAAGGGACGGTCTGCCCCGTACGTTTCAAGAAGTCGAACTGTGCCAGCTTCAACGCTACCAGATACGTTTTATTCTGTCCCTGCGAACCTTCCTTCTTGATCGGAAAGTCGCCCAACAGCATATTCAGTTCATCTTTATGAATCCCCCGCAAAGAGAATCCCATAATTTTATCCCGTTCCCGGCTTTGCTTCAGTACTTCCAGCAAAGAAGCATCCCGCGCATGCGAATCATAAGACAGCCCCACCTGCTCTTTATCCTGAGAAATAAAAGAATAGAACGACTGAAAAATAGGAATAAACTCTTCGATAAACGCCTCCCGCTTGCGAAAAACAATTTCACCCGCTTGCGCCATCATCTCCTCCCAAACCAGGAACAATTCCTCTTCTACCGGAAATTCATTTTTTAATAAGGTATTACGCTGCGCCAATGCCTTATTATAGCGTATCAATGCTTCCAGATATTCCTTATCATACTGAGAGATCACGACGTCCATAAAACGACGCCGTTCGTCACTTCCTCCGGCTATCAACTCCGAATCGGCAGGCGAAACCATCACCAACGGCAGAAAGCCGATATGATCGGAAAAGCGGCTATACTCCTTTTTATTCCGTTTGAATTGCTTTTTCGAACGACGCTTCATTCCGCAGTAAATCTCCTCCGGTGTGCCATCTTCCGCCTCATAAAAGCCCTGAATAACAAAGAAATCCTGTTCGTGCCGAATGTTCTGCGAATCAATCGGATTACCCGAACTCTTGCAGAAAGATAAAAAGTACACTGCATCCAGCAGATTCGTCTTTCCCATCCCGTTCTGCCCGAAGAAACAATTCAGTTTGGCGGAGAATCCGATCTCTACCTGTTCCAGATTCTTATAGTTTAATATGGATATCCGTTTCAGTATCATTGTATACGCGTTAATTTGTTCACAAAAGTAGCAAGTTTTTCGAGGTTTTCGAGCGTAAAACAAAAAAAGATGCCTCTAAATTTCGTTTGTAGATATAAAAAAACTACTTTTGCGAGTCGAAATATCAAACTGTGAATAATAACAAAAAGAATCATATAAAATGGCAGAACAAAAGAATCAGAACGAACATCTGAACGTAGAAGATGCACTGACACAATCGGAAGCATTTCTTGTGAAGTACAAAAACGCAATCATCGGCGGTGTTGTAGCCGTGATTATCATCGTAGCAGGTTTTATCATGTACAAGAACCTCTATGCTGAACCACGTGAAGAAAAGGCACAGGCTGCTCTTTTCAAAGGACAGGAATACTTTGAACAAGATGCTTATGA
The DNA here is from genome assembly GCA_019412825.1 of Bacteroides thetaiotaomicron. Classification (GTDB taxonomy): domain Bacteria; phylum Bacteroidota; class Bacteroidia; order Bacteroidales; family Bacteroidaceae; genus Bacteroides; species Bacteroides thetaiotaomicron_A. The sequence continues at coordinate 136,298 of DXOL01000041.1, read as the reverse complement.
ACAAGCACTGAACGGTGATAGTATTGGTTATGTAGGTTTCCTCAAAGTAGCCGACGAATATAGCGGAACTAAAGCCGCTAATCTGGCAAAAGCTTATGCAGGAATCTGCTACGCACAACTGGGTAAATATGACGAAGCAGTGAAGATGCTTGACGGCTTCAACGGAGGCGACCAGATGGTAGCTCCTGCTATCCTCGGTGCAACAGGAAACTGCTATGCACAACTGGGTCAGCTAGACAAAGCCGCTTCTACTCTGCTGTCTGCAGCAGACAAAGCTGACAATAACTCATTAAGCCCTATCTTCCTGATGCAAGCCGGAGAAATCCTGGTGAAACAAGGAAAATATGATGATGCCGTTAACGCCTATACGAAGATCAAGGATAAATACTTCCAGTCTTACCAGGCTATGGACATCGACAAATACATCGAACAAGCTAAATTGATGAAGAAGTAATATTCCTTATATTATAAGAGACTCAAGCACGGATTACAGGAACACGGATACCCCAAAACCGTGAAATCCATATAATCCGTGCTTTTTTTCAATCATTTATTAACCATATTAAATATCTACCATATGGCAACAGCATACCATAACTTATCCGAATACGATTTCAACTCTGTACCAAACGCTGAAAACATGAAATTCGGCATCGTCGTATCCGAATGGAATTTCAATATTACCGGAGCTTTACTGAACGGCGCAGTCAATACATTAAAAAAACATGGAGTGAAAGACGAAAATATTCTGGTGAAAACTGTACCAGGAAGTTTCGAACTAACTTTCGGCGCCAATCAAATGATGGAAAATTGCGATGTGGATGCAATTATTGCAATTGGTTGCGTAATTAAAGGAGATACTCCACATTTTGATTATGTTTGTATGGGAGCGACTCAAGGAATTACCGAATTAAACGCAACTGGCGACATACCAGTCATTTACGGATTAATTACCACTAATACAATGGAGCAAGCAGAGGATCGCGCCGGTGGTAAACTGGGTAACAAAGGAGACGAATGTGCAATTTCTGCAATAAAAATGATCGATTTTGTTTGGAGTTTAAATAAATAGTTGTATCTTTGCACCGCAATTGAGAAACAAACCTCCTCAAAAGCAAAAAAGGGCAAATACCAGAGTGGCCAAATGGGGCAGACTGTAAATCTGCTGTCTTTCGACTTCGGTGGTTCGAATCCATCTTTGCCCACAAAAATTGCGGAAGTAGCTCAGTTGATAGAGCATTAGCCTTCCAAGCTGAGGGTCGCGGGTTTGAGCCCCGTCTTCCGCTCTTCAAAGAGAATCTGAGAAATTAGATTCTCTTTTTTTGTATTACTTTAAACCTCTAAGAACATGAAAGATTCTCCAACGCAATCACACGTACTGCAATTGGCGCACCCCCCTATCCCAATTGTCCGCATCGGAATTATAGGATTGGGGAATCGAGGGCTACTCACCCTGCAACGTTATCTGCAAATAGAAGGGACTGAAATCAAAGCTCTCAGTGAAATCAGAGAAGGCAACTTACGCAAAGCCCAACTCATACTAAAAGAAGCAAAGCATTCCGAAGCCACGGGATATACCGGACCGGACGGCTGGCGAAGGATGTGCGAATGCAACGATCTGGATTTAATCTTTGTCTGCACAGACTGGCTCACTCACACCCAAATGGCAACCTATGCAATGGAATGCGGCAAACATGTAGCTATCGAAGTTCCTGCCGCCATGAATGTAGCCGAATGCTGGCAACTGGTCGATACAGCAGAAAAGACAAGACGCCACTGTATCATGCTGGAAAATTGCTGCTACGATCCTTTTGCCCTGACTACTCTCGAAATGGCACGCCAAGGCGTACTCGGAGAAATAATGCATATAGAAGGAGCATATATTCATGATCTCCGTTCCATGTATTTTGCCGAAGAGAGTGAAGGCGGTTACCACAACCACTGGGGAAAAAGATACAGCATCGAACATACAGGCAATCCCTACCCTACCCACGGACTGGGGCCTGCCTGTCAGATTCTCGACATCCACCGCAATGACAGGATGGAATACCTCGTATCCATGTCCACCCATCAGGCTGGCATGAGCGAATATGCGCGGAAAAGATTCGGCGAGCACTCACCGGAAGCCCGACAGAAGTATAAGCTGGGAGATGTCAACACCACGCTTATCCATACCGTCAAAGGAAAAACAATTATGCTTCAGTATAATGTCTCTACTCCCCGACCTTACAGTCGCCTGCAAACAGTATGCGGCACACTCGGCTTTGCACAAAAATATCCGGTACCATGTATTGCCTTGGATTCTCATGGAGATACTCCGCTTGAAGGCGAAGCACTGGAGGCAGTATTAACTCGCTATAAACACCCTTTTAGCGCCACTATCGGCGAGGAAGCACATCGTAAAGGATTACCGAACGAAATGAACTATGTAATGGATTACCGGCTTATATATTGCCTGCGCAACGGACTGCCCCTTGACATGGACGTTTATGATGCAGCCGAATGGTCGTGTATCACCGAATTAAGCGAGAAGTCGGTATTGAACGGAAGTATTCCCGTAAAGGTACCGGATTTCACCAGAGGTGTCTGGGAAAAACACAAACATTAGATTTTACCTATTTACCCCCAATTAAACTATAAAACACATGAGAACATTCCTGTCACTAAAGATCTGCTTGCTATCTGCACTTTTACTTTGTGCAAACAGCATTTCGGCAAGCAAAGTTATTTCCGTATCCGATTTCGGTTTGAAACCCGACAGCCGTATCAACGCAGTGCCATTTATACAAAAGGCAATCGATGCTTGCAAGCAACATCCCGGTTCCACACTTGTCTTTCCAAAAGGAAGATATGACTTCTGGGCACAACATGCTATCGAAAAAGATTATCATGAAACAAATACTTACGATGTTAATCCCAAAATTCTTGCCGTACTATTGGAGCAGGTCAATGATCTGATGATTGACGGTAATGGTTCTGAGTTTATTATGCATGGACGGATGCAGCCATTCACTCTGGATCATTGCCGGAATATTACCTTAAAGAACTTCTCCGTCGATTGGGAAATCCCATTAACCGCACAAGGAATTGTCACTCAATCCACCTCCGAGTACCTTGAGATCGAAATCGACTCCCACCAATATCCTTATATCATAGAAAACAAACGACTGACTTTCGTCGGTGAAGGATGGAAAAGCAGTCTTTGGGCGATCATGCAGTTTGATCCCGACACACACCTCGTCCTGCCGAATACAGGTGATAACTTAGGCTGGCGCTCATACGATGCAACAGAAGTAAAACCCGGATTAATACGCTTATCCGATCCTAAAAAAGAGGCGGAAAAATTCTTTCCTGCACCGGGTACGATCCTTGTGTTGCGACACAGCACCCGAGACCACGCCGGTATCTTCATTTACCACAGTATGGATACAAAACTAGAAAACGTAAAGCTATTCCATACCTGCGGACTGGGAATTCTGTCACAATATAGCAAGAATATATCATTCAATGACGTACATATCATCCCGAACGCTTCCAAGAAGCGTGTACTGAGCGGCCATGACGACGGCTTCCATTTTATGGGATGCAGCGGATTACTCAAGATTGAGAATTGTAGTTGGGCAGGATTGATGGATGATCCTATTAACATCCATGGAACCTGCTCCCGTATTATGGAAGTTCTTTCTCCTACCCGTATCAAATGCAAGTTCATGCAGGACATGAGTGAAGGGATGGAATGGGGACGTCCGGACGAAACAATCGGATTTATAGAGCATAAAACCATGCGTACCGTAGCTACCGGTAAAATGAATAAATTTGAAGCACTTAACAAAGCCGAATTTATCATCGAATTATCAGCACCACTTCCAGCCGGAGTGGAAGCCGGATATGTAATAGAGAATCTGACTTGCACACCTGATGCAGAAATACGCAACTGCCATTTCGGAAGTTGCCGGGCACGTGGTCTGCTTGTATCTACTCCCGGCAAGGTTATTATCGAGAACAATGTATTCGAATCCAGCGGCTCCGCCATTCTGATTGCCGGAGACGCAAATGCATGGTATGAATCAGGAGCTGTCAAAGATGTGCTGATACGCAACAATGATTTCCGTTACCCTTGCAATTCTTCGATTTATCAGTTCTGTGAAGCCGTGATCAGCATTGACCCGGAAATACCGACACCGGAACAGAAGTACCCTTATCATCGCAATATCCGCATTATGGATAATACCTTCCACCTTTTTGATTATCCGATTCTCTTCGCACGGTCGGTAGACGGACTCACCTTCTCCTCCAATACACTCATACGTGATACGACTTACCAGCCTTATCACTATCGTAAAGAAGGTATTACGCTGGAAGCATGTAAATCCGTGGTTATTTCAAACAACAAGATCGAAGGGGATGTATTAGGACGTACTGTTAAAATTGAAAATATGAAACCTTCGGATGTCAAGATTAGCAAGAACCCTTTCTTTAAACTGAAAAAGTAAGAAACATAATATATATAGGCAACTAAACGTATTCAGGCTCAAGTATGGGTATGAATACGTTTGAGCCTTCATCCCATAAATACCACAAACAGTGGCAGATTCTCTTTGATGAACTTCAATGCTAAGGTTATCTGCCGTTCTATCGCTTTTTCACTGACCGCACAACGCTCTGCGATTTCCCGATTAGATAGATGCTCTTCGCGACTCATTCTAAAGATCTGCTGTCGTCTGGCTGGAAGTTGCGAAATCAATTTATCAATATAGTTTTTCAAATCAGCAGCATCCAATTCCTCTTCTATATCATAAGAATTTTCAAGTCCTTTCAGAACGGTCATTTTAAAATTCAGTTCATTGAAATGTCTACGCGAATAATTGAATATAATGTTACGGGTAATCATAAAAAGAAACCCATCAAAATTCTTGGTAATATCAAGAAACTCTTTGGACTCCCAAACTTTCACAAAAACATCCTGAACTACTTCTGAAATCACAGAAGATGAAGTGACATAAAGCCGTGCAAAGTTATAAACCTTCAGCCAATAAAGGTCATACAGCAAAGAAAATGCAGACGCATCACCCACTTTTACCTTTTCCAGAATTATTGTCTCCTCCATCTCTTTTCAATTGTGTTACAAAAATAAAGAAATAACCATTAACCGCAACATTTTTTTGATTTTTATTTATAATAAAGTTATCTTTTTTCCTTTAATGATGTCTTCAAAATCTATTCTAATTATCATTTTCAACCAAGTTCTGTTAGAACTAAGATGAAAAAAATGATTAATCGAAAAAAAACTTCTTTTTGATTGATATATAATTCATTGATTACTAGTCTTTTATTTTTAAACTTCTTATTTTGCTATTTTTTTTATTGAAGGGATGTGGGGATAGGTCTGACTCAAGTGTATTTATAACATACGAGTAATAATAAATAGAATAATAACAAAGTAAGATAGAATGGATAAAGATACAAAGATGAATTTGATTAAAGGTTTGCTGGCAGGCCGGCTGACTAAAAAGCAGCGGAGGAGCTATGCTGACCTGGAATCAGTGAACAAAGAACTTAAAATGCAATGGAATGAATCAGGAAACAAAACTATAGAATTTAAAATAAAAGAACAGATTTGGGAAAAAGTAAAAGCAAGATGTGTAGATAGGAAAAGAAACAAAGTTCTAACAGAACTAAGATGGTATTTTGCCGTAGCTTCACTTGCTCTTTTACTAACAATAGGAGGATTTTGGATGAATTCAGTCAGAGATAATATCAACGACGAATTTATAAAGGTGATAGCGCAGCAAAATCAAATGCACATTTTACCGGATAGCACAAAAGTATGGATGGAATCGGGTAGTTCCATTAAATATACAAAAGCTTTTAACCAGAAAAGAGAAGTATGGCTAGAAGGAAACTCATTTTTTGAGGTATATAAACATGAAGGAAGTTTCTTCCAAGTACATATTAATAAAGCTTTTATAGAAGTAAAGGGAACCTGTTTCCAGATCAAGCAAACTAATGCTGAAAAAAACGAAATCACGCTGTTTCATGGTAAAATAGAATTTAATGTAGAATCTACAGGAGAGAAAATTATCATGTCTCCATCTCAAAAGGTTATGTACAATCCAAGCAATGCGCAAACACAAGTTGAGAATATTATGGATATCAATTGGAAGGATGGAAGATACAACTTCAAAGACACCCCGCTACCTCAACTCATTTTAATTGTAAACCATATATACCAATCAAATATTATTTTAGAAGGCAAGTTTACTAAACAATCTTCATTTAAAGGAAGTATCCGCTATGATGAGACATTGGATGATGTGATAGAAAAGCTCTGTTTCAGCCTTAACCTTACATACAAAAAACAGAATAATGAGATAGTAATATATAATTAACCATATTTCTAATAATTAACCCAATATTTAACCTCACAACAAGTTAAATCATGAAAAAAGATCACAGTTGTTACCGGAGGCGATATCTGAAGCATATCGCACTCGTTTTGCTCTTTTACCCCTTGTCCGCTCTTGGAGCTCAGGGACACATATCCATCAAGGGGCAATCAATCACTATTATGCAAGCTATCCAGCTTATTGAAAAAAACAGCGACTACACGTTTTTCTACAATGCAGCAGATCTGGAAGACAAACAACGGAAAGACATTAATTGTAATGGTCCTATTGACGAGATTCTGGATGAAGTCTTCAAAGACAGCGGTATTAGCTATATCGTAAAAAACAAAGAGGTCATTCTCAACGTGCAAAAATCGAATAGTACTCAACAAAAGAAAAAACGCACAGTAACCGGTACTATCATAGATGCAGTAGACGATAGCCCCATCATTGGAGCTAACATCACGATTAAAGGTGATAAGAACACAGGTACAATCTCAGATATTGATGGCAATTTTAGCCTTTCCATACCTGACAATAAGACGATTCTTGTCGTTACTTACATCGGATACAAAACTCGCGAAGTTCCTGTAGAAGATCTTGGAAATATCAGAATTGTACTGGAAGGAGACGATCATACGTTGAATGAAGTTGTCGTAGTCGGTTCCGGCACCCAAAAGAAGGTCAGCGTGACAGGAGCTATCACAAGTATAAAAGGTGCCAGCCTCAAACTGCCGTCATCTACTCTGTCTAACTCATTTGCCGGAAAGCTGGCAGGTGTTATCGCAAAAACAAATTCCGGAGAACCCGGTTCCGGTGCCGAATTTTACATTCGCGGTATCGGGACCTTCGGTGGGCGAGCAACCCCTCTGATTTTGCTGGATGACGTAGAAATATCATCCGGTGACCTAAATTATGTGCCGGCTGAGAATATTGAAAGCTTCTCTATCCTTAAAGACGCATCTGCCACTGCTATCTATGGTTCACGTGGTGCCAATGGTGTAATGATCGTCACAACTAAAGGCGGAGAATACAATAGTAAAACATCCATCAACGTTACGGCGGAAAACTCTTTCAATTACTTGGACAAGTTTCCGGAATTTGTGGACGGAGCTACTTACATGGATATGTATAATAAAGCTTCATTAGCCAGAAACTCCTCTGCTACGCCCAAATATAGTGCAACAGATATGGAACGCACGGCTTCCGGAGTCAACCCATATCTTTACCCCGATGTAAACTGGCAAGACGTATTATTCAAAAACATGAGTATGCGTCAACGTGCCAACGTCAACATTTCCGGTGGTGGTTCTAAAGTTAAATATTACATGAGTTTGGATGTCAGCCATGATTCAGGCTTGCTGAACACAGAGAAAGCATATTCATGGAACAACAATATTAATATAATGAACTATACCTTCCAAAATAATATTGCTTATAAACTGACGCCGACGACAACGATCAAAATGAATATGAACGCTCAGATTCGTCAGAAGAAAAGCCCGAACGTATCAAGCGAAGATCTGTTCAAACAGATTCTGACTACTACCCCCATTGAGTTTCCGGTTACCTATCCAAGTCAGGACGGACGTATCATGTACGGCAATAACATCATCTCAGGAAGTACCTTATACACGAATCCCTATGCCAAGATGATGACATCCTTTGCCGAAATAAACGAAAATACACTTAACACAGTTATCAAGATAGACCAAGATTTGGATTTTATCACTAAAGGGCTTAAGATTAATGCTTTTGTAAATTTCAAAACCTGGTCTAGTTCTTCCTTTAATCGTAGCATTGCCCCTTATTTCTACCGCATAAAAAGCGGAAGCTACGATGAAACTGATCTGGCAAATACGAATTATGAACTGGAACTGCTTAATTCGGATGGCAGCGATTATATCAGTCAATCGGCTATCGGAAAGTCTTCCGACCAAACATTCGAATTACAGTTTAACCTAAACTATGCTCGTCAGTTCGGTCTGCATAATGTAGGCGCTATGTTACTCTACAAACAACGCGAATACAGAAGCGACGTGTTACCCAACCGCAATCAAGGTCTTTCCGGACGTCTTACTTACGATTACGGACAACGTTATCTGTTTGAGTTTAACTTCGGCTACAACGGTACTGAACGTTTGGCTAAAGAAGACCGTTTCGGATTCTTCCCTGCCGTATCTTTAGGATGGGTGATAAGCAATGAAGCTTTCTTCGAACCAATGAAAAATGTAGTAGACAATCTCAAGATCAGAGGTTCCTATGGTCTTGTAGGTAGTGATGACTTGGCAACAGCCGGCGGAAGTTATTATCTGTATATAGACAAAATTACAGACAACGACTTATCTTATCTGAAATGGACTTCCGGACAAAATATGGACTACCAATTAGGAGGTCCTCAAATGGCATACTACGCTATGTCCGGTTTGGGATGGGAAAAAGTAAAGAAACTCGATATCGGTATTGATTTTACGCTGTTCCGCAATTGGACATTTACCTTCGATTATTTTTACGACAAGCGTTATGACATCTTCATGAACCGTGAAGCATGGCCGCAATCATTGGCTTACCATATCGCCAAACCTTGGAGTAATATTGGTAAAATGGATAATAAAGGAGTTGAATTTAGTATTAATTATGCAAACAACTTCTCTAGAGATTTGTCAGTCAGTATGCAGGCAAACTTCACCTACAATAAAAACAAAATGGTCTATGTGGACGAACCGGAATATCCGACAATATGGAAGTCAGAAACCGGAAAACCTTATTCACGTATTACCGGCTACATAGCAGAAGGCTTGTTCAAGTCACAAGAAGAAATAGACAATAGCCCCACTCAGAATTTGGGTTCTACACCCAAGGTAGGAGATATTAAGTATCGTGACCTTAACGGTGATGGTATCATTGACTCGGACGACCAGACAATGATCTCCAAATATGGAAGTACCCCACGTTTACAATACGGATTTGGCGGAACTATCAATTACAAGAAGTTTGACTTTGGTGTCTTCTTCAGTGGCTCTGCTCTGCGTTCTATCATGACAAACGGTATTGATCCTTTCCAAGAAGGAATAGCCGTCGGTAACAGAAATGTATTAAAATATATAGCTGATAATTACTGGTCGGAAGAAAAACAAAATTGGGATGCAAAATATCCTCGTCTTGGATTACTCGCAACAGACGTTGCCAACAATACAGTGAACAGTAGTTACTGGTTGAGAAATGGTTCTTTCCTCCGCTTGAAGAATGTAGAAGTAGGATATAAGATACCTTACGGACGTATTTTCGTCAGCGCAGCCAATCTGTTCACATTCAGTCCGTTTGACCTCTGGGATCCTGAACTTTCATCTTGGAACAGCTATCCTATGCAAAAGACTGTCAATGTGGGAATTCAACTTCAGTTCTAATTTATTATGAGAAAAAATATGAAACTAACACGCATCTTTCAAAATATAAGTATAGCAGTTATTATCACTGCGTTGGGCTTAACTTCATGTGATTATCTAGATGTTGTTCCGCCCGAACAACCCAATATTGATGACGCTATGTCAAGCCCCACCCGGGCTTTAGGATTCCTTTACTCCTGTTACGGAGGTGTCAGTACAGACTTGCCCAGTGCCTATCTGGGAGAAATAAACTCTACGACAGACGAATATGTACTTCCGTATTCCTGGAACACAGACGGTTATTGGGGTGCCTATGCTTTTAACACTGCATCATCTACCAACCAAGACTGGCTATGGGGAACTACCTACCAATATATAGGACAATGTTACTTGTTTTTGCAAAAGCTGGAAAATGCAGGAAGCGACATTGCATCTGATGCAGAAAAGGAACAATGGAGAGCCGAATGTCAATTTCTGGTAGCTTATTACCACTTCGCGACTTTAAGAAGATATGGCCCCATCCCAATTACAGACTCGTACATTCCGATGGATACCCCAACATCAGAGTATAATGGACGTTTCCACTTTGACTATTGTGTAGACTGGATTGCGAACCAACTGGATGAAGCTGCCAAAGTACTTCCTGCCAACCGCACCGTCACTAATGAATGGGGACGCGCTACATCTACTATAGCTAAAGCTGTAAAAGCCCGTTTGCTACTTTATGCCGCATCTCCTTTATGGAACGGAAGTTTTCCTTATCCCAACTGGCAGAATGAGAATTTCGAGACTCCGGGTTACGGTAAGGCCTTGGTAAGCAATACTTATGACAAGAGCAAATGGGAAAGAGCACTGACTGCATGCCAGGAAGCACTTACATTAGCTACAACTTCCGGCGACCGGGAGCTTTATGATGACGACGAATATTATTCAAGACAATCTCTGAGCTTGCCTTTTGTTCCCGGAGTAGCAGACGTGGAAGACAATAAAGAATTCCTGAAAAACGTAATGAAGATGCGCTATGCCGTAAGTACACGTGAATCTGAAGGAAACAAAGAAATTATCTGGGGATTATCCAATCAGTTTGATTTTTATTCCCGCTATCCGCTTCGTATTCTGAAAAAATCGGATGGAACATGGCATGCTGGTTATAGTGGTGTATCTCCTACATTATATACGTTCGAACATTTCTATACAGCTAACGGAAAGTTACCGGAAAAAGACCTCGACTTCACTCCATCCTCAGAATGGTTTGAGTCAGCAGGCATTTCCTCACGGGAAGATATTATCAAACTGAATGTGGGCCGTGAACCTCGTTTCTATGCATGGATGGCATTTGACGGTGGTGATTACGGAACTAAATTTGCCGCCGGTTCCCCCCTGAAGCTGGAAATGAGGAATTCGGAAATGCACGGTTACAATCCGTCTCTATTCAATCGTGACCATAGTGTCACAGGATTCCTGACACAGAAATTTGTTGATCCGGTAACTGAATTTTATACAGCCGGCGGTTCTACAAGCGGAACAAGCGCACCTACTATCTTATTCCGTCTGGCCGAACTTTACCTAAACGTAGCAGAATGCCAGGCAGCATTAGGAAATACACAGGAAGCCATTGACGCACTAAATCCTGTTCGCGAACGTGCCGGAATCCCTAAATTAACACTGGCCGATGTCACAAATAATATGACTATTAAAGACTGGGTACACAACGAACGTTTTGTTGAATTATGGAATGAAGGTCATCGTTTCTTCGATGTCCGCCGTTGGGCAGAAGGAGCCAAATACTTTGGGGCAAGCAAACGGGAAGGATTGAATGCAGAAGTTCAAAGTCCCACATTTGAAGAGTTTAATAAACGAATTACAGTGGATGCACCTTATGTATGGGAAAACCGTATGTACCTGAATCCGGTATTCTACAACGAAGTATACAAGAATCCGCAAATGGTACAAGCACCCGGATACTAATTATTTTTTATTCACTCATAACAATATAGAATATATATGAAACATATATCAATAGCATTGTGTTTGTGCGGGATGATTCTGACGAATACTTCCTGCGACAATTATGACGATACCTATCCGCAGGAATATGAGAAAATACTATCACTGCAGACCACCGGTGAGCAAGCCGTAGATCTTTATAAAACAGGAGAGGCTACCAACTATCCAATCACGGTCATTAAATCCGGAAGTCAACCCACATTGACTGCTTCTGCCCATATCGGTGCAATGGATGCAGCCAATTTTGAGAAATATATCTCCGAGAGAGGTTTGGACTATGTTGCAATGCCTGCCAATTGTTATTCGTTCAATATGGAAGAGCTTGATTATTCTTCTACAGAAACCTATAAGATAATCAATTTATCGTTGAATACCAATGAAATAGAGATTTTCGAGCAGACTCTTGAAGAGGGACAAACCTGTGTTCTTCCAATCATGCTGACCAGTACATCCGATTCTATCCTGGCTGATAAGAACACATTAGTGCTGAAACCGGAAATCATCACTCCATCTCTTTCGATTACCGAATCCAGTTCAGGAACCGTGACTAAATATCTGCCACAAAGCGGAGGCACCATTGCTCTTGCTTTAGGATTGCAAGTTGAGAACCAATGGAATTTCACTTGCAAAGTAGCTATTGATGAAGCTACTACTACCTTAGAAGGAGCAACATTAGTTTCGGATATCATCTCATTTGAACCTGGTAACACATCTTCCGTACAGGTCAATATCCCGAAATTTACGAAAACCTCCGGAAATGTAGGTATAAAGATTCTGGAAATTAATGGAAAAGATGGTTTCGAATTCAATACGAATCCATTCATACTAGTTGCATCTGTTGAGAAATATAGTCTGACAACAGCCATGCTTTCCAGTAATGCAATAGAACCGACAGAAGGTTCATTAGCTAATTTGCTAGACGGAGACGTAGGTACATACTTCCACAGCGCGTGGAGTGTATCGGTTACCGGCAGACATTATGTACAAGTTACACTACCTGTATCAACCAAGACATTCCGTTTCACCTACACCAACAGATCAAGTAACGGAAATGCCGCTCTGGCATGGTTCAATTTATATACGGGAGCAAATGAGAGTGATTTGCAACTTTACAAGCGTTTTGCATGGGATGAAGACAGCCTCCCGTCAGGTGCTGCAGGTGTATATGTTTCCCCTGATGTTACAATAGACAATGCAGCCAACACATTACGCTTTGAATGTGAAAGCAACTGGACCGGTGGTTCTTACTTTGTATGGAGCGAATTTAGTTTGTTTATACTGTCCGAATAATAAAAGGGAGACAGAGGGTGAGCCAGACTTTTGACTCACCCTTTCATCCCCCTCCTATTCTTAAAAACTAATACAGCAAAAAGATGACAATAAAAAGATTCATTACTAACCTATTAGCCCTTTTTTCTCTATTTACGGTCTCACTGGCATGCAAGGATAGCGAAAAATCGATCATAAATACCTCCTTCAGTATCAGTGAGGAATATCTGATACAAAATCTGGATAAATCGAGTACATCTGTCCAGATTCCAATTAACACATCTCTGGAGTTAGCTCAATGGAGCGTTTCTTATGAAGCAAACTGGCTACAATGCTCAAAGCAAAAGACAACAGCAGAAGGAACTTTTCTGAAAATCACGGTGAATGAAAATACCGGCGAAATCAAAAGGACAGCCAGCATAAAAGTAACATCGGCTACAGCAACCTATACCATCACCGTTAATCAATATGCGAAAGGTGAAGTGATTGTTGAGGGTGACATCAAGGTTACACCAACCGGAGGCAAAGCGAGTGAGCATCAGGATGGACAGGATATTGAAAATACGTATGATGGCAAATTTTCGACTGATGGAGCCGCTCCTTTCCATACTCCGTGGGGACAATCCGCCAAATTTCCTGTCACGCTGGAATACTATTTTAAAGGAGATACAGAAATAGACTACTTAATTTATTATACCCGATCCGGTAATGGAAACTTCGGAAAGGTCAAGGTATATACAACAACAAGTCCTGACCGGTCAGATTATACATTACAAGGAGAATATGACTTTAAAGAGCAGAATGCTCCTTCCAAAGTTTCATTTTCTGAAGGCATAAAAGCGACCGGAATCAAATTCGAAGTATTAAGCGGTCTGGGTGATTTTGTAAGCTGTGATGAAATGGAATTTTACAAAACAAATACGGATAAAACACTGGATAAACAACTTCTTACCGTATTTACAGACATAACCTGTACGGAAGTAAAGAACAACGTCACCGATGAACAGATACAAGCTCTGCCAGACTATTTCGTCAGAATAGCAGAAGCGATTCGTGACAATACATACGATAAATGGGAAAAAGAATTTCGTATTCGCAGCTATGAACCATACAGTAATATTGCCGAATGGGCGAATAAATTAATGACCAAGAAATATAGTGATCTCGACAACCCGACCGGCATATCTGTCAAGGCAGGAGATGATATTATCGTATTGGTAGGTGACACATACGGACAAAATATTTCCATACAGTGTATTTGGGAAACAGGCACAGAATACAAGCAAACAGCTTCTTCAGGGGATGTCTATATGCTAAATCCCGGAGTCAATAAACTGACCATGAAAGGAGAAGGACAATTGTTTGTCATGTACAACACCGAACTGACTTCAAACTCAGCAAAACCCATCAAAATCCACATACCACTGGGAAGTGGCACAGTGAACGGTTTCTTCGATCTGAAAGAACATAAGACAGACGAAAAATACGCTGAATTATTAAAAAAATCAACACACAAATACTTCTGCATACGCGGAGAAAAGATCATGTTCTATTTCCACCGCAACAAATTATTGGAATATGTACCCAACAACATCCTCTCGGCTATCCATCTATGGGATAACATCGTCGGTTGGCAACAAGAATTAATGGGAATCGACGATGTACGTCCATCACAGGTCAACAACCATTTATTTGCCATCTCACCGGAAGGAAGTTATATGTGGGCTTCTGACTATCAAATCGGATTTGTCTATACCTACTTAGGCAATATCTTGTTGGAAGACAATGTAATGGCGGCGGAAGATAACGCATGGGGACCTGCTCATGAAATTGGCCATGTTCATCAGGCAGCTATTAACTGGGCCAGTTCTACCGAATCCTCCAATAATCTATTCTCTAATTTCATTATCTATAAATTAGGAAAATACAAATCGCGTGGCAACGGATTGGGAAGTGTCGCAACCGCTCGTTATGCCAACGGGCAGGCTTGGTATAACATGGGAGACGCAACCCACCAAAACGAAGATACGGAAACACATATGAGAATGAACTGGCAATTGTGGATTTACTATCATCGTTGTGAATATAAAACTGATTTCTGGCAGACACTTTTCAAACTGATGCGCGAAGTGAATATGACCGAAGGTGAAGACCCCGGAAAAAAGCAACTTGAATTTGCAAAAATGGCAAGTAAAGCCGCCAATCAGAACCTGACTGACTTTTTCGAGATATGGGGATTCTTCGAACCGGTCAATACGACCATCGAACAGTATGGAACATACAAGTACTATGTAAGCGATGCGATGATTCGGGAAGCCAAAGAATACATGGCACAATTCCCTGCCCCGAAACACGCTTTCCAATACATCGAAGACAGAAAGAAAAGTGAGTTTCCATCTAATGACTACCGCTATTCGGCAGTAGGAGATGTCGGATATTACACTCAGTTCAAAGAAAATCAGAAGATAACCAAAACTATCACGGCAGAGCTGGCAGGACGCAAGGTCTCCATCCAAAACGGAGATGAAGCTGTGGCTTTTGAACTCAGGGAGAATGATGAAAATGGAAAATTACTTTATTTTTCTACCTTCACGACTTTCGAGATTCCTTCATCCATATTGATGGTGAATGCCAAATTATATGCCGTACAAGCTGACGGAAAACGTATTCTGTTATAAGAACAATTTAACTTAACACACATTACAGATGTAAAAACGGCATCGCTCACTGTTCGGGCGATGCCGAGAATATCATTATAACATAGGGAATAGTGCGACTCTTTTTCTACCAAAAATATAGACGGGCAATGAAAATATCTACAATAATTACACTGGATTGATTAATTAATTAGTATTTTTGACACCGAAATGAAAAACCAATTAATAACCCCCAATTAAAAATTAAAAGAAAGATGAAGAAACTACTACTTAGCACACTCGTCGGTCTTGCATTGTTGACCTGCCAGACCAGTTTTGCTCAAAAGACAAAAGCAAAATTCTCTCCTATAAAAGTAGAAACTCCGGCTCGTCCGGCAAATCAGCAAGACGTAATCCAACTCGTTACTCCTAAACTTGAAACGGTCCGTGTAGGCTTTATCGGATTGGGAATGCGCGGTCCCGGTGCGGTTGAACGCTGGACACATATTCCGGGAACTCAGATTGTAGCTTTATGCGATCTTCTCCCCGAACGTGTTGAGAGTGCACAAAAGATACTGGAAAAAGCCGGTCTGCCTAAAGCGGCTTCCTACGCAGGAGATGAAAACGCATGGAAAAAGCTCTGCGAACGGGACGATATCGACGTGGTATACATAGCCACAGACTGGAAACATCACGCAGACATGGGTGTATACGCTATGGAACATGGCAAACATGTAGCCATCGAAGTACCTGCCGCTATGACACTGGACGAAATCTGGAAACTAATCAACACTTCCGAAAAGACTCGCAAGCACTGTATGCAACTGGAAAACTGCGTATATGACTTCTTCGAACTGACTTCACTCAATATGGCACAACAAGGTGTATTCGGTGAAGTACTTCATGTAGAAGGCGCTTATATCCATAACCTCGAAGACTTCTGGCCGTATTACTGGAACAACTGGCGTATGGATTACAATCATCTGCATCGTGGTGATGTATATGCTACTCACGGAATGGGCCCGGCTTGCCAGGTACTCAATATCCACCGTGGCGACCGTATGAAAACGCTAGTATCCATGGATACCAAACCTGTAAACGGTCCTGCCTATATCAAGAAACAAACCGGAAAAGAAGTAACAGACTTCCAAAATGGAGACCAGACATCCACGCTGATCCGCACGGAAAATGGTAAAACAATGTTGATACAGCACAATGTAATGACTCCCCGTCCTTACAGCCGTATGTATCAGGTAGTTGGAGCTGATGGCTATGCCAGCAAATATCCGATTGAGGAATACTGCCTGAGACCTTCACAAGTAGACTCTAATGATGTGCCGAACCACGAAAAGCTGAATGCACACGGTTCTGTATCCGAAGATGTGAAAAAAGCATTGATGGCTAAATACAAAGATCCTATCCACAAAGAACTGGAAGAAACTGCCAAGAAAGTAGGCGGACACGGTGGTATGGATTATATCATGGACTATCGTCTGGTATACTGCCTGCGCAATGGTTTGCCACTGGACATGGACGTTTACGACCTCGCGGAATGGTGTTGTATGGCCGAGCTGACCAGACTTTCCATCGAGAACGGTTCTGCTCCGGTAGAAGTTCCTGATTTCACCCGTGGCGGATGGAACAAAGTGCAAGGTTACAGACACGCTTTTGCCGAATAAGCCATTATACCTTATTAATATGTAAACTTACGGATAACCAGACTGGGAAAAAGTCAGGTTATCCGTAAGTTCATGTTCGGCACTTTACTGATTATTATAATCACCTATATGAAAGCAGATATTTTAAAACCCTCTAGACAGACTATCCTTCGGGAAGCCAAAGATTATGTGATGATCGCCATAGGTATGATACTTTATGGCATCGGATGGACCGTTTTCCTACTCCCCAACGACATTACGACGGGCGGAGTGCCGGGTATTGCATCTATTGTATATTGGGCAACGGGATTCCCGGTACAGTATACATATTTCAGCATTAACTTTTTCTTATTGTTGCTTGCGCTTAAGTTATTGGGATTAAAGTTCTGTATTAAAACGATTTTTGGAGTATTCACCCTGACTTTCTTCCTGTCCGTTATCCAGCAACTGGCATCAGGCGTTGCCCTTCTTCGCGACCAGCCTTTCATGGCATGCGTCATCGGAGCATCGTTCTGTGGCGGCGGTATCGGAGTCGCGTTCTGCGCCAACGGAAGCACCGGCGGTACGGACGTTATTGCCGCTATCATCAACAAATACCGGGACATAACCTTGGGAAGAGTCATACTGATCTGCGATATGATCATCATTACCTCCAGTTATTTCGTTCTGAAGGACTGGGAGAAGGTAGTATACGGATTTGCAACGCTTTACATTTGCAGTTTCGTCCTCGACCAGGTAGTGAACAGCGCGCGTCAGTCCGTCCAGTTCTTTATCATATCCAATAAATATGAGGAGATAGGACGACACATCAACGAATACCCTCACCGTGGAGTGACGATCATCAATGCAACCGGCTTCTACACAGGCAGAGAAGTGAAAATGATGTTTGTGCTTGCTAAAAAACGGGAGTCTACCATCATCTTCCGACTGATTAAAGATATCGACCCCAACGCATTTGTATCGCAGAGTGCCGTTATCGGAGTTTATGGGGAAGGCTTCGACCATATCAAAGTTAAATAAAAAAGAAACAAGATTGAGAAACATGAAATACAGATCATATCACCTATTACTGGCAGGATTATTCTCTCTGTTAACAACAGGCGCTATGGCCGAAAAAACATCCGACAAGCCTTACTGGCAGGATGTACAAGTTGTATCGGTCAATAAAGAATATCCGCGTACTTCCTTCATGACGTACGACAACCGGACTGATGCACTTACCGGAAAGTTTGAAAAAAGCAACCATTATCAGTTGCTGAACGGCACATGGAAGTTCTTCTTCGCAGACAGCTACAAAGACCTTCCCGCCAATATCACCGACCCTTCCGTGAGCACGGACTCCTGGAATGACATCAAAGTTCCGGGCAACTGGGAAGTGCAAGGATATGGAGTAGCTATCTACACCAACCACGGTTATGAATTCAAGCCTCGTAACCCGCAGCCTCCCACCCTTCCGGAAGCCAATCCCGTCGGAGTCTACCGTCGGGACATCGATATCCCCGCCGACTGGCAAGAACGGGATATCTACCTCCACCTCGCCGGAGCGAAATCAGGTGTATATGTATACATCAACGGACAGGAAGTAGGATACAGCGAAGATTCCAAGAACCCTGCAGAATTCCTGATCAACAAATACGTGAAACCGGGCAAGAATGTACTTA
The DNA here is from genome assembly GCA_019412825.1 of Bacteroides thetaiotaomicron. GTDB lineage: Bacteria > Bacteroidota > Bacteroidia > Bacteroidales > Bacteroidaceae > Bacteroides > Bacteroides thetaiotaomicron_A. The sequence continues at coordinate 117,295 of DXOL01000041.1, read as the reverse complement.
CACTGAAAATCTTCCGTTGGAGCACAGGTTCTTATCTGGAATGTCAGGACTTCTGGCGTATCAGTGGTATCGAACGGGATGTATATCTGTATTCACAGCCCAAAGCTGCCCTGAAAGATTTCCGTGTCACATCGACGCTGGATGACAGTTATAAGAACGGAATATTCGCTTTGAACGTCGACTTGCGCAATCATCGTCCGGCTGCAACCAATCTGACGCTGGTATATGAACTGCTCGACGCTCAGGGAAAAGTAGTTGCCACTGAAGAAAAGACAACTTATGTCCCTGTCAACGAGATACGTACCCTTTCTTTTGACAAGAATCTGACTGACATACACACATGGACATCGGAACATCCGAACCTCTACAAGCTGGTGATGACTGTAAAAGAAGAGGGTAAAGTCAATGAGATTATCCCTTTCAATGTAGGATTCCGCCGCATCGAGATCAAACCTATCGATCAGAAAGCCGCCAGCGGAAAACCTTATGTATGCCTGTTTATCAACGGACAACCGCTGAAACTGAAAGGAGTCAATATCCACGAACATAATCCGGAAACCGGACATTACGTCACCGAAGAACTGATGCGTCGGGACTTCGAACTGATGAAACAGCATAATCTGAACAGCGTACGTCTCTGCCATTATCCGCAGGACCGCCGTTTCTACGAACTTTGCGATGAATACGGACTTTACGTGTACGATGAAGCCAATATCGAAAGCCACGGTATGTACTACGATCTCCGCAAAGGCGGATCATTAGGCAACAACCCCGAATGGCTGAAACCCCACATGGACCGCACGATCAATATGTTCGAACGCAACAAGAACTACCCCAGTGTCACTTTCTGGTCATTAGGAAATGAAGCCGGAAACGGATACAACTTCTACCAGACTTATCTCTGGTTGAAAGAAGCCGACAAGAACATCATGCAACGTCCCGTCAACTATGAACGTGCACAATGGGAATGGAACACCGATATGTACGTACCTCAGTATCCGGGTGCCGGCTGGCTGGAAGATATCGGCAAGAACGGCAGCGACCGTCCTGTTGTTCCGTCTGAATATGCACACGCAATGGGTAACTCTACCGGAAACCTTTGGGGACAATGGCAGGCTATCTATAAATATCCGAACCTTCAGGGAGGATATATCTGGGACTGGGTGGACCAGGGTCTGCTCCAGAAAGACAAGAACGGAAGAGAATACTGGGCTTACGGAGGTGACTTCGGAGTAAATGCACCCAGCGACGGTAACTTCCTCTGCAACGGCCTTGTCAACCCCGACCGTGGTCCGCATCCGGCAATGGCAGAAGTGAAATATGTGCATCAGAATGTCGGCTTCGAAGCGATCGACGCAGCATCGGGCAAGTTCAACATCACGAACCGTTTCTACTTCACCAATCTGAAAAAGTATCAGATACATTACAGCGTACTGGCCAACGGAAAAACCGTCAAAAGCGGAAAAGTATCACTGGACATCGCTCCGCAGGCTTCGAAAGAATTCACCGTACCGGTAAGTGGTCTGAAAGCCCGTCCGGGAACGGAATATTTCGTTAACTTCAGCGTAATAGCCGTAGAATCGGAACCACTGATTCCCGCCGGATACGAAATTGCATACGACCAGTTCCGTCTGCCCGTCGAAGCCGAAAGGAATACGTACAAAGCCAACGGCCCCGCATTGCAAACTCAAACCCAGGGAGACGAACTGACTGTTTCTTCTTCAAAAGTAAACTTTGTATTCAACAAGAAGAGCGGTCTGGTTACCTCATACAAAGTGGATGGAACCGAATACTTCAAAGACGGATTCGGCATCCAGCCCAACTTCTGGCGTGCGCCTAATGACAATGATTACGGAAACGGTGCTCCCAAACGCCTCCACGTATGGAAACAGTCCAGCAAAGACTTCCACGTGACAGACACGAAGGTAAGCACAGAAGACAAAGCCGTCCTGTTACAGGCAACTTATCTGCTGACAGCCGGCAATCTGTATGTTGTCACCTATAAGATATACCCAAGCGGAATCGTTCATGTAAATGCCAAATTTACTTCGACCGATATGCAGGCTGCCGAGACGGAAGCCTCCGAAGCTACCCGCATGGCTACCTTCACTCCCGGAAGTGATGCAGCCCGCAAAGCCGCTTCTAAGCTGGAAGTACCCCGCATCGGTGTACGTTTCCGTCTGCCGGCGCAGATGAACAATGTACAGTATTTCGGGCGTGGTCCGGAAGAAAACTACATCGACCGCAATCACGGAACCATGGTAGGCGTCTATCAGACAACCGCCGACAAGATGTACTTCAACTACGTACGTCCTCAGGAGAACGGACACCACACGGATACGCGCTGGCTCAACCTGTCTCCCGATAAAGGAAACGGACTTGTCATCGTTGCCGACAGCCTGATCGGTTTCAACGCACTGCGTAATTCCGTTGAGGACTTCGACTCGGAAGAAGCGTTGCCCCACCCGTACCAATGGAATAACTTCAGCCCGGAAGAAGCTGCCAACCACGACGAAAAGGCCGCCCGCAATGTATTGCGCCGGATGCATCACGTCAACGACATCACTCCGAGAGACTTCGTCGAAGTTTGTGTCGACATGAAGCAACAGGGAGTAGGCGGCTATGACAGTTGGGGAGCACGTCCGGAACCTTTCCACCAGATTCCCGCCAACCGCGAATACAACTGGGGATTCACTCTGGTACCGGTTCGTTCCGGCAGTCAGGCTGCCGAGGCCACCAAATATGATTATCGATAACCTTAGTATAAATTTTAAAGAAAAGACCCATGAAAGATTTATCAAGTATTGTAGCCAAGTTCAACACCCAAGGTACTATCACAGAGATCAAGCCTTTGGGAGCAGGACTCATCAACGACACATACAAAGTTAACACACAAGAAGCAGACGCCCCCGACTACGTTCTGCAACGCATCAATCATGCCATCTTCCAGAATGTAGAAATGCTTCAATCCAATATTGCCGCAGTCACCGGACACATTCGCAAGAAACTGACCGAAGCCGGAGAAACCGACATCGAACGCAAAGTTCTCTCTTTCCTCCCCACTGAAGAAGGAAAAACTTACTGGTTCGACGGAGAAAGCTACTGGCGTGTCATGGTATTTATTCCGCGTGCCAAAACGTACGAGACCGTCAATCCGGAATATTCCAATTACGCAGGAGAGGCTTTCGGAAACTTCCAGGCTATGCTTGCCGACATTCCGGAGACACTGGGAGAAACCATCCCCGACTTCCATAACATGGAATTTCGTCTCAAACAGTTGCGTGATGCAGTCGCTGCCAATGCTGCCGGACGAGTAGCCGAAGTGCAGTATTATCTGGACGAGATAGAAAAGCGTGCGGACGAAATGTGCAAGGCAGAACGCCTGTTCCGCGAAGGAAAGCTTCCGAAACGGGTATGCCATTGCGATACGAAAGTAAACAACATGATGTTTGATGAAGACGGAAAAGTGCTTTGCGTCATCGATCTGGATACGGTAATGCCGAGTTTCATCTTCTCCGACTACGGTGATTTCCTCCGTACAGGCGCCAATACCGGCGACGAAGATGACAAAGACCTGGATCGTGTGAACTTCAACATGGAGATATTCAAGGCATTCACCAAAGGATACCTGAAAGGTGCCAAGTCATTCCTCACTCCCATTGAAATAGAGAACCTGCCTTATGCTGCCGCTTTATTCCCCTATATGCAGTGTGTACGGTTCCTTGCCGATTATATCAACGGAGATACTTACTACAAAATCAAATATCCCGAACATAATCTGGTACGCACCAAGGCACAGTTCAAACTACTTCAAAGCGTAGAAGAACATACACCGGAAATGGTGGCATTCATCAATGAGTGCTTGGCTAATGGATAATGGAGAATGGAAAATGGATAATTAGTAGAAATGGGGCGGAGCTGTTTATTTGGTAAACGCTCCATTCTTCCACTGATAAACAATAGGACGGCGGAGAAACGGTTTAAGTTTTTCTGCCGTTTCTTTTGACATATAGTCGGTAGTAGCCAGAGTGACAACCAATTCTGTATTTTCCTTGTTCATATCCACTTTCATCAATAAGATATCTGCCGAACGGGAGGCTTCGTCAAATTCGTATATCGCAGTGGAGTCCGGAGTAAGCAGAAAATCGTTCATGACCGGCAGGGTGATGAATGAATCGGCAGTCAGAGGTTTCCAGTCTGTAGTATAGAAGCGGATACTGCTGTCACAAGCCGGAGCACATGCCGTAGCTACCGTACAAATCACATTCGTGGTATCATTCAAAGCCAGTACTTTCATCTGCCAAGTGGTTTCCGGAGTCATCTGCATACGGATATAATCCTTACCCAAATCAGTCATTTCCGATTTCTGCCCGAAGCGATTTTCCACCTGTGCTTTCATTTTACTGCTCAGAAAGTCGATGCAGTCTTCACGGTTCACCTTCGTAAGCAAGGGGCAAAGTGAATCCGGTACGTTGATAAAAAGAGTCTTTGCTTCCTGCGCCTGTGAAGAGACAAAAGTAAACAGACCGGCGATGAAAAATGCGATGGTATGAGTGATTTTATTTGATTTCATATTGTACTTTTTATTTAGACCCCAAATATAAGAATATCATTCCGATTAACACGAGGATAAGGTCAATCGCTTTGCTTTTTAAATTCTTTTCACGGAAGAAGAGTGCTCCGAAAATGAAAGATACGATCACGCTTCCCCGACGAACCATCGAAACGATGGAGATCATGGAGTCATCATAGCTCAGTGCATAAAAGTAGACAAAGTCCGCAGCCGAAAGGAATACGGAGATCAGAATGATGGTCCAGTCCCAGCGGAAAGGAGTAGTCGTCTTCCGTTTGGGCCACCAAAGAAGAAAAACGATGGTTCCCATAATAAAGAACTGGTAGACATTATACCACGATTGCACCAGCATCGGATTCAGCTGTTTCATCAGAAACTTATCATACAATCCGCTAATAGCTCCCATGACCGCTGCCAGAATAATAAAGAAAATCCATTTGTTATGCTTGAAATCGATCCCTTCTTTCTTTCCCGACCGGCTCAACATAAAGAAGGAAGCCACTGCCAGCATCACTCCAATCCATTGATAAAGGTTCAGACGTTCGCCAAACACCAGCATCGCTCCTACAAGCACCATCACCGGACGGGTGGCATTGATAGGCCCCACAATGGTAATAGGCAAGTGTTTCATCCCGAAGTAACCGAATATCCACGATGACAGAACGATAAACGACTTGATGATAATATATTTATGCTGCTCCCATCCTGCAACGGGAACATTAAAGATGGTTCCCCCAAGGAGATCAGGCTCGAATGCCGATACCAAAATGAACGGCAGAAAAATAAGACTGGAGAAAAGCGTATTCAAAAACAATACAGGCAACACCGCATTATCTTTCAACGACTGTTTCTTGAATACATCATAAAATCCCAGCAAAGTAGCCGAGAGAAAAGCTAATAATAACCACATATTGAAATAAGTAATAAGTATTAAGTAATAGGTAATAAGTAATAGGTGTCAAGTAACAAGTATCAGGTAATAGGTAATAAGCACTGGGCAATACTTATTACCTATTACCTATTACCTATTACCTATTACTTATTTCCTCTTCCTGATATTCTACGTTGACAAGGAAGAGCGCATTTCCCGGAGCGGAAGTTCCTGCTTTGCAACGATCCTGTTGTTCTATCACTTTACGGAAACCTTCCACGGTCAGTTTGCCGCGTCCTACTTCGAGCAATGTTCCTACGATGGCACGTACCATATTACGGAGAAAGCGGTCGGCACGGATAGTGAATACCCAGGTGGCATCTTCGCCTTCCATCTTCGTCCATTCGGCATGAGTGATGTGGCAGATGTTGGTCTTTACATCCGTATGCAGTTTGCTGAAACTTGTAAAATCGATGTATTCGAACAGGGTACGTGCCGCTTCATTCATACGGTCATAATCCAGCGAACCATAAACACGGCAACGATACTGACGGTTGAAAGGATATTTGGCGGTAGTCACATAGTACTTATACGTTCGGGCAGTCGCGTCAAAGCGCGCGTGCGCATCCGGTTTCACCTGACGGACACGGTAGACAGAAATATCGGGAGGCAATAAACGGTTCAGTTTTTCGGCGACGGTCACCGTATCGAGCACGTCTTCATGATCAAAATGCGCCACCATGAGCGAGGCATGCACCCCCGCGTCTGTCCGTCCGGCACCTATCACTTCCACATCACGACGCAGAAAAGTAGACAAAGCCTTCATCAAGCATTCCTGCACACTACTCCCGTTGGGTTGTATCTGCCAACCGTGATAGTTGGTTCCATCATAAGCCAAATAAATAAAATACCTTTGCACGCCGATTCCTCATTTTAGGGTTTTCGACTGCAAAAGTAGTCATTTTTTTCATTCATACGTAGAAGGAGTCGTACCAAATGCATCCACAAAATGTTTGCGGAAAGTCGGAATATCATTATACCCCACCATTTCGGCAACTTCCTGCACCGCATATTGTTTCATTTTCAGCAGCACTCCCGCACGACGCATACGTACCCCTCTGATCAGTTCTATAATGGTATAGTCTGTACTTTGCTTCACTTTGCGGTAGAGAGTGGGCTGACTCATATTCATTTCCGCCGCCAGTTTCTTCACGCTGAAGTCCGCCTCGCAAATATTTTCTTCCACAATTTTGATAACAGCTGTGATAAACGGATCTTCCGTCTTCACTTCCTCACCCGCCTGTTCCGGTTCGCTCACGACAATCGTATCCGTTCCCGGCAATTTGAACAACTTCGTGTACATCTGCTTCAACGTCTGACGACCATTAATCAGACTGCTGACTTTCGCTTTCAGAATGCCCGGAGTAAATGGTTTCAGTACATAATCATCCGCACCCAGCTGCAGCCCGTGAATAATATCGTCATCTTCTACCTTTGCCGTCAGCATAATAAAAGGAATACTGCACGTTTCCGGATTCTCCTTCACCTCCCGGCAACATTCAAAACCGTCTTTTACCGGCATCATGACATCACAGATGATCAAATCGGGCATCTCTTTCATCGCCGTATCGACACCCTCCTGCCCGTTGGTTGCCATCAGCAGATTATATTCATTGCCAAACAGCACCTTCAGATAGAGTCGGATATCTTTATGATCTTCTACAATCAATATCGTCTTTTTAGCTCCGCTTGCTACGGGGGGGGCTACTTCTTCGGCAGACAATGCCTCCGCAAAAAGCGGCAGTTGCTGATCCTGTTGCACTACAGCATCCTCTACTGTCAAATCCTGTTTCTGTGCTTCTGCCGATTCGGGTTCCGGTTCTGCTACTTCCGTCAGTTCTTCCGGATCGGTAAACTGAATATTCGGATTGTTTTCAAAGACATCTCTGTCGGCAGGAAGATTGACCGTGACCTTCGTACCCTTTCCTTCGGTACTTTCAAGAGTAATCGTTCCGTAATGAGCTTCGATCATCTGTTGCATGATGGTGAATCCCATTTGCGCAGCCGACATGTCATGTTCCGATCCTTCATTCTCGCTCATCAACTGCTCAGCGGTTCTTACCTTTTCTTTTCCGTCATCTTCTACTATCAGGCTGACATAGTGCATATTGTCATTTACGACCTCACAAACAGATAAAGATATCGTTCCCGCATAATGCGTATGGGTGAAAGCATTCGTCAACAGATTATGAATGACGAATTCTATTTTCTTTTTGTCCACATAGAATTCCATCTCCTTCTTGATTCTCTTCTCGCAATGGAAATCAATGGTATACACCTTCAACAAGTCGCGGACACCAAAAAGAGAGCTGTCGATCATTTTGTCCACCGAATACGGAGCAACTTCCAGTTTTGATTCCATATTGCCTTGTCCGTATACTGCCAGCAACTGGTCGCAGGCATCCACCATACGGAGTGAGTTCCGATACGCCACCTGCAGAGAAAGCTGAGAAGTCTGAGAGTCATCCTTCTGCAATTCCTTCAGCGGAGCGATGATGAGTGACAACGGCGTACGCAATTCCTGTACAAAGAGCATCAGCAACCGGTTCCTCATCGCTTCTATCTCTTTCTTCTGTTCCTGTTTCAGCTTTTCGAGATTCAGATTCTCCTTCAGTATCATCTCACGGTCCCGATGAATCTGTTTGCGCTGATCCTTCTTTCTGAAATAAAAATAGAAGAAATAAGATAATCCGCCAACTAACAGAGCATACATAATATATGCCCATATAGTCTGATACCATTTCCCCTTCACCACCAGAGGAATCTCGATTACATCCCCTTCTTTCCCATCCGGGAAAACCAGTTTAGCCTGCAAGGTATATTTCCCGGCAGCCAACCCGTTGAACCACAGTCCCTCCGCAAGCGGTATCATCTTCCAGTCTTTGTCCGCAGGAAGCAGACGGTAAGCAATCTTGCGCTGCGCCAGTCCGTAACGCAAATCGGAAAAGAACAAATGAAAGTCGTTGTTATCGGAAGCAAACACCAGTTTCTCCTGTTTTTCCGGAGAAACAGACAGAATCATCTGCCCGTTCCGCTTCTCTCCTGCCAGCACCGTTTCTCCGCCGACTTCCACATCGGTCAGCATCAGATGCTTCTTGCCACTATCACCTTTGGTTGCGGAAGGATCAAAGAAAATCAGCCCCCAGGAATTCGCCCATAACAAGCGTCCGTCATTCAAACGACAGACTGCACTGCAGTTTCCCACCGACAGATAACTATAGAAAGCCTCCTGTCCATTTCTGATGGTCATCACTCCGACATTGTTTCCTGCCCAGGTATTTCCGATATGGTCGTCGACCATGCAGCTGACATGACCGTCCGTCAAACCATTCTGTAGTGTATAGACAGATTCTATCTTATCTTTCTCTCTTCCGTCAATACGGACAACGACGTTCAGATAGGCTGCATAAATCTGATTATAGTTATTCACATACAGGGTTCGCACTCCGGCTTCTTCCAGACCGTTCTCCTTTTCATAGTTTCCTTCCACCCGTATCTGATCACCGTTCGTTTCAAGTCTTTTCAGTCCTTTATCCGTGCCGACCCATACGTTGCCTTCCTTATCTTCAGTAATTGCAAATACATTCTTGATTTCACCGGGCAGCTGTACACTTTTGCATCCGTGAGTTTTAGGGTCTACCTGTACCAGTCCATTCGAAGTACCTACCCACAAACGATTCCACGAGTCCAGACAAAAACAATGGATAATAGTCTGCATCCTCCCGCCTTCGTTGTTTTTCAACTGGAAAGATTCCACGTCTTCCGTAAGCGGATTGACAGAGATGATCTCTCCCAAATTGTTACCCAGCCAAATGTTTCCGTTCTTACCCTTATATATATGATAACGTCCGGAAAGACCGGATACTTTTTTCCACGGCTCAAAATGTGTATCCATCGAAAATGACGGAGTAATACTTCTCATAATGCCCCCGTCGGTCACCGTCAGCCAGATATAGCCTTTTGCATCTTCGACCATACCGTCCACTCTGGAGTTAAAATTCTGCCGTACCCGGCTGTACATGCTGTCGCTGATATCAAACTTTACCACTCCGCCACCAAAGGTACCTACCCAAAGAATCTGCTGCCTGTTATCCCATAGCAGACTCGTCATCTTATTTTCGATTCTTGAATGGAATGCTTTTTCACCCTGCGTCAGTAGTGTTAATGTAAACGGACTCTCACACAATTTCTGATTCTCAAAACGCAATTTGTATAATCCGTCCCATGTCGTCAGATAAAACGTCTGCTTATCTTTCATCACCATATCCGTAACATACGAGTTGGAGAAATCCGACTGATTCCCCCCTTCAAGAGAGACTACGCGTTCCTTATGCGATTTAAGGTCATAACATACGATGTCATTCCATAATCTGCAAATCCATAAATATCCCTGTCGCAAAAAGAGTCTGTTCACCACATCATATTCTCTGATCACAGAACTTCTTTTGGTTACGAGATCATAATGTATCACCTTTTCGCGGTCAACGGCAAAATACAGATTTGTTTTTCCATCCGTGCAAAGATTGGTAATCTTTCCTTTTATCAAAGGTTCGGGATTCAATATACAATAGACGAAATCTTCTTTTCCCTCTTTCTTACGGATGGGACGTGATTCGAACAATCCATGCGAAGTAGCCAGATACAGGCTGCCGTCATTCCAGCAAAAATCCTGAATCTCTTTAAGTTTCAGCGGCCTGTCAAAACGTACAGGCAAAAACTTTTCTATTTCTTTGTCAAAACAGGTAATTCCTCCTTGGTAAAGTGAAGCATAAAATAAACCGTCGGAACCTTCCTTCAGCATTTTTACAGCCTGATGCAAAGGGGTGGAAAGGGAGTCAACGCTCATAATGAGCGGATAATCACGAAATCTGAAGCCATCATAGCGGGAGATTCCCTTGTCGGTAGAGAACCACATAAATCCTTCGCTTCCATAACAAACATGATAAATAGTATTATTTCCGACTCCGTTTTTAATTATTTGCGGTTCCAGGTCCCAGTGGGTATCTATAGAGTATGCCGGGAGAAAACCCGTCAATAGTAACAACAGAAAGAAGAACTTCCTCATATCTTAATTGTATTTTGTTTATGTGTATTGGCTGATAAAGATAGATAATTAAATCATTAGCAAATCGGATAACAAATATTTTTTAGCAATAATTCACAATAAAACAAAAGCCCGCCGATTCGTAAAAGAATCGGCGAGCCTCTCATTGTTTGTTTCTAAATCGTCTAAATGACCAAAGCTATACTATTGTTTGCTGTCTGGTTCCTCTTTTAGTTTGATGGAATCTCCATGCACGGCGCATGGAGTCCTTTTATATTGTTGTATATATTGTAACGTAATACCTAAAATCAATAAATTCCTGTTGTATTAATTAGCTGCTTTAGAAAGAGTGAAGCTATAAGTTCCCTTATTATCCTTAAAGTTGTAGTTACCTTTAAAGCTTACGGGTACTTTTACCAGACAATCACCCTGGTCGCTTACACGGAAATAAAGATAAGAAGTTGAGCTGAATATACTGTTTCTTTCAGCAGTAGTAGATAAGGAAGCTCCGTAACCCTGCCAGTTGAACAGGTCAGTTGAGGAAGAGTATGTAGTACCTATATAAAATACTCCGCCGTTATTATCAATATTAAAGTTGATGGAAACACACAATGCGAATTGTTCTACGAAAGCACCGCTTCTGGTACGGGCTTGATATTCTGCAAGCATCTTCACTTCTTTTCTGTCACCACTTTCGTAGTATCCTTCCAAAGTTTCCGATTCACAGTTACGGATGGTATTACCGTTCTGACGAAGTGCTTCAAGTACACTTGCCATTTCTTCTGCAGTCACAGAGGGTACATCGCCTACTTTAGAGTCGACAGTTGCAGATTGTATACCATATAAAGATATCATGGATTCAAAGCTTGAAGAGTTGTCTTCAAAACTATCACTTTCAGCATTAGAACATGCTACAAAAGTTAATGCCAATACACATGCGAAAAAGAATTTAATTGATTTCATATTAGTTCCTCCTAAATTTTATTTGTTTTTTTAATTTGTTTGCGAACTGTTGTTTGTTATTTCGTCCGCTTCTTACACTTCATATTGTTTATCTGTTCATGTTCCTTAGGAGGGAATCTTTTAAACTTAAGTTGTCTTATTTGTCTTTCCTTGTTCGTTTGTACATTGCAAACATAGGTGTTTTAATCAATAGAAAAAACTTTTTAGAAGGGAAAATGAATAAATTACCACTCTTTAACGAACGAAATACAGCTTATTCAAGCACTTGAATAAGATATGCAAGTATCGAAACACCGTCCATGCGCAAATCATTCAACACAGACGATAAAAACACCACCTATCACCGATGAATTATATGCCACCCATAAAAAGAATGATATACCACCCTACTTATTAATTTCCATTGAAAGCAAAGAGAAGAAAGATGAATCCACCAATTAACGTCTATTCAGATAACCGCTACTTTTGTAGCATCAACAAACAAAACCCATCATGCGATGAAAAAGAAAAGAATCTTATTTTTGTTCGTTACCTTGTTTGCTTCTACCTTATTATATAGTCAGGTAGTCGGAGTGAAAACCAATCTCGTAATGGACGCGATGAAAATTATCAATCTCGGAGCCGAAGTCGGTCTGAGTAAGAAGTTAACGCTGGACTTGTATGCCAACTATAATCCGTGGAAATACAAAGATCAGAAGATGATGAAGATGCTCGCCATCCAGCCGGAACTCCGCTACTGGTTCTGCGACAAGTTCAATGGACACTTTGTGGGATTCCATATACATGGAGGCGTCTACCAGGCTGCCGCCATCAATATGCCCTGGGGCATCTGGCCGGAACTGGAGGACCACCGCTTCAAAGGCAACTTCTTTGGTGCTGGTATTTCCTACGGTTATCAATGGATCCTGGCCAAGCACTGGAATCTGGAAGGAAATATCGGTGTAGGTTACGCACGTGTCAAGTATGAGCAGTTCGAATGCAAGACGTGCGGTGAGAAGGTTAGCGAAGGACATAAGAACTATTTAGGTCCCACGAAAGCTGCTATCAGTTTAATCTATTTATTCTAAAACAAAACAAATATGAAAAAGATATTATGCATACTCTTCTGCCTGCTGCCTGTATTGGGCGGGAAAGCGCAGACACTCTATAGAGATCAGGTGCGTATAGAGAAAGAATCTATCACACGCAATGAAGATAACAATGTGTTGAGCATCGATATGGATATCGTGATGCAGGAGAATCTGAAACTCTCCTCCAATCATGTGGCCACCCTCACTCCGTTCCTCGAATCGAATGGCCGCACTAAGATATTACCGTCCATCGTCGTTTACGGTCGCAAACGGGAAGTAGTGAACCAACGCAATAACATCACTCCGGTTTCGGAGAATACTTACAGCGTAATCCGCCGTAAACACAATAAGGAACAGATAATCAATTACCGCCAGCAATTCCAGTTCGAAGCCTGGATGCGTGATGCAGAAATGAAACTGAATATTGATGTATGCGGCTGCTGCGACCTGAAAGAGGAGACCAGCGGTGAATTAATCACCCGTTTGAACATTTCACCACTGGTAATACAGCCGTCTATTTCTTATATAACACCACAGGCAGAAGCCGTCAAGCACCGTGCCATAGAAGGAAGTGCCTTCCTCGACTTCCCGGTCAATCAAATTATCATCCGACCGGAGTACCGCCGCAACACAGTAGAGCTGGCTAAGATACGTGCAACAATTGACAGCGTACGCAACGATGACAAGACCACCCTCAGCAGCATAAGAATTCACGGTTACGCATCACCGGAAGGAAGTTATGCCAATAACACTCGACTGGCAAAAGGTCGTACGCAGGCATTGGTAGATTACGTGACCAGTTATTACAAGTTCGACAATAAACTGATCACTTCAGAGTATACTTCTGAAGATTGGGAAGGATTCCGCAAGTTTATCGCAGCCTCTTCATTGGAGAAGAAGGACGAGATACTGAAACTGATGGATGACTCGACACTGGACATAGACAAGAAAGAACGTCAGATTGCTCAATTGGCAGGTCCTCAAACTTATAAATATATATTGGAAGAATGCTATCCGGCTTTGCGTCATTCTGACTACACAGTCAACTATACCGTACGCGGATTCAATCTGGAAGAAACTAAAGAGATTATCAAGACACGTCCGCAACTGTTGAGCCTGCAGGAAATCTACCGGATTGCGGAAAGCTGCCAGCCGGGAAGCGAAGAGTTCAACCATTCGTTCCAGGTAGCAGCCACCATGTTCCCGGATGATCCTATTGCCAATCTGAATGCAGGAGCCATGGAAATACAGAAAGGCGGAGACCTGACAACAGCGAAAAAACATCTTGCCAAAGCTGATCAGAAAGCAGCGGAAACGCTGAATAACCTGGGAGTCATCGCACTGCTGGAAAGCGACTACGATGCGGCTGAGAAATATTTCAATGCAGCAAAGGCCGGTGGCCTTGCCACTCAGGCTGACACCAATATGAAGCAACTAAAAAGCATCAGAAATTACCCCAAAGAATAATAACAAACAATTTTACCCCAAAACACAGACGCATTACCTGAGAAGGCAGTGCGTCTTTTTATATCATTAAATTCCCATTCAACGAGCTAAAAAATAGATTTTATCAGTGTTTTTATCTGAAAAATAAATAATTTTGCAGATAGAATACCAATATAGAAATACAAGCCCCATACAAACGTTATGATAGATAATGACATTATACGCAAGTTTCTCATAGATATAGAAAGCGATCGAGTCGAACGAACAATATCAACGACTAATACCGACAAATTTGGGCAAGCTATTTGTGCTTTCGCCAATGATTTACCGAATCATAATCAACCGGGATATTTAATTATTGGTGCCGAAGATAATGGAACAATTAAAGGAGTAGATGTTACAGATGAATTATTGAAGAATATTGCTGCTATTCGTACTGACGGAAATATCCAACCTCAACCTTCTATGGTTGTAGAGAAAGTTTCTTTTCCTGAAGGCGACATGATTATAGTAGAAGTACAACCTGCAACCTTCCCTCCAGTGAAGTATAAAGGACGAATATGGATTCGGGTAGGTCCTCGTAAGGCAATAGCTAATGAAGCTGATGAAAAAATATTATACGAAAAACGCGCTTCGAGTATAGTCACATTTGATGCGATGCCCTGTATAGGAGCAACTATTGATGATTTAGATACAAAATCTTTTCGATTAGGATATTTGCCTATGGCTTTTCCGGAAGATGTAGTGGCATCAGATAAACGGAGTGTAAAAGTACAACTTCAGTCTTTAGGTTTTTTCGATATACGATTTGATTGCCCAACGTATGCCGGTATTTTATTGTTTGGCAATAATGTAGAACGGTTCCTACCCGGCGCGTATATTCAATATGTGCGCTTTAAAGGTTTAGGACGTGCTGGAGAAATTTTAAATGAATATAAATTCTCTGGTAATTTATACACTGTACTACACCAGCTAGACACATTTGTAGATACTACTATAACCAATCGACGCCCTATTCCAATAAGTACCCTTAGAGAAGATACAGTATTAGACTATCCTCATTGGGCTACTCGCGAACTGCTGATGAATGCTATTTGTCATCGTGATTATGAAAGTAACGGTCCTGTTCAATTTTACCAATATGATGATCGAATAGAGATACTAAATCCCGGTGGTCTTTATGGTAAAGTACGACCTGAAAATTTCCCTTGGGTAAATGATTACCGTAATGGTGTAGTTGCTGAAGCTTTGAAAGTAATGGGCTTTGTCAACCGATTTAGTCGCGGCATACTACGTGTGGAAGAGGAATTAAGAGAAAATGGAAATGGTACACCTGATTTTAAATTAGATTTAGGAACTGCTTTTTTAGTTACAGAAAAGATTTCCCATCGAGCTGAAGAAATTGAATTTAAAATATATGGCGGAATAAACAACTCTGATAATCAAATACTAGCGGAGCCAAAGATTGAATATGGCGGAATAAATGGCGGAATAAATGGCGGAATAAAATTTCCGACTCCATTGCATAAAAATGTATATGATATTTTGAAAGTGAACCCAAAGATAAAAGCAACCAATCTAGCAGATAATGTCGGTGTTAGTGAAAGAACAGTTACACGTGTCATTGCTGACCTAAAAACTTTAAATTTGATTACTCGCAAAGGAGGCAACAAACATGGAGAGTGGATCGTCGCTGAACTTACAGGAAATTTATAATAAAAAACTATTATGAAATAATTTGCTAGAACATGATTGATTGTCAAAAGTGTAAATGCCTCCTTCAACTTGAGAAAAGCCAGAGTAGCTTTCGGGTTCAGCCCTTCCAGCCATTCGCCACAACCACCTGCCAGCAGGCGAAAGCGGCTGAAAGCCGCCCCCGAAAAAGCACCCTTTCAGCCTTCAGTCCTTTCAGCCGGAAAAATCACCGGAGCGTCGGCTGATCTCTGGATGTCCCGTAGAATCCGGGAACAGGGACATAGATCGGCTGATTACGCAATCCGATATTCTGCAACTTTCCTTCTTGGCAAATCCTCCGGATATGAATCATAGCTGTAGAACGTACCATGCCGCACAAATACTGAAAATCTCTGCGCTGCATCATCTGATGCGTACTGAAATACTCCTTCAGTAACATATCAATCTCTACTTCCGAAAGTTTGGACGAATGAAAATTCTTCTTCAGTTGCTTTACCTTAATTAATCCGATAGAGTTTTTCAATTTCTGATCCGAACGAAAGCGGATAGCCTTCAGTTTGATTTTCATATTCCGTCGTGGAGTGTCGGCGGCTATCTCTTCCGTAGCAGTCAGCGTGGGGTAAAAATAGCCGATGCCATCCAGATGAACCTGCCGTCCTTCTCCTAACTCCTCTCCCATCACTTGCGAAAGTGCATCCAGTACAGCAGTCACATCGACTTCATTCAGCGTACAACGGGATTGAATCTTACTCCTCATTTCGTCCGTATCTACCTGACCATTGTAAGCAATGCGGGGATGGAATCTTTTTTTCTTCGGTTGATCCGGTGATACCGGGTTCTCATACCAGTCAAATAATATAGCCATAGCTTCCTCTTTTATTAAATAAGTACTTCTAATCTGTTATTCCTATGGAAACTTCCGATGAAAGAAGCTTCATTTTCATCGGCTAATGTACTATGGCTGCCCGGCTAATGGAGATTAGCCGATTGACTAATGAAGGATAGCTGATCAGCTAATCTGCATTAGCCTCTGATGTTTGCGCCTTCAAAGTTACAACAGAAAGGCAGGAAAACCTAATGATTCCTACGTTATTTCATAAACGGAAGTATTTAAAGGAATCTTTCGAAAACACTTGCAAATCGCTATCCCCGCATTGTAACTTTGATGCACGAAACTTAAAAAAAAGAACAAATATGATGGAAAAAGTAACCCAAATGATCGCCATGCTGATAAAGGCATGGAAAAAAGAGAGCGTATCACAGATTGACACACCTTCCCTTCCCGCAACACCCGAACCGAAGCAGCAGTCTCCCAACAACTCCGCCTGCCTGACGGAACGGGTAAACACCTTTCTGCAAACTCACTATGACTTCCGCTACAACCGCCTGACGGAAGAAACAGAATTTCGCCCATTAAGCGGAACAAAGACCGAATTTCGTCCTATCGGAAAACGTGAACTGAACACCCTCTGCATGGAAGCTCATGCAGAAGGCATTTCCTGCTGGGATAAAGATGTGAGCCGTTATATTTATTCCACACAGATCGGAGAGTATCATCCCTTCCGGCTTTATATGGACGAACTTCCTCCCTGGGACGGCATCGACCGGTTGACTCCGCTTGCCCGACGTGTATCCGCACTACCTCTATGGGTTAAGGGATTCCACACATGGATGCTGGGACTGGCTGCCCAATGGGAAGGAAAGACGGGCGTCCATGCCAACAGCCTGGCTCCCATCCTGATCAGTGCCGAACAGGGACGGATGAAATCGACTTTCTGCAAATCGCTGATGCCCAAAGTACTGCAACGTTACTATATGGATAATCTCAAACTGACATCAGAAGGACAGGCAGAGCGTCTTCTATCAGAGATGGGGCTGATCAATCTGGATGAATTCGACAAATATGCAGAAAATAAAATGCCGCTTCTGAAGAATTTAATGCAAATGTCGAGTCTCCATGTCTGCAAAGCGTATCAGCGTAACTTCCGGGACTTGCCGCGTATCGCTTCTTTTATCGGGACTTCCAACCGCTCCGATCTGATGAGTGACCCGACAGGCAGCCGCCGTTTCTTCTGTGTAGAAGTAGAAAAGCCGATAAATTGTGAGGGAATCGAGCATGAACAGATCTTCGCCCAGCTGAAAGCGGAGCTTGCCGACGGGTGTCCGTATTGGTTCAACAAAGAAACGGAACGTGAAATACAACAGAACAATGCACCCTTTTACCGTACTTGCCCTGCCGAAGAGGTATTTCTCAGCTGTTTCCGCACCACAGCCTCAGCAGAAGAGAAATATCTGCAACTTTCTGCCGCCGATATTTATAAAGAACTGAAGAAACGGAACGCTGCTGCTCTACGAGGTTTCAATCCGAACCATTTTGCGCAAGTACTGATAAAAATGGGGGTAGAACGAAAGCATACGGAGTATGGAAATGTATATTTGGTGGTAAGACGATGATTGAATTTAGCAACACAGCTGAAAGCACTGAAAGCGATATTCCTTGTTTTTAGAGTAGTGCTTTCAGCCGGAATGCCGATGAACAAAGAGTTTCATGATAAAACTGAACAATCTGAACCCTAATCGGTGCTATAATTCTCAGTGTGATGCAAAGCAGTAGTAAATCATTCAAATCGGGATGAACGAAACACAATTTCACTAACTTCCCACACATTAGTTGCAAATTCTATTCGCTCTATCTAAAATAGTTGAAGAAAATAATAAAAGAATAACAGCGGTAAATAGAAAACATAGGCGGTAAAACATTCATTTAACCCAAAAATCATTCAAAAAACGACCAATTCACCCATCTTAAAAGGCCATTTAAAAGATTGAAAAATTCACCTTAAAAATTGAAAAAAACACCAATTAACGATTTCGCATTTCTCCCATACCTTTGCAATGTCGATAAGGAACAAAAGTTTCTTGCGAAACAAACAAAAGAACAAAACAATAAAATCAGTATATAAACAATTAAAGAAACATTGCCTATTAGAAACAAACAAAATCATTCCTCTCGGAAGTTACTTCTTTTTCCTTATATAATATAAGGGCTTCCTATTAAAAAGAAAATGATGTTTTTAACAAAACAAACGACCCTCATCCTTTAGATGACTCTCCTCAAAAGAAGAAAAAATCAGCATGACTACATATTATGTAGCGTGCAAACTAAAAATGAAAATTATAGCATCGCACATTAAAATCAAAACAAAAATGAAAGTAAAAAATTTATTATTAGCAGGTTTGGCAGTAGCAGCCATGACAGCTTGTAGCAATGACGAGATCGTTGAAAACGGAGTTCAACCAACCGAAAAGAATGCATCTATGCAGTTCGGAATCTCTTTACCCCAAAGTACAACTCGTGCTGGAAGTGGAGATGGTATCATTGATGGAAACAAAGAAGAAGGGATAGCTAAAGAAAATGCATTTGCAGATATTACGGTAGTAATAGACTATGCAACATCTAGAGATGTCATGACATTCCAATTTGCCGACTTTGAAAAAAGCGAAGGAAGCAATAGCCAAATGCTGTATTTAAAGGAAAGCATTCCTGTAACAGCGGGTACTGCCACGGTTTCTGCATTCGTAAATGCATCTGCTGCCTTAAAAGCAGATTTGAAAGCTAAAATCACTGCACTAAATGCACTGAAAGTTACAAGCAATTATACTAATTCTTTAGATAACCTAGAAGACGCAGGTGGTATTGCCCAAGCAAATAAGTTTTTGATGAGTGGTAGTGAGGCTGATCAAATATTTGCAGCTGGAGTTCCAACTAGTGTAACAGTACCAGTAGACCGCGTAGCTGCAAAATTAGTTGAAAGAAGTAAAACAAGTGCTTTCGATATAGAGAAATCAGCATTAGTTACAGACGCTACACTTGCTATCACTCTTGATGAATACAACTTTGTTAATCTTTTGCAAGATACTTATACTTTAAAGAATACAACAGCAATCGAATCGAACTTATTCAATGCGTACAACTCAGCAGCAGATGCAACATGGGGAACCTATACAGCAGCAGCTAAAACTATTACTGGTCCTACAGCAGCAGATGTGACTGCCAACATTACCTATTGTACAGAAAATAAGACTGCAACAACTACGAATGTTCTTTATAAAGCAACAGCTAAATGGAACGGAGCAGAAGTAGCAAGTACATTTTATGTTACTCCTGACAAGAAAGTTTATTTAACATTCACTGAATTGGCAGCAGTCTATAACGTTGAAGGATTAACTGATAACAGCAGCATTGCCGACTTCGCAGCCAAAGGTATCAAGAAATATGACGGCGGTGTATGCTATTACAAATCTAATGCAATCGAAACTATTACTCGTAACAACGTTTACTATCTTAACGTTAAGAGTATTGCAGATCTAGGTGATCCGACTCCTGGTGACACTCCGAATCCTGCTACAATCAATCTGACAGTAGCCGTAAATCCTTGGACTATCAACGTTGTTGAAATTGAACTCTAAATACTATAAAATCAGATGGGAGTTGTCCAATTCCCATCTGATTCAATAACTTCTTTGGGCAAACAAAACAATAAACATTTCAAAAAGTATAAAACAATGAAAAGAATACTCACTACCATACAAAAGAATACAAGCAGATTATTGCTGCTAACTGTATTGGCTGGTGCAATGGCCTCTTGCGATTCAGTGTTGAATTATGACGAGAATTGCAGCACCGAATACTGTGTGAAATTTAAGTATGATTACAACATGGAAGAAGTGGATATCTTTTCACAGGTGATTAGAACAGTTACCCTTTACGCTTTTGATGACAATGGAAATCTAGTCTATCAGAATGTCGATGAAGGCGAACAGTTAGCAGATCTTGATTATTCAATGAAAGTTGATTTCGATGCTAGCAAATATCATATTGTTGTGTGGGCAGGACTAAATGATGAATCATTTGCAGTGCCTTTGTTATATCCGACACAATCGAAAATTAACGAACTTAACGTAAAAACGTTACGCAACAAAAATATAAATAATAGAACATCTCGGACTGACGCTACCGGAGAAGAAGGCAAGTATATTGTAAACGAAGAATTACACTCACTTTGGCATGGTGAAGTTAAAAATGCAGTTACCACCCGAAATGGCAGAGAAAGCATCACCACCGTAAACTTAGTGAAGAATACAAATAATATACATATAACTGTAGCACAAGTCAATCAATCAGATAAACCGATTCCCGCTACCAAAACTATTAGCAAAAACAACTTGGAGTGCACTATTTACGATGATAATGGCTACATGAATTACGATAACACTCTTTTACCGGATAACTTGCTAACTTATGAACCATTTGCAATAAATGAGAACACAGTTACAAGTAAAGCATTCAAAGCGAACGGTCAGCCGATTGATGAGAAAGACGATAGCGGAGTCTCACAAGGCTACAATGCTGTCGTTAGTGAAATAAGTGTTGCCAGACTTGTAAGTTCTCAAACCCCACGCCTAACGATCAAAAGCACTATAACTGGGGAAGTTTTGGTTGACAGTGAAAATATTATAGAACTGCTGGATTTACTCCGAATAGAGCAATACAAAGATAAATACGGAAAACAGGAATATTTGGATCGTGAGGACGATTACAATCTTACTTTCTTTGTAAATGAGAAAATGGCACTGATCAATTCTGTGATTGAAATAAACGGATGGATTATACACATTAAAAATATAGAACTCTAAAATAAACAAAACAATGAGACGCTTTAAACTAACATATTACCTCTTGATTGCACTCATGTCAGTTGTCAATCTTTCAGGATGCTCACAAGATGAGTTCACTGAAAATCAGGACAAAGAGCAATCTCAGGTTAAAGCTCAACTGATATTGTCACTCAGCATACCAGTAATTGGAACGCGGGCGGAAGGTATTACATTATCAGGAACAGCAGGAGAAAACAAGTGCCGTAAGCTCACATTGTTTGTAATGAGTACAGACGGAACAAATATACAAGATTATACTGTTACGGGAGAGAACTTGGAAAATAAAAATTTACTCTTCAATGTAACAAATTCCCAAGGTGCAAAAAAAATACTTGTAGCAGCCAATATGTCTGATACTCAGATAGCAGCCATAAAAAATACTAAAAACTGCAATCCGGAACAGATCATTCAAAATATTTCAGATATTACTACAGAGGGAAATTTTCTGATGACGGGACAGGCTGTTGATAGAAATAATAGTCAGATTATCACTATTGAAGCCAATCAGACGATCGAAATCAAGGCTAGTTTAACCCGTGTAATGTCAAAGGTACTATTAACCTGTTCAACAAAGGATGATAATGCACTATACGTAAAATTAGCACAAGATAATGGATATATCCGGTTAGAAGATATACATTACATTTTGGAAACAACTAACAAGAAATTCTTTCCCTTTGAAAAGAATAAAAACGAAGACCCGAACTTCTTAATGAGTAATACATTGGCTGATAGCTATGGAAATAACTTTTTCAGAGCAACCATTGACGAGACAGAAGGAGCAATAGCCATAAAATATGATGCCAGCCGACTGACAGAGGGTGATTATCAATATACAGAAGGTATTTATTGTCTAGAAAACACAATAAAGATAGATGATGTTCCAAGCGACTCTGACGATCCTAAAAAAGTAGCCACTTATTTTAAAATAGCTGCCAAATTTACACCGAAAAATATAGATGGAAGTGAAAACTTATCTGAAGAGAGAGCAAAGAGAATGCTAAACGCCGGTACCTTCTACACTTGCAAAAAGGCTCCGGCAAATGTAAAAAACATGTGTTACAGTAGCATAGCTGAAGGAATCGCTTATTTAAGCAATAAGAATACCACAGTTACTAACGAAGATTTCACGATTCACGAAGGTGGATGGCAACGTTATGAGACATTTATAAACTCGCCGACTAATTTTAGTGAAGCAGCAGGTTTAATCCGTAATAACTATTATATAATCAATGTAACTTCATTCACAGCGCCATTAGTGGATAAAACAATTGAAGTCAATACGATTGTAGCTCCTTGGACTACGAAAGGTAAAACTACAATTGAAGTTGAGACAGGAAATAATAAATAAGGAGGAAAGAAAAATGAAACAACTAAAACATTCCATATTCAGTGTACTGTTTCTATCTATAACTCTATTAAGTAGTTGCAACAATATATTAGATGATGAACAAATCATCGCTGAACACGAGCAGATGGAAGTAGGCTTTACACGAGCCTCTCTAAATTCTTTATCTACCTCCGGACACTTAATCTTTTGGATAAATACGATTGAAGATCCATATTTTACTTCTATAATAGACAATTTGAATGCATACAGTGATAATAAATACAATACCGGAGAACTTTATCCAAGTAACAATACAACAGTATATGCTACCGGTTTTTCTCCTGCCGATATGCAACAGAGTAACAATAATAAGAGACTAACTTTGTCAACTAGAACTTCAGGTCTTACAGATGTTTGTATCGCCAGCAGTATAATCAATGGTAACCGTATTACACCTTTCAACGCTCCTATGAGTTTTGAGCATACACTAACTAAAATCCGCTTTACAGTCGAACGAGACATGACAATGGTAGGTATACGTGATGTCAGAAACATAACAGTCACTATTCCCAATAGTTACTTACCAATTGAGTGGAATTGGAATGAAGTGGCTTATCAAGTAAATTATTCAAAGCCCGCAACAGACAACTTAACTTTGACTCATCCAGATATCATTAGCGGTACAACTACAGATGAGTTAGAAACAGTCTACCTAATGCTGCCCACTAATAACCTTGGGATTTTGAATAAGATACGTCTGACTGCTGATATTCTCCTTACTACTAGTAGTGAAGTTGAAAGATCAATAGATAATACTTTGGATATTCAACTATACGATACTGATAATGCGACAATGGTAACAAATGCCAAACCAGGCGAAGCATATGAAATTAATATTCGTTTCCAGCAAAATTCCTTTACTCTTATTGCCCGACAATTAGACAATTGGGAACAAGGAGGATTAATTTATGTCCCAGTAAAGCCATAGTTGATAAAACAATCAAAACAACAAATAAAAAACTGATAGAAAGATGAAAAAGAACCTAATATACAACATAGCTTTGGTAGTAGTAGCCTTCATTGCTACTTCGTGTACCGATGAAGACACCGACCAAGGATTTGGCAAGGGTGACGGTATATTCCGGTTATCCTCTGACAAAGGAACATTCACACGTGCTGCAGGAGATGAATTAACTTTCGAGGCAGGAACTGCTTATCAGCTTTATGCTATTGAGGGATCGGACTTCAGCAAAAATTATTTAAAGAATCCTGTAGAGGCAGGCGCCATTACAGGAAGAGAAGCTAATAACAATAATAGTATCGAAGGTATCGAAGTCAATAAATTTAATGGAAAAACGTTGAATTTCTATTCTGTAACAAACAGTACTAATGATCCTGTAGATATTATTCAAGATAGTAGTAATGCACCAACATGTGATATTCGGTATAAAGATAGTAATACTCCGTTGACCGACGTAATGTGGGCAAAAAAAGAAAATCAAAGTTACCAAAATTCAGGTATAATAAAGTTATTATTCGGACATACATTAGCTAAGCTTAACTTATATGTGATGAAAAATTCCGAATACAACAGTACTATGGTTACTTTAAATAGTATATCGTTAACTGATTACCCCAGTGGTTCTTTGAACATGCAAACAGGAAAATACAACTTAGCAAACGACGATAGGAGAAGCCAAGAATGTACCGTATATACAGGAGGCAAGCAATCAGTAACAACAACAGCTGCAACCGTACAAAATAATAATGTAAATGTTGCTCCCATGGTGTTTCCTACAAGAAAAGAAGTTCTAACAGAAAGTGATAGAAATAACCATTCAATGTTTGTAAAAGTAGGAGTAAACATAGATGGTAGCAACACAACGAAAGAAATTGAAATTACTTCTACGTTAGCAGAAGGAGCAGGTAACACTAAAGAGGTTCCATTCAAATTTGAAAGCAATCACGAATATGATATGGTCATTACTATAACAAAAAGTTCATTAGTAGTAACTATTGTTCCAAGACTTTATGAATGGATTCCCGAAGAAGAATTAAAACCTGAAGATCAAGTCAATGGTTCAATGACTGTTGGTGGAATTACGTGGAT
The DNA here is from genome assembly GCA_019412825.1 of Bacteroides thetaiotaomicron. GTDB lineage: Bacteria > Bacteroidota > Bacteroidia > Bacteroidales > Bacteroidaceae > Bacteroides > Bacteroides thetaiotaomicron_A. The sequence continues at coordinate 92,415 of DXOL01000041.1, read as the reverse complement.
GGACAGAAATATGGGAGCAACTAGTGGAGATCCATTGGCAGGAGACCAAGCATGGGAAAACAGCCGTGGATACTATTATCAGTTTGGAAGAAATATACCATACTATATAAAGACAAAAAGAGATAGTCACGGTATAGAATATGCACCTGCAAGCGGAAACTGGCATCTATCAGAATCAATGCCATATCCTTTTATTCCAGGGAACATGGATGCTGCACCAATAGCAGTACCTAATTACTATGATGCAACAAAAACAGCTCAATTCCCAACAGATAAAAATAAAAAATTCAATTTCTATTACAGTGGTAATTGGGATGGTAATCAAGGTTATAGTCGATCAAATTGGACAAGTACCAGCAATCAACCTTGCCCTAAAGGATGGCGTATACCAACAAAGAATGAGTTTCAACTTATAATTCCAGGTTCAGAAAAAGCAGGAGATATACCATTCAAACTGTCTGGGCATAAGGGAACAACTTACACTGAAAATTTGGATAATGACCCAGAAAACGGTTCTATGTCTGTCTACATAGGAGTTAAAAAAGGCACATGGACAGAAACTAATGCAGGAATTACTAATGCTATTTATGCTTTGAAGAAAATAGGTACAAATAATGCTTACTTCTTAAGATGGCACATCGAAAGAAGTGGTAAATATGAATTAGTAAATCAATGTACTGGCGACAAAGGAGACCCTTATCGAAATGTACTAGTAATATCCAGATATCCAGCAACTAATAAAAGTATTTTATCTGATAGTAATGTAAGAAACGCTGCAAAATGGAATAATCCTGTAGAGCAAATTAAGTTACCGATTAGTGGATATATACATACTGGACAAGAATATGCTAATAGTGGAACAACTCGTCCAGCTCTTATTTATAGTGGTTCTGAAGCAGTTTATTGGACAAGCACAATGAACAGTAACAATTCGTATACAGTTCGTATGAAATTCGCAGGAGATGCTGCTTCTAATCAAATAATGATGTATGCAACAGAGATTCGTTCTAATGGATGCTTAGTGCGTTGTGTTCGTGATACTAAAGCTGATTAAAAACAAACAATAAAAATAAAATTATGAAATCAATACACAGAATATTATTCCTTTTTATAATCGCAGCTATCTCTTTGACAGCATGTGAACAAAATGAAACGCAGGAAATATCAAATAATGGGAAAATTGCTATTACACCCGAATTATTCGGTATGTATGCGGTTTCTCCTGGTAATTGGACAAACACACGTGTTTCCTCCCATCCAGGTTTGAAAACAATTATTAACCTCTCCGAAGGAACAACTCTGCGATTAATCGCTCAAAAAGGACATATATCTGAAACTAAAGACTATGTAGTCCGCACACCAGATGGAGGATCACAATCTCTATATCCATGCACAATAGATAATAATACAGGAGAAATTATAGGTGAAAGCAAAGAACCACTTTATTTGTCAGAAGGTACATACACATTCAGTGCAATCTCTCCTGCACATAAATTTAATAATGGAATTACCATAGATAATGGTGAATCAGTAATAGCTAATAACAGCCATTGGACAGAAACAGCACCAACGCAAATTACGATTTCTAAAAATGATGCCAGTAAAGTTATTCCTCTAAATCCATTAATGCAACTTACCGCACGTATGACTTTTACTTTAAAAGGTAATATAGAAAATGGAGTATCGTCTTTATCAGTAATGCAAGATGGTATCGAGATAGACAGAGTCAGAGAGAATCCAGTTCATTTAAGTAATGTAGGTGATTCTATCAAAGCCGAAATAGTAGACAATTACAATCGTATCTATATTAAAGATAAAGATATCACGATACAAGAAGACAATAGTTTAAGAGGGGAAATATGTTTATTACCAATTGATAACCGTCCTACTCCAATGACTGTAATTCTTAATTTAATGGTAAATGGAGTACCTACACAATTCACTTATTCGATTGTAAACAAAGTATTCTATGCAGGATATTCATATGATTATATAGTAAACGTAAAAATTAAAGATAATATAAGTGTAGCAAACTGGCAAGAGACCTCGTGGTCAACAGATGTCAGTGGAGGACAAACTATTACTAGATAACAAATCAAACATATAAAATCAGTTATTATGAAAATGTATAGATATATATTCCTATTAAGTAGTATGCTACTAGTTGCTTGTACGCAAGACAACGATTGGCTAAGCGAGAATACAGAAAGTGCTCCACAAGGAATGGTATACTTGAATCTACAAAGTGCAGAGATTAGCGTAGATACCCGTTCTATGACTCCACAAGACCCTATGACGGATAATCCAATATATGATCTCTATCTATTACACTATAGTTTTGAAGGGCAATTAATTGAACAAAAAAATATAAGTTTTACCCAACCAGAGCTTAGTTATGCCTGGAATCCAACATTGACTATAGACTCGAAAGGTAGAAAAGAAACTCTTTGTTTAATAGCTAACATGAAGGATAATTATCCAACATGGCCTACAAGATTAGCTGATTTAAAAGAAACTTGCGTAGATTTGCAGTTTGGAAGTACTGGTTTGATTGCAGATAAAAAAATGTATATGTTCGGGTATTATGAAGGAGTTATAAGTTCAGGTCAATACATTAACATTATGTTGGGACGTATGGCTACAGCTCTCAAATTTGTAATAACTGCGACAAACGCTAGTAGTAGAAATTCATATACAATTAATAAGATAGAAATTAAAAAAGCACCTAGACAAAGCTATTTCTACCCTCATAATTCAACAGATCAAAACTTTGGAAATAATATTTCAGAGAGTTTTAGTGGAAATAATATAATTAATAATTCTACTAAAGAGTTAGTTTTCTACTATCAAATAGGAGAAAATATATCACCTAGCGAAAATAATCGGACAGAAATAAAAATAAACGCCAAAAGCAACAACGGTACAAAAGATTACTCAGTTGTACTAGGTTGTGATGCACCAGGAACAGTGAATCGTAACTATTCACTTTATAGAAATAACAACTATACGTTCAATATTAATTTGAAGTAATCTTTAAAATATAATATTATGACACCAAAAGACATCCTACAACTAGAATCATCAGATATGCGCCAAGCCTATCTGTTTGAAGAGAACGGACGCTGGTATGCTTACGAACATTCAGCCAACCGGATCGAGAAATTTGTGAAGGGTTTTGTAGACTTCAAACACAAAGTGCAAGATGTCTGCGGTCGGATAAAAGTAGAAATCGACCTCAGTATTTTGGAAAAGTGTTCCATCACGCTGTGTGAAGATTCACTGCTTGTACTTGATTGCCCTGCAGCATAAAAAACTGTAGAAGAGTATAAGCTTCATAACTCGTAGTAAGAAATTACACAATATATTGTTTGTTTTGTTTGTGTTCCTCAATCCACTCAGAGGCAGCTTGTGAAAGTAGCGCTGAGTGGGTGGGGATTTTTTGTGCAAAAAGAAAATGGAATAACATAAACTGATTACAATAGAATAAGCAAACTAAAATGGAAAAGCCTTGTTTATTGTTCACGGATTAGTTACCTTTGCTATATAAAATACAGATCGATGACAGAGAAAAGAAAATATGTTCGCCAAGTCGTAGCATATTCCAATATTTTGCTCAAAAAAATAATGAAAGGAGAACAAATGATGATGACAAATGAAAAAATGAAGATTAATGGATGTACTCCTATAGAAGATTTGATCACCGAAGATTTTGGTGCTATAGCAACCCCCGAAAGAGATGAATTCGAGCGAGGATGCGAAGCCTTTATCATAGGTGAACGATTGAAAGTAGAACGATTGAAAGCGGGCATGACGCAAGAACAACTAGCTGCTAAAATCGGTACAAAGAAAAGCTATATTTCTCGCATTGAGAATGGACATGCCGACATACAACTGTCTACTCTTTTCAAAATATTCCAAGGATTGGGACGAAAAATAAGTTTCACGATTTGGTGATTTTGACAGGAAAACATGGAAACGTAAGTTATAATTCGCAGGAACTCACATAATTTGCATATCTGATTATTTATTGCGTTCTTTGTATTACATAAAATGTGTAACGTAAAATATGTAATAGCCAAAATACTTCTGCGACCGGAAAAAACAGAAGAATGATTTCTGCTTTGCAAAATGAGCGTAACCTGGTACTAATAGCACCCCGCAAATAGAAATTATTTATTTTTTGACTAATAATCTTTGTTTATCTCTTATAAACCTGTATATTTGGAGTATTATAACTGATACTTTTATATTAATACAGAATTACTATGAGTCATACCATCTTCCTAATCATCGCCCTCGTCACTACAGGAATTTTTCTTATTCAATTCGTATTATCCATCTTCTTCGGAGACATGGATGCAGATGTGGACGTGGATGCTGACATCAGCAGCGTAGTATCTTTCAAAGGTCTCACCCACTTCGGGATAGGATTCGGATGGTATATGTACCTCGTAGGAAATGCCGATATAGCAAGTTATGCAATCGGAATTCTGGTAGGTCTGTTCTTTGTCTTTGCCGTATGGTTTCTTTATAAGAAAGCCTATCAACTGCAGCAAGTGAACCGGTCTGAAGAGACCGATCAGCTGGTAGGACGGGAATGCACCATCTACTTCAAGCAAAGTGATAACAAATATACAGTACAGACAAGCCGGGACGGCGCCATGCGCGAAGTGGACGTGATCTCCGAAACCGGGAAAGCATATCAGACCGGAGACAGAACAATCATCAGCAGCTACAAAGACGGAACTTTATACATTAAATAACTATTCAAATACACAATTTTATGACACAAGAAATGCTAATCATGGCTGCTATACTAGTGGCGGTCATTCTGCTTACCTTTATCGGCATCCTGTCGCGCTACCGTAAATGTAAGAGTGACGAAGTCCTCGTAGTATACGGTAAAACAGGGGGAGAAAAGAAATCAGCCAAATTATATCACGGTGGAGCTGCTTTCGTATGGCCGATCATTCAGGGCTACGAATTCCTTTCTATGAAACCATTGCAGATAGACTGTAAACTGACAGGCGCCCTATCTGCCCAAAATATCCGTGTGGACGTACCTACTACCATCACCGTAGCTATCAGCACAGACCCGGAAGTGATGCAGAACGCTGCCGAACGTATGCTGGGACTGACGATGGATGACAAACAGAACCTGATTACGGATGTAGTATACGGTCAGATGCGTCTGGTGATTGCGGACATGACTATCGAAGAGCTGAACTCCGACCGCGATAAATTCTTATCTAAAGTAAAAGACAACATCGACACGGAACTCCGCAAGTTCGGTTTGTATCTGATGAACATCAACATCAGTGATATCCGCGACGCTGCCAACTACATCGTCAACCTGGGTAAGGAAGCTGAAAGCAAGGCTCTGAACGAAGCACAAGCCAACATCGAAGAACAGGAAAAGCTGGGTGCTATCAAAATTGCCAATCAGATAAAGGAACGTGAAACAAAGGTTGCGGAAACCCGCAAAGACCAGGATATCGCCATCGCCGAAACCAAGAAGCAACAGGAAATCTCTGTAGCAAACGCGGACAAGGACAGAATCTCTCAGGTAGCCTTTGCCAACGCAGAAAAAGAATCGCAAGTGGCCAAAGCGGAAGCGGAAAAGAATATCCGCATCGAGCAGGCAAACACCGAAAAGGAAAGCCGTGTTGCCGAACTGAACTCCGACATGGAAATCAAACAGGCAGAAGCTGCTAAGAAAGCGGCTATCGGACGAAATGACGCACAAAAGGAAGTGGCCTTATCAAATGCCGAATTAGCCGTCACACAGGCAAATGCCGACAAGCAAGCCGGTGAAGCCGCTGCAAAATCGGAAGCTGCCGTACAAACTGCCCGGGAAATCGCCCAAAAAGAAGTGGAAGAAGCAAAAGCGAAGAAAGTAGAATCTTCACTGAAAGCTGAAAAGATCGTTCCGGCAGAGATCGCAAGGCAGGAGGCTATCCTTCAGGCAAATGCCATCGCCGAAAAGATTACCCGCGAAGCGGAAGCACGTGCGAAAGCGACGTTGGCACAAGCGGAAGCGGAAGCAAAAGCCATCCAACTGAAACTGGAAGCGGAAGCAGAAGGTAAGAAGAAGTCATTGCTCGCAGAAGCAGAAGGTTTCGAGGCCATGGTCAGAGCAGCAGAATCGAATCCTGCCATCGCCATCCAATACAAGATGGTAGACCAGTGGAAGGAAATTGCCGGAGAACAAGTGAAGGCTTTCGAACACATGAACCTGGGCAATATCACCGTATTCGACGGAGGAAACGGAGGTACAAGCAATTTCCTCAGTTCACTGGTGAAGACAGTAGCTCCAAGTCTCGGTGTACTGGATAAACTGCCTATCGGAGAAACGGTAAAGGGCATCATCAACCCGGAAAGCAAAACGGAAGAGAAACCTGCCGGAAAGCCGGAGGAGAAAAAAGAAGAGAAGAAGAAATAACCAATAAATTATTTCATAGAGATTGCCTGCCTTCATTTCGAAGGTAGGCATTTTTTTATATCTTTGCGGTCAAAAATAAAAAAATGAATAACCATAAACTTCGCCTTTTGCCTTTATTTATATTGATTACGGGACTTATCACTCTTACTGCCGGCTGCAAAAAGAAAGATATGTCTCTCAAACTGAACGAGCCCCGCAACATCCGTGGTGTAGTCAGTTACAAACGTTCTTTCCCGGATTTGAATGACAAACATCTCGCGGTAGCCCAAGCTATCGGCATCTGCCCGCCGGAAGATCGGGACGCTGCTGAAAAGATGAAAGAGAAGCTCACCCATATTACTGACAATCAATTTTATACGGTAGATTCACTGACGCATTCCATCCCCTATCTGATTCCCCGCGCCAGCGAATTGCTCGACACCATCGGCTCCAATTTTCTTGATTCACTGACAGCAAAAGGGTTGAACCCAAATCAGATCATCGTCACTTCCGTATTACGTTCGCAGAGTGACGTGAAGCGTCTCCGCCGTCGGAATGGAAATGCTTCCGCAAACTCCGCCCATTGCTATGGCGCAACCTTTGACGTTAGCTGGAAACGATTCAAAAAGGTGGAAGACGAAGACGGACGACCTCTGCAGGATGTCAATGCCGATACCTTGAAGCTCGTTCTCTCTGAAGTGTTGAGAGACTTGCGCCAAGCCGATAAATGCTACATAAAATATGAATTAAAACAGGGATGTTTCCACATCACTGCACGATGAGTATAAATTGCTTAGAATTTGGACTGGATAGTACAAAACCTTCAGACTAAATTTTGCGTTATGATGGGAAACGGCTATCTTTGTACGAATCCAACGCTAAAAAGAATCAGATTATGAGTAAGCTATACCCTATCGGCATACAGAATTTTGAAAGCCTTCGAAAAGACGGCTATTTCTATGTAGATAAAACAAGACTTATTTACCAATTAGTAAAGACCGGTCGTTACTACTTCTTGAGCCGTCCCCGCCGTTTTGGAAAAAGTTTGCTGATTTCGACTCTTGAAGCATATTATCAGGGAAAAAAAGAACTTTTCGAGGGACTTGCCATCGAACAACTGGAAAAGGATTGGATAAAGCACCCGATACTGCATCTGGACTTGAACAATGAAAAGTATGATACCCCCGAAAGTCTGGACGGAATACTCAATGATAACCTGGAAAAATGGGAGAGCCTGTACGGCGCACGCCCATCGGAAGTATCTTTCTCCCTGCGTTTTGCAGGTATCATACAACGTGCTTACGAACAGACCGGACAACGTGTCGTTATCCTTGTGGATGAATATGACAAACCCATGTTGCAAGCTATCGGAAATGAAGAGTTACAGAAGTACTTCCGAAATACGCTGAAACCTTTTTATGGCGCATTAAAAAGCAAAGACGGATGTATCAAACTCGGTTTTCTGACAGGGGTAACTAAATTCGGTAAAGTAAGCGTATTCAGCGACCTGAATAATCTGATCGACATCTCAATGGATGAACAGTACGTGGAACTTTGCGGTATCACGGAAAAAGAAATCCATGATAATATGGAAGAGGACGTGCAAATATTGGCAAGCAAACAAAAAATGACTTATGAAGAAGTATGCTCCGAACTGAAAGAATGTTATGACGGCTATCACTTCGTAGAAGACTCCATAGGAATATATAACCCGTTCAGCTTGCTCAATACATTCTATAAGATGAAATTCGGCAGCTACTGGTTCGAAACCGGTACCCCGACTTATCTGGTGGAATTACTGAAGAAATCGAACTATGATCTTCAGCGTATCACACATGAAGAAACGGATGCAGAAGTACTGAACAGTATTGATTCGACCTCCAAGAATCCGATACCGGTTATCTATCAGAGTGGATATCTCACGATCAAAGGGTTTGACAAACGTTTCGGAATTTATAAGTTAGGTTTTCCCAATCGTGAAGTAGAGGAAGGTTTTGTTAAATATCTCCTTCCATTTTATACCAGTATAGATGCAATTGAGTCTCCTTTTCAAAACTGATCGGTTTCTATGTAAAAGCTGAATATCATACTTCACAGGGAAGAATTGACCTTGTTTTGCAAACCGATCACTTCATTTACGTGATGGAATTCAAACTGGAAGGGACTGCCGAAGAGGCGCTGCAACAAATCAATGACAAACATTGTGCACAGGCATTTGCCACTGATGCACGAAAACTATTCAAGATAGGTGTAAACTTCAGCAAAGAGACCAGAAACATCGAGAAGTGGATAGTAGAAGAATTGCATTAAAATTCACCCGTAAACAGCCGAAGAATCCAAAACGTTTCACTAAATTTGCAGAAATTTTTCTTTAATACAATTCAATGATAGAGAAACTGATTGTTCTTGAGGATATTGACCCGGTTATTTTTTACGGCGTAAACAACGCCAATATACAGTTAATTAAAGCTTTATATCCGAAGCTACGCATCGTTGCCCGCGGCAATGTCATCAAAGTGCTGGGCGATGAGGAGGAAATGTGTGCCTTCGAAGAAAATATCACCAAACTCGAAAAATACTGTGCCGAATATAATTCGCTGAAAGAGGAAGTCATCATCGACATTATAAAAGGGAATGCTCCGCAAGCGGAACAGACCGGAAACGTGATTGTTTTCAGCGTTACCGGCAAGCCCATCATCCCACGAAGCGAGAACCAGCTGAAACTGGTAGAAGGCTTTGCCAAAAACGATATGGTATTCGCCATCGGCCCCGCCGGTTCGGGAAAGACATATACTGCCATAGCCCTCGCCGTCCGTGCGCTGAAAAACAAAGAGATCAAAAAGATTATCCTCAGCCGCCCCGCTGTAGAAGCCGGAGAAAAACTCGGTTTCCTGCCCGGCGATATGAAAGATAAGATTGACCCGTATCTGCAACCATTATATGATGCTCTGCAAGACATGATCCCCGCTGCCAAGTTAAAGGAATACATGGAATTGAACATTATTCAGATTGCTCCGTTAGCATTTATGCGCGGACGTACACTGAATGACGCAGTCGTTATCCTGGACGAAGCGCAGAATACCACTGCACAACAAATCAAAATGTTCCTCACCCGTATGGGTATGAATACCAAAATGATCGTTACGGGAGATATGACTCAGATTGACCTTCCCGCCTCACAAACTTCGGGACTGGTGCAAGCACTCCGTATCCTGAAAGGGGTAAAGGGAATCAGCTTTGTAGAATTGAACAAAAAAGATATTGTACGCCATAAACTGGTGGAACGCATCGTAGATGCTTACGAAAAATTCGACAAGGAGGCGAAAGCCGAAAGGGAGAAACGAAAGAATGAACAACTGGTTATCAACGGCGAACGACCGGTGAAACAGGTCAACAACTAATCGTTTCTGTGATTTGTAACTTGTAATTTGTAATTATAATAAGACAATGAAAGCATTAACAAAAACAGATTTCAACTTTCCGGGACAAAAAAGCGTGTACCACGGAAAAGTGCGCGATGTGTACAACATCAACGGCGAAAAACTCGTCATGGTAGCAACCGACCGTATCTCGGCTTTCGATGTGGTTTTACCTGAAGGTATCCCTTACAAAGGCCAAATGCTGAATCAGATTGCAGCCAAATTCCTCGATGCCACTACTGACATCTGTCCGAACTGGAAAATGGCTACGCCGGACCCGATGGTTACTGTCGGAGTTTTGTGCGAAGGCTTTCCGGTAGAAATGATTGTACGCGGCTATCTATGTGGTAGCGCATGGCGTACTTACAAAAGCGGCGTACGCGAAATCTGCGGTGTGAAACTGCCGGACGGTATGCGCGAAAACCAGAAATTCCCGGAACCGATCGTTACCCCGACAACAAAGGCGGAAATGGGATTGCACGACGAAGATATCTCTAAGGAAGAAATCCTGAAACAAGGGCTCGCTACTCCCGAAGAATATGAGACTCTGGAGAAATATACACTGGCTCTCTTCAAACGTGGAACTGAAATCGCTGCTGAACGCGGTCTGATTCTCGTTGATACAAAATACGAATTCGGTAAGCACAACGGTACTATCTACCTGATGGACGAAATCCATACACCGGATTCAAGCCGTTATTTCTACTCTGACGGCTATCAGGAACGCTTCGAAAAAGGCGAACCTCAGAAGCAGCTTTCTAAAGAATTCGTTCGTGAATGGCTGATGGAAAACGGTTTCCAAGGCAAGGATGGTCAGAAAGTTCCTGAAATGACTCCGGCTATCGTACAGAGCATCAGCGATCGTTACATCGAATTGTTCGAGAATATCACCGGCGAGAAATTTGTGAAAGAAGATACCAGCAACATCGCTGAACGTATCGAAAAGAACGTAATGAATTTCTTGAGCAAATAAGCATGGATTACCCACAACAACATATCAAGCCTTACAACGAAGACGGTAAGAAAACCGAGCAGGTGGAACGTATGTTCGATAACATTGCGCATGCTTACGACAAACTGAATCATACCTTATCTTTAGGTATCGACCGCAGTTGGCGTCGTAAAGCCATTGCCTGGCTCCGCCCCTTCCGCCCGCAGCACATCATGGATGTTGCCACCGGAACGGGAGATTTCGCCATCCTAGCTTGCCGCGAACTGAAACCCGACGAACTGATCGGGACGGATATCTCGGAAGGCATGATGAACGTGGGTCGTGAAAAAGTAAAGAAGGAAGGACTCTCGGACAAGATCTCTTTTGCCCGGGAGGACTGCACTTCTCTCTCCTTTGCCGACAATAGATTTGACGCTATCACTGTAGCATTCGGTATCCGCAATTTTGAAGATCTGGACAAAGGTCTCTCCGAAATGTGCCGTGTACTGAAACCGGGCGGACATCTGGTTATCCTGGAACTGACTACTCCGGATCGCTTCCCCATGAAGCAACTGTTCGCTATCTACTCGAAAGTAGTTATCCCATTGCTTGGCAAACTCCTCTCCAAAGACAACAGTGCCTACCATTATCTGCCGGACACTATCAAAGTATTTCCCCAAGGGGAAGTCATGAAAGGAGTCATATCGAAAGCCGGATTCGGCGAAGTTCATTTCCGACGGTTGACATTTGGTATCTGCACACTTTATACGGCGACAAAATAATGAAGAATGATGAATAATTAATTTAATCCTTTCGTGTCATGGAAAAATACGGTTTAATCGGCTACCCCCTGCGACATTCGTTTTCAATCGGCTACTTTAACGAAAAGTTTAGATCCGAAGGCATCAATGCGGAATATGTGAATTTCGAGATTCCCAATATCAATGACTTTATGGAAGTTATTGAAGAGAATCCCAACTTGTGCGGGCTCAATGTCACCATCCCCTACAAAGAGCAAGTGATTCCTTTTCTGAACGAACTCGATCGGGATACAGCTAAAATTGGTGCTGTAAACGTCATTAAGATTATCCGCCAACCGAAAGGAAAAGTGAAACTGGTCGGCTACAATTCCGACATCATCGGTTTTACACAATCTATTCAGCCGCTGCTACAACCTCAACACAAAAAAGCACTGATCCTCGGCACCGGAGGTGCTTCCAAAGCTGTTTATCACGGACTCAAGAATCTGGGTATCGAAAGCGTATTTGTATCGCGGACGCACAAGACCGACGATATGCTGACATACGAGGAACTGACTCCGGAAATCATGGAGGAATACACCGTAATTGTCAACTGTACTCCGGTAGGAATGTACCCCAAAGTAGATTTCTGCCCCAACATTCCTTACGAACTGCTCACTCCAAACCATTTGCTTTACGATTTGTTATATAATCCGAACGTCACTCTTTTCATGAAAAAGGGAGAAGCACAAGGTGCTGTTACGAAAAACGGTTTGGAAATGCTACTTTTACAGGCATTTGCCGCTTGGGAAATATGGCGCCGATAAGAGGCACCGTCACCCGTTTTCTGAAGAGTTAAGAATAAGGGCGTGATATTTTAATTAAGGGGATTTATTATGAAGAAAAGAGTAGTCTACAGCATTATCATCATCATGCTGGTATTTACCAGTTGCACAATCGGCGGGAGTTTCTATATGTTGAATTTCTCCTTGACGCCGAATGCCAAAATATTGTCTAAAGACGCCGATTCATATCCCTATATGTACAGAAACTATCCTTTCCTGCGCCCGTGGGTGGATAGTCTGAAACAAGTGAATGCACTGAAGGATACGTTCATTATCAATCCGCAAGGCATACAGTTACACGCCTTTTATATCGCCGCACCTGCTCCAACCAGTAAAACGGCGGTAATCGTTCACGGATACACCGACAATGCTATCCGTATGTTTATGATCGGCTATCTGTATAATCGTGATCTGGGATATAATATTCTGCTTCCCGACCTGCAACACCAGGGGGAAAGCGAAGGACGAGCCATTCAAATGGGATGGAAAGACCGGATCGATGTCTTGCAATGGATGAACATTGCAAATGAAATCTTTGGAGACAGCACTCAAATGGTAGTACATGGTATCTCAATGGGAGGTGCCACCACAATGATGGTATCCGGCGAAAAGCAGAAGCCTTTTGTGAAATGTTTCGTGGAGGATTGCGGCTATACCAGTGTATGGGATGAATTCTCGCACGAACTCAAATCTTCCTTCCACCTGCCTGCTTTCCCGTTAATGTACACCACAAGCTGGCTATGCGAGAAAAAATACGGATGGAACTTCAAAGAGGCTTCCTCACTGAAGCAAGTGGAGAAATGTGAACTGCCCATGCTATTTATTCATGGAGACAAAGATACGTATGTCCCCACATGGATGGTTTATCCGCTTTATGAAGCAAAGCCGGAACCCAAAGAACTCTGGATCGTACCAGGAGCAGCCCATGCCGTCTCGTACAAAGAGAATAAACAGGAATACACCGACAAAGTACGGGATTTCGTCGGGCGGTATATTTATTAAAACTATTATGAAATCAATATTGACGCTTATACTTGCTACTTTTCTACTGATTCCACTGCAAGCCCAAGAAAAAGTATATACAGTAGACAACTTGCCGAAGGTGCATCTGCAAAATAAAATGCAGTATGTATGCAATCCGGCAGGGATACTTTCGCAAGCTGCCTGTGACACAATAGACTCTATGCTCTACGCTCTGGAACAACAGACGGGGATTGAAACGGTAGTTGCCGTAGTTCCCTCGATTGGTGATATGGAGTGTTTTGATTTTTGCCATCAGCTGCTTAATCAATGGGGAGTAGGCAAAAAAGGGAAAGATAATGGGCTGGTTATCCTGTTAGTCACGGACCAACGCTGCATCCAGTTTTATACCGGATACGGTTTGGAAGGAGTACTTCCCGATGCGATATGTAAACGCATCCAGACTAAGTACATGATTCCATATCTGAAAGATGGCAACTGGAATGAAGGAATGGTAGCCGGCATCCGGGCGACTTGCCAACGACTCGACGGGTCAATGGAAAATGACTCGCTTTCTGAATCGAATAATGAATCGATGGATTTCATTTTCGCTGTTATCCTATTCGCTGTAATCGGTGTAGGGATAGCCTTCTTTGCCGCAAGAAATCAGAGCCGTTGCCCCAAATGCGGGAAACATACCTTGCAAAGAACCGGAAGCAGACTTGTATCGCGTGTCAATGGAGTAAAGACGGAAGATGTCACCTACATTTGTAAGAACTGTGGAAATACAATCATACGTCGTCAGCAAAGTTACGATAACGACTATCACAACAGAGGTGGTGGCGGAGGCGGTCCGTTCATCGGCGGATTCGGAGGCGGCGGTGGATTCGGAGGCAGTGGCGGAGGCTTTAGCGGCGGCAGCTTCGGCGGAGGAATGGGAGGCGGCGGTGGAGCCGGTTCACGATTCTGATCCCAACAAATAATATAAAATAATCAAATACTCATAAAAAAGTAAGAAACATGAAAAAGTCAATTATCATCATTTTAGCCGTTGTGGCTATCCTTGTCATATGGGCAGTCAGTGTATATAACGGTCTTGTCACCATGGATGAGAATGTAACCGGACAATGGGCAAATGTAGAAACTCAATACCAGCGTCGCGCAGACCTGATACCCAATCTTGTAAACACCGTAAAGGGATATGCTTCACATGAGAAAGAAACATTGGAAGGAGTGGTAGAAGCACGTAGCAAAGCCACACAGATCAAAGTGGATGCTGACGGCCTGACTCCGGAGAAACTGGCTGAATATCAAAAAGCACAAGGTGCTGTTACTTCCGCACTTGGCAAATTGCTCGCTATCAGCGAAAGTTATCCGGACCTGAAAGCAAACCAGAACTTCCTCGAACTGCAAGCTCAACTGGAAGGTACTGAAAACCGTATCAATGTAGCCCGCAAAAACTTCAATGATGCGGCACAATCATACAACACCAATATCCGCCGTTTCCCGAAAAATATATTTGCAGGAATGTTCGGATTCGACAAGAAAGCATACTTTGAAGCGGAAGAAGGAAGCGAAAAAGCTCCGAAAGTAGAATTCTAAAGGATGGTTTCTTAAAGAGCTTCCAGGCTAAAATCGGAATCGCCGTTACCTGATTTATTCAGATAACGGCGATTCCGGCTCTGAACCACAACGAAAGGAGTTCCATAAAAGAGCGTTAAAAAGGAACTTTTGCCCCTGTTTCTTTAACGATTTAAATTCTGTCATTCCGCTATCAATCAGCGTAATGATTAAAATAGAACAAACCATTAATTAACACTTTTATGTTTTATTCCTCTTCCGGACGAAGCTTGATAAACAAATAGTTGGCTGTACGAAAAAAAAGCAGTACTTTTGCAGCCGTATACAAAAAATAATTCTTTAACTCATGAGTAATCAACGATACATGATGCGGGGCGTAAGCGCATCAAAAGAAGATGTGCACAACGCCATCAAGAACATCGACAAAGGAATTTTCCCGAAAGCATTCTGCAAAATTATTCCCGATATACTGGGTGGGGACCCGGAATATTGCAACATCATGCACGCCGACGGCGCCGGAACCAAATCTTCCCTTGCTTATATGTACTGGAAAGAAACAGGCGATTTGTCTGTGTGGAAAGGTATTGCACAGGACGCATTGATTATGAATATCGACGACCTTCTTTGTGTAGGCGCCGTAGACAACATCCTCGTTTCTTCAACTATCGGACGCAATAAACTTCTGATTCCCGGCGAAGTAATCTCCGCTATCATCAACGGAACAGACGAATTGCTGGCCGAACTCCGTGAAATGGGTGTAGGCGTATATGCTACCGGTGGCGAGACTGCTGATGTCGGCGACTTGGTTCGTACTATTATCGTAGACTCTACCGTAACCTGCCGCATGAAACGCTCGGACGTTATCAACAATGCCAATATCCGCCCGGGAGATGTCATTGTAGGCCTCGCTTCTTACGGACAGGCTACCTATGAAAAAGAATATAACGGAGGTATGGGCAGCAACGGTCTGACAAGTGCCCGCCACGATGTTTTCGGCAAATACCTCGCAGAAAAATATCCGGAAAGCTATGATGCCGCCGTACCTGAAGAACTGGTTTACTCCGGAGGATTAAAACTGACAGATACTGTAGAAGATTCTCCAATTGACGCAGGTAAACTGGTACTCTCTCCTACCCGCACCTATGCTCCGGTTGTGAAAAAGCTGCTTGACGCCTTACGTCTGGAAATCCACGGTATGGTTCACTGCTCCGGTGGCGCGCAAACCAAAGTGCTGCATTTCGTAGAAAATGTCCGTGTAGTAAAAGACAATCTTTTCCCTGTTCCTCCTCTGTTCAAGACTATTCAGGAACAAAGCGGTACAGACTGGGCGGAAATGTACAAGGTATTCAATATGGGACACCGTCTTGAAGTTTACCTGTCACCGGAATATGCAGAAGAAGTGATCGCTATTTCCGAATCATTCGGCATTCCTGCACAGATAGTAGGACGTATCGAAACGTGTGACCAGACTGAATTAATTATTAAAAGTGAGTTCGGAGAATTCAGATACTAAAGAATGGCAGATAACAGTACCATATTAGAAAAATTAGACGGACTTGTAGCCCGTTTTGAAGAAATATCTACCCTTATCACCGACCCGGCAGTAATTGCCGACCAGAAACGTTATGTCAAACTGACTAAAGAATACAAGGATCTGGATGACTTGATGAAAGCCCGCAAAGAATATATCCAACTGCTGGGTAACATCGAGGAAGCCAAAAACATCCTTTCGAATGAGTCGGATGCCGACATACGTGAAATGGCTAAAGAGGAGATGGACAATAGTCAGGAACGTCTTCCGGCATTAGAAGAAGAAATCAAACTGATGCTTGTTCCTGCCGATCCGCAAGACAGCAAGAACGCCATCCTCGAAATCCGTGGTGGTGCAGGAGGAGACGAAGCCGCAATCTTTGCCGGCGACCTTTTCCGTATGTATGCCAAATTCTGTGAAACCAAAGGCTGGAAAATGGAAGTATCCAATGCGAATGAAGGAACAGCCGGAGGATTCAAAGAAATCGTTTGCAGTGTCACAGGTGACAATGTCTACGGAATATTGAAATATGAATCGGGTGTACACCGCGTACAACGTGTTCCTGCTACGGAAACACAGGGACGTGTGCATACTTCTGCCGCTTCGGTGGCTGTACTCCCCGAAGCCGAAGAATTTGACGTAGTCATCAACGAAGGGGAAATCAAATGGGATACCTTCCGAAGTGGCGGTGCAGGCGGACAGAACGTTAATAAGGTAGAATCCGGTGTACGCTTGCGTTATATCTGGAAGAACCCGAATACAGGTGTTGCAGAAGAAATCCTGATTGAATGTACCGAAACCCGTGACCAGCCGAAGAACAAGGAACGCGCCCTGGCACGCCTCCGTACCTTTATCTACGACAAGGAGCATCAGAAGTACATAGATGACATTGCTTCCAAACGTAAGACAATGGTTTCTACCGGCGACCGCTCAGCTAAAATCCGTACATACAACTATCCTCAAGGACGTATCACCGATCATCGTATCAACTATACCATCTATAATCTTGCCGCTTTTATGGACGGAGATATTCAAGATTGTATCGATCACCTGATCGTGGCAGAAAATGCAGAACGCCTGAAAGAAAGTGAACTCTAAAAATATAGTATAGACATGAATAAACAACAGCTATTTAAAAATATAAAACGCAAGAAATCATTCCTTTGCGTAGGACTTGATACCGACATCAAGAAGATTCCCGAGCACCTGTTGAAAGAAGAAGATCCGATCTTCGCATTCAACAAAGCGATTATCGACGCAACAGCCGATCTGTGTATCGCTTACAAACCTAATCTCGCTTTTTACGAAAGTATGGGCGTGAAGGGCTGGATCGCATTTGAGAAAACAGTAAAATACATCAAGGAGAACTATCCCGACCAGTTTATTATTGCCGACGCCAAACGTGGCGACATCGGAAACACTTCTGCCATGTATGCCCGTACTTTCTTCGAAGAACTGGACATAGATTCCGTCACTGTAGCTCCTTATATGGGTGAAGACAGCGTAACTCCGTTCCTTACTTACGAAGGCAAATGGGTGATCTTGCTGGCACTGACTTCTAATAAAGGTTCCCACGACTTCCAGTTGACAGAAGATGCAAACGGCGAACGTCTCTTCGAAAAAGTACTACGCAAATCACAGGAATGGGCAAATGACGAACGTATGATGTACGTAGTCGGTGCTACTCAAGGACGTGCTTTTGAAGATATTCGTAAGATCGTTCCCAACCACTTCCTGCTCGTCCCCGGTGTCGGAGCGCAAGGCGGCTCGCTCGAAGAAGTTTGCAAATATGGAATGAACAGTACCTGTGGCTTAATTGTTAACTCTTCCCGTGGAATCATCTACGTTGATAAAACAGAAAAGTTTGCCGAAGCTGCAAGGCTTGCCGCACAAGAAGTACAGGCGCAAATGGCAGAGCAACTGAAAGCTATTCTTTAAATAAAAGGAATGCCTTACGAAAGAAAGATAATCAACGATCCGGTATTCGGATTCATTAATATCCCAAAGGGGTTACTGTACGATATTGTACGGCATCCCCTTTTGCAGCGTCTTACCCGCATCAAGCAAGTAGGACTCTCGTCAGTAGTATACCCCGGCGCGCAACATACTCGTTTCCAGCACTCATTAGGTGCTTTCTATCTGATGAGCGAAGCTATCACCCAACTGACCTCCAAAGGTAACTTTATCTTTGACAGCGAAGCTGAAGCCGTACAAGCGGCTATCTTACTGCATGACATCGGACACGGTCCTTTTTCTCATGTGCTTGAAGATACGATTGTGCAAGGAGTTTCTCACGAAGAAATCTCCCTTATGCTAATGGAACGAATGAATAAAGAGATGAACGGACAGCTTAGTCTCGCCATCCAGATCTTCAAGGACGAATATCCGAAACGATTCCTGCATCAGCTCGTCAGTGGTCAGCTGGATATGGACCGCCTCGATTATCTTCGTCGTGACAGTTTCTATACCGGTGTTACAGAAGGGAATATCGGCTCTGCACGCATCATCAAGATGCTTGATGTGGCCGACGACCGTCTCGTAATTGAATCCAAAGGTATCTACTCTATCGAAAATTTCCTGACAGCACGCCGCCTGATGTATTGGCAGGTATATCTGCACAAGACATCGGTAGCCTATGAACGAATGCTTATCAGCACGCTGCTTCGTGCCAAAGAACTGGCATCGCAGGGAGTAGAACTGTTTGCCTCGCCGGCATTACATTTCTTTCTATATAATGACATTAATCATACGGAGTTCTATAACAATCCCGATTGTCTGGAAAATTTCATCCAATTGGATGACAATGACATCTGGACCGCCTTGAAAGTATGGAGCAACCATCCGGACAAAGTTCTTTCCACACTCAGTCTGGGCATGATTAACCGAAATATCTTTAAAGTGGAAAATTCTGCCGAACCTATTAGTGAGGACAGAATAAAAGAGTTAACTTTGCAAATCAGCCAGCAACTAGGCATAACCCTTTCCGAAGCGAACTATTTTGTCTCTACCCCCAGCATCGAAAAGAATATGTACGACCCGGCAGATGACAGTATTGATATTATCTACAAAGACGGCACTATCAAAAATATTGCCGAAGCATCGGACATGCTGAACATCTCATTATTGTCCAAAAAGGTAAAGAAATACTATCTCTGCTACCAGCGATTGCATAGATAAGTATAAAATATTCATTCAATAACACGGAAATCTGAAAAAAAAATCCGTTATTTGTGAACTAATTTAATTTAAAATAAAGACATGGAGTTCTCGGCTAAGCAAATTGCAGCATTTATCCAAGGGGAAATCATTGGAGATGAAAACGCAACGGTACACACATTCGCTAAAATAGAAGAGGGAATGCCCGGAGCTATTTCTTTCCTGTCGAACCCTAAATATACGCCTTATATCTACGAGACACAATCAAGCATTGTATTAGTTAATAAAGATTTTGTCCCTGAACATGAGATTCAGGCTACTCTGATCAAAGTAAACAATGCTTATGAAAGCCTGGCGAAGCTGCTTAACCTCTATGAAATGAGTAAACCTAAGAAGCAAGGTATCGATTCACTGGCTTATATTGCCCCCAGCGCCAAAATTGGTGAGAACGTATACATCGGTGCCTTTGCCTATATCGGCGAAAACGCCCTTATCGGAGATAACACCCAAATTTACCCGCATACTTTCGTTGGAGACGGTGTGAAGATAGGCAACGGTTGTCTTCTTTACTCAAATGTAAATGTTTATCATGACTGTCGTATCGGTAATGAATGTATCCTGCACTCAGGTGCGGTGATCGGAGCCGATGGATTCGGTTTCGCTCCTACCCCGAACGGATATGATAAGATTCCACAGATAGGAATTGTGATCCTGGAAGACAAAGTGGATATAGGCGCCAATACCTGTGTAGACCGTGCTACAATGGGAGCTACCATCATACATAGTGGTGCTAAAATAGATAATCTGGTGCAGATTGCACATAACGACGAGATTGGCTCACATACAGTTATGGCGGCACAAGTCGGTATAGCAGGTTCTGCCAAAATCGGAGAATGGTGTATGTTTGGCGGTCAGGTAGGTATTGCCGGACATATCACAATTGGCGATAAAGTAGGTTTAGGTGCGCAATCGGGCGTACCCGGAGATATTAAATCAGGTAGCCAGCTCATCGGAACTCCTCCGATGGAACCCAAACAGTATTTCAAATCGTCTATCGCACAAAGAAATCTGCCGGATATGCAAAAAGAACTACGCAGTCTGCGCAAAGAAGTAGAAGAATTAAAACAACTATTAAATAAGTAAATAAGTAACCAATGCTGAAACAAAAAACGCTGAAAGATAGCTTTTCACTGAGCGGGAAAGGTCTTCACACTGGACTTGATCTCACTGTAACTTTTAATCCTGCCCCGGACAATCATGGATATAAAATCCAGCGTATTGACCTGGAAGGACAACCAACTATCGATGCAGTAGCCGACAATGTGACGGAAACAACCCGTGGCACAGTATTGTCAAAGAATGGAGTCAAAGTAAGCACCATAGAGCATGGTATGGCAGCCCTTTATGCATTGGGCATTGATAACTGCCTCATCCAGGTTAATGGTCCGGAATTTCCGATTCTGGACGGTAGTGCACAATATTATGTACAAGAAATAGAACGTGTAGGAACAGAAGAACAAAGTGCTGTCAAGGATTTTTATATCATCAAATCTAAAATTGAATTCCGGGATGAATCAACCGGTTCTTCTATCATTGTACTACCGGACGAGAATTTTAGCCTGAATGTACTCGTTTCTTACGATTCAACCATTATCCCGAATCAGTTTGCAACGCTCGAAGATATGCACAATTTCAAAGACGAAGTGGCAGCCAGCCGTACTTTCGTCTTTGTTCGTGAAATAGAGCCGCTTCTCTCTGCCGGTCTTATCAAAGGTGGTGACCTTGACAACGCAATCGTTATTTACGAACGTAAAATGTCACAGGAGAGCTATGACAAACTGGCTGATGTAATGGGAGTTCCTCACATGGATGCAGATCAGTTGGGGTATATCAATCACAAACCACTGGTTTGGCCGAATGAGTGTGCCCGTCACAAACTGCTGGACGTCATCGGTGATCTTGCATTAATTGGTAAACCGATTAAAGGTCGCATCATTGCCACCCGCCCCGGTCATACCATCAACAATAAGTTTGCGCGTCAGATGCGGAAAGAAATTCGCCTGCATGAGATCCAGGCACCGACATACGACTGTAACCGCGAACCGGTGATGGACGTAAATCGTATCCGTGAGCTATTACCGCACCGTTATCCTTTCCAATTGGTAGACAAAGTAATTGAGATGGGTGCTAGCTATATCGTAGGTATCAAAAATATCACAGCAAACGAACCTTTCTTCCAGGGACATTTCCCACAGGAACCAGTGATGCCGGGCGTACTTCAAATAGAAGCAATGGCTCAGGTAGGCGGTTTGCTCGTTCTCAATTCTGTTGACGAACCGGAACGTTATTCTACCTATTTCATGAAAATAGATGGCGTAAAGTTCCGTCAGAAAGTAGTACCGGGAGATACACTGCTTTTCCGTGTAGAATTATTAGCCCCGATCCGTCGTGGCATCTCCACAATGAAAGGTTATGCATTCGTTGGCGAAAAAGTCGTTTGCGAAGCAGAATTCATGGCACAAATAGTAAAAAATAAATAAAACCAAAAACATGGTAAGTCCTCTAGCGTATATTCATCCCGAAGCTAAAATCGGAGAAAATGTAGAAATTGCGCCTTTTGTATTTATTGATAAAAACGTAGTAATTGGCGATAACAATAAGATTATGGCTAATGTGAACATCTTGTATGGTTCGCGCATTGGTAATGGAAATACGATCTTTCCGGGTGCTGTTATCGGAGCAGTTCCACAGGACCTCAAGTTTCGTGGAGAAGAATCAACTGCTGAGATCGGAGACAATAATCTGATTCGTGAGAATGTTACAGTCAACCGTGGTACGGCAGCTAAAGGGCGTACCATTGTAGGAAGCAACAACTTATTAATGGAAGGAGTACACGTGGCACACGATGCACTGATCGGTAACGGATGTATTATCGGCAACTCTACCAAGATGGCAGGTGAAATCGTTATTGACGACAATGCTATTATCAGTGCCAATGTATTGATGCATCAGTTTTGCCATGTAGGCAGTCATGTAATGATTCAGGGCGGATGCCGTTTCAGTAAAGATATTCCTCCTTATATCATTGCAGGACGTGAACCTATAGCTTTCAGCGGTATCAACATTATCGGCCTTCGCCGCCGTGGTTTTGCCAATGAAGTAATCGAAAGTATTCATAACGCTTACCGTATCATTTACCAAAGCGGCTTGAATACGACAGATGCATTGAATAAAATTGAAGATGAAGTTGAGAAGAGTCCGGAAATTGACTACATTATCAGTTTCATCCGTAACTCAGAACGTGGTATTATTAAATAAACAGTTCAAAATAGTCATATTATGATATACAGATTTACTATCATATCTGATGAAGTTGACGATTTTGTCAGAGAAATACAAATTGATCCGGAAGCTACATTTTTTGACTTCCATGAAGCAATACTGAAATCAGTAGGGTACACAAACGACCAGATGACCTCCTTCTTTATCTGCGATGATGACTGGGAAAAAGAAAAAGAAGTCACGTTGGAAGAAATGGACGACAATCCGGAAATGGATAGTTGGGTAATGAAAGAGACTTCTATCAGTGAACTGATAGAAGATGAAAAGCAAAAGTTGTTGTATGTATTCGACTACATGACAGAGCGTTGCTTCTTCATCGAATTGTCTGAAATCATCACAGGAAAGGATATGAATGGTGCCAAATGTACCAAGAAATCGGGTGATGCTCCAAAACAGACTGTAGACTTTGAAGAAATGGCTGCTGCAAGCGGTTCACTCGATCTGGATGAAAATTTCTATGGTGATCAGGACTTTGATATGGAAGATTTTGATCAGGAAGGCTTCGATATGGGCGGTAACGCAGGTGGCTCCTATGAAGAAGAGAAGTTTTAAGTATTAAGTATCAAGTATTAGGTATTAATTGCTATGCAGTGACAAGCAGTTAATACCTAATATTTTTATCCCCTGACACTTTAATACTTAATACTTAACACCTAATACTTAATACTTAAAATCCATGCCCACTCTCATTGTTTTAATCGGACCTACAGGAGTAGGAAAAACAGAATTAAGCCTGCGACTGGCGGAGAACTTTCACACCAGCATTGTCTCCGCTGATTCGAGACAACTTTATGCTGAATTAAAAATAGGAACGGCGGCTCCTACCCCGGATCAATTAAAACGTGTGCCTCACTATCTGGTAGGTACTCTTCATCTTACCGATTATTACAGCGCCGCTCAATATGAGCTGGAAGCAATGGAGATCCTCCAACAATTATTCGCAGAACATGAGGTAGTGATACTTACCGGTGGTTCAATGATGTATGTAGATGCCATCTGCAAGGGGATTGATGACATCCCTACCGTTGATGCTGAAACACGTCAGGTGATGCTGCAAAAGTATGAGGAAGAGGGATTGGAACAACTTTGCGCAGAGCTCCGTTTATTAGATCCGGACTACTATCGCATTGTAGACCTGAAAAACCCAAAACGGGTGATTCATGCATTGGAAATCTGTTACATGACCGGAAAGACATATACTTCTTTCCGTACCCAACAGAAGAAGGAACGCCCTTTCCGTATCCTTAAAATCGGATTAACCCGTGACAGGGAAGAACTTTATGACCGCATTAATCGTCGTGTAGACCAAATGATGGAGGAAGGATTGCTGGACGAAGTACGTTCCGTACTCTCCTACCGGCATCTAAACTCTCTTAATACCGTAGGTTATAAAGAACTGTTCAAATATCTGGACGGAGAATGGGAACTCCCTTTCGCCATCGAAAAGATCAAGCAAAATTCACGTATTTATTCACGCAAACAGATGACATGGTTCAAAAGAGATGAAGAAATACGTTGGTTCCATCCGGAACAAGAAACGGAGATACTTGAGTACCTCCGTCTACAAAATCTGACTCATTTACCCAGTTTGGATACCTTCTGATAGACTTCCCGATAGACATTATTGCCTAACTGGAACAGAAGCGTCATTTTCTTTCCGTCAATCCGGTAAGATATAGGAACGATAGCATTTGCCGATCTGCCATGCTCATTACGCAGTTTCTCGCAATAAAGGCCTTTTGCAATGATGCTGTACTCACCCGAACGAGTAATTCTGTATGGACAAAACACATCGTCCGAACTGCGGCTGCCTGAACTCATATCAACAGCATTTTTGATATACGCATCCACATTGAAATAATTGCCATCTTTATCAAGCACCTTATATTTGACCACTTGCGAAGAGCCTTCACTCTGAACAAGTTTCCAGATTCCTTTTAAGTTTTGACTCATACAAAGTGCAGGCACAAGAAAAAGAAATGAAACAGCTAGTAAAATCTTACAAAATTGTTTTTTCATAATAATAAAATTTTAAGTTTAACAAATAGTAAATAATAGTGTATGTCACTTTTATCCTTATTTAAATCAGCATTTCCGCATTAATACATAAACAGCCAATTCACAAATCGGATAAAGTTTGTTCTCATTTATCCTTCAAAACAACTTCAAGTGTAGGTTTCACTTTCATCTCAATGGTCGGCTTGCCATTATAGCCTATCAAAAGTACACCTTTTTTAGGAGCTCTTATTCTAAAATGACCATTAGAATCTGTTCTTTCCACATATCCCGTACCTTTTACATTAACAATAGCAGCCGTTGGTTTTCCATCTTCACCACACACAACTCCAGTTACATTAATCCAATCAGAACGATATTTCTCAGTTTGCAAACGGACAACCTTCTTCTTACCGAATTTATCTAACGAAACAGATTTGATCTCCTTAATAGGCATTCCTTTCAGCTTCGTTTTCCTAACTTCTTCATCATCTATACAATAGATAATTCCCCCTTCTACATCTCTTGCTACACTTTCCGCTAATTCCAAAGCATCGGCATAAGGCTTCTTCGAGTTAGTTTTATTAAATTCATATTCCGCATCCGAAAACAAAGTGATCATCACCACTCCATTTTTCCCTTTTTCTCCATAAGCGTCTGTGGCTGCCTTATCTTTCAACACAGCGAAGTTTTTAATACGGTCAGGGGACAGATCATTCAAAGGATTGACACCTAAAGCCTCTTTACCATCAATGATAATCAGAGCTGCATTTTTAGCTTGTGAAGTATGCCATTCAGCATCATGAGGTCCACCCATATAAAAGTGTGCCTTTTTAGGTAATTCACCCTCAGTACTTACCTTCGCAGGTTTTGGAAGTTTTTGTTTAGCCTGATATTCTTCCTCTGTCAACAAACTAACAAGAATCACTCCATTTTTCCCCTTATCTCCATAAACCTCCTTAGCTGACTTATCTTTCATTACAGACAGACTCTTTATGCGATCAGGAGAGATACTGGATAAAGGATCATCTCCAATAGCTTCTTCACCATCAACGAAAACCAACGGTTTCCCTCCGGTTGCAGAATAAAATTTAGTTCCCCAGTTCTTATCTCCACTGCTCAGTGCATCCAGTCTCATTTTCACATTAGCACCGATTACGTCTTTATTCGAAAACATCTGTACTTCCGTTGATTTAAGCTGGATGATCATAGCACCGTCTTTAGCTTTCTCCCCATATATTTTTACGGCATTCTCATTCTTCAATACAGAGATATTTTCAATACGACTAGGGTCTAAAGCATCCACTACCGCACGATCCGATTCTTTTCCATTAATAATAACCAAAGGCGTTTTTTCTTTAGAAGAATCTTTCGGCATAGTCCCGACACCCACTACCACCACTTTATTCTTAGCAGTATCGGCAGATACCGTTACTACATTTTCTTCACTTCTTGCTTCTAAAATTGCAGCCAAATCATTAACTTTGACTGCAGAAATCTCCTCAGCTTTTTCAGAGATTTCGGGACGGGCAAAAGCGGTTACTGCAATAGCTGCCAACGGAAGTACATATAAGTACTTCAAACGTGCCCAAGGATTCGATTTTTCTTTTAACATCATAGTGATACGTTTTTTAAGTTTACTGTGATTAAAGCTGTTGGCCATAGAGTAGAGCCTTGTGCCAACGGCTTTTTTTATTAATAATAACTGATAATCTTTTGCATCGATACCTTCATTAATAACTGTTTCATCGGCTTCATATTCATGGATATTCTGTAATTCCTGTTTCAGCAGCCATATACCGGGGTTGAACCATTGAAAAAAGATACAGATATCAGCTACCAACAAATCGATGGAATGACGATTCTGAATATGTGCCATTTCATGAATCAGAATCTCGCGTCCATCCTCTTCCAAATCTTTCCGGGAAATAATGATATATCTCATCCAACTGAAAGGAGCGACTTCGCGCTCCAGAACAATCAGTCTGATTCCTCCTTCAAGCCGTTCCCGTTTACCTGATTTAATCAGTAATAGTAAACGTGATAAAGAGTAAAGATTACGGAATGCAAAGAATATAATACCAAGCAAATAAAACAATAACAAGACTTGTACCCATGAAATGGAAAGTTCCTCCGGCTGTGGAATCGTCACCTCTGCGGGATTCATAGCTTCCGCCATCATCAATAGTTGCTCAACTGTCAGCACGGTCTGACTCAATTCGGTCTGATGAGCAGTAGTCACCTCTATAAAGGGAATCAGCAGGGATAAAAACAATATCCCCAATAAGGCTATCCTGTTGAACCGATGGAATGTTTCCCTACTTAACAACAATCTGTAAAACAGATAAAATAAAGACAGACAAACCGCCGATTTCAAAATATAGATAAGAAAGATTCCCATAGTCATTGATATTTAAAGGAGACAAATATAGTTTTAACCCGGATTAGTATAAATAATAAGGATACTGAATGACCGTTTTATAAGTATATTGATTCCTTAATTAATTATCCAATACGATTTTTATATCTTTTGCAGCTTTTGTCCTGAAAAGAACCTTCTCACCCCGAGAAATCTGGAGAGAGGCGTCTTTAGGAGTTTTCAACTCAAAGTGTCCAGTTGCATCAGTCTTTGTAGACGATGAAGTTCCATACATAGTAATAGTGATCCCTTCTATAGGCTTTTTTTCCTTATCCATTACAATACCCGAAGCTAATACCCATTTATCCGAATTTCTTTCCGTTCTAACGCGGATCATAGTTTCACCTTCCCCGCTATTCTCATTACGTGATACCCCACGCACTTCGTTTGCCGGAATATTTTTCAAATCCTCTTCCGAGGCTTCTTTTTCATCAATAAAGAATACCACCTTCCCTGTAGGAGCAGTTTTATCATCTTTTAGATTCATCGCTATCTCCCAGGCATTGTTATAGGGATGCTGCGGGTTCTTTTTGCGAGCTTCATATTCTTCCTCAGTAAACAGGTCTACCATAATCACTCCATTCTTTGCTTTATCCCCATAAGCCTCCAGTGCAGCTTCTGATTTCAAAACAGAAAAACTTTTTATACGATCCGGAGAAACTTTAGACAAAGCGTTAGGACCCAAAACTTCTTTACCATCAATCACAACCAATGGTTCCTCACCATCATATACACCACGAATGGGAAGTCCGCCAATGCCGGGGACAGAATTCAATTTAGGGAATGATTCGGTTTTAGTCTTAAATTTGGTCTGAGTTTTGGTGATTCTAAAGTGGTTACCCGTATTGGGCAGTAATTCAATATCATAAACACCGTGCTTTCCTTTCTCGCCATAGGTAGAAAGGGCTGCATCACTTCGTAATATAGACACAGTCTTTATTCGATTCGGGTTGGCTTCATCATTCATTATCGAATACAATGTATCTTTAGATACTTCCTTGCCATCCACCAATATAAGAGGCTTTTTTGATTCCGATATCCGTTCAAAACGGCCACCGTATAAAACAACCGAACTTCGTTTGGAATCAACGGAATCATTGAATATTACAACTGAATCTGCTGAATAAACGGTCGATGAATCACTAGAAACATAACGTCCCCCGTATACATTAAGTTTATTAGGCACTATATAGGGCTTAGCTTTTAGGGAGTCTTTCAGCACATCTTTGGTGATTTCTTCCATTTTTGCTTCTACAATTGCCGTCAAATCATTAACTTTGACGGCAGAAATCTCATCAGCCTTTTCGGAGATTTCGGGACGGGCAAAAGCAGTTACTGCAATAGCAGCCAGCGGAAGTACATATAAGTATTTCAAACGCGCCCAAGGATTCGATTTTTCTTTTAACATCATAGTGATACGTTTTTTAAGTTTGCTGTGATTAAAGCTGTTGGCCATAGAGTAGAGCCTTGTGCCAACGGCTTTTTTTATTAATAATAACTGATATTCCTTTGCATTCACCCCTTCATTGATAACGGTTTCATCGGCTTCGTATTCATGAATATTCTGCAACTCCTGTTTGAGCAGCCATGCTCCGGGGTTGAACCATTGAAAAAAGATACAAATATCAGCAATCAACAAATCCCACGAATGACGGTTACGGATATGCGCTGCTTCATGAATCAGAATTTCCCGTCCATTCTCTTCCAAGTCTTTCCGGCTAATGACGATATATCTCATCCAGCTAAATGGAGCTAGTGCTCTGTCGTGCACCACCAGCGTAATACCGCTCTCCAGTTTCTCCCGCTTACCGGAACAGATCAGTCTGAGCAGGCATAGCAAAGAATAGACATTGCGGCAGACAAGGACAACAATCCCCGCTAAATAGATCAATAAAGCTATTTGTATCCAAGAAAGAGAAATGGGAGCAGGTGCCTGTTGCCACTCTCCGGCTTCGATTTCAACGGGAGTAGCATTCTCCATTTCTGCCATCATCAATAGTTGTTCGATGGAAAGAACAGCCTGTTGCACTTCAACCTGATGTCGCGTAGTCACTTCGATGCAAGGAATGAGCAATGAAAAAAGCAATACTCCCAGCAACGCAACACGATTAAAGCGATGAAATGTCTCCCTGCTCAGCAATAACTTGAAAAACAGATAAAAGAGAACAAGACAAACGGCCGATTTTAGTATATAGATGAAGAAAGCTCCCATAATACAAAGTTTATTTATTGATACTTCCGGTTCCGCTGATTCTTACTCCTGTGCCAGTTGTTTTTTAAATTCATCCCAATAGTTCGGATTCTTTTTAGAAACGAGCACCCAAATTCCATTCTTGGCTTTCGGACCGAATTTCTTTTCCAAGCCTGTACTTTCGGGTAAAATGGTATGCGTTTCTACAATATCATCCTTTGCCAGTTGCATGAACTGCTGGTAAGTAATTTCCTTGCCATCCAACAAGATAAGTTGGTTACTATACCCTATTCCTCCTTCTTTTTTACCATACATATCAAAAAAGTCTTCTACGTCATTCGTTTCAATGACTATTCGGGAAGTAGTTGTTGCAGAAGAAGTTACAAAAGAGTCAGAAGCATTGGAAGCAGCCTTGTTCGCCTTGTTTTGTTTCTCTCCATAATTCTCATTCAATGACTTTAGCATCCCTTTTTTTGCTTCCTCAATAAAACTCTGCAAACGTTCTGCAGTCCATGGAACAGAGGAAGAAAGACGCAATACATCTCCCTTATCATTTTCATATGTAGCCTTCGTTCGTATCAAGGCATTCCCATTCTGATAAGTTTGTGCACTGGCCCAGCCAAATCCTTCGGGCAAATGTAACTTTTCAGAGTCCAATCGTATAATCTGCACCGTATCCGATTCAGCATAACTTTCTTTTACCGGTATCTCTCCGAAGTGTAATACGGTTCGCAAAGAATCATTCAGACAAGCAGGCAAGGTATCATTGGAGGCAATATTGCTTGTTTCTTTATAAGTACCAGCTGATACATTGCAAGTAAAAAGGAGCATTGACACAACCGCCAATGGCATAGCGATCAAATATTTCAACCGTTTCATGGAATTAGATTTTTCTTTTACTATCATGTTTATTTGCTTTTAAGTAAATTGTGTTTCCGATTATGAGCTCACTTCCGATGTGCCTGCTCCACTTCCTGAATCAATTGCTTCAGCTCATCCAAAGAAATATCTTCCTCTTTGACCAGAGACGAAACAGCGCTCAAATATGAATTATTGAAATACTTGCTGATTACATTCCGCAATGTTCCTTTACGAAAATCTTCTTCGCTGACAACGGGATAGTACTGATAAGTATTCCCAAAAGTATGATGAGCCAGAAATCCCTTATCTTCAAGCCCGCGAACAATTGTAGATAACGTATTGAAATGAGGCTTCGGTTCCTCATAGAAAGCCAACATTTCTTTCACAAACAAAGGGCCTTTCTCCCAGAAATGCCCCATCAATTCCTCTTCTTTTACTGTTAATCCTTTCATATGTACAACATTGTTTGCTGCAAATAACGAGATGTTTTAGTTCATAAACTAATTTTCATAGTTAAAGTAAACTAAATACTTTAGTTTATCTTCTTTTCTAACAACCGTAACAAGGTATACCTATTTACATATTGGCATTAAACTCAGATTCTATCGGGATTTATCCATCCATTCGCCCAGCCTCTCAGAAAAGAATTATGTTTTTATCTCTCATACTCTCATTCTTTTCTTATAAATATCAGAGAACTAATAAGATACAAAATGAGAGATACTTTTATCATCGGTATCTCTCATTCTTTTTTCAGCCAAATTGTAAAATCAACCTATCTCTCACCCCACTTCAACCTATCTCTCATTCTATTTCAACTTATCTCTCATGATTTTTCGGACAGCATACCGTTACCTTACCTTCATCCGGCTGTCCTTTACAGATGATACTACCTATATTCTTAGCATCTCTTACCTACATCCTTATCTTATCTCCCTTACATACTCATGTTTTCTTACCGACATCTTCATCGTTCCACTAGAGTGCACAGGCCTGTGCACTCTAGTGAACAGATCGTGCCACCCGGGTGAAACGATCTGTTCACCCGAGTGGCACGATAACAATTGAACTTATATCACACGACCTTATCAGATAGATAACACAAGAATATAGGACTGTTTACCTGAAAAGTAAGGCTACACCTCCCCTATTATCCCAGTAATTTATCAATGATAAAATGGCCGATGAAGAATAAATCGCCCATGAAAACAATGCTGAATATCAGAAAAGCGAAGCAGGTACTCCAGCGGGAACCTCCTGCTTCCTCGCCACGTTTAATACGAAGCAGGGAACTGTGCAGACAATCGCCCGCAATGAACAGCACAAACAGACTCGGTATCAAGTCACCCCATGATATCAACCACAGGTTATCACCTTTTCCCATCAGGAATGTCAATGCTACGGCCAACAGGAAGACAGAAGCATACTGCAAATCTTTTCTCTTCGAATTCATAGCGGTAATATTTAAAGTACTTTTCACAAAGATATCGAATATCTTCCAATAATCCTTATCAATTCCATCTAAAAAAGGTTATGTCTGATCGGAAGATTCGGACGGACCATTCCCTGCCTTAGCGGATTTCTTTTTCAGCCGGCCGCTCTTTCTCAGCGCTTCGGCAATAATCCACTGAAGTTGTCCGTTTGTACTGCGAAACTCATCGGCTGCCCATTTTTCAATGGCATCCATCGTCTCGGCATCTACACGCAAAACAAAACTCTTTATTGAAGATTCTTTTTTAGCCACTACTTTCTTACCTTCTATTTTTATTCATTAATGATTCAACGTACCTGTATTGACTACCGGCTGCGCAGCCTCATCCGCACAAAGAACTACAAGCAGATTGCTGACCATCGCCGCCTTCTTGTCCTCGTCCAATTCAACAATTTCTTCTTCAGAAAGTTTATGCAAAGCCATACGTACCATTGATACGGCACCCTCCACAATTTTTTCACGGGCACTGATAATGGCCGAAGCCTGCTGACGACGCAACATGACGGCTGCAATCTCCGGAGCATAAGCCAGATAGTTGATACGGGCTTCCACTATTTCCATTCCGGCCATCGCCAGACGTTCGTTAAGCTGGTGTTCCAACTGATCATTGATTTCATCACCACCGCTACGCAATGTCAATTCATCCGAATCCGCTTCGTTATCATCGTAAGCATACAATCCTGCCACCTGACGGAGAGCAGCGTCACTCTGCACGCGGACAAAATCTTCAAAAGCATTCATTCGTCCGGCAACGGTTACACTCATCTGCCCGGTTCCTTTGTTATCCGCCATTGTCTGCGCATCGATTTCGAACATGGCCTTATACGTATCTTTCAGCTTCCACACAAGCACCAGTCCTATCAGAATGGGGTTACCAATCTTATCATTCACCTTGATAGGTTCTATGTCCAGATTACGGGCACGCAAAGAGAGCTTTTTCTTATTCATAAAAGGATTCACCCAAAAGAAACCGGTTTCGGTAAATGTGCCCTTGTACTTTCCAAAGAACACCATAGCACGGGCTTCGTTCGGTTCCTGAGAAAAATATCCGGGAATCATCAGAATAGCTGCCGCAAGGAAGAGTATCAACAGCAGGAACAAAACAATACTTCCTTTAAAAAGGAGAAAGCTCATCACAATCAGAAGAGGCAGTATCGCCAAATTAATAAACAAGGCTACAAACCCATTAATAACCACGTCATTGTACTGAAATTCTTTTGCATTCATAGGATTACATTTTGATATTATTTTGATATCACAAATATATCACTTTTCATTCTGATAATGCAAGGGGAAAGACTCTTTTTTCTCTGCAATACATCATTTTTAACTAAACAGCAGTCATCCGATACTAAACAAATTTAAAAGGTGCAAGAAAATAAGGGTTTACCTCAAACTAAAACGGGATGTACTTTGAGGTATTTAAGTTTATTGTTATTTTTGCAGGGTATGAACTTAACCCCCTTAAACGAGTAAAATATAAAACGATTTATAAAATGAGAAAAGTAAGTTTAGCCCTGCTCCTCTGCCTTCTCTGCCTCGCCGGAATGGCACAAGGACAAAAGGCACTTGATTTAAAAGATATTACCTCCGGACGCTTCCGCCCGGAAAATATTCAGGGAGTCATCCCCACACCCGATGGAGAGCACTACACACAAATGAACGCCGATGGTACGCAAATCATCAAATACTCATTCCGCACAGGAGAAAAGGTAGAGGTGATCTTTGACGTGAACCAGGCACGTGAATGTGACTTCAAGAATTTCGACAGCTATCAGTTCTCACCCGATGGCGACAAATTGCTGATTGCTACCAAAACGACCCCGATATACCGGCATTCATACACAGCTGTGCATTATATATACCCTTTGAAACGAAATGATAAGGGAGTTACGACAAACAACATTATTGAACGGCTGTCCGACGGCGGACCTCAACAGGTCCCCGTCTTTTCTCCCGACGGAACGATGATCGCTTTCGTGCGTGACAATAATATATTTCTCGTAAAGCTGCTCTACGGTAACAGCGAAAGTCAGGTGACCGAAGATGGCAAGCAAAATATGGTTCTCAATGGTATCCCCGACTGGGTATATGAAGAAGAGTTCGGTTTCAACCGTGCCCTGGAGTTCAGTGCCGATAATACCATGATTGCTTTCATCCGCTTCGACGAATCGGAAGTTCCTTCTTATTCTTTCCCGATGTTTGCGGGAGAAGCGCCGCAGATTACTCCTTTGAAAGATTATCCGGGCGAATATACCTACAAGTATCCGAAAGCCGGATACCCGAACTCGAAAGTAGAAGTACGTACGTACGACATCAAATCGCACGTGACCCGCACCATGAAGCTTCCGATAGATGCAGACGGATATATCCCCCGCATCCGCTTCACGAAAGATGCCAGCAAACTTGCCGTCATGACATTAAACCGTCATCAGGATCGTTTCGACCTTTATTTTGCCGATCCTCGTTCAACACTCTGCAAGTTAGTGCTGCGTGATGAGTCACCTTATTATATTAAGGAGAACGTGTTCGATAATATCCAGTTCTATCCGGAAACTTTCAGTCTGCTTAGCGAACGTGACGGTTTCAGCCATCTTTACTGGTACAGCATGGGTGGAAACCTTATCAAGAAAGTAACCAATGGCAAATATGAAGTGAAGGATTTTCTGGGTTATGACGAAGCAGACGGTTCTTTCTATTATACCAGCAATGAGGAAAGCCCCTTGCGTAAAGCGGTCTACAAGATTGACAAGAAAGGTAAAAAGACTAAGTTGTCTCAACGTGAAGGAACCAATACACCGCTATTCAGCAAATCGATGAAGTATTACATGAACAAATTCTCGAATCTGGATACTCCTATGCTGGTTACGCTGAATGACAATACGGGCAAAACCTTAAAAACGCTTATCACCAACGACCAGTTGAAACAAACGTTAGCCGGCTATGCCATCCCGCAAAAAGAGTTCTTTACGTTCCAGACTACGGACGGGGTAACTTTGAATGGATGGATGATGAAGCCTGCCAACTTCTCCGCATCCAAGAAATATCCGGTATTGATGTACCAGTATAGCGGCCCGGGTTCACAACAAGTACTGGATACTTGGGGAATCAGTTGGGAGACTTATATGGCCAGCCTTGGCTATATCGTTGTATGTGTAGACGGTCGTGGCACAGGAGGCCGCGGAGAAGCATTCGAGAAATGTACTTATCTCAAAATCGGTGTGAAAGAAGCCAAAGACCAGGTTGAAACAGCTCTTTACTTAGGCAAACAGCCGTATGTGGATAAAGACCGTATCGGTATCTGGGGATGGAGCTATGGCGGATACATGACATTGATGAGTATGAGCGAAGGAACGCCGGTATTCAAAGCCGGTGTAGCTGTTGCCGCACCTACGGACTGGCGTTTCTACGACACTATATATACAGAACGTTTCATGCGCACCCCGAAAGAAAACGCAGAAGGATACAAAGAATCATCTGCTTTCACACGGGCTGACAAACTGCACGGCAATCTGTTGCTGGTACACGGCATGGCAGACGATAATGTTCACTTCCAGAACTGTGCAGAATATGCCGAGCATCTGGTGCAGTTGGGCAAACAATTTGATATGCAAGTATATACCAATCGTAATCATGGCATATACGGCGGCAACACCCGTCAGCATCTATATACACGATTGACCAACTTCTTCCTGAACAATTTGTAATGGCTGACAGAGTGCGCAAGCCTGAATGGCTGAAAATAAATATCGGTGCCAACGACCGTTACACCGAAACTAAAAGAATTGTCGACTCCCACTGCCTGCATACGATATGCAGCAGTGGGCGTTGTCCCAATATGGGAGAATGCTGGGGAAAGGGAACTGCCACATTTATGATCGGCGGTGACATCTGCACCCGCAGCTGCAAATTCTGCAACACACAAACCGGACGCCCGCATCCACTGGATGCCAACGAACCGACACACGTAGCGGAGTCTATCGCTCTTATGAAACTAGATCATGCGGTAGTTACTTCGGTAGACCGTGACGACCTTCCCGATCTGGGAGCCGGACATTGGGCACATACCATCCGTGAAATCAAACGACTGAATCCACAGACCACTATCGAAGTACTGATACCCGATTTTCAGGGTAGAATGGAACTGGTAGACCTGGTGATAGCAGCCAATCCCGACATTATTTCCCATAATATGGAGACGGTAAGACGCATCAGTCCCCTGGTCCGCAGTGCAGCCAACTACGATACCAGCCTGCAAGTGATCGGTCACATCGCCCGAAGCGGAACAAAATCGAAAAGCGGTATTATGGTGGGCTTGGGAGAAACTCCACAGGAAGTGGAAACCATTATGGACGACCTGCTGGCAGTCGGTTGCCAGATTCTTACGATAGGACAATATTTGCAGCCTACACACCGTCATTATCCGGTTGCCGAGTATGTGACACCACAGCAATTCGCCACTTACAAAACCATCGGTTTAGAGAAAGGATTCAGCATTGTAGAGAGTGCCCCTCTTGTCCGTTCGTCCTATCATGCAGAGAAACACATTCGATAGAAAACAAAACACATTCCCTATTTGTTTTATAGGTAAAACCGGCAAATAAACATAAAGATGGATCATAAAGGAACACTTTCTTCCGCGTTTAACATGTCATTGGGTTTTATCCCCGTTATTATTTCCATTTTATTGTGTGAATTTATAACGCAAGACACGGCTATTTACATCGGTACTGGTATAGGTATCGTAGGGATATACCTATTACTACACCGTAAAGGAGCGCTGATCCCTAATTTCATTCTTTATATTGCCACCGGAATGCTGGCACTGCTATCACTTGCAGCCTTGATACCCGGTGACTATGTTCCGCCGGGCGCTCTGCCTCTGACCCTGGAGGTCAGTATCCTCATTCCGATGCTGATACTCTATATGCATAAAAAGAGATTTATCAATCACTTTCTGAGACAGATAGGCTCCTGCAACAAGCGCTTGTATGCGCAAGGAGCAGAGGCGGCAGTTGTTTCGGCACGTTTTGCATTGATCTTCGGTATCCTGCATTTTATTATTATCAGTATTGTCGTTGCCTGCCAGGACCCTTTAAGCCGGACAAGCATGATAGTGCTTTATAAAGTATTTCCCCCTGTCGTATTTGTGATGAGTATCCTGTTCAATCAGATTGCTATCCGGTATTTCAACCATTTGATGTCGCACACGGAATACGTGCCCATAGTCAACACGAAAGGAGATGTCATCGGAAGAAGTCTTGCCATAGAAGCATTCAACTATAAGAATGCCTATATCAATCCGGTCATAAGAATAGCCGTATCTACTCACGGGATGCTGTTTCTTTGTGACAGACCGATGAATGCCATCCTTGATAAAGGGAAAACAGACATACCGATGGAATGCTATCTCCGTTATGGTGAATCCCTCACCGAAGGAGTAAACCGCCTGGTGCACAATGCGCTTCCACACGCAACGGAAGACTTCAAGCCAGAGTTTAACATTGTCTATCACTTCGAGAATGAAGCAACCAACCGGCTCATCTATCTTTTCATCGTCGATATCAAAGATGATTCTATCCTTTGCACTCCCCGCTTCAAGAACAGTAAGCTATGGAGTTTCAAGCAGATAGAAGAAAATATGGGCAAAGGCTTTTTCAGCAGTTGCTTCGAAGATGAATACGAACACCTGAAAGATGTTATTTGTATAAGAGAAAAATACAGGGAATCTTAGACAATTCGGGAATATGCCCTTTCCAGTCTTTCACCGTGCGGGTTTGTATAAACTCGCCTTCGCAAGTTATATTGGCAGCAATACATAGTTTTGTCTGCGGCCGGCAATTTTGCAAGATATCTTCTATCATCTTATGATTCCGGTAAGGAGTTTCGATGAATAACTGTGTCTGACTTTCAGCATAGACACGCTGCTCCAGTGTTTTCAGCTTCTTAGCCCGTTCTCCCGGTTCTATCGGCAGATAGCCATGGAAGGCAAAGCTCTGTCCATTGAATCCCGAAGCCATCACAGAAAGAATAATAGAGGAAGGCCCTACCAAAGGAACCACTTTCAGCTTCCGGCGTTGAGCAATGGCAACCACATCTGCTCCCGGATCGGCAACGGCAGGACAGCCTGCCTCCGAAATCACCCCCATCGAGGCTCCACCCGCCAAAGGCTTCAGATAACCGGATATATCTTCGGGAGAAGTATGCTTATTCAAAGGGTAAAAAGTCAGCGAATCAATATCAATTTCCCGGTCAACCTTCTTCAGAAAGCGACGGGCAGAACGAACATCTTCGACAATAAAATGCCGGATACCACGAATAATCTCCGTATTATAAGAAGGTAACACCTGTTCAAGAGGTGTATCGCCCAATGTGACGGGCAACAGGTAAAGAGCAGTTTCCACTTTAGAATAGGTAATAAGTAATAGGTAATAAGTAATAGGTATGGGCTAGAGTTTCAGGTAGCCGGACTCTTCGAACATACTCTGATAATCGGTAAGCTCTAACAGATCCTTTATTTTAAGATCTTTATGCTTTTTCATGTAGGATGCGATAATCCGTGCTCCCACCCACGAACCGATCAATGCAGGGGCTTGTCCTCCCAACATATCAACAGTCGGCGCCGGTTTCATATAGTAGCGGATCACCATCGGGTCACGTGCGTGCAGATGATCGTTTGCACAGATATACTCCCAGATATCCTTTTCGTTTTTCCTGCACCATTCGTTCTCCTGATCGGAGTATCCCATTGCCTGACCAATATCGTCATAACCAAGCAGATACTGCACCACATAATTGATTTTGCCGGAATGCATCATCAGATCGACCAGACAAGTACCTTCATGATAGTTCAGTCCGTAACGGCTGAGAAGATAGAATGCGAAACAATCCGGCACAATCCGTTCCGGACGCATCGAGGTACATTGATAGTCATAGTAGAAACGTTTGTAGAGAGGATAGTCTTCTCCCATATACTTATCGAGGCTGATCCCCAGCAATGTATCTACCAGAATGATCGATTCATTGAATGCGGATATCTGCGAATAAATAAATGGTATTTTCGTATCGGGGACTTCCTTCTTCAGCTTCCGGAATCCTTTGGTAAGTCCTTTTTCTACTTCGTCAAGATTGGGATATTTGGCTTCGACATCGCTCAGCAAGCGAAGCAATGTACTATCCGAGTAGAACTTTTGCAGGCGTTGAGAAATGGTGTCATCCTTCACCGTACCGATAGACAGTACATCTTCTATCAGAATCTTTGTCGGCTGGCGATAGTCCATTGTCAGTTTCTGCATAGCGGAAAAGCTGTTGGAGCGAACATATTCGCTCAACAGCTTATCGTATCTCAGAACAGAAATCCCTTCTTCCTTCTGCTCCGCAACCTTTCCTGTGCTTAAGCCGCAGGAGGCGAAAAGCATACCTATTAATATAGCAAGAAGAGAGATCCGTAGTTTCATAACCTTTTATCCGTAAATGATATTACCATTTTCGTCCATGTACTCATCCAGTCCTTTTTCATAAGTAGCCATTGCACGAAGACTCATACCTACGCTGGAGAAGCCACCGTCATGGAACAAGTTCTGCATGGTCACCTTACGGGTGAGGTCGGAGAACATCACGATACAATAATCAGCACATTCATCAGCTGTTGCATTTCCGAGCGGAGACATACGGTTAGCGAAATCATACAGCTTGTCCATACCTTTCACACCCGAACCGGCAGTTGTGAATGTAGGAGACTGTGAAATCGTATTCACACGTACGCTATGTTCGCGTCCGTAGATATAACCGAAGCTGCGTGCGATAGATTCCAGCAGGGCTTTAGCATCCGCCATATCATTATAGCCGTAGAAAGTGCGCTGAGCAGCAACATAACTCAAAGCTACGATAGAACCATATTCTGCAATAGCGTTCAGTTTCTTGGCAGACTGGATCATTTTATGGAACGATACAGCCGAAATATCCAATGTCTTGTCCAACATTCCATAGTCAAGGTCATCATAAGTACGTTTCTTGCGCACGTTAGGAGACATACCGATAGAGTGCAATACAAAGTCAATTTGTCCGCCCAGTATATCCATAGATGTCTTGAATACATTCGTCAGATCTTCCACACTGGTGGCATCTGCCGGCACTACCTGACAGTTTAGTTTTTCAGCTAATGCATTGACTTCACCCATACGGATAGCCATCGGAGTATTTGATAATGTAATAGTTGCACCTTCTTCTACGGCACGCTCTGCTACTTTCCAGGCGATAGACTGGTCGTTCAGGGCACCGAAGATTATTCCTC
Organism: Bacteroides thetaiotaomicron; assembly: GCA_019412825.1. Classification (GTDB taxonomy): domain Bacteria; phylum Bacteroidota; class Bacteroidia; order Bacteroidales; family Bacteroidaceae; genus Bacteroides; species Bacteroides thetaiotaomicron_A. The sequence continues at coordinate 52,238 of DXOL01000041.1, read as the reverse complement.
TTTTTCCTTTCAACAAGTTGTTACTCATATCTTTTAATAGTTAAATTTTGTGCAAAGATAGTATCTTTCTGCATAAAAACACGAGAAGTGTGCAAATATTAGACATAAATGACAAAAAATACACGTATTCTATCAATAACTCCACATCCGCCTGAAGTTTCCCCCCTATCTTTGCCAATGATAATTAAGAGGTTTTTTCATAATATTTATTTAAGGTTAGAATTAGGTTAACATGAATTTGTCTTATTCCTTTCCGGCAGGCTGCCTGCGAGAGGTCGCCTGCGGAGGGAGATAAGAGTTATGAGAAAGCCATCTTAGCAATCGAAAGAGAATACCAGAAAAACAATAAATGTATAACCCTATAGAAAAGTTACTAAATGAACACAATGACAAGAAGACTCCTCTGGATGGTCGTATGTTGTTTGCCGTTTGTCTCTGGATGCAAACAAAGTGAGTGCGCAATAAGCGAAAACGCAATAGACGACACCATTTACCAGAATTTACCTTTCGAAATGCCGAAAGTACAGCAGCCGGTTTTTCCCGCTTATGAGGTAAATATCTCTAAATTCGGAGCCAAGGGGGATGGGATGACCCTGAATACGAAAGCAATCAACGATGCTATAAAAGAGGTAAACCAACGTGGCGGAGGTAAAGTGATCATCCCGGAAGGCACTTGGCTGACCGGACCTATCGAACTGCTCAGCAACGTAAATCTTTATACAGAACGCAATGCACTGGTACTCTTCACCGGTGACTTTGAAGCATATCCTATCATCCCCACTTCTTTCGAAGGATTGGACACACGCCGCTGTCAATCACCGATTTCAGCACGCAATGCCGAGAATATCGCTATCACAGGATATGGAATATTTGACGGCAACGGAGACTGCTGGCGTCCGGTGAAGAAGGAAAAACTAACAGCTTCGCAATGGAATAAACTGATAAAATCGGGTGGTGTACTCGATGAACAGGAAAGAATATGGTATCCTACCGCCGGTTCGCTGAAAGGCGCAATGGCCTGCAAAGACTTCAATGTGCCCGAAGGCATCAACACGGACGAAGAATGGAACGAAATCCGTGCATGGTTGCGTCCCGTACTACTGAGTTTCGTGAAAAGCAAGAAGATTTTGCTGGAAGGAGTCACTTTCAAGAACTCACCGAGCTGGTGTCTGCATCCGTTGTCATGCGAAGACTTTACAGTGAATAATATTCAAGTAATCAATCCTTGGTATTCTCAGAACGGAGATGCACTCGATCTGGAATCTTGCAAGAATGCACTGATCCTGAATAGTGTATTCGATGCGGGTGATGATGCCATCTGTATCAAATCGGGCAAAGATGAGAACGGCCGCCGCCGCGGAGAACCTTGCCAGAATGTAATCGTAAAGAATAATACGGTATTACATGGGCATGGCGGATTTGTAGTAGGCAGTGAAATGTCCGGTGGTGTGAAGAATATCTATGTAGAAGATTGTACATTCCTGGGAACAGATGTAGGTCTGCGCTTCAAAAGTACCCGCGGACGTGGCGGTGTTGTAGAAAACATCTATATCAATAACATCAACATGATCAATATACCGAACGAACCGTTACTTTTCGACCTGTTCTATGGTGGCAAAGGAGCCGGAGAAGAATCGGAAGAAGATCTGCTGAGCCGTATGAAGACGGCAATTCCTCCTGTTACCGAAGAGACTCCTGCGTTCCGTGATATTCATATATCAAATGTCATTTGCAGAGGTTCGGGACGTGCGATGTTCTTCAACGGACTTCCGGAAATGCCTATCCGTAACGTCACTGTGAAGAATGTGGTGATGACGGAAGCTACTGACGGAGTCGTTATCAGTCAGGTAGACGGTGTCACACTCGAAAATATTTATGTAGAATCAACCAAAGGAAAGAATATACTGAACGTCAAAAGCGCCAAGAATCTGAAAGTCGATGGAGAGACTTATGAAGAGATTGACGCCAAAGGACAGATATTGAATTTCAAATAAGAGATTCCACCACAGAAAACCACAAAATCATTATATAGAGTAAAAAGCTCAAATAGCAGACTAATTTATCTTCCAAAGATAAGCCGGTCTGCTATTTTTTCAATTACTTTTGCAGAAAGAAATACGACGTATAATATCATGCCTTAAAATCATGAAGAAGAATATTTTTATCATCACACTCCTAGTCGGGTGCTGCTCTCTGTCTGCCTGGGCCCAAAAACAGGAGAAGACCATTACTGTAGAAGTAAACAATAACTGGGACCGTGCCAAAACGGATGAACCGGTAGTAATCAACTTGCGTGACCTGCATACCGGATTTAAAGTAAAGTCCGCCGTAGTGATGGAAGGAAGCACTGAAATCCCTTCTCAGCTCGACGACCTGAACAGAGACCGCAAGATGGATGAACTGGCATTCGTCACCAACCTCCCTGCCCACGGAAGAAAAACATTCCAGGTAACCCTGTCTTCTGAAAAGAGTACGAAAACCTATCCGGCACGGGTTTACGCGGAAATGTTCATTGCTGACCCGAGAAAAGGAAAGCATCAGTCGGTACAAGCGATTACGGTTCCTGGCACGAGCAATATATACAGTATGGTACGACCTCATGGTCCGGTACTGGAATCGGAACTGGTAGGCTATCGTCTTTACTTTAATGAAAAGCAGACACCGGATATCTACGGTAAATTCAATAAAGGACTGGAAATCAAAGAATCTCAATTCTATCCTACCGACGAACAGTTGGCAAAAGGATTCGGAGACGATGTGCTCCGGGTATTCGACAGTTGCGGCCCGGGTGCTTTCAAAGGGTGGGATGGAAAAAAGGCAACTCATATCACTCCCGTAGATACCCGCACGGAACGTATCATCTCTTACGGTCCGGTACGTGTTATTGCAGAAATCGAAGTGACAGGCTGGAAATATCAAAATGCGGAACTGGACATGATGACCCGTTACACGCTCTATGCCGGACACCGTGATCTTCGTATCGAGGCATTCTTCGACGAGCCGATTAAGAACGAAGTGTTCTGTACAGGCGTTCAGGATATTGTCGGTACTGCGGAGTCTTACTCGGACCATAAAGGACTGGTTGGAAGCTGGGGCACTGACTGGCCGGTAAACGACACCGTGAAATATGCCAAAGAAACCGTAGGACTGGGAACCTGCATCCCTCAACGCTACGTGAAATCGGAAGAGAAAGACAAAGACAACTATCTTTATACCATCACAGCCCCGGGAAGTAAATACCTGCTGTATCACACCACTTTCACTTCCATGAAAGAAACTTTCGGATATAAGACACCGGAAGCATGGTTCGCCTATCTCCGTGAATGGAAAGAAGAACTGGCACATCCGGTAACGGTCAGAATAAAAGAGACGCATTAAACAGAGCATACAAATACAATAAAACAATCAAATACTGGAGTATTTACCAGTTTTTATACCGACTCTGCACAATTATTACTCCTTTGTGCGGAGTCTTTTTTTTACCTTTGCCCCATTGAAAGACTTCGATTGAATCTTTAATATCAAACTATTATACCTAATATCATGAAACGATTGACACAGACTTTAGCTTTTTGCCTGCTGACTGTTTTCACTGCAGTAGCACAGAAAAACTATGTATCCGAAGTATGGGTTCCCGATCTCGGAAACGGTAAATACAAAAATCCGGTACTCTATGCCGATTATTCCGATCCGGACGCTTGCCGCGTAGGAGATGACTTCTATATGACTTCTTCCAGTTTCAACTGCCTGCCGGGATTACAGATCCTGCACTCAAAGGATTTAGTAAACTGGACGATTATCGGAGCCGCTGTTCCCTATGCCCTCACTCCTATTGAAACTCCGGAACGTCCAGAACATGGTAACCGTGTCTGGGCACCCAGCATCCGCCATCATGACGGAGAGTTCTATATCTTTTGGGGAGACCCGGATCAGGGAGCTTTCATGGTAAAGGCCAAAGACCCGCAAGGGCCGTGGACGGAACCTGTTCTCGTGAAACCGGGAAAAGGAATTATCGACACCTGTCCGCTATGGGATGAGGACGGAAAGGTATATCTGGTACACGCCTATGCAGGGAGCCGCGCCGGACTGAAAAGTGTAATCACAATCTGCGAATTAAATAAGGAAGCGACAAAAGCCATCACCCCGTCACGCATTATCTTCGACGGACACGAAGCACACCAAACTTGTGAAGGTCCGAAGTTCTATAAAAGAAATGGGTATTACTATATTTTCCATCCGGCAGGTGGCGTACCAACCGGTTGGCAGGTAGTGCTCCGCTCTAAAAACGTGTATGGCCCTTACGAATGGAAAACCGTACTGGCACAGGGGAACTCTCCAGTCAATGGTCCCCATCAGGGAGCTTGGGTAGATACTCCTGCCGGAGAAGACTGGTTCTTCCACTTTCAAGACGTAGGCGCTTACGGTCGCCTTGTCCATCTGCAACCAATGAAATGGGTAAATGACTGGCCAGTGATTGGTATTGACAAAGATGGTGACGGCTGCGGCGAACCGGTACTGACATACCAAAAACCGAATGTCGGAAAGACATATCCTATTTGTACCCCGCAAGAAAGTGACGAATTCGACGGATATACCCTCTCTCCGCAATGGCAGTGGCACGCGAATATCAATGAAAAATGGGCATATTACGCCGGAGATAAAAGCTATGTCAGACTATACTCTTATCCGGTAGTAGCGGATTATAAAAATCTGTGGGATGTAGCTAATCTGTTGCTGCAAAAAACTCCTTCGGACAATTTCACCGCCACAATGAAACTGACCTTTACACCTAACCCCAAACTAAAAGGTGAACGTACAGGCTTAGTCGTAATGGGCAGGGATTACGCCGGATTGATTCTGGAAAACACGGATAAAGGTCTGGTGCTGTCTCAAATTGAATGTAAAAAAGCAGATAAAGGAGAAGCGGAACAGGCAAACTCTTCTGTCGGTCTAACCCAAAACACGGTATATCTAAAGGTACGTTTCAGCTGCGACGGCAAGAAAATTAAAGCCAGTGAAGGAGGGAATGACCTCATTGTGATGTGCAACTTCAGTTATAGCCTTGACGGAAAGAAGTTCTTGCCATTAGGCCAATCTTTCCAGACAAGGGAAGGACAATGGATTGGCACCAAAGTCGGTATGTTCTGTACGCGTCCGGCTATCGTCACCAATGATGGAGGATGGACAGATGTAGACTGGTTTCGTATTACAAAGAAATGATTCGTTTTTTATTCCTATCTTTGTAAACTGAAAGATAGGAATACAGGATTAACATTTAAAACAAGAAGTTCAATGAAGAAACTAATCATTTTCGATTTGGATGGTACATTACTGAATACCATTGCCGACCTCGCACACAGTACAAATTATGCTTTGAATAAATTAGGATATCCCACCCATGAGATTGAAAAGTATAACTTCATGGTAGGAAATGGCATCGACAAACTTTTTGAACGTGCCCTGCCGGAAGGAGAAAAGTCAAAGGAGAATGTGCTGCGTGTACGCAAAGAATTCGTCCCTTACTATGACGTTCATAACGCCGATGACAGCCGCCCTTATTCGGGAATGCCGGAACTGCTTGCCTATTTACAGGCTTCGGGCATTCAAATATCGGTAGCATCCAACAAATATCAGGCAGCCACCCAAAAGTTGATTGATCATTATTTTCCGGAAATCCATTTTACCGCTGTGTTCGGGCAACGTGAAGGGGTAAAGGTTAAACCCGATCCAACCGTTGTATTCGATATTCTGGAAGTTGCCAAAGTAACCAAAGAAGATGTACTGTATGTCGGTGATTCCGGTGTGGATATGCAAACAGCTGCCAATGCCGGAGTGACAGCGTGTGGAGTAACATGGGGATTCCGCCCACGTGCCGAACTGGAAGAATTCAGCCCCCAATATATTGTAGATACCGCTGAGGAGATCAAACGTCTTATTCTCTAATATCTGAATCTACAGAAAGATCTCATTCTTCAAGCTGTACGATAGATCTATGCGGATTATATCAACATAGATCTATCATGCAGCTATTTTTCTTCAATAACAGAACGATATTTTAAAGATTCTGCGAAGAGAATTGAAAACCGATTCCCGCATCATATAATTTACTATTTCTTTTTAACTTCAGAAAATCAATATCCGGCAGACTTCCATCCGCTTTGCGAGGCAATGTTAACTGAGCAGGATCCAAACTCACAAAATCATCCTCACCTACGGTCATATCCACAGGAAGAAAAGAATTATTGCTAATCGTACATTCATCCCGATTCACATCGACAATATGTTTTCCTGCAGCCCTCGGCTTATATGACAAATTATTCCGAATAATATGATCATATCCGCCCACGTCCACTATTTCTCCGGCAGACTTACGATTCAGCATACAGAAATTAGACGGATTCTGATAACCTGTATTATTCAACCAGGAGATTCCTCCCAAATGGTGATTGGCATAAAATCCTTTATTCTTGTTTTTATACGCCAGACAGTTTCTCACTACATGATGTGGAATCTCATCCGGCATCTTTACTTCTGAGCGCATACCATAACCGCCTGCTTTAAAACCGGTTCCGTCTCCCGCACCCACAAAGCCTCCGGGTTTATATCCGTTATAAAATGCCCAGCAATCTTCAATTGTATAAGCAGCCTGCGCTTTAATCAAATCGAAGCCATCATCACTATTGTGCCAGGCACGGCATCCTCTGAAAACGTTTCCAGTAGAAGAGGCAGAAGCCGGATGTCCGCCAAACCCATCCACATTCCCGCCTGCACCATTCTCCGAAACAGGGTCATAATTGTTGTAGGCATCACAGTTTAACACCAGGTTATTACTTCCCCGCACTAAATAAAAACCAATAGCCATACCATCGTGCATCGCCAGATTCTCATAAATATTATTATTTCCTCCTTGATTGTAGATACACTCGGACTGAGTATGCTCCCGAATAGTGACTTGTGTCCCGATAATCTCAAAATTGCGGAAATGGAGAAAAGAGCCCGATACATAAAAAACAGATACCCGTTTACCTGCCGGTTTTACTTCGGCAAGATTGAATATCGGACGTTCGTCCTGATAACCACTGTAACAGATTCGCTTTGTCTGAGTCCCGCTTTTATTCATTTCAAAGACGTAAGCACGCAGGTGATCTCCACCCATCATCTGCTCTTCGGCTATCCTATATTCTCCCCCACGAATATATACGGTATCACCGGGTGCGACTTTTGACTGTGCCTTCCGCAAAGTAGCGAAAGGTTTGTCCAGTGTACCTGTGTTCGAATCATCCCCGTCAGTAGCTACAAAATAATTCGTAGCCGAAAGAGACAGGAAACACCCCATAAAAAAAAGACTAATACCTATATGCTTTTTCATTTGCTTATATTTAAAAACCTATTGAAAACTGATTTCCATTTTACTGTCATTAGTGTGCTTCTGTGTTACCTGACTCTTATCTTCTACCTCCAAACAAATACGCTGTAACCGGAAGTTTTTTCCAGTCACTCTTTTCATGCTGCTAAATTACAGCTTTCTTTCTTGTTTATAATGTACAGGCGTACACAAAGCCTAGAAAATCGTATTCCATCTGAGATTTACATCTAGAATGAACAATAATCCATCGTTTCCATGTTTTTCCGTACGCTATTACATCCTCTATTCTAAAAAGAAAATTACCTTTGTAACAATTAATAATACCATCAAATTGTAGAGATAATAACACATTTCCCAAATATGAAAAATGCGCTGCTGATATTCACATTCTTATCTTTCTGCCTAAGTTCAGTATATGCATCTGTTGAGGTACGTTCGAATAAGCTGACCACCGGTGACGGATTGGCGAATAATTCCATTCGATATATGTTTCAGGACAGTAAGGGATTTATCTGGATGGGAACCGTCAACGGGTTAAGTTATTATGACGGTAACTCTTTTGTCAGCATCTATCCGGACCCTAATCTACCGGTCTCATTAGCCGACCCACGCATCCGGAATATGGAAGAAGACTCTAACGGATTTCTATGGATTGCTACTCTCTCTTCTTTGTATAGTTGTTACGATTTAAAACACGGACGTTTCGTCGATTTCACCGGTTGCGGAGAATACAAACAGAGTTACTCGAAAAAAATCATAGCATCCGATCAGTCTGTCTGGTTGTGGGACAACAAGAACGGATGCCGTCGTGTAGTCTATCAGGATGGGCAATTTTCATCACAAGCATACAAAAAAGAATCAGGGAATCTATCTTCTGACGAAGTACAGTTTGTATACGAAAGCAATGACAGTCCCGGATATGTCTGGATAGGAACCAGGCAAGGATTATGGAAGTATCATGAGGGTAAACTGGAAGCAATGGACAAACAGGGAGAAAGTTGGGAACACATCTTTTCTTATGATCAGTATACCTGTATCATCACCGGGAAAAATGAAATCTACCGCCACTCTCTTTCCAATAACCGGTTGGAGAAAATAGCTTCACTAACCGACCTCGGGGATACCGGCGGAATAACCGGGAGCCTTCGCCTGCAACACCAATGGGTGATGTTCACCGCTACCGGCAGTTACATATTAGACCCCATTACGGGAAAATTACGCCGGTTCTCACGCCTGAATATTAAAAACGGTAACGTCACCAGAGACAATAAAGGGAATGCATGGGTACACAACTATACCGGCAACGTATGGTATGTCAATACCAGCACTGGCGACATCAAACATTTTCAGTTCCTTTCATCCGAGCATTTGGGTTATATCGATGTAGAACGCTACTCTGTCATTCATGATTCCCGGGATATCATCTGGATCACGACTTACGGAAACGGACTTTTTGCCTACGATTTGAATACCGGCGGTCTGCAACACTTCACCTTTGAGGTCAGTCACTCCAGCCACATCAATTCCAATTATCTGCAATATATCATTGAAGACCGTTCCGGAGGTATCTGGGTTAGTTCCGAATTCTCCGGATTATCTCATCTGGAGATTCTGAATAAAGGGACGTTACGTATCTATCCGAATGGCGAGGATGCTTCCGACCGCTCCAACACGATACGTATGCTTTTATGTGGCAAAAACGGTAATGTATACATGGCAAACCGTATGGGTACTCTATATGAGTATGATGCCGACCTGAAAAATATACTTCGCAAAGAGAAGTTTACACATAACGTATACAGTATGTGCGAAGATAATGAAGGACAGTTATGGTTGGGTATGCGTGGTATAGGATTACGTATCGGGGCTGACCAATGGTACCGATATAACAGCAAGGATAAAAACTCCTTATCAAACGACAATGTCTACTTAATCTACCGTGACCGTAAAGGTCGGATGTGGATAGGAACATTTGGCGGAGGATTGAATCTGGCTGTCAAAACAGGCAACGGTTATCAATTCAAGCATTTCTTTCAAGACAGTTATGGAGAAAAACGGGTACGAGTCATACAGGAAGACCGCAACGGCATGATGTGGGTGGGTACCAACAACGGTATTTATATCTTCCATCCGGACTCACTGATCAACTCACCCAAGAATTACGTACTTTACAATCATGTCAATGAAACATTCCCCAGCAATGAAATCCGCTGTCTGGTGAATGATCATGAAGGAAATATGTGGATTGGAACAACGGGAGCAGGCTTTGCCATCTGCTATCCGGGAGATGACTACCAACATCTGACTTTCGACTGTTATAGCATTAAAGACGGATTGCCCAACGGAGTCATACAGTCGATTGTTGAAGATCAGGACAATAAAATGTGGATTGCGACCGAATATGGCATTTCCCGCTTCACCCCAGCCACCAAGCAAATAGAGAATTATTATTTTTCCTCACATACACTGGGGAATGTATACTCTGAAAATACCGCTTGCATAAATGCTGACGGAAGATTACTTTTCGGTACGAACTACGGCCTGGTAGTTCTCGATGCCAATAAAGTGGAAAATATGGAAAAGCTTGCATCGACCGTATTCACAGGGCTTCACATCAATGGAGCGGATATGCTGCCCGGCATGGATGATTCCCCTCTCAACGAAACCATGTCCTATACAGGTCGGTTAAACTTGAAACATTATCAAAATTCATTTGTCATAGCCTTTTCAACATTCAACTTTTTAAGCGGAGCATCCAAATACTCCTACCGGATGCCTCCTTATGATCTGGAATGGAGCATCCCTTCGGCACAAAATCTGGCAACGTACCGTAATCTTCCTCCCGGTAAATACCAGTTGCAAGTGAAAGCCTGCAATGTAGCCGGCATATGGGGGGAAGAAAGCACTATGGAGATCATCATAGCTCCTCCTTTTTGGCAGACGACCTGGGCCTATCTGATTTATCTAGTATTAATTGGAATCGCCTGTTATTTCTGTTTCCATATCATACGAAATTTCAACAGATTACGCAATCGCATCGCTGTTGAGAAGCAACTGACCGAATATAAACTGGAATTCTTCACCAATATATCCCACGAATTCCGTACACCGCTTACTCTAATTCAAGGTGCTCTCAACAAGCTGAGTAGTATAGAGAATTCCCCGAAAGAAATGCAGCGTCCTTTAAGAACCATGGATAAAAGTACCCGGAGGATGTTACGCCTCATCAATCAGTTACTTGAATTTAGAAAGATGCAGAAAAACAAACTGGCCTTATCTTTGGAAGAGACGGACGTCATTGCTTTTCTTTATGAAATCTTCCTGAGTTTCAAAGACACAAGCGAGTCTAAAAACATAGAATTCAGTTTCGAGCCATCACAACCTGCTTATAAAATGTTTATTGATAAAGGCAATTTAGACAAGGTTACCTACAACCTGCTATCCAATGCTTTCAAGTATACGCCTTCTAACGGAAAGATTATATTCAAAATAGATATTCAGGAAGACAAGCAACAACTTCGTATACAAGTCATAGATAACGGGATTGGCATACCCAAAGAAAAACGTTCTGAACTGTTCAAGCGTTTCATGCAAAGCAGCTTCTCTCATAGCAGTGTCGGAGTGGGACTTCACTTGACACACGAACTGGTACAAGTACATAAAGGCAGTATCAGTTATGATGAAAATGAGGGAGGTGGCTCTGTCTTTACCGTCGTGCTGCCAATCAACTCTGAAGTTTATCAGAAAAAAGATTTCATGATCCCCAATCAGTTATTAATCGAAGAAGAGGAACAGCACTCCAAAGATTTTCTCAGAAATGAAAAAACGGAGGATACTTTCCAGCCTCCTGTCGATCCTTTGAACAAACGCAAAGTCCTGATTATAGAAGATGATACTGACATCCGTGAATTCCTAAAAGAAGAAGTGGGAGTTTACTTTGAAGTCGAAGTAGCTGCTGACGGAACATCCGGATTTGAAAAGGCAAGCACGTATGACGCAGATTTAATTATTTGTGATGTCCTGATGCCGGGAATGAATGGATTTGAAGTGACACGCAAACTTAAAAATGAATTTACCACCAGCCATATCCCCATCATATTACTGACTGCCCTCAATATGGAAGAGAAATACCAGGAAGGTATCGAATCGGGAGCTGATGCATATATCACCAAACCATTCAATGTTTCATTATTACTGGCAAGAGTCTTCAAATTAATCGAGCTACGGGATAAACTGCGCCAAAAATATTCTAATGAACCGGGATTAGCCCATTCCATCATCTGTACCAATGATAAAGACCAGAAGTTTTCGGCAAAGCTGAATGAAGTATTGAATGAGCACATGACCGATACCGATTTTTCTGTCAATGACTTTGCCGGAATAATGGGATTAGGACGTACTGTATTCTATAAAAAAGTACGGGGAGTGACCGGTTATTCTCCTTACGAATATTTACGTGTTATGCGGATGAAAAAAGCTGCTGAAATGTTATTGACAGAAGATCTCACCATAGCCGAAGTCGCCTATAGTGTAGGTATCAACGATCCGTTCTACTTCAGTAAATGTTTCAAGAACCAATTCGGGGTATCTCCATCTGCCTATCGGAAAAAGCTGTCTGAAGATGAAAATGAACCCATAAATGATGCCGACGTATGATCTTACAGGTTTTCCGTACTAATTTAAGGGGTGTTTCTTTCATTGATATACTTTCTTTGCAAATGAAAAATTAATCATTAAGAAATCATGAGAAACAAACTCTTTTTATTTGTATTTCTGTTTGCAGTACTGGCTATTACCGATAGTCATGCTTTCGAACGCAAAAAATACAATTTCAACAGTGAATGGCGTTTGCAAATTGGAGACTTTCCCGAAGCTAAACAATCTCAATTTGACGATAGTCGGTGGAAAGCAGTCACCTTGCCGCACGCTTTCAATGAAGACGAAGCCTTCAAAGTATCCATTGAACAGCTGACAGACACAGTTGTCTGGTATCGGAAACACTTCCGGATTCCGGCTTCTGCCAAGAAACAAAAAGTATTTATCGAGTTCGAAGGAGTACGCCAAGCAGGGGACTTCTATTTGAACGGACAATATCTGGGCAAACACGAAAACGGAGTAATGGCAGTAGGCTTCGATCTGACGCCCTATATTAAAGAAGGCGACAATGTACTTGCAGTACGTACAGATAATGACTGGATGTATCGCGAAAAAAGTACAAACTCCAAATATCAGTGGAACGACCGTAACTTCAATGCAAATTACGGAGGTCTGCCCAAAAATGTATTCCTGTATGTTACGGACGAAGTATACCAGACTCTTCCTTTATACAGTAATCTGAAAACCACCGGAGTTTACATTTACGCCAAAGATATAGATGTAAAAGGACGCACTGCCACCATCCATGCAGAATCGGAAGTAAGAAACGACAGTCGTGAACCGCGCCAATTCAGTTACCAGGTAGTTTTGCTGGATGCGGACGGTAAACAGGTAAAAAGCTTCGAAGGTGAAAAAGTAACCTTGAAAGGTGGCGAAACAAAGACAGTTAAAGCTGCTGCCAAAGTAGATAATCTCCATTTCTGGAGCTGGGGATATGGTTATCTTTATACAGCCAAAACGATTCTAAAAGACAATCAGAATCAAGTGTTTGATGAAGTGACAACTCGCACTGGTTTCCGCAAGACACAGTTTGCTGAAGGTAAAGTATGGCTGAACGACCGTGTGATCCAGATGAAAGGGTATGCACAACGTACCAGTAATGAATGGCCGGCGGTAGGTCTGTCCGTTCCGGCATGGTTAAGCGACTATTCTAATGGTTTGGTAGTAAAAGGTAACGGCAATCTGGTACGCTGGATGCACGTCACTCCATGGAAACAAGATGTAGAATCCTGCGACCGTGTAGGTCTGATTCAGGCAATGCCGGCAGGCGACTCCGAAAAGGATCGTACAGGACGCCAATGGGATCAGCGTACAGAACTGATGCGCGATGCGATCATCTACAACCGCAATAATCCGAGTATCTTATTCTATGAATGTGGAAACAAAGGTATCAGCAGAGAGCACATGATAGAAATGAAAGCTATCCGTGATCAATACGATCCTTATGGCGGACGCGCTATCGGCTCTCGCGAAATGCTGGACATCCGTGAAGCCGAATATGGCGGAGAAATGCTATATATTAATAAAAGTGTACATCATCCGATGTGGGCTACAGAATATTGTCGCGACGAAGGTTTGAGAAAATATTGGGATGAATACAGCTATCCTTTCCACAAAGAAGGATACGGACCGTTACATCGCAATCAACCTGCAGACAGCTATAATCACAATCAGGATATGCTGGCGATAGCAATGATCCGCTGCTGGTATGACTATTGGCGTGAACGTCCGGGAACAGGTCGCAGAGTCAGTTCCGGAGGTGCCAAAATCATTTTCTCTGATACCAACACACACCACCGTGGTGAAGAAAACTATCGAAGAAGCGGGGTAACAGATCCCATGCGTATCGAAAAGGATGCTTTCTTCGCACATCAGGTAATGTGGAACGGATGGGTAGATACGGAAGAAGACAACACCTATATCATCGGTCATTGGAACTATCCTGCGAATACTGTAAAACCGGTCTATGTCGTTTCTACCAGAGAGGAAGTAGAACTGTTCCTGAACGGTCAGTCGCTAGGGAAAGGCAAACGCGAATACAATTTCCTTTTCACTTTCGAAAACGTTACTTTTAAAGCCGGAAAACTGGAAGCGATCAGTTACAACAAATCCGGTAAGGAAATAAGCCGCTATGCCGTAAGCACTGTTGGCGAACCTGCCGGACTGAAACTGACAACAATACAAAATCCGGAAGGATTCCATGCAGACGGAGCTGACTTGGCATTAATACAGGTAGAAGTGGTAGATAAGGACGGAAAACGCTGTCCGCTTGACAATCGTACCATTCAATTCGACTTGAAAGGAAATGCCGAATGGCGCGGAGGTATCGCACAAGGAAAAGATAATTATATTCTTAATACAAGCCTCCCTGTGGAATGTGGAATTAACCGTGCTCTCATCCGCAGTACCACCCAAGCAGGAAAAGTCACGCTGACAGCTAAAGCCGAAGGTCTCCCCAACGCTACAATTACATTGGAAACCCTTCCTGTTAAAGTAAGTAACGGGCTTAGTACGTATCTGCCACAAATGACATTGAAAGGTAATCTGGATAAAGGTGAGACTCCTCTTACGCCATCTTACAAAGACACAAAACGTGATATACGTATTGTATCCGCTAAAGTCGGAGCCAATAATGAAACTGTAAACCAAAGCTTCGACGATAATGAAAGAAGCGAATGGATGAATGACGGAAAACTCAGCACCGCCTGGATTACATACACTCTTGAAAAAGAAGCAGAAATAGATGATATCTGTATCAAGTTGAACGGATGGCGTTCACGCAGTTACCCTCTGGAAGTATTTGCCGGCAAGACCATGATATGGAGTGGAGATACAAACAAGAGCTTGGGCTATGTTCATTTAAATGTAGAAAAGCCAGTACGTTCCAATCAAATTACCATCCGCATGAAAGGTAATACCAGTGACCAGGATGCTTTCGGACAAATTGTTGAAGTAGCAGCAAAAGCTGCCAATGATATGGAACTCGAAGCCAAAGCAGACAAAAGCAAAACCAGTCTGAGAATTATTGAAGTAGAGTTTCTGGAAACAATCAAATAAAATAAACCACGTTCCCTCATAAAAAAGACCATCTCATATTTTCATGTATGAGATGGTCTTTTTCAATGATATAACTTATTTCACAATTCTACTTCATTACTCCTCTATATTCTTAAAGCCATACCTTATATTAAACCAAATATTCCATTTATTAATTACCGTCCGGCTTTTTATTATCCGTAAATGAACATAAATTCCATTTGAAAGTTTCAAAGTTATCCGGTTGAGCCGGATCAAAACCTTTATAATCCGGCCGCAGGTATTTCACAATCTCCAGATTAGCCTTTTTCATTCCT
Organism: Bacteroides thetaiotaomicron; assembly: GCA_019412825.1. Lineage (GTDB taxonomy): Bacteria > Bacteroidota > Bacteroidia > Bacteroidales > Bacteroidaceae > Bacteroides > Bacteroides thetaiotaomicron_A. Next base: position 36,863 of record DXOL01000041.1, on the reverse strand, counting down.
TCAATGACACATTTGGCAACTTCATAAGCTCCGTAAGTACTAAAATGAGTATTGTCTTTAAGAACTTTAGTCTGCCCGGGGAAGGTTCCTGCCGGATAGTGTACAAATGCTTTTGTGGAATTATCTACGCCTAAAGCATTGAAAAGAGTGGCAGTCATGCCGTTTAACTCTATCAAAGGTACATTCTCTTTTGCAGCTACCCATCGAACTGCATCAGGATAATCCCCATGAGTATTTACGGATTTTCCGTTCTCATCAAAACGACGGCGGCTTGTTGGAGTCACTAATATCGGATAAGCGCCTTTAGCACGGGCTTCGTCTATAAAGATTTTCAGATTGTATGCAAAAGAATAAAACGCGCCTTTTCCAGGTCCTTTTTGTTTTTGGTCATTATGTCCAAATTCGACCAACAGATAATCACCTTCCTTGATCTGGCTCAATATCTTTGCCAGACGTTTCCCACCGATAAATGTATTTGCAGATAGTCCTGACTCCGCATGATTGGCAATACAAACCTGATCTGTAAAAAAGCGGGGAATCATTTGCCCCCAGCTCGCCCACGGTTCATTATCCTGATCGACCACTGTACTATTACCGCAAAGGTATACTGTAGGCACGTTTTCAACCCGTTCTATCACCAAAGAATTCACACGGGGCAGATCACCATTAAACTCCAGTGTCAGTTTATTATCCCAGTTCAGTTTCTTCTTCTCCCCTTCTTTTATATTGACTCTTTCTCCTGTAGTAATCACCGGATTACGCTTATTTATGGTAAACGTTTCCGTCACCATTTCGCCTTTCCTGGTCGATAGATTCTCAATAAACAATCTACGTGATTCACCACGAACAGTTGTACTGGCCGCTTCTTTTTTACTACCTAAAGTGATGGTTACTTTATAGTTTCCATCCGGCACGTTCAACGAGAAAAAGAAAGGCCGGTTACTCTTTCCATCCCAAGCCGGCAAGAAGTCATATCCATACCCCCGTTCATTATTGAACAAGGTTTCAGAAGTTATTTTCGTATATCCGTCTTTTACTTTCTTATCAGAAGAAAAGTCGAATTTATAAACTTGCGCTTGCGCCAAAATGCTACTTGCCATCAAAATAGCACTGACCAGTAAGGTTAGTCTCTTCATTTCTGTTATTTCTATTTATTTCTTGATTAGTTTCTTAACTTCTTTAGCATAGCGTTTGCCTAAAATAATCTGGCTTGCTGCATCAAAATGAGGATCTGTTTCGTCCTTCAATGGAATAAGGTTTTCGGAAGATACACAAGCGCTATGAGGCAAAAAAGTAGAGATCTCTTTTATCATGTCATTAAATGGCTTTGTACCTTCGGGAATATGAGGTTTCTTTGTCCAGTTCCATTGTGCAATTTGCCCCACAACGACTGGTAAATAAGGCATTCCCAAGTCATTACGTAAGTCGGTCATCAACTGAATAATCTTCTCTTTATATGCTTCCGGATGATGGCAATCGGCCTCTCCCTGATGCCAGATGATCGCTTTCAATGTACCATATTTCATTGCTTCTTTTGCACGTCGTATTGCTTCATCATAATATCCGCCGGACTGTTTGGCATTCTTAACCCATGAACGAATCGACGATCCTCCCCGTGCATTGACGATTAAACCTACCGGATGTTTTTTAGTAGCCATTGCCTTGGCAAAACCATATGCAGGCCCTAATTGTTGCCAGCTCAGCCCTTTCCCTACTGTAGAATAGCGGTTCAAGGGATTCACCGCAGGTTCGAACTTATCTTCTGCGTTCAGCAGATATACATTTTGTAGAGTATCCATCACTTCCGGTGATAGTTTTCCTCTCCCAGCCATATTCGACTGACCAATGCAAAGATACAAATCTAGAGTCTTCAGCGGTTTTTCAGCGTGTGCTTCCGATCCTATCCATACTAGTACACATAAAAGGAAGAGGCCACATAAATAATTTGTTTTCATTATTTTATTGATTTTATTAACAGGTTAAACTCAAAAATTACACAGCAAAGATAGCCCGGAAAACCGTCTGATCAATGTATATGCTTGCAGAATTGATGTAAATCTGTACATACTGCTAATTGAAATATACTTTAATGATTCCTCCATAAGGATTAAAGTCAAACATAACTTTATTTCCATCCACATAGACAGCAAGCTCTTTCTTACCTTGTTTCACCAAGACTCCGTCCACGGTTCCACCTTGAATTACCATCGTTAAAGGTTCAGTAAACAGTTTCTTATCCAACTTCAGTTCAGGGGTAATTGTCATACCATTCTTTTTATTGGAGACTTTCAATTGTATCTCCTCCCTTTCTTCGATATAAGATGCCACTTCACAGAATGTACCTACCCAAATCTGATCTTCCATACTTTTCACTTTATCCAAATGCTCCCAAAATAAAGAAGGTGATTTGAAAGCGTCATATCCATAGTTAATGCCATGTGTCATGCCTACTCCCCAATCTTCCGCCTTCATCAAATCGTTCAACCATTTATCAAAACGTTCGGGAGTAGACTTTCCTCCGATTGAAATTTGTTTAGTACGTGTAGCGACCCTGTTTTTAGAAGCCATCCGGACAATTTCTTCTGTCTTATAATTATATGGGTAACAATAGGTGCGAGGTAAAACACCAATATTGGCATAAATAGCGCTATCATTCTTTTCGATCTCCGATTTAACTTGTTCCAGAGTCAATCGTTTAGCATTCTTATGTGCCCAGCTATGACTGGAAACCTCATGTCCTTTCTTTGACATTTCACGCAACTCATTCCAAGTCATTCGGGGGAGCTTTGCAGATGCACCTTGCTCCGTATAGTAACCACAAACCCAAAAGGTTCCTCTAAATCCGCGCTTTTCTAATTCGGGAGCAGCCACAGTAAAATGTTCCGCCAACCCATCATCAAATGTGTAGCTGATAGCACAGGTTCTGTCTCCTTTATATTTGGCAACAGATACATACCGGTCATTCGACAGAAGTTTTTTGATCTGTTCATATACCTGCTTCCCCATATACTCGGCAGAAACCTGGTTAAAATGAAGTTTATCTCCCATCAGTTCCGCTTCCGACATATCAATCAGATAAGCGTTCTTGTCTTCTTTTGCAAAACGACGCATTCCTCGTTCCACATCACTGTTGTAGCGTTTGTTTTTCTTCGATACCGTACCGAATATAAATGGCAGTTCGGAGTAGTCCCTGCCTGTTTTCTCGGTCAAATGATTACGTACATAGGCAACTACTCCTTTCAGATTCTGATAATATTCTTTCCCGCGCTCATAATCACTCTCTCCCTGATGCCAAACGAAAGCATCAATCTGATAGCCTAGTTCCAGTTTGGAAAGCGTCTGATCGATACTCGCATCAATATTGGCAATCAAAGAAAGCAATAAAGACTTCCCTTTCTCACTGGTAGCCGTATTCTCTGCCAGCCATTTCGGGTCGGCAGACCAGTAAGTACCCCGGAAAGGAGTCGTGGAAGGAGCAGCTATGGCAGTACCGCCAATCGCCCATTTGATAACATAAAACTTCTCCTGAAACAACTGTTCCAGCCAATAGTAAGCAATAGCATCATATCCCCATGTGTAAGGTTTGCTTTTAGAATGGCTTAATGGCCAGAATGGGGTAAACTCACCATCCGTACGGTTATGAGAGATATGGCAATATTTGTAAGCTCCCGCAGTAAATGTACTATCCGCAGCCATTGCCTTTATATAATCCGGTAAACGATTATTCGGTACACGTCCGTCCGTATTTGACTGACCGGCTGTGATGATAACATGTACAGGTTTCTTCGCTTGTGTATGACAAAAACTAAAAATAAAAAACAAGATAAAAAAGAGTGTTCTCATGATCAATGATCCTTTAAATTTATAGTAATGTTCTCCCGCAAAAATAAGCCAACTTTTACTATCAAACCATGAACAATTGTACGCAAATACAAGGTGAATCATCCACTTTGAACACTATAAACTTGATTTAAACAAAAATCAATCAAAACAAAGCACTTAAGACTCTTCTTCCATTTCGCTATCTTCCTGTTCTTTCATTTCACCACGCTGATATACGGATGGCGCCACTCCAAATTGAGTCTTAAAGCATTTACTAAAATAGAACGGATCACTGATACCGACTTTATAAGAAACTTCCGCAACAGTCAGATTCTCACCGGACAGTAACAGCTCAGCCGCTTTTTTCATTCGTACAACCCGCAAATATTCATTGGGAGAATAACCGGTCACGCCACGAAGTTTTCTATAAAATACCGTTCGTCCCAACTTCATCAATTGAGCAAACTCATCGATAGAGAATTCCGGACGGGAAAGGTTCTGTTCGAGTACAATAGCCAGCCGGTCGGCAAACTCTTTATCACGGTCGGTAGAACATACGGCGGCGCGTACAATTCCCGGTTCACTGGAGAATTTCTCCCGTAATTTATCACGCTGTTCTATCAGGCGGAACACACGCGCCAATAGAAGTTTGATACTGAACGGCTTCGCGATATAGGCATCAGCACCGGCTTCAATACCTTCCAAATGTTTCTCCGGTGAGTTCAAGGCCGTCAACAGGATAATAGGAATATGGCTTGTCGAAAAATCAGACTTCAATTTCTTGGTAACCTCAAATCCCGTCATTCCGGGCATCAGTACATCACAAATAATCAAATCAGCATCATAGGTACGAGCCTTCTCAAATCCGGAAGTTCCGTCAGCAGCTACTTCAACTTCAAAATAAACTCCTAATTCTTCTTTCAAGAATTCACGGATATCATTATCATCTTCAATAATCAGCACTTTTCGCTTATTCAAAGGAGCCGCTATTTTCTCCGGTTCCGGAAGTTCCTCTGAAAGTTCCAGCAAATGATGCGCCTGCCCACCTGCCTCTTTCAACAAGACATTGCCGGGAATAAGGAAATCTTTGTCCGAATAGACCGTTCTGTCTGTCGGAATACAGACTGTAAATACAGAACCACCGCCTTCATTGTCTTTATATTCAATCGTACCTTTGTGCACCTGCACCAATTCGTGTGTCAGATGTAAACCCACCCCGATACTGTCTCCCGAGAAACTGCTCTGCATGAATCTCTTGAACAACTCATTTTGTTTCTCCTTCGGAATGCCGACACCCGTATCGGATACCTGAATGTGCAAAGTCTTCTTCACTTCATCCACAGTAACAGAAAGTATAATCGTTCCATTCGAAGGGGTATATTTAAAAGCATTGGACAACAAGTTATAAGTCACTTTATCCAGATTTCCCTTATCAAGGAACATTTTATAAGATGGCACAGACGGAATAAAGCGGAAATTCATACTCTTCTGTTCTGCCACATCACCAAAGCTAAGGAAGATTTCATAAAGGAAAGCAATGACATCCGTCTCTTCCAGAGATAAGGCCAGCTTGTTATTCTGCATCTTACGGAACTCCAGTAACTGGTTAATCAGCCTCAACATACGTTGTGTGCTCTTATCCATTGTTTTCAACGGATGTATCAAGTCACGAGGAATATCAGTTACCCGCTGTATCTTCTCCAGTGCCCCCTGAATCAATGTCAGCGGAGTTCGGAATTCATGAGAGATATTGGTAAAGAAAACCAGTTTATACTCAGTCAATTGTTTTTCTACATTGATACGGTTACGCAGTCCGTTAAAGTTACGTACAATGCGGAAAGCGAAATACAAAACAACGATCAGCAGCAACACATACCCCAGCATAGCCCAATTGGTCTTCCAGAAGGGAGGTACAATAACAATCTTCAATGTCGTTTCACTTTCATTCCAGACTCCGGCACCATTGCATGACTTCACGTGAAGCACATAAGTACCCGGATTCAAGTATTTAAAAGACGCAAAATTCAATGGAGAAGGGGTGCTCCATCCCTTATCATAGTTTTCCAGCCAGTACATATACTTGGTACGTCCACTATCCGAATAATCAAAAGTTGAGAAATCTATCAAAAATGAGTTCTGAAAATATTTCAAAGCAATTTCATCCGAATAAGCAAGAGATTGCTTTAACGGAGAATCTTCCGTCGCCGAATTCACCTGCGTACCATTGATATGCAAATCCGTAAAGACAACAGGAGAAAAAGTTTCACTGTCCTGTATTTTATCCGGGTCAATAACAAGCAGTCCATAGTTTGTTCCGAAAAGCAATCTGCCATCTACTCCTACGCAAGCACTATTTTCAGAGTACACATTCCCCAGCGTATAGGAAGAGAAGAAATAATTCTCAAAAGAATGATGAGTCGGGTTAAATTTAGAAATACCATACTCAGTGGCAACCCATAAATTCCCGTTATTGTCTCCTAAGATAGACTGAATCACATCATTCACCAAGCCTTCGGAAGTTCCGTAATGTTCATATTTCAATGAGCGATAATTATCCTCGGGCTCACAAAGGTTCAAACCGGAGCCGGAAGTTCCCACCCACATACGTCCTTTAGTGTCACGATAAATGCATCTGATCTCATTACTACAAAAAGTACCGTTCGTATAATTGAACAGATGATAATCATCGCCATTGGCTATCAATGAATCCGGATGGAATATACAAACGCCCTCACTAGTACCTACCCAAATCATGCCATTATCATCTTCTTCTATCACCCGCACCATACGCAGACCAAACTTCTGCTGAAAGAAATGACGGAATTTATATTTACCATCAGACGCTTGTTCGGCCAGTTCAAGTCCGCCACCAAATGTTCCTATCCACATACGGTCTTTCCGGTCGCGATAAAGAGAAAAGACATTATTATCTGATAACGAAGCCGGATCCGAGACTTCATTGCGATACCATGAATCTCCGATCTTCAATCCATTTCCACGGGTTCCCACCCACATTTCGCCTTGATTATCTTCTGCTATCGCATAAATATTGGAGTGGAAATATTGATTGGACATTTTGGAATGAAGATCTGAATCAAAAGTATAAAGTCCGCCCTTCCGGGTCCCGAGCCATATATCTCCGTCCGGCATTTTAGTCAACATACGAATCGTATTGGAACGGTCAAACAACTCACGGGATTCGGGATAAATACGTGAAGTTCCTTCATTCAAAACTGAAATACGGGATAAACCGGAATACTCTGAACTTACCCAAATACCTCCGGCACGATCCTCCATCACATATAACAGAAAATCCGAACTTATATGACTCTGATCATTTATATTAGCCAGAAAATGTTCCAACTTATCCTCTGTCGTGTCATAGGCAAACAATCCGTTACCATAAGTAGAGATCCATATAATTCCACGAGAGTCATGCACAATATGATAACGTTCGAAATCAATATATCCCAGTTTATCTTCAGGGATTAACTGGAACTCCTTTCGCTTTCCGCTTTTGGCGAGGATATAAGTGACGCGTCCCGTATGATTATATATCCAGAAGTCACCATGATTATCACAAATCACTTCACCATTTCTGATGTTCAGACCGGAGTCCGCACTGATCTTGCGTGTATTGAAATCATAGTTATAAACACCGGTATTGGTAAGGATGACCCATTTATCATTCAACAGGAAGTTTCCCGTAGGTGACGTCTTACCCGCAACAGCAGAAAGTGAACCGACCTTTGTCAATTTCTGTTTTGTAGTCTGATAACAGAAGATGTCTCCGTCCGCTGTCAGAAAATACATATCATTCTTGAATGCCAGAGAAGAAGTAAAATGGAGTAATCTGTCTTCTACCTTATACTGTCCGTCGGATACGGAAACTAAGCCGCGCTGTGTCCCGATCCAGATTCGTCCGCCGGCATCTTCATTTATAAACTGTACCCGGTTATCCGGAAGATTTCCACGCTCCGTCTTAAATTCCGTAGACACCATCTGTCTGTCTTTCTGATGAACCATTCTGCGACAACCATTGCCGGAATGTCTGAGCCATACATCCCCATTGGCAGCAACAAATATAGACGAATAATTCTTTTCCAGCGCACCAGTCCCCGTATAGTCTACAAAGCAGGCACGTTGCAAGTCATAGCAACTGAACAATTCCGGAGTTGTAGAGATCCACAAGAAGCCATTTTTGTCTTCGGTAAGGTCGTAGATTCGATTATCAGCCAAAGAGACTTTATCACCGATTTCCGGACGGAAAGTCAGAAAAGAGTTGCCATCATAGCGGCTTAACCCATTCAGGGTAGCCAACCACAAGAAGCCTTTGCTATCCTGATACAGGTACCGAACTGAGTTATTCGGAAGTCCGTCACTTGTTCTCATTTGTTTGGAACGGAGTTCAATGCCGCTGTAAGCCGCATTGAAAACAAGAGTCAAGAACAATGTGAAAAGTAATATGCGCCTCTGTGTCATATAGATTCTAAGATTAATGATAAATGCCAGACAAAAATAATCAAGATAGTTGGAATAATAAAGAAACAATCCATAAATAGTATCAGGAGGATGCTTGTTTTTTAATCAAACATCCCCCTGATATAAACCCTTCCTAAGAGTTCTAGTCCATATGAAAGACTTCCGGCAATGGTATTGAAACCGGTGAATTGTCCGGATTCACTTCCATGATATCTGCCATATAATCCCACCATTTCTGCACAATCTCTGTATTGCCCAAGTCCTGCGAACCTCCTTCTCCTCCCGTTTTCTGGAAAGCAAAAAGAATATTGGTTTCTTTATCCCAATATATAGAATAGTCCGACACCCCATTCTTTGAAAGCAGTGCTTTTAATTCAGGCCAGATAGCAGCATGCCTTCTTTCATATTCCGCTTCATAGCCCGGTTTCAAATACATTTTAAATGCTTCTCGTTTCATGTTTCCTGTATTTTAAAGTTAATCTTTTGTTTATTCACTATCTACCGCAAAGATAGGAGCTGTTGTCTTCTGCTTCTCCTGATAATATTGCACGGCACTGTCATTCATCTGAGGATGCTGGGTATTGAGCAAACGAATCATTTCCGCACCTGCCCAAAGCACCGGACCATATCCATGTGCCGCATATACATTGACCGGACGATAATAATAGAAAGCCGGATCGAAAGCCATACCGGTGCCTACGCAAGTACCTTCCACCTGTCCTTCTTCATTTATCTTTCCGGCTACGGCATGCCATCCCAACTGGGCAACAGGACCATACGCTATCGCATCAATCCAACCTTTATTAATAGCGTGTGCCAGACAATATACATAGATAGCAGTTGCAGAAGTTTCCAAATAAGAATCATTGCGGTCGAGCAACTGGTGCCAAAGTCCTTCTCCACTTTGCAACGCCGTCACTCCGCGCACATGAGCACGGAAATAATCCATCACCTTCGGGCGTTGGGGATAATCTTCCGGCAATACGTCCAGCAGTTCACAAGCTGTCAGCAACGTCCATCCATTGGCACGTGCCCAGCAAAAAGCCGGATGATCCGTACTGCTTTCCACCCATCCGTGTCTGTACAATCCCTTTTCGGGGATAAACATACGATCTGCAAATTGCAGGAATTGCTTCACGGCTTCTGCCAGATATTTATTCTTCGCCTCCTTATCATAACGGCTCATCTGCGCTACCGCCGGAATACCCATAAACATATCATCCAGCCAAAGAGTATTCCGCTGCGGACGATTACGGGCAAACGTTCCGTCCGCCAGACGATATTCTTTATTGATGATAAAATCAAAGTAATTCTGAATTAATCCATCAACCGGAAGAGACTCGTCTTTCAACCGTAACTTAATCATTGCAGTACAGACGGCTCCCGCATCATCCAACGCATGAGGAGTCAGGATTTGCAGCAACTGCGAATCAGTCTTCCCTTTTTCTTGATAGACCCGTTTGAAATGCGGAGCGACTTCCGCCAAAAAGCGGAAACGATTCTGAACATAGTCAGTATAACGCTTATCACCAGTTGTTTCGGCAGCCGCTATCAGAGCGGAATAAGTGACACCCCATTCATAACTTGCCAGACGGAAAGCTCCGCGTTCCAGCTGCGCCTCATCCCCCATTGCAGTATAATCCGTAATCACCTTACCGGTATTCTTATCCACTACACGGGCCGGTGTCTCCTTATCTATATATGCAAAAACACGATCGATGTCTTTTTTAACCTGTTCGGGTGTCAAATCACCATAAGTACCCTGATAAGCAGGTTGCAGTAAATGCAAAGGGGTATTTGAATCATTGATTACTGCTTTCTTTTTCTGCGCACAGGCAGGTAGTACCACCAATAACGCAGCAACGGTCATCATACGATAATTCATAATTTACTTTTTAGGTATTTTACATCCTCTGAATATAGTGCCACGCAACTCCGGACCAAAATAGAATCCGGGCTGAGTAGGCTGATTATAAGCCACATTTTGAGTCACAATACTGATACGGTAAACCGGATCTTCCAGAAAAGTATGGAAACGGTAGTCCGTAGGAATCGTAGAAACATAAAGCCTCAAAGCTGTATTATCAGCCGAACGCAGCAAAACTTCCTCACGCCAGTCTCCTACGATATCTCCCTGCAGACAAGGAGTTGATTTTGTTCCGTTATTAGAAAGCGCTCCCTCAAAAACAGCCATACGTTCACAAATTCCTTTTTTCCAATCATATTTGCTGACTACATTCCGATCCAGCAACTCACGCAAGAGATCACCATCCCACCAGACAGCCATATTGGTAGACAAACCTTTGACTCTGGAAGCGATAACTTCCCCTTTCACATTTCTGACACCTTTAGAATCTAAAGACCACATTTCAACTCCGGGATGAGTAGGATCAATATCGGCAGCCATACAACGGCCTACGTCAGTATTACTTTTTATCTGGAAAAGCACTTCGCCCGTAGCCGCATCCCGGAAAGTAGAACCGTCCCTCCTGTTTTCGTGACAGTCCCACACCTGCAATCCCTTGCGGGAAGGATCAAAATGGGTAAGATGCATAGCATCTCCATGTCCCATTTTTGTTGAATACAAACCTTTTCCGTCATGATCGATAGCACATGATCCGTAAATGATCTCATCACAGCCATCCCCGTCTACATCACCTACACGAAGATTGTGATTTCCCTGTCCGGCATAATCCTTACAGCCGGGATTGTTACTGTCGAATACCCAACGGCTCTTCAGATTTTTACCATCCCAGTCATAGGCAGCCAATACTGTACGTGTATAATAACCACGGCACATCACCACGCTCGGATGTACTCCATCCAAATACGCAATACAAGCCAGATAACGATCACTGCGATTGGCACGTCCATCCCCCCAATCCATCAGATTGCCACGTTCGGGCACATAATCGATCGTCTGCATCGCCTCTCCGGTCAGACCGTTAAAGATGGTCAGATACTCCGGCCCTGTCAGGATGCGCCCTTTCTCATTCCGATAATCCGCATTGGCATCTCCGATTACTTTTCCCGTTCCGTCCACTGCTCCGTCTCCGGTTTTCATCACTACTTCCGCACGGCCATCGCCGTCCAGATCAAAGACCATAAACTGGGTATAGTGTGCACCGGCACGTACATTGCGTCCCAGATTGATGCGCCACAGCTGCTGGCCATTCAACTTATAACAGTCAAAAATCACCGGTCCCGTATATCCGTCGTGGGCATTATCATGTGCATTGGACGGATCCCATTTCAGAATAATCTCATATTCACCATCCCCGTCCACATCACCGATACTGGCATCATTCGGAGCATAAGTATACGCCTGTCCGGACGGAGTAGTCCCTCCTTCGGGACGCACCAAAGGAATATTTAAATAACCAGTCGGGGCATCGGCCAACAACTGATAACTGCTTTCTGTTTTTCCTTTTATCGCTTTCACCGTATAGAGTGCAGGCTCTGTCCCCTGATAAGAATCCTGGAAGAAAGTCGCATTTTTCAGCGGATGTTTATTCACTTTTTTGCCATCCCGATATATATCAAAGGATTCCTCCATCGGATCTGAAGATAAATAGCGCCAGGAGACGGCTACGGTTGACGGATTTTCACGAATGGCGATTACGCCACGTCCTAATTGTTCGCGTTTCAGTTTAGTGAAATCATAGTTTGGCTGGGCTACTACAGAAGTCGCTATAACCAACAAGCCCAAAAAGATACTTGTACATTTCATAGTTTTATCATTAATCAAAGTGTTTTTGCTATTTATGGAATAACATCATGCAAAAGTAAGCGATATGGTCTACTGATAAAATAGAATATCGTACAAATCTATGTATAAATTGCCTTTTTTCATCACCATAACCGCTTCCAGAAGGCTTTATGGACAAATTTAAAGGCTTATGCACAATATTCCATTGAGAGAGAAAAGGGAATCCCGTATCTTTGCTGAAGAAATTAAATAGAATACCAATTTATTTATAAACAGAATTTTTATATCATGAAAAAATTACTCCTCTCATTTATTACAGCAACTCTTCTGAGTACGATGTCTGCCGGTTCAGCCAAAGCACAAGAGTTGCCCGAACAAAAGGAGACTTTAGAAACCATCGTAAAAGTAAACGACTACTTTATGAAGAAGTATGCCGACTACACCTTGCCCTCATTTTTTGGAAGAGTCCGCCCCAGCAATATCTGGACTCGCGGAGTATATTACGAGGGATTGATGGCGTTATATAGCATTTACCCGCGCGAAGATTACTATAACTACACGTACGATTGGGCGAATTTCCACAAATGGGGAATGCGTAACGGAAACACCACCCGCAATGCAGATGACCAATGTTGCGGACAGGTTTATATTGACCTATATAATATGTGTCCCTCCGACCCTAACATGATCCGGAATATAAAAGCCAGCATCGATATGGTCGTAAATACTCCGCAAGTAAATGACTGGGACTGGGTTGACGCTATACAAATGGCAATGCCGATTTATGCCAAGTTCGGCAAGATGACCGGCGAACAAAAGTACTACGACAAAATGTGGGATCTGTATTCCTATACCCGCAACACAGAAGGAGAAGCCGGTATGTACAACGCCAAAGAAGGATTATGGTGGCGTGACAAGGATTTCGACCCTCCCTACAAAGAACCGAACGGCAGAAACTGCTACTGGTCCAGAGGCAACGGTTGGGTATATGCAGCCCTTGTACGTGTATTGGATGAAATTCCCGCTGACGAAACACATCGTCAGGACTATATCAATGACTTCCTGACCATGAGCAAAGCCTTGAAGCAATGTCAGCGTACAGACGGCTTCTGGAACGTAAGCCTCCACGATGAAAGCAATTTCGGAGGTAAAGAAACTTCGGGCACAGCCTTGTTTGTATACGGAATGGCATGGGGAATCCGCAACGGATTACTCGACCGTAAAGAATATCTCCCTGTTGCACTGAAAGCATGGAATGCAATGGTAAAGGAGGCAGTTCATCCGAATGGTTTCTTGGGCTATGTACAAGGAACAGGCAAAGAACCGAAAGACGGCCAGCCGGTAACTTACAAAAGTGTTCCCGATTTTGAAGATTATGGTGTAGGATGTTTCCTATTAGCAGGTACAGAAGTTTACAAGTTAAAATAAGAGCATTATTTATCAGGTAAATGAAAAACAAGGTATTTCACTACTTATGCTGGCTCACAGCCATCATATGCAGCTTGCAGATGCAGGCACAAAACAACATTGCTTCTCCAATGAAAGATGTGAATCAGGTGGTAGACAACACACTGGACAGTCTGAATAAAGCACGCACGGCACGCCCCGTTGCCGGAGCAAGCCGTAAAGGTAACAATCCGGTCTTATTCCTGGTCGGCAACTCTACCATGCGCACTGGTACTTTAGGAAACGGCAACAACGGCCAATGGGGCTGGGGATATTACGCAGGAGATTATTTCGACTCCAACCGAATCACCGTTGAGAATCATGCTTTGGGAGGAACTAGCAGCCGCACCTTCTACAACCGCCTCTGGCCGGATGTAATCAAAGGCGTGCAAGCCGGAGACTGGGTAATCATCGAACTGGGACACAATGATAACGGCCCCTATGACAGCGGACGTGCCCGCGCCTCCATTCCGGGAATCGGCAAGGACAGTCTGAATGTGACAATCAAAGAAACCGGAGCACAAGAGACCGTATACACATACGGCGAATATATGCGCCGTTTCATCAACGATGTAAAAGCCAAAGGAGCACACCCGATTTTATTCTCCCTGACTCCCCGCAATGCATGGGCAGACAAAGACAGCACCATCATTACCCGTGTCAACAAAACATTCGGTTTATGGGCAAAGCAAGTAGCGGAAGAACAGAATGTTCCTTTCATTGATTTGAATGATATCAGCGCCCGCAAGTTTGAGAAATTCGGCAAGAATAAAGTGAAATATATGTTCTATATCGACCGCATTCATACCAGCGCTTTCGGTGCCAAAGTGAATGCCGAATCTGCCGCTGACGGAATACGCGCCTGCGAAGGGCTGGAATTGGCAAAGTATCTGAAACCTGTTGAAAAGGATGAGGCTACCGGTTCGAGCCGCAAAGAAGGACGCCCGGTATTGTTTACCATCGGCGACAGTACGGTTAAAAATAAAGATAACGATAAAAACGGTATGTGGGGATGGGGCAGCGTGATAGCAGATGAGTTTAATTTGAATAAGATATCTGTTGAGAATTGCGCTATGGCAGGACGCAGCGCCCGTACATTCCTTGACGAAGGTCGCTGGGATAAAGTATATCATGCACTCCAACCGGGAGACTTTGTTCTTATCCAGTTCGGACACAATGACGCTGGAGAGATAAATACCGGAAAAGCCCGTGCCGAATTGCCCGGCTCCGGAGAAGAAAGCAAAGTATTTTTAATGGAGAAAACAGGTAAATATCAAGTCATTTATACTTTCGGCTGGTATCTCAGGAAGTTTATCATGGACGTTCAGGAAAAGGGTGCGATACCTATCGTTTTAAGCCATACCCCACGCAATAAGTGGAAAGACGGAAAGATAGAACGCAACACTGCCTCCTTCGGCAAATGGACACGCGAAGCTGCCGAAGCTACCGGAGCCTATTTTATCGACCTGAATAAAATAAGTGCTGACAAGCTCGAAAAGAAAGGTATCAAGAAAGCGGCAGATTATTATAACAATGACCATACGCATACTTCTTTGAAAGGAGCGCACATGAATGCCAAAAGCATCGCAGATGGACTGAAAATGGCTGATTGCCCGTTGAAACAGTACTTGAAATAAGAGACAGACTCATCTGATATATTCATAAAGCGGTTAATGCATTTCACTGACAATGCATTAACCGCTTTCTTCTAACTATTATTCATCCATCGGAATGACCTCCTGCATATAGATAGCATCAAGGCTCCAAAGTGCCGCATCATTTGTACTGATGCTGACGCATTCATCCAAAGGGGCCGGAACTTCGGGTGGAAACAGTTTAGTGATCCGGAAAGGAGGCGCAGGTGTATGTTCCAGTCGGGTGAATAAATCCTCCCATGCTTCTTTTGCCATTAGTGCATCCCGCTTGTGGTAAGCAGCGTATGCCATCAGACGGGAAATTCGGAAACGGCTATGATTCAATTCCCACGCCTTTTGCTTATAACGTGCCGCATGGTCCAGCCACGCGTCTTTCCATTCGGGAAGGTCAATCATACGTATCATTTCGTTCATTACCTCAAAACCACCCATAATAGTCATTAAATGATTCGAAGATTCCAGCTTGGGATCACATTCACTGGTGATGATTCCCGTTGCCGGATCGAAACCCAGCGCTTTGGGTCCCGTAAAGATACGGTTGGGCAGGGCTGCTATACTTTTCATTCCGGCTACGATCTTATCCCGGTAAACAGTGTTGCCTGTACGCTCCCACTCCGTCATCCAGTTTCCGGCATACGCCAACCAGTCCGGACCGATACGCAGTCGGGCAGGCGCCGTACAGGGATATTCACTGCGAGGCTGTGCCAGCCGCATAGGGTCTAATTCATATAGTTTCTGATCGGCATCCTTTACTTCAGTCATCAAGTCACCGCAACGTTCATCGGTAGTGAGATAATAATAGAAACGGTTCCATGCAGCCTGACTGATCCGGGCTTCTTTGGCACCGCATCCCCAATGGCTGACATTATGTCGGCTGCCTAATCCCGCGTTCGGTCCAATATGGTAAACGTCCACTTCGGCTGTATGACGGGTCATAGCTTCTGCCATACGCCAGATATCTTCACGACCTGTACGCAGGAAGTTGTACCACAACCACATATTAGAAGCCAGTTCCGTATTGTCCCAGGCAAATCCACCTATATCATAACGCCAAGTATGACGGACGGGGTCATAAGCATGCATCACATCTCCATAATTCCAAAAGCCATACCATTTATTCTGCTCTATGGCTTTACGATAAAAATCAATATATGCATCCAGGCGATCTTCTACCCGCGCACGAAAAGAAGTACTCCGGTCCGGAAGGCTCCATACGCCGAAAGCCTGTTGTGCATGAAGATAGTCTGGTGTGGGCAGCAATATTCCTGGTTCTGAAAGTGATTCAGCAACATCGGCAAAAGCTTCTTTTCCTGCATACCCTTTCTGTGGAATAAGTGTGAGTGTAGTGGTGCGGGCAATGCCATAAGGAGTACTCATTCCCTCCTGAACATCTTCGTAGCTGGCATTCAGATCATGAGCGACATTATCGTAGTGACGTAAGTCCATCGGTTCTCCTTCGGGGCTCCATAACCATGCCGTGATCGTTGCAGATGAAGTTTTGGCACCCGATATTTCGAGGGATGAAGGATAAGACTGCCAAAAATCGTGCAGGCAGAGTCCCAAACCTCCCGTAATATCACCGACAAAAGCATAGCCTCCGCTACGGGTGCCGGAGAAAGTTCCTATCCAAGGATTATTGTCATTGGCACGTTTGCGAATGGAGAAAGCATCAGCAGAGAGTTGAGACAAGCGATAATCGTTCCATGAAGCCCAGTTATCAAGAAGATCACGATTCTTCCCGTCAAAAGCCTCGTAAGGCGGGATGCGTTTGCCATCCATCTGTTGCTGTTGCAGAGAAAGTGTATCCTCTTTGCCGAGTGTCAGTTTACGCCGTCCTGCCAGCGGTTGTACCGGTTCACTCCAGACGCCTCCATTGGCACAAGAGAAAGCGACATGACGGTTATAAAGAGCTTCACGCATAGGAGCATCCATACGAATGCCCAAGGCACGAATAAAATCCTTATTTTGATCTCCGTCGTACACAAAGCTATGTACGATCTTGATCTGCTCACTTCCGGCGTAGAAGTAGAGACGGACTACGAACGGAAGCCACTCCCGTCCGGTTTCACTTCTGTGGGTGCCTTCCAGTTTGACGAGTGTCCGCACCTTACCTATACGTTCTACTGTGGCCGATGTCAATCTTCCGGTATAGTTAGTAAAAGTGATTTGAGAAGTATTTTCAAGGACCGGTTCGCTTTGAGTGTTGCATACAAGACGTGCTTTTTCACCGACTTTCACTCCTTCACGGAACAGACTGTCAATCATAAAATCTCCCTGACGAGGGATGTAAGCGGAAATAATTCCTGTCTCTATGCGGATACTTTGAGGTGTTTCAACAACAGATAGGGATAATTTATTGCTACGATCATCGGCAGTCCTTGAAGATGCTTTTTCTTTTGACTTTTTTCCGGTCTTTTTGAGTAGCAGTTTCTCCGTATTTTTCGGAATAACTCCGGCTATCCCTTTCCATTTCACAGAACCATCGGGCCAGTAGGCCAATGCCCAAGTATCTGTCGGAAGCATTTCACCTTTATCGGTCATCAGCTGCAAAGTGTGCTCCGGGTATAATTCTCCTTCATTGAAGGGAACTCCCAGACTTACCGCTTTGTTTTGCTGCGGAGTATTACCGATCCAGTGTAATGGTATTTCAGAAGTTTCCTGCGACGAACATTCATAATGAAAATTGGCGATACGAGTTCGGGACAAGGTGGTACGAAAGCCGAACCAACCTTCCGTAAGGGGTTCGGCATCGCGGAAATCCACCAATCGCACTCCATTTATATAATAACTAACCCTATTATTTTCATTCGTTATCTTGATATGATACCACTTGTTTGCCTCCAACAAATGGTCGGCATCTGTATATTCTTTCAAGATTGCGGGACGGGCTTTTGCATTTGTAACAGCCGCTTCGTTGCCGTCATAACGGCGAAAACGTGTAGTAGAATTATGATTCCCACCGTATCCCATATAGTAAAGTTGCAGGGAATAACAGTTCAGAAAGATGCCATTACGCCATTTCTCACGTTTCCAGATATTATCGGGGTATTGAGGGTCCGAAGCCATCCAAAAACAATTCAAGTCACTCAAGCGATCGCCTTCTGCCTCAACAACGACACACGCATCGTACTCAATGGTTACCTTGCCACTCATCTTTTCTTTTCGCCAAAGAGTTAAGCCTTTGGGAGAAAGAATTTCAGCGGTATCACCACGAAAGGTTACTTTATAATCCGGAGATTCGGACTCTACTTTCCAGTATTTATGAAACTGGCGGGCGTTGAGTCCGGAGGTTTTATTATCTTGGGCGTTCGATGCCAAAGTAATAAGCAAGAACAAAAAAATAGATATGCTTTTCATATGCTAATTTAGGATAAGGAGTTCCATTATAAGGAACATTCTCAATGGTTTCACATCACAAAATTAGAAAATACCACCCGAATGATAAATAGAATATCATTCATTTAAATGGATATTTGTTCAACAAACGGTCTTCTTCCAGCAAACAGCAATATCATTGATTGTATTAAAAGTGACAAATACAAAAAAAACGATCTGATAACCAAGCCTAACTTGATATCAGATCGATTCATTTATCTTCAGCGTATATATCTATTTTTGAAACACAAGCTCACCCATACGGTCTGCCGTACTAAAGACTATGGAACAAAGGCCATCTTTTATTTGCAACACTTCCATTCCAGCCAGTTGAACGATCTCCGGTTCAGCTCCGGTTTTACTACTCAAGATCTCTAACGTGGCATTCGACTTCACACCAACCGACAAATCACCGTCGCAGGATAACACATATTGTCTTCCTTCCATTACGTTGGTAATAGCAACACTATTGACGTCGGTGAACAAACTCCAATTATTGGCTTTATTTAATTCAATCATGTTTCCCCATACAAAACGCTGATTATCGGTGCTCAATACACTTGATACAACCACTACATCAAGTGATACGCTGTGTCCTTCCAAATCTGTTACATTCAAGACGACTTTGCCGTATTTCACTCCCTGAATGTATATCAGATTTTCACGATACTTGGCGGTAGCATAACCTTCTTCAGAAAAAGAAAACTGGTATCCACCGCTTCCGCTTTCAATCTTTAGTATACCTTCACTTCCTTCTTTGATTTGAATAGCTGTACGATCAAGCTTCAGTTCAGCAACCGTATCTTCGTCTTTGCAAGACGAAAAGAGGCTGAGTTGAGATAATATCAAGACAAAAGATATTATATAAATATTAATAAACTGTTTCATATTATTCTAAGTTTATCCGTTTTATCTTTTAAATTTAAGCGCAATAGATTTTGTAATGTTTCCGTTTGCATCTTCAATGACTGCCTTCACTTCAAGCACGCCGCTAAAATCAGACAAGTCTATTGAGTTCTTATCAAACTCCGTCGTTTCTTCGCCATCTACAATCACATACATCTTCGTGAACGATGCAGCTTCGGGTCCCACTACACTGGCTTTACTTCCAACTACAACAATTGTCGGCTTCTTCAACCAACCAAAATCAAGATCAGTAGGTTCACCTGTAGCAAAACATCCCATTCCCCAAAAACGTAATTCCGCATCAGTAGTCAGCTTTCCGAAATTAACATCAGGCAAATCTCCGTTAGGCTTGCGGTCTCTCATCAATTCCGCTTCTTCCAAACTAATAAAATCGGTTTCTATCACTTCCTCGCTACCATCAAACGAATTGTTGGATACTTCGCTCTTCGCCCTGTTCACCATTACAATATGCTTACTACCCGATCTTGTAACCAATGATAAGTTGTTCTTAACCATATGATCATATCCGTTGACATCAGTCGGAGGAAGCGCCAGAGGTGACTCACGGTTTGTCATATTATAGTTTTCTCCGCTATTGACAGCCGTATTGCTCTCAAATATAATTCCACCTAAATGATGATTGGCATAAAATCCTCTCAATCTATTGTAATAAGCCAAACTATTCCGTACCTCATGTTGAGGGATCACACTGGGTATGGCAGGCAGTTTGTCGGCAGCCATTCCATAGCCTCCGGCTTTAAAACCGGTACCGTCACCAGCAACTTCTTTGGTTCCGGGTTTATACCCATTCAAGAAAGACCAACAATTAATTATCTTCACAGCCTCGAAGCAATTGATCAAATCGAAACCATCATCACTATTGTACCATGCGCGACATCCTTCAAACACATTTCCCGTGCCTTTGCCTTCGCCAACTGAAGATGAGTTAATGTGACCGCCAAAACCATCAACATTGCCCCCCTTACCACCTTCGGAAACCGAATCATAATTGTTGTAAGCATCACAGTTCAAGATGTGATTATTGCTTCCTCCAAGCAAATAGAAACCAATTGCCATACCATCATGCGTTCTCAAATCTTCAAATTTGTTATTATTGGCTCCTTTTACAATACGGAAACACTCTGATTGCGTATGACCGGTAATAGTCACTTGCGTACCGATGACATCAAATCCCTTTAGATAAAGATTGGAACCTGTAACATAAAACACCGTAATACGCTGATCTTTCGGTTTTACCTGCGAAAGATCAAAAATGGGCCTCCCCTGTTTATTCGGATTAGCCAAATAAGAAATAGGTTTACCTGCTTCACCACTTTTATTCATATGAAATACACAATGATAAAGTCCGCTATTGGTAGTTGTCATCGGCACTTGATTGGCGGGAACCACATATGTTCCCGGATTGATATAAACTACATCTCCCGCAACTACCACTTCCTGCACTTTTACTAAAGTGGCAAAAGGTTTATCTGAAGTTCCCGGATTAGAATCACTTCCCTCAGGATCCATATAATATGTCTTTTGTGCGGCTAGAGGGACTGATAACATCAGTCCCAAAAGTAAGTACGTTATTTTTGTTATATCTTTCATAATTATCTTTTTTTGATTGAAAAACATGCTATTTAATGAGAAGAAGACTTACCTTGCAAGTCCCAAGGTACGAAATAAGCACCATTCATAATCTTGGCTTTTACTTCTGCTTGTTTAGCCTGATCGGATTCATATTTCTGCCCGACAAAATCTGCTATGAATGAATAGTCATTCCAACGTTTTGCCACACGAATCATAAGCGGATAAGTTTTTCCTTCACAAGGGAATTCCAAGAAGGCTTCTTTCACCAATTCAATATCATTATGCTTTTTGATCTTGTCCTCGTCACTCAAACCGTCTAATTTTTGTTCTGCTACAATCTCCTCTTTGATGTCTTCCGGGGTCTGCCACATATCGCGCTTGCCAAGTCCTAAAATACCGCGAACACCGTTATCGGCATACGTGCGGCGGAATCCCGCATAAAGTGTTGTCCACAATCCCCAGTTGCAATTCAGTCCTTGCCATTGTTCGCCCAATACTACACCGGCTCCGTAGAAGGGATCCACACCAGTATTCATCAAGACGGATACCGGCTCAAAACGTCCCATATTATTCAGCGCTTCAATCGCCATGAAATAAAGATCAGAAGTGTGATAAATCATTATATATGTATCGTCATGAGCAACAGAATGTCCGCTCTTTCTAAATCCACGGTATTTGCGTATCGCATATTCCACATCTTTTTCGATTTCCTGAATGGCTCTGAAACGCGCATCAGATGTTTTAATAGCCGTTGCATCGGCAGACGGATTGAAAGTAATATCTTCAAAACGTTTTGATCCTGGCACAGAAGCACGCATCATATAGCTTCCGCTACGGTCGAAATGATTCAATAACGAATTCTGCTGATTGTATTTGTAATCATACATAATAACAGATTCAGCTGCTGTCAACACCGGCATCTCAGAATCATATTGCTGACCGTAATTGCTACCGTAACTTCCCGAACGCATATACTTGATATTAGCAACATTTCCTTGATACTCAGCCAACGCAAAAGTTCTGCTCATTTCTCCAAGAATCGTTGTAGCCGCTTTCTGATAATCCCCTTTCCAAAGTGCGATTTCTGCCTGTAATACGAAGTATCCGGGAACCATCATATTCCATCTTTTATATTCATCGTTTGTGGAAGTAGCTCCGTTAGCTGGATCAAGCCACTCATTCCATGACATATTGTATGTACCGTTTATTCCATCAAAGCCTGTATTCAACAGTTTGTCGCATTCATCGACAAGCTCACTCAGGTTCTTAGGAGTCTGGCTGACGATATCTTTCATGCTTTGCATCGGATCGTCGAACCATATAGCTTGTCCATATATCTTTGCCAACATGAGATAAGTCCATGTTTTCAATCTCACCGTACTACTAATCAGACCTCTATAATCATCGTCATCTACGGTAGTAACATGTGTATCCCTGTATTCTTTTGCTTTCTGCAAATAATCATTGCAAGCAATAATTACATCATAATACTTAGCAGGGTCGGCGTATGTGTTACCGCTCAAATCATCATCATAATTATAGATGCTGTAAAGGTCTGCCGGTGTATTTTCGGTAGGTTCCAACAGCTCTCCACGCATATCGGTCAGATAAATAGCTTTGTCTCCGATAGCTTGTATCTTTGTGATGATACCCAGAAAACCGGAATAAAGCTCGCTGCCTTCCTTGATATATCTGTCACCATTCAAGGTCGTATCATTGTTTGGCTCAAAGAAGTCACTACACGAAGCGAATATCATCGCCAACACCCCCATAAGTATTATTTCTATCTTAAACTTTTTCATTTTCATTAGAATTTTAAATTAACGCCCATTTTCACTGTTTTGGGTTGCATTAGCTTTGCATTATCAAAACCTTGCATATTCTCAGCATAAGAATAAGAGAATTCAGGGTCCATTCCCAAATAATCTGTGAAGGTCAACAGGTTCTCGCCTGTCACATATATTGTTCCCGAACGGAAGAAATTCCAAAGTGTTTTAGAGAAAGTATAGCTTACTGTCACATTCTTCATTCTTAGGTAAGATGCATCTTCCATCCAGCGAGAAGAGAAATAGCTGTTGCCCACAGGATCTTTCCATGTTGCCTTCGGCATATCGGTCTTCTGTCCTTCTACTGTCCAACGGTTTACAGCTGCAATACTTTGGTTGTTGGTAGTAGACACAGCCTCCAGTTGTTGTCTGACAGCATTGTATGCAATGTTGTCTTTTGAATATGAGAACTCTGCAGAAAGAGCAAATCCTTTGTATTTCAATTGTGTATAGAAACCTCCGAAATAGGCGGGAGCGGCACTGCCAAGAAGAATACGGTCTTTATCATCAATACGGTTATCGCCATTCTGATCTACAAAACGTACATCTCCGGCATTGTAACGACGTCCGGTACGATTACTAAGATTTGCCGCGTCAGCTTCAGCTTGTGTGGAGTATACTCCATTTGCCTGATAACCGTAGAATTGGTAAGGAGATTCTCCCACACGGTTGACCATCTGCACACCATTATCATAACTCAATACGATTTGTTCTTCACCGCCCAATGACTTGACCTTATCTCTGGAACGAGCAATGTTTCCACCTACGATCCACTCGAAGTTATGAGTGCGTACCAATGAAGCCTGCACTGACAACTCTATGCCTGTATTCTCTAACTTACCTACATTCGCATAATAGGGAACCGATCCATAAACAGATGAAAGAGGCATAGCAGATATCATATCACTGATTTGATTGTTATAATAATCAAAAGTTAGGTTCAAACGATTGTTCAGTACAGACAAGTCCAGTCCGAGATTCAAAGAAGCATTCTTCTCCGGTTTCAATGATACGTTCGGGATATTAGAGCGAACGATGGTTGACAACTGCATGTAAGGTACTGTAGAATAATAGTATCCTCCCATCTGTGAAGAGAAGCGTGAGTTACCTGTCAGACCATATTCGGCACGTACATTCAGTTTATTGAGCCATGTAGCATCGAGAAGCGGTTTCCATCCTTTACCCAGCAAGGTTACTCCTACTGACGGATATGTATAGAAACGAGCAACGTCCGTACCGGTAGAAGAAGCTGCATCAACAGCTATATTCACAGATGCCTGTACCATATTATTGTAAGTATAGTTGGCATGTCCGTAGAAATTAGTCCAGTTCCAGCTATTGATATACCCCAAGAAACGTCTTCCGTCAGTCGTGCTACCCAATGTCTGGTAGAAGTCATTACCGGTGTTGCGTCCTTCTCCTGCATCATATTCGTTTTTAGTAGTCATCAACTGCCATCCGGCTATTGCATTCAATTGGTGGACATAATTGAATGTTTTCTTATAACTGGCATTCAAGTTGGCAAAAAAGTTAGTCGTTACAGCAACTCCGTCGCTTACCGCATTATTCCGCAAACCGTATTTATCGCTTAACGGTACTATAGTAGCTTCACTTGCTCCGGGGATAAAGAGATGTTCGTTATCATAATTATAATACAAACCTACTGTTCCGGTTAGTGTCAATTCTCGAAAAGGGTTATATGCAATACCGGCTTTCATATTCAGATCATATTGGCGATTGCGAGAATCCAACGTGTTAACTATTGCTAAAGGATTGCTGACACTGTAATCTCGACTCTTGCTTCGTCCATAGAAATGAGATGCGTAAGTTTTCAGTGTATTTCCCTCGCGGTCTTTTTCGTATGGACTCAGGAAAGGAGATCTTGCGTAGGCTGCCAATATAGGATTCGTCGTGATATCCATCCCCTGCATCTGATAATGTCCGTTCATATAAGCCAAACCTACTGTTGCAAAAATATTCAGTTGTTTATTGACCAACACATTGGCATTCAGCAATGTATGAAAACGTTCCATACTTGTGTTATCCATCAGACCATTCTCGCGGTAATACCCTAATGACAGGTCGTACTTAGCAATATTGTCACCACCTTCTACTCTGAAAAGATGATCGGTGGAAGCTGTGTTCTTGTAAATCAAATCCTGCCAATCCGTATTATTGTTATACAGATAGTTGTAACGTGGATCGTTGGGATTCTGCATGAACGGGAAGTTTGTATAGAAGTTCTGCGGGTCCTTAGAAATAGTCATACCCATATCTGCCAGATACTGCTTGTAGTCATCCAGTCCCATCACCGGCATCCGCTTATCGTTCCAGTTGATTCCGTATGATCCATAGTAACTTACCCTGGTCTCCAAGTCATTAGATGCGGTACCGTCTGTTTCGATCAAGATTACACCATTGGAACCCATTGAACCATACATAGCTGCTTCCGCACCTTTCAACACAGTGATATTCTGTATATCCTGCAAATGATAAAACTGAAAGATATCACGGGTAAAGCCGCCAATCAGTTCGGAAGGTGTTTTATCAGGCATGTGAGGCACTCCGTTTATCACAATCAAAGGAGCGTTATCGCCAGTCAATGTGCGGATACCGCGTAAGTTATAATAACTGCCTTCTCCCGGCATACCACTACTGCGTTTCACTTGCAACCCGGCAACTTGTCCTGTCAAAGCACGATCAATCTTCGTAGTACCCAACATAAAATCTTTCTTAGTGATGTTGGTAGCAGCCGTATAGTCTTCGAGCTGCATTTCCCCTTCCCGACGGAAGGGGAGCACCATAGTCTCATTGTATTTATATTGATCTTCGGGAATCAATGTAATCACGATATTCGACCGATTTTTGATTAGCTGTTTCGCCGAGAAGTAACCCGGAGCCCAAACGGAAATCTCACCTGCTTTAGAAAGGTCCTTCACTTCAAACTGGAATGTACCTTCTTTGTTGGTAGTTACATTCATCGTATCGAGTACTGTGACAATAGCACCTTCCACCGGCTGATTTGTCGCTGACAAAATCTTACCTGTCAGCTTCTGGCCTCCTTGTCCCCATGTATTTGCCACCCCACATACGAGTAGCGCAGAAATACTAAGTATTGTTTTTATCTTTTTCATATCCTGTTTATCAAGGTTAATACAAATCTACTGTTGGACGGAAACACCACGTAGTTGGTTCCATCGTGCTTTGTGCGCCTTTTGTAAATTCAATTGTAACTTCAAGTTCTTCCGTTTGGTCAAATGTGACTACTCCAAGATCTGTTGATCCGTCACGATCATAGTTACCGGCTCTGTAAAGCTCGCTATATCCGCCACCACCACGGTCATGATTAGACCCCTTCATGGTTGAAGATGGAATAGGACCGTTTTCGCATTTCGGTATCTTTTTACCATTCAGGTAGAAAGTAGCATTCACCTGCGAACGGGAACCTAAGAATCCCATATAGAAGTTATATGATCCGGCAGGTATCTTATAAGGTACAGCCGTGAAACCTGTTGTAGAAGCTTTGTCTTCTACCAATCGATAGCATTTGAATTTGAAAATGCCTGGTCTGTCGGTATCTACCACCCACAACATCATAGATCTACAATAAACGGCCGGCAACCACGGTTGAGGTTGATTGGCCCCCACGTATTCTTTCACACGATTCATCTGTACGTTCTCACCGATATCTTTCAGATAAGTACTGATATAATTATATCCGGGATAATAGTACTTTTTATCTTCATCCGTCAATTTGTCAAACGTTTCAAAGCGTTCCTTGATTCTCCAGATCAATATCTTGTTGGTCGGTATTTTCAGTGAAGTTATCTTGTAAGCAACACCGTTACTCAACTCTACCGGATTATCAAGATCTACCGTATTTACTGTTGTACGCCATTGTTGGTCAAAAACAGAATAGAAGTCCTGGGTTGAAGTCGGATCACTTTCATTATAAATAAAGTCCTGTTTTACATACTTTTTACTAAAAAAAGCAGTCTGGAATATCCAGTTGTTCAGAATAGAGTCTTCACGTTCCATATTCCACGATTTCAACTTCTCTTTCGCCTCTTTCAGTGCGTTCTCTATCAAGTCATTAGAAGGTACCAGTAATGTAGCGGTAATGTTCTCCGAATAAAGGTCTAACTTCTTATCTGCAAAATACTGACTCTTTTCTGTGAATACAGAGTCATATACTGTATTTCCAGTCTTATCAATTCCTATAGGTGTACTTGCGGCTTTATCAAATACTCTTTGCGTACGACTCAATACCATTTCCTTAAAAATAGAGTATTCTTCGTCCGGCAATTCTTTGAGGTACTCCATTAATGCTTTGGGAGTATTGATATATTCTTCCAAATCATAAATATAGGCATTTTGGGTTTTAATCACCTTTTTCACTTTCGAACCATTGAAATAAATTCCCGGTTCCATGCCATCCATAGGTTCATCATAGATTCTTACAGTCACATATTTACCATTCCACATCAACAAACGTTGTCCATCTTCGAGATTACTGGGTGAAAGAAGAGCATCCGTAATGTGGGCTTCTGCCTTAAATATTTCTTCAGCGCTTGCTTGTCCTTCGCTGCCTTCTGCTTTCGTAGCAGGCTGATTCGTGTTAGCTGTAGATTCATTACCTACCACCATGATGGTGTACATCAGGTTTTTCTCCTGCCAAGTTTTTATTACTCCTGTTTTGTCAAACAGTTCATACATATTACTATAGTCTTGAGCAGTCTTTAAAAAGTCTGCTGCCAACTCATCCACTGCTTCAATCTCCGTGTTGTCAATCACTGTTTCCCACTTGGAATAATGCGAATCCCAAGTATCCGTACAGGCACTGAGTCCAATCGAAACCAAAGCAGATGCTATGATATATCTAATTTTCTTCATGGTTGTTATTCTATTACAGGTTCAAACAATATATAATCAAAATACATACGGAATTTATTGTGCGAGCTGGCTGCGGGATCTACTACAACTACGTTTAATGTGTGAGAAGTGGTCGTTGTAAATTCAAACGCAGTTTCTTCTCCACTCAAATTTGATGTTAACGGTGTATTGAAACAATCTTGTACATCTCCCGTCTTTCCATCATAAATACGTTTGTTGTCACCACCTGCCAGTCGTTTAGAATCTAATCTGAAATTGGTCAAACCGGCTTGACTGCCCTCTCCTCTTTCACCGATAAACTTCATCGACGGATCATACGCGTAATACAATGTAATTCTATACTTTCCAGCCAAAATGGGTGGAATGGTCAAATTCAATGTACCGTTGTATCCTATATTGACTACCAAGGCATCATTATTCATCAACTTAGTCCAGTTGCCCGAAGTATTGGCACCTTTGGTACAATATGACAAATAACTCCAGTCGCTTGCCAACGTGCCACCAGGTCCCATTTCTATTTGATAAGATGAAACTTGCGGAACAATTTCCTGCCTGCCTATGAATTTTGTCAATGCAGTGTACGTATCATCATCGTTACGTGAAACCTGCTGATAAAGCTGTCCTTTTCCTTTTGAAGCAATGTATGAAGATACTTCGGGATAATCACAGAAATCAAAGATAACAGGTATTGGTTCAAATTCGGTTTTAACCGGCAGATATCCGTCAATCGGTTGAATATACCCGTTTTTCACGATCTCGTCAGCTTGTTCTTCAATGAACTTCACTTCATTGTTTAATCCGTTTTCGGAAATCAAGATCAAGTCGTTTGTTGCCTTCGTATTCAACATTTTTCTATATTCCCATGTATCTCTGTCGAAAGGTTTTGGAAATGTACGAAGAGATTCAATAGTATGTTCTCCATCCATAATATGGTAAGCTATAAACCTGTTCAACTCATTATTGGGAAGTTCATAATCGTCGGTCAATGCTCCAACTTTGGCAGCCAATGCACTAAAGCTGGTGATACCTTCCTGTGCAAATACGGCATCAGATACGGCAAATACTGT
This sequence comes from Bacteroides thetaiotaomicron, assembly GCA_019412825.1. Taxonomy (GTDB): domain Bacteria; phylum Bacteroidota; class Bacteroidia; order Bacteroidales; family Bacteroidaceae; genus Bacteroides; species Bacteroides thetaiotaomicron_A. The sequence continues at coordinate 8,089 of DXOL01000041.1, read as the reverse complement.
GAAATATTTACGCAATTCTACTCTCATGCCTAACGGACCTTCGAGTATAGAACTCACAACACTCAGCGAATCGCTCCATGTTGTTTTCTCCAACGCTTCACTAAATATCTTATAATTCCCCTTGTCTGAAAGACGTGCGTAGATAGTCTCTACAGCTGGACTCAGCACATCATCAAGCACATATATGCGCCCATTGGCTGTGCGTATAGCTAATTCGCTCACATGAGCTTCTTTATTAATATAAATAGATTTATCGCCGCCTTCACTACCAAAAGACACTTTCAATGCATCTCCCGAAAGTGTTCTGCCCGGTAATTCACCGCTTTTCACAAAATCCTCCCGATCAATGGAGTCATTGATGACATGATATGTAACAAGAGTGCGGGCATATTCATATCCCAAATCTTCGATAGAAGTTACTCCCTTCTTTTCGTAAAAGCGGAGAACTGCATCATTAGTAGGTGCCAACACAGTGAAAGCATCCTCTGCGCGGTTTACAGCATTGAACAAATCTCCATATTTCAAAACTTTCACCCATTCAGAGAAATCGTCAGGACGATTCTGGAGATAGGTTGCTGCAGGTTGCACATCATATACCTTAAATACCGTATCCTTATACGGATCATCACAGGAATAACAAGTGATGCACAAAATCAATAGGCAAAATCTTACAATATTCTTCATAGTATATATTAATTTGCAGTTACATCATAATAAGGATTCTGTATTAAGTTCGGGTTACTGTCAATCTCACCTTGGTTAATAGGTAAATACCATGCATCAGTATTCTTAAGTACCGAACGTATCCAACTAGCACTAACCGTTGCATTATTTTCAATGATCATATTAATAAACTGATCTTTATACTTAAAGTTTTGCGATCTACCGAACCGTAAAAGGTCATACCAGCGTTTGCCTTCCGCAGCAAATTCAAGGTCACGTTCCTGCAGCAAGTATCCGAGCATGTTTTCTTGTGACACAGCATTCGTCTGAACACTTAACGTGGTAACGTTAGCACGAGTACGTATTTTATTGATAAGTTCCAAAGCCTGTGCGAAATTTGTTTCGCCACCTTTCCAAATCAGTGCTTCAGCTTTCATCAATAATATATCTGCCATGCGGTAGAGTATCCAGTTGGCATCTTTGTATGAACGAGCCGTAGATAATCCATCTTTTCCACCAATTCTGAACTTAAAAGGAAGATAGCCTTCCGTATTGGAGTTACCAATAACAGTTCCTGAAGAAAGAATAAATGTATTACCATAACCACGAACCGTGTTAGAGGTTACCCATGTATCGGTTTCTTCATCAAACAAACGTTTACACATTGCATTCGAAAACTGAAGAGCGGCAACAGTAGATTGTGTCCAAGGATAAATATTCGATGGAGAAGGATAAGAGCTTGCTGTAGCATCATCATCAGGAGATTGATTGCGTGACTGATCAAAATTAAGTTCAAATATAGAACCGTTGCTATTACCCGGGAAAAAGATTCCGTACCACTGTTCGGGATCTTCCACAAATGCCGGACGGAAAGTAGAAGTCGAATTAATCAGCATATCCGCATATCTTACACAATCATCATAATCTTCGCTCCACAAGCACACGTCTGCCATCAATGCATACAATGCCCATACGGTGACACGTCCTTTACTCATGCCGGTCCAGTCTTCATCATCATACATTTCTTTGGCTGCTCCTGTGGAAAGTGCAGTCTCGATATCCAACTTGATCTGCGCTATAATCGTTTCTTCTGAAGATTTGGGTACATCGACAGCATATTCGTCCGTCATGTAAGGTTCCAAAATCAAAGGTACTTCTTTGAAATTGCGTACTAACGTAAAGTATGTCCATGCACGCATAAAATATGCTTCTGCCATATTTGAGTTCATTACTGCCTCATGATAAGTCTCATCTTCCCTCTTTACTTCCGGTGCATATTTAATAATGGAATTCGCCACATTCAATATAGAATAGAAACTTGCCCATTTGCATTCGTTTGATGAGGAGGTTAACTGGAAATTCTGTAATTCCTGTTTTGACTTACCTGAATAGGCATAAATGGATGCCCCGCGAAGTTCGCCCCAATAAATTAATGTAGGAACTGTCAAACGCATATTATGGTATCCTTGTGCCAAGACCTCTTCTACCTGCTCTTTTGTTTTCCAGTATTCCGGGGATACCTGTTCGTTCTTAGGCAGTACGTCCAGCCAATCATTACAACTAGAAGTCAGCAATGTTGTTCCGGCTATTGCTATGTATATTAATAATTTCTTCATATTATTATCGTATTAAAAACTTAAGTTAAAACCAAAAGTATATCGTCTAGACACAGGTGTCGTTGCGCTGTCCGTAGCCAGGTCTGTCGGTCTTGACGGGAGGTTTACTTCCGGATCCTGACCGGTATAAGAAGACCAAGTAAACAGGTTGTATCCTGTAACGAAACATGTCAGTGAAGTGATACCCATTTTGTTGCAAATGCTTTTCGGAAAAGCATAATTCAGTGTCAACTGTTTCAAACGAAGGAAGGAAGTATCTTCCACAAAACGGTCAGAACCTAAATAGTTGAATCCTTCTCCATACAATGCACGCGGTATATCAGTAACATCACCTTCATTTTTCCATCTTCTCAACACAGCCGTACTCTGATTAGCATTACCGTTCATAGACTCATTATTCATACGTGCCGTATTCACTACCGACTGTCCGAAACGCCCGTGGAAGAAAGTATTGACAGAGAATTGTTTGTACTTAATAGTCAATCCCGCACCACCAGTCAATATCGGGTTGGCATTACCAAGATAGACAATATCATATTGGTTGATAACACCGTCATGGTTGATATCTTCGTACATCGCATCCCCCGGCTGGCAGGTAGCTGTCAGATTTTTCATTACGATCGGTCTACCTTTTGCATCATTCATTACATTTCCTTCAGCATCACGCGCGTATGTTGCTTCCGTATTTTGATATACGCCTTTGTAGCGGTATCCGTAGAACGAACCGATAGGACGTCCGACTTCTGCACGGGCAGCGTATGCTCCATTCTTGGGTGAATAATTCTCCTGTACCATATTGGCTGGCAACTCAGTTATTTTATTTTCGTTGCGGCTAAAGTTCACATAACCGTTGATACGCCAGTCTTTATTCTCAAATAAAACAACATCCGTACGGAACTCCCAACCTTTGTTCTCCATTTTACCCGAATTGAAATAACTAATCGATCCGAAACTGGTAGTTGAAGGTAGTTTGTAGTTCTTCTGCAGCAAGTCTTTCACTGTCTTATAATAATAATCGAATGTAAATCTTAAACGACCTTTTAATACAGAAGCATCCAAACCATAGTTATATTCGGTAGAGGTTTCCCATCTCAAATTATCCAACTGCATACGGGCTTGCTTTGTGGCTGACATGTTCATATAGTCTGTTCCCTTCACATAAGCACCCAGATAAACAGAAGCACCGCTAGGAGCACGTCCGCTCTGACCGATACTGAAACGGAATTTCGCTTCGTCCAACCATTTATCTCTTGCTTTTTCCATAAAAGACTCGTTCTGAAAGTTCCATGCAAGACCTACAGCGGGAAAGTAACCCATTCTTTCATTACGTCCCATAGCAGAGTTACCTTCGGCATTGAGAGATCCGTGAACAACATAACGATCCAGCAATGTATAGTTTAATACTCCTACAAAAGATACATTACGTGTTTCCGATTCGCTTGAATTCATATCACTGATAGTAGTTCCGACTACCGGATCAGAAAGATCAGAAGAAGCATTGCCGTATACTTCGCTATTATAGCCTGAATTAATATACTGACCAGTACGAACCAATACATTCGCAATAATATTATGTTTATTATTCCAGTTCTTGATATACATCAACTTATTCTCTGTCTGCAAAGCCAACTGATCGGAATAAGCGTCAGCACTCTGATTGGCATATTGGTTCACTTGCTCTACTCCTGTTACTACTTGCGGCAAAAAACGACGTGTTTTAATTGCACGCATGTTGATAGAAGCCCAACCTTTATAAAAAAATCCTGGCAATATCTCATAATCAGCACGGAATGTAATCTTACCTTCACGCTGCACAGTTCTGTTGATTGCTTCATGTGCCATAGCAACGGGATTATAGTTACTCTTTCCATTAAAAGAGCCTTCAAAATTCGGATCATGATAAGTAAAGTACTCATCGGTCAATGTACCTGTCAAATCGTTTACAGTAAAAGGTGATTTATTCGGCATTTTACTCAACGCCTCCGAGCGAATAGTATTTACCCAATTCGCATCCGTATTGGTCTGCGAATAAGAAAAGTCTGCGCCGAATTTCAACTTATTAGAGAACTGATAGTTAATGACCATAGAAGTATTTAAACGGTTCATAGACGTACCGATAGTAGTACCGATATCACTCATATATCCTAACGAGAAACGATAAGTTGCTTTTTCACCACCACCATTCATTGAAAAACTGTTATCAGAAACCAATGCTTTTTGGCGTACATAATCCAACCAATTAGTATTTTGATTATACTCATCATAATATCTCCAGTCCGGATTGTCACCGATTGCCGGTGCATCAGACAACATATTCAGATATTTATTTCCCGGATTATTCAGACCGATGTATTTGGCCGAGTTCCAGATAGATTCCTGCATAAGAGAAGTATATTCCTTACCGTTCAACATCGGGATAGTACTCGGATCTTCCTTCATTGTCCATTTGGAAGAGAATGAGAAACGAGTTTTACCAACCGTACCTTGCTTTGTTTTAATAACCAATACACCGTTAGCACCCTGAGTCCCCCAAATAGCAGTAGCTGACGCATCTTTCAGTACTTCAACTGAGGCAATATCATTAGGTGAAATATTTAAAAGAGCCCCCAAGTCTTCTTCCGTAGCTGTGCTAAAATTGAAGTCATCACTGATGTCTGTCGGATATGGTACACCATCGATAACAATCAACGGGTCAGAAGATGCATTCAACGTACTTGTACCACGGATTCTGATAGCACTACGGCTACCTGGATCTCCACCCAAAACAATATCCACACCACCCAACTGTCCTTGTAAGGCTTCCTCTATAGATACAACAGGTGCCGCAGCAATTAACTTTTCCATATCAACTTTCTGAGTAGCCGAAACCATTTCTTTGTCCGATATACCTAAATCATTTCTATTTAACCGACGAGCTGAAACGACAACCTCATCCACAGCCATTGATTCTGACTCCAAAGTCACATTCAAAAGAGTTTGCCCCGTATACTTTATACGCTTTGTTTTCATTCCGATGTAGGAATAAACTATTGTCAGATCTTTCTCTCCGTCAGGGACTTTCACATTATATTGTCCATTCAGGTTTGTGATACCACCACCCAATGAACGGTTCTGGTTGTTTACTAGATTGACATTCACACCAACCAGTGGTTCTGCAGTTTTTCCAAACAATTCAGTAACCGTACCGGATATAACCTTCTGTACCTGCCCTGCCATTTCTATAGAACAGGACAGAAAAATGGCTACCAATGTATAAAAGACTTTATTTGTCTGATTCATGATTAATTAGATATTCAGTTAATTAAAAACAGCGTCTATCAGGTGGAAAGCACCATCCATAAAAGCAAATGGGAAATTCTCATATGATACTACTTTACACGCATTTCCATACTGACCGGTAGTCTGGTCCTGCAACTGTAAGGTTATGAAAGTACCGTTATCAGTATACTTCACAGGAATATTATTGCTGTTACGGTATTCTCCCGATAACCAATCAGGTGATCCGAGATACGGACAGCCTGATGCAACCGGAGCATTGGTAGGCGTAAAGAAATAATTAAGTAAATATTCTCCCAACAAGCGTTTGTTTGTAACTTCTCCTTGAAGAGTGGGTGAAGGCAGACTTAAGTCTATTGTGCCTTTTACTCCTGGAATACGATTATTATCCAAAGCCTCCTTTAATGCTTCATTGGTCGGAATAAACCCAATGAGACGTCCGGCCAATCTGTAATCCCAAGCAAGTACACCGTCTATAGTAGCAAATATTTCAGCCTGTCTCATTAAATAGGCGAATACGAAATTCGGATATTTCGTTTCTCCGATGGAAGTCAGCATTGTCTTCAGGCTGGTATATTCCAATCCATCCAGTTTTCCGAATACACCGAAATCACTTTCATATTCATACACTTTTCCGTTTGTCCAAGCACCTCCAGCATCATTAGTCACCTCTTTTACTTCAGTGAAAAGTGTAGGAATAACCATTTGAGGGTCTTGACCTAATACACTATTAAACACATAATTCGTTGTCAATTTTCCATCTTTCACGAACCAATAAGTTCCACCATCCTGAGTAGCATGAACAGCCCAAGGTGTATTGAAGTTAACATCTCCTACTACAGTTCCACCACTGACAATTCTTTTCAAGTCCGAAGTTGCAACAGCCACATCACCATCTTCTCCTGAAGTTGCCAATGTATTACCTACTCCATCAGACATCAGACGCATATCACTGATTTCATATCCACTATTTTTAGTGATCAACATCGTATAGCTTGTAGCAGTAGTAGTGTACGCAGCCATCTGATTACTCTGATAGATAGCATACAATGAAAGTAGATAATCTCTTTTGAGGAAAGACGGTCCCATCACGGTACTGAATATTTCAGGCATCGGGAAATTGCTTAATCCATAAAAACTACCGTTCACACAGATACTCTTATCTTTCACATCACTCAACTGAAAATCATAGTGCGAACCCAAAGAATTGGTAATTCCACTAATTTCGTCAGGGAAAACGATAGAACCTCCATATACTGATTGATAAAGCAATATTTTAGTAATCAGTGGGTCCAAATCAGTTAAAGAAGAATATCCTCCAGCTTTCCAATATTTATTGAAAAAAGTATTTAATGCCTGATTAGACGGTGCAAAGATACTATAGGATATAGAAGCCAATTCAGGATAAAGACGGAAATTAGAAGTCGGCCACTCCAAAGCAATGTTAGGGAGTCCGTTTGATGCATGTTCGTGCAAAAAGAGACTATCTACTCCGACTGCATTTCCATAATCGACCGACAAGTCCTTATCATAGGTATAAGTACTATATTGGCTATAGAAGTCGAGAAAATCGGAATAATCTGATTCCTTTTTCAAAACATCATAAATAGTTTCCAATGGCTCCAATACTCTGTCTACATTATATATATAGCCGTTATTAGTTATGATTTGGTATTCTTTGACACTTGCATTCGACACATTGAATCCGTTATCCCCCGTCCATGTAGAGTTAGGATAGAAAAACTCATAATTCTTCTTTGCATCTATACCTTTAGATGCAAAAATGTGGTGAGAAAATACAGGTAAGAACCGCTCTAAATGATAGACGGTTACTGTATTATTTGTTGATGGATCCACTTCCTTTGTAATAGGACTGGTGCTATGGGTGCGAAATTTGTAATACATTCCAGGTTGTAAAACTCCCAATTCTTCGTCATCATCGTCATTATCACTTGTAGCACTGTCCTCCGGACGGAAGTTTTCGAGATCACTCTTGCTATAAGAGTAGTAGATTAAATGATAACCAATCAGTTTCTTCAAATCATCTGTTGGTATATCCTTCACTGAAACATAACCGTGTTCCTCCAGATAAGCAGTAAACGCATCATTGTCTGGAGCCATGACAGTTGCGACACTTTTACCATCAAGAATAGGTCTAAAGCCTGATAACTCTGCCGCTTCCAAAAATATGGAGAATTTGCCTTCATATTCATTAGAAAGAACTTCCCAAGCCGTACCTTTCAGCCATGCCGGTTTTTCATAGTGTTCATCCATCTTGTCTTCACAGGACAGGAAAAAGGAAGAGAGGAACAATAGTAGCAGCAAATGCCGCTTTCGAATCATTGCATTTCTCATAATACTAAAAATTATATTAAGTTATAATTAAAAATCTGCTAAAAAGAAGCTTAGTATCGTGGCTAACAAAAAAAGACTTGCGCTCGATGTTAATAACTGCATAGATTCATATACATTCATATAGTTTCCATAGTTTTTCATAATGATATAGTAATATTAAGTTAAACAAAAGTTAGATT
>DXOL01000040.1:0-154591 GCA_019412825.1 Bacteroides thetaiotaomicron | reverse complement strand
CTGTATGAGTTAATCAGCTAAGACTTGTGTATAAAGGGTAGCTTCCCGAAGGAGGGGAATTGAGATACTATCGATTTATTCAAATCTGAATCGGGAATGAGCTAAACCGTATGGATGGGTAATCAGATATACGAAAGAAGCATGGAGGACTTGACAAACCGCTTTTTATGTTGTATATTTGTAAGTAGAAACCGGAAGAAAATTCGATAACATTGATAATATAGACGAAAAATGAGCGATAATAAGTATAATATAATAACAGATCACAGGCATTTCCACTTCGGATAATGCTTGTTGAATAGTCTGACACAAGCTAAGGGCTGCGATTCTTTATAGGAATTGCAGCCCTTTTTGTTGCTTAAAATTGATATTTATTACTAAAATAACTATGTTAGAGTTTTTAATAAACTCGGGGGACGTTTATTAAAAACGATGAAAGAATTTATTAATAAATAATTGGAAGTTACTGCATAATCGGTCAATATCTTTCGTATAGATATTAGCTTTGATTTTGAAAAGTTCTTTGTCCCTTAAATAAGTAAATGAATTATTAAGACAATTCTTCTTTTCTTTTTTTATGTCATAGAGCTAAAGACCTTACTATACCATTACGAATGAATCGACTAGGAAACAATGCATGACTTTACTACTGACTCAAAAGAAAAGCGGACTATCAATGGCGGGAAGATTCCCGCCATTGATAGTCCGCTCTTTTTATAGTATACCTACTTGACTCTATATCAATTGGATTCTCCCATGATAGTAGTGGCAGATGATCCCCAAGTAAAGTTGCTCTTCAATGATGAATTAGACTTCAAGTAAGGTTGCTGAACCTTCGGTCCATTCGTCCATTCTTCCGATGCGGAGGTCAATGTATCCAAAAGATCTTGGAAGTGCATGGAAACTACGTGCTTCGGATCCGGATTCTTGTAGTATTCCAGATATTCCATCGGTACATATACCGTGCTCGGCCATGTCTTAAAGATAGTACACCAAGTTGTCGGCTGGGTAGCACCTTCGTCGGCATCGCTACGGGCAACTTCCTTACACTGGAACGGCAATGACTTCAAGTGCAAAGTCTTCAACGTCGTTACGTTATCAAAGATATATCCGTAAACATAGGTCATGGTACTCGGGAACCAAGCTTCATTTACTACTGAGTTACCGAACGCGTGACGACCGATATAAGTCGGACCTTCGTTCACAACTACCGTTCTCAGTTTGGTGCAGTTACGACAAGCTTCTCTAGGTATGTATTGCAATCCTGTCGGGAATGAAATATTCTCCAGAAGGTTACATCCGTTGAATACACCATTCTTCAACGTTTCATTCTCTACTTCCGTCATATCCAGGTTCTTCAGATTGTAGCCCTTACCCGCTGTCATCATGTTCTTCAGTAAGTTCAAATCGGTATCGTTGAGTCTGCCCTTCAATTCCAGGCTAGTGATGGATTCCCAATCTTTATAGATTTCGTCATCAATAAGACTCTGCAATACATTCGTCAAACCTCCCGGAGCCGGAATTTCAATCTGAGTGGCCGCAGCCTGACGGATAACCATATAGTCTTTCTTGTTTTCATAACCCTTGCGATAAATGTAAACGGTAGCCTGACGTTCTCTCAGTACCTTATTCACATCGTACGTGAAGATGACACGTTCGGGCATCGAGTTGTTTGCCATATGCAGCCAACCATTCTCTGCCGTATAACCGCTTTCTTCCGGATATACGATATCCACCAAAATCTCGTTCTTCGGATCGGTCAACGTAGACTGTACGCTATACTTCACGGTAGCGGCACTGCCCAGCTTATCCAAACTTGTTCTGAAATCGTTCTTGTTGGTAATAACCAGTTCCACATCGCTTGCCTGAGCCTGAGTCACGGTAAACTCTTCTCTCACCTTCTTGTCGGCAGCGGCACAAAGCGCAATCGTTGCCGTACGTTCGCCACCGGTATTTTCTTTCACGGAAACGAGGAAGGTAGAATCGCCTTTCGCATCAATAGCAGGCTTGAACGAAATCCAATCTTGGTCGTTCTTATCAATATCCATTGTCAAATCCTTCAATCCGCTGGTGTTGGTTGCCTTGTATTTCAACAGAATCGAATCTTCCTTCGATACCATGTTAGTGAACAGATCCTTATTATCGACCGTAATGACTGGTTTGGGCAGACCGGTCTGGAAGATGTTCATCGTAGCCTTTACATTATCATTATCTTTCGAAGAGATTTCAATGGTACCCCTACGAATATCAAACTTCTGATTCGGCAACACCTTAAAGTACAGTGTATGGTTTTCCATCGCACGTGTCTCCGGTTCGCCTGCGGGGCGTTCGTCTGTCGGCATGATCCAGCCCGTGTCACCGGAATAGAGGAAACTGGTTTTATACTCTCCTGTGTTAATACCAAACTCTACGGAAATAATATGCTCACCGGCATCCAGGTTTTCGTAAGCCTTCGGGTCGGTGATTACCACCGCATCCTTCTGTGCCTGATAGATAACGAAATCAAACTTAAAGCCACCGGACACGAGAGAGAAATTGGCACGGCGTGCATCGGGTTCCACATTCTCGGCTGCAGCTACCCATACCTTGTTAGCTTCTCCAGCTGTTCCTTCGCGCTCAAACAGCACCACCCAGCTATTATCCGTACCTTCCGAATCATCCAGTACGATATGCCAGTCCTGATTGGCGTTGAATGTCAGTACTTGGGCAGAATTTCCCGCAGAAGAGAAACTGAAGGTGGACGCTTCGTTCACAATCTCCAATTTTGGTTCAAGCGGCGTCACCACTTCAGGTCCGGGTTCATCGTCACCACACGCGGTCAGTAACGATGCCACCAAACATCCGGTCAAGCCGATATATTTCCAATTGATAAAATTTATCGCTTTCATATTTATTTCACTTTAAATTCTTCTTTTACAATATTAAGGTATTTCATACCGTATCCATTCCCGTAATTCGGGTCAGTCGGTTCGATAGCCTGATCCACGTTCCAACGGTTAAAAGAATCGATGATGACCATCGGACGTTTTCCTAAGTTCATCTTGGCGACGTTGCACATCTTGCGGAACAAATCTTCATCCTTAAAGACCACCGGGAAGTTATAGTGCTGAGTTCCGTCACCATCCAGCCATTGATTGAAAGAAGGGGTAACGGTGGGTATGAAATCGACTCCGTAATTGGCCCACTCGTATTCACGGTTGTACTTAAAGTTCTGGTCGATACACTGCGGGTAGCACGTAGGACGGAACCAGTCGGTCTGGTTGTACATATTATCCATATACACAGCATCCACTTTTCCGCTCAGGAAGAAGTTATGCCAGCGTGCAGGAGGTGTCCAACGTTCCTGACGTGCTAAAATATAGATCTCCAGTCCATTGCCATTGCCGTCCTTTACATTTTCACGCACTCTTTCACGGATCGTATTATAGAGTTTCTCTGAATCGCGTGCATACAACTTGTCAGCATTCCAGACAACAATCATCGGTTTACCATCTACAGTGTAGTAAAGATCGTTGTTCGTACAGAAACGGCTTGTCAAGTTGACAAAAAAGCTATAAAGTTGCTCACAACGTGCAGAGACACCACTTTCATCGGCATCGTCTTCTATCATGGCGGTGTTGTTAAGTCCGTTTGCGAAGTTATTCATATCCATAGAAACCGCATAACGCAAGCCTCCCCACTCGATACCTTCCGAGTTGGGGTTCAGTCCCGCCATATAGTTCACGAAATTCACGTTACCTTCATTCAGCAAATCTCCCTTACTGGTATCCAGACCGATGTTCGGCAAAATAAGGAAATTGATGCCAGCATTATTGCACCATGTAAGGTGCTGCTGAATCAAGTCGGCTGTTTCGGCTTTATTGATATCCATCGAATAACGTCCCAGCACCGGGCGAACATTCGGACAAAGCTGCGGAGGCTGCGCACTCTGATCATATTCTCCAATCAACCGCGCATACTTCTTTTCATCCACACCGGTACTACCCAAGTTCCAATAAATGGCTCCTACCGGGATATCGCTGCTCGGTTTGATCTGCGGAATCTCATAGTTCAAGAAATGATCATCGATGGAAGGACCGTCATCTGTCGGTGAACAGGCCGATCCGGCCACCAGTCCCAACGTCAGGCATATTGCAAGACCTGTCTTATTAAAAATCTTATACTTTTTCATTTTTCAGTCATTACTTAATTACTACTTTTCTACCTTATAAACTAAAAGTGTAGCTTCTATCAAGAAATTGTAAGCCTTGTCCAAAGCCTCTTCGGCATCCTTGATACCGGTCAGTTCACGGGCATTCTTTAAGAACTCTTCATAAGTCTGTCCATACTTCTTTGCTTGGAAATCCATGTTGAACTGTACATAATCACTGTTTTCCCATCCGGCTATCATCTCTTCCTGATTAGGTACAGGTTTTGCGAACTGAAGCATCGTGAAGATATTGTCTCCCCAACGGGCAGCATTAGGTTTCGGACTATTCTTCTGTAACAAATCGATAGCTCTGTAATAAGCCTCTGCATTTGTCTGACGTTCCGCATCCGGGAAGTAAAGGCGTTCGGGCCAGCCGTAGTACATATTTCCGCCTTCTTCATAAGCCTGAGATCCGTTCAGGAACAGAGGCGGAAGGTTCAATGCACGTGTGCGGCGTTCCATACGCCAGGCAGACATACCATCCAGGAAGTCGGCAAACCAGCGTTGTTTGTAGATTTGTTCCAGTTGTCCGTCCTTACCGTCTGCTCCGTTGATGTCGGCAGTCATCAGTTTACGGGTATCATAGAATCCTTTATGACTGGTTCCCCAGGCGATTCCTTCCTGAGCCATATAGGCAGCAGAAGAAGCAGACAAGCCATTCTCTTCGAATGAAGCACGGATTCCTTCTTCATAATAAGTCTGTGCATCCTTGGATCCCAAGTCGAACTTCACTTTCGCCTCAGCGCAGAGGAAACAAGCATCTGCCCAGCGCAGCAAAGGCATCGTAGCGTCCATTGCATAATATCTCGGGTTGATGTAGCATCTGTTGTCTTCGTTCATTGACAACGGATCAGGGATTTCTCTTGTACCATTCGGGTCGGTCGGGTCAATCGGTCTTCTCCAGCCGAACGGTGTACGGGCGCCCGGATTGTCCGGTGTAGGCACGTATGGAATGGAGTAACGTACACGCAATGAATCACGCACTTCATATCCATCTATCATCCATTGCAGGTGTTCCTGCTGATCGCTGGCGGAACAACCGCTCACATCACAGTCGTGTGAACGAGTCAACACATCCGTCATACGATAAGGCTGGCGTTCCGGCCAATAAACGTTGGAACCGTCAAAGTAGGTCTCCATACGCGGATCGTTGTATGAGAACAGGTAAATGGCGAAATATTCGTTCATGGAAGGGATTAGTCCCCAGTTTGCTTTCGTCTGAATTTCTTCTTTATACAAACGAGTGTAATACCAGGAACAGTCTTTGTCGATCACCGTTCCATATTTGGGAGCAAACGCATCGTCCAAAGAGCTGAACAGCCATTCTTCATGTCCCATAGATTTCGCAGCATATTCGCGTGCTTTCTCTTCGCTGATGTTCTGAATGTTCATGGCTATTTCCAGGCGTAATGTATTAGCCAGTTTGCGCCATTTCTGTACATCTCCGTTATAAACAGGGTCTTTCAGAATCTTATCAGTGGATGATTCGTCGAACTCATCGACTGCCTGATCCAGCCAACCCAAAATAGAATAGTAAGCATCGGCTTCCGAATCATAGTCAAAGATACGCTTGTCCGTTCCTCCATCCATACCGGCATGGCTCAGTCCGACCGGGCCATAGAGTGACAGTAACTGGTAGTAAGTGAATGCTTTCCATGTCTTTACAACAGCCAGACTGTTAGGCAAAGAGCCATCATCGTATGCTTTTGCCAGCTCTTCCAGGTCGCGCAGAATCTCTACATAAAACTTACGGTAGAATCCGTCTCCCCTTTCGTTCCACGGTGTCTGGAAAGCGATGTTAGTAATGTAACGTGAATAACTCCACATACGGTTATTATTCAATTCACTGATCGCATTCATTGTCTTGTAAACCGTACCGGGGAAAATACTCTGCAGATTTACCTCATACAATTTGTTCGGGTCCGAGTTGGTGGTTTCGAAACCGTCCGTACACCCCAAAGCAGTCGATGCCAGCAGGAGTAACGGTAATATTTTGTTTTTCAATTTCATGCTTTACGAATTTAAAAAGAAACTTTAATATCAAATCCATAGGTTGCGGAAGGCAGGTTGAAACCACGTTCGAAACCTTGTGCATTTCCTGTTGTACTCGTTGCCTGCGGATCTAGTCCGTGCGGTGTATTGGCAAACAGGGTAGCAATATTTCGTCCGACAGCCGCCACACGGAATGTCTGGAACGGAGTCTTTCTCAGCCATTTTTTCGGTAAATCGTAGCTGACAGTGATTTCACGCAACTTCACATAAGAAGCATCGTAGATGAAACGGGAAATATCACGAGAGGTATAGTGCATCCAATAGCGTTCGGGGGTACAATAACCCAATACTTGTTGTCCAGCCAGCCCTTCTACGTCTTCGTCATAACGGCAGTTAGGAAGAACTACCCCTTTAGGACGTCCCCAGTCAGGATAAATCTGTCCGTTTGCAGTCGGTGTGTTGGCGTTCTGAGGACGCATGAAGCCATATCGTTCTTCGTCCGACTCACCCAAAATCTTTCTGGAGAAGAAATCCGCATCACGACCTTCCAATGATTTGACGGATTGTCCGTCTACAGAACTCTGGATGGATGTCTGAGAGAAGAACTTACCACCCTTCTGGAAGTCGAACATGACAGATAAGGAGAAATTACCCAAACGGAACACGTTGTTCCAGCCACCTCGCCAGTCGGCTTGTACACAGCCTAAATATTCATAGTCCTGTCCTTCTTTCGGCGAACCGTCGAGCTGACAAAGGATGTATCCTTCGGCATCGCGTTTAAATGTCTTCGCATAGATAGCACCGTAGGGCTTGCCTACTTCCGCATAAGACTTCACGTTGTACACACCGCTACCAATCTGTATCTTGTCGATACCTACGGGCAATGATTCTACCATGGAATTGTTCTTTGACCAGTTGAAAATGGTCTTCCACTCGAAGTTCTTCACCTTCACCGGTACACCGCTGACGGATATTTCCCAACCCTTGTTGGAGATTTTACCGGAGTTGATGATTACACGCTGGTAATTGGATAAATAAGAAAGCTCCGACTCGACAATCTGATCACGAGTGTATTTGTCATAGTAAGTAACATCTGCTGTCAGGCGTCCGTCCAGCAAACGAACTTCCGCACCGATTTCTTTTGAAATGGTTGTTTCCGGTTTCAAGTTCGGATTCTTACGTACGGCGTCACCCTGGAACCACGCCATGTCATTACGGAACAATCCTCCGTAACTGTAACTGTTAATCAAACGGTCGAAACCGGCATCGTTACCCACGCGGGCAATAGATCCGCGCAACTTGGCGAATGAGAATGTCTTGCTCTTCAGTTTGGGGAAGATTTCCGTCAATACGGCACTGGCACTACCGGAAGCATAGAAGTAAGAATTGTTAGCTTTCGGCAAAGAACTTGACCAGTCGTTACGGAAAGTTCCGTCTAAAAACAAACCATGATATCCCAAAGACAACATACCGAATACGGACTGTTTCTCTTTCGCGTTCACACTTTCCGTTCCACTCAATATAGAGGCATTGTTGGACAATGACTTCACATCCGGAGCTGCCAGTTGAGAAACCTGATTCCAAAGTTTATACCAGTCATTCTTCTGCATAGAAGTACCCAAGTTAGCGCTGAGGCTGACCTTCTTGATATTGCGGTTATAAGAAATAACTCCTTCATAGTTGTAGTTGTTGGAGGCTTCACGGAAAGCTTCGTACTGTCCGTCGATATCCCACATGGTATAATAATTATCGAACTTCCAACCATTCTTGTTTGCCTTTTCTACACTGGCACGCAAACGGATATTCATTCCCTGAATCGGTTTGATATTAAGAGTCAGGTTACCACGGAAGTTATTACGGCCGTCACCATTGCTGATTTCGTTCAGCAGCCAGTAAGGATTGTAGAATCCGTTACCACGCGTGAAGGCTTCACCTGTCTCGCGCTTCCACGGCAATAATTCCTCCATAACAACGTCACGCGGCATATTCATGATGGCACGCATCGGGTTACGATTACTGTCCCCTTTAAAGTCACGGTTATCGGCTGTTTCCAGCTGATAGTTAACGGAGATTTCACTGGACAGCCATTTAGCCAGATCCATATTCACACGCAGGTCAAATGTATGACGCTTCATGTTATCAAAGTTCTTCAGCATTCCGTCGTAGTCGATACCCGTATAGTTGAAACGGATACCTGCTCCATTGAATACCTTATTGACCGAAACACTATGAGTCATGGCTACACCCATTTCGTACATATCCGTGATACCATCCTTATTAGGTACATAAGAACGTATCTGATTATTACGTCCCACCAGGTCAAAGCCTAACATCGGCAGCCCCCATGAACGTTGGTTCGGATTCGCCCAGTTAAATACATAAATGCCATAAGGCAGGCTGGGGTCATAAGCATACCCGTTCTTTGAGTTCGAACCATAATAGTTGAATCCGTCACCCACACCGGTAGCCGGCATACTGGCCGAACCATAAACATTCTGATAGGCAGGAAATTCACGCAAGAAAGTAAACTGCATATTGTAGCCATAAGAAACACCGAGTCCGGATTTCTTTGTAGCCTTACGGGTAGTGATCAGAATAACGCCATTGGCAGCGTCAGATCCATACAAGGCAGCCGCATTGGCACCTTTCAAAACTTCGATTGATTCAATATCGTCCGGGCTGATAGCTGAAGCAGGATTACCATAGTCCAGGTCTCCATCTTCTCCCATCGGGTTCATGATGGGAACACCGTCAATTACGTACAACGGCTGGTTATTTCCAGTCAAGGAGTTGTTACCACGAATTTCTACACGGGTAGAAGACAACGGACCGCCATTCGAGATAAAATTAACGCCCGAAACTTTACCGCTCAGACTATTCAATAAGTTCGGGTCACGTGTATCCAGCAAAGACTCCGTGTCAATGGACTGACGGGCATATCCCAACGATTTGGATTCACGGCTGATGCCCAATGCCGTAACCACGACATCATTCAGTTCTTTGACATCCTCGCTTAGAACGATGCGCAGCAGATCATTGTTTTTCAAGGTAGCCAGTCTGATAGTCTTCACAGCATATCCTATGAATCTTACATTCAGAATAGCATCTTTCGGCACATTGTTCAAGATAAATTGCCCCTCCATATTTGTCGCAGTAGCTAAGTTTTGGTTTCCAACCACCGTAATATTAGCACCTGGAAGCGGATCACCAAACTCGTCAACAACGACTCCAGTGACCTTTCGGTTTTGCGCCGAAAGTGAAAGTGCGAAGAACGTGAGCAATACCATCAGGCACGTCCCTATCCTCCAGCTTCTTTTCAGATAAAGTTTCTCCATATTAGCTTAAGTTTATAATTAATAAATTTGTTCTTTTCATTTTTCTACAGTGATGGTGAAGTAGTTCAAATCAGGTTTGCCCGCCACAATGTTCAGCACGGTACGGCGCCAGCCGTTCACATCACTCTTCATGGTGAAAGCGTCCACAGTAACCCATTCGCCTCCGGTAGCAGGAAGTTCTACAACAGGACCTTGTCTTCTTTTCGTTCCTTCGCCAAAGTCAAAACGGATTTTAGCATCTTCTTTGGCAGCATAACATACCTTGACTGTGATATCTCCGGCAGCATAAGGCAGTTCTTTCCATTCCATCCACTCACCCGTCTCTGTGTTGGTGACATACCATTCGGTGTTTTTATCCAAAGCCACACCGGCTATTTTGGCAACATCCAGACTTCCGGTGCGGTATTGATTACCGCTATTCTTAGCAGATACATCGAAAAAGTAATCGCAAGCCTCCATTTCTACACGGAATGATTCGGCCCATGCCCGGCTGCTGCTGTATTTACGGAGAATGTTCAGACGCTGGTTGGGGAAGTCATAGTAAATGTTGTCGGTACTTCTCCAATAGGCG
Organism: Bacteroides thetaiotaomicron; assembly: GCA_019412825.1. Lineage (GTDB taxonomy): Bacteria > Bacteroidota > Bacteroidia > Bacteroidales > Bacteroidaceae > Bacteroides > Bacteroides thetaiotaomicron_A. The sequence continues at coordinate 144,504 of DXOL01000040.1, read as the reverse complement.
GCATTCTCTGCCATATCGGTAAAGCCTTCCAGGAAGACCAGATCAGCATTCTTCGCAACCATATCGTCCAAAGCATCCGTCAAACGTTTGCCATGATCCGCATCAAAAAACATACGGGTACCCGACTTATCATTGGTATAGAAAGCCGGAACAGCCACACCTACTGTTTTTCCATTGAAGGCACGTACTGTCCAGGAACTACGGGTGGGAGCCTGTTCAGAGGCAATAAACCAATCGTTCAGTGATTCTACAACCGATTCGTCCACCTCTTTATCGCGATCTTGGAAAGCCTTGTCGGCACAAATAAAGAGATCTTCACCATAAGCAGACTTGAAGTCAGCATGAATCTTGTTCAGAATGGCCTTTAATTTGCCTTTACAGTCAATTTTCTTGTTGCCCAATGCCGCATAGTCTACATTAAGGAAGCCGTTGATGCTCCACAAAAACAGGACAGGTTTGCCGTCTATGCGAAGAAGATACTTGTTATTGGCCTTATTCTCGCCATAAAAGTTATCGAAAGCCAGTTTAATATTGTAGTCCCATATATACTTATATATATCGTCCAAATTGTCCAGCGGATACATCACCTCTTCATCGGTCAGTCCCTTGCTTTGCTGAGTTTCCGCACTAATGAATGTAGCATAGGTCTGATACAAGTCAAAATTGCGGGCAGCTGCCCAAGAAGCCGGGCAGTCATCGAAGATGGCAATCTTCAGATTTTCTTCATTCCGACGCTGCAAGGCAGCAACGAAGTCTTTGATACGGGTAGGATCGCCATGATCTCTGTCATAAGCAGGATCAGTGTCCGCCTTCGGCAAGCGTCCGCGACAATTGGGAGCCACATAATCCAAACCACTATACACCATCTCTTCTACCAAGTTATCCCACCACTCTGTTTCCGTAGCACCAAAAGACTTCACTTCGAAAAGCGGCTTATTATAAAAGGTAGTAGAACTTGTCCCGCCACTGGCTGCATCTTCTCCATTGCGGAGATTCTTCTGATAGCTGAACAGCGCCCCCATTAAAAAACTATGTTCGGGAATATTACTCTCTACCGCAGGAGCAGGAAGTATGAACGTCCCTTCTGTCGGTATAACCGGGTCCGGATTAGTATCGGGAACAATAGTATTGTCCTCATCAGAACAGCTAACAATCATGGAAGCTAACACAAGCCCCATCGTGATTTTCAAATAATTTTTCACGGTCTCTTTTTTATATTATACATTTGCTATTTGTTACACCTCGAAAACACCCTTTTTATCTATTATTTAAGAAAGCGTCGACTGAACAAACTTAATATTTAAGGTTATTTTTGAGTTCTGATGCAAAGTAACAAGAGCCTGCTTAAGATTTTTTATAAAATACGATTAAACTTTGATTAATTTCTAATTAATTTTAAAACTAATACTATCTTCTTATAATTTTTCGCAAACTTAGGTATTAATTTCAGGAAAAGGGGGAAGTTTTATATCCTGTAGTATGCTGTCCACACCCTATTTCTTTATCTAAACGAGTATTCACTTCCTGCAAAAAGAAGAATATTTCAAGTAGAAAGGCTAAAAAGGTGAATAAGGCAAATACTATACAAACATAACACAAATTAAGAGATATCCAATTATTAACTTATCTGATTACATAAGAAACGCATTTTTTCTTCCATGGTTACGTTATGCTTGGCAGGTTTTCAGAGTACTCACCGTGATACAAGTTTTAAGTTACACGTTCTCCGGTTTCGGATATCATATAATTCGTATATAATATAATAAGGTGTAACAGGAATATTTATAACTACAGATGACTTTTATCCCCTCTTCAGCATACTTATTTGCATAAATTCCACATTTAAGGGATATTTAATAATCAATTAAGCGAAAATTAAGCTCTCACTTAACTACCTATCTCTATATTTGCCACATCATTTTTCGTGATCAAACCGTGAATTACAGTCTTTGCCAAATCATAAACTTAAATACAATGAACTTTAAAACTACAAAATCATATCATGAAACAAATTAGCAAAGTATTTTTAGCTTGCGTCTGTAGCCTGTCCGGTCTGACAACGCAAGCCCAAGATCAGACCGTATGGAGCAATGATTTCTCCAATGCCTCCCAACCACTGAATATGGTGGGACGTGGTGTCTGTCGGGTGAACGACGGAGTATTTCATTCGCGCAGTGCTTATGCCCTCTTCGGCAATCCTGAGTGGAAAGATTATACCCTGTCTTTCAAGGCACGTGCCCCGAAAGACGCCGAACAGGTACAGATATGGGCAGGCTTCCGTACACATAACCGTTTTGACCGTTATGTGGTAGGTATCAAAGGCGGGTTGCAAGACGATCTCTACCTGATGCGTACCGGATATATGGGTACAGACGAATTCATGGGAGTCCGTCCCTTAGGTTTCCACCCCGTGCCGGGAGAGTGGTACAAAGTGAAAGTGGAAGTATGCGGTAACCGCATCCGGGTTTTTGTAAACGACGAAAAGCTTCCTCACATTGATTTGGAGGACAAAAACGGCAATCTGGCTCCTACCGGTGAAGTAGCACTGGGAGGCGGATGGATAGATACGGAATTTGATGACCTCACTGTCACCCCATTGGCAAAAGACGCTCTCAAAGGTGTCAAGGTTCAGGAGTATCGCATGGCACTCACCACACAGGAAAAGGAAAAGATACGCCGCGAAGAACGGGCGCAATATGCCTCCGTCAAACTGGATAAACTGACTGCCGACCGCACCGAACTATCGCTGGACGGAAACTGGCTGTTCATGCCCGACTACCAACTGAACGATAAGACGAAGGCCATCTCCATGCAGACTAATGACAACGACTGGCATATAATGCCTGTTCCCGCTTTCTGGAACCCTATCCGTATCTGGCTGCATGGAGAAACCATGCCATCGCCCACCGGTCCGCAACATAAAGGGGTATCGGACACTTACTACCAACAAGAAACCGACCGATGCGAGAACTATACTTTCAACTACCGGAAAACCGGTGCCGCCTGGTATCGCCAGTGGCTGGAACTGCCAGCCGACGTAAAGGGAAAACAGCTGACTCTTTCATTCGACGCCGTATCCAAAATGGCGGAAGTATATATTAATGGTGAATCGGCAGGTTCCAACATCGGTATGTTCGGTGATTTCCAAGTAGACGCCACCCGATTCCTGCGTCCGGGACGCAACCTGATCGCAGTAAAAGTGACACGTGACATCAACGGAAAATCCGCACAAACCAGTGACGCCATGGAAAACTACTATTCGTCAGTACGCAAGGAAGTGGAGGATAACCAGAACGACCAGCAGGCCAACAAAGCCGTATTGACAGACATCCCTCATGGATTCTATGGTGATAACCCAGCCGGTATATGGCAGCCCGTGAAACTCATTGTCAGCAACCCGCTGAAAGTAGAAGATATCTTTATCAAGCCGGCTTTGGACGGTGCATCAATAGATGTCACCATCAAAAATCATGCGCCCAAAAAGAAAAACTTCGATATCCGCATAGATATTATAGATAAACAGACGGGGGAAACGCTGTACGGTGCACCTGTACGTAGCAAACTCTCATTAGTGACAAGCGCACAAGAAACATTTACCTGTGATATCAAAGGACTGAAACCCAAACTTTGGGAACCTGCCACTCCTAATCTTTATGATTTTCGCGTGAGCCTGACGGAAGGAAAAAACAAAGTGACGGACTGCATCACCGTAACTTCGGGTTTCCGCACGTTTGAAAGCAAAGATGGATTCCTTTATCTGAACGGCCGCAAATATTGGCTGCGTGGAGGTAACCATATTCCTTTCGCGCTCTGTCCCAATGATTCGCTCCTTGCAGACAAGTTCATGAAACTGATGAAAGAAGGGAATGTACAGTCTACCCGAACACATACCACCCCCTGGAACGAACTTTGGGTGTCGGCAGCAGACCGCAACGGTATCGCTATCAGCTTTGAGGGTACTTGGTCGTGGCTCATGATACACTCCACCCCGATACCGGACAAAGGCGTGCTCGATCTTTGGAGCAGTGAATGGCTGCGCGTGATGAAAAAGTACAGAAATCATCCTTCCGTATTCTTCTGGACTGTGAACAATGAAATGAAGTTCTACGATCTGGATGCCGACACGGAACGTGCCAAGCAAAAATTCCGCATCGTATCCGATGTGGTGAAAGATATGAGAAAGACCGACCCTACACGTCCTGTATGTTTCGACTCCAACTATCTCCACAACAAAGCCAGCAAACGCTTTGGTGATGACTTTCTGAAAACAGTTGATGACGGAGATATTGATGACAACCATGCCTACTATAATTGGTATGACTATTCGGTATTCCGCTTCTTCAACGGAGAATTCCAGAAACAATTCAAGAGTCCCGGACGCCCGTTGATCAGTCAGGAAATGAGTACGGGTTATCCGAATGCTGAAACCGGTCATCCGACCCGCTCTTATCAACTGATTCATCAGAATCCCTATTCATTAATCGGATATGAAGCATACGACTGGGGGAATCCCGCCAGTTTCCTGAATACACAATCATTCATCACGGGAGAGTTGGCCGAAACCCTCCGCCGTACCAACGAACAGGCTTCGGGTATCATGCACTTTGCCTATATGACTTGGTTCCGCCAATGCTATGATCACCGGAATATACAACCGTATCCCACCTACTACGCTATGCAACGTGCTATGCAGCCCGTACTTGTCAGCGCGGAACTATGGGGACGCAATCTTTATGCAGGCGAGAAGTTATATACACGTATCTACGTAGTGAATGACAATGAAGAAGGACGTGACCTGAAACCTATGTCACTGGCATGGAGCATTGTAGACGAAACCAATAAGGTACTGGCTTCCGGCACGGAACAATTTCCGGCAGTGGAATATTATGGTCGTAAATACATTGAACCGAACATCCATATGCCTTCCAATTTACCGGCAGACAAGGTTAATGTAAAACTGAAACTCACTCTCACCGAAAGCGGAGTCACTTTATCCCAAAATGAATACGGATTATTACTGGCCCGCAAGGAATGGAATATCGGTCAAGTAGCTGCCAGCAAGAAGATTCTTTTACTGGATAAGGATCATATGAAAGCTACCCTTGACTTCCTGAACATCGCCTGCCAGACAGTACCGTCTATCAAGGAACTACTGAATGCCAAGCAAAAAGCTAATCTCTGCATTATATCGGGTTTGAAAGAATGTACCGATGAAGAAGCAAGACTACTGCGTGAATATCAGTCAAAAGGCGGTCGGATTCTCTTCCTGAACAGCAAAGAGGCTGCACAAAAAGTCTATCCTGAATATATCACCGGATGGATTATTCCCACTGAGGGAGACATTGTGGTGATGGAACGGGATGATGCCCCTGTATTCGACGGAATCGGTGCACTGGAATTACGCTATTTCAATAACAACAAGCGTGAAATTCCACTAGCCTGCACCGCTACATTGAAAGCTGTCCGCCACGAGAATGTGAAGGAACTCGCCGCCCAAATGAAGATCCATGCTTACATCGACGGTGGTAAGCCGGAGGAACGTATCGCACGTATCGAGTCTATGCGCGGACTGACGCTACTACAGATAGCCGACAATAAAGGAAAGTCTCTAGTTTCAACCTTATGTACAGAAAAGGCAACCACTGATCCAATAGCAGGTAAACTGCTGGTAAACATGGTGAATGAATTATTGAAATAGGTCTGTAATTGATATCATTGAGTGGAGTTTTTCCATTCTTCCTGCCCGTCTTCCCATTAGAGGAGACGGGCAGTTTTCTTATGACTATAACATACATTGGAGAACATAAAACTCAGTAAGATACAAAACAGATTCAATTCTTTAGAGGCACTATCCATTATATTGTGTATAGTGCCTCTAAAGATATCCAGTCCATCACTATACCTTATTCATTATTCATTTGTATTCTCCCGTTTTAAGTCTCAGTCCTACAGCAATACATAATAAATAAAAGCAGCTAACTCGTAATGAATCAGCTGCCTTTAATTTGAGTATTTAATGAATAGAATATCTATAAGAGAGATTAAATTTCTACTCTATATATACATTTTATTTTCTTCTTATAAGTAAGATACATTCCCAATTGTATATTTCTTATTTAATTGTATATCTCTTGCCCTTCACAGTAGCAAAAGAGATTTGATCATCAGCAAGTACCTTTACCTTTGCTCCGGAAACTTTCAGATCCTTTGCATTCGGATATTTAATCACACATTCCGCACCGGAATTAGAAAGAATCTCTACAGCTGTTATCTTCCCGTCAGTCCATGCCGCATCTACTTCAAAGTTTCCTCTCGCTTTCATTCCTTTGAATGAACCATCTTTCCATGCATCGGGCAAAGCGGGAAGCAATTCGATATATCCGCCCTGACTTTGCATCAGCATTTCTGCGATACCGGCCGTACAACCAAAGTTTCCATCGATTTGGAAAGGCGGATGCGCATCAAACAAATTAGTATATACACCACCTACATGGCTTCCGGGAACAGTCAGTTTCATGGCACTTCTCAACAGTTTATGAGAACGGTTGCCGTCATGCAGACGTGCCCAAAAGTTCAGTTTCCATGCTTTGCTCCATCCGGTTCCTTCGTCGCCGCGTGTATTCAGCGTCACTTTCATGGCATCTGCATATTTATCGTCCTGTTCGCTTCTTCCGATTACAATCTGCGAACCCGGATGCAACCAGAAAAGATGATTCGTATGTCTGTGTCCGCCATCTCCGGTAACATCCTTCGTCACTTCATCTTTCCATTCCATAAACTGCCCGCCCAAACCGATTTTCGGTCCGGAGAGTTTGCTCATAGCTGTTGCTATCTCTGTGATTTCAGGGTCTTTGTCCCTTCCCAGTTCTTTGCTGGCTTTGATCATCATGTCGAACATTTCACAAATCATAGCCTGCGAAGTTGAACAGCCCAGTGAGAACTCGCCATGTTCGGGAGAGTGGGACGGGTTTGCTACCAGTGTACCGTCGCGTTCGTCTGTCCAAAGATTGTCTACCCAGAAAAGAGCAGCATCGAGCATCGTATCATAATACTTTTTCAAGAAGTCTTTATCAAGGTTGAACTGATAATACTCCCAAATATCCTGACACATCCATATTGCTCCTGCCGGAAAATGATGGGGCGTGCTTTTCTTGGCAGGAGCCGTATTGCCCCAAATATTATTCTCATGATGCGTCACCCAGCCGCGAACATTGCCGCCATCGAGTTTGCAATAATATTGTTGCGCTGTATACTTTCCACGAGGCACCAGACTTCTGACATACTCTACCATAGGCAGATGACACGGACTCAGATTGGTAGGCTGTGTCGGCCAATAATTCATCTGTATATTGATATTCGTATGGTAATCGGCATTCCACGGATTGGAAAGTCTTTCACCCCATACTCCCTGCAAGTTGGCGGGCAAAGAACCTTCTCGTGAAGAAGATATCAAAAGATAACGGCCGAACTGGAAATACAGCATTTCAAGATACTGGTTTTCCTGTTCCGAGTTGGTATTCTCGTCCATGCCTTTCAGCAAACTGTCCGTAGGGGCAACAGGTGCCTCCGGCAAGTTACCGAGGTTCAGTCGCATTCTGTCGTATAACGAATGATAGTCTTTCTGGTGGGTAGCCAACAGAGCCGTGTACTTCTTATCAGCTACTTTATGCAGCGTAGCCTGCACTTTTTCCAACGGATCTTCTTGAGAGAAATAATTGTAGGAGTCGTCCATGCACTGTACATAGTTTGTGGCGGCAGACATCAGAACGATTATTTCATCGGCATCCTCTACTTTCAGCTTCGTTCCGTCCACTACCGAAATCTTTCCTCCTTTATTCTTCACGACCAGTTGCTGCGCATATTTCAGTCCATTCTTCCAGGCATCCCCTACCCGCTTGTCTCCGCTGACCGGAGTCGGATACCCCGTCATGGTAATAGTATGACCATCTGCCGTAATAGTTTTATCGGTATGCAGCGATTCAAGAGAAATGATGCGTGAAAGTTTTCCCTTCTTCGAATCTGAGGTGAGACGCATTACCATTACATTATCCGGATAACTCATAAAGTATTCGCGCTTAAAAGTGATTCCATTCTCCTTATACATCACTGTATGAATTGCATTATCTATATCGAGCGTACGGATATAGTCGGAATAAGGCAGTTCGGTAGAGGCATCTATCGAGAGTTCCGCCAATTGCGGTTTCTGTTTGTTATCGATTAATTCTGTGATTTCGAGTTTGAAGAAGGTGTATTTGTCCGCCTTCAAAGGAAAAGACAGGGTCTTATTGCGACTCCCCTTTCCGTCCTTATCATCCCCCCAAAAAGTGCCGGACTGCTGATCCAGCAAGTCGTATGATTTTCCGTCTGCCGAACCGTAGAGCTTCCATGATTTCGGATCTCTGCCCGGCATATCATTGGCGGAGGTCAGGCTATAGGAAACAGCCTTGGGAGCATGGGTATATGCCCACTTGATAACGCATGGCAGGCTTCCCGCACCGGAGAACCGGTCGTTATCGGCAAACCATTTGCTGGTAGTGCTCTGATCGAAAAGGCTGCCTATCGACTGACTTTGATTCTTTGTATTGTCATAATTGGTCTGCACTGCTTCTTTTATCAAGACGGGGATACCCGGATTGACAGCCTCTACAATGATATTGCTCAATGTCTGGAAAGAACCGAAATGCTCCTTCGTTCCAGCCAGATTATCAATCAGATTCCGCAATTCTGTGCCGTCACCGTCTCCATCGTAATTATGGGTAATCAGCTTTCCATTTTCATCTATATATGCAGAACGGTTTGCCGTAAAGTCGTTCATCTTCTGTTGCAACATCACCCGTGCTTTGTGGAGATAATCCTTGTTCACTTCCGGAGTTCTCAGATGTCCTCCATTGTAAGACGGATCTTCACCGGGGCCTCCCGACCACAAGGTATGTTCGTTTGTCTGGATGACATCTACGTAGACGTCACCAAAAATCATGGCTCCCATATAACCGTTACCGATAGGCAGAGCTTCACTTTCCCAGTTTTTGGCAGGCTTATTATAAGTTGCCTTCAAGGTCGGCTGATGAGACTGTTCGGAGCAAGCCGTCATCGTAGTTCCTGCCACAAAGCTAAGTAGAAATAATACATCTGCAAAACGCAAATACTTGTTTCTCATAATACTAAATTTTAAGAAGTAATGCCTTAAGATTGCCCCATACTGTGTCACGCTTGTGCCACCCTATTGGCACAACTGTGCCAAAGGCTTGGCATAACAGTGCCAGTGCGGTGGCACAACTGTGCCAATAGGGTGGCACAGACTGTGCAATCAGAAGGCATTACCCCAGTGAATGTAATCTTAATCTTCTTTCTGGTTCAAATTTAAATAAAGTCTATAAATCAATGACTGTTTGCAGACGAATATCTTTGGAAGAAGCACCAACCATAACGTCAAATGCCCCTTTCGGTACCACAAACTGTCCTTTTTCTACATCCCAATAGCGAAGTTGCTCTTTGTCCAACTTAATCTCTACCCGACGGCTTTCTCCCGATTTCAAAGGAACACGACGGAATCCTTTCAATTCTTTCATTGGAACAATTCCTCCGGTCTCCGGTATCCGCACATAAACCTGAGCAACCTCATCGCCATTTCTCTTACCGATATTCTTTAACCGGAATGAAACAGTGACTTCACCGACCCCGTCTTTTACTTGCAGATCGCTGTATGTAAAAGAAGAGTAACTCAGTCCGTAGCCGAACGGATAAAGGACATCTCCTTTGAAATATTTATAAGTACGCCCTTTGGTAATATCATAATCATCAAACGGAGGCAATTCATCCAAAGACTTGTAGTAGGTGAGCGGCAGACGTCCGGCAGGATTATAATCACCGAACAATACTTCGGCAACGGCGGTTCCTCCCTGTTCACCCGGATACCAGGCATTCACAATGGCAGGAATATGCTCGTCCATCCAGTTAATAGCCAATGAACTGCCTGCTACCAGAACAACAATTATGTTGGGATTCACTTTATAGATTTCCTGCAGAAACTCTCTCTGATCCGCCGGAAGCTGAATATCATACCGGTCCTGTCCTTCACGCTCTATCGATTTATTGATACCCATCACAGCAACTACCGTTTCACATTCGCGAACCGCTTTCCCGGCTTCTCCGTACAAATCAAGACGGGTTGCCTTGCCTATCTGCGGAACTTTCCATTGCAACTTTGCAATGGCATAATCCCGGTTGTCATAATATTCCGCTTTCAACTGGTATTCTTTTCCCGCTTCGAGATAAATGGAAGCGGAATCCGTAGATACGGCATGTGCCTGCCACGCATCAATCAGCATCTGATTATCAATGCTCAGACGGCAACCGTCATCGGATGTAAAGCTGAAAGTATAGCGACCGGAAACGGTCGGTTTCAACTTTCCCGTCCAACGGACAGACAACGGAGATTTGGGCAGGAACGGATCGGGAGCCTGATTGGCAGGTTCAAAGTTGATCCAACTCTCTTTACGCACTCTCGGGGTGCCTTCGAGGCGGGTATTGTCAAAATATTCAGCTTGCAGTCCTTCCGGGAAGTTCTCTCCCTGAATAAGTTCCAGCCCATCGGCAGCAGATTTCCAGGGAGCATAGACGACTTTCACCCGATCACCCACCCTGTTTCTGATACCTTGCAGTATGGAAACCGGTTCTACTACCGGAGCGCCGCTGTAATCGCCAAACTCACATTTGCCGGCATTGATGCCGACTACTGCGATCGATTTCAGTTTGTCAGCATTCAGCGGAAGCCTGTTTTTCTGATTCTTCAGTAAAACGATACATTGGCGGGCAGCGTCCAAAGCTATCTGCTGATGTTCTTTCGAACCGATCACTGACAGAGAGATTTTAGTATACGGATTTCGCTCCCCGCTATCAAAAAGTCCCAGTTTCATGCGGGCCGTCAGCACATGATAGGCGGCGGAGTCAATATCGGCATCCGATACCATATATTGTTTGTAAGCATTCAATAAGGGGCCGTCATACACATCGTCACCGCATTCAAGGTCGAGTCCCGCCTTGATGGATAAAGTGGCAGCCGCCTCCTTCGTCTTTACATATTTATGGGCATTGACCAGCAAGGCAGGTCCGCCACAATCGGAAACGACATATCCCTGAAATCCCCAGTCCTGACGCAACACCTTTTGCAACAGCCACGGATTCAGCGTGCACGGCACATCATTCAGCGCATTATAGGCGGACATGATGGAAGCGGCTTTTCCTTCCTTCACACACATTTCGAAAGCAGGAAAGTAATATTCACGCAGTTGTTTCTCCGATATCTGCGGGTTGCAGACAAAGCGATTATGCTCTTCGTTGTTGGCGGCAAAATGCTTGGGAGTAGAAACGATTTTCAGGTAATGCGGATCATCTCCTTGCAGTCCGTTCACAAAGGCTGTTCCCATTATTCCACTCAGGAAAGGGTCTTCTCCATACGTTTCCGGTGTTCGTCCCCAACGCGGGTCGCGTGCCATGTTCACGGTAGGCGACCAGAAAGTCAGCACATCGCTGAATTGTTCTTTCTGTTCTCTTCCCTGATCCAGCTCGTTCCAACGGGCACGCGCCTCATCCGAGATCACTGTGGCTACCCTTTTCTGCAACTCCGGATTCCAGGTAGCTGCCAGTCCGATGGCTTGTGGAAATACGGTGAAGCGTCCGGGACGTACTACTCCATGCAATGCTTCATTGCCATGATAGTATTTATCGATACCCAAACGGGGAATGCCGGGAGAAGTGGCACGAAGCAAACTGATCTTCTCTTCCACCGTCAAACGGGAAATCAAATCCATTACCCGTTCATGCACAGACGCATTTTCATTCTTATATAGTTCCTGCGCGTGAACGAACGAACAAGACAAGGCTGACAACACACCTGTCAACAAAATCTTTTTATACCTTTTCATCATGATCATTTTTCTACCTTATTATCTGTTTTTATTAATCTACCGGACCATCCATCAACAAGTCATGTTTCTTCTCCTTTACCCCGTGAGACTTGAAACCGCCTCCGTCTGTCGCAATGCCCATTACATGGAACATCGAGTTCCAAAAGGCAGTTGTTTCTTTCGTCTGCAAACGATAATCTATGACTGACAGAACCAAATCTGTCTTATCCTGCAACGGATATGTGATCAAAGCTGCTCCTTCCGGCTTTTGTAATGCTTCATACAAGACGACCTGAGCGCATTTCCAGTGTTCGGGAGAAGTATTAAATAAATTCCAGTCCGTGCGGGAAGCTTTTAATATGACATTGCCTTTTTCCACCAATGCTCCCGCCAGCCCTTGCTTCAAGATGTAACGGTCTCCTTCCATTTCACCGAAATATAGATCGGGAAGTTCAAAATAGTTTCCCCAGTAAGTACTTCTGTTCATCTCCAAAGCAGTGGCTTTACGTTTCGTCAGCCTGACTTCATCAGGCAACCATCGGCAGAAGTCCGCACTCAACTTCTCTCCGCTGCCCAATGCCAGCAACATACCGCCCTTCTTCCTCCATTTTTTCAAAGCGGATTGTAATCCTTGCAAATCTGCCGCTGTCACTTGTTCCGCATCTACTATCCATAGGTTTGCTTTTCCCGGATTCTCTGTTAATGAAATACCGGATTCAGTCAGGAAACGGATTAAATCCGGATTCGCTTTTCCGGCTAAATATGCAACAGCATAGACAGGGGAAGGTAATTCCGGTTTCACAGGATGTTTTACTTCTTTGAATGCAGTCCATTCGCCACCGTTCAATGCCGCTTTCAGTGCATTAAACATCGGAAGCGGCTTATATAAAGGAAGCGAACTGTCCAATCCCGGATTAAAAGTGGTTACATAAGGAGGGATACGTTCATATTGATATCCCGGTTTGCCTTCTTCATACGGTTTGCCGGCAAAGATTCCATCCGATAGATTCGGAAGGCGGCTAAAATCATGGTATCCCAAATTCATGTGTTCCAAGCCGAACCAGCATACTTCCGAAGGAGAATAGTATGCCAGATAAGGAATGGCCATCTGTTTCACATTCTGAAAGACATCGATTGCCAGTGCTTCACTGCGCCCTTCATAAGACAAATAGGCTTTCTCTCCGACAAAAGGATATAGCTGGTGAGGGCGCCCGTAATAAGTTGCCCCGGATTCACCTACGATCAAAGGTTTATTCAGTCCTTTGGGCAAATCGTCCAGTTTCAGACCATGAGAAAAGTGTTTGCTCCATACAGGCAGACGCCCGTCCATATCGCGGTCACCGTCCAACGTCAGGAAGTCACGGGTCGGATCAAACTGACGGGCACTTCCTGTCAGTTCCACCAGTTTGTCATCCCAAACGGCGGCGACCTCCTTTGCCGGCTTATTCAATAAAGCGATAGCAAACATTTCATTCCCCGCGCTCCATCCTATGACCGAGGGATGGTTACGGTCGCGCATGATCAGACGTTCCAAATGCTTATGTGAACGCTGCCATGTTACGTCTTCTTCAAGATTCAGACGAATGGAACTACCGAACAAAGCCGTTTCATCCAGTACCATCAATCCCATTTCATCTGCCAGATCATAGTAAACACGCGGCCAGGGCTGCGCGTGCGGGCGAACCGCATTTCCACCAAAGTCCTTGATCATCTGATACCACGCATAAGCAAAGCGTCGCGAACAGATATATGCACTAAATGGATGCTGGATATCTCCGAAACACTGTATTTTCTTTCCGTTCAGCTGAAATTCATCGCCGACAATCTTAAACTGTCTCCATCCGAAACGGGTTGCCTTGCAGTCATAGACCTGCTTCTTTCCGTTTACGGTCAACAGCAGAGTATATAAGTCCGGAGTATCCGGAGTCCAAAACTTCAATCGATGATCCGGATGTTGAGTAATAACAACTTTCTTCTTCTCTCCTTTTTGAAGCGTGACAGTAGTAACAGGCATGGTAAGCGCCGTGCTCCCCAACGTCCATTTTATCTCCGGAGCTGTCAGAATATCCTTTCCTGCCTGGTTCACCCATTCCCGGACTTCGCCATCCAATGTCACGCTCGCCTTTTCCGGTGAGAGATTTATCAATTCTACTTCTACCTTCAACTCATTCTTATCTACCCACGGTTGTACAAATACATCCGTAATCCGTATCTCAGGCACGGCAAACATATATACATCCTGCCAGATACCCAATAAATAATCAGTATTGGAACCGGTAGGATAAGTCGCTCCCATTTTCTGATAGACGGGATGCGACTTGTCGAATAACTTGGTATCTCTTACTCCAACCAACAGTTCATTCTCACCTTCACGATTCACATACGCTGTAATATCCGCCTCAAAAGGAAGATGAGCATCAAAGTTCCGGCTAATTTCTTTTCCATTCACCTGTATCACACAATCTCCCGCAACAGCTTCGAAGTGAAGCAGAATCCGCTTTTGCTCCCAATCCGCAGGAATCCGGAAGTTACGGCGCAGCCATCCCATACGGGTATGTACCCAATGTTCCGGATAACTTGGAAAGTAGACTGATCCCGGCGCATACGGACGCTGTGTTCCTTCACCGACCTTACTGCCTCTTCCCCAGTCATTCACATTGATTGCAGAAGGTATTTTGATCTTAACTTTCTCCCATTGGTCCGGTTGGGGGGCAGACAGCTCCGGAGCTATTCCCGAACCGCTTTTCCATGAAGAAGGGACTGCAACACATTGCAAATCCCAAAATCCGTTCAGGCAGATTTCATCCCGATACGGCTTTTCCTGTGGAATAACCAAGCCTTCCGCCGGAGAGAAATCACGGTCGAACACCACTGCCCGGTTTTGTGCCGTCATCGTCTCAGAAAGTAATCCGCCAACAATGAACAAACCACATCTAAAACTCTGCAAAACGATTCTCCGTATACTGCTTCTATCTTTCTTCATGCTCAACCTTCCTTTCAATCAATTAATTACCATTCTCATTAAATGCCTTTATAGAGAAATAATATTCCGAATCCCTGTTGAAGTAACGGGCCTCATACTGATTATCGTATACCGTCACTGAATGCGTTAACTTGTCTTTCTGCGTTCCCCATTGCAGGATATATCCGGTAGCCCCTGCCTGAGCATCCCATGTAAAACGGTAAATTCTCCGGTCACTATCATCCCGTATCGCCCGAAAACCGGTCACTGCGGACGGTGCAGTTCCTTCCCCCTTACCGAATATGCGGAAACCGGACAAAGAAAAACATCCTTCCAGCTCTTTCGAATTACTGATTCGCAGATATCTGAGTTTTGCAGGCTTATCTAACGTGAAAAGACGATGAGGCTCATCTTTCTTATTCTCTCTTTCATCAACGAGATTCATCCACTCCTTTCCATCTGCCGAACCTTCTATCAAGAACTGATAAACAACAGGAGGATGAGGTGCAAATACTTTAAAATGATGATCGGCAAAGTTCACGTGTATCGCATTGACCGTCACCGGAGTTTCCATGTCAATCTGAAGCCATTCTCCCTTCTTTCCGGTTTGAGCGGCCCACCAGGTTTCGATTTGTTCATCATTGGCTTTGTCCGGTTCATAGCCGGGAAGAGAGGAGGAAGCGGAAATAGGTTTCCGGAAAGAAAGCAGATTCCATCCCATACTCAGATCGGTCTTATTGAAGTCCACCTTTTTGTCGGGTATATAGAAAGGATAATCCGACCAGGCTGTATGGGCATACATTCCGTTGCGGGCAGAGATTGCTACCGGAAAAAGTCCCAATCTCCGTTCAAAAGAATGACGAACGGAGATTGTCATAGATGCAACGTGCCAGTAGTTTCCATACTTATCCTGAAAGGTATGGCCATGTCCTGCCCCACCGATAAATCCGCCCGGCTTAAACGAGAATGGATTATCTTCCATATATTCAAAAGGTCCCAACGGGTTATCTCCTACATAAATCCCGTCACCATAAATGCGATACTGAGTACCCGGAGCTGCATACTGCAAATAATAACGTCCTTCATATTTCAGCATACAAGGTCCTTCATTCCATCCCTGACGCGGCTCTTCATTATTCTTTCCGGGCACTTCCCATCCATATTTATCTCCGTGGTGTTCGATCAACGCTCTGGCTTCTCCAATGGTACGGAAACCGTCTTTCGGATCTACTTCCACTCCCATGATAGGATCTTTATCCGAGCATCCCCAATACATATACACTTTTCCATCATCGTCTCTATAGAAAGCCGGATCATGAAGCCGGTAAGTCAGCTTCGTATCTACCGGTTCCCACGCATCCTTTTCAGGATGGGCATTCTTGAATATCTGAGTTTTACCGCTGGAAGTGGTAAAGTACAGCGTATCTCCGACAGGAAGAATGCTAGGAGCATAATCCTCCAGAGTCGGTATGGTAGTGCAGGGAATGTATTCCCAATCCGCTAAATCTTCAGAACGCCAGTAACCTCCGGACTTGGAAGCAAACAGATAGTAATATCCTTTAAAGTATTCCAAGACCGGATCGGCGGCTTCGCGACGCGATTCGTCTTTCGGCTGGAAACGATAGTTCAGGTTGATCGGATTCGTTACAATCCGATGCCGGGACATTCGTTTCTCTGATGAGCAGGAAGCGATACATCCTGCCAATACGCTTGCCATTAATAGGGAGGTAGCTCTTTTCATGGTGTTTTTCTGTTTATTAGTTCTCCGGTTCGTGTTATTTATCCCAGCTGTCCGTACGGAAAGGAGATGCCGGCAAGCCTTTCTCATTATACAGGTTACAACGGGGGCTATTGGAAAATCCGTAACGTACGGCCACAGGTACAGCCACTTCACTGCTGGACACAATCACCTTATTTCCTTCAATCACCGCATCCGCCCATACAAACTTACGGTCCGCTCCCGCAATGCCGAAGCCTGTCAGCTTCGTCGGTTTCGGATGAGGCGGTTTTCCTGCCGGAATATACGGAGAAGTTCCCATCACCAGTTTTTTACCCTGATTGGTAAACTCCAGAATGATCTTATTTCCTTTCACAGACATCTTTTTATAAAGAGGCCCCATGCCGACAATTTTCTCTCCGTATGCCAGTTTCCGGGCAGCAAGAGCCAGCCGGTGTCCGACATCGTATTTATCTACCGGATGCAAATCGAAAGGATCTCCTACATCGATTGTCACAGCCATTGCCGTATTGGGCAGATTCAAGGCCTTCAGCTGTCCTTCCCGTACCCAGCGCCAGCCGTTTCCTTCGACAGACGGCTCGGGATCTACCGGTTCGAAATTGGGAAGCTGCACATATACAAAAGGAAAATCACCGATTCCCCATTTCTCTCTCCAATCCGTAATCATCCGGGAGAACAAGGTAGCATATTCTTTTCCAGAGCCGCCGGAGTTAAATTCTCCCTGATACCAAATGACTCCCTTTATACTCAAAGGGATTAAAGGAGAAATCATTGCGTTAAACAGATTGGACGGACCGTTATTTCCCCCATTCGGTTTACGCGGATTGGGCGGACGGGGAACTCTGGGCTGTGGTTTGGGAGGAGCCAGCTTTCCAGCTGCTTGTGCCGCCTGCACAGCTATCGCCCATTCTTTTTGTGCCTGATTCCATTCTTTTCCTACGGTCTTATCCCATTCCCTTACCGCTTCATCAAATTCCTTCTGCTTCTGTGGATAAGTGGCGAGTATTTCCGGATTATCTTTCACATTCTTCTCATACGCAGTTACATAGTGAGCCAAAGCCGGTTCTTGTTTCAATCCGGAAAGGCTGGTCCAGGCTTCTGCACGCGTACCTCCCCATGCAGACTGGATAACTCCCAACGGGCGTCCGTTTGCAGCACGCATATCACGTGCAAAGTAATAAGCTGTTGCCGAAAAGCCCTGTCCATTGATCTTAGCCAACATCTCCGGTGTACAAAGCACCCATCTGGCAGCCCGTTCGGGGTTAGATGTCCCCTGAGGAACTTCAATATCGGTCAATGGCTCTAACGACGTATTCCTGGGAACAAAGAACAAACGCAGCAAAGGATCTTCCGAAGCGGCTATATCGTCAGCATATTCTTTTCTTACCTTTATTCCCCATTCCATATTCGATTGTCCGGAAGCAACCCATACATCGCCTACCAACACATCCGAGTAGACAAGTTTGTTCTTACCGGCAATCGTCAGAGTCTGCCCTTCTTTCTTTGTTTTTATCGGTTTCAGGTTCACTCTCCATGTTCCGTCAGTGTCAGCAGTCGTTTTCACTTTCTGGCCGGCAAAGACTACCTCTACGGTTTCTCCGGCATCAGCCCATCCAAAGATGGCAATCTTTGTGTCTTGCTGCAACACCATGTGATCACCGAAGATCAGTGGCATCCGTACATCGGCTTTCATCTTTGTCAGCCCAAAGCTTACGGACAACAAGAATATCCATGATATTAAAAGAAGTCGTTTCATTTTATTTATAAGTCTATATCTACATTACTATATTTCCATTTCACTGTGACCCGTTTGGAATCGGGAGTACAGTGAATCATTATTTGTTTATCCTGTATCGTGACAGGAAGGGATTCCCTTCCTTGTTTCGCCTTCGCCTCAGTTACTTTGTTTTCCGTTAAGATAACGAGAGTCAGCGGAATATCAAACTGTTCTTTATTTAATTTACAATCCAGAATAAAAGACACCGAATTAGAATCGATTTTCACGTCCTTGATAGTGGTCGCATCACGCTGTCTGATGTATCGGCCGATAGTACCGAAAGTATCGATCCAAAGTTCTTTTTCATGCTTCTTCGCATAAGTCAGATGAGATTCGAAAACATCAGGGCGAAGCGGATCAAATCCGTCTGTCAAACCGTGAATCATAGCTACGCCCCATTTCCTCTGGCTAATCAGTTTATCAACCCATTGATTGATATTCTCTGCCGTGGTATCTCTGGCTCCAATGCCTTGCTGAAAAGTACGGGCTACGACATGACGTTTTTCTACGATCTTTTCAACTTGCTCATTGAAGCTGTTGTAAGGGTAACAAAAAGAAACGGGGAAAATACCCGTTTCCTTTCGGATCATATCGGCACTATTTTCTATCTCATGTTCAAGTTCCTCCGGTTCTTTTACCTGAGTCACCAGATTCTTATGGCTGTACCCATGATTACCGATTTCAAAACCTTTAGCCGCCAATGTACGTATTTCCTCCCAGGTAACACCTCCCCATGCACCCGACTTCTTGGCCTCAGCTTCCTGAAGCGTAGCCGAGACCTGCCCGGGAATGACAAAGAATGTTCCCGGTATCTGCAACTTCTCCATGATGGGAGCAGCAATCAGATACTGATTGCGCAATCCATCATCAAATGTATAGCTTATAGCACCGGCCTTGGCATCCTTAAAGTCAGCGATTCGTATCTTGACCGGTACGTCATGAACCGGTTCGGTTGCCCTTACAAAGAGACTGGAAACAATCAGTAACAGTCCAAAACTGGTTATAAGCCTCTGATACATATCACTTATCCGGTAAAAGTTATCATTCATTTACTATTAAAGGAATCTTATAAAGACACCATCTTGTATTTGGTCGTAAACGCTACAGGCTGCTTATTCTCTTTTGCCAGCTTGAACGGAATCAGTTTTTCTTCGCCTGCTGCCAGTTCATAATGAACGGCATCTCCCACCTTCTTACCATCCACAAACATTTCCACCTTACCGATATCCATCAACGTACCTGTATTTTTCACACTCACCCACACTGTCTTCTGATTCTTGACAAGGTTCTCTTCTACCTTGGACACAGCAAGATCGAAATTGGCACCAAACTCATGTGTATAATTAAGCATTCCCGTGACACCTTTCTTGTTATCACTATAGCCTACACTATGTTTGATTTCATTTTTAGCTACGTAATCGGGACTCATTCCGCCTACCATAATCTTAAACTCCCCTTTTTCCACGACTCTGTCCATCCGGTCATTGAGCAATGAAATATCATACGGAGTCATTTCAAACGAAACAGTCTTCGATTCTCCCGGCTGCAAATGAATACGGGCAAAGTCTTTCAATTCCATAACACGGGTTTTCACACTGGCATACATATCCGTCACATATAGCTGAGCGACTTCATCACCCGCACGGCTTCCTACGTTCTTCACTGTAGCCTGAACTTCCACATTGCCATTCGCTTTTTCCTGTATCTTCAGATTAGAATATTCGAATGAAGTGTAGCTAAGTCCGAATCCGAAGCGGTAGAGAGGATAATATTCCATATCTACATATTCGTAACGGCGTCCTGAAGTCTTGAAGTTATAATACAAAGGAAGTTGTCCTACGTGACGCGGGAATGTCATCGGCAGGCGACCGGCAGGATTGTAATCACCAAACAGTACATCTGCCATAGCCGGGCCACCTTCTTGTCCCGGCAACCAGTTTACCAAGATAGCCTTACACATTTCGGATGCTTTCAGGATATCATAAGGACGTCCTGCCTGAAGAATCAGTATCACCGGTTTTCCAGTTGCACAGACTGCTTCCAGCAATTCCTGCTGTTTGCCCGGAAGGATTAAAGTCGCCCAGTCGTTATTTTCTCCACATGTCTTACGGACATCATTGGTCGCTTCACTGGTAGAGCAGTCACCCAGTACCATAATCACGACATCTGATTGAGAAGCTGCCTTCACAGCTTTCGGAATATTGGTTTCGTCCGGATTGGTAAAGTCACATCCCTGTTCATAAAGAACTTTGGTCTGCTTGCCTACTGCGCCTTTGATACCTGTCAATACCGATTTCAGTTGTCCCGGAAGCAATTTCGGAGTGTAATCGCCCGGCTGCAGGTCATCTGCACCGGGACCCAGTACCGCAATCGTACGCAGTGTCTTTGACAAAGGAAGAAGATTCTCTTTGTTTTCCAGCATTACAATTGATTCGCGTGCCGCCTGACGTGCCATTTCCTTATGGCTGTCCGAGTTCCATCCCGGGTATATTTTCTTCCAGTCCAGTGGTTTGCAAGGGTTCTTTTCAAAAAGTTCGTTACGGAACATCGTACCCAACATCGTACGGCACACATTGTCCAGATCTTCCATATTGATACGACCGTCTTTTGCTGCTTGAATCACTTCTTTATTATTGTAAGTATCACCGCAATTAGTTGCAATGCCGGCAGCCAATGCCTGATTGGCAGCTTCAATCTTATCTTTTGCCGTGTAATGTTTACGGGCTGTCAGATTTCCGATAGCGCCACAGTCACTGACGATGAATCCATTGAATCCCCATTCCTGACGTAATATCTGATGCAGTAATTCTTTGCTCTTGGCAACCGGAACTCCCATATAGTCGGAATAGGCCATCATCAAAGACTGGCAGTCATAATTACGGATCGCATAACGGAACGGAACCAGATGAATCTCGCGCATCTCACGTTCGGACAGTCCTATATCATGTGAATCACGTCCGCCCAACGGGGCACCATGTCCACCGAAATGCTTGGGAGTAGTAAACAATCCTCTGGACTGGTATCCTTTGATCCATGCACCTCCTATTTGTGACACCAATACAGGGTCTTCTCCGAAAGTTTCTTCACAGCGCCCCCAACGTGCATCCTGCGCAACGTCCAACACCGGCGACCATGCCTGTTTGGTATTGGCAGCCACTGTCTCGTCTCCGATCACCATAGCCACTTCTTCCGTCAGCTTTCTGTTCCAGGTAGCTCCCATCGCCAAAGCCTGGGGGAAGATAGTAGCACCGCTACCATAAGAGAAACCATGCACCGCTTCTACCTTTGTGATAGGAGGCACGTACAAATGAGGAATACCGGGAATGCCCCATCCTTCACGGATCAGTTCCATTTTATCCTCCGGCGTCATCACTGCCAACAAACTTTCCACCCGTTCTTCTACCGGCAGTGACGCGTCCATATACCGACGGTCGGTTACTTTTCCCTGACTGTCCGTCAATACCTTTTCTGCCACAAGAACTGAAATTTCTTTCAAAGAGAAAGGCTTATCCAGCTTTCCCGGCTTAAAATTCAGCTTGACGTGTGCACCGTATTTAGGAGTGAATTTGACTTTCATCTGTTTGTCGTTCCCCTCGATCCGGTAGTTCACGGGAGTTCCCAGATTCATGGGGTCATAAGTGACAAAGATATCCAGTACTTCTTTCAGTTCATTCTTATTGATACCCTGCATCTGAAGGTCCAGTTCACAAACATCTCCGGGCTGCTGAATGGTAAACATCAGCCATTGTTCAGCCTTTAGTGCCTGAGAAGGGATTGTCCACATCGTTTTTACATTCCTGTCAAAGGCTAAAGCAGTATTTTCCGCATTTGCAGAAGCAGATACCGATAATATATCACTCTGTTGCTGTGCCATTGCTACCGAACATGACAATAACCCTACTGCCAATATCCATTTCATTTTGTTTTTCATGCTATGTTCGTTTTTCAACTATTATAAGGATTCTATTTATTAATTGCCTGTGTATGGATCTATCTGTTATTTAGTTTGCTTCACCATTTTTATAGTGCCGTCCGGATTGTAGTACAGTTTGTCCACACAGATAGAGCGCAGCCAATCATGACCTGACAATGCACTGTTGTGATAGAAAGAATACCATTGTCCCTTGAACTCGACAATAGAGCCGTGGTTGGTATAACTATCGGTGGGTTCCATATAAATACCCTTGTATTCCCAAGGCCCCAAAGGCGAATCACTGATGGCATAACACATTCGGTTATGCTTTTCTCCGTCGTCGTGATTATCAGAATAAGACAAGTAATATTTTCCGTTATACTTATGTATCCAGGTCGCTTCGTGGAAGTCTGAGAGTCCCTCCATAGTCCGCATGGGCCCATCCAGTTCTATCATATTATCTTTCAGTTTGCCACCTTTGCAGGTACCACCGCCACCATTGTAGATATAGGCCTGTCCGTCATCGTCCACAAATACACAAGGATCGATCATCGGGTCCATTCCCTCAATATATCCCTGTACCTTAAATCCTTCCGCAGGCTTGTCACTGGTAGCTACACCGATCTTCCAGCTATCATTCCAGTCTGTTTCGCTGGGATGAGGGAAGTAGAAATAGTAGGTGCCGTTTCTGTAAGCACAATCCGGAGCCCACATAAAACCTCCTTCTTTCCGTCCCCACAGCACCTGGTCGGAACTCAGGATTTCTCCATGATCCGTCCAGTTAATCATATCATCGGTCGAGAATACATGATAGCGGTCCATCAAGTCGCATCCGCGCGGAGGAGCAATGTCATGAGAAGCGTACACATACAATCTGCCATCTTTCCAGACATGCGCTGACGGGTCAGCGGTATACATATGCCGGATAAAAGGATTCGGACTTTTCGTGTCCAGCTTTGTACTAAATGCCACAGCTTTTTCCTTTCTTAAAATCTTAGCGGCCTCTCCCACCAATTTCAAATAATGATCACTTTCCACACCTTCTTCAAGGGGTACAAATGTACTTTTACCTACGGGCACCTTCTTAGCACATTTAAAGATGGCCGTCCCTTCATCTATTTCATCAAACATAGCCACGTAGATCATTTCAGCACCCGCCCGAATGGCTCCCATCAATTGTGTCCAAAGGAAAGAACCTTTATTGCGGGGAATAAACGAATTATGATCTTTCCCCTTCAGATTTCCCCATGAGAAACCGGGGAAAACCAGCGGAGCATAATCTACCTGATTCTTTTTTGCCCACTGAATATCTTCTTCCACCAGTTTCTGATACTTGGGATAAGTCGTTTCATTATAACGCCCTACAAACCAAGGCATCATGATATCACATTTTCGGATAAGCTCATGCAGGCAGGGATCTGATTCTGTGTCCCCATTCAGTGTACGCCACTGCGTAGGTACTCCAAGCATCACACTGAATCCCTGTGACTTCAAGCCGTCAATAATATGAGCGGCTTCTTTCAGCCCATAGCGACGATTATCATTAAATCCGACTCCCCAAACCGTAACCAGCGGTTTACCATTGTGATACAGATAAGAGGGGTTCTTTGCATGGTCTTTTAAGGAATAGCGGTCTGCTATTTCTGCTATGTCTTTCAGCAACAACTGCTCTTCTCCCGGTTGCATACCGCTCAGGTCGTACATCACGCAGATAGCCCGTTCGTATTTATTAGCAGATTTCATCGCTGAATTCAGTACTTTATTAAAGTGTTTCAATCCGCTTTCGTTCCGTATCTCCGTGATAAAACGTTGCATAAATACTCCGTCCAGCCCATACTCCTGCATCCATCTGAAATGAACATCTACCGTAGATTCATCATGAGAAGAAAAAACGGTTGCCGGTTTACCGTCAGCAAAGGAAAATTCAGTCTTATAGAGCTTCTTATACTCCGACACTTCCGGCCAAAGGTCCACCGAACATGACCCCGGACGAAACCCATTACGGCCATTATAATGATGCCAACCACGGCCCGAGCCATCACCAGGGGTGTTGAACCACCCCTGATAACCTGCCATGACCAATCCTTTGTAAGAATTATACTGTTTCCCACCGGATTGTGCCATCACCCCTATTGAAAACAATAAACACACCAACAACCAATCAAACCTTTTTACCATGTTATTCTTTTATTTTTCATGTTATGTTATTAAGTCTGCCAAAAAATATTTTTCAGCAAAGTAAAGGGGCATCCCTTAATAAATACCACAAAAACGAATTAATAATGACTTAAAATCGAATTAATTGAAGAAAAAGAAGAGTATTCGTAGAAATATTATACAGAAATATATAAATATCACAGATATAGTCCGCATTCTTCGTGCAGACTATCAGCAAAACAGGTTATTTATTATTTACTTAAAATTCGAACAGATTTCTTGCGCAATCGTATCCTTCCTCATAAAATTCTGTCAGTTTCTGGACATCCCGTTCAATCCGGTCCACCATTACTGGTTTCAGCGGACGGATGACGATGATCTTTCCTTCATCTTCCATCTGTTCCACCATTTCCAGCTGTTCATTGTAAACTGCACACCGACGGCTCAATGCTTCACGCAACTTCGGATATTTCCGGTACACAAAGGATGGAATACGAATATCTTTCGTATCTTTCCGGTACCCGCGATTACGGGTAAGTACAACCACATTACGGGTACAGCCATCTGCAATAGCCCGTAGCAAAGGAATAGAATCTACAATGCCCCCATCAAGCATCGGAACATCATCCACATAAGTGACAGGACAAACAAAAGGCAGGCTACTGGATGCACGGACAATATCAATCACACGGCTTTTATCCCGTTTCTCTTCAAAATAGTTGGCTTCTCCTGTCATACAATTCGTGGTTACCATCACGAAACGTTCGGGAGAAGCAAAGTATGTATCATAATCATAAGGAAGAATATGTTCGGGAAATTCGTTGAAAAGTAAATCAAAGTCGAGAATGTTACGCTTCCTGAGCAGATGTTTCAGACCGATATAATTGTATTTCTCCAGCAGGTCAATATTGCTGAACTTGGCACGACCACGCTGACGGGATGCATACGACAAGCCATTACAGGCTCCTGCCGATACCCCGATCGCATAAGGAAAACGAATATCATGATCCATTAAATAGTCAAGTACCCCACAAGTGAATACTCCCCGCATTCCGCCTCCTTCAAGTACTAAACCCGTATGTTCATCCAATTTCAAGTCTTTCATTTTTTTCTCCCTTATTCTTATTCCGACGGATAACCAGCAACGATGACAATTCCCGCATCACAAGCTCATCCTCGGATAATTTTGTATAGGAAAGATGGCTCATTACCAGCAATCCATCTCTCTCTTTGGTTACTAATTCTTCTACTCCTGCAAACCATACCACTACTATCTGATCAGCATAATGAGCCAACAAGTCATCTATGCACTGACGAAACTCTTCATCGTCCGTTTCAAAAAGGAAAAGGCGCACCGAATGACCGTTTTGCAACATTATATTCAGATACGAAAGCAGGAATACATCAATCATTCCTCCCAAAACAAAGCTAACCAGTGCTCCTTCCCGATAACTGCGATTCACAAATACGGCAACAGGACATTTCACCTGCTCCATTATGTCATCAATCTTATCACGGAAAAGCGTCAGCCATAAAATAGCTCCCGGAGTTCCCGGCATTTCGGGACGGTAATGGCTTCCGGCTCCTAAAAGCAACATATCAGGATGCTCTTTGCGAATAAAGTGAATCATTTCCTGTACCAGCTTATCCGTCACCCGATAGTGATTGTCCACCTGAATATTCAGTTCGACAGCTTTTTGGTTGAGTAAAGCAAAGCTTTCGCTTTCATAATGCTGGGCATCCAACGGATTCAAATCCGTACCCACTGTATAATGCGCTGCAATCACATGTTCTTTCTTCAACTGCTTCCCGAATAACAAATCATAAATGGAAAGCAGACTGCGCCCGGACTCCGGACGGCCAAAACAAAATATAAGTTTGCGCTTCAAAGATAACTTTTCTTCCCGATGTACAAAGAAACGTTCGACTAAATGTAGCAGCGGAGTGGTCATAAAGGTTGTAACTAGCGCCATAATGACCAAAATTACGAAAATAGACGGAGGAAGAACTCCCATTTCGTAACCAATATTCAATGCCACCAACTCCATCAATCCGCGCGTATTCATTAAGGTCCCCACCGTCAGACTATCCTTCCATGACTCACCCACCAAACGGGCAGCTATGGCACAGCCGCCGAGCTTGCCGACTATAGCCACTGTCACCAGCAGCAAACACACCATCCACAACTCCGGACTATTGATCAGACCTATCTCCGTACGCAAACCTGTGAAAGCAAAGAATAACGGCAGGAAGAAAACCAAAGAAATGTCTTCCACCTTTTCCATCATCACTTTTCGGAAACCCAGATTCGACGGCATCACCACTCCTGCCATGAACGCTCCGAACAAAGCATGAATACCGATAATCTCTGTCAGACAGGAAGAAATGATCAGAATCAACAGGATAAATGCCACAAACGTTTTATTGATCGCCTCCTTATTGGCATACACCTCTCCCACCTTTTTCAGAAACGGGCGTACAACCAAAAACATGACTGCAATATACACCACAGCCAATCCTACAGAATAGAGAGCACTGGCAAAACTACCCGCCTTTGAAATAGCAATAACAACAGCCAGCAAACACCAGGCAGTCACATCATCATTGGCAGCAGAAGCAATTGCAAGAGTCCCCAAAGGAGTTTTGGTCATATTTCGTTCCTGAATGATACGCGCCAGTACGGGAAAAGCGGTAATACTCATGGAGATGCCTATAAACAAGGCAAAAGGCAGAAAGGGAGTATGATCGGCAGCATACGTTTCGTAAATCCAGTAAGAAGACAGGATACCCAGAAAGAAAGGTACTAAAATCCCGGCATGACTGATCACCAGCGTTTCATTTATCTTATTTTTCAGCACACTGAAGTCCAGTTCCATACCGATAACGAACATGAAAAGGATCAGTCCGACCTGACTCAACAATTCAAGATTGGTCAGCGAATGGACAGGGAACAGGAAATGAAAAGCTTCCGGGAAAAAAAGCCCCAAAACAGAAGGCCCCAAGACAATACCGGCTACGATTTCTCCAATCACTCCCGGTTGCCCGATAAGACTAAACAAATAGCCGAAAAGACGCACCATCAACAGCACGGCAATAATCTGAATGAGTAACGTCGTCAGCGGATGATGCAGATTATCTTGCATAAATTGTAGAAACATGGCAAAAGGCCCGTCTTGTACCGTGTTTAACGTATTCGCAGCGTGATGTGAAAACCTGTCGCCCTCTTCAATAGCGACATAAATCAACCCTCCAAACAGAAGGAGCATAAGTACATAAATGATGTAATTCTTCCGGGCTTTATTCTGCATAAACTTGTTTTTTTGCTATTTGTTGCATAATTATAATAAAAACAAACGAAAAAGGCAGATAGTTTGGCAAAAATAGTAAATATTCAAACAAAATCTTGTTTTTTTGCTGCAATCTATGTAACTTTAGGCTAGCTTAATTGTTTTAAGTAGGAAATTCAAAAAAAGTCCTGCCCGCAGGCAAGCACTATGAGAATACAGTTTGAAATTAAAGAAAAGTTGCCGGAACTCATTGAGGAAATTCTGCATTCCGACAAATGGCAAACTTCCGTGAAGGAAGAAATCAGCGGTCGGACGACCGTCGTGATCCGTGACCAAGCGTATGGTTCAGAAGCAACGATTGAGATTTACGCTCAATCCATCGAAATCAAAACCGCATGGTCAAAGTACTTCTATCGTATATTCGTTGCCAACGATCTTGTCTGGTGCGAATATAACGGTGCCTATCGTGGACTATTGGAACAAGTGCTCCTGCCCACTATTACTCCTAAAGAAAGCCTGCTTGATTCTGATGTTACTGAAAGTTCACTCTATGGACGTGAACATAAGAAGTTAAGAGAATATGCCGAAGATAACCTGAAGCTGAAACAATTCCGCCGGGAAAACTTCAACGAACAGAGGAATGGAACCGCAGCATTCGATCATCCTAAACGGGTTTATGATGAGTTTATAAAAGAAGACTATGTAGTGACACCGAAAGGCAATAAATAATAGAAAAGGGTACCGCTGAGGGTACCCTTTTCTATATTATAAATGCTCCCCCTATCCGCCAGATAAAGAAAGTACCCCGCCCGTTACTTCAATTTTGCCTTATAAGTCTTTTCCGAGAAAGTCAGATTCAGAAAAAAAGAAAGTTTCTGCTCTTTAAATCTCCCCGAAGTCACCTTCAGTTGATCTGTATATTTCACTCCTAAAGAAAGCGTACTGCGGCTACGAAACTCAAAATTAAGTCCGGTACTCAGATAATAATTCGTTGTCGTCTTATCATGCACTGAAATATATGAGTTTCCCATACCTGCTCCTAGCAATAAACGTACCGGTTTACTATAAGGATTTCCCAATGTATAGCTGCCTCCCAGCATCAAACGATGTTGATTACGAAAGCTTATACTGGAATGCGAAGACTCCAGCCGGCTCCAGTCAACAAACTTATAGTCGATGGAAGCCATCCAGCGCAACGTAGTATAAGACGCTCCGAATCCGATAAACTGCGGCAAACAAGTGCGATACTTTTTTCCTTTTTCTTCAATGCTTCCGCTGGAACTGCTACTGCTCACCGCATGATCATTATCCTGCATCAAGTCTTGAGAATATCCATATACGACTCCTGCCACTGCCGAACGGTAGTGATCCAGCTTATAGGTATACTGCAATCCGAAATCAGCATAAATCGTATGTTTATGCGAACTATTACTTTCAGTTGCACTCCCTTGAGTTTCTGTTTGTGAAATACTTCCTCCCACATAAGAAAAGTTTGCACCCAGTGAAAGCCCTTTCCACAGTTCGTGCGCAACACTGATGCCCATTTTGGATAACCCTCCCTCACCTTGAAAAAGTGAAGTCACCGTACTTCCGTCCGTACCCGCCACATCCTGATCGAGCGATATGGCATACCCTACACTACTGACAGGAGCCATAAAAATAGCTCCATACCAACGGGGAGCTATACGAAATCCAACAGCCAAATTATTAAGATTGCCATTAAAAGAGTGATTGCTCGCTCCTGACTGTGAATATTTCAGATAAGACCCGCTAACACCCAAATCGAAAAAGAAATACTGCGGCAATAATCCCGTTAAAGAAGCCGGATTGGCACTATTAACCACATTTTCTCCACGCAATGCAATGCCGACTCCACCCAAACCGGAATAAATTCCGCCTTCTCCGGTAGACAATTCGCCGAGTCCGAACATGGAAACCGGCGAACTCGTCATATTTTGGGCAGCCACATTCAATAAGTTCGCACCTAGTATAAGGATAGATAAAACTCTTCTTTTCATTTCGTATATGTCTTATAATAAATAGTGAGTGATACATTATTATCATGGTCATTCACAGGGTGTTTGCTATCTCCCAGCACCACTCCCTGAACGGTATTATAAAAAGCATTGTCAGAGAGGAATATTTGCAGTTTCTCACGGCTCTCCCCCGCTGTCCCCAGATTATTCTGAATAAACGAGGTGATATCAAACGAATAGTGAGTATCTTCATAATAGACATTATCTTCCACCAGACTTCCCGTTTGCACGGTATTTCCCGAGATGTCAGTAATGACACTCTGAGTGGCGTTATTCTGGTCTGCCGTATAAAGAGACAACGATTTCGGCAATGGATACTTTCCGTTATACGTACCCTTGATAGGATATAGCTTGAGTACTGCACTTTCAATGGAAACAAGCCTTCCGGTCTGATTCAGATTATTCAGATAGGGAAATTCGATATTGATATACATACCGGTCAGCCCTTGAAGATACACCTGATGTTCGCTCTCGGAAGAAGGCAGTTCATAATCTGTTCCTGCCTTGAGATTCTCCAAAGGAGTATTAGTACGGTCATGTTCCACCTTGGTGTAGTTCAGTGAAGTGCTGGCATTGAACACTAAGGTCTGTTCCGTAGGCTTCTCTTTCAGTTCATGATAATAAAGGGTAATACAAAAACTTGAATCGTTCACCTGAAAGCCGTTAATGCACGTCCCGTTTTCATCGGGAATAAAAGCTATTCCTTTGAAGAAAGCCCGGAAACGATCTTGAGATTCCATACATTCATCATCTTCCAGCATTAAGTTAAACCACTTCTTTCCCCATTCGTCAGGCAGGCGCGTTTCATGCAACTCGTTCCGATAGCCGGGTGTAGGACGTATAGAAACAGAACCAAGATGATTATTCTGATTATAGCTAACGTTGGTCTTATTAAACAGGTAACCGTTATCTTCCAGAGAGAGTCCTTGCGATAAACTATATAAGTCAATACGATGATAGACCAGTGTATCCCCCAGATAATCCCCGGAAGTATACCATTTGAACGTGATAGAGTCAAACTGATAGTCAGTAGTCTCATTAAGTGAGTGAGAAGGTACTTGATATTCTGCATAAAACGAAGTTTTTATTTCTCCGTAAAGATCATCCTTAAATCGCCCGATCTGGCAGATCGTATCTCCCGAAGTCGCCAGCGAGTCTGCTAATAATGTGCTCAGAGTCACCATACACGTATCTGTCACTACATTTATAAAAGAACTCTCTACCCATTTACTTCCAATGGAAGAAGATTCATCCCTACAGGAGAATATTGTACAAAATAAGAGTAATGAATAAAAAAGTGTAATTAATAGTCTCATAATGAATATTATTTTTGAGTTGCAAAGGAACCCCTTTAGGAAAGCATCCCCAAAATTAATCGACTATTTCCCGCTATTTATAGACTCGGTTTTGTTCGATAGAGAAAATAGGGCTATTTGTCGATATCTTTTTTCTTCAACCGCATTGATAGCTACATTTGCCCCAAGTTTAAAACGTAATAAAACGAATGGAAATAATGAAAAAACTACAACTGTTATTAGTGTCAATAGCTATGCTATCCATGTTCTCATGTTCAGATGATGATGACGACACATTAGGTGTGTGGTATCGCCGTTCTGATTTCGACGGAAGGGCAAGAGAGGACGCAGCCGGATTTGTGATAGATAACCGGGGATATTTGTGCGGTGGATATCGGGGAAAAGACCAGCGGGAAAGAGACTGTTGGGAATATAATATTGATAACGACTGGTGGACGCAATGTGCCGACCTTCCCGAAGAGGCGGCGGCCCGGAACGGGGCTGTCGGATTTGCGATCAACTCCAAAGGATATGTGACTACGGGATATACCGTATACAGAGATGACGATCCACTACATACCGGAGGATATGCATATTTAAAAGATACCTGGGAATATGAACCGGCAACGGACACCTGGAAACAGATGGACGATTACCCCGGAGATGCCCGAATCAACGCCATAGCCTTCGCTATCGGTAATTACGGTTATGTAGGCACCGGTCAGTCTAAAGATGATAAACAGACCAAAGACTTTTACCGCTTTGATCCGACAGCCGCTTCCGGCAGCCAATGGACTATCGTCAATGGATTCGGCGGTCAGAAAAGAACCGGCGGACTCTCCTTTCTTATTGATAATGTCGCCTACATTGTAGGAGGAACAAATAATGGTAAGGATGTCGATGATTTCTGGAAGTTCGATCCCAGCAAAAGTGAAGAGAACAAATGGGCACGTCTCCGGGACATTACAGACCAGAGCAGTGACGATTACGATGACGATTACAAATCAATCACCCGTACCTACGGCTGTGCTTTTGTTATAGACGATCAGGCATATATCACTTTAGGACAAACAGCCTCCGGTAGCTTCCGAAGTAACTACTGGATATACGATCCTGCTAAAGACTTATGGCGAAGCAGTGAAACGGAAGATGATTTTGACTACACTTCTTTCGAAGGAAGTTCACGCATCAAAGCAGTTTGTTTCTCTACTGGCAGACGAGGCATTATCACTACCGGAGGCAGCAGCAGCTATTATTATGACGATACATGGGAGCTATATCCGTATGAATGGGAAGAAAATGACTAAGAAAAAAATACTCGGATGCTCTGCTGCGGGAATATTGATAATAATCGGTTGTCTGGCTTTTTCCAAAGCAGCTTTTTCTAAAACAGATTCTTCTGCCTCTTCTTTTTCAATGGAAGTGATTGAGGTAAGCGGAGGATACGGCTATCAAATATCTCACAATAATCATATAACGATTTTTCAGCCTTTCATCCCCAGTGTTTCCGGTAAAAAACCTTTCACGGAGAAAAGGGATGCCGAACAAATCGGGCAATTAGTAATGAAACGGATGAAAAACGGAGAGAGCTACACCGTTACTCTCGCTGATTTAGAAAGTCTCGGAATCAAAATAAAATAAAGATAGAAAGAGGAAAAGGTGATCACATACGATTGCCTTTTCCTCTTTTAATATAGTGAAGAAGGTGGGATACAGCATTTTCTACTCTTTTTTTATGCAAAATCTATGCAAGAATATGGAATTCCCCCAAGGAATCCATATCTTTGTAACCAAAACAATTTAATATTAATTTCATCAGAATGAAAAAGAGTATCCTTATCGCTGCCTTAGGCTTGTTCAGCCTGAGCGCAATGGCACAAGACGCAAAACCCGAAGAGGGCTTCGTTTTCACAACAGTGAAAGAAAATCCGATTACTTCTATCAAAAACCAGAATCGTTCGAGCACTTGCTGGAGTTTCTCTGCTTTGGGATTCCTGGAATCAGAACTACTACGTTTGGGTAAAGGCGAATACGACCTTTCGGAAATGTTTGTTGTACACAAAACAATGGAAGACCGCGGAACAAACTATGTACGCTATCATGGCGACAGTTCTTTCTCTCCCGGCGGAAGTTTCTATGACATCATCTATTGTATGAAGAATTACGGACTGGTTCCGCAAGAAGCAATGCCGGGTATCATGTATGGTGATACACTGCCGGTACACAATGAAATGGACGCTGTTGCAGAAGGATACATCAATGCGATCGCCAAAGGTAAACTCACTAAACTGACTCCGGTATGGAAGAAAGGTCTTAGCGCCATCTACGATACTTATCTGGGAGCGTGCCCGGAGAACTTCACTTACAATGGCAAGCAATATACTCCGAAGACTTTCGCTGAATCACTCGGACTGAAAGCTGAAGATTATGTATCACTGACTTCATATACACACCATCCTTTCTATTCTCAATTCGCTATCGAGATTCAGGATAACTGGCGTAATGGTCTGTCCTACAATCTTCCGCTCGACGAGTTCATGGCTGTAATGGACAACGCTGTAAAGCAAGGATATACATTTGCATGGGGTAGTGACGTCAGCGAACAAGGTTTCACCCGTGACGGTGTTGCCGTAATGCCGGATGCTGCCAAAGGAGCAGAGCTTACCGGCTCGGATATGGCTCGCTGGACAGGTCTGACTGCTGCCGACAAACGCAAAGAACTGACTTCCAAACCGCTTCCGGAAATGGAAATCACTCAAGAAATGCGCCAGACTGCTTTCGACAACTGGGAAACTACAGATGACCACGGAATGGTAATCTACGGTATCGCCAAAGACCAGAACGGAAAAGAATACTTCATGGTAAAGAACTCTTGGGGTACAAGTGGTAAGTACAAAGGTATCTGGTATGCATCCAAAGCATTCGTTGCTTACAAAACAATGAATATCCTGGTACACAAAGATGCACTTCCTAAAGAAATTGCAAAGAAACTAGGTATCAAATAAAGATTCACTCTTATTTAAACATAAAAGCTCCGGAAGTAATCTTAACTTCCGGAGCTTTTATGTTTAATGATGTTCTCTTGTATACTGTAAACAGCCAAATACTTAAGAGAAACTCAGCTTGCTGATATGCTCCGCAAATCTCTCCTTATAATTATCACCAACAGGAATATATGTATTTTTATCAAAGATGATACGAAGCCGGGAAACTTCGGTTATCTTACGCAGATTGACAATGTAAGAACGATGTACCCGCATAAAATACGTTGGAAGCCGTTCCTCCATTTTTTGAAGGCTGGCAAGGGTTATGACCGGTTTATCTTCTCCTTCTATAAAGATACGCACGTATTCGCTCATCCCTTCAATATACCGGATGTTTTTCACATCAATGCGCACCACTTTGTAGTCACTCTTTACAAACAAGGAATCTCCTTTGATCTGCGAACTATTTCCCAGTTCTCCCTGCTGTTCCAACATCCGGTATTCGTACTGTTTTCGTGCCTTATCCGCTGCTTTCAGCAAATCCTGAAATTCAAACGGCTTCAATAAATAATCGACAGCATCCAGTTTGAAACCGTCTACCGCATATTCAGAATAAGCAGTAGTAAAGATCACCATCGGACGGCTGATTAAAGAGCGGATAAAATCCAGTCCATTCAAATCGGGCATATTGATATCCACAAATATCAGGTCAATCTCTTCGTCTGCCAATACCTTCATCGCCTCAAAAGCATCCTGACAGGACTTGACTAAAGATAGAAAAGGAACACGGGATATATAATCCGTCAATTGTTTCAATGCCAAAGGTTCATCATCAATCGCTATACATTTCATTATAATAAAGGTATAATAAGTAAGACATCAAATTTATCATCTTCCTCAGTAATGGAGAGGGTGTAATCATTACCAAACAACAACCGCAACCGTTTGCGTATATTCTCCAGACCGATGCCGTGATGTTGCTCGTCAGACGAAGTCCCCGTGCTATTGGTACATCTGAAAGCAAGGCGGTTTCCTTCTTCCAGTTGCATCACAACATGAACAAATGACTCTTTCCTGTAGCTCACTCCATGTTTAAAAGCATTCTCCACAAAAGAAATAAAAAGTAAAGGAGGAATTTGAACTTCGGGCACTTCGAGAGGGAAATTCTTTTCAATAGAAACTTTCTCAGGATAGCGCAAACTCATCAAAGTAACATAATTCTCCAAAAACTGAACCTCGCGCGAAAGCAGAATGGTTTTATTACTGGCCTCATAAAGCACATAGCGCATGAGCTTAGAAAGTTCCACAATCGTACTCTTTGCCTTCCCCGTATCGATATCGACCAAAGCGTGAATATTATTCAGCGTATTCATAAAGAAATGCGGGTTTATCTGATACTTCAGATACTGCAATTCCGATTGTAAACGCTGATGCTCCAGTTCTTTCAGCATTTCTTCATCACGGAAGGATTTAAAAAACAGTTTGACGGCAATATTAAATCCTACCATCAAAAAGGCAATTACACAATGAATAAGGTAACGGATGGTGAAGGGAGGAATGGGATAAGGAGTCAGTTTAGGGAAGCCGCCCGGTCGTTGCGGTTTTTCCAAAACCGGATCGTTTGCCTGAGGCGCTTCCCAATGAACAGACTCTTCCTGCCGAGCCTTCTCTCTCATCTTAATAATCAGGTCTCTCTGACTTTTTCCTTTACCCTTGCGTAGATCGCCATATCTGAATTCCTTTGGAAAACGCTCCATAGAAGGACCGGGAATAACCCAACAAGCAGTAGAGATTAGAAAAGCCAAAGAAATAATATATTGCCAGTACTTTTTCTTAAACAGGAAATATGGAACTAATCCATAATTATTCAACAAAAACAAGACGAAAAAAGGAAGGATGCTCAACCATGAATCATGAACAATTACACGGATTTCTTCTTTTTCGAGTCCACCACTGACGGCAAAGTATCCGCCTATCAGTGGGAGAAGAAAAATAACAGTCCAGATAGCCCCATAAATGCTCTGCTCCAGCAATTGTTGTTTACGCAGTCTTTCCATGCTTCATTGTTCCAAATTACTGATACAAAGATAGAACCGTTACTTCTTCTCCACAAAAATAATCGACCAAAGGACTTATTTCAACGGTAAACTGCTGTTTCACCATCCTCCGGGGCATTCCCATTCATCATCGGTCTGACCACCGTCATCCATTAGCATTCCCGATATTCCTGCGGAGTCATTTCCACATGTTTACGGAAATATTTATTAAAAAAAGAAAGATTATTAAATCCTAGCGAAAAAGCAATTTCCTTCACAGGCAATCGGGTTGATTTCAATTGCGCCTTGGCATTCATGATAATAATTCCTGTGATAATCGCCAGTGGACTATGCCCGCTGGCTTTACGGATGGCACCGGAAAAATGCGCCGGAGTCACTCCGCACTTCTTCGCATAAAAAGAGACTTCGTGCTCCTGCGTATAATGAGTCATCAGCAACTGGACAAACTGGCGATAAAGCTCATGTTCACGCTTGATGGGTTCGTTGGTAGTCGGCTTACAACGTTTATACAACTCGCCTACCCCTTGAAAGAATATGGTAAAAATAGACTTCAATATCTCTTTGTTATCCAGCGTATTCGGCAAAGAATAGGCACGGATAAGCAGGCTGAAAGCGTTTCGGTACAGTTGCGCTACCTCTTCCTGCAATGCCATAATCGGATTATTCAGAATCATGGGAAGAAAATCCAGATAGGTCTCTACATAACTCACACGGGAGATAAATTCCGAAGAAAAGCCAGCAAAGCAGACACGTGTATCCGAAGATACTTCATGTATCTGTATGAATGATCCGGGAAGCACAGTCACAAAGTCATTATGAGTGATGGTAAACTCGGACAAATTGATCGTGGCACGCACAGTTCCCCGTGTACAAAGAACAAAGACTCCCGCCTTTATGTGACAGGGGAAACGACCGTATTGATTCAGGATATCACCGGTTATGCTGTCATCTGTAACAAAATCGACCGGAAGATCAAATTTCGGAAGTGCATCATCTATGATCATAATTAAGAAATTTAGTTCCACAAAGATATCTTTTTTCATTTGAAATCCGGTTAAGCTTTTTATTAAAATATGAAAAACAGGACATCTATTATATAAAAGAGAACATTACAATTATCCGTTTTAAGACACGCATACACAAAACAATTAAAATAGAACATCGAATACCAAAAATAGAGCTTGATGTAAAAACAATATTAACCGACATTTGCAATGTTTTAATAAATACGTTGAAATAAAAACAAAAAAGAGAATGAAAACATTACGAAAACTATTTTATGTAGCTTGTACGATGTTCTTCCTGGCATCTTGCGAAGAAACTTACAACGACAAGCTGTTCTGGCCGGGCGAACTCAGTCAGGAATATGGCTCGTATATCAAACCATCCACTCTGGACCTGACCTACAGCGGAGAAAAGTTAATCGGAAAAACCGTCAGCTTTCAGACGGAAGACAGTAAAAAAGGAACATTGACATTAAACGATATCATTCCGGGAGAAAAAGAGACATCATTCCGGATAAACTTATCAGAGCAGGAAGACAACTATACGTTCAGCGGAGAAACAGTTTCGAGCGCGGGAGCAACCGTAAAATACGCCGGCTCCATTACTCCGAAGACGATGAAACTGGACTTGAATGTAACGATGCCGCAAAATCAATGGATAAAAACTTATCAGATGAGCGAACTGACACGCGGCAGAGGAAAAGATGTCATACGCAATCAGACGACCGGCGAATATGAATGGGGAGAGTCGGACAATCAGATACTGACAGCAGCCCTCTATACCGACATGGATTTAGAGATGGTAAAGGATGCGGGAAGTTTGTACGCAACCGTATCCGTTATTATAAAAGGTATGGGAGGATATCTCCTGCCGCAATTACTCAAAAGTGTCACTCTGGAATCCGACGGAAACATTACTGCCGAATATACATCGGACGAACTGCAATTTGGGGAACAGAAGTTCAGTGAAATCGACATGGATAATCCCGCATCCCTGCAACAAGTCATTAATTTCATTATGATGAAACTAATGTTCAATACATTGTCTGCCGATGATATTACTGCCGCAACCCAGGGACGCAATTATGCAGAGTCTCCCCGGGGACTGGCTTTCTGGTATCTGAAGAATGACCTTCTCTATGTCAAACCGGACCTTCCGGGCATTATCAGCCTGGCCATGCAAGGGCAGGGACAGACGGTCGATGCTCATCTGATAGCAGGCATTGCAGATGCTATCCTGAAATCCAACCCTTTCTTACTGAAGACTTTACTGGGAGTCGTGAGCGAATCATTGGATAACTCTTTATTATCCATGATCGCCCAGATGGATTATCCAAGTTTCCAGATGTTCTTCTCGTGGATAAAGGAAGGTATCCCCATGCAGATAGAAAAGGAGAACGGACATACGCATATCTATCTGAACAGGGAAGCGCTGAGTCCTCTCATAGCCTTCATCCCCCATCTTCAGCCAGTGATGGAAGGTATTCCTAACTTCGGTCCGATGTTGTACAATTCCTATTTAGGTCCACTGTATGACAACTGGGCTATCATCACCCAACTGGACTTGGGACTCGACCTGACAGACAAAAACGAATGAGACTTTCCACCAAAAGAAAAAACATAAATTACAGAAACAATGAAGAAACTATATATTCTGACATTATTCATCTGCCTTGCCGGATTCGGGACTAGTTTTGCCCAGACGTTGAAAGGGCATATATATGACGCCAATACCAATGAACCTTTGGTTGGCGCAGCGGTAACGTACAAGTTGCACGGCAATCAGGGAACCGTGTCCGATATAAATGGAGCGTATGAAATCAAACTTCCGGAGGGAGGCGTCGATCTTGTATTCAGCTACATCGGTTACGAAGACGTTCTGATGCCCATTGTTATCGGCAGACGTGAAGTGATCACTAAAGACGTGTACATGAAAGAAAGTACCAAACTACTGGAAGAGGTAGTGGTAAGCGCCGGACGCTTTGAGCAAAAGCTCAGTAATGTCACCGTATCCATGGACTTGGTGAAAGCAGGCGATATCGCCCGTCAGGCACCGACGGATATCACTTCTACTCTCCGCACGCTGCCCGGTGTGGACATAGTGGACAAACAGCCTTCCATGCGTGGCGGCAGCGGATGGACTTACGGAGTAGGTGCCCGCAGCCAGATTCTGGTAGACGGAATGAGCACACTGAATCCAAAAACCGGAGAAATCAACTGGAACACCGCACCTCTAGAAAACATCGAACAGATAGAAGTAATCAAGGGAGCCTCATCCGTTTTGTACGGTTCGTCTGCTCTCAACGGTATTATCAACATCCGTACCGCCCGTCCGGGATTAACACCGAAAACCCGCTTCAGCGCCTATATCGGTATATATGGCGATGCCGAAAACGATGAATACCAATGGAGCGACAAGAGTTTCTGGAAAGACGACAAGTATTCCGTCAAACCCATCCTGCGCGGAAACCTTCTCAGCGGCATACGAAACCCTATTTATGAAGGCTTCGATCTCTCCCACTCCCGCCGTATCGGCAACTTTGACGTCAGCGGAAGCATTAACCTCTTTACCGATGAAGGATACCGTCAACAAGGATATAACAAACGTTTCCGCATGGGCGGCAATCTGACTTATCATCAACCGGACATGGGTATGAAGATATTGAACTATGGTCTGAATGTTGATTTTCTTTCCAATCAGTACGGAGATTTCTTCATTTGGAGATCACCGACAGAAGTTTACAAACCGTCTCCTTTCACCAACATGGGACGCGAAGAAAACAACTTCCACATCGACCCGTTCATCAACTACGTGAATCCGGAAAACGGAACGTCACACAAGATCAAAGGACGTTTCTATCATAGTGCCGACAACATAGTCAAACCCAGTCAGGGAAACTCCATCACCGACATCCTTGGAAATATGGGAACGAATGCCCAGACTATACAGAATATAGCAGGCGGCGATTACAGTTCGCTCTACCCGGCATTGGTCGGTATCGGCTCCGGTCTGATCAACAATAATCTGGAAGATGCCATGAACGGGGTATTCACTTCCTTGGGCAACATCTTCCCCAACGCCACCACCGCCGATTATTGTGACCTCATCTCATGGGTGATGGACAACGGATTGCCAAGTGACCTGATGAACGGCATACAAAACGGACAAGTCCCCAGTGATCTCATCCCCTGGCTGTCCAACGTAATGAATCCGACCCGAAACAACGCCAAGACGAAAACGGACAAGAACTATAATTATTATCTTGACTACCAGTTCAACAAGAAATGGGACGGCGGCGCACAGATCACTACCGGAATGACTTACGAGCACGTCCGCTACAATTCTTCCATCATGGATCAGGTATACAAAAGCGATAATGTAGCCACCTTCTTCCAGTATGACCAGCGTTTTTGGGATCGTTTGAGCGTATCGGCAGGGGTACGAGCCGAATACTATCGTGTGAACAACCATCACCGTGAAGCAGAAACGAAAATATTCGGGGCCAAAGTTCCGTTCCGCCCCGTGTTCCGTGCCGGACTGAACTATCAGTTAGCCGATTACAGCTTTATCCGTGCCAGCGCCGGACAAGGTTACCGCAACCCGTCCATCAACGAGAAATATCTCCGCAAGGACATCGGAGGAGTGGGTATCTATCCGAACCTCGACATCAAACCGGAGAAAGGTTACAATGCCGAACTGGGATTCAAGCAAGGATATAAGATCGGCAACTTCCAAGGTTTTGTAGACGTAGCGGGATTCTATACCGAATACAGAGACATGGTTGAATTTCAGTTCGGCCTGTTCAATAACGCAGACTACAGCATGATCAACAGCATCAGCGATGCCATCCAGATGGTGACGGACGGCAAAGGTTTCGGTATCGGAGCACAGTTCCACAACGTATCGAAAGCGCAAATCTACGGTATGGAGATTTCGACAAACGGCGTTTATGACTTCAACAAGAATACGAAACTGTTCTATAATCTGGGATATGTATATACCGAGCCCCGCGACGCTGACTATAAGGAACGCAATGAAATAGAAGATTTATACACCGACGCCCTTCAGATGAAGGAGAAGTCGAATACAGGCAAATATCTGAAATACCGCCCGAAGCACAGCTTTAAAGCGACAGTCGATTTCCAATGGAAACGTATCAATCTGGGTGCCAACTTTGCATGGAAGAGCAAGATACTGGCAGTGGACTACCTCATGATGGATGAACGTGAAAAGCAACAACAAGACTTAATGGACTATGTACGCACGATCCTCTTCGGAAAATCGAGAGGAGAAACACTGGCCACTTACTGGAAAAAACATAATACAGACTATGCCACCGTTGACTTGCGTTTCGGGGTAAAAGCGACCAAAGAAGTCGCCTTCCAGTTTATGGTCAATAACCTGTTGAATAAAGAATACAGTTACCGCCCGATGGCAGTAGCCGCTCCCCGTACTTTTGTAGTGAAAATGGACATCACATTCTGAAAAACTCACTTAGATTACTGGTTGAACCTGTCGGGGAAGTCTCCCCGACAGGTTTTTTATTTCCACCCAACAGAGCAAAACATCAACTTCCGGACAGCTGACAGCAGACCCCGTGAAACAAACAAGCAACAACGTATATTAACACAAAGAGAAAAATAGTCACCGCTAACCTGGTGCTTCTTTGTGATTTTTGTTTATTTTTGGCAACTAATATAACACATACAACAAAACTCCACTGCTAATGAAGAAGAATATCTATATATTATTTATTACAGCTCTGCTTATACGGACGCTTCCACTACACTCAGCAAACCTGGATACCGACCACTTATCTACTTTGAAACGCTTAATTGACAGCAATATAGCATACGACTCCATCGCACCGATGGACAGCGTCATCGTCTGGGGACAGGAAATCAGTCCTATACTGGAAAAAGAGAATCAGATGGAACTGTCTTTCAGTATCAGACAACTGGTCGTATACATCTATTCCCTGCGTGGAGATATCGGAAAGGCCATCGACGAAG
The DNA here is from genome assembly GCA_019412825.1 of Bacteroides thetaiotaomicron. GTDB lineage: Bacteria > Bacteroidota > Bacteroidia > Bacteroidales > Bacteroidaceae > Bacteroides > Bacteroides thetaiotaomicron_A. The sequence continues at coordinate 102,375 of DXOL01000040.1, read as the reverse complement.
CAAGACTGATGTACGAAAAGGCGGAAGCAATGAAATACGATTTAGGGATAGCCCTTTCGAGCGCAGCCATCGGAGATGCCTATTTCTGTTCCAATATGCCCGAAGAAGCCATCGACTCGTATAAGGAAGCCATCCGTTACCCCGCCACGCCTTCGGAAAACAATTATTATAAGGAAATGACCATCCTGAAACTTATACAGATTCTCATACAAGAGACCCATATAAAGGAAGCGGAGAAATACAGAAAGATTCTTTCGGAGTCAAAATCCATACATACCCATAAAACGCTGCAATTCCTGACACTTGCCACAGATGCCATTTATTATATCGCAAAGAATGATCTGCACAATGCACAAGACTGCCTGCTGCAAGCAGAACAAATCTACCAATCGAATCCACAGCCTTATTATCGCACCACCTATTATTATATGCAGGGACGATACAATGAAGCAACCGGAAATCATCCACTTGCCTTGCAGTATTACGATGATATCTTGGCGGGCATTCCGCAAAAGATGCGGTCCATCATCTATTTGCAGACCGCCTATACCAAAGCAAACCTGCTGATAAAAATGAACAATAAAACGGAAGCCGCCCACCTATATGAAGAAATCAGTGTGATCACAGATTCGGTAGTTGCTCCCAGCTACGCTCACCGCATCAACAATCTTCGGGCATCTTATCAGGAGAACCGGATGAAAGTAGAGAACAAAGCCGAGTTCAACCGTATTTTTATGGGCGGCATCCTGATCGGAATCATCGTTTTGGGCGTAATCATCTATCTGGCCATACATATATTAAAACAAAACAAGAAAATAGCCAAATCCAAAATACGTATGGAGCAGTCACGGCTAAACGCGGAAAACGCCATGCAGACGAAAAGCCTTTTCCTCTCTAATATGAGCCATGAAATCCGGACTCCGCTTAGCGCCCTTTCCGGATTCTCCAGCCTGCTGACCGAACAGGCACTCGATGAAGAAACCCGCCGACAGTGCGGTGACATCATACAACAAAACTCCGACTTACTGCTCAAACTAATCAATGACGTGATCGACCTTTCCAATCTGGAAATCGGAAATATGAAGTTCAACTTCAACCATTATGACGCTATCGCTATCTGTAACAACGTGATAAACACCGTCAACAAAGTGAAACAAACACAGGCAGAGCTCCGTTTCCATACTTCGCTGACCTCTCTGAAGTTATACACGGACGATTCGCGTTTGCAGCAGCTACTCATCAACTTACTGATCAACGCGACCAAATTCACTCCGCAGGGAAGTATCACCCTCGAAGTCCGGCAGGAATCAGAAGACTTTGCCCTGTTCTCCGTCACCGACACCGGTTGCGGAATCCCGTTGGAAAAGCAAAGTTCGATCTTCAACCGCTTTGAGAAGCTGAATGAAGGCGCACAGGGAACCGGACTCGGACTCTCCATCTGCCAACTGATTATCGAACGCATCGGCGGCAAGATATGGATAGACTCAACCTATACAGACGGATGCCGGTTCTATTTCACACACCCCATTCACCCCATGAACAAAGGAAAGGAGACACAGGCATGAAACGATTACTGGCCCTCTTTATATTAGCGATACTGGCAGGAGCGCCCCAAGCCTTCTGCAACCAAACCGAGACAGAAAAAGACAGCCTGCTCCAGTCGCTGGATACCTTACCCGCCAACGCATCCCGTTTGGAGACACTTTATAAGCTGGCTTATCTGGACCCGATGTCTCCCTCCTGTGCATACTACTTGGGGAAACTGCTGGATGAGGCGATCCAACAGAATGACCAATATTACCAATGCCTTGCCATGTACGCCCATGTAGTTTACTATTACAACCATCAGGATGAAGAAAACACGGAACTATGGATGGAAAAGCTCTCTCAGACAGCCCTGGTGCACAAATACTATGACCTATATTTCGGAGGAAAAAGAGCGGATATCACCATGCACATCTTGAAGCGGAAAATAGAATACAGCATCACCCAAGCCGAAGACATGTTCAACTTAGCACAGAAACTGAACAATGCCAAGGGGCTGTCATCCGCCAAACTATGTCTGATGACAGCCTATATGATGACCGCACGCTTTAAAGAAGGAGAAGAAGCCGCATACGAAGCCTATCGCCTCCTGCCGCCGGACGCGTCACTGGAATTGCGCAGGGACGTATTACAGGAAATAGCCCTGTCCTGCTCCTACACCAAAGATAAAAGATTCATGAAATACCTTCAGGAATACAGAAGCACACTGGAAGCACTGACACAGGCAGATCGTTCGCCGCAAAACTACAGTTATCTGTTAATGGAAACGTTGTATGCCGATCATTATCTGAAAGAAGGCAAGACGGACGAGGCTCGTCCGCATCTGAGAAAGATGGATGAATACTTCTCACCGAACAGCTATGTCCCCTGCCGCGGCTTATATTATAATGTATATTCGCACTACTATCGCATGACCCAAGAATATGACAAAGCCATAGCTTATTCCGATACTGCCGTTAATCTCCTTGCCGAAGTATCGGACAATGAAGGATTAAGTTACCAAATAGAACGTGCAGGCATTTTCACAGATGCCGGACGGGCGGATGAATCTACTGCACTGCTCCGTAGCCTGCTGGCAAAAAAGGATTCATTATATCGGGAACTGTCCATTTCGCAGACCGATGAAATCTATCAGATGCGCAATATGTACAGCCTGCTTCTCGAAAAAGAACAGTACAAAGCCATGATCCATTATGCCGGATTTACCCTGATAGCGATCGCCCTGCTGATTCTGATTCCTTCGGTCATACGCATCTACTACGTACGCAAAAAGTTGAAGAAAGAAGAAGATGAAATTCGGGAACTGAGCCAGATAGCGGAAGAAGCGAACGAAGTGAAAAGCCGCTTCCTTACTAATATGAGTTATAACATACGCATTCCATTGAACAACGTATTAGGATTCTCGCAACTGATGACCACTGATCCGGAAAGCATGGACGCCTCCCAATGGAAGGAATATTCGGAAATTATCCAGACCAATTCCGCCGAACTCATACAGCTGGTCAACGACGTACTCGACCTTTCGAGACTGGAAGCGGGCAGAACCAAGTGGCAGATACAGGAGCACGAAATCATTTCGATGTGCTCGGACATCCTCGGCATGGTACGCATGAGATGTGAAGACAAAATACACGTCGACTTCCGCACGGAAATAGAAAGCCAGCCGTTTCAGGCAGACATCGCCCGACTTACACAACTGATACTTAGCACACTGATCTATTCCGACCCATGTGAAGAGAAAAGAAAGGTATCCTTCTTTCTGGAACGTGACCGGTCCAAGGGGTTGTTCATCTTCCGGATAGTCAACAGTCCGCTGGCAGACCCCACCCTGCAAACGCAGAAAGTGGAAGTCCGCCATAGCATCAACCGGCTGACAATCGCATACTTCAAAGGTACATATACCATTGAACCGGATGCACCGGAAGGTCCTACCCTGATTTTCACTCATCCATATAATCCAACAAACAACATACAATAAAATGACCTGTCATCCGGTAATTAGAAAAATACATATCCTTTGCACGACAGAATCTTCCGGAAAAACATAATACCCTATTCCGGTATTATCTGATAGTTCTTCCCGTTTAACCGCCTGTCCGAATGCTTTTTCTGTTTCCGGGTTCTTTCAGATTCGTCAACAATTCGTATCTTTGCCGCCCGAATACAATAAAGTCGTCAAAATGAAAAAACGAATCTTACTCATTGCACTCTTATTTTGCTCCGTTTTAGCACAGGCACAGGACGTTTTTGTAACAGCGGATTTTGTCAGCAGCTACATTTGGAGAGGTATGGACAGCGGTAACGCCAGTGTACAGCCGTCATTGGGCGTCAACTGGAAAGGACTGACTGCCTACGTCTGGGGTTCGACCGAATTTCGCCATAAGAATAATGAAATAGATTTGTCATTGGAATACGAATACAGGAATCTGACCTTATACGCCAACAACTACTTCACGCAAACGGAAGAAGAACCTTTCAAGTACTTCAATTACAGTTCACACTCCACCGGACATACTTTTGAAGTCGGCGCCGGATATATGCTTTGCGAGAAATTTCCGCTTTCAGTCAGCTGGTACACCACATTTGCAGGGAATGATTACCGCGAAAACGGGAAACGTGCGTGGTCCAGTTACTGCGAACTCAGTTATCCGTTCAGTATAAAGAAGGTGGACCTTGCCCTTGAAGCAGGTTTTACCCCTTGGGACGGTATGTATTCCGATAAGTTCAACGTTGTCAACATCGGACTTTCGGCCACCAAAGAACTAAAGATTACCTCTACTTTCTCTTTGCCGATCTTCGGAAAAGTGATCGCCAATCCTTATGAAGAGCAAGTCTACTTTGTAGTCGGCCTTACCTTATAACCCAAGCATATATAGCTTTCAGTAGTTTCTACCGCTTGAAACTACAGTTTCATCACCTTGAAACCAGAGTTTCTTCAGCTTGAAACTTTAGTTTCTGCAGCTTGGAACTAAAGTTTCTGCGGCTTGGAACCATTGGTTTCAACGCTTTGGAACTATAGTTTCATCGCATGGAAACCAACTGGACTAAGGCATTCCTGAAATCGCCTGTATATAGAATAAAAACAAGAGCCGCCATCCCTTGTTACTTTATCTGCTTTTTATCCGTTGTCCCCCCTATCGCATTGTGACAGCAACATCTTCTGTCACGCTGCTGTCACCGCTTGCCGTCACCAGATGAATCATTTATAGTCAGACAGTTACCCTTCGAACGGTGACGGTGACAGATCTTTTTATAAAAAACAATTCCTATGGTAGTGTCTCTTTTTCCCATTCCCATCCCCCTTCTCCCCAAACCGCCACAGGACTAAACTAAACCCATAAACTTCCCCCTTATTTGCTCAAAAAACTTAATAATGTGCATTTTTTACTCGGATTTCTTGTCAGAACCAAGTGTTTGAGTAATTTTGCACGCTGATAGTTAACCGGATAGTTTGGATAGCAAGATTATTACTACTTGACTACTGGCTGCTAATGTGTAGAAATACTAATACTAAAATTAATAGCATGAGTTTGAAAATTGTTGTATTGGCAAAACAAGTTCCCGACACACGTAACGTTGGGAAAGATGCCATGAAAGCCGACGGAACTATTAACCGTGCGGCACTCCCTGCCATCTTCAACCCCGAAGACCTGAATGCCCTTGAGCAAGCTCTTCGTCTGAAAGATGCTCACCCAGGCTCTACCGTAACCATTCTGACAATGGGACCGGGACGCGCTGCTGATATTATTCGTGAAGGACTTTTCCGTGGTGCCGATAATGGTTATTTGCTGACTGACCGCGCTTTTGCCGGTGCAGATACGCTGGCTACAAGCTATGCTCTGGCAACTGCTATCCGCAAAATCGGTGAGTGCGACATTATAATCGGCGGTCGTCAGGCTATCGACGGTGACACGGCACAGGTAGGTCCGCAGGTGGCAGAAAAACTTGGATTGACGCAAATCACATACGCTGAAGAGATTCTGGAAGTAGGTGACGGCAAAATCAAAGTGAAACGTCACATCGACGGTGGTGTTGAAACGGTAGAAGGGCCGCTGCCCATCGTTATCACAGTCAACGGTTCGGCTGCTCCCTGCCGCCCGCGTAACGCCAAGCTGGTACAGAAGTACAAACACGCCAAAACCGTTACGGAAAAACAACAAGGTAACCTCGACTATACCGACCTGTATGACAAACGCGATTACCTCAACCTGCCCGAATGGAGCGTAGCCGACGTGAAAGGCGACCTCGCCCAATGCGGTCTGTCCGGTTCGCCTACGAAAGTAAAAGCCATCCAGAACATCGTATTTCAGGCTAAAGAGAGCAAAACCATCAGCGGCAGCGACCGTGATGTGGAAGAACTGATTGTTGAACTGTTAGCTAACCATACCATCGGATAATCATGAATAACTTATTTGTATATTGCGAAATAGAAGAAGGCATCGTCGCAGACGTCAGCCTGGAACTTCTGACAAAAGGTCGTTCGTTGGCTAACGAACTCAACTGCCAACTCGAAGCAGTAGTTGCCGGCGCCGGCCTCAAAGATATTGAAAAGCAAATCCTTCCTTATGGAGTAGACAAACTCCACGTTTTCGACGGCGAAGGACTCTATCCTTATACTTCACTTCCTCACACTTCCATCCTCGTAAATCTCTTCAAAGAAGAACAGCCGCAGATCTGTCTGATGGGCGCTACCGTTATCGGTCGTGACCTCGGCCCGCGTGTTTCTTCGGCTTTGACCAGCGGTTTGACTGCCGACTGTACATCCCTTGAAATCGGTGACCATGAAGATAAGAAAGAAGGAAAAGTTTATAAGAACCTGTTGTACCAAATCCGTCCTGCATTCGGCGGTAACATCGTTGCAACCATCGTCAACCCCGAACACCGCCCACAGATGGCAACCGTTCGCGAAGGTGTGATGAAGAAAGAAATCGTTTCTCCGGCTTATCAGGGAGAAGTGATCCGCCACGACGTGAAGAAGTACGTAGCCGACACAGACTATGTGGTCAAAGTAATCGAACGCCACGTAGAAAAAGCGAAGAACAACCTGAAAGGCTCTCCTATCATCATCGCCGGTGGTTACGGAGTAGGCTCGAAAGAAAACTTCGACCTGCTGTTCAGCCTGGCAAAGGAACTTCACGCCGAAGTAGGTGCAAGCCGTGCCGCTGTTGACGCAGGCTTTGCGGAACACGACCGTCAGATTGGTCAGACAGGTGTAACGGTTCGTCCGAAACTCTACATTGCTTGTGGTATCTCAGGACAAATCCAGCATATCGCCGGTATGCAGGAAAGTGGTATTATCATCTCCATTAACAATGATCCGGAGGCTCCGATCAACACGATTGCAGACTATGTAATCAACGGAACCATCGAAGAAGTTGTGCCGAAGATGATTAAGTATTATAAACAGAATAGCAAGTAAAGAAAGATGGCTAATTTTTACACAGAAATACCGGAACTCAAGTATCACTTGAACAATCCGATGATGAAACGTATTTGCGAACTTAAAGAACGCAACTACAGAGATAAAGATGAATTCGACTACGCTCCTCTCGACTTTGAGGACGCACTGGACTCTTACGATAAAGTATTGGAGATCACCGGAGAAATAACAGGCGAAATCATCAATCCAAACGCTGAAGGCGTTGACGAAGAAGGTCCTCACTGTGCCAACGGACGGGTAGAATACGCTTCCGGCACTAAAGAAAATCTGGACGCGATGGTCAAAGCCGGTCTGAACGGAATGACAATGCCACGCCGTTTCGGCGGGCTGAACTTCCCGATCACTCCGTACACCATGTGTGCCGAGATCGTTGCCGCTGCCGATGCAGGCTTCGGAAATATCTGGTCTTTGCAGGACTGTATCGAAACACTGTATGAATTCGGTACTACCGACCAGCACAGCCGTTTCATCCCCCGTGTATGTCAGGGTGAAACCATGTCTATGGACCTGACCGAACCGGATGCAGGTTCTGACCTTCAGGCAGTGATGCTGAAAGCTACTTACAGCGAAAAAGACGGTTGCTGGCTGCTGAACGGCGTGAAACGTTTCATCACCAACGGAGATGCAGATATCCATCTGGTACTTGCCCGTTCGGAAGAAGGAACGAGAGACGGTCGCGGTCTGTCCATGTTCATCTATGACAAGCGTCAGGGTGGTGTGGATGTACGCCGTATCGAACACAAGCTGGGTATCCACGGTTCGCCTACCTGCGAATTGGTTTACAAGAATGCCAAAGCCGAACTTTGCGGTGACCGCAAACTCGGTCTGATCAAATATGTGATGGCATTGATGAACGGTGCCCGTCTGGGTATCGCCGCACAATCTGTAGGATTGAGCCAGGCTGCTTACAATGAAGGACTGGCTTATGCCAAAGACCGCAAGCAGTTTGGAAAAGCAATCATCGACTTCCCTGCCGTGTATGACATGCTCGCCATTATGAAAGGTAAGCTGGATGCCGGCCGTGCGCTGCTTTATCAGACAGCCCGCTACGTAGACATCTACAAAGCACTGGACGACATCTCACGCGAACGCAAGCTGACTCCGGAAGAACGTCTGGAACAGAAAAAATATGCAAAGTTAGCCGACAGCTTCACTCCGCTTGCCAAAGGAATGAACTCCGAATATGCCAACCAGAACGCTTACGACTGTATACAGATTCACGGAGGCTCGGGCTTCATGATGGAATATGCCTGTCAGCGCATCTACCGCGACGCACGCATCACCAGCATCTACGAAGGTACCACCCAGTTGCAGACTGTTGCCGCTATCCGCTACGTAACCAACGGTTCTTACCTTGCTACGATCCGCGAATTCGAAACAGTACCCTGTTCACCGGAAATGGAACCGCTGATGTCCCGTCTGAAAAAGATGGCCGACCAGTTCGAAGCCAGCACCAACGCCGTTAAAGAAGCACAGGATCAGGAACTGCTCGACTTCACAGCCCGCAGACTGATGGAAATGGCTGCCGATATCATCATGTGTCACCTGCTGATTCAGGATGCAAGCAAGGCTGCCGACCTGTTCTCCAAATCTGCACATGTATATCTGAACTTCGCTGAAGCGGAAGTAACGAAGCATACCAACTTTATCAAAAATATGGATAAAGAAGACCTTGCTTTCTACAAAAAGTAACCCCAAAAGGGTGACTAACGATAAAAGCATCCCTTCCAACGAAGCGGATGCTTTTTTTGTCCTCTTCTTTCCAAAAGGAACTTACTAAATCTCAAAGTATTAGGATTCTCGTTGTCCGCATAAATATCCCCCTCCCATTTACCCTCTATTTCATTATTATTCTGTACTTTTGTACAAAAAGAGAGTAATATCAATCTACGACTTAATAAAAGAGAGAAATATGGCGTTTAGACTCAGACCTTTACACGAGGATAAGCTACATTTTGCAGATTTATCAAATACACAAATTCTGATACTGGCACTCGAAGCGTCTCAGAAACTTGAATGGAATATCGAAGGAATCGCTCTTCGTGAAGTCATATTTTATGTTCCAATGGGTATGCGTTCCCAAGGAGAAGAAGTGACTTTCACCATCGAAGAAGGAAACAGCGGTGAAATATCCGTCCGCAGTCAATGCGCCTCCGTACAACTGGTAGATTATGGCAAAAATCGCAAGAATATCCAAAAATTACAGGAAACGATGGAAGAGATCAAATCAACTCTGACACCGGAAGAACTGGCACAAAAAGCCAACGAGCTGGAAGAAGACCTCACCCGCCCGCTGACGGAAGAAGAACGGAGGCTTCAGGCAGAAAGCGAAAAAGAGTCATCTTTCATCCACTTCTTTATCCCCCGGAAAGGATTCATCGCGACACCGGTTCTGATAGACATCAATATCCTTGTCTTCATACTGATGGCAGCTACCGGAGCGGGAATTCTGGAACCTTCCACCCTGTCCTTGCTGAACTGGGGCGCCGACTTCGGTCCGCTCACCCTGACCGGCGACTGGTGGCGTGCCGTGACCTGCAACTTTGTGCATATCGGTGCTTTCCATCTGCTGATGAATATGTACGCCTTTATATATATAGGTATCTGGCTCGAACATCTGATAGGTACGCGTCGTATGTTCGTCTCTTATCTGCTGACGGGACTCTGTTCGGCAGTCTTCAGCCTCTATATGCACGCGGAAACGATCAGTGCCGGAGCTTCCGGTTCGATCTTCGGACTTTACGGTATCTTTCTGGCTTTCCTGCTGTTCCACCGCATCGAGAGGTCGCAGCGGAAGGCTTTGCTGACCAGTATTCTTATCTTCGTAGGCTACAATCTCATCTACGGCATACGGGCCGGAGTAGACAATGCCGCACACATCGGCGGTTTACTCAGCGGATTCCTTTTGGGATTCATCTATGTATTCGGCGAACGGATGAAGAAGCCCGAAGCCGGAAGAACGGTTTCCATCATCGGAGAACTGATCATCTTCAGTGTCTTCCTGTTCAGCTTCCTTTCACTTTGCCGCAATGTCCCTCCGACGTATCAGGAAATACGTAACGAATGGAAAAGCGGACTTGTAGAAGCCTATTATAAGGAACAGGAGGAAGAACAGAAAAAAAGCGCCAGCCGCCCGGTGACCGGCAGCCCCCGGAAATCTTCCACTTCCGAACAGTTCCCGTATACTCCCATGTCGGATGAAGATACGTGGCTTTCATGCTATGACGCTGTATCAAAGTTCAGTTGCCAGTATCCTACCAACTGGTACAAGATAACCGGCACGAAAGCGCCGACTCCCAATTCGGAGCCTCCCCTGCTGAAACTCGTCAATGGCGGCAGTCAGCTGACCGTGACCAGCAACAGCTATGATACGCAGGATGAGTTCGAGCGTATGAAGAAACTGCTCCTCACCCTCCCCCGAAATGAGGATGGAAAGCCCTCGGAGAATTATAAGCAGAGCAAAGTCAACATCAACGGTCTGCCTATGACGAAGACGACTAATCCTTTGCGGATCGGTCACCCCGACGAAGAAGGAGAGGAAATGCAACAAACCGTATTATTGTACTTTCAGGAGAATGAGAGAAGAGTCTTTGCCATCGTCATGCTGGTTGCGGACGAAAGGGCTCAGGCTGATCTGGACGCAATCACGTCCAGCATTCAAATCGAAAAATAAGAGTAAGTATGAAAGCATATATCCAAGTCAAGCAAGTAGGAAAAAGGAAATGCAGCATCGAAAAGATGCCGGTCGATTTCCCCACTCCTCCTGCCAGTGTGCAGGAACTGATTGAAGCGGTCGTCTGCTGGCAAGTAAAGGAATACAACGAACGGCTGCAACAAAGTGAAATGCTGAAATACCTTACCTGTGAAGAGATGGAGGACAAGGCCGCCACCGGCAAAGTAGGCTTCGAAGCAAACTATAACGGCAGACCGGCCGCGGAAACCGAAGCCATCATCAACGCTTTGCAATCTTACGAAGACGGAATCTTCCGCATCTTTCTGGACGATGCGGAACTCGGAGAATTATCCTCCTCCGTCCAACTCAAAGAAGAATCTACACTTACCTTTATCCGGCTGGCAATGCTGTCAGGAAGACTTTGGTAACTGCAATATAAACTCTAAAAGCTTAAAGTCATGAGAATTACTTACAACGACAAATTGAACAAGCTGCTAAACCCCTATTTGGAGAGTTTACTAAAGAAAAAAACAAGTCTGGAGCCGGAAACGCTTACCCTGTTCGATATGTTCATGGAAGACTTGGACATGGGAGGCCGGTATGGTATATTCAGCGAGATACTGGAACCACGTCTGGAGGAGATCATCCGGGAAGAAAACATCGAAAGCATTGCCAATCTGATGGACGGCAGACTTAACACACTGTTCCGCTATATGTTGGGGGACGAATTCGCCGGCCTGTTCCGTACTTATCTGCAACTCGAAGCACGCTGTCCGCATACCATCGGATACGGCCGACGTGCGCAGCGTTCCACCCATCCGTCCAATCATCTGGACCACGCCAGAGACGCATGGCTACAGTTTCTGAAGTTACGCGCTACCGGATTTTCAGTGGAAGCAATCTTAAGAGGAGGAAATACACCCGAAGATATAGAAGAATTCAGCGGCTATATGAACTCTTCCTACTGGCTGGCAGCTCAGATAGCGCAAGGCAACGAAAAAGTAATCGAATACCTGCATCAGGTACTGACCAGCGAAAACAATGTCCACCGCCTGCAACGCTGGTATCTCCACGCAATCGTCATCAGCGGACACCGCCCGCTGTTGGAACTGGAAGGCAAACTGCTGCTGGCAGCCAAGCTACAGGAAGGACTGCGCCAAGCCATCGTGGAAACAATGGACGAAGGATGTTCCGAAAGTTACCTCTACCTGTTCTCCATTATCTATAACAACGGGCTGCAACGTTTTGCCTCCGTCAAGCGAAGCATCGCCGTATGCACCGGAATCGGTGAACAGGACAGCAGCGAACGGATTACCAACAAGTATGTCGAACTGATCTGGAATTTCCTGAATCATCCCGAAACAGCCCGCAATACCCTGCAAAGCAAAGATACCGTCGAACTTTATCTGGCTTTGTGGAGCATCGGATTCTATGATACGGACGAGATCAGAGCCATCGTGCCGGACATCATCCGAAAGGGAGCCAAGCATCAGATACAGACGTTACTGTACTTCCTGCGTTGCACGCAATCCTCTCAGATGAATCATCTGATCAGCAAAGACGCATTCGAAGTGTGGCACGACGACCCGAAAGTGGTGGCGGCTATCCTTCCTCTTTATATGGACGGTCTTTATCTGAGCCGATACAGCGATAACAAGGAGGCTCCCACACTCAGCGATTATTTTGAATCACCGGAAGAGGCGGTCCGTCACTACGGATATCTGAAACAAGTCTATCAGTCTATTTCCGCCAAGGAGATTTATTCGCCTTATGTGTTCCCGTGGGATTGTGTGGTGCTCACCCGTTCGGATATAGTCCACAAAATGGCATACATCGCATGGATGACCAACGATATCCGACTGAGAGAGGAACTTTGCACGTATCTTCCCGCGCTCGAATCTTACAGCCGTGCCAGTTATATCGGAATCGTACTGGCCCATACCGAAAGCAAGGTGGAGCAGGAATATGTACTGCAATCACTCGGCGACCGTTCGTCAGACATACGGGACGAAGCATACAAAGTATTGTCCGAAATGTCGCTGTCCCCCGAACAGTATCAGAATATAGAAGAACTGCTCCGTTTCAAATATAGCGAGATGCGCATCAATGCCATCAATCTGCTGATGAAACAGCCGGAAACACAACTGGCAGCCAGTATCCGCCGGTTACTGAGCGACAAAAATGCTGAACGCCGCCTTGCCGGGCTGGATATGATGAAGAACATCCGCAACGTCGATTTCCTGAAAGACAGATATCAGGAACTACTGTCCACCGTCAGAGAGATTCAGAAGCCGAACGCCAAAGAGAAGGTTCTGATCGAATCGCTGATCGGAGACGGCACGGAACAGAGCACGACAAGCAACTATACCCTAGAGAATGGTTTCGGGTTATACAATCCTGCGCTTGAAGTCAACCTGCCTCCGATTACTCCCGATGCCGGATTCAATGTGAAGAAAGCATTTGAGTTTATTCGGTTAGGAAAAGCCAAAGCGATCTTCGACAAGCTGAACAAATACATCGAAAAGCATAAAGAAGACGAATTCACGGATAAATACGGTGAAGTACGCCTGGTGGGCAACAGTGTCTTACTGAACTGGTACAAGCACTACGATGGACTGAGCGAACTCGGACTTCCGGAACTCTGGCAGAATTTCTATCAACAGGAAATCGGCAGTTACGACAAATTGCTGATGATGAAATTCATGCTGGCATCCACCGGAACCCCTAACGAAATAGAAGAGGACGAAGACGATGAATTTGACGAAGAAGAACAGGAAGACAAGGAAGCAGCCATCCAATCGCTCAATACGTTCGAACCGCTTATCAATAAGATGTACGCAGGCTTCACTTACCGCGGACTGCAAAAGTCGCTCCGCAAGCTGACCTATTACAGGCAGATAGAAGATATCATCGACGGACTGGCACATGAATACAGAAACGAGGCAACTTATCAGCAGTTCTCCGTCAATATGCTTTTGCAGTTGCTTCCTCTGCTCAATACAAAGAATATCTTCCGTCAATACACCAATAAGCATACATGGCTCAGAGACAAGCAGGAATATGGAGCAAGAGAGATCGTTTACCCGATACACAACAACAAGTTTGTACGGTTCTGGCTCGATGCGCCTCAGCATCCCATCAATGACGCTCTCTTCACCCGTTATTTCACCGTCCGGTACCAGCTCTACAAGCTCACCAACTATATGGAGCATACGCCCGAACTGGAAGAAACGGATGTCTACCTGCAAAGCATGGACTTTGCCCACGCATGGATGCTGGGACTGATTCCCACCGAAGAAATATACCGGGAACTGATGGGACGTGTCAACTCGCCCACACGCATCAAAGATATCACTTCGGCACTGGACGAGCGCAGCCACTCCCTCTTCCATTCATTGACCCAAAAAGTAGTGAACCGGATTCTGGAAATAGAATTGCAGCGGGGAGATTCCGAGACTCAGGTCACCCGTCTGGCAGAAGAGCTTCACCGCGTCTACGGAGCGGAAACACTGATCCGTATCCTGCAAGCGTTCGGCAAAGACACCTTCATACGTGACAGTTACAACTGGCGCAACACCAAACGGGGAGTATTGAGCAGCCTGCTCCACGCCTGCTACCCATCTACGGACGACGACAGCGATACACTCAAAAGCCTTGCCAGTCAGGCCGACATCAGCCATATACGACTGGTGGAAGCTGCCATGTTCGCCCCGCAATGGCTGGAACTCACCGAAGAAGCGACCGGATGGAAAGGACTGGAAAGTGCCGCTTACTACTTCCACGCCCACACCAGCGAATGTTTCGACGACAAGAAGAAAGCGATCATCGCCCGATATACCCCGATTGCCATAGAAGACCTTCAGGAAGGTGCTTTTGACATCGACTGGTTCAAGGAAGCCTACAAGACCATCGGCAAGGAACGCTTTGAAGTAGTGTACAATGCAGCCAAATATATTTCATTAAGCAACACCCATACCCGCGCTCGTAAATTTGCCGATGCCGTCAACGGCAAGACCAAAGCGGCAGACGCGAAGAAAGAAATCATAGCGAAGCGAAATAAAGACTTACTGATGAGCTACGGGCTTATCCCGCTGGGCCGGAAGGCCGACAAAGAATTGCTCGAACGCTATCAGTTCCTGCAAAAGTTCCTGAAAGAAAGCAAGGAATTTGGTGCACAGAGGCAGGAAAGTGAAAAGAAAGCCGTCGCTATCGCCCTGCAAAACCTGGCACGCAACTCCGGTTACGGAGACGTCACCCGTCTGACATGGAGCATGGAAACGGAACTGATCAAGGAGATCATTCCTTACCTGACCCCCAAAGAAATTGAAGGCGTGGAGGTATATGTGCAAGTCAACAACGAGGGCAAACCGGAGATCAAACAAGTAAGAGCCGGAAAAGAGCTGAACAGCCTGCCTCCCAAACTGAAAAAGCACCCATACGTGGAAGAGCTGAAAGCGGTACACAAAATACTGAAAGACCAGCACGCCCGTTCCCGCGTCATGCTCGAACAGGCAATGGAGGACTGTACCCGTTTTAAGGAAAACGAACTGCGCAAGCTGATGAAGAATCCGGTTATCTGGCCGCTACTGAGAAATCTGGTCTTTACCAGCAACGGGCAAACAGGCTTCTACACCGATGGCCTATTGATAACGGCTGACGGCATTTGTCTTCCACTCACTTCGAAAGATGAACTACGCATCGCCCATCCCACAGACCTGTATGCAAGCGGCAACTGGCATGCCTATCAGAAGTTCCTGTTTGACAAAGCCATTCGTCAGCCTTTCAAGCAGGTATTCCGCGAATTGTACATCCCGACAACGGAAGAGGAAAGCGCTACGCAATCCCGCCGTTATGCCGGAAATCAGATTCAACCGCAGAAAACGGTTGCCATACTGAAAGGACGACGCTGGGTAGCCGATTACGAGGACGGACTTCAGAAGATATACTATAAAGAGAATATTATTGCCACGATCTATGCGATGGCGGACTGGTTCTCTCCTGCCGACATCGAAGCTCCCACGCTGGAATTTGTCTGCTTCCATAACCGAAAGGATTATAAGCCGATGAAGATTTCGGAGATTCCGCCTGTTGTCTTCTCCGAAGTGATGAGGGATGTAGACCTTGCTGTCAGTGTGGCTCATGCCGGAAGTGTCGATCCGGAAACCAGCCATTCCACCATTGAGATGCGCCGTGCATTGGTAGAACTCACCCTGCCCCTGTTCCACTTCAGCAACGTCAGGGTGAAAGGGAACTTTGCATACATCGAAGGTAAGCTGGGCAAATACAACATTCATTTGGGCAGCGGTGTTATCCATAAAGAGGGCGGCGCACAAATAGCCGTTCTTCCGGTACACTCGCAAAGTCGCGGACGACTGTTCCTGCCTTTTGTGGATGAAGACCCGAAAACAGCGGAGATACTGACGAAAATCATTTTCTTCGCAGAGGATGATAAAATAAAAGACCCAAGTATTCTAAACCAAATCAAATAGAAAAGAGATGGCAGAAAATTTACTGATCCACACAGGTAATAAAGAAGAGAAATATCGTGAACTGCTTCCACAGCTACTAGCATTGGTAAGCTCGGAAACGAATCGTATCGCCAATCTGGCAAATATTGCCGCCGCACTGAAGCAGACCTTCCACTTTTTCTGGGTCGGCTTTTATCTGGTGGAAGGCAACGAGCTCGTATTGGCACCGTTTCAAGGTCCCATCGCCTGTACACGCATTCGTTTCGGCAGAGGAGTTTGCGGCACGGCATGGAAGGAAGCGCAGACGCTGATTGTTCCTGATGTAGAGCAGTTTCCCGGTCACATAGCCTGCAGTTCCGATTCCAAATCGGAGATAGTAGTACCTATTATAAAAGAAGGAAACGTCATCGGAGTGCTGGATATAGACAGCGATACACCGGACAGCTTTAATGAAACAGACGCACGCTATCTGGAAGAAATCTGCACGTACATCGGATAGTTTTCTTTGTACTGTAACCGCCCGAATAAAACAGAGGCTCTGTTCACGTAGATCAGAGCCTCTGTTTGCTATAAATAGAGCCTTCGTTTGCACCAAACAGAGGCTTCGTTTTTTTACCAGTCCGCTTCCTCTATTTCCCTTTCCCGAAACAACAGAAGTTGCTTGCGGAGAGAAGTAATCTCACGCCTCATATCGTCCATTCTTTCCAGCATATGATGAATGGCGTCAATGCCTTCCATATTGATGGATAAGTCATAGTACATCCGGCTATAACGTTCCACGTTCGGAAGTTCGGAGACAAGCAGATAATGCTTTCCGGCTTCGGTACGTACATTAATCAAACCACCTTCTTCCAGCATCTCAATGAATGAAGGTTCAATATGACATTTTTGACAGTATTCACTGACAATAATTAATTCGGTCTGCATAGTGCTCATTCATTTTAGTTCATACTCTGTAATTGACGGAACAACTCCTTCTGCGCTTCTGTCAGATTCGTCGGAATCTTGACGGAATAGGTAACAATCAAGTCACCGAATTGTCCTTCTTTCTTATAGACCGGGAATCCCTTGCCTTTCAGACGTACTTTCGTACCGTTCTGAGTCTCCGGTTTGATCTTCAGTTTCACTTTACCGTCCAGCGTGTCAACGACTTTATCACCACCCAATACAGCAGTATAAAGGTCTACTTCCACGTCTACGTACAAGTCATCGCCCAAGCGCTTGAATACAGGGTCTTCGGCAATGACGAAAGTGATATACAAGTCACCGGCCGGACCTCCGTTCACACCTTCAGCTCCGTAACCTTTCAGTTTAATCACCTGCCCGTCGGCCACACCTGCCGGAATGGTAATACGTACTTGTTTACCATTGACAGTCAATATCTGTTTATGCGTCTGAGCAGCATCACGCAGTGAAAGATGAAGCTCCGCATTAAAGTCCTGTCCACGGAATCCGGCAGAGCTTTGTCCTCTGCCTCGATGCCCGAACATCGATTCGAAGAAATCGGAGAAACCGCCGGCATTGCCTCCGGAGAATCCATCGCCACCGTCGGACGAATACCAATACGCTCCGTCACCATCAGAGAATCCCTGACCGGCACCACCGAATCCGCCAAAGCCTCCGGCACCGCCATAACCACCGGCTTGCTGCCGCGCTTTTTTCTGAGCTTCGAACTCATCAGCGTGTTTCCAATGCTCCCCATACTCGTCATACTTCTTACGCTTCTCAGGGTCACTCAGTACTTCATTGGCTTCATTGATTTCCTGAAACTTGTCCTTCGCACTTGGGTCATTAGGGTTCAGGTCAGGATGATACTTCCGGGCCAACTTACGAAAAGCCTTCTTTATATCATCCTGAGAAGCACTTTTGTCAACTCCAAGAATCTTATAATAATCTATATAAGCCATGTTTTATGAATTTAATCGTTCATACTTTTATATCGCAAATAACACGCCAATCATGCTTTTGGATATAAGAATTAACAAGGATTAATGAATAAGTAATAGGTAATAGGTAATAAGTAATAGGTAATAATCGTAGCTTCGTATAGCCTTGCCTGTACGGCTACGGTGTATTACTTAGGTACTGATATACGTATTTACACTGGAAATCCTTCCGTCCTCGGAGGGATTTCTTTTTAATTATACGTATCTGTAAATTTGTCTGCGGATTTCTTTGATATATCAGAAAAACTTTGTAAATTGTAGCATCACAAAATAGTTGGAGGACAGTGCTATGAAAGACCCGTTTGACATCAAAGTTAATTCGATTCCAGCTTTATACAAGCAGTTTTCTAATGAAGAAGCCTGTATTAAACACCTTGAAGCTATTAATTGGCACGGTAAACCCATTTCACCGTTTGATAAAACTTCAAAAGTCTATAAATTGAAAAACGGGGATTATCGCTGCAAAAACACAGGGAAGAACTTTACCGTAAAGACAGGAACTATGTTTGAGAAAACAAAGATTGACCTACAAAGGTGGTTCGTTGCTATATGGTTGGTTGTTAACCATAAAGCGGGTCTTTCTTCCTATCAGTTGGCAAAAGATATAGATGTCACTCAAAAGACAGCGTGGTTCATGCTTCACAAAATAAGAAGCCAAATGTATCTTGCTAACGAAAATCCTCTAACGGATGATGTGGAAATTGACGAAACACTTGTCGGGGGTAGAAACAAGAATCGCCATTGGAACAAGAAAGTAGCACACTCACAAGGACGTTCCCACAAAGACAAAACTCCGGTAGTCGGAATGATCCAACGGGATTTCTTAATAAATGCTTTAGTAACAGGAGATACTACCGCTAAAACTCTTTCTGCTTTTATAAAGAAACACGTACAGCCTGATTCCAATATTTATACGGATGAAAATGCTTCTTACAACGAAATAGGCAAGGAATATCCTCGTAAAGTTGTTGACCATAGTAAGAATTTATATAGTTACGACAATATCACAACTAACAGAATAGAAGCCTGCTGGACACACTTCAAACGTTTGATATTAGGTGCATATCGCAATGTTCACACGAAGAAATACTTGCAAAAGTATGTTGACGAATTTATATTCAGATATAATTTGAGGGACATTGCCACTTCTGACATCTTTAATTGTTTCCTCTGCTGCTCTGATGCACGTATAACTCATAAAGAAATAAAAGAAACAAAATGGGTAGAATTAACAGAAAACAAGCAGAGTTTATATTAGGTGAAATTCCTATCCCCTGTGTAACAATGGTCAATGAAGTTATAGGTATGACAGTACAGGGAACACAATTATTGATAAACACCTACTTCGGGGATTTGTCCGATGTGGAAATACCTCAAAAGTATTACTTTGAAATGTGTGGCAAACAAGGCTATTTCCTAACCGTAATAAATCACCTCTACAATTCGTCTAAAGCAAAAAGCAAACGTGGATTTAAGAAGTTATTGGCAGAAGCACTTCCGTCTCTTATAGACCCTAAAAACGGACTAATACAAAAAGAGCCGGAACTTAGTCCGGCTGATTTTAAAAGGTTTGATAAATTCTTGTTGAAATGTGGAAAGTGAATTTATCAAGGCATGACACAAAGAGCATTCGGAGTAGCCACTCTATCAGTTACCTCTGTCGCATCTTGCCAAGTAATACCACCGTCTGTAGAATATCCAATTCTAGAACCGCTACTAATTGCTACAAACTTACCATTTCCATAAACAACCCCAGCCATTTTCGTGCTAAAAATATTGTTCGCATTTACACGAGTCCAAGTTGATAAGTCGGTAGAATGCGAAGTCGTGTATTCAGCTCCTACGCAAACCCAAGAACCGCCCCCATAAGCAACACCCCTCACTTGGTATCCTAATTGAATTGGATAAGTTACTGTCCAATTTTCTCCTTTGTCAGTAGAATATAGGAAGCTACTCGATCCAGCTAGTGCTACAATATTATGTTCACTATCATAGCATGAACAAACCAAATTTCGCCCAGAAAAGTCCCCTAGAATTTTCCAAGTGTTTCCATTATCATCACTTGCTATAACTCTACCGTTTCCACTTGAAGCTATAAACCTACCATTTACGTATATTACTGTTGAAATGTTTTGATTTTTCGTTTCTGCTAAGCGTACAGGGGTTGACCATGTAACACCATCTGATGACGTAGTAAAACAACTACCATAATTTGATTTGTATCCAAATGCCATGAATTTCCCACCTCCATAAGCGATTGCTTTTAGCTCTAAAAGTTCTGTAAATGAAATTTGTTTGGGGGTAGACCATGATGTGCCGTTGCTGGATGATGTTACATAATTGTCTTTTGCCACCGCTACATACTTTCCACCTCCATAAGCAATTGCCAACCAATTATTTGAACCTACAATCATTTTTATTCCTCCTATATTTATGTTAATAATATCGTTTATTGAAGGCGGTGTAACAGGTTTTTCGGGTTCTTCCGGCTGTTCAGGATCAACAGGCTTTTCCGGCTGTTCTATGGGTGGTTTAATAGGATCAAATACTTCATCATCACCCTTTTCGCAAGCCATAAATAAACAGGTGCATAACACCACCATACAAAATTCTTTAATTTTCATAATCGTTTTTAATTTTGTTTTGTTTTTCAAATTGTAGTTTTAATAATGTTGCCATTTTCACCAACTACTATAATATTGAGAGTCCCAGCTCCCTGTGAAATAGGAATTGTCCTTGTTATTCCTCCTCCTGTTATTGTAATAGATGTGGAACGGCTTCCTCCTATATTCTTATCGGCTTTCACATTTACAGTTCCGTTTCCGGAACCTGTATCCGGAGTTGCGGTAATAAAATCTTTGTTCATAAAATTGCAATTTTAATTGTTTATAGAACAAAGTTATTTTATTTGACAGTTGTGTGCAATTTAGGGATCTTAATTGTATGGGATACGTGAGAGCCATGAAATCAAATGTTATCATAAGTCATTGTTCTTAATGGGAGCTACAGAAAATACCGTAAACGATTCGAGAAGAGTAAACATGATGGTCTGTTTGTCCCAATCCATAATCGCTTCTCTAGAGTTGAATCCTCCATTCTTGGCATATTCACTTAATTTAGTTCTAGTTAGGATGACACTGTTTTCTTTAAAACATTCCCTATATCCTTTGTACACGTAAAGAAAGTCATTTCTATCGCGAAGTGTTCTATCATATTTGAAAACGAAGTCAAATTGTGTTCCTTCAATCACATAGATATGAATTTCATAAGTCTTATCCTGTTTATTATAGGTGATTTCAAAGTTTGAAAATTCAATAGTCCCCGTGTTGTCCGACTTAAGATATGCTTTTTCATAACAGCAGGAACGAATTTTTTCATTGTCAATAACTCCGTTTTGACTCCATGTAGCGACACTGATAAGCGTCACTACCACAATTAACAAAATCTTTTTCATAATGGCGAATTTTTCGAGTTCCCGACAGTCTATGAGAACGTTATATAATAAAGAAAGTGGACTGTCCCCTGTGTAAACTCGAAAGCATCGCCAAACGCTTGTACAAACACACAGATGAACAGCCCACCTGATATGGGTTGCCCTCTGTGCCTCGTTTGTACTTTTATTGAATTGGCGATTCTTCGAGTATCAAGGCACTTCTTTAATTTTCCAACAATGTTTTGCCCCGAAAGGCTTGCGCAAATATAATTATTTTCTTATCTTAGAGCAAATTTTAAACAATATATTATGGAAACAAATAAAAGTCTCGTTGAATGTAATAATTGTCACAAATCAGTTTCAGTTCCCTTAAATGAAACTATGGTAAGATGTCCATTTTGTAATGCTATCATGATTATTTACAATCAAGAACTTCCTAAAGCTAAAAAATCATCTACTTTAGAAAAGAAAGGAGTTGAAGATAAATAATCCTGATAATCAGAAGGAAAACCTTTTGCGCAAATTTTTTTAAGATATAATTTTTCTTGCTTGAGTTCTTCTGAAGTAGGATTGAATAAATATCTAGCATTTCTTATCGCTATTTCCTTAGTAACACGAAAGTCTAACACCTTAGTTTGAACTAAGTACATAATATATTCAATATATTGTTTTTTGGAAAGCCCCAAAGAGTTTATCTTTTTTCTAATTTCATTGTTAGGTACACTAATAGCTTTCATATCCTTATCTATTTAAATCAACTTTTGTAATCCACATATAATCATCAGTCCCGAACTTAAAACTTTCCTTGTGAATGGATTGAGCCCGTTCACGAAGTACCTGTGCATTCATCCCTTGAGCAAAATTGTGTCCGAGGTTCAAGATTAGTTTTGTTATGTCTTGCGCATCACGGACTTCGTTAAAGCGACATTCACGAGTTTTAAGGTGTACATCATCCACAAGGTATATTCGATGTTCACCCATAACGTTAAGGATAAGAACACTGCAATCACAGTGCATTACTAACCCTTTACAACCATCTAAAATACTTTCATTATTCGTCATATCAATATATGTTTTGGTTAATACTGATATTATATACGTAGGTAGGAGGTGTCTGTACGGTGTCCGCAGACAAATTTACAGATACGTATATTAAAAAGAAATCCCTCCGAGGACGGAAGGATTTCCAGTGTAGATAGGTATATCAGTACCATTACTTATTACCTATTACTTATTACCTAATACTTAATACCTAATACTTGACATTTCTGGAAGTCAGGCTGTTTCATTCCCAGATCATTCAAGGGGCGGGGTTCGTTATGGTCGTTCAGATATACTCTCGGCTTCAGGGTGTAAAGAGGGCTGACTACGGATGAGGAATCGTTGCGGTAAGAAGTTTGCACTCCGCCCAGTTCCAGCATGGTAGGAAAGAATGAACGGCTGGAAGATACGTCATTATCCTTATTCTTGGTCACGGTTTGCCAATGTTCGGGATAAGCTTCCCGATAGGTGTCGGACATCCATATCAGAAACGGAACATGAAGTTGATAGTAAGAAGGAACCGGAGAAGCATGAAGGAACAGATGACGGGAATCGTCAAAAATATCCTCTCCATGATCGGAGGTGTAGAGCATTGCAGCATCCACGTGCTGTTCTTCGAGCATATGAATCAGACGTGACAGAAAGCTATCTGTATAGCGGATGGTGTTATCGTAGGCATTCACCAGGTTATCACGGTACTTCACTTCCGCTTCTACCGGATAATCGGGCAGAAAGAAAGCGTCTTCCGACGGATAACGTTCACGATAATTGAAATGTGAGCCGTATGTATGAAGTACAATAAACTGTTTCTGATTTCCCTTAGATAGTTCCTTCGCTACTAATGCCAGCAGTTCATCATCAGAAGGATTGTAGGCGGAATCCAGCGAATCTTCTTTTATAAAATCGAATGTATCGGCTTCCATTCCGAAGAAATCGATAAAGGAATGATTATAGCGCTGGTTGGAGAAAAAGGCTGTCTGATAACCTGCCTCCTTAAAAGCCGTGATGATTCCTTTTTGATGGTAGATGGAGTCGAAGTTACAGGCTGTAATATCCGACATCAGCATGGGTACGCTTTTATGGGTGGTATTCGATTCTGTCAGGACTTTGGAGAAAGCAACAATCCCCGGTTGACGGGACAGAAGCGGATTCGTCTCCCGCTCATATCCGTACAGTTGCCAGTTCAATGCGCGGGAAGTCTCTCCCACTACCATTACATACACTTCACGCTTGTCCGCCGGATGAGTGGCTTGGGCATGGAAAGTAAAATCTTTCGAAGTATGATGGTAATTTTGCGTCAATGCCGTACGTTGAAAAGCGAGTCCCACATTATAGCATACATTGAGAGGATAAAGATCGGATTTCAGTTCATAGCGGGAGCCTTCCCAGTAAGCTCCGCCCAAGGTGAGAAGAGAGATTCCAAGCAGGATGAAGGCTCTCTTCCGTTCCCTGCGAATAAATGCCACAGAAAGCCGGCGCTTGCGGATAATCGAAATCATACCCAATATCAGAGCAGGAATGTAAAGTATGACTACGGTGACTATGGCCGGCAATAAGTTGTCCAGCAACTCCATCGCTTCACTCGAATTGGTGGTTACCAGATTCAGAAACATATCTACAGCGATGACGGACTGTCCGAACAGATAAAGCAGCACAATCTGAAAGGCGCCGAAAAACAGGAACACGAACAAAATCCAGAGCATCTTGCCGCAGTTGCGGGACAAAGTCATCAGCAGAAAGTAACAGGCTAAAGGCAACAAAACATTGCTTACCTTCGCCATCAACGGCAAGGGTTCTGTGAAACACAGAATGATGTTGGGCATTATCAGGATGATCAGGAACAGGTAAAACAAGTGTTCCTGATTATCAAACCATTTCTTTATGTTCTTAAAAAGCTTCATTGATATTAAATATAAATCCGGTCTGGTGCTTGCCAAACCCTAAATCCAAACGTACATTTACTCTCTTCTTAAATTCCCAGCGATAGCCGAAACCGTAATTGGGAAGGATATGCTTGGGTGTAAAATCGGATAAGCGCGGAAATACGGTTCCCGCTCCTGCCCATACCGCCACTCCGTTTCGTTTCCATATATGCTGACGGAGTTCTATCTGTGCATCCATCGCACACTTATCACGATAACGCCCTTCATAATAGCCACGCATCGAGTAAGAACTTCCAAGTGTTGCCATCAATCCCCACGGAGGATTGCCATAGTTCAGTAAAGTGTGAAACTGTCCTGCAAGGATTCCACCTTTCCATACCGGATGGTAATAGCTGGTTGTCAGTTCCGTACTGCTAAACGCATATTTATTACCGAGAAAAGCCGGACTAAACCGTTGGTCTATCCGCAAATAATATCCCTGATAGGCATTGGTCAGAAAATCACGGGAGTCATAAAGAAGGGAAAGGCCGAGACTCGTATTAGTGGTTCGTGCCGACATTCCTTCCCAAAGTTCCGGTTTCTCAAAGTCGCGCCCGTCTATATAATCGAATACAGCCATCGGTCCGATATAGAAACTTTTCGCTACACGGAACATGAAGTCGACTTTCACCTGTGCCTGAAAGCGTTTGTAGTCGCTTTCATTATCAGAGTTCGCTCCATTATCATATCCCCTTCCCCAATACAGACTGGGGAAAGAATAAAAATAAAGATTATAATTCAACCGGTATTTCTCTTGCGGAAACAGGTGATTGCCTCTTACTCCCAACAGATAAAAACCAACAGTAGAGACATCTCCATAAAGAGAAACATTCGAAGGGGGAAGGATTGAATCATTGCGGTCTGTACGATACAGCCCCGCCGCCACCAATCCAAGACCGAACTTAGTATCACTGGAATAATGAGGACCTCCAATTACACTGAAATCGAACTTTTTATCTTTCTTTTCCTTATTGGCGTCATTAAAGTAATCGAGAAACTTCTTAAGGAAACTGCGCTTTGCCTGAAGTGAGTCCGGGGTTGCCACAGAGACAGAATCTACCGGCACATCTTTGCCCATAGAATCAGTCTGCGCACTTACAGTGGTTTGTGTCAACAACAATAGCGCCAATAATATAAGTCCGTTTCGTCTAGCATCCATCATAACAAGAAGCAATATTACGGGACAAAGTTAGTCCCAAACTTCCTATTACAACAGTATTACAGACGCTTTTGTTGTTCCATTCTTCCCTTTTAACGTCTCAAAAGTCGAATAAATTGATTTACATCCTCTTCCGTAGTGTCAAAAGAAGTCACCAGGCGGATTTCATGATTCTCCTCATTCCAGAAATAGAAAAAATAAGATTCCAGCATCCGGTCGATAGTCGGACGGGACATGGTCAGAAATAACTGGTTGCTCTCCGGCTTCTGGGTAAAGGTGACTTCGGGCAGTTCCTTTAGCGCCTGATAGAGCTTAGCCGCCATCGCATTGGCATGAGCGGCATTCTTCAGCCATAGGTCATCCGTCAGGTAGGCAGTGAACTGGCAGGAAAGGTAACGCATCTTGGAAGCCAGTTGGGCAGATTGTTTCCGGACAAAACGGGCTTCCCGTTGCAGGTCCTTATTAAATATAATCACACATTCTCCCATCATCAGTCCATTTTTTGTTCCGCCGAAACTAAGGATGTCAATTCCACAGTCTACAGTCAGTTCTTTGAGCGAAAGATGAAGGGCGGCACAGGCATTGGCAATCCTTGCTCCGTCCATGTGGACATACATACCGTTCAGATGGGCAAAGTCAGTAAGACGTTTCAGTTCTTCGGGTGTATAAATCGTTCCGAGTTCGGTGCATTGAGAGATGTAAAGCGCACGGGGTTGCGAATGATGCTGGTCGCCGAAGCCGTGCAGATAAGGCTGCATCAATTCGGGAGTCAACTTACCGTCGGTTGTGGCAATCGGCCGAATCTGACAACCTGTCATTTTCACGGGAGAGCCGCACTCGTCTACATAAATATGGGCAGTTTCCGCACAGAAGATTGAATGATACGGACGCGTCATTACTTGCAAAGCCACCACATTGCTGCCCGTGCCATTGAATACAAACAAAGGGACACAGTCCGGTGTAAAGGTTTCTTTTATCTTGGCTACGGCTTCTTCCGTCCATTGATCATCACCATAACCCAACGCATGATCTGCGTTTGCCCGGCTCAATGCTTCCATCACCAACGGATGCACACCGGAATTATTATCAGAGGCAAAACTTCTCATTGTTTCTTCTTGTTTCTTCGCATTGTTTTAATTGTCATGCAAAGTAACAGAATTATTTCCAGATATACTTCTTGCGCAGCCAATAATCTAATCCGAGCAAGACCAATGCAAGAAGTGCGATATAGACATAAAATGCAAACAAAGAAGAATCCTGCCGGACGTTCATTTGCGGCATCACATCGGCAAAGTTAAATTCCAGATAGAAAGTCAGCACATAGACACCCAGCCCTACCAACGCCAAAGCCGATATCAGCAAAGCTGCCCAACCGATTCTCGTTTTCCGCTTCGTCTGCTTCTTAGCTTCCAAATGAACACGTTCCATCATCCGATACGAAAAATTGGAAGACAAGCGTTCCATTTGCCTCCGTTCCAATGCTTGTTTCAGCATATTGCCCGCATTCTCGTTTATCTTTCTTTCCTCTTCCATATCCTCTCTTCTATTTATTATTCATCAATACACAAATCTTTTTCCGGGTACGATGAAGCCGTACTTTCACATTACTGAGCGAAAGTTTCAGCACCTCACCGATCTCTTCCATTGACTTTTCTTCATAATAAAACAAAGTAATCAATGCTTTCTCTTCTCCGCTCAACTGATCTATCGCCTGACTCAAACGATCCAGCTGTTCTTCGGTTTCTGCCGGAGCAAGCACATTGTCTGCCATCTCATCGGGTACATTATTAATCGTGTTCTCTTCTATATAAAGAAACTCCTGTTTCTTTTTCCGAGTAGCCGAGATAGCGGCATTGTAAGCGATGCGATAAATCCATGTAGAAAACCGGCACTCGCCTTTATAACGATTCAAGTTGCGGAAAGCTTTCAGAAAAATATCCTGAAGCAACTCCTCCGCATCTTCGGGACAACCGACGATCTGCACCACCAACGTATACAACGGACGACTGTAGCGGTCAAGAAATACGGAAAAGTATTCCGTCTCTCCATCCAGTATGCGTTTGATATAGTATGATTCGTCTTTCTGTTCCATCTTGACTCTTTAGACGCTGCCCGTTACAAAAGGTTACAGTCCGGGAAAGGAAAAATACAGGATTATAAATTATCCGTTTTTCAGTGTAACCTTTTTCCGTTCACTGCGTCAAACGATACAAAGAACGAAAATATTCACTTAAAAACAGTATAATTATGATGGATTTTATCACCATTCCCTTGGTCGTAGGTACTATTACATTAGGAATCTACAAATTATTTGAACTTTTTGTATGCAGGAAAGAGCGGATAGCCATGATTGAAAAGCTGGCTGACAGAGTCAACGCAGGAGAAATCAACAGTAACTTATCCCTCAACCTTAATTACTCCCGCTCCCGATTTACTTTCGGTTCTTTAAAAAGCGGTCTGCTGATGCTTGGAATAGGATTAGGTCTACTGGTCGCTTTCTTTATCTGTATCAACTCATTTCCGGGATATACCGCTTCCAGAAACTGGGACGTGGAACGTCAGGCAAGTGTCGTGTATGGCGCATGTGTACTTCTTTTCGGTGGCGCAGGGCTGCTGGCAGCTTTCCTCATCGAGATGAAAATACAGAAGAAAGAGAAAGAATAAGATACCAAAATCCCCGAAGCCTCATCTACAAAGGTGTAACTTCGGGGATTTAATTTGTACTCATTAAAACATCAGACATTCTTTCATCCAATATAAACATTTACGCAGAGATATACATAAAGCTCCTCATCACACTGATCGAACTCTATCTTATTTTCTCTCGATAACCAGCCCAGAGCGGCACCCAATTCTTTATCCTTCAACCCGGACTTTCTCTTTAGGGTACCATAGCCCCATTTCTCATTGTTGCTCAGCAGTTGCCAGACTTTACCAGCATACACGCCGATTTGCTTTCTATCCATTTTCTACAGCTATTAAGAGGTTAAAAACATTAGGTTAAGATTTCGCCTATAAAGATAACAAATGGATATCACAAATGTTCCCTCCCTGACACTAAAAAGTTGTTACAAAAATATTTTTAACATAAAACCTGCGATGTGTACCGACACAACGGGGTTATTAGCATATGTTAAAACAGAACTTTTCTTGGCATACATCTGTTATTACATTAAGAATCAATCCTAAACCTATTACAAATATGGCAAAAAAAATAGCAGAACAACTGATCGATACATTAGTTGAATCGGGCGTAGAACGTATCTATGCCGTGACGGGCGATAGTTTAAATGAGGTAAACGAAGCTGTCAGAAAGAACAATAAGATACAATGGATACATGTACGGCATGAAGAAACCGGAGCCTATGCCGCAGCAGCCGAAGCGCAACTGACCGGACGGATAGGATGCTGCGCAGGCAGCAGCGGACCGGGTCATGTTCATCTCATCAATGGACTATATGATGCACAACGCTCAGGCGCACCGGTCATCGCCATCGCTTCCACCATCCCCAGCGGAGAATTCGGAACGGAATATTTTCAGGAGACCAATACTATAAAACTCTTTAACGATTGCAGCTACTATAATGAAGTGGCAACTACTCCGGGACAATTCCCGCGTATGCTTCAATCAGCCATTCAGACAGCCATTACCCGAAAAGGGGTAGCCGTTGTAGGCTTACCGGGAGACCTGGCCAAGGCATCTTCCGTTTCTGTCGAATCTTCGGTAAAGAATTATCCGGCTCCACCTGAAGTCTGTCCGGCGGAAGAAGACTTGGTACAACTGGCAGAGTTGCTGAACCATCATAAACGCATTACTCTTTTCTGCGGCATCGGCTGTCGGGGAGCACACGAGGAAGTGATCGCGCTTTCCGAGAAGCTGAATGCTCCTGTGGTATATACTTTCAAAGGAAAAATGGAAGTACAATATGAGAATCCTTATGAAGTCGGAATGACCGGACTGTTGGGAATGCCTTCCGGGTATTACAGTATGCACGAAGCCGAAGTACTTCTTATGCTCGGCACAGACTTTCCTTATTCCGCTTTCCTGCCCGATGACATCAAGATAGCACAGATAGATATCAAACCCGAACGGCTCGGACGCCGTGCCAAAGTGGATATCGGACTTTGCGGAGATGTGAAAATGACTATTCAGGCATTATTGCGTATGCTGGACCCCAAGACTGATGATACTTTCCTACTGAAACAACTGAAAAGATATGAAGGAGTAAAGAAAGACCTGGCAGCCTATACGGAAGATAAAGGAGATATAAACAAAATCCATCCGGAATATGTGATGTCCGAGATTGATAAACTGGCGTCGGACGATGCAATATTCACCGTAGATACCGGAATGACTTGTGTATGGGGCGCACGTTATCTGCAAGCTACGGGAAAGCGGCATATGCTGGGGTCTTTCAATCATGGTTCCATGGCAAATGCTTTGCCACAGGCCATCGGGGCAGCACTTGCCTATCCCGACCGTCAGGTAGTGGCGCTCTGTGGTGACGGAGGTCTGTCGATGACTTTAGGAGATCTGGAGACCGTTGTCCAATATAAGTTACCGATTAAGATCATTGTCTTCAATAACCGCTCCCTGGGAATGGTAAAACTGGAAATGGAAGTAGACGGCCTGCCGGACTGGCAGACAAATATGCTGAATCCGGACTTTGCACAAGTAGCCGAAGCAATGGGAATGACAGGCTTCAATGTCAGCAACCCGGAAGAAGTACTGACTACTTTATTAAATGCATTCGAACTGGATGGTCCGGTACTGGTGAATATCATGACCGATCCGAACGCTCTTGCCATGCCTCCTAAAATAGAGTTGGGGCAGATGGTGGGCTTCGCCCAGTCCATGTATAAACTGTTGATTAACGGACGCTCACAGGAAGTGATCGATACTATTAATTCGAATTATAAACATATACGGGAAGTCTTCTGACAGTTCCTTCTTCAACGATATTTATCCTTGCACACAGACAAGATGATTATCTTCAGAAAGGTATAACTTGATCTCATTGTAGACTAACAATGAGTCAGGTTCTGCCTTTTTTATATATCCAACTGAAGGATAATCATTTTATTTTCTTATGTTTGTAATCATCAAAAAAGAGAAGCACATGGAAAAACCGGACTCTTCACTCCTATTCAGGCAACCGATGTATGCCGATAAAAGACAATGGAAACAATTTCTTTTTATTTTTCTGTTAGCAGCAGGCGTTGGTTTTACGGTGGCAGGAATTATCTTTTTCTTCGCCTATAACTGGGAAGATCTTCCCAAATTTGCCAAGCTGGGAATCATACAAACATTGCTTGTTGCATCTGTCCTGCTGACAGTATTCACCCAATGGAATATACTTATCAAACAGATAATCCTCACCGGAGCCACATTCCTGGTAGGCACACTTTTTGCCGTATTCGGACAAATCTATCAGACAGGCGCTGATGCGTATGACTTATTTCTAGGCTGGACACTGTTCACCATCCTCTGGGCAGTCGCCATCCGTTTCACTCCGCTCTGGCTGACGTTTATCGGACTGCTCTGTACTACCATATGGCTGTACGCTATGCAAATAGTGCCGGATAACCTATGGGCAGTCACTTTACTGACCAGTGCTGTAACCTGGATTTGCGCTTCGGCAACGATCGTCACAGAATGGATGAGTATCAAAGGTACCCTCAGCCGACAGAACCGTTGGTTTGTCAGCCTGCTTTCTTTGGCCACCATCGTACATGTGACTTATCTTATGATGGCAGTGATCTGCGAAAAGGATGAAATCGTATCCATTCCGCTCGCAAGTACTGTTCTGCTGTTCTCGGCAGGATTATGGTTCGGATGGAGACAAAGGAATTTATTCTATCTTTCCGCCATTCCTTTTGCCATACTGATGATTTTACTATCCCTGTTTATCTGTCACAGTAATTTTAGGGACGTCAACATATTCCTTCTCTCAGGAATTATTGTTATCACCGGTACCACCTTATTGATTTATGCAATCCTTCACCTAAAAAAGCAATGGTATGGCACAGAAGAGTAACCTGACTATCGAAGTCCTTTCAATTATCGGAGGAGTGCTGACCGCTATCTTCTTTTTGGGATTTCTGGCACTTTCCTCCATTCTCCGGTCCGAAACATCCTGCCTGATTGTAGGAAGTATCCTGATCATTACTACTTTATTTGTCAATCGCCTCCTGACCAAACCTTTTTTGGACGCGATGAATATTACGTGCTACATAGCCGGATGTATATTAGCTGGTTATGGAATGAATAGAAACATGGATGTCCTCTTTATTGTACTGATAGGGATCAGTGTAGTAACGATGCTGTTATCCAAAGGGTTCATCCTGACCTTCCTTTCGGTAATCTCATTCTATATGGCACTGTTCGGAGAGATAACGAATTTATTCTCTTCACTGAATCCGCTGAATGTGGCTGCCGTGCCTATTATAGCTATTTTCTTATTCGTCAATCTATCTGAGACAAAAATACTCAGCTATATGAACGGGGATTTTTCTAAATACAAACCTATTCATTCCGGTCTGTTCGTATCGTGTGTCCTTTCATTGGCCGGCTTGTCTGTCAATTACTTGACAAAAAGCACAAATGACTGGATCATATCTGTTTTCATGTTGGTGGGTATCCTTCTGATAGGTTATAAAATCATGCAGGTGATGCAGGTTAAGAGTCCGGTACATCAGGTGTGCATTTATCTTCTTTGTATCCTGATCTGCCTTCCCAGTCTGCATGCCCCTTATCTATCGGGCAGTATCCTGTTGATACTGATATGTTTTCATTACGGTTATAAATCAGAGTCCGCAGTTGCGCTCCTCCTCTTCATCTATTCCATATCCAAATATTACTATGATCTGGATATCACCTTGCTGACGAAATCAATCACCCTGTTCTTCACGGGAATCGCATTGCTCATAGCCTGGTATATTTTCACTCAAAAAAAGACAAGACATGAAAAAATATAGCCGAATACTGATTATCGCTAATTTACTCCTTCTTTTGGGATACTTTAACTGGTCTGTTTATCAGAAAGAACAGACGCTGAAAGAGGGACAACTCGTATTATTGCAACTGGCTCCTGTCGATCCCCGTTCGCTGATGCAAGGAGATTATATGAGGCTTAACTATAAAGAAGCAAATTCCGAATTGATAAACAGACAGAAAGCTAAACGCGGTTATGCCGTGCTCAAGCTGGACAAAAATCACGTCGGAGAAATCATACGTCTTCAGAAATCCCTTGAACCAGTAAATGAAAATGAGATCGTCCTGAAATATAAAACAATAAATGGCAGATTATTCCTCGGTGCCGAATCCTTCTTTTTTGAAGAAGGGCAGGATTCTGTCTATAATCGTGCCGCTTATGGTGGCTTAAGAGTAGATAATAAAGGACAGAGTTTGCTGGTAGGATTGTATGATGGGGATTTCCGGCAGATTAAGCCGTACAGAGGCAAACAGTAATATATAAAAGACCCGGACTTTCTCAAGCCCGGGCTTTTGTATTCTTAAACATCTTCTTATTAGTGGGGAATAAGGGGATTACATTAAAAGTAGTAATCTCGGGAAAATAAGACAGATGAATAAGATTATAAAGAAAATACCTGTGGGAAATAAGGGAGGTATCTTCTTGTCATAAAGAGATACACATACTAAAAAATACTTTCACAAGCATAATCTTATCATTTGCTATCTCTCATGCAATCTTCACCATAAAGTGAAGAAAGGGTATCTCCCAGTCGTTATGAAGTCAGAGATACCCTTTGATTCTTATTGAAGAAATAAAATGTTAGCTAATCATCATTTAAACGTAAAATAAATAATTAGTATTCATTTTAATTCTGCTAGTCACATTTAATTAATCGCTGCGGACTCTTTAGACAAGTCAATCTTAACTGTAACTTTATTAGGCACTTATATACGACTCCACACCTAGCCGAGTGCGATAACTTTTAGTTATAAAAAAAGCTCTTTCTAGTTGGTGTTAACTGGAAAGAGCCTGTTTCTTTTTCGACTGCTAAGATAGCAATTTATTTGTTAATTTACAAACTTCTATTATTTTTATTTCTGTGCTAAATTATAAATTCTAATTTTAAGACTTAATGATATTTCTATTATTACCATTACAAAGAAGTAAGCTAATAAACTCACTATAGTTCCTATTATACCTACTACAATGAGAGTAAAAAGCTCCTCTGAAAAATGTGTGTTGAAACCTACTATTAAAGCTCCAAATGTACAAATGGCATATCCAATGAGCGAAATAATAAGTACGATTTTAGATACCATTTTCAGGGTTTTCTCATTTTGAATTTCTAGTCCTAAATACTGAGACTTTTCTAATGCTTCCATAATGTTGTGCGTTTTATTGGTTAATACTAAATAATAATGTTTCGATTTAGTTAGCAATAACCATACGCTAGTATATGGAAAGACGCAGATAATTGCTCTACGCCTCTTGGCTCACCACAAGCCATACACACCGAGCAAGAAATCTGCGCCTATGCGGATTCCTCAACGTGTGTAATATATAACTCGTTCATTCTTTGAGGTGGTGATTCAGAGGCGATTGAGCTATATTAACATTAAAAGCGTACCACCTATTCGATGATACGCTGCAAATATAGATATAAAGTTTTATATTTCAAATCAAAGTATTAATTATAGTTACTGATAATCTTCCTTAAAAAACAAAGAAATTATTTTTTAATTACGTAGTAAATTATACATTTGCATTGACTTTTGGAAAAGGAGCTAATAACACTTACCGTTTTTTGCACCTAAAAAAATAAACCCAGTATCCTACTACTGGGTTTTGTTGTCTTGTAGTAGGATACAGGACATTAAACAGGCTACAAGCCAAAAAAGGAAGGAGGTGTTATTATGTCCAATTCCAAAGTCGTTAATGGTAAATTGTGCAAGTTAGTATTTGCTAAATCTATTATTAGAAATGGTAAAACGATTTATCCAAAGAAATCTAAAGTGTTCGCTTTTTGGATTCCAGTAGAGAAATCGGCTTAACGATTTATCGCTATGGGGTGGTAGGACACCCCATATTTATTACGTCATTATGCTTAATCCTTCTTCTTTTTTTGTTTTGGTATTTTTGTAGACATAGAAACTACGTCTTTTGTATCTACCTTTTTCTCCGGATAAGGAAAGTTCTTTAGCATTTCACCCACCCTTTTCATGGCTTCATGAAATTCCTCCTCAGAGATTTTTCCTTCTTTCATCTCTAAATACGCTTCTGCTATACTATTAAACTTCTTCTTTCCCATAATTAAGCAATGTTTCGCAAAAGTAAATCAAATCTTTGAGAATCGCCATAATTTCTAGTATTAAAACGAAAGACAAACTCATCAACGTACTTTTGCATATGTTTTTTGCTTACTCTAATATATGTTCCTTTTACGATCCTCTTGAAAAAAGACCAAGCATTTTCAATTCCATTTGTACTAACTTGGATTATTTCTCCGTCATCGGTAACATAAGTAGCACCGTAGAAATGCTTGCCATGATCTACTGACCTCTGTTCATACTTCTTTCCTAATCCTTTATAGCTCCATCCATCTGTATAAACAACACTACCTTTTTCTACATTCTTCTTAATGATCGAAACTAATGTTCTAGCTTGTGTATTAGGAACTACCACTGCCATAATGTTTCCACCTCTTTCTCGAATACCAAATACTGGAACTTTGTCCTTATAACTGCGTCCTTGACATCTAGGGACTTTCTTGTCCTTATGCCTATTCTTATTCTTTCCACCTACAAATGTTTCATCTATCTCAACTTCACCGGACAACTTTGAATTATTGGCATTGGCTTTTGTTGCAAACTCTCTTATCTTCATAAGCATATACCAAGCTGATTTTTGAGTTATTTCCAAGATACGAGCTAATTGACATGAAGAAACGCCCCCTTTATCAGCTTGGAACAGAAACATTGCAAGTAACCATTTTGTCATCGGAAGTTTGGTGTTTGCTAATGGATTTCCGGTTTTAACATCAAAGTATCGTCCGGTACTCTTGCATTTATATTTGCCATTTTTGCACTTATAAACTTTAGACGTCGGATTGAATGGTGAAACTACACCGTTACTCCATCTCATTTTCTCAAAGTATTTAATGGCACTTTCTTCACTTGAAAGAGCTTTTGAGAATACTGTGTATAAACTTTCGCCTTTCATAATGTCTACCTTTTTAATTACCTAAATATACTAAAAGTCAATGATATATGCAAGTGGATTGCAATATATTTTCCAAAAATAAGTCTGTAAGGATGCTAAAGAACATCCTTACAGAACATACGTATCCATTACAGTTTATAAACTATAAACAGTACATTTGCAGGAAGTATTAACCCTTAAACACACAAAATATGAGTGACTATTTTTATTGCTACAGATGTAAAGCAGAAAAAGAATTTATTATTAGAAAAGTAAGATTAAGAGTAGAAGAATTATCTCACGATGATACCGAAGAAGTGTCCATTATATGTTGTTCCAATTGTGGAACTCCTATAGGCACTTGCAATATTTCAAATGCGGAAGAATCTAAAGTACACTTCTATATTTGTCATACCTCTTAAAATAATATTCGCAGAACTCTTTTTGGTTATGCCCTATTAATTCCTCTCTAAATTCTTTATCAGACATAGGAATTAATTCATCATTAGAATTGTATATGCGATATTTTCGCATATACAATTCAATACCTTTGCATACACACTTTGCGATAAAATTCTCAATTTTCTTTTCCATGATCTTTAATTTTTAAATTGTTTATAAAAAAAGCCCGGAGTCTCCGAGCTATAACTTTTTGTTATACGGTGTCAGGTCGGATATAAGTGCCCTTTATTATTGTTTGCAAGACCAGTAATTGTACCCCAGTTAGATACAACAGCGACATTCACAGTCAGAGTAATTTCAGATACTAAGTTCTTACCTGCCGGAGTCAAAGAGATATTACCATCGGTAGTGATATCCACATATTTAGCATTAGGATCATTTTCAGCTAAACTAAATACAGGTGCAGCGAAGCCGTATACACTAAGCGGTGCAGCTCCCCAATTCCACTCTCCAGTCTTTGGCTTTTGTAATTCAGCACCTTTTTCCCACATTTTATTACCTCTGTAGTCTGTCCAAGAAGCTGTAGTTGCAAGATTCAATGTGCTGTTCAGATTATCTTTACCAAATGCAGCAGTCTTAGTTGTAAATGCCCATGTTCCACTAATATCAGTCAGATTAATCTTAGTTTCTAATGTACTACCCTCTAATGTAGCTTCGCCATATACAGTTTTAGCGACAACTACAATCGGCTTAATATCTTCTGCATTTGCATTATAAGTCTTGTCTACTGTCAATGTAGTACCATTAATAGTAACACCCTTCACAGCATCTTTCAAGCTAAGAGTAATGTCACCACCGACCTTCTTAACAGCAGTCAACTGAGGAGCATAATTAGTGTAAAGCGTAGTCAAATCTAAAGTGAAGCCAACACTAGTCGGTTTATCGTATGATCCTTGATAAGTTGGTTTCAATGTCATAGCATTTGCATTAACAATATTATCATCAATTGCCACTTTAATATCCTGATAGCTTACCTTCACACTAGCTGAAACATTAATGACCTTCACTGCATCCACCTGAATCTTTAATGTTGGAGAGTATGTACCAGCCGGAGTTCCTTTAGGAACAGTGACAGTCAATGCGTTCTTTTCACCGATAACGAATGTAACTCCCTTATCAGCGGTCGGAGTGAATTTGTTTACAGGGATAGCCTCATAGATATCTTTTGAACCTGCTTCTGTATACAATTCAGTCAATGCATAAGCAGTAGTAACAATTTCCTTTGTTCCATCATATTGAACTGCAGTTGGAGTTGTTGATGTAAGATTTACCGTACCATCAGTATAATTAGCTGCTGTTACTTGTGCATAAGCTGTAGATTTGAATTCCTTCAAAGTCTTGTCACCGTCTTTTACAGTAACATAGGCTACGACAGTAGCTTGTTTACCTACAGATTCAACTGCATAGTTTTTCAATGACAATACACCATCTTCCAGTTTGTAGCTTTCGCCACCGTCCAAGATAACCGGAGCGTCAGGATCAGTCATGTCTTTTTCAAACTCATACTTTGTTACAAAGTTAGACAGATCTACATTTTTCGGATCCAAAATAGCATCTCCACCATCTACAAAACTAGCTTTCAAAGCAGCACCTGCTTTATAATCAATCTTAGATGCTTCTTTATTGTAATAAATAGAAGTGGCTGCGCTATTAGTTGATTCTACTTGAATACTACTAATTGTTTTCGTAGTAACGATTACCGGGAAATAGTTAGAGTTGATATTCGTAAAATAGTCTGTACCCTTTATAGCAGTTTCTGCATTTTCAGGAACAGATTTTTTAGATACAATATTCAAACAAACGGCATGACTCTGTTCAGTAGTAGTAGAAAGAACAAATGAAATAATGCCTTCGTCTGCATTCTCTACCTTACCTTCACCTTCGAAAATATTAATAGCACGAGTGATCACTTGTGCATCAAATGATGTAGCATAATTATCGAAGAAGTTCTTAGCAGCAGAAACTGGAGAAACACGGAATTTCACAGTTACTGTATTATTAGAAGCTACCAAAGTTTTTGCAGTTTCACCTTCCGGTACTACATAATAAGAAGAGAAGTATACTTTGCCTTCTGCATCTGATGGAACGAATGTTACACTCTGGACCATTGATTTTAATCCGTCAACATCAATTTCAAGCGCTAACAGACGTTTCTTTATATCTGCAATTTCCTCATCATAACCTGCAAACTTAGTTTGCAAATGCTCATCGATCAGTCCATCTAATTCTGTACCTTTTACGTAAGCATCCAAATCTGTGGTCTTCGCACATTTTGCAATATCCTTTTGCAATGTTGTAATATCTTTCAAAGCACCAACAATTTTGTTCGCATTTTCAATCGTGTTGTTCTCTGCAAGAGACGCTACGAGCACTTCAACCGTTTGTTGTTGATAGGTCTGAAGGTCTGTAATGTCAGTAAAGATTTTCTTGTATGCAGCATCTTCCTTGCCTACATACGTGTCAATCTTTTCCATTAAAGCTTCCATATCCGCATCATACTTTTCAAGACTCAAGTATTCAACTTTAATCTCAGCCATAATAGCAGCCTTGAATGTACCGTCAACATATGTCTTTACAGCATTTACCTGTTCAGTAACTTCGGCAGATGTTAGATAGTCAACAAGAGCTTCATCCACATACTCTTTCACAGCTTCTGAATTCATATAGTCATTCAACTGAGAAATGGTAACGAAATTCTTGTCAGCCTCTTCCAAAGCTTCAATTTTAGTTTTGATAGCATCCAAACCTTCGATCTTCTCATACAGATCAGCAATTTTATCACCGTTTGCATTGATCAGCCCCTGTAATTCTGTTTTAGCAGCAGCCAATTCCGTTGCAATCTTCTCGGCTGCATCAGCATCGGCCTTTTCTAAATCAGCTTGCAGTTTGTCAATTTTAGCTTGCAATTCTGTTTTTGCAGCCCCTACGCTACTTTCAATAGATGCATTTACTTTAGCAATAGCCTCATCCAGTTTGGTCTGCAGTTCTGTAATTTTCGCTGCATCTGCTTTGTTGTTTAAAGCAGCCTGCAGGTCAGTAACTGTTTTCTTGAGTTCATCAAGCGCTGTTTTGTCTGCTTTACCTGCGATAGCATCCAGTTGTGTCTGCAATCCGGCTACTGCACTATTAATAGCAGCGGCCATTGCTTCAGTTGTAACATCAGCACCTTTTTTGTTGATGGCATCAATC
This sequence comes from Bacteroides thetaiotaomicron, assembly GCA_019412825.1. GTDB lineage: Bacteria > Bacteroidota > Bacteroidia > Bacteroidales > Bacteroidaceae > Bacteroides > Bacteroides thetaiotaomicron_A. The sequence continues at coordinate 62,922 of DXOL01000040.1, read as the reverse complement.
TGTTCCTGCACGTTTTTGATGTCATCATCGTAGTCCTTACAGCCTACGTAGGTGACGGTAGAAAGTGCTAAAGCTCCGAAGAACATCACTTTTACAAATTTTCTTTTCATAACTACTTAAAAATTACATTAATAATATATTATTAAACACTAAGTTTCAATAATAGCGCCTCCGTTACTTCGTAGGTAACGGGAGAACCTTTGTAGCAGACCTTTTTTAATGCAATTTTTCTGAAAAACTGATCGAAATGAGCAAAAACATCTTTACCCCTACTGCTGCACAGCGGTAGAGGGAGGAATTCTTTTTGCGTAAATTCTAAGCTAGAGACGGTTTTAAATAGAGAGGTCGGTAGCTTTTGTCGGTTATGTGTCCTTTTTTAGTAGTTTATTAGTAGATTATTAGAAAAAATATCAATTTTGTTTGCATGTTTTATAAAATATGTCCATATTTGCAGCACTATTTGGACCCGTTACCTACAGAGTAACAATCTTATTCTCAAATAGTTGCCCACCCATCCGAGCGACGAACGAAATCAACTATCTTTCTATTAGCCTCATCAATTTTCTTATTATGAAAAGGCTTCAGATAGGTCTCGGTCACCGTAATGGAGGAATGTCCCATCGCTTCGGAGATAATCCCCGGATGGATCTCACAGTGATACGCAGTTGTAGCCCACGTATGGCGTGCCGTATACGAACTCAACTTCCCTTCCATTCCAATCAATTTGCCTAATAGCATTAATTTCTGATTAAAACTACGCAAAGCCAATTGATATTCACGGTATGCTTCTTGTGTACCTTCAGCACTACTTAGAATTGGAAACAGATAAGGAGAGTTCACATTGCGATCCATACATTGCCGCAACAAAGCCATAGATTCCGGCGTAAGGGCGACCGTCAATGGGCGACCAGTCTTACGCCGACGATAAGAGATTACATTGTCTCGTAAATCACTTTTCCGGAGATAAGCCAAATCCACGAAAGGCAGTCCCCGAAGCAGAAACATTAAAATAAATATTTTTTGTGCACTCCGTAATTCCTGAGTCACTTCCAAATGCTGTGGTAGTTTCCCGAAAACTTTACGAATTTCGTCATCTTCCAGCGCACGCTTCTTATCAGCACGCGTACCTGTATAGACAGAACGGAACAAATGCGGAATATATTCCGTTTTTCGAAGATCAATGGCACGATTGTAGATCGCACGCACAACACGAAGATAAGTGGAAACTGTATTCCAGCTACATCCCCGACCACGAAGATAGACTTCAAAATTCTTCAGCCATTCAGGATTTACCCGACGGAAGTCCAGATATTTACCTTCATTAAAAGTAATCACTGTATTCAAAGTACTTCGATACACATGGGCAGTCCCAAAGTTTCCCTCTGCCCGTAGCCCATTAGCTACCTGTCTAAAAAATGAAATAAAATTCCCCATTGCATAAGCTATTAGTTATACACTATAATATAAATACACTTCTATTCTTATAATAGAAGCGAACGGTCAAAAAAACAAAGACCTCTCGATAAAAGTTTGAAGGCAAAGAAACGAATTTTAATTAGATCAGCAGCAAAAACAGGTATTTTATTGATTACACTTGGTATGATGCACCATCAAAGACAGATGCTTTCACGCGTCACACCATAAATTTTCAGACAGGGGATTCATCCTTCACCTTTTCCCCGAAACCCTTTATTCATCAACGATAACGGGTGAAGGGAGATGCTTTCACCTCTCCCCTCAGACAAGCCAGATACAATCAACCGCCCATTTGATTTTAATCGAGCGGTCAACTGAAATAAATCGACCGCTCGTTTATATGTAATCAACCGCTTATTTGTAGGCAATCGACCGCTCGTTTACATACAATCAACAGGATGTTTGAAACAAACATTGAGAAGAAAAAAATAATCTATTAGCATCTTTCCATTAGGTTATAGCTAATGCAAATATCATTACAGCAAAAACAAATGATGCCTTCATGAACGAATGGTCATTTTCAACCCAAAGGGTGAATGACTGAGCCTTCACCTGATATCGCCGATAAATAAAGGATTTCGAAGATAAAGTGAAGGTGAAGATAATATTTGTAACATCTCGTATAGCTTCTTAAAGCTATGCTTTAGCAACCATAAAGCATAGCTTTTGGATATCCAAAGCATAGCTTTAAGAAAGCGAAGAATATTGTGAACGAAGCTAAATGGCAGAAGGACTTTACCAACTTATTTTTTTATCATTGCTAAGTATAGTATTTGTTCGTTTCACTATGAATGAATAAAATAGAGGAAAATTTCTAACTTATTGAACAGTACGCGCTGATACGCTAAATAGTACTATCTGACAAATAGGTGAGAACATACACTTTTCTCAAAACTGCGCAGAAATTGAAAAGCCCGGACTTTCGCAAGCCCAGACTTCTGTTTTCTCAAACATCGTTCTTATCAATAGGGAAATAAATGATCACATGATATAGTAATCACGGGAAAATAAGAAAGATGTCTTAAGAACAAATTCTTCACATTTACGTGAAGAAAGGGTTCATTGTAGAAATACAGACTTTCACAAGCATGTATTCCTAAATATTCTCTACGAGAGACCCTCTTTATACACATTAAAATAATGTATAAGGATTATTAGTGGGGAAAAGCCTCTCATGAGAATTGGGGAATATTTTAATTTCATATAAATCTTTATTTACCTGGTTATCATTCTGCAATGCAGATACTTACCCGGTTTTCTTCCTGAGTAGCATATGGCTGTACAGTATCTCCTTTGAAATCAATTTTAATTCTATTCGCAGCAATACCTTTTGCTTTCAAGGCTTCAGCGACATTAGCAGCTCGTTTTTCCGATAGCTTACTATTTATTTTAGAATTACCGGTATTAACATCTGCATAACCTGTAACACTAACTTTAGCTGCAGGATGCTTCTCTAAATACTCTACCAAAGAAGTAATCTTAGTCTTCTGATCGTCCTGAATCTTTGCAGAATTCAGAGCAAAGAAGATATTCTGCTTCATCGGTTCAATTACCACTTCTTTCTTTGGCTGTGGTTGTTCTACTACAGGAGCTGGTTTGGGATGTTCTACTACTGCCGGTTCTGCTTCGTAATATACCGGAGCTGTCTTTGTGTAGCTTTTACCCAGCTTGATGCTTAAACCGACCAATGCATTCAGCTGCCAGTCGCAATTACCTGCTTTTTTTGAATTAAATTTATCAGATAAGGCGTTGGCATTGGCTTCGATATTAATAGACAGACGGTCATTCAAACGAAGGTCGCAACCAAGACCGAAACGTCCGGCCACAAGAAATTTGCCTTCCTGCCAAAGATATTCTAACTCATAAGTCCGTGTATCAAGCGCATTTGCTTCGTCATTATCGAAACCACGATTAAGTCCTGCTCCGGCAAAAAGATAGCCGTTAAACACACGTTTAGGGTTGAAACCACAAAACAAAGTGCTAAGATCAGCTATGATATCAACATTTCCTTGCAGATATTTATATTGGTAAGTTTGTTGTGGATTCACCCATCCTCCCTTTGCCTGCCAACCACTTATTCCAACACGTGCGCCAAATGCAGGAGCAAACTTATAGCCTACATTAAGAGCAGCCGCCGGAGAAATAAGGTCAGTAAATTTTGCTTCACCAACAGTATGTGCTACTCCTACTTGCGTTTGTATGAACCAATGTGGTTTGAAAGTAATCTTTTCGGGTTCCTTTATACGTTGCTCTTGGGCAAACATTACTGTACCACTGATAGCAAGCACAGTAATTAATATTTTTCTTCTTAAATACATAATTTCAGCAATTTAATGTTTCTCTATCAAGAATTACAGAAAGAATTCCAATCATTCCATCAGCGGTTTAGTACACCTAAATACCAGGCATTATTTATTCTTTTGGGATTCAATCTGAATTTTAATGTATTAGGCCTTTCATCTCCTTCTTGTTTCTCAAAGAATTTGATATTATACATAATTTCTGTACTATGAATTCCACTAAGGAAAATACTCTCAATTTTATAAGACAATACTGGAAAATACTCATATTGCTTCATAAGATCTTCCTGTTCATTTGTCGTCAATTTGAGCACACTATCTCCTTCTATATGATATAGCATTTGTATGGCTTCATTAAACTCTTTGTTCTTCAGATGTTCCAGATATTCAGTAGCCAGCATAACAACCTCAGTCGTATCTTCTTTACAGAATATTTCTTTTGTATCTTGCTTTTGCTTTGTGTGATTACAAGCTGTCAACATATATAGCAAAAGCATAAGCCCCCCATATTTCATTCTATTTTTCATTTCAACAGAATCCTTATTTTAAAAAAGGTGTCCCCTCACGGAAAGAGAACACCTTTCTTTTATTATTTATCAAAAATCATTTCGAGTTTTGATATTAGTTACTTCCTAAATACCCCAAATTTATGGATTTACAGTCAATTCAACTATCATCTTTTCAGGATCTGACAAAGCCGGATTCCATTTAGTTTGTACATATACAGGAACTGCAATCTTGAACGCACGACCCAAGTGTGCACCATTCTTGTTGTTAAATGTCAAGGTCTTTGCACCTGTATTACTTGGAGAAGCTGTTAATTCATAGCTATCCTCAAAGTCAGACCAGTTGCTAGCTGTAACATCATTAGTTATATCAATAGTGTTACCATTCAACTTCAAGTTTGTAGTTGCTTTGGTTATATCCCAAGTAACTCCATTTACATTATACCATTGTACTAAAGTAGCGTTTTTAGCTACTCCATCAGCCCAAACAATCTGTGGATTAATACCGAATGCTTCTTTAATAGTAGCAATCTTCTCAACGTTTATATTAGAACCACCCACTGTTAAATCATGGAAAGAATCTTTGATTTCTCCCAATGTCATCTTCAACGGATTGATGAAGTTAACCAAGAAATGATCAAGTTCAACAGACAAACCTGTACAGAATGTAGAAACAAGCTTCACAGGAATATTCTTACCTAACAATTCTTGAGCAGTTGTTGTTGCTTCACCATGTTCTGTCTTAGTTGGTAACTTACTTTCATACAGACGAATAATAGTACCATCAATTGTAGCAGCAGTAACATTACCCTTGATCAAAGACTGTCCATCTACAGAAACACTCCATTTAGGACCTTCTTGAGCACCAAAAACTTCATTCAAACGTTTAGCATCAAATGCAAATTTCACACTATTTTCATTAGATACCAAGTCTTCAATCTTAAGTGCAGTAGGAGCTATACCAGCCATATTATAACCATTCAATAGGTCTGCTATGATTTGACAATCAAAGAATAGATCAATACCATAGATTTTGTCAGAAGTCAATGCCGGATTCACCTGGAATATCTTAGCTGCATTGGTAGGTAGCATAGCAGCACCTTCATTCCAATAGGTAGAATTATACCCTGCTACAAATCCCATTTTATTAATCTTCAATGTCAGAGTGATACTAAAGATATAGTTTTCTGATTCGTAGGCATCAATGCTGTAGTAGCGTCCATAAACAGTTCTTACAGCCTGGCCTGCTTCATATTCAGCAGCTGTAATATTGTTATCAGCTATATCAAACGCCCACTTCAGGTTATAAGTATGCTGAGAACCAGAAGCTTCAATTTGTTTAACTGTACCCAAACTAGTAGCCGCTGTTCCTGCTTTAGCATCATCGAAACTTGCATAAACCTTATTATCCAATGTAAAGAGTCTATGGAATTCATCTTTATCATATCCACCTGGTCTAGCTACGGTGTAAATGAGGTCATTCATAGCATCAGTACCTACTATTACATCATAAGATGCACCACAAGCAAAATCATCAGCCATATTTTCCAATTCTGCTAATTCCTTATAAGTACGTTCAGCCGACCATGCAATCTTGAAATAGCGAACGTCAACAACATCATTGTTAGCTGTATTTCTCAGAATAACTTGTACCAACGGTTCACGACCAATTGCATCTCTATTTAATGCTTCACCATTGTTTGCACATGATGTAATGATACCATCCTCGCTAATTTTAGCATAGTTCGCTTGGTTTGTCTTTTCTTCGTTATTAGCTTTCAAATAGTAGTCAACCAGTTTGAACTCAAATTTCAAACCATAATCATCTGCATTATAAAAATGTCCGTCTTTATCACAGATAGCCACCAAATCATTCAAATTAAGAGTTGTATTAAGATAAGACACCTCTTTTACAATACCTTTACCCTGAGTATCACATACAGCATCCGGTGCAACGATCTTACCCGCTACACTATGGAGAGCTGAATATGGATAGAAATGAGGTATTACATTAGGAGTTGAAGTAAGATCCTCAGCTTGGTCTTCATTATATTGCTTATCAGCATTATGAATAAATGGCTGAGCTGAGTTTTCAGTTAAACGTGCCCAATCAGAAGTAACAACCGGCTTAATATCAGCTTTGATTTCATCAGCGGTCTGTTCAACTTCAGCTTTCAAAGCAATAAGAGTAAAATGCTCTACAGTATTACCATCAACCGTTGTATTCTCTTTATTAAATGATTCTTCAATATTCTTCTTCAGGCTTACAGCCATCTTACCGTTTTTGATACTAATATCAGTTACTGTAATAGGATCTACAGTTGCTCTAGTAATAGTATTTGTAGCCTCTTGAACTAAAATAGACAATTTGCTTACATCAATATCATCTTCAGATACACTACTTGGATTTACATAATAATAAGCTGTTGTTTTGCCATCATTAATCGTAGTAGTCTTAGTACCATCAGTATTATCTGCCAATACATTCTTCCAAGGTTTATATTCCAATGTTGAGAAATTAACAGATTCAATACCATTAACAAAGAAACTTGGAGCAAATGTCAAAGCCGTCAAGCGATGAGACAATAAAGCGTTCAATGTGTTAAGTCCTGATTGAACGGCATCAATGCGACCAGATAAAGTTCCCAATTCGGTTTTCAATTCATCAATAGCCAGTTCATTAGTAGCTACCCTAGATTTTAATGCATTCAAATCAGTCACTAAACCAGCAACTTGTTCTTTCAAAGCCGGAAACTCTGTATCTAGTTTCAATACTTCGATCTTAGCCATGAATAAATTCAGAGCATCAATTTGCTGTTGCATTGCTGCGTCAGCAGTTGCAAGATCAGTCAGCGTACCATTGATTACACCGATTTCTGCATCGATTTTCGTCATCTTTGCATCATAAACAGTCTGATCAACTTTCTTGTCAACTACTAATTTCAACTCATTTACCAATCTTTGTGCTTCTGCAATAGCATCAGCTTTAGCTTGAGCAGCGGCTTCCTTGGCAGCAGCGGCAGCTTGAGCAGCTTTGTCTGCGGTAGTCTGAGCAGCGGCAGCAGCAGCTTTAGCAGCAGCTATTTCCTGATTAGCGGCATCCAAAGCTGTTTGCAAAGCAGCTGACTTCTCATCCAAAGTCTTCTTGTTTGCATCGATCTGCTCCTGCAAGCCATTGATGTCGTCATCATAGTCTTTACAAGACGTAAATGTGCCTGCCGAAGACGCTAACAACGCTCCAAACAGGATTACACTTAAAAACTTTTTGTTCATAATAAAAAACTTTTAATTTATAAATTAAAGAAATAATAAAATATAGTCTCACTTTGTTGATTCTGATTCATTTGCCTTGTTCCATCCATTTCTTGTGTAACCTCCTTTTCTTAGTTCATTCTACCTTTATTTATTCTACACCCCATACTATATGCAATGAATGCACATAGTTAAAGCTGTTCTGACCCGTTACTTATTAGGTAACGGGAAAACCTTTGTCCGGGCTCCTGGGGAGCCTTCTATACGAAAAACCGAAGAATTGACAGTGAAACATATTTACCCCTGCTTCTGAGAAGCGGCAGAGGGGAGGAAAATCTTTTGTCTGAATTAGAAGGTTATAAGGGTCTAATAGAAAGAAATCCGCTGTTTTATTGTGTTATTTCTCTTTTTTTAGTAGTTTATCAGAAAAAATATCATTTTTGTTTGCATGTTTTGCAAAATATATCCATCTTTGCAACGCTATTCCGCTCCGTTACCTAATAAGTAACGGTCTTATTTTCAGCATACTAATCCTATAACAGAACTCTTTACGTAGTTAACAATCTGTTTATTTGCTTCATCTATTTTTTTATTTCGGAAAGGCTTGAGATATGTCTCGGTCACCGTAATGGACGAGTGCCCCATCGCCTCGGAAATAATGCCCGGATGAATTTCACAATAATAGGCTGTCGTTGCCCAGGTATGGCGGGCTGTATACGAACTCAGTCTATCATCCAATCCTAACAATTCACCCAACAACGTCAACTGCTGATTAAAACTACGCAATGCCAGCTGATATTCACGATAGGCTGCTTTTGTTCCTTCACGACTGTTCAATAGCGGAAATAAATAAGGAGAAGAGCTATCAGGATTCATATACTTCTTCAATAAGTTCATTGCTTCCGGAGTCAACGTTACCGACAAAGGACGACCGGTCTTACGCCTGCGATAGGTAATCACGTTATCACGTAAATCACTTTTGCGCAAATAAGCGAGATCGACAAACGGCAAGCCACGAAGCAAAAACATCAGCACGAATAGCCCTTGCGCACGCTGCAGAGCCGGAGTGACAACAGATGAGTGCGGCAATTTAGCAAACACTTTTTTCATATCCTCTTCATCCAACGCACGCTTACGGTCTGCACGAGTACCTGTATAAACAGAACGAAATAAATGTGGCACATAATCAGCCTTACGGCTATCTACGGCGCGATTATAAACTGCACGAAACGTACGCAGATAGGTAGAAACTGTATTCCAACTGCACCCTCGACTACGAAGGTGAACTTCAAAATCTTTTAACCACTCCGGAGTTACCTCATCAAAAGTAAAATCCCCTTTCCCACGAAAAGCAACAATGGCATTCAGACTGCTTTTGTAAACATGAGCAGTCCCAAAGTTTCCCTCCATTTGTAGCCCATCGGCTACTTGCTTCATAAATGCTACTACTTTCAACATTTTTACTTACTATTAATTAATTACTCTATAGACATATACAGCTTACAAAAGCCCCTTGTACATATATGTCCCCACATTCCCTAATTCTCCGGTGATCATTCAGTTATCACCAAAGAGCCTAAATAACAAACTAAAACACAAAGATGTTTCTAAATCGGCAGGTAGCCACAATTCCCTGAAATACCCTGATATACATTAGCAGTCCCTGTGTTTTCCCCTGCTCGTTATATCCGGCTATCTGCTCAATACATAAAATATAATTCCCCTTTGCATTAAGATTAGCTTATTATATAAACACAAATATACATACTTTCTGAATAAACACAAAAGTCCGGACTTTTGCAAGCCCGAACCTTTGTATTCTAAATCTCTCTTCATTAGGGGCTGAGGTATACATTGAGCTAGCTTTAGAATAAGAGATGATTTGAGATAATAAAAAAGAGGATGCCTGTGGGAAATAAGGGAGGCATCCTCTTGGTGGCAAATATTAAAAGGTGTACTTTCACAAGCACAGAACTTTCATTTGTCACCCTTTCAACTATTTTTTCACGTTCAAGTGAAAAAGGGAATATAGAAATCCACACTTTCACAAGCATAAACTTCCATGTATTCTTACTGTGAGATTTCCTCTTATGCAAAGGCTAACAGGGAAAACTGCATCTCACATAAGAACGGGGAAATATTATTCTGCAATACAGATACTGACACGGTTTTCCATTGGAGTGGAATAAGGTTGTACTGTATCGCCTTTAAAATCAATTGCAATCCGATCAGATGAAATACCTTTTGCCTTCAATGCTTCGGCAACATTTTTTGCACGAGCATCGGACAATTTCCGATTGATTACCGGATTACCGGTTTCCTTGTCTGCATAACCTGTCACATTCACTTTGGCAGTGGGATTCTTCTCCATATATTCGACCAAAGAAGCAATCTTAGATTGTTGATCTGTCTGAATACGTGCTGAGTTCAACGCAAAGAAGATATTTTGTTTCAAAGGTTCTTTAGCGATCTTTTCTTCTTTGGGCTGTGGCTGTTCCACTATAGGCGCTGAAACAGGTTGTTCCACTACGGTTGTTACAGCCGGTTGTTCCTGCTCATAATAAACCGGAGCTGTCTTTTTTGCACTCTTTCCAAATGTAAAGGCAAGACCAGCCAAAGCATTGAACTGCCAGTCAGCATTACGACCTTGTTTGGAGTTGAATTTATCAGATAGCATATTGGCATTTACTTCCAGATTAATGGCTATATGATCATTCAGTCGGAAATCTGCGCCTAGACCTCCACGGCCCGCAACAAAAAGTTTCTTGCCTGTCCACAGGTGATGCAGTTTATAGCCATTTGCATCCAATCCGACAGCTTCATCATTATCGAAAGCACCATTCAAGCCTACTCCAAGAAAAAGATAAGCATTGAAAAATCGTTTGGGATTAAAACCACAACACAAATTACTCAGATCGAGCATGGCATCTACACTACCTTGCAAATACTTATATGAGTAAGTGGTAGTCGGATTTACCCAACCTCCCTTAGCTTGCCAGCCACTCGCTGCAGCACGGAGACCAAACAAAGGAGTAAACTTATAACCAAGAGCTACTGCAACTGATGGTGAAAGCAAGTCTCCAAAATCAGCCTCACCCAAGGTATAAGTCGCCCCACCCTGCACTGACAAAAACCAATGCGGGTTGAATACAGTTTTTCCTTCCTCTTTCACACGAGATCGTTCATTCGTACTACCAGTTTGTTGAGCAAAGAGAGTGGAAGAACTTATAAAGAGGAATACCAATAGAATTATATTTTTATTCATCATATTCGCTATTATTTCAAAAATTAAAAAGGACGTTCCATTTATTCCCATGGAACGTCCTTCATTATGATAAGAAGCTATACTTTCACAAGTCCAGACTTCTGTTTTCTTAACCGTCTCCTTAATTAGTGGGGAATGTTACATAAAAGTAGTAACTAAGGGGAATATAAGAGAGATCTGTTAAGATTATAAAGAGGATGCCCGTGGGAAATAAGGGAGGCATCCTCTATATGAAGGAGACAGATATCAAAATATACTTTCACAAGCGTAATTTTTCTATCTGTCATCCTTGGTATAGTCTTCACCAAATGGTGAAGTTAGGGTTTCGTTTCAATTATTATTTAGCACCGTCAGCTTTCATTACTATCGGGCATTTAACTTCTGTTACAGCACCCCAAGTATCTGTAATCTTCACTAAAGCATAACCTTTAACTTCAGATGCAATAGATACTGTATTAGCTTTCAGCTGTACTGTCAATTCATCACCAAATGCAACCGGGCTAGCAGTCTGATCCTTAATTTCTGCATATTGAGCAATTTCTGAACTCAGTTCAATTGTTACATCTGTGACTCTTGTATCTCTGTCTTTTGAAGCAATTGTTACTGCTTTATCATATACATCTTTTACAGTGAAGTCACTTGGTTTAATATTGAATGATTTTTCTTTAATAGACAATACTTTATCCTTGGTAATATCAGGATGTGAACCTTGTTTAATTGCAGATCTTACAGTCAAGTTAAATGTCTTAGAAATTGTAGCCAAACGCTCATTACCAAATGGTTGATAAGCAATAGTCAGACTACGTGTTGAATATACACCATCATTCTTTTCTGCTTTATACAGAGGAACTGCAATTTCAGAGTTGTCCGCAGCAGCCAACCACTTTTCACCCAAAACAGGTTTTTCTGTAGTACCAAAGTTAGGAACTTCTTCAGCGAAAGTAATATGAGTCTTATCACCAGCACTAATTACATCGAAGAGTGCATAAAGATCTTGATTTACAATACTTGCATTATCAGGAGTACCATAAGCAATAGCAGTATTAGAACTTGTAAAGTAAGCGCTCAATGGAACAAATGCAAAGATACCTGCATTCTTAACTTCCACTTTCACATTTGCTTTCTTGATTACCTCATCATTCAAACCAGATGAAGCACTGTAGTCAGGATTAATAACTTCCAATACAGCATTGTGCATTACAGCAGCTACCTTATCAGGAGCGAAATTGAAAGTAATCTTATATCCTGTTACATTTCCTTTGCTATCTGTTACAGCTTCAGGTTGTGTAGCGGCAAGAGCAATAGAACCATCTGCATAAGTGTATTCATTACCGTTTACAGTAATCTTCTCACCGGCAGCAAATGCTATACTCTTCAATCTAACAGTAGGTTTCTTCTTGCTTGTAAACTCTTTATTCAGAATTGCAAACAAAGGATCTGTAGATTTAATAGTAATACTAGATGCATTCTTTGACATATCGCCAGCATCTACACCCTTAGTAAGGTTCCAAACAACTGCATCAGTGATAGTAATATCATCACCTGTATTATAAGTGAAGTTCACTGTAAAGTCCTTGGCATTACTTTCTTCAACCTTTGTTCCGTCAGTCTTCAGATAACTAACTTTCACTGCGATAGATCCTTGCTTAGTAGGGGCAGAAATAGTATTTGTTGCTTCATCAAATGTAGCACCAATAGCTTCCAAGTCAGCCTTTTTAATTGTATAATAATGAGCAGCAACTTTAGCCAGTTCGCCAGCGAACAATTCATCAAGTTTAGCCGGTGATGTATATACTACATCAGCTTTTGCATCATCAATATCAAATGCTTGATTACTAGCTACAATTTTTACATCATAATTAGAGATAATGTCATTGCCCCATGCATCTTTAGCACGCAGAGCGTAAGCAATCTTTTTGCCATTCAAACTGTTATCAGCCGCCTTGCTTGCAATCAAAGAAACATTCAAGTCATAAATTCCTTGATTCCATTTCTTTGTATCTTCAGCACGAGTCAAAGGCTCCTCTGACATATTTTTCACTTTAGCGCCTACAGTATAGCATACATCACCATGAGAATTAATCAAGTCAACGGGATATTCAGAGAAATCAACGCTAACCGGATTAATTAATGCATGGAGTGAAGAACTATTAGCTCCAACTAAAGTTGTAGCTTCTGTCGTAGAACCATAAGTTACACCATTAAATTTAACAGTTGTACCTTTAGCCAAAATACCATAGTACATTGTCGCTTCATTCATGCCTTCGCTGATTTTTCCATCAGTAATGGAAACGACAGTCATGTTTGATAGCTTGTCAGCCTTCGGTAATATAATCGTTTTATCTGTATAAGTACCGTCTTCGTTAGGAGTACCAATATGAAGTTCCCATGCCGGTCTGCCTTCCGTTTCTACAATATAAACACTTGTCTGTGCATATGCTCCACGTACAACTTTTCCTTTGCTTCCATCTTCGTTTTCTACATTAACATCCCAGAAGTACCAATAACCATCAGAACCAATGAAAGGAGAAAATGCATCTTTACCAGCCATTCCAGTTGTTCCGGCAGCTTTAGGACCTACTACTTCTTCACCAGCCTCATCATAATATACCCAGAATCCATCTGCATTAATATAAGGAGATTTTCCGTCTTGTCCTACAACAGACTCACCCGGTTCACCTTGTGCTTTATCTCCTTTTACAAAGTCACCCTTATCGTTATTTGCTTTATTATCCCAGAAATACCAATAACCTTTATCGCCATTAGTACCATCTGCAATATAAGGTGAATGTCCGTCTTCAACAGTAGCATACCACCCGGTACCTTCATCGTTAATCAGCCATTCTCCTGTCTCTTTGTCAATAGTAACTTTTGAGCCCGGAGTACCTTGACTACCAGCTGCACCCGGAGCGCCTGTTGCACCAGTATCACCTTTGTCTCCCTTATCACCCTTAGCACCGTCAGCACCATTCACGATATCATAAGATTTTCCGTCGTTAAACGTTACCTTAAATCCACCAGTGATTGACTCAACATTTTTCACCCATTTGCCTTCATTCACAAACTTCTGTAAATCGGCAATGCTAGCTTTGTTTGCGTCAATTTGTGTCTGCAAATTGTCGATGTCATCATCGTAGTCCTTACAGCCTACATAGGTGACAGTAGAAAGTGCTAACGCCCCGAAGAACATCACTTTTACAAATTTTCTTTTCATAACTACTTAAAAATTACATTAATAATATATTATTAAACACTAAGTTTCAATAATAGCGCCTCCGTTACTTCGTAGGTAACGGGAGAACCTTTGTAGCAGACCTTTTTTAATGCAATTTTTCTGAAAAACTGATCGAAATGAGCAAAAACATCTTTACCCCTACTGCTGCACAGCGGTAGAGGGAGGAATTCTTTTTGCGTAAATTCTAAGCTAGAGACGGTTTTAAATAGAGAGGTCGGTAGCTTTTGTCGGTTATGTGTCCTTTTTTAGTAGTTTATTAGTAGATTATTAGAAAAAATATCAATTTTGTTTGCATGTTTTATAAAATATGTCCATATTTGCAGCACTATTTCGCCCCGTTACCTACGAAGTAACGGTCTTATTTTCAAGCGATTGCCCATCCAGCCGAATGCCGTATAAAATCTACGATCTTAGTATTGGCCTCATCAATTTTCTTATTATGAAAAGGTTTCAGATAAGTCTCGGTCACCGTAATGGAGGAATGCCCCATCGCTTCGGAAATAATACCCGGATGAATCTCACAGTGATACGCAGTCGTAGCCCACGTATGTCGTGCTGTATACGAACTCAACTTTCCTTCCATTCCCACCAACTTCCCTAGCAGCATCAGCTTCTGATTAAAGCTACGCAAGGCCAGTTGATATTCATGATAGGCTTCCTTTGTTCCTTCAGCACTGCTCAGAATTGGAAACAGATAAGGAGACTCCGCATTACGATCCATATATTCCCGCAACAAAATCATTGCCTCCGGTGTCAGAGTGACCGATAACGAACGTCCCGTTTTACGCCGGCGATAAGTAATCACATTATCCTGCAAATCACTTTTGCGTAAATAAGCCAGATCGACAAAAGGCAGACCACGAAGCAGGAACATCAGAATAAATAATTTCTGTGTATGCCTCATTTCCTGAGTCACTTCTGATGACCGTGGTAATTTCCCGAACACCTTACTTATTTCTTCATTCTCCAGTGCACGCTTCCTGTCGGCACGCGTACCTGTATAGACAGAACGAAACAGATGCGGGACATACTCCGCTTTCCGGAGGTCCACAGCACGATTGTAAACCGCACGCATTACACGCAGATAAGTGGAAACAGTGTTCCAGCTGCAGCCACGACTTCGAAGATAAATCTCAAAGTCTTTCAACCATTCGGGATTCACCCGACGAAAGTCAAGGTATTTACTTCCATGAAATGCAATCACGGTATTCAACGTACTTCGATATACATGGGCAGTCCCAAAGTTTCCCTCTGCCTGTAGCCCGTCAGCTACTTTTCTAAAAAATAAAATTAAATTCCCCATTGTATTAAAACTGTTAATTACAAAATCAAAGATACGCACTTTTTACATAAACAGTAACAGTGAGTTCAGAATTAACAAAATGGGGCATCGAAGAGTTTAGTGCAAAAAAAGAACCGCCTCCCCCTACAGGGAAAGCGGTTCCATACCTTTACAGGCAATATTTTAAATACTTATTTTCCTCCTTTTTCTACAACCCACTTCTCTATATTTCGTGTCTTGGCACTGAAATTCACACCAATTTTGAACAATTCCCGATCATTGGATTCAAAAGGCTGAGCGTAATGTTTCTCATTTATCTGTAGCAATGCGTCCTCCGCTGTACCATCCAATTTAAACTCCATGACATAAACGAATTTATCTGTCTGGAGAACAAGATCAATACGTCCTTCACTAGTATGGTATTCTGCTTTAACATAGAATCCTATTAACTTGAAAACAATAAAAAGAACATTTTGATAATGTAATTCCAAATCACGAATCAACTCATAAGGTGTATCAGCAAGGAAACTTTGTAAACGTCGAAAGAAAGAATCATAATCTCCGGCTCGTACTTCACGGACAAACTTTTGAATCTCAAATGCCGATTCTACCGCATTGGTATTCGCATAAAAAGGAAGCAGGAACTTGATAAATCCTTCTTCCACTTCGCGATTAGGAAATCCTAAACGATAGATACCAAATTCTTCATCATATCCTTTTATAGTGAGATAACCACTCTGATAAATGACAGGTATCGGATTGTCAGAAGTAGAATCAACACTATTCAAGACTTCGGCACTCGTTTCTTCATGCGCCATTCTCTGAAGATCATAATGATGTTTTTTTAATAATTCTACTAGATAGGTAGGTGTACCGGTTTCGAACCAATAGCTGCCAAATTCATTACGTAAGAATGCATTGAGAAGACTAAACGGATTATACATACCGATGGAATTGTGAGTAAAATGGTAACCATCATAGTATTCACGCAATGCAACACATATTTCATTATATGTCATTCCACGAGCATCTGCAAATTCAGAAAGTTCAACCTCCAGATTATCATGCAATTCTTGATCACTGACTCCACATATATCTATATATTGATTCCACATGGAGATATCATTGAGATTATTCAAGTCGCTGAATACACTTACCTTACCAAACTTCGTCACACCTGTCAGCATAGCAAATTTAATATAACCATCCATAGACTTCATCACGCCGTAGAAAGCTTTCAATGTATTCCGGTATTCTTCCTGCAACTCATCTCTACCAATGGCTTGCAACATCGGTTTGTCATACTCGTCGACAAGAATCACCACCCGCTGCCCTGTTTTTTCTGCAGCCAGTCTAATTAAAGTAACCAAACGGTCATCGATCGTTTCATCACTGGAACATGAGCCGTATTGAGCTTCGTAAACAAGAAGTTGTCGATCTATCAGACGGATAAGATCATTTTCAGTATCAAACTTTTTAGCATTCAGATCCAAATGAATAACCGGATATTTAATCCAGTCCTTCTCCAAATTCTCTATTGCCAATCCTTCGAAAAGCTCTTTTCTTCCTTTAAAATAAGCCTCAAGAGTAGATATCAGCAAACTCTTTCCAAACCGACGGGGACGACTTAGAAAATAATAACTGCCAGTCTTTACCAATTTATAAATCAACGCAGTTTTATCAATGTAAAAGTAACCATCTTTTCGAA
The DNA here is from genome assembly GCA_019412825.1 of Bacteroides thetaiotaomicron. Lineage (GTDB taxonomy): Bacteria > Bacteroidota > Bacteroidia > Bacteroidales > Bacteroidaceae > Bacteroides > Bacteroides thetaiotaomicron_A. Next base: position 45,898 of record DXOL01000040.1, on the reverse strand, counting down.
TCTTTTCAAAGTTCTGTATACCGATAGGATAAATTTTACTACTCATATTCTCAGGGATTTTTGATTTGCAATACACAAAGATACTTCTTTCCAAATAAATAACGCCAAGTTACACACAAAAGTTTCTATCACAAAGCAGTGCAAAAAAAGAACCGCCTCCCCCTGCAGGGAAAGCGGTTCCATACCTTATTTGATGTCCGAAAAGGAAGAATTACATCATTCCGCCCATGCCGCCCATTCCCGGAGCGCCCATCGGCATTTCTGGTTTATCTTCTTTCTTTTCTACGATCACACATTCTGTAGTCAGGAACATACCTGCGATAGAAGCTGCATTTTCAAGAGCCACACGAGCAACTTTAGCAGGATCTACTACACCGGCAGCGTGCAAGTTTTCGTAAACATCCGTACGGGCATTGTAACCGAAGTCACCTTTACCTTCACGTACTTTCTGAACAACTACCGCACCTTCCTTGCCTGCATTGGCTACAATTTCGCGAAGCGGTTCTTCAATAGCACGCTTGATGATACTGATACCTGTTGTTTCATCTGCATTGTCACCCTTCATGCCTTCAAGAGAATCGATAGCGCGGATGTAAGCAACGCCACCACCCGGGATGATACCTTCTTCGATAGCAGCACGAGTTGCACGCAATGCATCGTCTACACGGTCTTTCTTTTCTTTCATTTCTACTTCAGAAGCAGCACCTACATAGAGAACTGCTACACCACCCGACAATTTAGCCAGACGTTCCTGCAATTTCTCACGGTCGTAATCTGATTTAGTAGCAACGATCTGAGCCTTGATCTGATCGCAACGTTCCTTGATGTTTTCTTTCACACCGGCACCGTTTACAATCGTTGTATAGTCTTTGGATACTGTTACTTTGTCAGCAGTACCGAGCATTTCGATAGTAGCCTGTTCCAGTTTCAAACCTTTTTCTTCGCTGATTACCACACCACCTGTCAGGATAGCGATATCTTCCAGCATTTCTTTACGACGGTCGCCGAAGCCCGGAGCCTTCACTGCACAAATCTTCAGCTGAGAACGCAGACGGTTTACTACCAGTGTAGTCAACGCTTCGCTATCCACATCTTCTGCGATAACCAACAGAGGACGACCAGACTGAACAGCCGGTTCGAGGATAGGCAAGAAATCTTTCAAGTTAGAAATCTTCTTGTCGTAGATCAAAATGTAAGGTTTCTCCATCTCACATTCCATCTTTTCCGTATTAGTAACGAAGTAAGCCGACAGATAACCGCGGTCGAACTGCATACCTTCTACTACACCGATAGTAGTGTCAGTACCTTTAGCTTCTTCGATAGTGATTACACCGTCCTTAGAAACTTTGCGCATAGCATCAGCAATCAATTTACCGATTACCGGATCATTGTTGGCAGATACGGTAGCAACCTGTTCGATCTTGTCGTAGTTGTCACCTACAGTTTCAGCTTGTGCCTTGATTGATTCTACCACTTTGACAACAGCCTTGTCGATACCACGTTTGATATCCATCGGGCTTGCACCGGCAGTCACGTTCTTCAAACCTTCAGCTACGATAGCCTGAGCTAAAACGGTTGCAGTAGTTGTACCGTCACCTGCATCGTCACCAGTCTTAGAAGCGACTTCTTTCACCAGTTGTGCACCGGTATTCTGGTAAGCATCTGCCAATTCGATTTCCTTTGCTACTGTCACACCGTCTTTTGTGATATGCGGAGCACCGAATTTCTTTTCGATGATAACGTTACGTCCTTTCGGGCCGAGAGTTACTTTTACTGCATTTGCCAATGCATCGACACCTTTTTTCAATTGGTCGCGGGCATCGATATTGAATAATATTTCTTTTGCCATAATGATATCTTATTTATTTTAAAATGATAAATTTAGAATTTTGAATTAACCAAGGATAGCGAGAACATCGCTCTGACGCATGATAAGGTATTTAGTGCCTTCTACTTCAAGTTCTGTTCCGGCATACTTGCCATAAAGAACTGTATCGCCTACTTTCAATACCATTTCTTCGTCTTTCGTTCCGTGACCAACTGCCACAACTTCACCCTTCAAAGGTTTTTCTTTTGCTGTATCAGGAATAATGATACCACCAATTGTTTTTTCTTCTGCAGGTGCAGGGAGGATAAGCACTCTGTCTGCTAATGGTTTAATGTTCATAGCTCTTTTTTGATTTTATTTGTTATACATTATATTCATGATTTGTCCTCTTCTCGAAGAAGACGCTAAATCAGTTGCGAAAAGTATGCCAAAGCAAAATAATGATTGTTTGGCAGAAATTGACTGACAAAATGACTGACTACAGGTTATTAATGGCAAAAAAGCATATTTGTTCCACACTTTTTAAACAATAGAAGCAGATTATTCCTTATAATAACGTATATTCGTAAATGAACCCCAAGATGAACTGTATAGATTATATGAATAAAATAAGTTTTGGTATATCCATCGCCTTTTGCGTACTCTGTTCCTGCACTTCGCGTACAGGACAAAAAGCTTCTGAAGAGACTTTACAGGCCGATTCACTGACACAGGACACGATTGCGGAAGCTGTGGCGGAACCTGTCGTCAAGAAGATTACTCCGGAAGAAATTCAAATTACCAAAGAGCTGCTGTATGATAAATACACGCTGGAAGATACATATCCTTATAAAGATACGACCCGCAGTTTCCAATGGGGCAAAATAAAGGAACAGCTTGCTTTGCTTGAAAACATACAACTGCAACCGTCTCAATGGGCTATCCTCCAGAATTACAAGAACAGAAACGGCGAAGCTCCATTGGTAAAAAACTTCAATAGAAATGCCTACGGACGGGTAGCGGACACGCTTGGGGTAGAACGATACCAGTCTGTCCCACTCTATCTGCTGACGGATACGGTAACACCCGAACGCTACGGGCAGGACGGTGAACTGACACGCTTCATCGAGGACGGAGGAAACTTTGTCAAAGCAGAACCAATATTTACAGAAGGCGAATGGATGATTCCTAAAAAGTATGTCAAAGTGATCGGAGATACGGTGGTTTTCAATAAAGCCATTTTCGTTGACCGCCATAATCAGAATATTTCCGCACTGGAACGTACGGAAAAAGGGAAATGGGTAGTACGCAGTATGAACCCTTCCACTACCGGACTTCACCGACCGCCGTATGCGCAGGAAACTCCTTTAGGAATGTTCGTGCTACAGGAAAAGAAGGTGAAAATGGTATTTCTGAAAGACGGCTCGAAAGAAACGGGAGGCTACGCACCTTACGCCAGCCGCTTCACGGACGGAGCCTACATCCACGGAGTACCTGTCAACGAGCCCCGAAAGACACAGATAGAATATAGCTGGTCACTGGGAACCACTCCCCGATCACATATGTGTGTACGAAACGCGACTTCTCATGCCAAATTTATTTTCGATTGGGCACCTGTTAATGAGACGATTATTTTTGTTTTGGAATAAAAATCCCTATCTTTACCGCGATTTTATTTCAAGCTTAAACCCTATGCTTCAGAAAGTTATATTATTTTTATCATTCCTTTTCATTCCATTCAGCCATGTTTCAGTCGACACAATGGCCGTTCCTGCATCCGATTCTCCGACTCCAGTGTCAGAGTTAGCCGCCGGCGAACAGCTTTTTGAGGAAATGGAACTGGGTGGAATTGTCAATTTCATTGCATTCCGTCAGGCTGTTGCCGGCTACAATCGCATCAAGGAGAAGAGCAAACCGATTCTGACGCTGATTGACTTTTCAAAGCCATCTACCGAAAAACGTTTCTTTGTCTTTGATATGGAGAAGAAACAACTGCTGTATTCATCAGTAGTTTCACATGGACGGAACAGCGGAGAAAATTATGCTACTTCTTTTTCCAACCAAAACGGCTCTTATAAAAGTTCACTGGGATTTTATCTCACCGAGAACACTTACCAGGGCGGAAACGGCTACTCGCTCATCCTAAACGGACTTGAAAAAGGAATCAATGACAAAGCAAAAGAACGTTCCATCGTAGTGCACGGTGCTTCATACGCCAACCCGACAGTAGCCGCTTCGGGACGTTTGGGGAGAAGTCTAGGATGTCCTGCCCTCCCGACCAAACTTGCCAAACCCATCATTAATACAATTAAAGACGGCAGTGTCATGTTTATCTATGCCAACAATAGCGGTTATCTGGCTCAAAGCAACATCTTAAAAAACGTCAGTGCTCCCATTCCGGCACTCTAAATAAGCTTTATCCGCAAGAGCTGCACGGACCGGCCACACGAAGAAATGACGGCTTTACTTTATCGGCAGGGTAAACCAGAAACAAGAACCTTTCTCCGGTTCACTATCTACGCCAATCTCGCCACCCAGTTGCTCCACAATGCTGCGGCAAATGGAAAGTCCGAGTCCTGTACCATGTACAAAGGTATTCAGTTTGACGAAACGCTCAAAAATCTCGTTCTGCATTTCCGGCTTGATGCCAATGCCTGTGTCGGCAACATGGAAACGTAGATGAGCCTCATCAAGCTGATCATAGCCTACCCGTATATTTCCTTCTTCCGTGAATTTAATCGCATTGTTTACAAAGTTGGAAATAACCTGATGTAAACGATTGCGGTCACTTATGATGCGGCATTCCGGCAGATGGCGGTCAAAAAGAATTTCCACGTTTGGTTTGGCCTTCATTCTCATAGCGAGAACAATATCTTCACAAAGCAGATTTACGTCCACCTCACGTTCGGTGAAATCGAACGTTCCCGATTCAATCTTTGATAAGTCAAGAATATCTGAAATCAATTGTAATAACAGGTCATTGTTTTCTTCCACAATATCCATATACTGCCGTCTTTCCTCCATATCCTCCGTATCCACCATCAGGCTGGAAAAGCCGACTATGGCATTCAGCGGGGTACGTATCTCATGGCTCATATTGGCAAGGAAGGCAGATTTAAGCCGGTCGGATTCTTCGGCTTTTTCTTTTGCCTCTATCAGTTTTGCTTCCGTTTCTTTCAAGGCAGTAATATCGTAGTTGACTCCAATCAATTCCACTTGCCCTTTTTCCGGTTCATAGAGATTCAGCACTACATTGGTGCGCACCCAGTTCCATTCCTTCCTCGTGCCGGGACGCAAAATACGCATCTCGCCTTTGAAGGCTTTTGCCTTCCCTTTCTTTGCTTTTTCAAAAAAAGCAAGCATACGGGAACGGTCGTCCGGATGCATCTTGGAGTAAACGCCGACTACATCGGAAAGAGGTGTATTCTCATCTTCTCCCATATTCTTGAACCATTGCTTGATGGCATACCCCTGGCGGCTCAACAGATTGAGCTTGGCATACCCCACCCTGGCATAATCAGAAATGAGAAGAAACAAATTTTCAAAATCGGAAATACGCTTCAAGGCATCGATACGTTCGGTGTTATCTATATTAATAAGGATATATCCGGTAAGGTTGCCATGATTATCAAATAATTTGCGGACCTTAGTATAGAGTTCAATAGAACCTGCTTTCAAAGGACGATAATATCCCGTCTGACGGGCACATTCAAATGAATAACGGGCACGAAAATCCGTAATGTTGCTCTCGCGAATACTCTCAAGTATCTGGGCATCTACATTCGGATTTTCAAAGAAATTGAGACCGATCACCTCCGACTTATCCGCAATTCCCAACATATCCATATCTCTTTCGTTCAAATCCACCAGATTACCATCCTTATCGTAAATCTCTACTCCGGCAGGAATATTGGTGAAGATGTTTTTGAAGAGTCTTTCACTACGTGCCAAAGCTGCCTGTTCGAAGATCACTTTCTCTTTCGCTCTGCGCAGTTCAAGGCAAATACTGATTACATTGGCCAAAGAAGACAGCCAACGATAATCTTCATCTGACCATGAAGCGGAACCATCTACCAAATCTACTCCCATAAATCCGTAGACATGATCATTGACTACCAACGGAGTTGCCATCAGAGCCTTGATTCCCTGACGGGATAATACCTCATATTCGTCTTGTCCCATCCCGGGCATCGGTTTCAATGTTTCAAAGAGAATAGGTTTCTTGGCTAATATTTGTGACGTCCACCACGGCATGACGTCTGCCGGAATTTCCTGCAATTCATTTATTTCCGCTTTTACTCCTTCTGCTACCACTTCATAGGTGCAGTTATAAAAGTGATTTTTTTCATCTGTTTCAAAAATATACGCACGTCCCGCCCGGTAGAAAGCCAGAATATCCTTTAATATCTCGTAAATGCCAGTCTCTACTTCTTCATCTTTCAGAAAGCGGGACAAAGACCGTGAAATTGAATTTTGATAATAAAGCAAATCATTGATACGGTGTGAGATGGTTTCCGCTTTTTCGTGTTCCACCTTTTCAACAGATTTCTGTTCAAAATCTGCCGCATGTTCAGCCACATATTTCCATAAAGGAGCGGCGTTGAGTGACTGCATGATTTCATTGTTTTCCAGCAGCTGCCTTACTTCTTCAAAAGTCAGTAGATGTACGGACAAATCTTCAGTATCCTCCAGATGTTGGTGGTCTATCGGTTCTACATCCGTAGCAAGGAAGCAATAGGTAAGGTTGGTGTGTGTACTCGGATTGGCAGATATCACCATGTATTCCTGCCAGTTTCCTTTTCCATATCCGGTTTCTTCCCACAGTTCACGCTGAGCGGAAACTAATGGGGAAGCATCCTCTTTGTCACAAACTCCGGCACAGAGTTCATAAGAGGTACGTCCCAATCCAGGACGATACTGACGGACAAATACAAATTTGCCGTCTTTGGTTATTGCTATCGTGTTTACCCAATCGGGATATTCAAGAATATAATATTCAGGGATGTGGTTTCCATTAGGCAATAACATATCTTCGCAGCGCACTGTCAACCACGGGCGGCGAAACAGATATTTGCTACTTACCGTTTTCCAAGCCTTCTCTTTCTCTTCCATCATTATTTGGTTTGCTTGCGACAAAAGTAATGATTTTAGCCGGATAATCAACATCTATAATCAAACGAAAAAAAGATATACCGATTAAGCTTTATTTTTTAGCATTTAAACACACAATCCCGCAGTTTAGTCCTTTTAGACAAATTACGCATTTTTCATTCATCTTTTTAATAATTACATTTGCCATAGCTTAAGCGACATACATTGCCTAATGGCAACAAAACATTATTAAATCAAAAATTGAAATGATTATGAAAAGTTTGAATTATTGGATTTTACTATGGATGATGGCGGCTTCATGCCTCATGTTTACTTCTTGTGGAGATGATGATGATGAAAATGGGAAAGTGAAAGAATGCTACGTAGATGCTGATGGTAGAAATATAGGCTTTCAACATGCCTATCTTTCCATAGATGAACCTTCCACCTCCGGCGGTCTATATGAATATGGCCTTGAATTTTCTAACGTTGATTATATATCAATCGCAAAGAATCCAACATCGATTATCGGTAAGAAGATATCAGATTTTTACATCAGTTTTCGCTCCCCTAACAAATATGATATTAATTCACTACCGGAAGGAGAATTTCCATATGCCCGATATTCTAGTGGAAACAAGGAATATTATGATGATTGCGAAATTGGCATCAATGGAGTTATTGACAGTAATGGAGATGAATCTTGCGAACAATATTACGAATCAGACTGGAATAGCGGGTATAACTCCGGAAATCTGATTATCAGCAAAACCTCAGAAGGATTATATAAAATAGAAATAAAAGACCTTAAGTTATTGGCTGCCGAACCCGGAGATTTTGACCTGAATAACAGTAAACGCAAAACGACCGGTTCCTTCTATTTTGAAGGAAGATTCGAAGATATATCCGACTACGATTTTGATTTTTAACTAAAACATATCAGAAGAATATTGCAAAAGCCAGTTACTACCATGCACTCCTTTTACACTCAGAAGAGAATACGAACTGACTTTTGCAATACTCTTTTTTACTCGCAAGTAATCTCTATTGTCTGTACCTGTTCCAAGTACTTCTTTGTAGCACTAACCAGCGAACTCCCCATATAAAACCAAAACATCAGGCTGATGATGATCATCAATGCACCGATCATCGCGAAGCGACTTCTTTGTTCCAACATACTGCTACTCATATCTCTTTTCCTCTCTATTTTATGTTTCACAAAGATAACACCGAAATGCTACAAAAAATTGACAAGAATGTTTCAAAAAGCTTAAATATTGAATTTATTTAACCAACCGGAGGGAAATAGTATCCTACATACAGGCTATTTTATCCTTCCGGAAATATTAATGTAACAATCTGCTACATTCAATTTAACGATTATTAGTTTATCCGCAAACTAGTTACTATCTTTGCACCCACTAACAACCCTTTTAATTACTATATGGCTTTTACGAATAATATTATGATTGTCCGGCATAAATTGCTGGCTGACCTTGTCAGACTCTGGAAAAACGACCAGTTAGTAGAAAAAATTGACCGTCTCCCTATTGAGCTGAGTCCGCGCAAATCAAAACCACTGGGGCGTTGCTGCGTACACAAAGAGCGTGCTGTATGGAGATACAAAACCTTCCCGCTGATGGGACTGGATATGACAGATGAACACGATGAAGTAACTCCCCTCTCCGAATATGCACGGATGGCACTGAACCGTCCGGAGCCAAGTAAGGAAAATATCATGTGTGTCATTGACGAAGCCTGTTCTTCCTGCGTACAGATTAATTACGAAATCACCAACCTTTGCCGGGGATGTGTGGCACGTAGCTGCTATATGAATTGTCCCAAAGACGCGATACGTTTCAAGAAAAACGGTCAGGCGATGATTGATCATGAAACTTGTGTCAGTTGCGGTATCTGCCATAAGAGTTGTCCTTATCATGCGATCGTATACATCCCGGTGCCCTGCGAAGAATCTTGTCCGGTAAAAGCTATCAGCAAAGACGAACATGGCGTGGAACATATCGACGAAAGCAAGTGCATCTACTGTGGAAAATGTATGAATGCCTGCCCGTTCGGTGCCATCTTCGAGATTTCGCAGGCATTTGACGTATTGCAACGAATCAAGAAAGGAGAAAAGGTCGTTGCGATTATCGCTCCGTCCATCCTCGGACAGTTCAAGACTTCCATCGGACAGGTGTATGGTGCCTTTAAAGAAATAGGATTCACCGATATTATCGAAGTAGCCGAAGGTGCCATGATGACCACCAGCAACGAGGCACACGAACTGCTGGAGAAACTGGAAGAAGGTCAGAAATTCATGACTACTTCCTGCTGTCCTTCTTACATCGAACTGGTAGAAAAGCACATGACGGAAATGAAACCGTACGTTTCTACCACAGGATCACCGATGTATTATGCGGCACGAATCGCTAAAGAGAAACATCCGGATGCGAAGATTGTATTTGTCGGTCCATGCGTAGCCAAACGAAAAGAGGTACGCCGTGACGATGCTGTAGACTATATCCTGACATTCGAGGAAGTCGGCTCTATTCTGGACGGAATGGATATCCAACTGGAACAGGTGGATTCTTTCTCCATACTGCATACTTCCGTCCGCGAAGCACATGGTTTTGCACAGGCCGGCGGTGTGATGGGAGCCGTGAAAGCATATCTGAAAGAAGAAGCGGACAAGATCAATGCTATCCAGGTGTCGGATATCAACAAAAAGAATATAGCCCTGCTGCGTGCCTGTGCCAAAACAGGAAAAGCAGCGGGACAGTTTATCGAAGTGATGGCTTGCGAAGGTGGCTGTATCACCGGACCGAGTACGCACAATGACATTGTTTCAGGACGTCGTCAATTAGCACAAGAGCTGCTCAAGCGGAAAGAAAGCTATGAGACAATGGATAGATAAACTGCGAGAAGAAAGGACACTCCGACCGGAAGAATTCCGGCAACTGCTGACCGAATGTGACGAAGAATCATTGCGCTATATCAATAAACAGGCGCAAGAAGTCAGTCTTCGTCATTTCGGAAACCGGATTTTTATTCGCGGACTGATTGAAGTCAGTAACTGTTGCCGGAATAACTGCTATTACTGCGGTATCCGGAAAGGGAATCCGAATATGGAGCGTTATCGGCTGACCAAAGATAGTATACTGGATTGCTGCAAGCAGGGGTATGACCTCGGCTTCCGTACCTTTGTGCTGCAAGGGGGAGAAGACCCCGCACTGACAGATGAACGGATAGAGGATATAGTTTCAACGATTCGCCGGAGTTATCCCGATTGCGCCATTACACTGTCACTGGGCGAAAAGTCGCGGGAAGCATACGAGCGTTTCTTTCAGGCAGGAGCCAACCGCTATCTGTTGCGTCACGAGACTTATGACAAAGAACATTATCAACAACTGCACCCTACCGGTATGTCATGCGAGCATCGTCTGCAATGCTTACGGGATTTAAAGGACATCGGCTATCAGACAGGCACCGGAATCATGATCGGCAGTCCGGGACAGATGATAGAACACCTGATTCAGGATATTCTGTTTATCGAACAGCTTCGCCCCGAAATGATTGGTATCGGCCCCTTCCTGCCTCATCGTGAAACGCCTTTTGCCCAGTCTCCCAGCGGAACCGTGGAACAGACGCTCCTTTTATTATCCATCTTCCGTCTGATGCATCCGTCGGCGCTGATTCCGGCAACTACGGCATTGGCTACCCTCACTCCCGACGGACGGGAACGGGGAATACTGGCAGGCGCCAATGTTGTCATGCCCAATTTGTCGCCACAGGAAGAACGCAAAAAGTACAATCTGTATAATAACAAAGCCTCCCTCGGAGCGGAATCTGCGGAAGGACTCAACATATTGCAACAGCAGCTGGAAAAGATCGGTTATCAAATCTCCTTCTCCAGAGGCGATTACAAACAATAAAGAAATGTATAAAATAGATTCACCCCAAGCAGAAGAATTCATTCATCATGAAGAGATTCTGGAAACTCTTGAATATGCACGGAATCACAAAGACAACCGCGCATTCATAGAACAGCTGATCGAAAAAGCCGCTCTTTGCAAGGGACTGACGCACCGCGAAGCAGCTACCCTGCTGGAATGTGACCAACCTGACCTGATAGAACGAATCTTCCATCTCGCCAAAGAAATCAAACAGAAGTTTTACGGCAACCGCATCGTTATGTTCGCACCGCTTTACCTGTCGAACTATTGCGTAAACGGATGCGTATATTGCCCTTATCACGCCAAGAACAAAACAATCGCCCGCAAGAAACTGACGCAGGAAGAAATACGCAAGGAAGTAATTGCTTTGCAGGATATGGGGCATAAACGTCTGGCACTTGAAGCCGGCGAACATCCGACACTCAACTCACTGGAGTATATACTGGAATCCATCCGGACCATTTATAGTATCAGACACAAGAATGGGGCTATCCGCCGTGTAAACGTAAATATCGCCGCCACTACCGTCGAGAACTATCGCCGATTGAAAGATGCCGGCATCGGCACGTATATCCTATTTCAGGAAACTTATCACAAAGAGAACTACGAAGCTCTCCACCCCACCGGACCGAAAAGTAACTATGCGTATCATACCGAAGCAATGGACCGCGCCATGGAAGGCGGCATAGACGATGTAGGAATGGGAGTACTTTTCGGACTGAATACCTATCGCTATGACTTCGTAGGATTATTGATGCACGCAGAACATCTGGAAGCCCGTTTCGGTGTGGGTCCGCACACTATCAGCGTACCGCGCATCTGTTCGGCGGACGATATCAATGCGGGAGATTTTCCCAATGCGATTTCCGATGATATATTCAGCAAGATTGTTGCTGTCATCCGGATAGCGGTTCCTTACACCGGCATGATTATATCCACACGTGAATCACAGGAGTCCCGCAAAAAAGTGCTTGAACTCGGTATCTCACAAATCAGCGGCGGCTCCCGCACCAGCGTAGGCGGCTATGCAGAAACGGAACTTCCGGAAGATAACTCCGCACAATTTGATGTAAGCGACACCCGGACACTGGATGAAGTGGTCAACTGGCTGCTCGAATCAGGATATATCCCCAGCTTCTGCACCGCCTGCTATCGGGAAGGACGCACCGGCGACCGATTTATGTCCTTAGTCAAATCGGGACAGATAGCCAACTGCTGCGGTCCCAATGCATTAATGACTCTGAAAGAATACCTCGAAGATTATGCGTCGGAAGACACCCGAATCAAAGGAATGAAACTGATAGCCAAAGAGACCGACCGGATTCCGAATCCCAAAATCAGAGAAATAGCCATCCGGAACTTAAAAGAAATTGCGGAAGGAAAAAGAGATTTCAGATTTTAAGGGGCAAGGTGCCCCTGCCAAGTTTCCATGCGGATAATTAACGTTACAACAATTGCTTGATTTATGAATTTAGTCCACACCCCCAATGCCAACCGGCTCCACATCGCCCTCTTTGGAAAGCGTAACAGCGGAAAATCCTCCCTGATCAATGCGCTGACCGGACAGGATACCGCTCTTGTTTCCGATACTCCCGGAACAACGACCGACCCCGTGCAGAAAGCGATGGAAATTCACGGTATCGGTCCTTGTCTGTTCATAGATACTCCGGGATTTGACGATGAAGGTGAATTAGGAAACAGGCGTATCGAACGCACGTGGAAAGCCGTAGAGAAAACCGATATCGCCCTTCTGCTCTGCGCAGGTGGTGGCTCTGCAGAGGAAACCGGAGAACCGGACTTTACCGAAGAACTTCATTGGCTGGAACAGCTCAAGGCAAAAAACATCCCGACCATTCTGCTTATCAACAAGGCAGATATACGGAAGAACACCGCATCCCTTGCCATCCGGATAAAGGAAACTTTTGGAAGCCAGCCGATTCCAGTCAGTGCCAAAGAGAAGACAGGCGTCGAACTGATACAACAAGCCATTCTGGAAAAGTTGCCGGAAGATTTCGATCAGCAAAGTATCACCGGCAGTCTGGTAACGGAAGGAGATCTTGTACTACTGGTCATGCCACAAGATATTCAAGCTCCCAAAGGGAGGCTTATTTTGCCACAAGTACAGACAATGCGGGAATTGCTCGACAAGAAATGTCTGATCATGAGCTGCACCACAGATAAGTTACGGGAAACGCTGCAAGCCCTCTCCCGTCCTCCTAAACTGATTATTACGGACTCACAAGTCTTTAAAACAGTCTACGAGCAAAAACCGGAAGAAAGCAGACTGACTTCTTTTTCCGTCCTTTTTGCCGGCTATAAAGGAGATATCCGATACTATGTGAAAAGCGCCTCAGCCATCGGAAGCCTGACAGAATCTTCCCGTGTACTGATAGCCGAAGCCTGCACACACGCCCCTCTATCCGAAGACATCGGGAGAGTAAAACTCCCGCATCTGTTAAGAAAGCGGATTGGAGAAAAGTTATCGATAGATATCGTGGCGGGAACTGATTTCCCGCAGGATCTTACTCCTTATTCTCTGGTTATCCATTGCGGCGCTTGTATGTTCAACCGCAAATATGTGCTGAACCGCATCGAAAGGGCAAGGCTACAAAATGTGCCGATGACAAATTACGGAGTAGCTATCGCTTTCCTCAACGGGATACTTAATCAAATAGAATATTAAAATAAAAAGAACAGAACCTTGCAGACTTCGAGCATTTGTCTTATATTAGTCACGCAATCAAATATTTATTAACTTTAGACATAAACAAATGAAAAAGAGAACTATGGCTTTGGCCATCTTTCTGGCAACCGGTGTTACTATGCAAGCACAAGACCGACTGACACAGTACAAAGTCCGGAATGCCATTAGCGTTCGTACCCCCATTATGAACGACAGCATCAATCCTAAAGGAGAAAAACACACCAAAAAGATGTTACTCCAAACCCCGGTCGTACTGCATTTGCCGGATGCGCCGATGCAATCGTTCACTGCGGACACAGCGGGGTATCTCAGCTTCGAGAAAGCAGATAAAGACAATAAACTTTATCTGGTCAAGACCCAGATTCGTGCAGAACGTTTCCTGAAAGGGAAGTTGAAAATCACCTCCCCCGTCCGCTGGGAAGTCTTCATTGACGGAGCCTCCAAGCAAGTAAAGGATGCGGCAGAAGACAGCATCACCTCCGGCTCATCACGTGACATCGCTCTCAGCCTTGAACCGGAACGGGATTACGAAATAATCATCAAACTGCTTTCTGCTTCCGACGACAAAGCGGCTCCAACGCTGAAATGCGAACTGATCAAAGACGAAAAATTCAAAGACATCGCCTGCAATCTAGATCCGGAAGCAAAGAACCGTTTTTCTCTCGACAATACAGTTTATGGCAACCGTGCCATCGCTGTTTCCATCTCTCCCAGCGGAAAGTATCTGTTGACCCGCTATTGGGATAACCACGCCGCCAAACGCTCACGCACTTATTGCGAACTGACGGAACTAAAGAGCGGAAAAGTACTCCTGACCAATCTCAGAGACGGCATGAACTGGATGCCTAAAAGTGACAAGTTATACTACACGGTAACTGCCCTGACTGGAAATGACGTAATCGCCCTCGATCCTGCCACACTCCGCGAAGAAACGATTTTGCAAAGTATTCCCGAACAGAGTTTCAGATGGTCGCCCAACGAAGATTTTCTGATTTACTATCCCCGCGAAGAAGGAGTCAAAGAAGACGGTCCTCTCCGCCGCATCGTAAGTCCGGCAGACCGTATTCCCAATTCCCGCGGACGGAGTTTCCTTGCGAAATACAACCTGTCCGACGGTGTCTCCGAACGCCTGACTTATGGCAACCACAGCACGTATCTGCAAGATATTTCTCCGGACGGAAAATATATGTTATATAGTACATCCAAAGAAAACATCACTCAACGCCCGTTCTCTCTGTCCTCACTTTATCAGGTAGATTTGGAAACGTTGAAAGTGGATACTCTTTTCTATGAAGACCGCTTTATCGGAGGCGCGGGCTACTCTCCTGACGGCAAGCAGCTATTGCTGACCGGCAGTCCCGAAGCGTTCGGCGGCATCGGAAAGAATTGTGGCAATCATCCTATTGCCAATGATTTCGACACTCAGGCCTTTATTATGGATCTGAGTACCCGCAAGATACAGCCGATTACCAAAGACTTTCATCCGACAGTCAGCCCTCTGCAATGGAATCATGGCGATGGGTGCATCTATTTCAATACGGACGATGGCGATTGCAAAAACATCTATCGTTATTCTCCGAAGGACGGAAAATTTGAGAAGCTGAACCTTGAAACGGATGTTACCAGCGCTTTCGCTCTGTCCGAATACAATCCGGGCATCGCAGCTTACATCGGTCAATCGGACTACAATGCCGGAGTGGCCTATCTCTATGACATGAAGAAAAAAACTTCCAGCCTGCTTGCCGATCCGATGAAACCGATTCTGGAGAAAATAGAATTAGGAAAAACAGAGCCGTGGAACTTTACCGCTTCCGACGGAACTGTCATCACTGGCAAGATGTGCCTGCCTCCGAATTTCGATCCGAACAAGAAATATCCGATGATCGTATATTACTATGGCGGCACGACTCCGACTACCCGCGGAATCAGTAATCCGTATTGCGCACAATTATTCGCTTCACGTGACTATGTGGTCTACGTCATCCAGCCTAGCGGAACGATTGGCTTCGGACAGGAATTCTCCGCCCGCCACGTCAATGCGTGGGGCAAACGTACGGCAGATGACATCATCGAAGGTACGAAGCAGTTCTGCAAAGAGCATCCGTTTGTGGATGAAAAGAAAATCGGTTGCCTCGGTGCTTCTTATGGCGGATTCATGACGCAGTATTTACAGACGCAGACGGATATTTTCGCCGCTGCCGTATCGCACGCCGGAATCAGTGACGTGACCAGCTACTGGGGTGAAGGTTACTGGGGGTATTCCTACAATGCCATCGCCGCAGCCGACAGTTACCCGTGGAAGGACCCGGACTTATTCACCAAACAAGGCTCCCTGTTCAACGCCGACAAGATAAACACTCCGTTACTGCTGCTACACGGTACGGTAGATACCAATGTGCCTATCGGTGAAAGTATCCAGCTTTTCAACGCTTTGAAGATACTTGGCAAGACTGTAGAATTCGTGACCGTAGACGGAGAAAACCATTTCATCTCCGATTATGACAAGCGAATCAAATGGCATAATTCCATCATGGCATGGTTTGCCCGTTGGCTACAGGATCAGCCGGAATGGTGGAAGGAAATGTATCCGGAACGCCATTTATAATTTATGATAAATACGTATCCCCGGTCGTACACAAGAATAATTCTTGGATATACGACCGGGGATACTTTTTTGAGCAATCTCATCTATTTTAATTCGACCTCGATGGCTGCCGGATAAAGCCGTTGCGGATCGAAGAACACCGCACAGCTATTAACTATATTCTTCAAATCCGCCTTTACTTTTCCCTCGAAAACCTTTTTTCCGTTCACCGTCAGAGTCACCTTTTCAGTTAAATCGACCAGTTCGTCGCAGAGATAAATGACCACTTTCCCTTTATGCGCCTGCACATATTTCTTCGCAAACTTCATCTCTATTCCCCATCGTTGATCCTTCTCCGTAGCTTCATAAACAACATCATCGACCTTCAATGAAATATGATTTCCTGAAATACTCATTTCATAATAAGTACGCGACTTCCCCTCTTCATCGGATTTTTCCTTCACATACAGATTATAAAATCCTTTCCGGTAGAGTCCGTCCATCTCAAAATTCTCCCAGCTTACATATTTGGGATAAGGATTACGGACATATTGCTTCAGCCAGGGAGTCGTCGGACGATAATCAATACTATGCCCCATTCCGGGAATCAGTTCTATCTTGTGAGTGAAATAGCCGGGATGCTGATGCGCCAAACTATCGAATGCTTCCAGCACATATCCGGTCAGTGTATTCCGGTAAAATCCGGTATCCTTGTCTCCTGTCCGCAAAGAAAAAGCAATATTACTACAATTCTCCGCAGGAGCATTCTTTAAAGGTTCCCCTCCTGCCATCGGTCCCGCAGCAGCCCAATAATCAGCATAAAATGAGGCCAGACGCTGACTGCCATATCCGCCTTCCGAGATTCCAAAAACATACACTCTGTTGGGGTCAATCTTTCCCAAGAGCAAGGACTGTCGCAGCAATTTCTCCCAGGCAAACTGTTTAGCTTTCTGCCACCAACGATAGTACTCGCCTTCGTTCGGAATCTGTGGAATAAAGTAAACGGAAGGAGCATCATCAAAATTCCGGCAAATTTTCAATCCGGTACTCCATTCCCGTTCTTTGGGTCCCGAGCCATGCAGATAGAGGAATAATGGAAGTTCATTTCCTGTTCCATCTGTCCCTTTCATTCCCCAGTAATAGGGCATCACAGCATTTGGTTCCAAACTACCAGGAAGTTTCCAGTAGCCGGAAGAAGCGGATGAGAGTGTATCCAAAGCTATTAATTTTTCTTCTTTAAAACCATCATTTGCCTCTTTCCACAACTGCCATACGACATCACGATAGTGTTCTACTTCTGACAGTTTCAACGGCTTTCCTGCGTCAAAAGTGGTTGTCTTACCGGAAAGAGATTCTGAAAAGAACGTAACAATCTCTTTTCTTGTCTGTGCCTTCACCGACTTCTTCAGGGAGTTCTCATTGGTTTCGAGTTCATGAGCAGTCGAGGAGGCAATACTGGCAGCACAGATTATGCCTAGAAAAAGTGTGTTTCTTATTGTTTTCATATTACTTTGGGGGTTGTTGTTTTTCATATATTTGCTATCAATTCAATGTATGCACAAAGATAGAAATTACTGTCCGGCTCTCCTTATTTTTTCAGTCTAATATAAAACGAAGATCTAAAGTTTTTAATTAAGAAGTGGAATTAAGCCTTCCGAAAATATAAGTCCAAGAAGCAATTGTTATATGAAATTACCATTTCATTCTATATAGTTTCCGATAGTCTATTTTCATTCGGAGCCGCATCTTTTTATCTTTACAAAAATAGAAACAGCCTTTAATAAACACGGATTCTGTTTATAATAAACTTATTGCACGTTTATTATAAACGGTATCCAAGTTTATTAAAAACGATATTCATCCCTTTTTAAGTACGAGACGAAATGTAGCAGGCATAATTAACGACAAAATGGGGCAATAATCAAATGATTATTGCCCCATTCCATATCATACTGAGACTTGTAAGTAACAGTAAATAAGTATCATTTATGTATCTATTTTTCTTATTCTATTCATCTTATTTATGCCTTTTCTTTTCTCAAAGATACAACATAAAAAGTCGTTTGTCAAGTACTTCATCAGAAAAACGGATATTCTTAGTCTATGCTCTGCTTTTAGTTGCGCAAAACAGCTATCAGTTCTTCCACCGAAACAAGGTTCTGTTCGCCGGTTTCCATGTTCTTCAGCATCGCCTTGCCTTCGTTCATTTCGTTCTCTCCTACGATAGCTACGAACGGAACATTCTTGGCATTGGCATAGCTCATCTGCTTCTTCATCTTTGCCGCATCCGGGAAGATTTCGGCACGGATACCTGCCGCACGAACTTTTGCCAGCATACTCATAGAGAAGGCAGCTTCTTTATCTCCAAAGTTTATGAACATCAATTCCGTACCGTTCACCGCTTCCTTCGGATAAAGCTCCAGTTGATTCAAGACGTCGAAGATACGGTCTGCACCGAAAGAAATGCCGACTCCCGACACACCGGCCATACCGAATACTCCTGTCAGGTTATCATAGCGACCACCACCGGTGATACTGCCGATCTGCACATCCAGCGCTTTCACTTCGAAGATGGCACCGGTATAATAATTCAATCCGCGAGCCAGCGTCAAATCAAGTTCGATTTCATTTTTCAAGCCCATTGTTTCCAGTGTGCCCAAAATAAATTCGCTTTCTTCCACTCCTTTCATGCCTGTTTCACTGGCTGCCAACACGCTCTTTAGTGTAGCCAGCTTTTCAGCATTGGTTCCGCTCAGCAGAATGATCGGCTGCAATTTGGCAATCGCCTCATCACTGATACCTTTCTCTTTCAGTTCCGCATTGACGTTCTCCAGACCAATCTTATCCAGTTTGTCAATAGCCACTGTAATATCTACAATCTTATCCGCTTCACCGATAATCTCAGCGATACCGGAAAGAATCTTGCGGTTATTGATCTTAATGCACACACGGATGTTGAAACGGCTGAATACAGTATCGACAATCTGCATCAATTCTACTTCATTCAGCAGTGAATCACTGCCGACAACATCGGCGTCGCATTGATAGAACTCACGGTAACGTCCTTTCTGCGGACGGTCTGCACGCCATACCGGCTGTATCTGATAACGCTTGAACGGGAAAGTTATTTCATCGCGGTGCATCACCACGTAACGGGCAAAAGGCACCGTCAAGTCATAGCGCAAACCTTTCTCACAGAATTTGCTTGCCAGCTTAACAGCATTACGACTCAATAACTCTTCATCCGTGATGCCGGAAAAATAATCTCCTGAGTTCTGAATCTTAAATAGAAGTTTGTCACCCTCATCACCATATTTCCCCATCAGTGTAGAAAGCATCTCCATCGACGGAGTTTCTATCTGCTGGAAACCATACAGATGATATACGTCACGAATCGTATTGAATATATAATTACGCTTCGCCATTTCTACCGGCGAAAAGTCACGAGTTCCTTTAGGAATACTTGGTTTTGCTGCCATGATATAATTACTGTTTAGTATTTTAATTGCGCAAATTTACTGCAAATTTCCGAGCAACGCTTGCATATATCCGAAAAAATCGTCAATATTGTATCTTCAGTCTGCAAATCTCTTTAAACTGATAGCGAGACAACAACTTTAAGAATATAAACTATTAACCATATTATGAATAACACAATTATCAGACCGAGATATAAAACCGGGCTTTTTCTCCTGGCTGCTTCTCTCATAGCAATGTCGTTACCGGCACAAAACAAGGCTCAGAAGTCGCCCCCATTCAAGAGTATCCGCACCACCGTGCATCAGGCAGTACAAAAGAATACGTCGTGGACACCCGGTGCCATCGTTGATCAGATTCATTTCGTAAAATACAACCGTTACGGCCAAAAGATAGCGGAAAACTCACTGAAACCGGATGGCAGTGCCGACAGCAAAATCGTCTTTATATACGACGAAGACGGCAATGTAGAAAAGGAAATTGTTGCTTCCATCAAGCAAGGCGGAGTCAGCAATATCTTTGAATATCACTACGACGCGCAAGGCAGAGTAGACGGAAAGAAAAAGATGGATGCACAGCAGGAGATTATGAGTGTAGATACCATTCTGCGCAATGAAGCCGGTCAGGTGGAGAAAAGGATTTATTATGGGATAAATATTATGGGAGACAAGAAAAAGCTCCCGTTCCGCGAAACCATAAGCATTAATTATGATGAACAGGGACAAATTACGGAAGTGATCGAAGAAAGTACACTGAACAAAAACACCGGATCGGGCAAACGGGAACTGGCAAAAAGCGACACACTGCCACTGAAACGATACTCGGAAGGAGCATTCAAAAGATACAATGCGCCTCAAAGCAAGAGAGTGGATATGGAATACGACACATACGGCAACTGGATCAAACGAGTGGAATATAACGGTCCGAATCCGGAATATATTCTTGTGCGCCACATCGAATATGCCGGTCCGGAAGATACCGACCGTAAAGTTCTCCTGCTGCAAGGAAAAGTAAAATCGGTACATCAAACTTCGTATATAGCAGCTCCCTTGGGAACGGAAATCATCAACCGAGGTCCCAAAAGCGGTACCTTCTTTATTTATCAATTCGACAAGGAAGGAAGAAAAACAATGGCAAGCCACTTCTCGAATACGGGAGTTCCGGAAGGTACGACAGAGTATAGCTACAATGCCAATGGCGACATCGAAAAAGAAATTCGGAAATCACCTGCCGGTAAAATGGAAAGCACCACTGTATGGACTTACAACGATGATGGCAACGTGAGAATTAAATCAATGACGGATGCCAATGGAGAGCCGATGCGCAAAACTTTTTTCCGTTACAACACCGAAGGAAGCTGCACACAAGAAATCTGCTTCAACAAGGATGGTTCAACGTACAGCGAATTTCATTATCAACATGATCCTTATGGCAATTTAATCAGTAAAAAGGTAGTGAAAGCACCGGCAGAAGCACCGGGAGAGGAATACGAATCGATCGACCGGGTATGGAATGCCCGTGGAAGGATCGTTGAAGAGAAAATCGGAACTCCTCCCAACGAACGTCAGTATAGTTACCAATACAGCAGCCGTGGAGAGGTTATTTCCGGAACGGAATCAATCAGCGGTCAGCCGGCAGTGAAGTTTGTCTATAAATTCTATAATGACCCGCATGGCAACTGGAAAAAACGAATCAAATTCATTAATGAGAAAGCGGTTCTGTATGAGGAACGCGAATATACGTATTACAACTAAAAAAAGAACGCCTCCATAGTCTTTGAAAACGATGGAGGCGTCAAAACGATTATTATTTTCTCTTAGTCTCTTCTGCCCATAGCAATCATAATGTAATAGATCAGCGTAGCCAATGAACCCAGTGCAGCAACTACATAGGTGTATGCAGCAGAGCGAAGAGCATCTTCGGCTTGCGTATGATTGTATGAATTAGTAATGCCGGATGAACTCAGCCACACAAGTGCACGCTTACTTGCATTGATTTCCACCGGCAAGGTGATAAAGCTGAACAAAGTGGTGGTAGCAAACAGAATGATACCAATCCACAACAATTGCGGGAATGAGTTGAACAGCAGAATACCGCCCAGCAATACCCAAGTCATGATAGAGGACGAAAAATTCACTACCGGCACCAAGGCGCTGCGCATTTTCAACGGAGCATACATACGTGCGTGCTGAACAGCGTGTCCACATTCGTGTGCCGCTACGGCAGCCGCCATGATACTATTACTTTCGTATACACCTTCACTCAGATTCACTGTTTTGTTAGCAGGATTATAGTGGTCGGTCAGCTGACCGGGTGTATGAGTTACTTGTACATCGTAAATTCCATTGTCGTGCAGCATCTTCAGAGCTACGTCGCGTCCTGTCATACCGTTTCCTGTCGGAATTTTGGAATACTTCTTGAATTTGTTCTGCAAATTCATCTGTACCAACCAACTTGCTACGGCAATACCAATAAATAATACCCAATAAGACATCATATACTTTTCATTTTAATTATTACTCTATATCTCTATAAACAAATTGTTTGCCAAAAATAAAGGGAAACTACGTATGTAACGATAGTTTCCCTATGCTTTTATGAAGAATTAGCTAAAAATTAGTCAATTGTAAGTTCTACAACGTAATCAATATCTTTTGGTATCTCTGCAAGCTCCAGCAACACGCCTTCTTTATTTTTAGTGAAGCGGACAGGTGTGCCGTTCTTAAACAGTACTGCCTTCTTCACCTTCTTATCTGCCAAAGGCAGGAACAGGGCTTTATCCTGCAAATTCAGAATATGTACATACAGCTTGTTTCCTTTCTGCGTCGTCACTCCCCAATCATGCGGAGCAACCACACCGCCACGGGTTCCATAAATCGTTTCACCATATTGATTCATCCACTCTCCCATTTCTTTCAACCTCTGTACGGCTACTTCCGGAAGTTCTCCGTCGGGCTGAGGGCCGATATTCATCAACAGGTTCGCATTCTTTCCGGCTGCCTTTATCAGATAATGAATCAGCGTCTTCGTTGATTTATAATTTTGATCCGTAATCTTATATCCCCACATACCATTCATCGTTTCGCAGGTTTCCAAGGGCAAGTGACTTACACTTTGTCCGGAAAGTCCTGCGGTATTTTCTCCGGGCAGGTCACGTTCGAATATCTGAATATCTTCACCGGCGAAAGGAGTCTGATGATGATTATTTCCTATCAGGCAGCCCGGCTGTAGTTTATGAATCATGGCATATTGTTCCGGCAACTCCCAGTTAAAGCCGGGATTTCCATCCTGATCCCACCATCCATCGAACCAGACGGCTCCTACCGGACCATAATTAGTCAGCAGTTCCGTCAGCTGATTGTTCATGAACTGATAATAGCTTTTCCAGTCTCCTTTCGGATTCGGACGTCCTGTACCCCGTCCTGTACGACCCCAAGGATAATCTTCCCGCGTCCAGTCAAGATGAGAGTAGTAGAAATGGAGTTTGATTCCCTGTTTGCTGCAAGCTGCTGCCAGCTCCTTGATGATATCCCTCTTAAAGGGAGTTGCCTTCACGATATTGAAGTCCGAATATTGGGTATCGAACATGGAGAAGCCGTCATGATGGCGGGAAGTCAGACAGATATATTTAGCTCCCGACGCTTTGATGGCAGCCACCCACTTATCCGCATCAAACTTGGAGGGATAGAAGCCGCCTGCCAGTTTGGCATACTCTTTATAATTCAGATTATTGTTTGTCATAGTCCACTCACCGGTAGCAAGCATGGCATACAGTCCCCAATGAAGGAAAATACCGAATTTATTATCCTGAAATTCTTCACGGGCTTTGAGGTTTTCTTCACCAGGCTGGTAAGAAGACTGTGCGTGGAGCCGGGAAGAGATTCCCAGACTCATACCTATTAATAATAGGAAAGTGATGAAATGTGTTTTCATAATGCGTTATAGTTAATATTGGGGGTAAAGAGAAAACAAAAAGGCGGAGTAATTTCCATTTCTCCGCCTCTCATTAAGTTATAGAACAAAGTTATTCTAGGAATAGAATAACATTTCTTATTCTTCAGTATAACGTTCGATTGTCTGCGCTCTGTCCGGTCCGACAGATACAATCTTAATTTCCACACCAAGTTGTTCTTCCAGGAAAGTCAGATAAGCATTGAATTCTTCCGGGAATTCATCTTCGCTCTGCATCTTTGTCATATCTGTCTTCCAGCCCGGCAGTTCTGCATATACAGGCTCCACACCTTCAGTGATATCATATGGGAAATAATCAATTTCCTCGCCATCTACCTTATAAGCAACACAAGCCTTGATGGTATCGAATGTATCGAGCACGTCGCTCTTCATCATGATCAGTTTGGTAACACCGTTTATCATAACGGAATATTTCAGAGCTACCAGGTCAATCCATCCGCAACGACGTTTACGTCCTGTTACAGAACCGAATTCATGTCCCAGTGTGCACATCTTGTCACCAGTCTCGTCGAACAGTTCCGTCGGGAACGGACCGGCACCTACACGAGTACAGTATGCCTTGAAGATACCGAACACTTCGCCGATACGGTTCGGAGCTACTCCCAAACCGGTGCAGGCACCTGCACAAACCGTATTGGAAGAAGTAACGAACGGATACGAACCGAAATCGATATCAAGCATCGTTCCCTGAGCACCTTCGCAAAGAACACTCTTGCCGTCTTTCAGATAGTTGTTAACCTCATGTTCACTGTCTACAAAATGGAACTGTTTCAGGTATTCGATACCTTCCATCCATGCTTTTTCCAGTTCTGTGAGGTCATATTCGTAGTTCAGACTTTTCAGGATTTGTTCGTGACGAGCTTTCGCCGCACCGTATTTCTGTTCGAAGTTATGAAGGATATCACCTACACGAACACCGTTACGGCTAACTTTATCCGTATAAGTAGGGCCAATGCCTTTACCGGTTGTTCCTACTTTCGCATCTCCCTTGGCAGCTTCGTAAGCGGCGTCCAGTATGCGGTGTGTCGGAAGGATGAGATGAGCTTTCTTAGAAATGTGCAAACGCTCTTTCAATGGGTGTCCCGATGCTTCGAGTGCCTCAGCTTCTGCTTTGAACAATGCCGGATCGAGCACTACACCGTTACCGATAATATTTACCTTATCTCCCTGAAAAATACCGGAAGGAATAGAACGAAGTACATACTTCTGTCCTTCGAACTCAAGTGTATGACCGGCATTCGGACCGCCCTGGAAACGAGCGACCACATCGTACTTAGGTGTTAATACGTCGACTACTTTGCCTTTACCTTCGTCGCCCCATTGTAATCCTAATAGAACATCTACTTTCATTTTTCTTTTTTATTGTTGTTACTGACTTTTTTCCGTTTATTAGCTCTGTCGCACTTGCTGCACAATCCATATATATATAAGGAGTAATGCGAAAGTTGAAAGCGGCTTAATTTTGTATTTTCGATGGCATGCTGCAATTCCTCGTTCTGAAACTCGGTCACTTTGCCGCATTGAGTACATATCTGATGATGATGCGTCTCGCGATTGTATGATTTTTCGTATTGGGAGGAAGTGCCGAACTGATGCTTGATGATCAGCCGCGCATTGATAAGCAGAATAATAGTATTATAAAGAGTTGCCCGGCTCACCCGGAAATTCTCCTGATCCATCATTCTGGAATAGAGCATATCGATATCGAAATGTCCGTCGATGGAATAGATAGTTTCGAGTATGGCGTAACGTTCGGGAGTCTTACGATGCCCGTTCGCCGTGAGATATTCTGTGAATATCTGCCTTACCGTATCTTTCACATTTTGAGTTTCCATCATCAGCACAAAATTAGCGCGAACAAAGTTAAGCCTTTTTTGTGGAAAGCAAAAGAATTTTGGGAAATAAGTAATAAGTAATAGGTAATAGGTAATAACCGTAGTTACTTAAAATTCCATCCGGCGAATGCCCGCATGGTATTACCTATTACTTATTACTTATTACTTATTCTCCACTTCTTCTTTTACCATATTATAGAGCATCTGCTCCGCTTCCACTGTGGAATCTGCCATTCCTTCAACCATCCGGCATACACGGAAAGCGTGCTCTTCGTTATGCTGCATATACTTACGGATAACCAGCAGAGCTGCATTCCGCACATGATAGCTTTCTGAATGAACAGCGCAAAGTGCCTGGTCGAGCAATTCGCCGGAGGCTCTTTCTGTCATATCTCCCTTTTTCATCAAAAGACGGGCAGCTGTCAGGAAACCGCATGTCTGCACATATTCCTGTTCATCAGCCATCCAATGAAAAGATTTAGCAGGAGCATACGGCAAATGCTGGAAAAGATTCATACAGGTCAGTTCCGCAATCTCTATGTTACGGATACTTTCTACCCAGATATCAGCTATCTCGGGATAAAAGGTATCCACAGGCTGCAACATGGCTGCCATGATTTTGCATTCGCGAATGTCTTCTTTCCACAATGCCTGCGCCAGGTCGTGATTCTTTTCATACCCTTCGGCAATCATCTTTATGCGGGGGATTTCGACTCCGAAATTGAGTTTGTATACCAATCCCTTCTCACGCATACTTTGGGACACAGCCCCGTTCATAGAGAGACGGAGCTGTGTTTTGATATCTTTCAGTTGTTCTTTTATATCCATTTTCAATATTAATTATTTACGGAAGGCAACGGAGAATAATCTTTGCTGTAACGCAACATTTGTTCTACATAGTCTTCATCATAAGACACGGTAACGTCCGTGATATTTCCATCCTTGTCAGTCACCAGTTCATAGACCGGATTTATAAAACCTTTGTAAGGAGCCAGATTCAGTTTCTTATAGCGTGCCAACACTTCGGCGTGCAAAGCAGGATCAACCTTCACGGCATAATTTTCGACCAATGTACGGGCACCTTCAAAATCACCGGTCGATTTGATTCGCTGAATTTCAGCCAGCAGTTCACCGAACAACTGACGGACTTTCTCATAATCATTGACTACGACATAGGTCTTTCCGTCCTTCTTTACCATTTCGACCACTTTGTCGGGAGCTCCTTTTTCAAATACCCAGCGGGCAATCAGCTGACGGTTGCGCATATGAGCTTCTTCGATATTATTTCCCGGTTCGATACGTACAAGCTGTGTCATCAGACCATTCATCAGGAAAGTATAATATTCAGCTTTATAAGCATCCGCATCCGGAACGAGTTTCAGTTCTACCAGTTTCGGGTCGGCCACATAATACAATCCGAACAAGTCGGCACGTGCTTCTTCAATAGTGGAACCATACGCTTTCAAAGCGTCAGGGTCTACTCCCGGAAGCAATTTGCCCGAACCATGTCCCAGACATTCGTGCAAGTCTGTATGAAGTTCACCTGTCAGGTCGCCATACTGGTCGATCCGCTGTCTCTCTTCGTCATTGCAGACAAACTCTTCATTGAATCCGTTACCGTGGGCAGCTTTATTATAAGCATCTGTGATATTGCCGATAGTAACTGACTTAGAGCCGTGATGGGCACGAATCCAGTTAGCGTTCGGAAGATTGATACCAATGGCGGTTGCAGGATATAAATCGCCGGCAAGAATAGCGGCAGTGATCACCTTGGCAGATACCCCTTTTACCTTTTCCTTTTTGAAAGATTTATCAACCGGCGAATGATCTTCGAACCATTGCGCATTGCTGCTGATAATCTCTGTGCGGTGCGTAGCATCCAAGTCTTTGAAGTTGACCAGTGATTCCCAACTGGCTTTCACTCCCAGCGGGTCGCCGTAGCTTTCTGTAAAGCCATTCACGAAGTCAATTCTTGAATCAAGGTCTTTCACCCAAAGGATAGCATATTCATCGAAGTCTTTCAGGCTGCCTGTTTCGTAAAATTGAATCAGTTTGCTGATCACAGCTTTCTGTGCATCATTTTCGGCAACCGTTTCCGCTTTCTTCAACCAGTACACGATCTTTTCAATCGCCTGAGTATAAAGTCCGCCTACCTTCCAGACTTTTTCCTGTATTTTTCCATCTTCTTTCACCAATCGGCTGTTCAGTCCGTAAGAAACCGGAGTTTCATCTTTCGGGTCTTTCATTGATCCGTAGAAGTTTTCCGCTTCCTGCTGAGTGACTCCGTCGTAATAATTGCAGGCAGAAGTCAGTACCAAGTCTTCACCGTCCGCCTGATTTACACGCTTCGACAAGATAGCCGGATCGAACATAACCGGGAAAAGCTCTTCACAGAGTTGTTCGGCAGTCTGTCCTTCTGACAACGGAAGTAATTGGGCGTCTGTTCCGAGCACAGCCTGTTTCAGGAAGTCCTGCGAGAAACCAGGCACGAACTTTTCCATGCCGTAATGATGATGAATACCATTAGAGAACCATACCCGTTTGAGGTACACTTCCATATTTTTGAAGTCGGGAGCCGACTTGTCTCCTTTATAATTGGTGTAAACGGCTTCGAGCATCCGGCGGATTCTCAGGTTATACTTTCCGTTCTGATCAAACAGGATGTCGCGTCCTTCCAGCGCAGCCTGAGTCAGGTAATAAACCAATTCTTTCTGTTTCAGCGTCAAGGTTTCGAATTCAGGAACCTTGTACCGCAATATTTGTAAGTCTGCAAATTGTTCCACTGTATAATCAAATTTATCTGCCTCGGCAGTTGTTGTTTTGGCCCCACCGCAGGATGCAAGGATCGTAGCGGTAACTGCCATCGAAATAAAATGTTTTTTCATAATTACTGATATTGATTAATTAAACAAGAAAAGGAATTATCTCCGAACTTTTCATTCAGAGGTAATTCCTTTTGGTCAGTATCGGAAAACGCAATTACTTCTTACTATCAGCGTGTTTCTTGCGATATCCGTTAGGAGTTTCACCTACATTCTTGTAAAATGCAGCGTAAAAAGATTGACGATTTGCAAAGCCAACCATTGCACTGATTTCTTCCACATTCTTGTCGGCATAACGCTTGTCTGTCAACAAATGCAGAGCGTCTTTCACTCTATACTCATTCAACAAACAAGAGTAGTTCATACCAAAACGAGAATTCACTACTGCAGAAAGGTAGCGAGTATTGGTCTTCAACTCTTTAGCCAAATCTTTAGCTGAATAGTCAGGATCTTTGTACTTCTTCTGAACAACTACAATGTTCAGGATCTTGTCATACAACTCGTCTGCCAGTTCCGGTCTGATTAATGACCGATATGCAGCCTTCTTTTCTTTCTTTTCCCTCAAATTGTAGGGACGTTTCTTTGGAGCTTCCTCCGCTTTTTTGTTCTCTAAATCACTCATTGAATTAACTGGTTAGGGTTTGTTTATTTGTTATTAATTGCTCATTCGCAACGTTACATGTTACAAATGTCTTACTTTTTTTTTAAACACACAATTATTTTGTGCATTTTTTTTCTAATAAAACAATCAAAAACCTTGAAAAAGAGGAATTAAGGGTGAATAATAAGAAACTTTAACTCTTGGGGCATTAAAATCAAAACAGAAATCGAGACATGATAAAGATTGCTAAAGAAAAGCGTACCTTTGCAACAAAGTTTAAACAAATGTTGATGAAAGAAACTCTAAAATCATATTTCGGTTATGACAGCTTCCGGCCCTTACAGGAAGAGATCATCCGCCACTTGCTGAACAAGCAGGATTCACTGGTACTGATGCCCACCGGCGGAGGTAAATCGATCTGTTATCAACTGCCTGCATTGCTCTCCGAAGGTACAGCTATAGTGGTCTCCCCGCTTATCTCACTGATGAAAGACCAGGTAGAAACGTTGCAAGCCAACGGCATCGCAGCAGGAGCACTCAACAGCAGCAATGACGAAACGGAAAATGCCAATCTCCGCCGTGCCTGCATCGAAGGACGTCTGAAACTGCTTTATATTTCGCCGGAGAAGCTGATAGCGGAAAAGGACTATCTGTTGCGGGATATGAGTATTTCGCTCTTCGCTATTGACGAAGCCCACTGTATTTCTCAATGGGGACATGACTTCCGTCCGGAATATACACAAATGGGAATGCTCCATCAGCAGTTTCCGCAGGTTCCGATTATTGCATTAACGGCAACAGCCGACAAAATAACCCGTGAGGATATAATCCGACAGTTGCATCTGATACAGCCCCGGACGTTTATTTCTTCTTTCGACCGTCCCAACATCAGTCTGGACGTAAAACGCGGTTTTCAGGCAAAAGAGAAGAATAAAGCGATTCTGGAGTTTATCCACCGCCACAGAGAAGAAAGTGGAATCATTTATTGCATGAGCCGTAATAAAACGGAAACTGTAGCACAAATGCTGCAAAAGCAGGGAATCCGATGCGGTGTTTATCATGCCGGATTGTCTCCGCAGCATCGGGACGAGACTCAGAATGACTTCATAAATGACCGTATTCAGGTAGTATGCGCCACCATTGCTTTTGGTATGGGAATTGACAAATCGAATGTCCGCTGGGTTATTCACTATAACCTCCCTAAAAGTATTGAAAGTTTTTATCAGGAAATCGGGCGTGCCGGACGGGATGGCTTGCCAAGCGACACTGTATTATTCTATTCACTGGGAGATCTGATCCTGTTAACTAAATTCGCCACGGAAAGTAACCAGCAGACGATCAATCTGGAAAAGCTGCAACGTATGCAGCAATACGCCGAAGCGGACATCTGCCGCAGAAGAATCCTGCTGAGCTATTTCGGAGAAACCTCAACAGAAGACTGCGGCAACTGTGATGTCTGTAAAAACCCTCCACAACGGTTTGACGGTACAATCATCGTACAAAAAGCGTTGAGTGCCATTGTCCGTGCGGAACAACAAATCAGTACAGGAATATTAATCGATATTCTCCGTGGAAGTTATTCGGCAGAAGTTACGGCAAAAGGGTATCAGGAATTAAAGACGTTTGGCGCAGGACGAGACATACCACCTCGTGACTGGCAGGATTATTTACTTCAAATGCTGCAACTGGGCTATTTCGAAATAGCCTACAATGAAAACAACCATCTCAAAATCACTCCAAGCGGGAGTGACATTCTTTTTGGAAAAGCAAAAGCAATGCTTGCCGTGATTCACCGGGAAGAAATCGTCACAGGAAAAGGGAAAAAGAAGAAGGTGGTCATTGCCAAAGAACTTCCTTTCGGTATCCCTGGTGGAGAAAACGAAGATTTATTCGAAGCACTACGAGGATTGCGGAAACAGATTGCCGATCAGGATGGTCTTCCGGCATATATCGTTCTATCGGATAAGGTGTTGCATCTACTCAGTATTTCACGGCCGACTACCATCGAAGCATTCGGAGAAATCAGTGGTATCGGAGAGTTTAAGAAGAAGAAATATGGAAAAGAGTTTGTGAATCTGATTAAGCAGTTTGTATAATAATGTATTGAGCCGCCCCATCGATTTACCTTTAATAAAGAGTAACTTATTCAGGCGTAATCAGGAAGGACTATATAATAAAATGAGTAAACAAAAAAGGGAAGCAATCGCTTCCCTTTTTTGTTTAATTCAAGAACATCCGATCTGTTTAGCCTATAATCCATTTACTGCCCGGTAGGAACGAGATAATCTTTGTCGTTATATAACAGCATACAAATGTAGTCACTGCAATACATGGGATGGCAGCAATAGTAGGCAGTTCCAGAGTATTTTTGAATACTGTCGCCCATAATCCGAGCCAGAATATATGCATAAGATACATACCATAGCTGAGTTTCGACATATCCGTTACAAGATGCGGAGCTTTCGGTTGGTTTATGCAGGTGAAGAGAAGGAACGTACCTGCCGTGAGAAGCACACAGTTGATCGTACAGAAAGCCCATCCAATTTCTATGACAGGCGTAGAATGAGTAATTCCGGGAATAGCCTGTATATAGAATGAGTAGATAGTCAGTGCAGCTCCGGCAACCATCAAAATAAGTCCCACGATGAAACGTTTGGAGCGGTCCCATTTTAAGTGTACACGGATGTAATGTGCCAACACAAGATATCCCAGGAAACCGGAGAAATACCATAACATATGGTATTCATTCCAAAAACACTGCCCCCACACTTCACCAAACCAGCGATTGAAGTACGGCATACACGTTGATAACAGGAACAGTCCTATAAAGAAACGTTCTTCTTTCGCCGTAGCTTTACTCAGCCAGGGAGATATAATAGGTATAAACAAGTAAAGGCTGATCAAAGGATACATAAACCAAAAGTGTCCGGCAAGCGTCGGAAAATTCAGGAATATCCGGGACAAATCTTTGATTGATGTTTCGCCATCTATCTGTCCCCACAACAATGGCAAGGTACAATACAATATCATGAATATGAAAAACGGCGGCAGGATATGAGTGAAGCGGCGGCGATAGAACTGCCATGAGGTCTGTCCCTCCTTCATCGGTACCAGCAGGTAAGCAGAGACAATCATGAACAATGGTACTGCCATGCGTGAGAAACCGTCGTACACGGCCACCCACAATCGGTCTGCTTCACTGGCTAAATAAGATTGCGGTCCTGCCATGTCCGTAGATCCGGCAGCACCGTAAAAGTTTTCACTGGCGTGTACCACCATAACGAGGAAACATGCGAACACGCGCACGTAATCTAAAAAAACAATACGTTTCATTTTCTGTTTGGGTATTAGTTAGTAGTAAGATGTTTTTAGTTTTGTCTTTTATTTGCATTGTTTCAGCTGCTCGTGCAAATCAGCAGGAGGTATGCCCAGCGAAATCGCTTTTTCAAAGTCAATCTTTGCCAATGCTTTCTTTTTCTGTGTCAGATAAATATTGCCACGCAACAAATAGGCATCCGCCGAAGAAGGATTCAGGCGAATAGCTTCCTCCAGATCGACCAAAGCCAGATCTTCATGTTTCATCTCCCGTTCTACATCTGCACGGGCAATATAAAGAGTCGCATCTTCGGGAGTTGCCGCAATCATCTTATTAAGGATTTCGAGCGCTTCCTTGAATTTTCCTTCTTTCTGTTCCAAGGTAGCCAGTCCGAGCCGACCGCTATAACTTTGCGGGTCAATCTCCAGCAAGCGGTTATAATCGATTCGTGCCGCAGGGTAATCCCTCCGGAGAACATAGATGTATGCCCGCATCAACAGCGCTTCCTTATTCTGCTTATCTTCGTCAAGTACCTGACAATAATCGGTATAAGCACGGTCTGTATTTCCCATTTCCAGATTAATCGCGGCGCGGTCCAGCAGGATAGGTACTGCCAATGGAGCAAAGTTCAGCGCAAAAGAATAAGATTCGAGTGCCTTGTCATATTCACCCAACCGACGCTGTACCAATCCCAGATTGGAAAAAAGCATGGCATTCTTCGCATTCTTCGGTTCCAGTTTCAAAGCCTGAAGCAGTAGTTCTTCGGCTTTGGAAAGACTGTCCATTTCGATATATTCAATCGCCTTTTCTGATAATTGCTGATAGGTCTGCGCACATAGGGCAACCGGAAAGCTAAGAAATAAAATTAAAATAATTCTTATCATGATTCAAATATTAATCCAAAGGATAGGCATCAAAAGCGAACAATTCGGTCGACAGATAGCGTTCTCCCGTATCAGGTAACAACGCAACGATTTTTTTGTTCCTGAACTCCGGACGCTGTGCCAACTGGCGGGCTGCATATACGGCCGCTCCCGAAGAGATTCCGGCCAGCAAACCTTCTGTTGCAGCCAGTTCCCGGCCCGCACGAATGGCTTCGTCATCGGGCACACCGATCACTTCATCCACCACAGAAGCATCATAAAGTTTCGGAATAAAATTCGCCCCGATTCCCTGTATGCGGTGTGGTGCTGCCTGACCTCCCGCCAATATGGGAGACGACGCAGGTTCAACCGCAACGATATGAACATCCGGATTATGTTTTTTTAAGGCGCGTGCCACGCCGCAAATCGTACCTCCGGTTCCTACTCCGGCAACAAAAACTGCCACTTCACCATCCGTATCCCGCCAGATTTCTTCTCCTGTTGTCCGCTCATGGACAGCAGCGTTCGAAGGATTTTCAAACTGTTGCAGGATCACCGATCCGGGGATACTATCGCGCAACTCCTGCGCTTTGGCAATAGAAGCAGCCATCCCGCCCAAGCCATCTGTCAGCACAATCTGCGCCCCCAGTGCTTTCAACAGGTTTCGCCGTTCCAGGCTCATCGTTTCGGGCATAGTCAATATCAGGTGATATCCTTTAATGGTAGCTACCATCGCCAGTCCGACTCCCGTATTTCCGCTGGTCGGTTCGATAATGGTGGCACCGGGTTTCAGTGCCCCGCGGGCCTCCGCATCTTCAATCATAGAAAGAGCGACTCTGTCTTTTACGCTTCCCGCCGGATTAAAAGCCTCCAGTTTAGCGATAATATTCTGATTAAGACCATACTTTCCACTGTATCCGGAAAGTTCCATTAGAGGTGTATTACCCACTAAATCTGTTAATTTATTCGCAATTTTTGCCATCATTCACCTCGTTTTATCAGGTTGATGCGCAAAGATACAGAAAAGAATTGTACCTTTGTCTCCGTTCAATATTTTTAAGTTTATAGATATGAAAAAGAGAATCCTGCAATTTCTCACGACTTATTTTTTGTTCGTTCTGCTGTTTGTCCTTCAAAAACCTATTTTCATGGCTTACTACCATGAACTCTATACAGACGCTTCTATCGGCGATTATTTCAGCGTGATGTGGCACGGCTTGCCGCTGGATTTCTCACTGGCAGGATATCTGACTGCCATCCCGGGCTTCCTGCTTATCGCTTCCGCCTGGACGAAATCTTCCATACTACGCCGCATCCGGCAAGGTTACTTCGGAATCATCGCTTTTGTGATGTCCTGCATCTTCATCGTCGATCTGGGCTTATACGGTTTCTGGGGATTCAGGCTGGATGCCACCCCTATCTTCTATTTCTTCTCATCTCCGAAAGATGCCATGGCAAGCGTCAGCTTCTGGTTCATATTACTCGGAATCCTTGCTATGCTGATCTATGCAGCCATCCTCTACGGTATTTTCTACGCCGTACTCATCCGGGAAAAAGCACCGTTGAAGATACCTTATCAGCGGCAGTATGTATCTCTCGTCCTTTTATTACTGACAGCAGCGCTCTTCATTCCTATCCGTGGCGGTTTTTCCGTATCGACAATGAACCTGAGCAAAGTATATTTTAGCCAGAACCAACGGATGAATCATGCAGCCATCAATCCGGCATTCAGTTTTATGTATTCTGCTACCCATCAAAACAATTTCGATAAGCAATATCGGTTCATGGACCCGAAAGTTGCAGATGAGCTGCTGACCGAAATGCTGGATAAACCTGTGGCGACAACAGACAGTATCCCGCAAATTCTAAATACTCAACGCCCGAATATCATCTTTATTATCCTCGAAAGTTTTTCTACACACTTAATGGAAACGATGGGAGGACAGCCGAATGTAGCAGTGAATATGGATAAATTCGGAAAAGAAGGAGTGTTATTCACTAATTTCTACGCAAACAGTTTCCGGACGGATCGCGGACTGGCATCTATTATCAGTGGTTATCCCGGTCAGCCGAGTACCAGCATAATGAAGTATCCTGAGAAAACGGACGGACTTCCTTCCATTCCTCGCAGTCTGAAAAATGCCGGATACAGTTTGGAATACTATTACGGAGGGGATGCAGACTTCACCAATATGCGCTCTTATCTGGTTTCATCGGGTATTGAGAAGATTATCTCCGAGACAGATTTTCCTTTGTCCGAACGTCCGGGCAAATGGGGAGCGCCGGATCATGCGCTTTTCCAACGTTTCCTGAAAGACCTCAAGGAAGAGAAGCAACAGGAACCTTTCTTTAAAATCGTGCAGACATCAAGCAGTCACGAGCCGTTTGAAGTTCCGTTCTATCGGTTGGACGATAAAGTGCTGAATGCTTTCGCCTATGCTGATAGTTGCGTAGGAGATTTTGTGAGACAGTATAAGGAGACCCCGATGTGGAAGAATACACTAATCGTACTTGTACCGGATCATTTGGGAGCTTACCCGCGTCCGGTAGAAAACCCGCTGGAAGGGCATACAATTCCGCTAATACTGATCGGAGGAGCCGTGAAAGAACCACGAGTGGTAGACACGTACGCTTCGCAGATTGATATCGCCGCTACGCTGCTTTCTCAGCTCGGATTGCCGCATGATGACTTTACTTTCAGCAAGAATATCTTTAACCCGTCTTCTCCCCACTTCGGATATTTCACGGAACCGACCCTGTTCGGTATGGTGACTGCGGAAAATCAATTAGTGTACAATCTGGATGCCAACACCGTCCAGATAGATGAAGGGACAGAGAAAGGGGCCAATCTGGAAAAAGGAAAAGCCTTCCTTCAGAAACTATATGATGACCTGGCTAAGCGATAAGATCAGACAAATCCATATTTTAATAATACGATTTATTTTATGATAGAATTTCTTTCGGATATAGACACCCAACTGCTTTTGTTCTTCAACGGAATACATTCGCCTTTCTGGGATTACTTCATGAGTGCATTCACAGGTAAGGTTATATGGGTCCCGATGTATGCCAGTATCTTATATATACTGCTCAAGAATTTTCATTGGAAAGTGATTTTGTGCTATGTGGTAGCGATCGCCCTCACTATCACGTTTGCCGATCAGATGTGCAATAGTTTTCTTCGTCCGTTGGTAGGTCGTCTGCGTCCCTCCAATCCGGAAAATCCGATAGCGGATTTGGTCTATATTGTGAATGGAAAACGAGGAGGAGGATTCGGTTTTCCTTCTTGTCATGCAGCTAATTCTTTCGGACTTGCCATATTTCTGATTTGTTTGTTCCGCAAACGCTGGTTAAGCATATTTATCGTGCTTTGGGCATTTACCAACTCTTATACACGCCTGTATCTGGGATTGCATTATCCCGGTGATTTATTAGCAGGAGCCATTATCGGTGGATTCGGAGGTTGGCTGTTCTACTTTATCGCCCATAAGTTAACGGCACGACTTCAATCAGACATTACTGCTCCTGGAAAGGGTACCGGAATGAAACAAACGGAAGTTATGATCTATACCGGATTGCTGACTTTGGCAGGCATTATCATCTATTCCATCGTGCAAAGTTAGTTTATAACATGGGCAAAAGAAATATCATCCATAAGTTATTCCACAATCTCAAAAAGCCTGAAGGCTTTTGGGGAAGAGTCATTCTCCGGGAAATGAACAAACGGCACACTTTGCTTTCCGAATGGGGAATGTCACATATAATATGGAATAAGGAATGGAATGTGCTCGACATTGGTTGCGGTGGCGGAGCCAATCTTACACAGCTGATGCGTCGCTGTCCGCAAGGAAAAGCATACGGCATTGACATTTCACCGGAAAGTGTCCTTTTCGCACAGAAGAAAAACAAGAAATATCTTTCCACCCGCTGTTTTATAGAACAAGGTACGGTAGACACGCTCCCTTATACCGATGAAATGTTCGATGTGGTTACAGCCTTCGAGACGGTTTACTTTTGGAACGATCTTCCGAAAGCATTCACCGAAGTGACACGGGTATTAAAGCGGAACGGACATTTCCTGATTTGCTGCGAACTGAATAACCCGTCAGTCAGAACTTGGACAAATCTGATTGACGGGATGATTATTCGTTCTTGTGATGAATTGAAATCCATACTCTTGCAGTCCGGCTTTGTCTCCATTGCTTCATATAAACATGAGAAGGGGCCTTTGTGCATAATAGCCCGGAGAAGGGCTGAGTAATAATCTTATCGGGCTAATACGATTTCTGAATAAGGAAATCCGCCCCCTGGATATAATGACTCCCAGCTACCTTTTAGTAAATCATACATATAAATCAGCCTTCCATTCCGACTACCATCAAACAATACATAAAGTTCCTGTTTCTTAAAATCATCCGAAACAAGTGTGGCTACTGAACACGCAGCATTAGGGAATGTGGTGAAAGGTTCGCCCAGCGTCTTCGTAGTCGGGTTCCATAGCCTAAATTCTGTTCCATCTCCCTCCTCTGCCGTCGCACCATTTCTCTTCGATACGATATATCCGCCAACACGTGTATATTTAGCCGTTCCCATACCTTCTACAGGCTTAACTATCCAAAAAGGAATCAATGCCACTGCCTGTATCGGTTCGCCAACATATATACTTTTCTCTTCTATATTTTGTCCGTTCAAGACTACTGGTGAAAAAGTTCCATCGCCGTTATCTACCGAACAGAGTATATTTCCATCACTCATTTGTATACAGGGATAACGTGACAATGCTTCAGCCTTCATCCCTTCGGGCAGCAGAAAACCATAATCAGGTTTCTCCGGCACATACATTCTGGTATAGGGCATCACATTAACTGTTTTAACAAATAAACGGTCTCCGCCTTGATATACCCCAAAAACAGAATTACCGGTCGCTATCCCCATTGTTACAAGCTGATCAGCTCCCGGTTTTTCCCAATAGTTCATAGAAAGATCATAAAGTCCGGTCGTACGGCGATCATCCTTCGTCCATACTCCACTAAGACTCCAGCTTCCGGGAAGGTTGACTACACAAGAGAAGTCCTGATTGTCTGCAAGTCGTACTATCTCTGCTGTCTGAGGCTTTTCAAGATTGATGTATTCGATAGCATGAGGACGGTGGGTATTGGAACGGGAATTAATGATACCATAAAGCTGAAAATCTTTGGGTGCCTGTCCATCCGCCACCGAAATCTTTCCTAAAGACATCATTTGACCGGAGCGGCGTAATAAGATTTCCGTTGTAGAAGCAGGCCAGTGTCCGGGAGCCAGAAAAGTAATGCTCGTAGCCGTCTTTTCCGTTATAACACCCCGTCCCCCTTTAGCATATCCTTCATGCAGCACTTCGTCTTGAAGCGGCCAGCGAATATCGAACATGATTTCATCATTGTCCTGGAATCCTTCCGCCATTATCGTTACCTTTTCACCGGGCTTGAATACAGTTCCGGAAGCAGGCATTACAACATTGGTCACTAAAATCGGTTGTTCGTCTTTGTCATCAGAACTACACGCTGCAAGCAGCAAACCCAACAGTAAGAATAGATAATTTTTTGTCATAGCATTTGTGTATTAATCTGTGCAAATGTACTGTTTTTCATTAGCAAATATCTTACTCTTCTACTTTTTAACAGT
Source organism: Bacteroides thetaiotaomicron (assembly GCA_019412825.1). Classification (GTDB taxonomy): domain Bacteria; phylum Bacteroidota; class Bacteroidia; order Bacteroidales; family Bacteroidaceae; genus Bacteroides; species Bacteroides thetaiotaomicron_A. Next base: position 7,212 of record DXOL01000040.1, on the reverse strand, counting down.
CCGATTAGTTTTTTCTCCCAATGGACTCATTTCATTTAAGTAAAAAAACAAGGAAACGGAATGAACAAAAAAGAGGCTGAACTCCGTTTAAAGAATCCAGCCTCCATATATCTTGTTCAGAATGATCTGTTTAAGCCTTCTTGATATAGTCAACAATCCACTGTCCTACTTCCTTTGTACCGTATTTGGCACCATCGGCTACTTGAATTTCCGGTGTACGCACGTTTTCATCCAGTGATGCATCAACCGCCTTACGAATCAGCGCACCTTCTTCTTTGCAGTCGAAATATTCAAACAACATAGCTACAGACAGAATCTGTGCCAACGGGTTCGCAATATTCAAGCCCTTCGCCTGTGGCCATGAACCATGAATCGGTTCGAATACCGGAGTACTTTCACCGGTAGAAGCTGAAGGAAGCAATCCCATAGAGCCGCTGATAACAGAACCTTCGTCAGTCAGAATATCACCGAATGTATTTTCAGTCACCATCACGTCAAAGAAAGCTGGTTCCTGAATCATCTTCATGGCAGCATTATCCACAAACATATAGTCAGTTGTCACCTCCGGATAATTGGGAGCCATTTCCTGTGCAATCTGACGCCACAGACGGGAAGAAGCCAGAACATTTGCCTTGTCTACCACAGTCAGGTGCTTTCTGCGTTTCATTGCATATTCAAAAGCAACTTTCAGGATACGTTCAATTTCCGGACGAGTGTAGTAGTTTGTATCGTATGCTTTATCATTATCCTGATATTTCTCACCGAAGTACATACCGCCGGTCAACTCACGGATGCAGATGAAATCCGCATTCTCAACCAGTTCCGCACGCAACGGAGATTTATGGATCAGGCATTTGAATGTCTGTACCGGACGAATATTAGCAAACAATCCCAATTTCTTACGCATTGCCAGCAATCCCTGCTCCGGACGTACTTTCGCAGTAGGGTCATTATCAAACTTCGGATCACCTACGGCCGAAAACAAAACAGCATCTGCATTCTTGCAAACCTCATATGTTTCTTCCGGAAACGGATCACCTACTTTATCAATCGCATCTGCACCGCAGATTGCATATTCGTAACTTACTTTGTGACCAAACTTCTCGCAAACGGCACTCATTACATCTACACCTTGTACCGAAATCTCCGGTCCGATGCCGTCGCCTGCTAATACAGCAATTTTAAAATCCATGTTACTTTTCTTTTTATCTTTTATACTACTCAAAGTTAATTAATCTCTGTCATTTCGGAAGCATCAAATGCATGTTAATATAAAATCAACTTATTCTTCAAGTAGATTCAACATCTTCATTGTTGCTTTGATGGCAGCCTCCGTCTGGTCGGCATCAAGTCCACGGGTACGGAACACCTGTTCGTCATAGTTCCAGGTAATTACTGTCTGCACAAACGCATCTGTACGTCCACCCGGTGGGATAGATACCGCATAATTCGTCAACATGGGGAATTTACGTCCTAACGTCACTTTATAAATTTTACGCAACGCACGTACGAAAGCATCATACTGACCATCGCCACTTGAACTTTCTTCGTATTCCTTTCCGTTTATTTCGATCTTTAAAGTCGCCATCGGTTTCAGACCGTGAGCCAGATTTACAAAATAACTCTTCAGCTTGACCTTCTCACCTATCGCCCCGTGTTTCAAGACATCCGATACAATATACGGCAAATCCTCCTGAGTCACCAATTCTTTCTTGTCCCCCAGTTCAATGATTCGCTCCGTCACCTTGCGCATAGCATCTTCATCGAGCTCCAGTCCCAGATCTTCGAGGTTCTTACGGATATTTGCCTTTCCACTTGTTTTTCCTAATGCATACTCACGCTTACGTCCGAAACGTTCGGGAAGTAAATCATTACAATACAAATTATTCTTATTATCGCCGTCGGCGTGAACGCCTGCAACTTGTGTAAAGACATTCTCTCCCACAATCGGCTTATTGGCAGGAATTACAATACCTGAATAGGACTCTACTACCCGACTGACATCATTCAGACGGCTTTCGTCAATATTGGTCATTGCATTGAAATGATCTTTCAGAATAGCCTGCACACTGGAAAGGGGCGCATTACCGGCCCGTTCGCCAAGTCCGTTGATCGTAGTATGCAGTCCTCTGACACCACTCAACACGGCAGCCAGCACATTGCTTACCGCCAGATCATAGTCATTATGCGCGTGAAAATCAAAATGGGTATTCGGATAACGCTTCTTCATCTTCCGCATATATTCTATCACCTGCAGCGGGTTCAGGATTCCCAATGTATCGGGCAACATATAACGTCTGATGCTTGTCTGCTTCAAGCCATCCATCAACTGAAATACATATTCGGGAGAATCCTTCATTCCGTTACTCCAGTCTTCCAGATATACATTCACTCCGATATCCTGTTCATCTGCGTAATGTACTACGTTGATAATATCTGCGATATGTTCTTCGGGAGTCTTTTTCAATTGTTGGGTACAATGTTTCAATGACCCCTTACAAAGAAGATTGATGACACGACACCCAGTACGTTGTATCCAGTCCACCGAAGTATGACCGTCCACAAATCCCAGCACTTCCACTTTCTGAAGCAGATTGCGGCGGGCTGCCCAATCACAAATCATCTTCACGGCTTCAAACTCACCTTCCGATACACGTGCTGAAGCAACCTCTACCCGGTCTACCTTCAAATCCTCCAATAGTAAACGGGCAATCATTAGTTTCTCATGGGGCACAAAAGATACTCCGCTGGTTTGTTCACCGTCACGGAGCGTTGTGTCCATGATCTCTATTTTGACGCCTTGTTTTCCCATTCTTCTATTTTATTTTTATTGCTTAGCAAGAAGTCTATGTCATCCAGTCCGTTCATCAGACAAAGTTTCTTATAAGCGTTGATTTCAAAATGTTCACTCTTACCCGTTGCTTTATTAGTGATGGTCTGTTCGGGAAGATTCACTTCCACTTCCACCTTCGGATCGGCAAAGATAGAGTCGAAGAGCTCCTGCAAAAATTCTTCAGTAACAACTACCGGAAGTACGAAGTTGTTCAGTTCATTATTTTTGTGAATATCGGCAAAGAAGCTCGATACTACCACACGGAAACCATATCCGGCAATCGCCCAGGCTGCGTGTTCGCGGCTGGAACCCGAACCGAAGTTCTTTCCTGCCACCAATATCTGTCCGCTATACGTGGGATCGTTCAGCACGAAATCCTTGTTCAACGAACCATCGGCATTATAACGCCAGTCACGAAACAGGTTATCACCGAAAAACTTCTCTTCACGAGTCGTTGCTTTCAGAAAACGTGCCGGAATAATCTGGTCAGTATCTACATTCTCTAAAGGAAGGGGTACACAAGTACTTGTTATTATATTAAATTTTGTCTTAGCCATCTTTCTGTTTACAATTTAAATATTTACAAATTACGATTGAAATTACATCAGTTCACGCGGGTCGGTAATCACTCCTGTCACCGCAGCGGCAGCAGCAACCAACGGGCTGGCCAGTAAAGTACGGGCACCCGGTCCCTGACGACCTTCAAAGTTACGGTTGCTGGTCGATACTGAATATTTTCCTGCAGGAATCTTGTCATCATTCATCGCAAGGCATGCTGAACATCCCGGCTGACGGATTGCAAATCCCGCCTCAGTCAATATCTTGTCAATTCCTTCCTTACGAATCTGTGCATCAACCATCCATGATCCCGGAACCAGCCATGCGATTACATTATCCGCTTTCCTTCGTCCCTTCACCAAAGAAGCGAATGCGCGGAAGTCCTCAATACGGCCATTGGTACAAGCACCCAGGAATACGTAATCAATCTTTTTACCCAGTAACGATTCACCCGGCTGGAATCCCATATATTCCATCGATTTTTTGAAAGAAACCTGTGCAGCTTCTCCCATTCCTTCCGTAGTAGGAATGTTTTGCGTAATTCCCATTCCCATACCCGGATTGGTTCCGTACGTAATCATCGGCTCGATATCCGCTGCTTCAAAACGGACTTCCTGATCGAATACGGCGTCATCATCGCTCTTCAGCGTCTTCCAGTATTCCATAGCCTGATCCCATGCTTCCCCTTGCGGAGCATTCTCACGTCCTTTGATATATTCGAAAGTCACTTCGTCCGGGGCAACCATACCACCACGTGCTCCCATTTCAATGGACAGATTACAAAGAGTAAGACGTCCTTCCATAGTCAGATTGCGGATGGCCGAACCTGCATATTCCACGAAGTAACCGGTAGCTCCGCTAGTAGTCATCTTAGACATCATGTACAGAGCGACATCTTTCGCAGTCACTCCTTTACCCAGTTCGCCATCTACGGTAATACGCATTGTTTTCGGTCTTGACTGAAGGATACATTGTGAAGCCAGTACCATTTCCACTTCACTGGTACCGATGCCGAAAGCGATAGCTCCCATTGCACCGTGAGTAGAAGTATGCGAGTCACCGCAAACAATCGTCATTCCCGGCAGTGTCAGTGCACGTTCCGGGCCTACCACATGGATAATTCCGTTTTTAGGATGCATCATACCGAAATGTGCCAGCCCGAAATCTTTCGCATTTTTCGTCAGTGTATCCACCTGAGTTTTGGAGATCGGGTCTTCAATCGGTTTATCCTGATCATGTGTCGGAGTATTATGGTCGGGCATACAGAACACCTTTTCCGGACGTAATACCTTGATGCCACGCTCACGCAATCCGGCAAAAGCCTGCGGGCTGGTCACTTCATGACAATATAAACGATCAATATAAAGTTGTGTCGGCCCATCTTCCACCGTAGTCACCACGTGGGCATCCCATATTTTATCAAATAATGTATTCATCTGTTATTTATATTTTTACTATGTATGATTTATAATTAATGCGGGGTACGTATTTCAGTACCACTTTCGCTATTCCTTTATGCCTTGAATTTGTTAATACAGTCAATATAAGCTTCTACCGATGCGGCTATAATATCCGTATTGGCTCCGAAGCCATAATAAATCTGATTATCATATTCTACCTGCATATGAACCTTACCTACATCATCACTTCCCTTGCTAATAGCCTGAATAGTGAACTCTTTCAATGTCATGTGACGGTCTACGATCTTTTTAAGAGCTTTGATGGCAGCATCCACCGGACCGTTACCACTCGCACAAGCTTCAAACTTCTCACCGGAAATATTCAGTCCCAGACTGGCAACTGAACGGACACCGACACCACTTGTCACCTGCAAATACTCCAACTTAATACGATGATTCTGGCTGCGGTCTGCTCCTGCCAATACCAATACATCATCATCATTGATATCTTTTTTCTTATCGGCCAGTTTCAGGAACTCCTCATATACCTTATCCAGTTTTTCCTGATCCAGGTTAACTCCCAACAACGACAGGCGATTCTTCAATGCCGCACGTCCGCTACGGGCAGTCAGTACGATAGAGTTATCATCGATGCCTACATCATGCGGATCGATAATCTCGTAAGTTTCTACATTCTTCAACACACCATCCTGATGGATACCCGATGAATGGGCAAAAGCATTGCGACCTACGATTGCTTTATTCGGCTGTACAGGCATATTCATCAAACTGGATACCATACGGCTGGTCGGATAAATCTTCTGTGTATTGATATTGGTCTGAATATCGATTTCATGATGACTCTTGATAATCATTGCGATTTCTTCGAGAGCGGTATTTCCCGCACGTTCGCCGATACCGTTAATGGTCACCTCTACCTGACGGGCTCCATTCAGAACACCAGCAATCGTATTTGCTGTTGCCATTCCCAAATCGTTATGACAGTGAGTAGAAAGAATCGCGTTATCAATGCCGTCTACATGATCTATCAAATATTTAATCTTTGCACCATATTCGGAAGGCAGACAGTAACCCGTCGTATCCGGTATATTCACCACTGTGGCTCCCGCTTTGATAACCGCTTCTACCACACGTGCCAGATATTCATTGTCCGTACGTCCTGCATCCTCTGCATAAAATTCCACATCATCCACAAAACGACGTGCATACTTCACTGCTGCTACCGCACGTTCGATAATCTCTTCCCGATTGGAGTTGAATTTATATTTAATATGAGAGTCAGAAGTACCGATACCTGTATGGATACGTTTATGCTTGGCGAATTTCAAAGCATCTACCGCTACATCAATATCCTTCTGAACAGCACGGGTCAAAGCACAAATAGTGGGCCAAGTCACCGCTTTTGAAATTTCAATCACAGAATTAAAATCTCCCGGGCTGGAGATGGGGAAGCCGGCTTCAATTACATCGACTCCCAAAGCTTCGAGTGCCTTCGCTACCTGAATCTTCTCCACTGTGTTCAACTGGCATCCCGGAACCTGTTCACCATCCCGAAGGGTGGTATCAAAAATAAATAACCTATTGTCCATCTTCTATCATTTTATGTTATTATTGGCTCAAAAAAAAACCTTTCACACTTGGAAGTGAGAAAGGCTTTCGTATATTTTCAGTATACACATTTACGCGCAGCACTCACTTCCACTAACCTTTGATAGTAGAATAATAATACCGCATAGTAGAATATGTATAAACATCTGATTCATTTTTTGTCTCTTTTATAGTTTGACGGTGCAAAGGTATGGATTATTTCTGTACTACCAAATAATACGTTACTTTTTTATCGAAAATAATTTCATTTCATAAGTTAAAGTCGGTTATTAGCAGAAAAGTATCACTAATAAAGCTCCGTATTTCATCAAACAGAAAAAGGGGGCATAGTGCGGACACACTATACCCCCTTTTAATTTATCGTTCTAAATCAATAGATTACTTTTTATCACAGCATTCCTTCTTTTCTGTGCAATCAGCTTTCTTATCGCAAGCAGTAGCACAAGAGTCTTTAGCCTGGCAGCAAGAGTCAGTTGCTTCAACAGCAACAGCTTCTACAGTTTCAACAGTTGCTTCTTCACCTTCAGAAGCGGCAGCGTTATTAGCTTTGTTACCAGAACAAGAGATCACAGCGAAAGAAAATGTTACTGCTACAGCAGCCAAAAAAAGTTTTGTTTTCATACCTTTTAATTTGCTTTAAACGTTTAATAAAATAATTGTCGTCGGCAAATATAGCAATTTTTTCCTAAACTGCCAAAACAAGAAATCCCCGCCAGTCAAAGATGACTGGCGGGGACTCTCTAAAAATGGCGGCTACCTACTCTCCCACTGTTACGCAGTACCATCGGCGTG